>NZ_CP117516.1:580000-1780000 GCF_028621955.1 Erythrobacter sp. BLCC-B19
CTGGTGCTGGTGAACACCTACCTGATCCAGCTGTTCCGCCCATTGGACGTGCTCGGCTGGGTCTACCGCACCATCCGCCAGGGCCTGATCGACATGGCCGAGATGTTCCGCCTGATCGACACCGATATCGAGGTGAAGGACAAGCCGGGCGCGCCTGCACTGATCGTGCATCGCCCCACGGTCGTGTTCGACAATGTCACCTTCGGCTATGATCCGGGGCGCACCATCCTCAACGGTCTCAGCTTTGAAGTGCCAGCGGGCAGCACCACGGCGATCGTCGGCCCATCGGGCGCGGGCAAGAGCACCATCGGGCGGCTGTTGTTCCGCTTCTATGATCCCCTGTCCGGCCGCGTGCTGGTGGGGGGTGAGGATATTGCGGGCGTCACGCAAGAGAGTGTGCGCGCGGCCATCGGCATCGTCCCGCAGGATTCGGTGCTGTTCAACGAGGATCTTGCCTACAACATCGCCTATGGCGCGGAGGGCGCGGATCAGGCCATGATCGAACAGGCCGCCCGCGATGCCGCGCTCACCCCGCTGATCGACCGCCTGCCCGATCGCTTCGCGACGATGGTGGGCGAACGCGGATTGAAATTGTCGGGCGGGGAAAAGCAGCGCGTCGCCATCGCCCGCACCCTCGTCAAGAACCCGCCGATCCTGCTGCTCGACGAGGCGACCAGCGCGCTGGATACCCGCACCGAGCAGGAAATCCTCGCCACCCTGCGCCGCATCGCCAAGGGGCGCACCACCATCGCCATCGCGCACCGGCTGTCGACCATTGCCGATGCCGACAACATTCTGGTGCTCGATCACGGGCGATTGGCAGAAAACGGCGACCATGCGGCGCTGCTGAAGCACGGCGGGCTCTATGCCGAAATGTGGACACGGCAGGCGAGCGAACGACGCGACGAGATCGACGCCGAGGCGGCTGAATAACAGAGCATTGCCCCGCTGGCGGGCGCCCGTTACCTCTCCCCCATGCCCGCGCCGCGCGCGGTGCCCATGGAGAGAGAACCCGTCACGATGCGTCACCTTCGTCTGATTGCCCTTTTGCTCGCGACAACCGCCGTGTCGGCTGCCGCGCAAGAAGCCCCCGCACCCGCCCCCGCCGTCCCGATCCCCGCCGCGCTGACAGCCGAGCAAATGCCGCCGATCCCACTCGATCTGGCCGAGCGTGCCCGCCCCTATCTCGAAGCGCGCGGCGCGGGCTTTGCCGGATGGGATCCGAACACCCGCGCGGTGCTGATCTCGACCCGCTTTGCCAATACCAACCAGCTCCACCGCGTCGCCCAGCCGATGGGCGCACGCACCCAGATCAGCTTCGAGGCCGAGCCGGTGCGCGGCTCCTATGCGCCGAAGAAGGGCGACATCATCCTGGTGTCCAAGGATCGCGGCGGGGACGAATACTTCCAGCTCCACACCCTCAAGGACGGCCGCCTCACCCTGCTGACCGACGGCAAGAGCCGCAACCAGATCAACGCGTGGAGCAGCGACGGCAGCCTGATCGGGTTCAGTTCGACCCGCCGCAACGCGGTCGATTCCGACCTCTATGTGATGGACCCGCGCGATCCCGCCTCGGCGCGGATGGTGCATGAGAGCAAGGGCGGCGGCTGGGCCATCGCTGCCTTCTCGCCCGACAAGACCATCGCCTATGTCGCCGATTACCAATCGGTGCAGAATGCCGACCTCTACCGGCTCGATCTTGCCACCGGGGCGATGACCCCGATCGGCGACCCCAAGGCCGAAATCGCCTATACCGGCATGGAAGTCGCCCCCGACGGCACCGTGTGGGTGACGAGCGACGAGGGCAGCGATTTCCAGCGGCTCGGGCGGCTTGACCCGGTGACGGGCAAATTCACCGCCGTCACCCGCGAGAAGTGGGACGTCGACGGGTTCGACCTGTCGGACGATGGCCGCACGATCGTCTATGAAGTGAACGAAGCCGGGTCTGACCGGATGCGGATCATGGATGTGGCGAGCGGCAAGGTCACCAGCGTCGATGCCCTGCCCGCAGGCCAGATCGGCGGGATCGAGATCGCGCCCTGGGGCGAAATCGGCTTCAGCTTCTCCAGCGCCAAAAGCGCGGCGGATGTGTGGAGCCTCGACCCCAAGACCATGCAACTGACCCGCTGGACGCAGAGCGAGACCGGCGGGCTCGACCCGCAGGTGAATGTCGAACCGCGCATCGTTACCACCAAAAGCTTTGACGGGCTGGAGGTCTCGGGCCTGCTCTACCTGCCCGATCCGGCGAAGTTCCCGGGCAAGCGTCCGCTGATCGTCTCGGTCCATGGCGGGCCGGAAGGGCAGAGTGTCGCCGGGTTCATGGGGCGCAACAACTACTTCCTCAACGAACTCGGTATCGGCGTGTTCTACCCCAATGTCCGCGGCTCGACCGGGTTCGGCAAGACCTTCGTCAGCTTGGACAACGGCCCCTTCAAGCGCGAGGATTCGGTGCGCGACATGGAAGCGCTGATCGACGCGGCGGCCAAGGATGCCGGCGTTGACCCCGCCAAGATCGGCCTCACCGGCGGATCATACGGCGGCTATATGTGCTATGCCGCCGCGGTGCAGCTGAAGGCGAAGCTCGCCGCGACGCAGTGCACCGTCGCGATCAGCAACTTCGTCAGCTTTCTCGAAAACACCAACCCCTACCGGCAGGACCTGCGGCGGGTGGAATATGGCGACGAGCGTGATCCGGCCCAGCGCGCCAAGCTCACCGAAATCAGCCCGCTGACCCGCGTGGGCGAGATCACCAAGCCGATGTTCGTCATCACCGGGGCGAACGATCCGCGCGTGCCCAAGTCCGAAGCCGACCAGATGGTCGCCGCGATCCGCAAGAACGGCGGCGAGGCATGGCATCTGGTCGCCGCGGACGAAGGCCACGGCTTCGCCAAGAAGGCAAACGCAGACTACGCCTTCCTCGCGCAGCTAGTGTTCTGGAAGCGGCACCTGCTGGAGGAATAATCACCCAACCTGCGAGAGGCGCTGGAGAACATCCAGCGCCTCTCCGCGCCGCGCCCACGGCACGAACAGGTGATCGTGGTGGAAGCCTGCCACGACATTGCAGGCAATCCCCTGCGCGGCGAGCGCGCCTGCCACCGCCGCGGTGAGCCCCACGCCATCCAATGCGGAGTGCACCATCAGCGTGATGCGGGCGAAAGCGCCGCCATCCTGCGGCAGAATCGCGGTGGTGCCCTCGTCCTCGCGGATCAGCGCGAAGGCGTCAGCGGGCGGCTCGCCATCGACCACCACAAACGCCCACCGCTGCGCGTCCAGCACAGGCGCCATGCCCGCCAGCATCCCCGCAAGGTCGCTGACCGGGCCTGCGCCGCCGGTCACAGGATGTACTTGCTGAGGTCGGTGTTCCCCGCCAGCCCGGCGAGGCGCTGCTTCACATAGGCGGCATCAATGGTGATCGTCTCGCCGACATGATCCTCGGCCTCGAAGCTGATCTCCTCCAGCAGCCGCTCCATCACCGTCTGCAAGCGCCGCGCGCCGATATTCTCGACCGTGCCGTTTACCTGCGCGGCGATGCGGGCGATCTCGGGGATCGCATCATCGGCAAAGTCGAGCGTCACCTGCTCCGTCCCCAACAGCGCCTTGTATTGCGCCACTAGGTTGGCGCGGGTTTCGCTGAGGATGCGGACGAAATCCGCTTCGGTTAGCGCGCGCAGTTCGACCCGGATCGGCAGGCGGCCCTGAAGCTCGGGCAGCATATCGCTCGGCTTGGCGACATGGAACGCGCCGCTGGCGATGAACAGCACGTGATCGGTCTTCATCGGGCCATATTTGGTGGCGACCGTGGTGCCCTCGATCAGCGGGAGAAGGTCGCGCTGCACGCCCTCGCGGCTGACGCTCCCGCCGCGCACGTCGCTGACCGCGATCTTGTCGATCTCGTCGAGGAACACGATCCCGTTGGTCTCGGCGTTTGCAAGCGCAGCGCGCGCGACATCGTCCTGATCGAGGCGCTTGTCGGCCTCTTCATCGACGAGCCTGTCCCACGCATTGGGCACGCGCAGCTTCTGGCGGCGGGTGTTTTTCCGGCCCAGCGCCTTGCCCATCATGTCGCTGAGGTCGATCATGCCGATCTGCCCGCCCATCTGCCCCATGTCGAAGGGGGTGGCAGGGGTGTCGCGCACCTCGATCTCGACCTCGACATCGTTCATCGCGTTCTGGACGATGCGCTGGCGGAAGCTTTCGCGGGTGGCTTCCGAGGCGTTCTCGCCCACCAGCGCGTTGAGCAGCCGGTCCATCGCGGCGGCGCTGGCAGCCTCGCGCACTTTCTCCCGGCGACGTTCCTTTTCCAGCCGGATCGCTTCTTCCACCAGATCACGCGCGATCTGTTCGACATCGCGGCCGACATAGCCGACCTCGGTGAACTTGGTCGCCTCGACCTTGATGAAGGGGGCTTCGGCGAGCTTGGCAAGCCTGCGGCTGATCTCGGTCTTGCCGCAGCCCGTGGGGCCGATCATCAGGATGTTCTTGGGCGTCACCTCATCGCGCAGATCCGCGCCCAGCCGCTGCCGCCGCCAGCGATTGCGCAGCGCCACCGCAACCGCGCGCTTGGCCTCGGCCTGACCGATAATGTGTTCGTCCAATGCGGCGACAATCGCCTTGGGGGTGAGGTTGTCCATGAGAGCCTGATCCGAGATAAATCCGTTCGTGCTGAGCTTGTCGAAGCACCGTCTTGCTTCAGCACCGTCGGCCATAGAAGTGCAGCCCTTCGACAAGCTCAGGGCGAACGGGAGAAAATCAAACCGTTTCCACGGTCAGATTGCCATTGGTGAAGACGCAGATGTCGGCCGCGACCGCCATCGCCTTGCGGGCAATTGTCTCGGCATCGGCCTCGTAATCGGCGAGCGCGCGGGCGGCGGCGAGCGCGAAATTGCCGCCAGAGCCAATCGCGGCAATATCGCCGATGGGTTCGAGCACATCGCCATTACCGGTCAGCACCAGCAGCGTGTCCTTGTCGGCGACAATCATCAGCGCTTCGAGGTTGCGCAGGTATTTGTCGGTGCGCCAGTCCTTGGCGAGTTCGACCGAGGCACGCATCAGCTGGCCGGAATATTGCTCCAGCTTCTTCTCCAGCCGCTCGAACAGGGTGAAAGCATCGGCGGTCGCGCCGGCAAAGCCCGCGATGACGCTGCCATCGCCGATGCGGCGCACCTTGCGGGCGTTGGGCTTCATCACGGTGTTGCCCATGCTCACCTGCCCGTCACCCGCGATGACGGTGGTGCCATTGCGCCGGACGCCGATGATGGTGGTGCCGTGCCACTGCACGAGGCCGTGGGCCGAAGGATCGTGTGTCATGCGGCCAGATATGGCGCGCGCCTGCTCAGGATCAAGGCAGGCAGGCGCAAGGCAGCGCCGTTACTGGCCGCCCGGTCCGCCGCCGACGCCCGCACCGCCGACCTGGCCGATATTGCCAAACAGGTCTTCGAGGAACCCGCGCTCACGACCCAGAGTCGGGGTCTTGTCGCCGTTGGGGTCGAGATAGACGACCTTGTCCACCCCGCTGCGGGTAACCTGCGTCACCTTGCCCGTCGCATCGAACTGCACCGCCAGCACCGCGTGTTCGCGGATGCGCGGACGGCTGAAGGGGCGCTGGCCGGTGATCGAGGAGACGTAGTACCAGGTCGGGGTGCCGAACTGGCTGGTAAAGGTCGGGCGGCCCAAGGTGCCTTCAACCGATTGCTGGTTGTCGATCTTGGGCTGGATCGCGGCGGTGAGCACCGGATCATCAATATAGCCACGCGATTCCCGGATCGCGCTGCACCCCGGCAGGGCCACCGCAGCCCCTGCCAGCAGCAGGGCAAGCCGCGCCTTGCGCCATGCCGATTGGCCCGCGCCGGTGCCGTTCATTTCCGCGTTCATCTGCACCAACCGTTCAATCCCGTCATGCATCCGCGCCGCATGGCGCACTTGTCCCTTGGGCGAGGTGCTTTAAGGGGCTAGGCGCAAGCTTGCAACGCACCATATGGCTCTTGCGGTGGCCCGTCCCGGTTGAATGACGCTTGAACGCATCCGCTTGTCGTGCGTTGTCGTAGCATCGACGCCTGTTGCGCAGTCATTGCCCGCCCGTAACCAGTCCGTTATCGCTGAAATCGCATGAAAGGCTCCCGTTTCCCATGTCCTTCCTCTCCCGCCTGCTCGGAACCGCTCCTGACCCGCGCGAAAGCGTGCGGCCGCTGTGGCACCGCGTGATCGAGCTGGCGCGCGATCCCGATTACTTCACGCAGGCAGGGGTGGCGGATTCGATTGCGGGCCGGTTCGACATGATCACCGCCGTGTTGAGCGCGGTGATGGTGCGGGTGGAAGCCTCTGATATGCGCGCAGAAAGTGCGCTTCTGGCCGAATTGTTCGTCGAGGATATGGACGGCCAGCTGCGCGAATTCGGGGTCAATGACGTGGTCGTGGGCAAGCGCATCGGCAAGCTGATGAGCGTGCTCGGGGGCCGCTTGGGCGCCTATCGCAGCGCCTTCAACGGCGGCGATCTCGACAAGTTGACCGCTGCGGTGCAGCGCAATGTGACCTTCGCCGAAGGCATCGACGAAGCCGCCGCCGCGCGCGCCGTGGCAGAGAAATTGCTCAAGCTTTTCGAAAGGTTGGGCCGTTTCTCCGATGCGGAAATGCTGAAAGCGAGCGCGATCTGGTGACCGCCCCCCTGCCCCCTTCCGAACTCACCCGGATGATCAAGACCCGCCCCCTGCCGGGCGAGATGGTGGTGATCGAGGCGACGGCTGAGGAACGCGCGGCGCTGGCGGCGCGGTTCGCGCTGGGCGCAGTGGATCAGCTGCGGGCCGAGGTCGCACTCGAACAGCGCCCCCGCGCGATCCGAGCCACCGGGCGGCTGCGCGCAGCGATCATGCAGCCCTGCGCGATCAGCGGGGAGGATTTTCCGGTGACCATCGACGAGGCCATAGACCTCAGGTTTATCGAGGAAAACCAGCGCCCTGCAACCGGGGATGAGGAAATCGAGCTCGATGCCGACGATTGCGACGAGATCGAATATGCAGGCGAAATGTTCGATCTGGGCGAAGCGGTGGCGCAGACGCTGGGCCTTGCGATCGATCCCTATGCCGAAGGGCCGAATGCCGATGCCGCGAGGCTGGCTGCAGGGATTGTGCAGGAGGGCGAACAGGACGGCCCGCTCGCCGCGCTGCTCGCCGGGTTGAAGCGCGACTAAGCCCCGCGCCTATCCCGAGCCTTTGCCGTATCTGGCGTTAAGCGGCCCCATGCCAAACGCCGCGCACCCCCTGCGTTCATTGTCGGAGCGTCCCATGCCTGCGCCGCGCTTGCTGCCTGTGCCCCTCGTTATCCTTCTCGCCGCCGCTCCGGCCGCTGCGGAGGAGGATGGGAACATCTGGCTCGGCCAGTTCGCGACCATCAATGCAAGCGAGGCGGTCTTCGTCCGCGCTGAGGCGCAGCAGCGCTTCACACAGGATGCCGAGCGTCTCGGCCAGTTGTTGTTGCGCGGGCTGGTTGGGTACCGGATCAGCGACAAGGCCAGCATCGGGGCGGGCTATGCCTATGTGATGACCGATCCGGTGGGGCCGGCGAAGCTTAACGAGGATCGGGTCTATCAGGAGCTCAATCTGCGCCTGATTGAAAGCGAGGGCGGCACCACGCTCGATTCGCGCACGCGGCTCGAATGGCGCAGCTTTCGCGAGCGTCCCGACAGCGCATGGCGGCTGCGACAGTTCGTCCAGCTGCGCGTGCCGGTGAGCGAGAACAACAAGATCGTCGCCTTCACCGAGCCCTTCATCGACCTTGACGATGGCACGGTGCAGCGCGGGGGGCTGTCGGTGTGGCGCAATTTCGTCGGGGTCTCGATCCCGCTGACGAAAGGCGTGGAGGTGGTGCCGGGCTATCTCAACCAGCAGGTTTTCCGCGATGGCGAAGACCGCAGCGACCATGTCGCCAACGTCAATTTGTTCATGACCTTCTAGCCCGGCACGAGGTCCGGGCCGATGGCGCGGTCACCCGCCCCCCGATCAGAACGGGATGTCGTCGTCGAGATCGTCGTAGCCGCCGCCAGCCGAAGCCCCGCCGCCACCAAAGCCGCCGCCGCCTGACGAACCGCCGCCCTGATCCCAGCCGCCGCCACCGCCGCCGTAGCTGCCGCCGCCCGAGCGACCGCCGCCGCCGCCCATGCCGCCGCCGCCCGAACCGCCGCCCGGGCCGTCAAGCATGGTCAGCGTGCCGCCCATGCCCTGGATCACGACTTCGGTCGAATAGCGATCCTGCCCGTTCTGGTCCTGCCACTTGCGGGTCTGGAGCTTGCCCTCGACAAAGACCTTGCTGCCCTTCTTCAAGTAACGCTCGACCACGCCGACGAGGCCTTCGGAGAAGATCGCGACGGTGTGCCACTCGGTCTTTTCCTTGCGCTCGCCCGTCTGGCGGTCCTTCCACTGTTCGGACGTCGCAATGCGCAGGTTGGCGACCTTGCCGCCATTGCCGAAGGTGCGGATTTCCGGGTCGGCGCCCAGATTACCGATCAGCATGACCTTGTTGAGCGAACCCGCCATCGAAATACCCTTCCCGTCAATGTCTTGATCCCCGGGCGCCAAGATGCGCCGCGAATCCGAGTCGGGCAATAGGCCAGAGCGGCTGCGGGCGCGAGGCGCGGCCTAGGTGTAATCACCAGTTCGGACGCGTCTTTTGTCGCCAAGCGCTCCGCTGGCCGAGGCCAACTACCGCGCCGGGTAGCGCAGCCTTCCGAGAAAACGCGTCAGGCTCGGCAGTTCGCGGTCCTTGTTCAGGAACTGCGCTTTCACCTTCTCGAACCTCATCACCCCGTCGATCCGGCGGTCGAGGAAGGCATAGGTGTCGGCCTTGCCCTCGCTGTCGTCGTTGACGAACACCGCCAGCGTCGCCGAGTAGATTCCCGCGAGGATCGCGCGCTTGGTGTAGTGGTTGTAATCGGTCGCGGTGTCGCCTGCGAGCCGCCACATGATGTCGGCCGAATGCCAGCCGAGCTTCAGCGACCGCGCTGCGTTCTGCGGCTGAGCCATGATCGCCAGCGCGCGGCGCACTGCCTCGTCGATATGCGACACAGCCTCCAGCCGGAAAGCAACCAGCGTGCGGATGCGCTCGCGGATCTTGAGCGTCGCCAGACGCTCGGCCGGCCATTCGGCTTCCATCGCCTGATCGACCGAAGCGATCCACGCCTCGATCATGTCCATCGGCTTGGCACCCGGAAAGGCGAGCTTTGCCACATCGACATCGGCGCCCGCCATTTCGGCAGCGGCGATCAGCGCGGTTGCGTTCCAGCCATCGAAAATGGCCGAGGCGGCAATATCAGGCGCAAGCGCGATACGCAGTTCGTCGAGCGTGAGGTCAGAAAAGTCGGTCATGTCAGAAGGAAGGCCCGTAGTCTTTCTTGGTTCCCGCTTCGGCGCGCTTCTTGTCGGCGTTCTCGAACTCCTGCTTCAGCAGCGCATTGCCGTTCTGGAGCTCCATGTAAACGCGCGCCGATCGGCCCGAATTGTCATTGCGATCAGGGTCCGCGCCCTTCGATAGCAGCAACCGCACCAGCGGCACGTTGCGCGCATGAACCGCCGCGATCAACGGAGTCTCGCCCGTCTGGTCGGAGACGTTGACCTGCGCGCCCTTCTTGATGAGTTCCTCAACGCCGTCGGTAAAGCTCAGCGCGGTCGCCAGTTGCAGCGGGGTGATGCCCTTCTTGTTGCGGATATTGGGATCGCCGCCGCGCTGGAGCAGGAAGCGCACCCACAAGATGTCGCTGCGTGCCACGGCGATGTGCAGACCGGTATCGCCGCTGGTGATGTCGCGGGTGTTGACGATCTGGGTGCCCGGCTCGTTGAGCATTTCGGTCGCCTTGTCGCCATCGCGATCCTTGACCGCTTCAAGAAACTTGTACCCATCCGACTGGAACTGCGCCGCCACCGGAGCCGACAGCATCAGCGCAAGTGCGGGCACAAGAACGCTGGCAATCGCGGTGCGAGCCCCTAATTTGCGCAAAACATCGAAGCCCAAGGTTTGATCCTTTCGCATTACCTGCCACAGCTTGCCTGTGGCCCGGCGCGGGAAGCCAAGTCTTCGGCTTGCCCAAGCGCCCATCGCAAGCGACCAGTTAGCAGAGCATGAACCGCATCAACAAGTCTTCCCCGCTTCTTCCCCTGCTGATCGCAGGCACCCTCGCGCTGGGCAGCTGCGGCCCGGCCGAGCCTGCCGCGGTCGAACCGCCTTTGGCGGGCGCGGCGATCGGCGGGGAATTCACGCTGACGAACAGCAAGGGCCAAACCGTTCGCTGGGGCGATTTTGCCGGCAAGTACCGGATCGTCTATTTCGGCTACACCTTCTGCCCCGACATCTGCCCGACCGATATGCAGCGCGTGGCGCAGGGGCTGAAACTGCTGAAAGGGCAGGATGCAGCCAAGGCCGCCAAGATCGTCCCGATCTTCATCACCGTCGACCCCGAGCGCGACACCCAGAAGATCGTCGGCGAATTTGCCGCCGCCTTTTCGCCCGATGTCGTCGGCCTGACCGGAAGCCCTGAACAGATCGCCGCTGCCGCCAAAGCGTTCGGGATCTATTTCTCGAAGGGAAAGCCGGTCGAAGGAGGCGGCTATCTGGTCGATCACCTGCGGGTGACCTACCTGTTCGGCCCCGACGGCAAGCCGCTGGCCTTGCTGCCGTCCGATCAGAGCGGCGAGGCCGTGGCCGCGGAACTGGCGCGATGGGTGAACTGAGAGACCGCTTCTGGGAACTGCCGCTCGGCGATCTCAGCCGCGCCGAATGGGAGGCGCTATGCGACGGCTGCGGGCGTTGCTGCCTCCACAAGCTGGAAGACGAGGACACCGGCGAAGTGGTCGATACCAACATCACCTGCCGGCTGCTCGACACCGGCACGGCGCAATGCAGCGATTACCGCAACCGCAAGGCCTTTGTGCCCGATTGCCTGCGCCTGACCCTGCGGATCGTCGAGCAGGTCAGCTGGCTGCCGCAGACCTGCGCCTACCGGTTGCGCGCCGATGGTCGCCCGCTGCCGGGGTGGCATTACCTCCTTTCGGGTGACCGCGATGCGGTGCGGCGCGCGGGGGTTTCGATCGTCGGCCGGGTGGTGAGCGAGGTCGATGCCGGGCCGCTCGAACATCACGTCACCGAATGGCCCGCGCCGCGGCGCGACTGGGATCTGCGGGGCGAGGACGCATGATCGACTGGCTCCGCACCGCCAAGCCTGTCCAGTTGCTCGATCCCGAGATCGAGCTGGACGGCACGCGCGTGCCGATCGTGCTCAAGCGGCTGCGCAATGCCCGGCGGCTGACGCTACGCCTCGCGCCCGATGGCACCGAAGTGCGCATCACCCTGCCGGTCTGGGCCGAGGGACGCGAGGCGATCGCCTTTGCCCATTCGCGGTCGGGCTGGCTGGCCGAGCAGCTCGCAAGATTGCCCAAGCGTGCCGCGCCGGAGCCGGGCGGCACGGTGCTCTATCGCGGGCGGAGGCTGCGGCTGGAATGGGATCAGCGCGCACCGCGCCGGCCGGTGATCGCGGGCGATGCTCTGCGTATCGGCGGCCCGCAGACCGGGCTGGAGCAGCGGTTGAAGCGCTGGCTTGAGAGCGAGGCCTTGATGCTGGCCGAGGCCGATATGCGCGAATACTGCGCCATCGCCCGGCTCGATCCGGTGCCGATCGGCCTCACCCGGGCGCAGCGGCGCTGGGGCTCATGCTCCGACAAAAGCCGTATCCGCATCAACTGGCGTCTGGTGCAAGCACCTGATTTCGTGCGCCGTTCGGTGGTCGCGCACGAAGTCGCGCATCTCGTCCACTTCGATCACTCCCCGGCCTTCCACGCGCTGCTCGGGCGGATGTTCGAAGGCGCAATCGAAGACGCCGACCGTTGGCTGAAAGATCACGGGCGCGGGCTTTACGCCAGCTTCGGATAGGCGCCCGCTGAGGGAGCCCCCTTCCCCCCACCGCCGCGCCGCCCTATATTGCCGCCATGCGCATCCTCCCGTCCCGCTTCAATCCCACCAACGGGATCGCCGATTTCTGGAACGAGTTCCGACGGCCCAATCCCTATCGCTGGCCGATCCTGGTGCTCTCGTGCCTGCCGGTCGCAGGGATGCTTTACTGGGGCACGCAGAGCACGGTTTACGGCGAGCCCGAGCGACCCAAGATCGAATACATCACCTCGCTCGATCCGAACCGCAGCGATGCCGAGATCATGGCCGAGAATCGCGCCAATCAGGAAATCAAGGATTTGCGCGCGGCTGAGGAAGCCCGGATTGCGGAGCAGAAACGCAATATCTACAAGTCACTAGGCGCGGCTACCGGGATGGATGTCGAAGCCATCGAGCGCAAGGCCGCAGCCGAGCGCGCGGCGGAAGAGGCCAAGGCTGCCAAGCAGCGCGAAGCCTTTGCCAAGGGTGCCGCGGCGCAACCCCGCACCGAAAGCGCCGGACAATAGCCGCTCAAACGCGCCTGCAAGATGCCGACTGGATGGCCGCCGCCGCGCGGCTCGCCTCCCGCGCGCGCCCTGCCTCGCGCCCCAATCCCGGGGTCGGAGCATTGGTGGTGCGGGAGGGCCGGGTGATCGCGCGCGGCTGGACCCGGCCCGGCGGGCGGCCCCACGCCGAAGCGATGGCGCTGGCGGGCCTGTCGCCGGCGGCGCTTGCGGGGGCAACGCTCTACGTCACGCTCGAACCTTGCGCGCATCAATCGGAGCGTGGCCCTGCCTGTGCCGATGTGATCGCAAGCGCCCGTCCGGCCCGGGTCGTGATCGGCCAGATCGACCCCGATCCGCGCACATCCGGAAAGGGCGTCGCCCGGCTTGAGGCAGCGGGGATTGGCGTGACCGTTTTAGGGGACACGGCATCTGCGGCGAGCCTCGCGGGCTTCCTTGCCCGCCAGCGGATGGGGCGGCCCTGGGTCACTCTGAAGCTCGCGACGTCGCTCGATGGCTGCATTGCCCTCGCCGATGGCACCAGCCAGTGGATCACGGGAGAGGCCGCACGCGCTCATGTCCATGCGCGGCGCGCGCAGGCGGATGCGATTCTTGTCGGCGGGGGAACCTGGCGTGCCGACGCACCCCGTCTCGATGTGCGCCTGCCGGGGCTGGAGCGCCGTTCGCCGCAGCGCGTGGTGCTGACCAGCGGCACGGTGCCCGAGGGTGTCACTGCGCTCGCCGCGCCGGGCGACATCGCCGCTCTGGAGGGGGTGCAATACCTCTATGTCGAAGGCGGCGCAGCGACAGCCGCGGCCTTCCTTGCGGGCGATCTGGTGGACGAGTTGCACCTCTACACCGCGCCTGTGCTGATCGGTGACGGGCTTCGCGCGCTCGGCCCGCTGGGTCTCGCGCGACTGGATGAGGCCCATGGCCGCTGGCAATTGAGGGATCGCCGCCAGCTTGGCAGCGACGAATTCACCGCCTATCTGCGCACCCGCAACCCCTAGAGGAAACGCCCCATGTTCACCGGCATCGTTACCGCCATCGGCACCATCGCCGCCGCCGAGCAGCGCGGCGACCTGCGCTTGCGCATCACCGCCCCGCTAGATCCCGCGCGGATCGACATCGGCGCCTCGATCGCGTGCTCGGGCGTGTGCCTGACGGTGGTGGAGCGCGGCGGCACAGCGGGCGACGCGTGGTTCGATGTCGACCTGTCGGGCGAGACCGTCAGCCGCACCGTGCCGGGGATGTGGAACGCAGGCGCGCAGCTCAACATCGAGCCTTCGCTGCGCCTCGGTGACGAGCTCGGCGGGCATATCGTCACCGGCCACGTCGATTCGGTTGGCGAGGTGGTGAAGGTCGGCCGCGATGGTGACAGCTGGCAGGTCGCAATCCGCGCCCGCGCCGAGATGGCACCCTTTATCGCCGAGAAGGGCTCGATCACGGTCAATGGCGTGTCGCTGACGGTCAACGATGTGCGCGACCGGGCCGATCGCACCTGCGACTTCCTGCTCAACATCATTCCCCACACCGCCGCGGTGACGACGCTGGGCAGCCTAGCCGAAGGCGACCGGGTGAACCTCGAAATCGACGTGCTGGCGCGCTATCTCAAGCGGATGCAGAGCCTCGCTGCGGCGGGGTAACGCGGCCCTCTTGCGCAATCGGAGGAACCCCGACAGGTAAAGGCCTGTCAGCCAAGGGGAGCCTGCCAGAATGAAGCCAGTGTTCAAAGCCGCCTGCAGCCTTGCTGCCCTGATCGCAGCACCGCTTGCAGCAGAGCAGGGCTATTACCAGCACCCGGCAGCAAGCGGTGAATATCTGGTCTTCGCCAGCGAGGGTGACTTGTGGCGCACCTCGCGCGAGGGCGGGTCGGCGATCCGGCTGACCAATCACGAGGGCGAGGAGAGCGAGCCGCATATCTCGCCCGACGGCACCACCATCGCCTTTACCGCCAGCTATGACAGCGACCGGGATGTCTATGTCATGCCGCTGGCAGGCGGCACGCCCCGGCGGATGACCTTCGAAGGCGGATCGGTGCGCACGATCGGCTGGACCTATGACGGCAAGCTGGTGTTTGCCTCATCAATCACCGGGGGCGGGCAGGGCGAGGTGCTCTATACCGTCGATCCGGCTGGCGGCGAGCCCAAGGCGCTGCCGCTGTGGCGCGCCAATGACGCGACCTTCTCGTGGGCCAATCCGGGGCTGATGTACTTCACGCGCCGGGGCCTCGCGGCGCGCGCGCGCGACAATGCCGTCCTCTATCGCGGCGGCGGGATGGAGCAGCTGTGGCGCTGGAAGCTGGGCAGCACTGACGAGGCGGTGCAGATGCTCCCCGGCTTCGGCGCCCCGATCCGCTTTCCCATGGCCCATGCCGGGCGCATCTGGTTCGTGTCGGACAAGGCGGGCAAGGACATGGTGTGGTCGGTCGATGAAGCTGGCGGCGATGCCCGGCTGGAGTCCGACCCCCTGCCCTTCCCGGTGTTGCAGGCCTATCAGGACTCAGGCCGGATCTACCTCCAGAACGGGGCCGACATCATGGTGTTCTACCCCAATTACGGCCCCGGCATCCGAAAGCTCGACATCGACCTCGTTACCGACCGCGAACAGACCCGCGTGCGGGCGCTGGAAGATCCGCTGCGCTTCTTTGAAGGCGCGCGCATTTCGGCATCGGGCGAGATGGTCGCGGTCACCGCCCGTGGCCGCGCGGCGCTGGCGGCTCCGGGCCAGCTGCGCCGGATCGAACTGCCCGTGCCCCTTGCCGCGCGCGCCCGGCAGGTGGTGCAATCGCCCGATGGCAAACAGGTCTTCATGATCCTCGACCAGGGCGACCGCGGCGACATCGTCGCCATGCCCGCCGATGGCACCGGCACACCGACGCCGATCACCAAGGGCTATGACGCGCATATCTGGTCCTTCGCCCCCTCCCCCGACGGCAAGACCATCGTGGTGTGGGACAAGGCCGCGCGGCTCCAGAAGGTCGATGTCGCGACCGGTCGCGTCACCCTGCTCGCGCGCAACGAAAGCGGGGCCGACGATGCCTTCGGCGACATCGCCTTCGCCCCCGATTCCTCGCACATTGCCTATGCCGAGGTCTCGACCAGCGTGGGCGGCAACACCGCCGACATCATGATCCAGAACCTCGCCACGGCTGCGCGGGTTCAGGCCACTTCAGGCAAGTACAACAGCTATGCCCCCGCCTTCGCGCATGACGGGGCGTGGCTCTATTTCCTGTCCGATCGCAACTTCACCCCCGAACCCTCGGCGCCGTGGGGCGACCGCAACATGGGCACCGCCTTCAGCGAGCGGGGCGAGGCCTATGCCCTGCAACTCGATCCCGCCGCCGAATTCCCGATGCGCGAGGACAATGAGCTGGCCCGCTCGGCCGCAGAGGCCGAGGCGGAAGATGCCGGCGCAGCCGAGGACAAGAAGGAAGCCCCCGCCAAAGCGAAAGCCAAGGGCGACAAGGACGCGAAGGACGACAAGGCGAAGCCTGCCAAGATCGTCCTCGATGGCGTCGCCACGCGGCTGTGGAAGCTGCCGGTCAAGCCGGGGGTCGAGAGCTTTCTGCTGGCCAACGAGAAGTTCCTCTACACCCGCCGGGGCGAGAACATCGTCTCGATCGCGATCGACAAGAAGGACCCGCGCGAGGAAGTCTTTGCTGCGGGTGCGCGGGGGATGGAGCTTTCCGCCGACCGCGAAACTGCGCTGGTTCTGAGCAGCCCGGGCGACAAGCCGCAGCTCGCACTGGTGCCCGCCGCCGCCAAGTTCCCCGAAAAGCCTGCCCCGCATCAGGTGCGGTTGGGTGACTGGCGCCTCACCATCGACCCGCGCGCCGAGTGGCGGCAGATGTTCATCGACGCATGGCGCCTGCACCGCGACTTCCTCTACGATCCCAAAATGCGCGGGGTCGACTGGAACGCGGTGCGCGCCGCGCGCGAGCCCTTCCTCGACCGGATCGGCAGCCGCAGCGAGCTTGATGCTGTGCTGGGCGAGATGGCGGCGCAGGTCGGCATTCTCCACAGCCAGGTGCGCGGCGGCGAAGTGCGCAGTGACCGCGAAAACCCGGCGATGGCCTATCTCGGCGCGTCGGTCACGCCGGTGCCCGAGGGCTTGCGGATCGACACGATCCTGCGTGCCGAGCCTGACATGGTCGCATGGCTCCCCCCGCTGCGCCGCCCCGGTGTCGACGTAAAGGAGGGCGACGTGATCCGCCGCGTCGATGGCCGCGCAGTTGCCAGCCTTGCCGATCTCCAGACCGCGCTCGCCACCAAGGCCGGGCAGCAGGTGCGGCTCGATCTCAGCCGCGGGACGGCCAAGCTCAGCGCGATCATCGAGCCGATGACGAGCGAAGGCAATGTCCAGGCCCATTACCGCGACTGGGTGGAAGGCAAGCGCGCGCTGACCGAGAAGCTGTCTGTCGGGCAGATCGGCTATCTGCATCTGCGCGCGATGGGCGGCGCTGACCTTGCCAGCTTTGCGCGCGATTACTTCCCGCAGCTTTCCAAGCCCGGCCTCATCATCGACGTGCGCGGCAATAGCGGCGGGAACATCGACAGCCTGATCGTCGCCATGCTGCTGCGCCGGGCGTGGGCGTTCTGGGCCGAGCCGGACGGGCGCGGTGTCCCCACCACCAATATGCAAAACGCCTATCGCGGCCACATCGCCGTGCTGATCGACGAACGCACCTATTCCGACGGGGAGACCTTTGCCGCCGCGGTCAAGTCCCTCGGCATCGGCCCGCTGATCGGCACCCGCACGGCGGGCGCAGGGATCTGGCTGTCGGATCGCAACAGCCTTGCCGACCGCGGCATGCTGCGCGCGGCGGAGAATGCGCAATATTCGATCGACGGTCGCTGGATCCTCGAAGGGCGCGGCGTCTCGCCCGATGTCGAGGTGGAGAACCTGCCCAACGCGGCCTTCCGGGGCGAGGACGCGCAGCTCAAGACTGCCGTCGAGGTGCTGACCCAGACAATTGCCGCCAAGCCCGTGCCGCCACTGGTGCCCAAGCCGCTGCCCCCGCTGGGCACGCCGGGTGAGGATGTAAAGCCGCTGCCCCCGCGCTGATCACGCCGCCAGCGGCCCGGTCGCAAAGCTTTCGCGGGTGATGACATAGGTGAGGTGCGGGATCACCTCCCCGCCCGCCATGATGCGCTCCTCGCGCCGGTCGGTCAGCTGCGCGCCGATGTTTTCAAGCGCGCGGCGCGAGCGGGTGTTGGTTTCGCCGACCAGAAACCGCACCTCGGCCACACTCGCCAGCGCATGGGCGAGCATCAGGCGCTTCATTGCGTGGTTCCAGCGCCCGCCCCAATGCGAGCGCGCAAGGAAGGTCCACCCGATCTCGACCGATCCCCCGCCTGCGTCCTCCAGCCCCTGAAAGCGCGAGGAACCGATCACAGCGCTGGTCGCCGCATCCAAGGCCACCAGCGCGCCCCTGTTCGCCAAAGCATCCTCGAAGAAGGCGCGAAACACGGGTTCCTGCCAGCGATCATGCGCCGGGTGCTGCTCCCAGATCAGCGGATCGGACGCGACGGCGAACAGCGCCTCCCAGTCCTCCGGACGCAGGGGACGCAAGGTAACATGCTCGCCCTCCAGCACCGGCTGGCGGTCGAGCACCGGAGCGCCCTCTCAGACCGCCACCGCCGCCAGCGCGGCGATGAACTTGGGCAGGTTCGCCATGGTCAGCCCGGCGATGTTGATGCGTCCCGAAGCGGCCATGTAGATGCCGTGCTCTTCGCGCAAGGTGGCGACCTCTTCCTTGGTCACAGGGAGCATCGAGAACAGGCCGTTCTGCGTCCCCAACGGGGTCAGATCGACCCGCCCCGCCGTGCCGGCTGCCGCCAGCGCATCGCGCACCTGCCGCATCCGCGCACGCATGGTGTCGAGCTCGGCCAGCCATTGCGCGGTCATGTCGGGATCGCGCAGGATGATCCGCACTGCCGCACCGCCGTGATCGGGCGGCATCGACCAGCCCGCGCGGGCCAGCGCATTGGCGTTGGAGAAGGCGGTATCGAGCGCACCGGCCTCTGTCGCCATGATGTAGAACGCGCCCACGCGGTCGCGATACTGGCCGAAGTTCTTGTCGCAGGAATAGGCGATGAAGGCCTCCGGCACGGCGGCCAGCAGCGCGCGCATTCCGGCGGCGTCTTCCTCCATCCCATGCCCCAGGCCCTGATAGGCCGAATCGATGATCGGGAAAGTGCCGCTGGCGGCAAAGGCCTCGGCAATCGCCGCCCACTGGTCGGCGGTGTAATCAATGCCCGTGGGATTGTGGCAGCAAGCGTGGAGCAGCACTGCTTCATCGCTCGCCGCGCCATTGATCGCGGCGAGCACGGCATCGAGGTTGGCGGTGCCATCGGCCTGCGCGTGATCGAACGGCACCAGCTCCATGCCCAGATCGGCGAGGATCTGCGCGTGGTTGGGCCAGCTCGGCACGCCCATGTGAACGCGCTTCACCCCGGCCTTCTGCGCCAGCGCCAGCGCGAGCCGCACCGCGCCCGTCCCGCCCGGGGTCTGCATTCCCTGAATGCGACCACCCATGGTCGGGTCGCCCGCACCGAAAATATAGGGCATCAGCGCGTTGACGAAGCCCATGTCGCCTTCCGGGCCGAGGTAGGACTTGCTGTCCTGCGTATCGACCAGCACCTGTTCGGCCGCCTTGATCGCCGCGAACACCGGGGTCGCACCGTCATCGGTGCGGTAGACACCGACGCCAAGGTCGATCTTGTCCGCGCGCGGATCGGCTGCGTGGAGACGGATCAGGGCGAGCAGCGCGTCAGGCGCTTGGGGGCTGAGTCGTTCAAGCATCATGAGGCGCGCATGGCCCCCGCGCGTACGTATCGCAACCGGGTTTTCGTATTCAGCGACAGATTCTTGCGGTCAGAAGGGCAGCCACTTCTGTTCCTTGGAGAACTTCATGTAGCCCGCATTGACCCCGAGCCGCAGCCCCGCGCCGACCCGGATCGGGATCAGCACCACATCGCCGCGCCGCAGATAGCTGGCGTGCAGCCCGCCGACGAAATAGGCCTGCCCCTCGCCTGCCGGGAAGCGCTTGAACAGGTCCTCGGTGTCATGGAGGTTGTAGACCAGCACGAAGGTGTTCGCGGCATTGGCCCCGGCATCGAACCCGATAGACGGGCCGGTCCAGTAGACTTTCTGCTCGCCCTCGATCTTGTGATGCAGCGTGCCCGAGCCGTAACGCGCGCCGACGATGAACGCCCCGCCCGCCTCGCGCCCGACGATATAGCCATTGGGTTCGCCCTGCTTCTTCAGCAGGTCCTCGATTAGCTTGGCGAGGCCTTCCGCACCCTTCCCGAACACGCCCTCGGCCGCGCCGATCAGATCGTCCTCGCCATAGGTTTGTCCGGTGGCCGCAGGCGTTGCGACCGGGGCAGGGAGATCGGCGGGGGGCGCGTTCGCACCGGTCGGGGGCGCGGCATAATCGCCAAAAGTGCTGTCGACCGACGGTTCGGCAGGCTGCGGCTGCGCAGGCGGCTGGGGGTTCGACAGATCGCCGTCGATCCCCTGCGCGGCGGGCTGGCCATAGGTGATGTCGGGATCGAAGGTCTCGACATCCTGCGCCGCGGCAGGTGCGGTCAGCGCCAGCGCTGCCAAGGCACCGAGCGCATAGCTCAGGGCGCGGCGGCCGAAATCAGGAAGGCGGGCGATCATTGTGCTCATCATGCAGCCTTTCGCAAGCGCGTGTCAGCCCCGGATTGTTGCGCAGCGTAGCAGAATCGCTTTGCATTGCGCCCGCAACCGCTCGTCGCCGGAGCGAATCGGATTTGCGACGAGCCGTGCCGGGCTATCGTGCCAAGCCTGAACCCGTGCCGAACCGGGACGCTCGTCGGCGCGCCCGGCGCCCCTTGCGGCGGGTGCAACGATTTTTGCGAATGCCACCTTGCCGCCCCGCGCCGGGCCGACTATAGCCCCGCCCTCGCAGCCCAAGCTGATGCCCGGAGACGTGGGTGAGTGGCTGAAACCAGTTCCCTGCTAAGGAACCGTACTCTATCAGGGTACCGAGGGTTCGAATCCCTCCGTCTCCGCCACCGGCCTCTGGAAAGATTGGGTTTTTCCCCTCAAGGGGCGCCAGTTCCCATAAACGCTCCCCGATACGAGGTTTGTTTGGGTCGAGCGGCATGGCGGCGCAATTCTCTCTGCCCAAATCTGGATCACATACCGGTAGCGGCTTGGAAGGTGAGAACGGTACACACCCTACGCGACGGATCGCAGCATCTATTCGCGCAGATATGCTTTGCGTAACAGAGAGATAACCAGCATCTCTATAGATGGCAGTTTCCCAATGAGGTTCGGATAGGCCGAAATCTGCCAATCAGATCCGAGTGAAGCGCACTGAGCCCTCTGAAACGACGAGGCATTTTTGCGCGTGGCTGGCAAATCAGTTTTGATTGACCAGGTGGCTGCAAACCGGAGGTCGGCCACTGCTAGGCTGCATGGATCGCCTTCAGTCAGACACCCCGCCCGAGCTTCGCAACATCAAATCGCCGCGGGTCCGGTACCCGTAGCCATGTCGGCCACTGCCCGCATTAACCTCGCGCCTTATGCTTGATGACAGATCATTCCGGCGAACGACGATAGATCTGCCCTCAATGGCCGAGTTTGGGACTTTCCAGACGTTCACAGCGAAATCCCGAACGGCGGAATTTGCCGAGAACGGCCCTATTCGCCATTTGACATGATAATTATCATGTGAAAATCTGGACGGTAAAGGAGCACCCCATGGGCCGAGCCGAACAGAAAGCCGCCACACGCGAACGCATCCTCGATCTGGCCGCCGCACGGCTGCGGCGCGACGGGCTTGCGGGCAATGCCGTCCATGCCCTGATGCGCGATGCCGGGCTGACCCATGGCGGCTTCTACGTCCATTTCACCAGCAAGGAGGCGCTCGACATTGCCGCGCTGGAACGGGCGATGGCGAGCATCGGCAATCCCGCCAGGCACCTGCCGTCCGACCTTCCCCGCGCAGAGCTGCGCAAGCAGCTCGCGGCGCGCTATCTTTCGCGCTCTCATCGCGATCATCCCGAAACCGGGTGCCCGCTTTCGGCGCTGCTGAGCGAGGTTCCACACGGCAGCGATGCCTTCCGCGAAGCCTATGCCGCCTGCGTCGCCGGTTCATTGCTCGACCGCCAACAGGAGCTGGGGCCGACCCCGCCGGGCGAGGATATCGCCCTGCTCGCGCTGGCGCTGGGCGGGCTGGCGCTGGCCCGCGCCCTGCCCGATGCGGCGGCGTCCGACGCCGTGCTGCGCGCCTGCCGCGATGCCAGCGCCGTGCTGGCCGATGCCTTCGAGGAACACCGGGGAGAGGACGCATGAGCAACGACTGGCAAGCCACCGCTTGCATGATCTGTTCGGTCAATTGCGGGATCGAAGTGCAGACCGATGCGAATCGCATCACCCGCGTCCGGCCCGATCAGAACCACCCTGTCACCAAGGGCTATGTCTGCGAGAAGGCCCAGCGCATGGACGCCTACCAGCAGGGGCGCGACCGGCTGTCCTCGCCGATGCGGCGGCGGGCCGACGGGACTTACGAGCCGGTCGATTGGGACACGGCGATAAGCGAAGTCGCTGCGCGGCTCGCCGCCGTGCGCGATGCTCATGGCGGCGAGAGCATTTTCTATTACGGCGGGGGCGGACAGGGGAACCACCTCCCCGGCGTTTATGCGCAGGCGACCCTTGCCGCGCTGGGCGTGCGGTATCGCTCCAACGCGCTCGCGCAGGAAAAGACTGGCGAGGCCTGGGTGCAGGCGCGGATGTTCGGCTGCGGGATGCACCATGATTTCGAACACGCCGAGGTCGCGCTGCTGATCGGCAAGAACCCGTGGCAGTCGAACGGCTTTCCCCGCGCCCGGCTGGTGCTGCGCGAAATCGCCGCCGATCCCGACCGGGCGATGATCGTGATCGATCCGCGCCGCAGCGAGACAGCGGCGATGGCCGATTATCACCTCGCGATCCGGCCGGGCACCGATGCCTGGTGCCTTGGCGCGCTGGCGGCGATCCTGGTGCAGGAAGAGCTGCACAAGGCCGCCTGGATGGACGAACACGTCGCCAATGCCGAACCCGTGCTCGATCTGCTGCGCCGCATTCCGGTGAGCGAATTCGCGCGGGTCTGCGATGTTGACGAGGCTCTGCTGCGCGCCGCTGCCCGCCGGATGGCGCAGGCCGAGACCATGGCTTCGATGGAAGATCTGGGCATGCAGATGGGCGTCCATTCGACGCTCGGCTCCTATCTCCACCGCCTGATCATCGGGCTGACGGGCAGTTTCGGACGCAAGGGCACCAGCTATGCCTTCGTGCCTTTCCGCCCGCTTGGCGGCGGCGCGGCGGGCGGGGCTTCGGGCGCATCGAGCGGAGAGCGCAATTTCCGGCGTTCGCCGGTCACCGGCTTTCCGGTGATCATGGGCCTGATCCCCTGCAACGCGATCACCGAGGAAATCCTCACCGATCACCCGCACCGCTTCCGCGCGATGATCGTCGAAAGCGCAAACCCGGTCCACTCACTGGCGGATTCGCAGCGCATGCGCGAGGCGCTGCGGGCGCTCGATTTCAGCGTCGTGATCGATGTCGCCATGACCGAGACGGCGAGCGAGGCCGATTACGTTCTGCCCGCTTGCAGCCAGTTCGAAAAGGCCGAGGCGAGCTTCTTCAACTTCGAACCGGCTGAAAACGCCTTCCAGCTGCGCCGCCCGCTGTTTGCGCCGCGGTCGGGCACGCTGGAGGAAGGGGCGATCCACACGCGCCTGTGCCAGGCGCTGGGCGCGCTCGATCCGGCCGATGTTTCACCGTTGCGGGCGGCGTCGGGCAATCTCGATCACTTCGCCATGGCCTTTGCGCAGGCGACAGCGGCCAAGCCCGAACTGATGCCTATCGCGCCGGTGCTGCTCTACGGCGCGCTTGCCGAGGCTCTGCCGCAAGGCTTCTCCAACGCGGCGGCGCTGTGGGGCGTGTCCCAGCTGTTTGTCCGCAATTTCCCCGAGGAAGCCGCCGGAGCAGGCTTCACCGGCCCGCTCGCGGGCAACCGCCTGTTCGAGGCAATCCTCGGCTCGCCCTCGGGCGTGGTGTTCTCGCGGATCGAGCCTGGCGGGTGGCATCTGGTGCGCCAGCCGGGGCACCGCATCAATCTCCACATCCCCGAAATGCTCGATCTGCTGGTGGCGCTCGATCCGGCCGGGCCGCCGGTCGATCCGCAATTCCCGCTGATCCTGTCCGCGGGCGAGCGGCGCACCGAAACCAGCAACACCAGCATCCGCGATGCGACTTGGCTGCGGCGCGGGACGCTGGAGAGCACCTTGCGGATCAGCCCCGAGGACGCCGCAAGCCTAGGGCTGGCCGATGGCGATGCGGTGGAAGTGGTGACGACGCGGGGCCGGGCGCGCACCATCATCGAGCTGCACGAGGGCTGCCGTCCGGGCCACATCTCGCTGCCCAACGGCCACGGGCTCGATGTGCGGCAGGCGGATGGCTCGATCCGGCGGCAGGGCGTCGCGCTCAACAATCTCACCGATTACCGCTGGCGCGATCCGATTGTCGGCACGCCCTGGCACAAATATGTTCCCGCCCGGATCGAGCGGGTGGCCTGAAGGAGCGCCAAGCGATGACCTTGTTTCGCATCTATCTCGCCGCATGGATCGTGGCGATCGGCGCCTACACCGCCGTGACAATCGCCAATCACGGGTTGGACCTGCTGCCGGTGTTCTTCGGCGACATGGCCGAGATGGCGTGGCCCGGCCAGTTCAATGTCGACTTCCTCGGCTTTCTGTGTCTGGGCGGGGTGTGGCTGGCGTGGCGGCACCATTTCAGCCTTGGCGGGATCGCGCTGGGGCTGTTCGTCTTCGCCGGGGGCATGCCCTTTGTCGCGAGCTACCTGCTGTTTCAAAGCTGGCGCAGCCGCGGCGATGTCGCGGTGATGCTGCTGGGCGAGGCGCGGGCGCATTCGCTGGGCCGCTTGGCATGAGGCCGGAGGCCCTCAGGACCCCCGACAGCCTTTTCGAGGGCCTGCCGGGCTACCCTTTCGCGCCCAACTATATCGAGAATCTACCGGGCTATGATGGCCTTCGGGTCCACTATCTCGACGAAGGCCCGCGCAATGCGGCGGTGACCTTCCTGTGCCTCCACGGCCAGCCCGCGTGGTCCTATCTCTACCGCAAGATGATCCCGGTGTTTGCTGGAGCCGGCCACCGCGTGATCGCGCCCGATCTGCTGGGCTTTGGCCGCTCGGACAAGCCGGTGGACGAGGCGGCCTATACCTTCGCTTTCCATCGCGGGATGCTGATGGCGCTGATCGCGGCGCTCGATCTGAGGAACGTGGTGCTGGTGTGCCAGGACTGGGGCGGCATCCTCGGCCTCACCATCCCGCCCGCCATGCCTGACCGCTTCACGCGCCTGCTGGCGATGAACACCACCATCCCGGTCGGGCAGCCGGTGAGCGAGGGCTTCGCCAGCTGGCGCGCGTTCAATCGCAGCCGCCCCGATCTCGATATCGCCGCCCTGTTCCTGCGTAGCCAGCCCGGCCTTTCGGCAGAGGAGGCGGCGGCCTATGCCGCGCCCTTCCCCGATGCCCGCTACAAGGCCGGGGTGCGACGCTTTCCCGAACTGGTGATGACCGATCCCGGCATGCCCGGCATCGCCGAAGCCGAAAGGGCGGTGCGCTTCTGGCGCGAGGAATGGCAGGGCGAGAGCTTCATGGCGGTGGGGATGCTCGACCCGGTGCTCGGCCCCGATGTCATGGCCGCCTTGCGCGCTGGCATCCGCGGCTGCCCGCCGCCGATGGGAGTGCCCGACGGGGGCCATTTCGTGCAGGAGCGGGGCGATGCCATCGCCCGCGCCGCGCTCGCGGCTTTCGGAGTCTGATCATGGCGCAGGGAATGACAAAGGACGGCATCGCCTGGACGTCGGCGGGCAGCCGTTAGCTTCGGGCTGTCTGCTGGGTCGACGCCTCGCAATCGGCTGTAAGCGACTGCCATCTCCAGTGCATCATCTGTGTGGTTGAGCCCTCGGTATCGGCATTCTTCAATCCAACGCTCGAGCTTGTTGGCTTTCGTGTAGCAGGCTTGGACCCATTTTTCGCTTCGGTGGCAGTCGCCAGCGACATTCTCGACTGCCTGGTCATAGGTCTTGCCTTCTTCGGTCATCATTACAGTTACTTGGCGACCGACCTCGATCTGGTGCAGCTCCGATCGAAACTTACGGACAAGGCGGCTGTGGCGGGTGTGTCGCACCGTCAGCTTTGATCCAGCTGGACGACCGTCGAGCGCATCAGCCAATGCTTCTCGCGTGCGAGCCTCGATCGGCTGCTTTGACCGAAGCAGATTGGAAAGGTGCCGGCCCGGTTCGTCAACCAGACCGGCAAGGCTCAACTGAACCAGCAGGTTAAGGTCGACCTGACCAAGACCGTACTTCGCCAAACCGTCTCTCCCGCACGCGTCAACACCAAAGCCAGACAAGAGGCGTCCAAACTGGCCATATCAGCTCATCGCGCTTCGCCAGCCTACCGCAAACTTCAGCCTTTCCACGGCCCGCGTGTCGAACGTTGCCGGACTCCGTCGGATGCGGTCGGATCGAAAGGTGCCCCGGCCAAATTGGCCAAAAATGGTTGTTGCTTCAACCGGCTCGACGTAACCAGCCGACATGAACCCCGTAGAAATCGGCGACGCCATAACCGACCTCGCGCAGCAGCCGTTTGACGCTGCCGAGTTCCCGTTCCAGTTCCTCGAAGCCTTCGGCAACAAGAAGACCGCGATCGACCGGCTGCGCAAGGGCAACACCAACCAGTCCGACATCCCCGGCGCCGTCCTCCAGCGCAGCCACATCCACATCGCCACCTGCCAACCCGGCACCGTCGGCGACACCCTGACGGCCCTGCGCAGCAGCCCCAAGACCACCAGCCAGAAAGCCCGCTTCATCCTCGCCACCGATGGTGACCGGTTCGAGGCCGAGGACGTCACCACCGGCGAAACCGTCGTCTGCGATTACCCCGATTTCGCCAACCACTTTGGCTTCTTCCTCCCGCTCGCCGGCATCACCACCGTCGCCCAGATCCGCGAGAGCAGCTTCGACATCCGCGCCACCGGGCGTCTCAACAAGCTCTACGTCACCCTCTTGCAGGACAACCCTGAGTGGGCCGCGGCCGACCGCCGCAGCGACATGAACCACTTCATGGCCCGGCTGATCTTCTGCTTCTTCGCCGAGGACACCGACATCTTCCACTCCGGCTACAAGTTCACCGAGACGGTGACCCGGATGACCAGCGGCGGAGCGGACAACACCCACGAGGTGATCCAGGAACTGTTCCGCGCCATGAACACCCCGCTGGCCGATCGCACGGCGGCGGGCATCAAGACGTGGGCGAACGGCTTTCCCTACGTCAACGGCCAGCTCTTCAGCGGCAACATCGACGTCCCCCGCTTCAGCCGCACCGCGCGCGGATACCTTATCCACATCGGCAATCTCGACTGGACCAAGATCAACCCCGACATCTTCGGCTCGATGATCCAGGCGGTCGCCGATGACGAGGAGCGCGGCGCGCTCGGCATGCATTACACCAGCGTGCCGAACATCCTGAAGGTGCTTAACCCGCTGTTCCTTGACGATCTGCGAGCGAAGCTGGAGGAGGCGGGCGACAACGCGCGCAAGCTGCTCAACCTGCGCAATCGGATGGCCAAGATCCGTGTGTTCGACCCGGCCTGCGGCAGCGGCAACTTCCTCGTGATCGCCTACAAGGAGATGCGGGCGATCGAGGCCGAGATCAACAAGCGGCGCGGCGAGCCCGATCGTCGCAGCGAGATCCCGCTCACCAACTTCCGCGGCATCGAGCTGCGCGACTTCCCGGCGGAGATTGCCCGGCTGGCGCTGATCATCGCCGAATACCAGTGCGACGTGCTCTATCGCGGACAGAAGGAAGCGCTGGCCGAGTTCCTGCCATTGGACAGCCAGAACTGGATCACCTGCGGCAACGCCCTGCGGCTCGACTGGCTGAGCATCTGCCCGCCGACCGGAACGGGGGTAAAGGTGCGCGGGGATGACTTGTTCCAGACGCCGCTGGATCAGTCGGAGATCGACTTCGAAAATGCTGGGGGTGAGACCTATATCTGCGGGAACCCGCCTTACATCGGCTACAATAAGCAATCCGCTCACCAAAAGAGCGACCTTGAAAACGTCTTTTCAAAACACCTGAAGCGTTGGGGTAATCTCGATTACGTTGCTGCTTGGATTTTCAAAGCTGCGCTCTTCATGCAGCAGACGGAGTCTTCCTGCGCGTTCGTTACGACGAACACCATTTGCCAAGGCGGTCAGGTGCCAATTCTCTGGCCAGAGATATTCGCTCGCGGTGCTCGCATCAACTTCGCGCACACATCGTTCAAATGGGCTAATTTGGCGTCTCGGAATGCGGGGATCACCGTTATCATTGTGGGCCTGTCGAAAGGCGCGCCAGGTGGTGGAGCTCGGCTGTATTCAATCGATGCAGACGGGCTGACAAATGTTGCTGTTGTCGAGAACCTAAATGGTTACCTCGTTCCTGCGGCGAACGTGTTCGTTCGCGCGGAGCAAACGCCGGTCTCCGGCTTATCGAAGATGAATTTCGGGAACCACCCATACTACGGAGGCCCATTGATCTTCGACAAGGAGACAGCCCGCCAGCTGATCGAGCGTGAACCTATTCTAGGAGAGTTTCTGCGCCCTATATACGGGTCAACGGAAGTCATATCTGGCCTGCCGCGCGTGTGCATCTGGGCGACTGATGATCAAGCAGCAACCATTCTGAGTGTGGAGTCGATTGCCGATCGCCTAAATGCTGTGCGCAACATGCGCGCTGAGAAGCTTCAGGATGGAACGGCGCAGCAACTTGCTGACAAACCTTATCGGTTCCGTGATCAAAATTCGGCAGGTCGGTGGTTCATAGCGGTTCCGCAGACTACATCTGAAAACCGCGAATATCTTCCGTGTGACTTATTGACGGAGCGAGCGGTTGTAACGTTCAAATGCTTCGCGCTTAACGATGCTCCACTTTGGAATATGGCGCTGATTGCTTCACGCCTTCACTGGGTTTGGATAGGGACAGTTTGCGCCCGGATGAGAACTGACTTCTCGTATTCCAACACCCTTGGTTGGAACACCTTCCCGCTCCCTAAGCTGACCGAGCAGAACAAGGCCGACCTCACGGTTTGCGCCGAGAACATCCTGCTCGCGCGCGAGGCGCACTTCCCCGCCACCATCGCCGATCTCTACGATCCCGAAGCCATGCCCGAAAACCTCCGCCGCGCCCACGAGGAGAACGACGAAACCCTCGAACGCATCTACATCGGCCGCCGCTTCAAGAACGACACCGAACGCCTCGAAAAGCTGTTCGAACTCTACACCAAGATGACCGGCAAGGGGAAAGCGGCGTGAGCACCCCGGATCGGTCGCCCGGCTGGGACAAGCGCGCAGTCAACCGCATCGCCAAGGAACAATACGGCGGTCTGCGCGCAATGTTCGACGCGCACGGCTGGTCCACCGACGGGCGCGTGATCAGCCAGATCGCACCGACAAAGGTTGTGGGGACCTATCGCAGCATCGAGGCATTCGAGCTCGCCCATGCCTACGGACGAGACAGGAACTTCATTCTCGACCCGCTTGCGGTCTTGCGAGAGCCTGAGCCGAAGGTTCTGCTGACCAGCTATTTCGGTTTCACACCCTGGGACTGGCCATGCCTGACCTTCACCGATATGGGACGCCGTGATACCATCATCGCCGAAAGCCGCCCTGGCTTCCTCGCTGTAACCTACGGCTCCACCAGCCGACAAACGCACGAGAGCGAGCGCGGACGCCTCTTGGGGATATATCAATGCTCGCACCGCGCCGGGCCGACCGACCAATTTCTCTCGCCTCAGGGCCTGAAGCGCAAACGACAGGTTGAGCCTAGCGCGGCGTCATGGGCTTATGCGATCGAGGCCATCAGAGCATGGAGTGTGCCGACTGATAGCGCGCCGCTGATCAGCGAATTTGCGCCGACCACATACGCTCCCAATCGCGGCACACCGCTTAGTCGCTACGGTGCCTGGCTCACTCCCGAAGAGGCTCGGGGGATCCTCAATCTAGACCTCGTGCCGGAGCCAACCCCATGGGGGTGGGAAGCCGTCGAAAGTAAGCTTGCCCCAGCTCATGAGGCCCTGAAGCCAAGCCGTCCCGGCCCCGTTTCCCAGAACGCGTTTATGGTCCGTGAGTCTGAAGGGCCCAAGCATCTCTACATGTTGCAATTGAATGGAAACGCCGACCACTTCCTCGGAAGATCTTCGTTGGGCCTTAGAATAATCAAAGTCGGATTTTCAAAGAGCCCGACGACTCGCTGCGATGCCTTCAACAGTGCGCTTCCCAAGGGTGCCTTCGAGTGGTCCGTGGCGAAATCGACACGAAGGGAAGGGCGTCAGCCTTTTGCTACTTCTCATGCGGCCAAGGCCGGGGAGCAAAGAATGATCCGAAGCCTAGTCGATGCGGCGGAACCTCTTGGAGGCGAGTTCTTTTTGGCTTCCGATCGTGCAATCGAAGAAGCATGGAAAATTGGCATCGAGACAGCAGAAGGTTGGAGACCATGACCGCCGCCAAACCGATCCCTGCCGTATCATTCCAGACCGCCCGCAGCGGCGCATCGACCAACGCCAACGAACTCGGCATGCGTCCCATGCAGGAACGCGCCTATAACAAGCGCGGCGAGCAATACCTGCTGATCAAGTCGCCCCCTGCTTCTGGCAAGAGCCGGGCGCTGATGTTCATCGCGCTCGACAAGCTGCATAATCAGGGGCTGCGTCAGGCGATCATCGTGGTGCCGGAAAAGTCGATCGGCGGCAGCTTCGGCGACGAGCCGCTGTCGCAATATGGCTTCTGGGCGGACTGGTCGGTCAAGCCGAAGTGGAACCTGTGCAACACGCCCGGCGCAGATGACGAGAAGGCTGATCCGTCCAAGATCAAGGCGGCCGGCCATTTCCTCGAAAGCGATGATCAGGTGCTGGTCTGCACCCATGCCACCTTCCGCTTCGTCGTGGAGCGGTTCGGCGTCGAGGAATTCGACGATCGCCTCATCGCCGTGGACGAGTTCCACCACGTCTCGGCCGGCGAGGACAATCGCCTCGGCAACCAGCTCACCGAGTTCATCGCCCGCGACAAGGTGCATATCGTGGCGATGACCGGGAGCTATTTCCGCGGCGATGCGGTGCCGGTTTTAACCCCCGAGGACGAGGCGAAGTTCGAGACCGTCACCTACACCTATTACGAGCAGCTCAACGGGTATGAGCACCTCAAGCAGCTCGACATCGGCTATTTCTTCTACACCGGGCGCTATCTGGAGGCGATCGAGCACTGCCTCGATCCCTCCCGCAAGACGATCGTGCACATCCCTTCGGTCAACGCTCGGGAAAGCACCAAGGACAAGGTCGCCGAGGTCAACGAGATCTTGCACTACCTCGGCAAATGGCAGGGCGCTGATCCTGTCACAGGTTTCGAGCTGGTCGCGATGTCCGATGGCCGGGTGCTCAAGATCGCCGATCTGGTCGACGACAGCGATCCGGCACGCAGGACGAAAGTGCTGGCGGCGCTGAAGGACCCGGCACACAAGAATGATCGCGATCACGTCGATATCATCATCGCGCTGGGTATGGCGAAGGAAGGCTTCGACTGGATCTGGTGCGAACACGCGCTGACAGTTGGCTACCGCTCCAGCCTCACCGAAATCATCCAGATCATCGGCCGTGCCACCCGCGATGCTCCCGGCAAGTCGGTCGCGACCTTCACCAACCTGATCGCCGAGCCTGATGCCTCGGAAGCCGCCGTCGCCGATGCGATCAACGACACCCTCAAGGCGATCGCCGCCAGCCTGCTGATGGAACAGGTGCTGGCCCCGCGGTTCACCTTCAGCCCCAAGAACGCGGGCCCGCTGCCCGATTTCGACTACGGGCCGGAAGGCTATCAGGAAGGCAAGGCAAACGTTGGCGTAAATGAGGAGCGTGGGCAGTATCACTTCGAGATCGCCGGTCTCGTCACGCCCAAGAGCCCCGAAGCTGCCCGCATCTGCGAACAGGACCTGAACGAGGTGATCGCCGCCTTCGTCCAGAAGAAGAGCGTGGCCGAGCGCGGATTGTTCGACGAAAACACTGCGCCGCAGGAAATGACTCAGGTCGCCATGGGCAAGATCGTCCGCGATCGCTATCCCGACCTCAGTGCCGAGGACCAGGAGGCGGTTCGCCAGCATGCGATTGCGGCGCTGAACCTGACCCAAAAGGCGAAATCGCTGGCGATGGGAACGGCCGACGTGACCGAAGGCGAGCAGCGCGCCAACACGGCGTTGCTGGAAGGGGTCCGGCAATATGCGATGGACGTCCGCGAGCTCGACATCGACCTCATCGACAGCATCAATCCATGGCATGCCGCTTACGCGGTTCTGGCCAAGGCCATGACTGAAAGCACTCTCAAACAGGTTCAGGCAGCGATTTCGGCCAAGCGCACCAAGATCCTGCCGGATGAGGCCAAGGAGCTCGCCGTCGCCGCCGTTAAATTCAAGAAGGAGCGTGGCCGCGTTCCGTCGATCACATCAAGCGACGCCTGGGAACAGCGCCTTGCAGAGGGTGCGGCCGCCTTTATGCGGTTTCGCGAGGAAGGCCGCTATGAGTGAATTCGATCTCGACGAGCTGGCAGGCGAACTTGCCGATTTCGCCCCCGCAGCGAAGAAGCAGGCGACATACACTGCGCGCGAAGAGCGCATCATCGCCGGCTTCGAGGATATCGTGCGCTTCTATGAGGAGCACGGCCGCGTGCCGCAGCATGGTGAGGGACGCGACATCTTTGAGCGGCTTTATGCTGTCCGCCTCGATCGCCTACGTGCGCAGCAGGACTGCCGGGATCTTTTGGCAACCTTCGATCGGCATGGCCTGCTGGATGGGGCGGCCGCCATTGCCCCTGACGACGCGGAACTCGGCGTGGACGATCTGGCCTCGGAGCTAGCGGATCTAGCTGGCGGCACGGACATCACCCAGCTTCGACATGTTCGATCGGCGGAGGAAAAGCGGGCTGCTGAAGACATTGCCCGCCGCGACAAGTGTCACGACTTCGAGAAGTTCAAACTACTGTTCGAGCAGGTGAAACAGGACCTCGCCTCGGGCACGCGGGTGACCCGTCCCTTTGAGCTGAAGGCTGAGATCCGGCCCGGGGCCTTCTTCATCGTCGGCGGGCTCATCAGCTATGTCGCCGAAATGGACGACATCTTCACCAATGCGCAGGGGCGGACCGACGCCCGGCTGCGGGTGATCTTCGACAACGGCACCGAAAGCGGGATGCTGATGCGATCACTCCAGCGTCAGCTGCATGAGGACGATGCCGGGCGCCGGATCACAGACCCTTCGCCTGGCCCTTTGTTTGCTGATCGACCGGAGGATGGCGAAGCGGAAACGGGCACCATCTACGTGCTGCGCAGCAGGTCCGATCACCCCTTCGTAGCCGAGCACCGTGAGGTGGTGCACAAGATCGGCGTCACCAGTGGGTCGGTCGAGACCCGGATTTCCGGTGCCGAGAAGAGCTCTACCTATCTCCTCGCCGGCGTTGATGTTGTTGCGACCTACAAGGTCTACGGGGTCAATTGCCAGAAGCTGGAAAGCCTTCTGCACAAGGTATTCGCAGCCGCGCAACTGGATCTCACAATCCCTGACCGGTTTGGGCATATGGTCAAGCCGCGCGAGTGGTTTGTGGTCCCACTGCCGGTGATCAACGAAGCTGTCGAACGGATCCGTGACAGGTCGATCACGGCCTTTCGCTATTCGCCGGATGTCGGTCAGCTGGTAACAGCGACATGAGCTGTCCACCAGACCCAACGCCATCTCGCTTCCGAATCAAGTCGTAGGCCAAATCTAAGTCATCTTGGCTGTTGTTTCAGCGGCCCCAAGCCATGAATTGCAGCCAGAAAAAGCCTTCCGATTTTGACAGTTACGGGGCAGGTTTTGGATGCCAACTATGGTTTAGGTGGGGAACTGTGTGGGTAAGATTTAATTTTTTGCCATTTAACATTTGATATTAAAACAAAATTCGACGAATCTAGGCGGACTCCGTCTCCGCCACCTTTTGCATCAGGGCGACCAAACGCCAGCGGGCGCGCGGTGTGCCGTTTGTGGGTGGCTGCCTCATTCTTTCTGACACTTGCCGCGGCGTGGCTGGACACGCATCAGCCCATGCCAGCACTGGCAGACGGGAAGAGGGAAGCGACCAGACATGACGATCAGCACCGAAGCGTTGGAGATGGCCGCGCGGGTCGAGGCTTTTGTCCGGGGCACAATCTTTCCCTACGAACAGGATCCGCGCCGCGACCACCACGGCGCGCCAACCGATGAACTCGTCATGGAAATGCGCGAATTGGCGCGGGCGGCAGGGGTGCTAACCCCGCATATCCGCCCCGACGGCAGCCACTTCAACCAGCGCGAGACGGCGGTGATCCTCATCAAGTCGGGGTTGACGCCGCTCGGGATGCTGGCCTGCAACACCCAGGCGCCCGACGAGGGCAATATGTACCTGATCGGCAAGGTCGGCAGCCCCGATCTCAAGGAGCGCTTCCTTACCCCGCTCGTCTCCGGCCATGCGCGTTCGGCCTTCTTCATGACAGAGCCTGCCGAGCTCAACGGCGCGGGCGCGGACCCTTCGATGATGATCACCACCTGCCGCAAGGATGGCAACCACTGGGTGGTGAACGGCAAGAAGTGCTTCATCACCGGCGCGGAAGGCGCGAAGGTCGGGATCGTGATGGCGAAGTCGGAAGACCCCGACAGCGCGGGCGGCGCCTGCATGTTCCTCGTCGACTTGCCCGATCCCGCGATCCAGATCACCGGCGTGCCGAACACGATCGACAGCTCGATGCCCGGCGGTCATGCCGAGATCACCATCGACAACCTGCGCGTGCCCGCCGACCAGATGCTCGGGCAAGCGGGCGAAGGGTTCAAATACGCCCAGATCCGCCTCAGCCCAGCGCGCCTGTCGCACTGCATGAGGTGGCTGGGTGGCTGCATCCGCGCGCAGGAGATCGCGACCGATTACGCCAACCGCCGCATGGCCTTCGGAAAAGCCCTCATCGACCACGAGGGCGTGGGCTTCATGCTCGCCGAGAACATGATCGACTTGAAGCAATGCGAGCTGATGATTGATTGGTGCGCGGGCGTGCTCGACACCGGATCACTGGGCACGGTCGAAAGCTCGATGACCAAGGTCGCGGTATCCGAGGCGCTGATGCGGGTCGCCGACAAATGCGTCCAGGTGATGGGCGGCACGGGTGTGACCGACAAGACCATCGTCGAGACAATGTTCCGCGAAATCCGCGCCTTCCGCATCTATGACGGCCCGACCGAAGTCCACAAGTGGAGCCTCGCCAAGAAGCTGCGGCGCGACTGGAAGGCGGCGCAGGAGCAGTAGCGACCGGGCCCTGCGGCCTATTCCCAGTTCTCCAGATAGTCGAACCTGAGGCCGGGGCGCGGGGTGGAAGTCGTGATCTCGCGGTCGCGGCCGATCCAGAAATGCGCCGTCCCGTCCGATCCGATGGCATAGCGATGAACCCGGCGCACCCGGAGCGGGGTCAGCGGGATCTGCTCTTCAGCGACGCTTCGTGCTTCCCTGACGATCAGCGAACGATATTGCGGCGCGGCATCCGAGGCCTGCGCGTCGGTGCGACCTCGGCGCAGCACAATCTGCCCGGATAGCGCCGGCTGCGGATCGATCTGGCGCGGCACATAGGGGATCCATGCACGGGCGGTCTCGGACGTAAGCCGGAACTCCGGCGCACCGCTGGCCGTGGCGCGCGGCCCGCCGCCTGCCGCTGCCACGTCATTGCCGGTGCCGATGGCGCGCCCATCCGGCCCCTCGATCTGCCGCTCCCACGCCCACACCAGATTGGCGCTTTCATCGCGCAGGAACCGGACTTCCTCGACCTCGTCGTTCTCGACCACCTGCAAGGCGACATTGGGTGCCATCAGCACAGATCCGTCCAGTCCCGCCGTCTGCCCCTGCCCGTCGATGGCGAACATCGCCCAGTCAGCATCGGCCCGGTCATCGACGATCGGATCAAGCGGGGTCACCACGCCGAAACTGTCGACCACCCGCAGCGCCGCGATCTTGCGCAGGCTGCCAGCCCGCATCGGCGCCGGGATCAGATACCAGTTATCGACATCGACAAAGGAAAACTCCGGCAGCAGCATCGACAGGATATTGGGTTCGGGATCTTCGGGCGTGTCGAAATAGGCGTCCCCCTCCTCGAAGGCCCACCAGCGCGGGTCCGGCGAGCCCGGAAAGCGCAAGCGGTTGGGGATCATGGTCATGCTCGTCACCGCGCCCGGAGGCGTTGCCGACCGGTGCTGCTTGGTCAGACCGAAATCATGCCAGTCGAGCGCGCGCCCGTCATACTCGCTTGCAGCGAACTGGTGGCCGCGGGCCGACAGGCCGAATTCATACTCCAGCGCCAAGGCGTTCCACGCGGGCGCGCTTGGGGTGCTGCCGCCGGTCTCGGCCTCGATCAGGAAATCGAGCGGCACAGCCGGATCGACCACTGCCCCGCCGCCGCCTGCAAATTGCAGCGCTTCGAAGGCATATTCTTCGGCATCGGCATGGATTTGCACCGGACGGCCACCGTTCTCGGCCTCGAATTCGCCGGTCTGCCACTGGCGGGCGAGGAACCACAAGGGATCCTTGACCCGCGCCTCAAGCGCCTCGCGAATGTCGGGTGTGGTGTCGATGGCATGGAGCCGCTGGGTCTTGATCGGTTCGACCGGCATGGCGCTATTCCTTGATCCGGGTAAAGCCGCTGCGCTGGGCCAGGCTGGCGGTAAATCGGGCGTCGACCGGAAGGCTTCCCGGCACCGCCTGAAACACTCCGTCGAACCCCAATCCGGGCCGGATCTTGGTCCACAGCATGGCCGCTTCGGGAATGCGCGGGGTCGGGGTTCCCGCGCCCTTGAACGGCACCTCATTGGTGCCGGGGTGGAGGGTGTGCGGCTGGACCTGATCGTGCACCGAAAGCGCGCGCACCATCATCCAGACGATCGTCTCCTGCACCATCGCCGCCGCCCGCTCTTCGCTCCAGGGCTGCTGGCCCGTGCGCGGCGGGACGCACAGGATGAGGCAATTGGGTGCCTCGCCCTGCGGGCTGTCGTAATTGACCGCGACGGCGGCATTCTGGGTCTGGCTGGGGCGTTGCTCGCTCCAGTCATCGACCACGAAGCCGCTGAAGTGGCTGCGTTGACCGGGCTTCGCATCGCCCGAAAGGAACAGGCCGAAGTGCTGCACCGGGGGCTCGACGGCCGCATCTTCCGCAGCATCGGGCGGGGGCACGGCCTTGCTCGAAACCGGGAAGGCCTGCCACTCGGCAACCCCGGCCAGCAGTGCCGCTGCATTGCCGAGAGCTTTACGCACGGGTGCAAACCGGGCGAGCGCCGTCGCGGTCGGGATCGGGGCTTCGAGCAAGGGCGCGACGGCATCGGAGCGGGCAAACACCGGCGCGAGAGGCACGGCCTCGCCGTCGAGCGCAGCCCGGATCGCAGCCGTGAGGTCGCCGAGCGCGGCGCGATAAGGTGCAACGACCGCGCCCGCTGCGCCTGCCGCGTTCGCCAGCGCCCGCGACAGCCCGGTGGCCTTGTCGTGGAGCTGGGTCTCGATCGCGATCACCCCGCTTTCTGCATCCCACAGATTGCCGCGCATATCGCCTACGCTTTGCAGTCGCAGCGCCTGCGGAAGGCCGTATCCGGCCCCATCCCAAAGCGCCGCCTGCAAGGTCGACCAGCGCCGCCGCAACCGTGCTGCCAGCGCGGCCTGTTCGGCCTCGGTCAGCGTGGCAGTGTTCGCTTCAGCCGCATAGGCATCTCGGAAAAACTGCGTGCGCGCGGCAACAAGCGTTTGCGCGTGCGCTTCGACGCGCAGCAGCAGTGCCTTGGCACGGGCCGCCATATCGGCCGTGGCCGCCGCCCAGACCGGCGCCGCCACAGGCTCGCTCAACGCATGTCCAGGATCGGCTGCGGCATTGAGATCGGCAGGGTCGAGACAGCGCGCCGATTGCCCGATCTTGCGCAACCGCTCGGCCTGTTCGGTCAGCTTCAGCCGGGTTTCCAGATCGCTCGTGTCGAACTGCCAGATCACCTCGGCCGCCAGCGCCGCCGCTGTCCCCTCCTGCGGCAGCTGGCCGAGGGCGGCAAAGGGCTGCGCCCCCTCGATCCAGCCCCTGCGCGCCAGATGCCCGGCGCGCGCCTTGATCTCGGCCAGCCCGCCGACCACGAGGTCGATCGGCTCCAGCCCAAGGTCGGCAGCCAGCCCGTAGCGCTGGCTCACGGCCGCCTGCGGCGGGTCGACTATGCGCGCAGTCACCTCGACATAGGCATCGCCGAAAGTCGGCATCAGCGCCTGCGCCATCGCCGCAAAGGCCGGGTCTGCAACGCCGCGCCGTGCCGCGACGGGCTGCGCCGGATCGACCTCTGGCAGCAACAGCACCACGCGGTGCTCGGACCCATGCCCATACCGCTGCGTGCGCAGCACCGCCGGTCGGCCCGGCACGCAGCCGCCCGACAGCACATCGAGCCACGCCGCCGCCGCATCGACCGATCCGGCCACGCGCTGGTGCACCGCTTCGGCCACAACAAGGTCGCTCAGCGCATCAAGATCATTGCTCAACGCCCGGTGCAGTCCGGCGCGGACGGCATTGCCCGTCGGCACCGGCCCGCTCACAAAGCGCAGGCCGTCGAACAGCCGTTGCGGGGAGGGATCGGAGCCGCCCGCCAGCAGCGGGAAGGCCTGCCGCATCGGCAGAATCTCGCCCGCCCCCCGATTGTCGCGCAGCCACCGCTCCCCGCGCAGCCCGAGCGCTTCGGCAAGGGTCTGGCCCTTGCGCAGCATATCGAGCAGCTTGAGCGCCCGGTTGGCGCGTTCCGACCGCAGGTTGATGGCAAAAGCCCCATCCGCGCGGTGACGCAGATAGGCCGAGCGCATGACCGCCGCCGAAGTCGCCTGCGCAACGCTGGGCGCCTGAAGATAGCCGTCATGCTGGCGCGTCACCCCGGTGGGGCGCAGCTTTCCGATCATGCCATACCAGCCTGCATGAAGGCTCTGGTCGCGGCTCTCGGCGCGCACGGCACGCAGCCGCGCATAGGCGAGCCCTGTCGCCCAGGCATCGATGCGGTGCTGGAACAGGTCGAGCGTTTCCATCATCAAGGTATCGAGCAGCGCCGCCCCTTGCGGCCGCGCCGCCACCCCCTCAAGGTGCTTCAATGCGGCCGCAAAGCGCGAATTTGCTCTCTGCATCAACGCCTTTGCCCGCACGTCGATCCGGGTCAGCGCGCCCGCTGGCGCCTTGCCGAGCGCTTCGACCGAAAAGCCGAGCACTTCCTTCGTTTCCTGACGGGCGCGCTTCTTTTCCGCTGCACTCGCCTTTTCGAGCGCGCCGATCCGTCCGCGCGTGCGGGTGCCGGTGCCGGGCACCGGGCCGATGACATAGGCGGTCGTGTTGAGCGTCAGGCTCAGCCGGGCGAGGCGATAGAGCATCGGCCATTCCGGCTGCGCGCTGGTGGGATCGGGGAGCGCCTTGATCGGATCTTCCCGCAAGCGCCGCAGATAGGCTTCGGGCTTGTATTCGGGCTTGCGGCCCAGAACGTGCGGGCAGCCGATCAGCTCGCCCTTGGACACATCGCCGGTCGAGACATCCAACCGCACCGAGGCCCGGCTGCGCTTGAGGATCTCGTCCAGCTTTTCAGACGCCTGCGGATCATCGGGCGCAATCCGCAGGGCCGTGGCTTCGGCCTGCCTGACGGCAAAGGGCCGCAGTTCATTGACGCGCCCGGCCATGTAGGTTTCAACCGCGGCGCGCACTGTCCCGGCGCCCGGCCCCTTGTCGGGCCGCAACTCGCTGGTCAGCGTCATCGGCACGATGCCGTAGGCGCTGTTGCCAAAGCGCATCGGCGAGAGCGCGCCCCGCGCCACGGTGGCAGCGGCCAGCGCGTCGAGAAACTCGGTTTCGTCCACCCCGTCGATCGCCGTCTCGCCGTCCATCGCCCCGTCGAGCAAGGCCGGGCCAATCACGTGCATCATCGCCTGCGCATCGGCGAAGGCCGGGTCGGCGGCGTTCACCAGCCGGTCGAGCGTGCCGGGCGGCAGGCCGAGCGCTTCGGCCAGCAGCCCGGCCGCGCCGCTTGCCGGAACGGCCCCGGTCGGCGCAAGCCGCGCAGTCTCGGCCACGGCATCGGCCACCTGCCGGCGATAGCCGGTGGTCGCGGTCGGGGAGTTGTTGGTCGGCGCATCCTGCGCGAGAATCTCGGCCTCGCCATTGGCGATGCGATCACGCAGCAGTGCATCGACCTCGGCCTCGGCTGCGCCCTTGTGCAGGCCCACGGCCACGATCCAGTCGGCATCAAGAGCGGCCTTGACCTTGGCCTGATCGGTCAGGCGCAGGCCCATGCCCTCGGCAATGGCGGCGTTGAAATCGGTCAGCCATTCCATCGCGTTGATCTGGCCGGGCGCATAGGACACCGGGCCCGCCCCGCCCGCAGGCCCACCGGCCGAGCCGTTGGCCGGGATCGGCGCACCTGTTGCGAGCGGGGTCAGGGCACCGTCCTTGATGGCATAGAGCGCGACGCGATCAGGCAGCGCCGCGATCCGCCCTACCCGCGCCGCCCAGTCGGGATCAGCCGCATCGTTCATGCTGCGCATCAGATGCACGGCCCGCACCAGCCCCACCGCACCGGCAAAGGACTGCCACGCCTGATTGACCCGCTCATCGCTCAGATCAGGCCACGCGCGGGCAGCATCCGCAGCCAGAAAGGCATCGCGGGCGGCGATTTCCTCGGGCGTGATGGCGGCCACGCCGGATTCGGAGAAATTGCTGTCAGGATACCAGCGGAACCAGATGTGGTCTTCGGTTTCGGTCTTGCTCTGGACGAGCCCGGGTCTTGCCTCTTCCTGCGCGCGCCGCACCTTGGCCGCATGGGCGGCGAACTTCGCGCGTTCTGCGGCCGTGCGTCCGACCGGCGCTGTGCGCGCATTCTTGATGAGGCCTACCGCCTCCGCGCTGTCGAGCACCGTCACCGGCTCCTTGCGCCGCACCACGCGGTATTCGAGCCGCATCGGGAACAGCAGCAAGGGGTCGACCGACTGGAGCGCGGCCTGCACCAGACCGGGATCGATGGCGATGCCGGGATTGATCACCACCCCCGGTCTTGCCGGATTGCGGATCACCCTGCCCCCGATCACGGTCGGATCAAGGGGCATCGCGGGCGTCGGTGTCGGCGCGGGAGAGGGGGTGGGGGCTGGCGTCGGCGAGGGCACCACGGTGCCGGGCCGGACGATGGTCGGGCGGAGGATCCCTCCGGGGCGGCGCGTCGGCGGTCTCATGGCAAAATCCTCGTGAACGGCACAACCCCGGCGAGCGGTTTTTGCCAGAAGCTGCGGGCAAGGCTCGCCGATGTCTTGCCCGTGCCCCACAGGTCGGCTCCGGCCAGCGGCGCAAGGGTGCTGCGGAAATCGACATAATCGGACGCGCCGATCGTCATGTGCTCCCAGGACAGCTGGTCCCAGTCCGTCAGCGCTGGGGCCGCAGGCGGGCGGATCGCCAGCGCCGGGGCGGGCGGCATCAGCCGCTTGTCGATGCTGCGGTGCTGCATCGCAAAGGGCAGGCTGCGCGCGCCGAGTGCCAGCCGTTCATGGCGCACCTTGGCCGAACCCACATCGAGCCCGAACCGCAGCCGCCCCATCGGCTCGTACATCACCAGCCGGAAATGGCCGGGGTTCTGCAAGACCCGCGCATTGGGCAGATCGAACCCGACATACATCAGATCGCGCGAGGTCTTGCCGAAGAAGGCAGCCTCGTAATCCGTGCCCTGCCCCGGCGCCCACTGGGCCGCCGCGCTCTCGTTGATGACGATGTGCGGCAGGCCGAGCTTGCGCACGATGTCGCCCTTGATCGCGATCACCAGCGCCGGATTGCCGTCGGGATTGGCCGGATTGGGATTGCTGCCCAGCGACGATACCCAGCTATGGATCGGCGCAATGTCGGCGCTGGCGGTGTCGTCAGGCGCTGCGGCGCGGTTCCAGAACCGGTCAAAGATCGTGCCGCGCATATCGGCCGGGAATTCCCGCCAGCGCAGCTCGTCATTCATGGCGTGGTTGGCTCCGACCATGAAGGCCTCGATAAAGGCCCGGTTCTCGGCAAAGATCGCCACCGTGTTGTCCGGCAGATCGCCGATCCCCGAAAGGATCGCGCCGCGCGCCACGGCGGTCAGCCGGTCAGCCAGCGGCACGGGAATACGCGGCGAACGCCACACCGGAGCAGGCACCTGCGCTTCAGCCTCGGACAGGCCGCGGATCAGAAAGTCCGCCTTCAGCCCGGGGAGCAGTTCCACCGTTCGCACAGCCGCAGCGGCGAAGGTCGCGGCGCTGAACGCGGTAACCTTGAAACCATGCTGCATCGGCCGCTGCACCTGCACTTCGGGCCCGAAGCGCTTGATGAACAGCCCGGCCACCTCGTCGGTGAGCTTGCCATCTCTGATGAACGGGGACGCCGCGGGCGCCAAGCCCTTGGCCGTGTCCGGCGCGTCCCGATCGCCCTTCATCGCCGGGGCCGGGACGACGCAGCCCGCCCCTCTGGCCGCGCCCGTGCCGCTATCGGCCGCCACGCGCACGGGGCGCTTTGATGCCAGTCGTCGCAAGCCAATCGAAGCATAGGCCGCGGGCGAGCCATGGCTCGCGAGCGTATCGGCGATGGTGAGCCCACCGTCGCGCTTGTCGAGCGCAACATAGGGCTGCAACGGCTCGGCGAGCACGGTGACGATATCGGGCGGCAGCTTGGCGAGGTGCTTCGCGCTCAGCCGCTGCGCCAGATCATGGGCCAGCCCGAGCTGCCGGAGCGCCTGATTGGCCTCCTGCAGGCTGTCATACTGATCCCATGCATATTGCATGAAGGTGTCCTGATTCTCCTCGACCACCCGCGCACCGAGCGCGGCGGCATGGCGCATCTTGAGATCGAGGTTGACCCGGTCGAACCACCGGCCCTGCGCCGCGCGTGCGGGCTGCACCCCGGTCTCCAGCCGGAACCGGAAGCCATAGGGCGGGAAGGCGACGAGCGGGTCATCATCAGCGTCAGCCCCCTCGCCCGCGATCACTTCGGTGAGCGTGGCCGCCATCGCCTGGGCCAGCGCCGGATCGGTGTTGTAGCCTTCGGGCGAATGATCGGCCTGCACCAAGGCGGTCTGGATCTCGAAACTGCGGCTCGGGCCGGTGTTGTCGGCATAGTAGCGCGTCCGGTCAGCCAGCGCCCGCTGCGGCGCGCCGGGCTCGTCATCGGCATCGGCCCTGAAGGCGCGCAGCTTGCGCAGGAGCTGTTCGACATTGGCACCATCGTCGGTGGTCAGTTCGCTATGAGCGTAATAGGGCAGTTCCACGGATGCATTGCTGCCGAATGTCCATGCGAAGGTGTCAGCCACATCAGGAGCAACCGTCTGCCCGAGCCCTGCGAGCCGCCCGGCTTCGTAAAGGGGCACCACAAACAGCTGATAGCGCGTCCGGGGGGCGAGCCTGCGGGCGCACAGCAGGCGCGAGAAGCCGTTGCCCGGGTCATCCGCGAGCATCTGGGCCGCGCTGCGGCTGCCTGCGTCGTCCATGTTGACCTGCACATGAGCCGTCGCCCAGGCCTGCGCCGGATCGGGCAGGCTGCGCGCGGCCGACTTCACGAGGATCCGCGGCAGGGGCGCCCGCCCCTGATCGAGCGCCTGCACCTCGTCATCGGCCAGCGCCAGCAGCGCCAACCAGGGCGTAAGCCGGGCGGGATTGCCGATCGTCAGCGAGAAGCGCCACGGCAGGTCGACGTCCATGAACTCGACGAAGGGGAAATAGCTCGGCTCGAACCCGCGCTGGCCCGGCTCGGGTTCCCAGCGGATGATCTGCGCCGCAGCGATCCCCGTGACATCGCCCGGCCCGCGCAGGCTGACCGGCATCGGCACCGGCGCGCCCTGAACCGCGCCGTCGCCCAGCACCCTGACCTCGAAACTCGACGTGAGCCGCACCCCGCTGCGTGCTGTCTGGCTGGCGATTGCGGTGCGCGCGTGCGGCAACAAGCCAAAACGACCGGCCATCAGATCCTCCCCCGCACCGCCGCACCGGCGACATATCCTTGCACTCTGTCATTGGCGAAGCGGCTCGATCGCTCGGTCTCGAAGGCCATCGCGCCAAGCGTGGTTCCCCATGCCGGTTCGCGTTCGAGCAGCTCGGCCACCGATACCTTTGCGCTGACCGCGCGTTCGACCACGTCAGCCGAAACGAAGCCCTGCGGTGCCACGGCGACCGGCGCGAGCGCGCTGTAGACATCGGGCAGCCGGGTCGCGGGCCGTTTCGACAGGCCATAGGCCTCGCGCGTGTAACGGTCGGCAAAGGGCTGCTTGATCGCAAACCGCGGGTTGATGCGGGCAGGCCTCGGCACCTCGGGATCGGCCTCGATCTCGATCACCTCATAGGCATAGTCCTCGATGATCGGCGTGGCAGCCGACAGCGTCAGCGACGAGGGCGCGACTTCGAAGCCGGCCTTGTGTGTCTCGAAGCTCGGTAGGCGCAGGCGCGCGGCATCGTCGGTGGCGAAGAAATGGCTCCGCACGAACTCTGCCGTCTCATTGGTGAGCGTCTGCTTCTGCCCGCCGAGCAGGACTTCGAGATCGACCTTGCGCGGGCCGGTCACCACCGCCTCGCCGATCTTCTCGATGGCAAGGTTCAGCGGCACCGCGTTCTGGAACAGGCGCATCCCACCGGCCGGATCGATCAGCACCGCGCCGGCTTCGGCAACGGCGAAGCTGACCCCGCCCAGCCGCCCGGTATCCTCGACCGGCGTAAAGCCGCCCGATTTCTCCAGCGCATTGCGCAGCTCCGCCACGGCGCTCACCTGCGGCAGCGCGATTGTCTGCTTCTGCCCCCAGGTGTGGGTGATGCCGAAATCGACGTCGATCCCGCAGATCGTCACCCATACCTTGCCCGAAATGCGGAAGGTATTGGGCCCCTGCAAGGACAGGCGGAAACCGAGCGAGGCGCGCTCCTTGCCGTCGACCAGCAGCGAAAGCCCGCCGGCCAGCATCACATCGAAGGCAAAGGGGTTGAAATAGACCAGCGCGTCGAACGCGATGAACCCGCGCGCGGCGACCTGTCCCAGCAGCCAGATATCCGGCCCCTTGGCGTAGAGATCCGCGCGCGCGCCAAACATCACCGCATTCAGCGCAATCGCCTGATAGGCCGACAGCGTGATCTTGGGGTTGTTGGTGCCGAATGCGATCGACAGTCGCCGCAGTTCCGGCAGATTGGCAGGGCGCGGATAGCGCGGGTGGAGGCCGCCGAAGCTGGCGATATGGGTGATCCCCTGCCCCCAGCCCGTGCGCAGCGCCATGTCGCCTGTCACGGTAAAGGCCAGCACGCGGCTGCCCTCCAGCGTGGCGTCGAAACTCACCGTCCCGGCGGTGAAGTCGATCTCGCCGAAAAACGACAGGTTGAGCGCCACCAGCGCGACGTTGCGATCGGGCAGATTGAGGCCCATGCCGCCGAGGATCAGCAGCCGGAACTCTGTGCCCACTTCGAGCACCACGCCCAGCTTGATATCGATGATCTGCGGCACGCCCCAGCTGATCCGCGCCACCGGGCCGAACAGGTGCTGCCCTTCGCGCGGCGGCAGGATCGCGGCAAGGTCATCGAGGATGGTCACCGCGCTGGCAATCGGGTCGACCGGGAACAGTATATTGTCGAGCCGCCCGGCAAACAGCACCTCGCGCAAGGCGTCGGTGTCGATCGTGCGGTTGATGCCGATCACCCCGCCAAGACCGCTCAGGAAGAAGCCATAGCCCAGCGGCACATTGATGTCGGCGAACAGCGAGGCCGCCAGGCTGAAGCCCGACCGGCCGCCCGGCAGGCGGGTGTTGAGGATCGCGAAGGCACTCAGCCCGAAGCTTGCAAACTTGAGCGCCAGCGCACCGCGATACTCATCCTCGCGCACGCTCAGCAACCCGCCGCCCTTGACCACCCCGGCATCGAGTGACAGCGCGTAACCCGTGGGCGGGATGAAGGCGAAGCCCAGATCGTATTTGCCCAAGAGCCCGTTGCCCGCCGGCGCGGGGGTCACTGTTGCGGAGACCCCGATATTCTCGGCATAGGCATAGACCGGCCCGATGGTGAGATCGGCCGTCAGCATGAAATCGATGCGCGTGTCCTGCGACCAGTCCAGCGCGAGCGTCGCCTCGAAGATGTTGACCGGCCCGAGCGCAAGATCGAGCGGCACGGTCACCGTCAGCGAAGAGCCGCTCTCGAAATAGACCCCGCGCCCGGTGCGCCAGCCCAGCAGGATGTCGCCCGCGTCGATTTCGACCGGTTCGGGAATGACCGTGGACAGCAGCCCGTCCTCGCCCATGTCAATCGTGACCGCCAGCCCTTCGACACCTGCTGCAACGAACAGATCGCCAGTGCCGCTTCCCGCGCTCGCCGCCGTGATCGATCCGCCGACTGTCCCAAGGATGCGGTCGACCCGGATGTTGGTGCCGCCCTCCGCGCCGATCAGGAATGTCGGGGCGCCGTCAGCCTGCTTGTAGAGCGCACTGATCTCGAACTGCGCGTCCACCGCACCGCCGACCTTCACATCCAGACCGTCCGGCTGGATGGTGACATAGGCCCCGCCCGTGCCTCCCACTCCGGCCTTCAGCCTGAGATCCAGTTCGGGACTCAGCGGGATGGTCATGTCGTCGCCGCCCCGCGCATAGGGCCCGACGGCCAGCCCCAGATCATCGGGCTGCGCCAGATCGCCGAAGGGCAGCAGCGACAACCCGATTTCGTCCCGGAACTCGGGGGTGCCATCGGGACGGAAGCCGGCAAAATCGTCCTGCCTGAAGGGCAGGTTCATGCGCAGTACTTCATCGCCGCCCGCGCCTTGCAGGAACTGCGCCTTTTCCGCCGCGCTGAGCGGTTGGTTATAGACGATCGCCAGGTGGGTTGCCCGCACGATATTGGAAATCTTGGTGATCGCCTTGACGTGATCGAAGGCCTTGGGCTGCCCGCCGGAAGGGGTCGGCCCCCAGCCATAGATTTCGTGCCCCCATTGCCGATTGTCGCGGAAGAACAGCCCCAGCACGTCCCAATTGAGCCGCACCGAAGTATAGGCCACATCGCGCCCATCCGGGTCCGAGGGCTTGGGCTTGATCGGCTTGGTCGCCAGCACCCCGAGAGCGTCGAGCACCGTCAGGGAAATCGGTGCGCGCGAGAGCATATAACGGTAGCACAACCGGTCGAACAGCTCGTCAAAGAAGTCCGCCGGATCGTCGACGACGTCGGCAAGGGCGGGCAGCCCGTCGAGATCCTTGATCCGTCCCAGCAACGCCCCGAGCCTGGCGAGCATATCCGGACCGCCCGTCACCACATCCTCAAGGCTGTCCAGCAGCGTCGGGTTCATGCCGCCCAGCGCATTCTGCAGCTGCGTCGTGTCGACGGCGGTGGGATCGTAGCCCATCTCGGCCAGCAGCGCGCGCAGTTCGTCCACCGATTCGGTCGCCGCGATGATCGGCGAGACGAAGTGCAGCGCTTCGGTCACAAAACCGACGAGGACTTTTGCCATGGGATCGCTGGGCATGACTTGCTCCCTCAGTTCAGGTTAGAGAGCGTGCGCAGCCGCGCCCGCGTGACAACATCGATAACGCCCTCATTATGCAGCGCTTCGATCAGCAGATTGGCATTGGCAGGCAATTGCACCTGCAACAGCGCAGCGGCATCGAGCATCCCGAAGCCGCGCCGCGCAGCATCCCAAGGTGCCTGCGCCCCGGTCACCGTCTGCGTTGCCGCCGAATGTTTGAGCGCCCAGCGAAAGGCGTGAACCATCAGGTGCTTGCCAAAGCGGGTGATGAGATTCTGGCGTCCATGATGCGCCTGCCAAAGCGCGCAGGCCCCGGCGGTAATTGCGGTCGCATAGGAAGTGCCGTCGCTGCGATGAACGAAATGATCGACCCCGCCTTGGCCATTCAGCACACTGCGCGCGCTGAAGGTCTGCACGCCCGGCGAGGTAATATCCACTTCGATGCCGTAAAGTCCGGTATTCAAGGGGTTGCCGTGAACGTCGCAAGCGGCGCAGCAGATCGTATTGATATCCGACCCGGGATAGGCCGGCCCCCCGATGATCCGTGCTGCCCGCGCCTCGTTGGCCAGCAGCAGTTCAAGAAAGCGCAGGTACCGGGCAATCTCTTGTGCGCTTCGCCCAGCAGCTTTGGCCTTTGCCACCAGATCGTCGCACAAGGCCTTCATCGTGGGGTAGCTGCTACCGAGGGCAAGGCCGGTGAAGTCGGCCACTACCTCGACAATTCGCGCAACCCGGGCCGCCTCCTGCGCCGCTGCGCTTCCCTGGTTGGCGGTGCCGGCAAGGCTTTCGGCTGTCTGAGCCCAGCCTTCGAACAGCGAATGATGACCCTCCACGGTCTGCCCTGCGGCAGCGCAGACGATGATTCCGGCGTCTGCCACCGCCCCGATCGCCTGTTCGATCACCGCATATTTCAACGCCTCACCGGCAGCCATTCCAAGGCTGATCGAAATGACCCCGATGCTGGAATCGGTCTTCGCCTTATCGAGGATATAACGAAGACCTGTCGCCATGTTGTTGGCAACGATCGGGTCGACCATGACCGAATCCGTCACCCGTACCGGCAAGTATTGCGCTTCGGGCGCGGTTCCGATGATGTCGATGCGGTTCGCCCCGAGCCCCTCGGCGACCTGCGGCGCCGTCACCGGATATTGGGGCGGGTTGTTCCCGGGATTGGTCGCCGGCGGAACAGCAACCGGGCTCATGAACAGGCTCGCCGTCGAACAGCCGTGGCTGGGGTTCAGCCCGAGCAGCATATCGATCCCGTTATCGGGAAAAACGACCCGCGCGGACGCTCCGGCGGTGATCTGCACCGAGTTGCTGGTCACGACAATTCCGGCGCCGATATGGACGTTAAGCGTCTGCTCAAGATAGGACGGGAGGTTCTTCAGTGAGAGGTAGGACGGGGCCGGGTCGGTAAAGGTGCGGGCGTCCTGCGTCCGGACCCGGCCGCCGTGCATCAGTTCCGGATGCAGCGTGTAGCCGGTATCGAGATGCGCGATGGTGATCCCCGCGCCGCGCTGACCCACGCCGCCGGTCAGGTTATGCGCCCCAGTCTCCCCGCCTTCGTTGACAAAGCGGCTGAAGCGCAGTTCCCACGGCTCGTTCGGCTTGTCATGCGGCTGAGCCGCCGTGACCGGTATCGGATTGGGAGCGCCTGGAGCAAAACCTACGGCCATCGGAAAACCTCACGATCGAAGATCAGAGCCGTTTCCCGATAGCCACATCCGTCCGTTGGACGGATCACGCGCGCATTTTCAGGATAGAGCCCACCACGTTACGACCGTGTGATTTTTATGCCCTTATCATCACCTCGACCCACCAAAGCAGATTGGCGAAATGCGACAAAAAACAGTAATTTCGTGTTAGCTTACGCGCCCACCTGCCGATGACCAGCGTCAGAATGACTTGGGCTGGTCAGCACGAATGAAGAACTTTACTTGCGGTGCGGGCCTGCCTTCATCCGCAATTGGCAGCAGCGCAGCCCGCCCCGCCCGCCTGCGCAACATCAGATCCGCGCGCTGATGCTGCGCTGCCAAGTGCGGCAAGGCCTGCCCGACAAGTTTAACTGCCCCTGCCACCATGAGTTTGCGTTTGACACCCTGCTAACGAGTTGCCACGTTTTGCCCAAGGGGCAAGCGATTCCATTATGTTGCAAGGGGCAAGTCAAAAAGCCGAAGGATTTGCCGCGCCAACTCGCTCGGGCTGGCAACGCTTGCGTCGTGTTGCTGTCATAAGCGCAGCTTTACTTGCCGCGTTTCTTGTCGCTGTTACCGTGTGGCTCTGGTGGACTGTCCCGATCGCGGCCTCGGCGCAGCCGATGGTGCCGGGCCGCCTGATCCTGCTGACCCGCGAGGGCGTGCCCTTTGCCGAGGCCGGTTACCGGATGGATCGGCCGGTGGAGGTGGCAAAGCTGCCCAAGCACGTCGCGCAGGCCTTTTACGCGATCGAGGATCGCCGCTTCCCGAGCCACATCGGGATCGACCCCATCGGCATCGGCCGCGCGCTTTACAACAACCTGACCGGCGGGCCGCGTCAGGGCGGCAGCACGATCACCCAGCAGCTCGCCAAGAACGCCTATCTGCGCGATCCGGAGACGGGCAATCCCGATCCCGGCTACGGCCGCAAGGCGCGCGAGGCGGCGATTGCGGTATGGCTGGAGATGTGGCTGACCAAGGATCAGATCCTCGAACGCTATCTCTCGATGGTGCCGTTCGGACAGGATGTTTACGGGTTGCGCGCCGCCTCGCTCCACTATTTCCGCCGCCAGCCGGAGCGGCTGACGCTCGAACAGGCGATCATGCTGGCCGGGCTGGTGCAGGCGCCGAGCGCCTATGATCCGGCGCGCAACGAGGCCAAGGCGCGCAAACGGGCAATGCGGGTGGCAGAGGCGATGCAGGCGGCCGGCTATCTCCCGCCCGGCCGGGATGGCCTCCCCGCCATTGCCGAACTCGATATCCGGCGCGATCCGCCCCAGAAGACGGGCTTCTATTTCTCCGACTGGGTGATGGCCGATGCGCGCGCGATGGTCGGGCGCGAATATGCCGAGCAGCGGGTCACCACCACGCTCGACGCACGCCTCCAGATCGCCGCGCAAGAGGCCATCCGCGCGCTGCCCTATGACGGGGTCGAAGCCGCGCTGGTGGCGATGCGCCCCAATGGCGAGGTGGTGGCGATGATCGGCGGGCGGGATTACAGCCGCTCGCAATTCAACCGCGCAACCAGCGGCAACCGCCAGCCGGGATCGACCTTCAAGCTGTTCACCTACCTTGCCGCACTCGAGACCGGGATGCGTCCCGGTTCGCTGGTGTCGAACGCCCCGATCACCGAGGGCGATTATCGTCCGGCCAACGCCAATGGCCAATATGGGGGCGAAATCAGCCTCACGCAGGCCTTTGCCTCTTCAAGCAACGTCGCCGCGGTGCGCCTGTTCGAAGAGGTCGGGCCTGACCGGGTGGTCGATATGATGCGCCGCTTCGGGATCACCGGGGCGGTGGACATGAACCCCTCGCTGGCGCTGGGCACGATCGGTGCATCGCCGATGGCGATGACGGCGGCCTATGCCGGGGTCGCGGCGGGCAAGGCCGGGGTGGTGCCCTATGGCCTGCAACCGGTGACCGATGCGCAAAAGGAAGACCGCGCCGCCGCTGCGCAGACCGCCGAGCCGCTCGAAGAGCAGGCGGCAAGCGATATGCGCGCGATGCTGCGCGCGGTGATCGACGGGGGCACCGGCAAGGCGGCCAAGCTGCCTGTCCCCGCCTATGGCAAGACCGGCACCACCCAGAACAACCGCGACGCCTGGTTCATCGGCTATGCCGGCGAGCTGGTGGTGGGGGTATGGCTCGGCAATGACACCGGCATCGCCAACCCGGAAATCTCCGGTGGGGATGCAGCAGCGCGGCTGTGGCGCGACTTCATGCTGCGCGCGATCGCAGCCGACCGGCTGATGATCCCCACGGCCGGTGCCGATCCCGGCGGCGCGGCTGGTCGCGGCAGCAACGGCGGCGGCGGCGGCGGCAGCAGCGGCGATGGTGGCGGCACAGCGGGTAACGGCAGCACACTTCCCGCCCTCCCGCCCCTGCGCGGCGACGATGGGCGGACGGTCGAGATTCCGGCCACCGGAACCCCCTTCCGCCCCGTTTCCAGCACGCGCGGGATCGACTCAAGCGGCAATGGCGTGCCCCGCACGCTCGACCAGCTTGAGGCGGAAAGCCGCCCGATGCCCGGCAATGCCATCGGCGTGCCCTCAAGCGCCGGGTTCGAGGGCGGAGGCGAGGAAGCGCTGCGGCGCGCCCGGCGCGAGCTTGAGGACATCAGCGCCGGGCAGCAGCAGCCCTCCGGCACGCCCCAGCGCCTGCCCTTGCCCACCGCGCAGCGTCCGCCGCCATCCACCATCGTCCAGCAGCCGCAGCGCCGCAGCAGCCGCCGCGATACCGGCGACGAGGACGAGGATTTCACCATCGATTGCGGCAACGACTCATGCTGATCCCACATCTCTCCCCACCACCGGGCGCAAGCCTGACCCGTCGACAAGCGAGGACATGATGAAGCGACTACTGCACGTGTTTCTGGGTGTGCTGGCCCTGATCGGCCTTCATTCTGCCGCAACCGCTCAGGCGCTCGGCCAGCCCAAGGTTGCGGTCTACAATTTCAGGGACCCCAACCAGACCGGCCTTGGCGTCCAGATGCGCGACATGATCAGCACCGCGGTGATCAACAGCGGCAAGTTCACCGTGATCTCGCGCGATTTCGCCTCGGCCGAAGAAGAAGCCCAGCTGGCCCGCGCCGGCAAGACCACGCGCGGGGCCAAGGGGGTCAAGCCCAAGGCGGAGTCCTTCGATTACTCGATCGAAGGGTCGATCACCTCGGTCCAGTTCGGCGAGAAGAAGGACGTCACCGGCGCCGTGCTCGACGGCCTCCTGCTGGGCGGCAAGGGAGTTGCCGGCGGCTGCGTGGCGGGGACCTTCTCGGTCAGCATCGACGTGGTGGTGAAGAACATCGGCTCGCAGGAAATCCGCTATGCCGCGAGCCTCACCAAATCGCTCACCAGCGAATGTCGCCGGGCCGGGGGCGCGGTCGATTATCCGGTGGTGATGCGCGCCATTGCCAATGATCTGGCCAAGGAATTTGCGCTCAAGATCGTCCCGATCAAGGTCATCGCAATCCAGGCCGACGGCGGTCTGGTGTTTAACTATGGCGACAGCATCCTGCCTGCGGAAACCTATGTGAAGATCTTCGGCCCTTCGGAGGAAATCCTTTCGGATGGCAAGATGCTGACGATGGACGGCCCCTTTCTGGGCCGGGTGAAGATCACCAACGCCAATGCCGAAACCGCGCGCGGCGCGATCGAGGGGGAAGCGGGCCAGATCACCGTCGGCGCGACCGCCAGCATCGATGCCAATCAGGAACCGGGGAAGACCGACAAGAAAAAGAAAAAGCGCTGATGCCGCGCGGATCAGGCCGCAACCCGCCCGGTTGCGGCCTGAAGCTTCAAGGACGTGAAGCCCCTCTCCACTCGAAAAGGATGCCAGCCATGATCCGCAATCTTCGTTCAGCCACGCTCGCCGCCATGCTGCTTGCAGGGGCCACCAATGCCGAGGCGGGCTCGCTGTCGGTGGGCAAATGGACCACCGAAGACAGCTGCCGTTACATCGTCACCGAATGGGAGCGCGAGGTCGGCGTAGCCGCAGGTTCGTCGCAATCGGCAGGCACGGTGACGCGGACGCCCTACGGCACCAGCGCCGCGCGCCAATCCTCGAGCGAAAGCAGTTCGGCCTATCTGCGCGAATGGGGCACGATCCTGAACGAGATCTGCACCCAGAACTTCCCCCGCATCCGCACCACCATGGCATCCGCCCTTGCCTCCAACGGCTCGGTCAATCCGGGCGACGGCACCTATTCGGTCGACGGCTTCCTCACCGACTTCGGCTACGAGAACAATTCCTACGACAGCGATTCCACCTCGGAAGCCAATGACAACATCCTTGTCAGCGTCAGTTATCAGGTGCGCGATGCCAAGGGGAACATCGTCTATGGCGGCGCGCTGACCAAAAGCTTCAACGTCTCGACCATGATGCAGACCGGGAACGCGACCTTCCAGAAGTCGCAATCGGGCCGCACGGTGTTCTCGCAGCTGCAGGAGGAGCTGGGCTATGCCGTCGCAAGGCAGATCCTGTTCCATTTCGAACCCTTGCGCGTCGTTGCCAATGACGGGCGGGCGGTGGCCTTCAACTACGGCCCGCCGCTGATCCCGATGGGGGCTGCGATCATGGTGTCGGGCGAACGCTCGCTGATGCCCACGCGGCTGGTGGTGACCGGCGCCCTGCCCGGCCGCGCGGTTGCGCAAAGCCCGGTGATGGCGAGCGTGGCAGACGTGACGATCGGCTCGGCCGCCTTCTTCGCGGAGGAGGAAGACCCCTACGCCGACCAGTCGTCCATCCCGAGCGTGGAGCTGCCGTGATCCTATAGACAAAAGGGAAGAAGGGAACGACCAGTGCGGTGGTTGCTTCAGATTTTGGTGCTCTTAGCGCTCGCCCCCACTCCGGTTCAGGCGCAACGCCGGACAGCGGACGAATGGCTCGAGATCAACCTGAAGGCTTGCGAAGAGGCATTTCAAAGCCGCAAGCGTTACAAGAATGTGCGAGATACGGGCCAAAGCGAAACGATACGCCAACAGTGTATTGCTTCGGCCAGAAAGCGTCATGCATCCGAAAAGGCGGCTGAACAGCGTGCCCGCGAGCAGCAGCAAGCGCAGGAGCGCAAGCGTGCCGAGGCGCGGGCACGGGCAGGCTTACCTGCGGGTGACCCCCGATAGGACGCCCTTCAGCACAGCGCCCGTTCGCGCGCGATCATCGCGGCGTGGGTGCGGTTCTTGGCGCCGAGCTTGCGGCAGATCAGCTTGACGTGGAGCTTGATGGTCGGCTCGCGCAGGTCGAGGTCGCGGGCGATTTCCTTGTTGGCCTGCCCGGCGCACAGCCCGGCCAGCACCTGCTTTTCGCGCGGCGACAGGCCTGAGGCGGTCTCGGCCGGTGCCTGCGAGGGGCGGTGCAGGTCGATCGGCATATAGGTCTCGCCGGCAGCCATGAAGCGGATCGCGTTGACCAGCGAGCGCGCGGGCAGCGTCTTGGGCAGATAGCCCGCCGCGCCTGACGCCAGCACCTGTTCGGCCACCCCCGGCGGGGCAAGCCCGCTCATCAGCGCCACCGGCCGGCCAAAGCTCGCCGCCAGCGCGGCATCGAGCCCGGCATAGCCATCCATCCCCGGCATCCCGTAATCGAGCACCACGAGATCATAGGGCGGCGCGGCCTCGGCAATGCGGGCGAGTGCGGTGGGCAGATCGGCGACGGTATCGACCGCAAAGCCGCCCTCGGCCTCGAGGTAGGAGCGCAGCACGTCGCGCAGCAATTCGTGGTCGTCGGCTATCAGGATACGCATCAGGAATTCCTCTCACGCGCCGCCGCAATCGCCCCCGCGGCGGCTGTGGCGAGCCGTGCGGCGCTGGTGGGCTTGCCCAGAACGCCATCGAACACGCCCTCCGGCCCCTGGTGCAGCTGATGCACGCGGGGGAGCGCGGTGAGCAGCAGGATCGGCAGATCGCTGCGGATCTTGCGCAATTGCTGGGCAAGTCTGGCGCCGTTCATGGCGGGCATATCATAGTCGGTGATGACCAGATCCCAGCCTGCGGGATCATCCTTCAGCGTGTCGATCGCATCGTGCGGATCGATGCAGGGGCCGACTTCGACCCCCAGCCGCTCAAGCATCGCGGCCAGCGTATCGACCACCGCAGGATTATCGTCGACCACCAGCACCGCCTTGCCGACTAGGCCCGGGCCGGAGCGCGCCGGCGCATCGCCGCCGTCAGCCGGATCGGCGCTGGCACTCGGCTGGAGCGGCCACCAGATCTCGAATTCCGTGCCGCAATCGGGCCACGACTGGATCGCCAGCGCGCCGTTATTGCTGGCGATGATCCCCGCCACCACCGCAAGGCCAAGGCCCGTGCCAGCCTCGCCCTTGTGGGTGAAGAAGGGTTCGAACACCTGTTCCAGCTCTTCCGGGCGGATGCCCATGCCGGTGTCGCTGATGCGGATCAGCGCGGCGGGCACCTGCGGCAGCGAGCCGAGCACCAGCTTTCCGGTCGGCTGACGTCCCTCGGCCGCCATCACTTCAAGCTTGATGCGCTGCGTCCCCCCCGGACGCAGCGCGTCGCGGGCGTTGAGAGCGATGTTGAGCACCACCTGATTGAGCTCGGTATCGTCGGTCAGCGCCATCAGCGGCGCGGGCGGGAGGTCAAGCTCGATCCGGTGGAGCGGATCGGTGAGGCTGGGCGCAACCAGATCGCGCACGTCCCACAGGATGCGGCGCAGATCGACCAGCTTGGGATGCGGCGTCCGGCGGCCCAGCGTCAGCAGCTTCTCCACCAGCCCGGCAGCGGTCGTCGCGGCGGACTGGATGCGCAGCGCGTGGTGGCGCACGCGGTTGTCGTCGATATGGCGCAGCAGCTCCGCCGTGCCCGAGATGGCGGCGATCAGATTGTTGAAGTCATGCGCGATCCCGCTCGCCAGCTGGCCGACGACTTCCTGCCGCTGGGCCAGCATCAGCTGCTCGCGCAGCCGTGCCTTCTCGCGCTCCATCCCGCGCCGCTCGCCGACATCGCGGGTGACGCAGACGATCCCGCCTTCGGGCGCGAGCGAGAGCGCGATTTCCTGTTCGAGCGGCGCGCCATCCGCCTTCAGACCCTGAGTCTCGCCGCGCCACTGGCCTTGTGCGAAGAGGATCGGCATGACCTCGTCATTGATCCGCTGCGCCTCGTCAGGGGTGTAGAGCACGCTCCACGGCTGACCGACAAGGGCGTCCGGGTCGGGATAGCCAAACATCACCGCATGGGCGCGGTTCATGAAGATGAAGCGACCCTCGGCATCGGTCAGCGCCATGCCGTCGTCCGAGGCGTCGATCGCGGCGACCTGCCGGGCAAGGCGTGCTTCGGCGGCGACGCGCTCGGCCTCGGCCTGCTTGCGCGCGGAGACATCGCGGATGATCGCAGCAAATCCGGCAGGCGTGATGCCGTCCTCATCCTCGGGCCACATGGCAAGGCTGAGTTCGACCGGGATCTCGTGCCCGCCCTTGCACAGCGCGGGGACTTCGACCGTCTGGCCGACCAGCTTGGTATCCCCGCGCGCACGCAGCCGGGCAACACCCGCGTGATGGCCCTTGCGGTGCACCTGCGGGATGATGAGGTCGAGGCTTTGCCCCAGGGCTTCCTGCTCGCTCCAGCCGAACATCACTTCGGCGGCGCGGTTCCACAAGGTAATGCGGCTCGCCCCGTCGGCGCAGACGAAGGCGTCGGTGGTGGTCTGGGCGATCAGCTGGGCGATGCGCCGTTCCTGCCGCAGCTGGCGGTCGTCGGGCCCTTCGGCGGGATCGCCGGGAATCGGGAACAGGGTAAAATCGGGCTCAAGCATGATGATGTGCAATCCGGTTGGTTGGTCGCGTCAAACAGGAGCCTTGCGTGGTGTACGCGCACGGGGCGCGCAATCCGGCCTTATGGCGGAGAAACCTTATCCTTTCGTATAGGTGACCCCCTTCCTTCGGGATCGCCGCTATCCCGGCGGCGAGCGCGGTTAACCCATCCGCGCCGCTGGCTAGCCTTGCGTTATCAAGACAGCCCCGGCCCGGTCCGCCACATGGGGTTCAGCCACGGCAAGACCGCCGCTGGACAAGACCATGACCAAAGGACCAAACAGATGACCAAGATTTACGCCGTTGCCACCGTTCTCGCTTCGCTCGCCGCCGCCACTTCGGCGCAGGCCCAGTCGGCTGACGCCGGCGCTGGCGCGAAGATCATCGCGCCGCTGGAAATCAGCAACACGGCCGACCTCTACTTCGGCACCATCGCGCCTTCGACCACCGTCGCCGACAGCGTCGTCGTGCTGGCCGACGGCAGCCGCAAGTGCGGCCCGGCGCTGACCTGCCTGACCGCCGACCACACCGCCGCGGCTTTCGCGGTGACCGGTGAAGCCGACGCCTTTTACACGATCTCGCTCCCCCGCGAGATCAAGATCGTCAACGACAAGGGCACCGCGATGCGCGTGTCGGACTTCAACGGCTCGAAGGACGGCGGCCAGCTTCTGAAGGGTGAAGACAGCTTCACCGTCGGCGGCACGCTCGACGTCGGCGTCCGTCAGGAAGCCGGCAAGTACACCGGCAGCTTCACCGTCGCGGTGGAATACCAGTAAGCCGATCCCTGGCAGGGGGAGAAGGGAGCCGCGCCCCCCCGCGCGGCTCCTGGATCCCCTGCGCCACGTCCAAGACCAACCCCTGCCAATGTAAGGTCTTCAGCCCATGTTCCGCTTTTCCCTGTTCACCGCGCTGGCCGCGGTGCTAGCCGCCCCTGTTCCTGCCGCCGCCGAACTGCTGGTCGCCCCCACCCGCGTGGTGCTGACCCCCGAGGCGCGCTCGACCGAACTCGTTCTCGTCAACAAGGGCACCGAAACCGCGGCTTTCCGCATCGCCATCGAAAACCGCCGGATGCGCGAAGATGGCAGCCTTGAAGATGCGCCGACCCCGCAGGAGGGCGAACTCTTCGCCGACGACAAGCTGCGCTATTCCCCGCGCCAGCTGGTACTGGAGCCGGGCGCGCGCCAGGTGGTGCGCGTGATGGCCAATGCGCCGGGCACGCTGGCTGCGGGCGAATACCGCTCGCACCTGCGCCTGATGTCGGCCCCCGTCAGCGCGGGCACGCCCCAGATCGCGGGCGAGGCGAACACCGACAACAGCCTCTCGATCGAACTGGTCGCGATCCGTTCGATCACCATCCCCGTGATCCTGCGGGTCGGCACCCTCGACGCCAGCGTCACCATGGATACGGCCGCAATGGCCGCCGACGCGCCCGATCAGCTGGTGGTGCGCCTGACCCGTTCGGGCACGCGTTCCACCTATGGCGATGTCAGCTTCACCCCCGAAGGCGCGAAAGAGCCCGCCTGGGTGGTGCGCGGCGTCGCGATCTATGTGCCCAACACCAGCCGCGATGTGATCGTGCCGCTGCCGCCCGAAGTGCGCGCGCAGCTCACCGGCAAGCGCGTGCGGATCGACTACACCTCGACCGACGCGGGCGAGCCGGCGACTGTCGGCAAGCGCCTCGCCAGTCTGACCGCAGCGCTCTGACGCCATGACCCGGCCCGGTAATCACCCATGTCCCGCCACCCCTTCAGGCCGCTGCGCTGGCTGCTCGCGCTGCTGTGTGCAGCCGGCCTGGTGGGAGCCGTCGCTGCCCCAGTTCGGGCGCAGAACGCCGACGCCAATGCGGACGGGGGGTTGTTCGACCGGCTGTTCGGTAACGACCCCGCCAGCGAGCGCGCCGGTCAGGCCGCTGACGGGCTCGCCCTTCCGGCCCTTTTCGCCGACGGCAGGCTGATCGCGGACACCATCGCGCTGCACGATCTCGGCCCCGGCGCGGGCGCCTGCGTGGCGATTGCCCCGCTGCTCGATGCGCTCGAACTGGCGTGGGAGCAGCCGGGCGAGACCGCCGACATCACTCTTGCTCTGCCCGAACCGCGCCGCAGCGTTACCATCCCCGCTGCCGCGCTGCTGCCGAGCCCCTCGGGCGGGTGCCTGCCGCTGGCCGATGTGCCGGCCTATCTCCCCGCCAGCCTGACTCATGACACGGTCAGCCAACGCCTCACCCTCGCCCCCAGCGCCGCTCTGCCGGTGCTGATGCGGCTCGCGCGCGAGGAGCGTCAGGCGCGGCTGCGGCCCGAGACGGCGCGCCCCGCCTACGCCCTGCTCGCCCGCCCGGAACGCACCGTGGAACTGTGGAGCGCCGACCTTGGCGCCGGGATCGCGCTGACCCCGCAGGGCCGCCAGATTTCCGGCAGCGTGCTGGCGAGCGGCGCGGTGCTGGGGCTGGCGGGGCGGCTCAGCCTCGCGGCCACGCAGGATGGGCGGATCACCCCCGGCTTCACCCTCTCCGACGCGCGCGACACGCCCGAACTGCTCGGCCCGCTCAAGGCGCGCAGCCTGGCGCTGGGCGACATTGCCGCGCCCGCGCAGCCGCTGATCGCCGATGCGCTGTCGGGCCGCGGGCTGGTGGTCTCCAGCCGTGCGCCGTGGCGGGCCGATCTGGTCGACACCATCACCCTCACCGGCCCGCTCCCGCAGGGCTGGGAGGCTGAGCTGTGGCACGAGGAACGCCTCGTCGCCGTCACCCGCGAAGGCGATGCCGCAGGGCAATGGCAGTTTGGCGACATTCCCGTGCGCATCGGCGAGAACCGCTGGGTGGTGCGCCTCTACGGCCCCAATGGCGAGGTGGACGAGCAGGTCTTCACGCGCCTCGTCGGCACCGAGATGAACGCCGAGAACGAGGTCGGCTACAGCTTCGGCGTGGTCGATGGCGGCCGCCCGCTGCTGGGCGAGAGCCTTGCCGGAGAGCCCGCCGGGCCGACCGCCTTCGCCAGCCTCGACTGGGGCATGGCGAGCGATCTCACCGCGCGGCTCGATCTGCGCGCCGGGACGGCGGGCGATCCGGCGGTGGCGGTGGGGTTCAACGGGTCGCTCGGCGGCGGACTGTGGGCGGTGACCGGCGCACGCGACCGGGAAGGCGGGCTGGGCGGCGCGGTGCGGCTGGCGCGGCGGATCGGGGCGCAGGATGTGACCTTCGACCTTGCCGATCATGGCCGCGACGATGGCCCCGGCCTGCCCCCGCAGGTGCGCGAATTTGAAAGGGTTATGGCGATCAGCGGACAGGGCCGCATCGGGCTTGGGCGGCTCAGCCTCCCCTGGCAGGCGCGTTACCAAAGCGGCGCGCTGCGGCGCGGCGGATCGCGCGAGGTTGCCGCCACGCGGCTGGTGCTGCCGATGGCCGACTGGCAGGCCAACCTCGCCTTTGGCGCCGTGCGCGAGGGGAGCGCCCCGTGGCTCGGCACCGCCGCGCTCGGGGTGACGGCGCGGCAGGGCGAATGGCGGCTGCGCAGCGGGATTGCCGCCTCAGACCGCAACGGCTGGCGGATCGACAGCGCCGCGATCAGCGCCGCGCGGCGCGTGGCGGGGGGCAACCTCGCGCTCGATCTCGACTGGCAGGCCGACAGCGGCCGGATCGGCGGCGGAGTGACCTTTGCGCGCCAGTTTGGCCCACTCGGCCTCAGCGCCTCTGCCGGGCGCGAGGGGGACGGATGGCGCGCGGGAATTGGCCTCACCCTCGGCCTGTTTCGCGGGGCCGATCGCTGGCGCACCGCCCCTGCCGGGGTCGCGCGGTCAGGGGCCGTGCTGGCGGAAATGTTCGTGGATGACGACGGCGATGGCACGCGCGATCCTACAGAAGCAGGCGTCGAAGGCGGCCGCTTCATCGTCGGGGCAGCTTTGCGCCGCGAGGAGACCGATGCCAGCGGCGCGGTGCTGATCGGCGGGATCGCGCCCGGGCCTGCGGTCGATGTCGAAACCCAGCTGTCGAGCCTCACCGACTTCACCCTGCGCCCCGCCCGCAGCGGCGACCGGCTGGAACTGCGGCCCGGAGAAATCCGCCATCTTTCCATGCCCTTGCGCCCCACCGGCAGCATCGAGGTGCAGGTGGTGCTGGTCGCCGGAGACCAGCGCACCCCGCGCTCGGGCGTCACCGTGGTGCTGCGCGACCCGCAGGGGCGCGAGGCGGCGCGGGGGCGGACCGATTTTGATGGGTTCGCGCTGTTCGAAGGCCTCGCCTTCGGCGCCTACCGGGCCGAGGCCGCGGGCCAGTCCAGCGCCGTCCTCACCGTCACCCGCGACACCCCCGACACCGCCACCCGCCTGCTGATCGCCCCGGCTTGAGCCGCGATTGTTTCACGTGAAACAGGCTGGAGGCCGCAAAAACACGACAAGGGATGCGCAAGACCCGCCAGGGATGGCGACGTCACCGCCGCCGCAGAATGAGGTAGAGCGCGCCCTCCCCGCCATGCCGGATATGCGCGCGGCGCACCGCGGTGATCGCATCGGCGTGGCGGCTCGCGGCGAGCCAGTCGAGCAGCTTGGCGCGGATCGCCCCGCGCCGTGCCATGCGGTCCGCCGGATCGACCGGGCGTTCCCTTCCCGCCACCACCAGCACCACCCGCGCGCCCATGCTGCGCGCCTGATCGAGCGCGGCCATGATCCGGTCGTAAGCGGTATCGAGCGTATGGCCGTGGAGGTCGAGCGTCAGGTCAGGCTCCAGCCGCCCGGCCTTCACCCGCCGATCCCAGTGCGAATCGAGGCCCGGCGCGGCTGAAGGCGCTGGCGGTAGGGGCGGCGGCGAAGGCGGCGCGGGTTGCTTCACCGGCTTGGCAGGCTTGACGAACTTGCCCGGCGGCGCGGGGACAGGCTTGGCCTTGGCCTCGACCGGCGCTGCCGCAGGCGCGGGCGGCTTGGGGCGCTTCTTGCCCGGCAGCGGCTTGACGCTCGCAGCAAGGTGCGCCCAGGCCGCCTGCTCTCCGACCGAAAGCCCGCGCGGGGCTCTCATCTCAGGTTCTCGAGATACCGCGTGACGGCCGCCTTGGGGATCAGCACATAGGCGGTTCCGCGCCCGCTCATCCCGCCCGCGATCACCCGCGCATCCGCGCCCGCGCCCCAGAAGGTGTCGAACCGGTTCGGCCCCTTGATCGCCCCGCCGGTGTCCTGCGCGATCCACAGCCCGTCCGCCTCGGCCCGGTCGAGGTCGAGCCACACCGGCGCGCCCAGCGGCACGAAGGCCGGGTCCGCCGCGAGAGAAGACCCGCGCCGCACCGGCACACCCAGCGCGCCCAAGGGGCCATCGCCCTGCAATTCCTTGAAGAAGATCCAGCTCTTGTTGAGCCGCATCAGATCGCGGCCCTCGCGCGGGTTTTCGCGGATATAGGCCATGATCCCCTGCATCGAGCCCGAATATTTGCCCGGCCCCTCGCCCAGCAATCCGCGCTCGCGCATCACCCCGCCGATGCCGACATATTCGCGCCCGTTCTGCCCGGCATAGCCGATGCGGATCACCTCGCCCTCGGGCGTCAGCAGCCGCCCTGATCCCTGAATCTGGAGGAAGAAGAACTCCACCGGATCGGCCGCCCAGGCGATGATCGGCACCCGGCCCATCAATGCCCCGTCCTCGATCTCGGCCCGGTCGAAATAGCGCACGAACCGCCCCTGCGCGTCATAGCGGCCCAAGGGCGGGCGGCCGGTGCGTTCGGCGGCGGGGACATCGTCAGGCCAGCCGCGCACCAGATCGGTCGGCAGGGCATAGACCGGCACCTCGTATCCGGGGCGGCGGGTGCGGCTGCCGGCGATCTCGGGTTCGAAATAGCCGGTGGCGAAGGCCTTGCCGTCACCGACCTTCACGATGTTGAATTCCTTGACGAAAAACGCCCGCGCCTGCGATGGCGGCGTGGTTGCGGCGCGCGCGCATGGCCCCTTCCAGTCATCGGGCCGGGTGAGGCCGCTCGCATCCTCGCGGGTGGTGACACGCGGGCAGGATTCGATGAAGCTCGCCAGCGCGCCTTGCGCATCGGCATCGCTCACATCGAGCGCGCCGGGCGATGGCCCGATCGCGATGCCGGCGAGCATGGCATTGGCTGCAACCGGCGCGGAGGGCGCGGTGACAACCGGCGGCGGCGTGCTGCCTTGCGGAATGATCCGCCCGCAAGCCCCCAGCGCCAGCATCATGGCCAGAGCCAGCACCCTGCGCATCGACAACTCCCCTATGGTGCAGCAGGCGCGAGGCCCGGCTGCGGATCAGCCTTCGTCGGTTTCGTCGAGCAGCCAGTTGGGATCGCGCGAGGCGATATTGCGCGAGAAGGTCCAGACATCGCGGCTCTCGATCGCATCGTCGAGCGATCCGGCAATCACATTGCCCTCCCGGTCGCGGGTGACAGCGGCAATATCGGCGACGAACAGCAGCGCGATGCGCGCGGTCTTGCCGTCGAGCGAGGCTGAATGGATGCGGGTTTCCTCGATCCGGATGAGGGTGTTGTCCATCGTCTCGCCCGCCGCCTCGCGCGCGTCGAGCGCGGCGGTGAAGCCGGCGTAGACATCATCGTCGCAGAGTTCGCGCAGGGTCTCGCGGTCGCCCTTCCAGAAGGCTTCGAGGATCATGCGATAGGCCGCGCGTGCGCCTTCGAGGAACTGGGCGAGGTTGAACTTGCTGTCGGCGGCGGAAATCTCGCGCAGCGCGCGTTCGACCGCGGGCATCACGCCTTCAAGCTCGACAGCGCGCGGCGGCACAACCGGGGCGGGGACAGCGGCCGGGCGGATGCCGACCGGCTTGTCATCCGATTCGAAGCGCTGCGGCACGGGCTCTTCTTCCTGCTCGGCCCGGCGACCCAGCACCGAGTAGAGCCGCAGGCCCAGGAAGGCGGCGACCATGGCGAGGATGACGATTTCGAGCACTATACCGATCCGATCTTCGTAGGCGAGAGAGGCAAAGCTACGGCGCACCTTTGTCCAAGGATGCCACCCTGCCTTAAATGGGGTTGGATTACAATTCGCCAACGGCCAATAGGTTGCCGCACGCGGCGAAATCGCAAGGGCTTGTGCCGGGGCGGCCACGCCCGCGCGGTTGCGGGAGGCTTTCGCCCCTGCTAGGCGGCTTGCGCAATCGGAAGGGCCGCACAACCCCCGCCCTTCCATTCCTGCTAGCTATCCATTGGAAAGAACGACGACATCATGGCCGACGAAGAAGGCGTGCTCACCAATCTCGACACCGGCCCTGTGCCCAATGGCGCCGACACCGCGCCGATGGTGGGGATCATCACGCAATATGTGAAAGATCTGTCGGTCGAGAACCCCAACGCGCCCGACGCCTTCCAGTGGCCCGAGCCGCCGCAGATCGACGTGCAGTTCAACATCGCCGCCGAAAGCGCCGGGCAGGACGTGCACGAAGTGACGCTCAAGCTGACGCTGACCGCCGCCTCGCAGCGCGGGACGGTCTATGTCGTCGATCTGGCCTATTGCGGGCTGGTGGGGATGCGCAACGTGCCCGAGGATCAGGCCCACGCCTTCCTCTATGCCGAAGCCCCGCGCCTGCTGTTCCCCTTTGCCCGCGCGGTCGTGGCGAGCGCGGTGCGCGATGCCGGTTTCCCGCCGCTGATGGTCGATCCGGTCGATTTCGGCGGAATCTACGCCCAGCAGCTCGCCGCGCGTCAGGCCGAAGCGGCCGCAGGTGGCGAGCCGATCAAGCCGGTCACGGGCAACGCCTGATCGCCGCATCAGCAGGCAGGGTGGCTGACGCATGAGCCTGATACGCAACGTCGGCACCATCGGCGGGCTGACCGCGGTGAGCCGGGTGTTCGGCTTTGCCCGCGACATCCTGCTCGCCCGCGCTTTGGGGGCAGGGCTGGCGGCGGACGCGTTCCAGCTCGCCTTTACCCTGCCCAACACCTTCCGCCGCCTGTTTGCCGAGGGCGCCTTCAGCGTCGCCTTCGTGCCGCTCTACAGCCGCGCGCTCCACGGCAAGGATGGCGAGCCGGGGAGCGAGGAGGCCGCGACCCGCTTTGCCGATGATGTGCTGAGCGTGTTCCTGTGGGTGCTGCTGGCCTTCAGCGGCGTGTGCATGATCTTCATGCCCGCGATCGTCTGGGCGCTGGCGCGCGAATATGGCGAGGTGCCCGGCAAGTTCGAGCTTTCGGTGCTGCTCAGCCGGGTGACTTTCCCCTACCTGTTCTTCATCAGCCTCGTCGCGATGCTGTCGGGCCTGCTCAACGCGCGCTCGCGCTTCGGCCCCGGCGCGGCGGCGCCGGTGCTGCTCAACATTTTCCTGATTTCGGGCATTCTGCTGGGCGACTGGCTGCGCGGGACAAGCGGCGATGATGTGGTGGTGGTGCAGATCCTTGCCGCCGCCGTCTCGCTCTCGGGGCTGGCGCAGCTTGTCTATCTGGCGTGGGAAACGCGCCGCGCGGGGGTGCGCCTGAAGGTGCAGATGCCGCGCTTCACGCCCGAGGTGAAGAAGCTCGGCCTCCTCATCCTGCCTGCGACCTTCGGGGCGGGGATCTACCAGATCAGTCAGCTGGTCGACACCTTCTTCGCGACCTCGCTGCCGCAGGGATCGCTGACGCTGCTGAAGCTGGCCGACCGCCTGAACCAGATGCCCTTGGGGATTGTCGGGATTGCACTGGGCACCGCGATCCTGCCGATGCTGAGCCGCCATATCCACACAGGCGATGCCGCCGAGGCGCAGCGCTTGCAGGGCAATGCCTTCGAGATCGCGACGCTCCTTACCCTCCCCGCCGCCGCCGCGCTGGCGGTGTGCGCGCCTGCCTTCTGCACCGCGTTTTTCGTGGGCGGCAAGTTCACCCCCGCTGACGGCGCGATCATGGCGAACATCGTCGTCGCGCTGGTCGCGGGGCTGCCCGCCTATGTCATCGTCAAGGTGCTGAACCCCGGCTTCTTCGCCCGCGAGGACACGCGCACCCCGGTGTGGACCGCGCTCGCCTCGCTGATCTTCAATATCGCGGTGAACCTCTATGTGGTCGAGCGTTACGGGATCGTCGGCCTTGCCGGCGCAACCGCAGCCTCGGCGAGCCTCAATTGCCTGCTGCTCTATGTGATCCTGCACAAGCGCGGGTGGTTCCACTTCACCCCCAAGCTGGTGAGCCGCGTCGCGCGCCAGCTGATCGCCACGGGTGCGATGACAGCGGTGCTGTGGCTGCTGATGCCGCTGATGACCGAGCGCTACAGCGGCAACATCATCGAGAAGGTCTGGTCGCTCGGCGTGCTGGTGGGCGTGGGCGGCGCGGTGTTCTTCGGCGCTGCCTTTGCCGTGGGTGCGCTCGACAAGGACCTGATCGGCCAGCTACGGCGGCGCAAACCGGCCCGCACCAAGGCCGACGACGAAATCTTGGAGGTTGAATAAAATGCGCGTGGTTTCCGGCATCCAGCCGACGGGCAATCTGCATCTGGGCAATTACCTCGGTGCGATCCGCAACTGGGCGGCGATGCAGGATTCGCTGGACGAAGGCTCCGAGGCGCTGTTCTTCCTCGCCGATCTCCACGCAATCTCGCAGCCGCATGATCCGGCAACGCTGCATCAGGGCACGCTGGAAATGGTCGCGGCGCTGGTCGCCTGCGGGATCGACCCGGATCGCAGCGTGCTGTTCAATCAGGCGCAAGTGCCCCAGCACGCCGAGCTGCAATGGCTCTTGAACGGCACCGCCCGGATGGGCTGGCTGAACCGCATGACCCAGTGGAAGGACAAGGCCGGCAAGAACCGCGAGGGGCAGTCGGTCGCGCTGTTCACCTACCCCGTGCTGCAAGCCGCCGACGTGCTGCTCTATCAGGCGACCCATGTTCCCGTGGGCGAGGATCAGAAGCAGCATCTGGAGCTGGCGCGCGACATCGCGCAGAAGTTCAACAACGACTTCTGCCCCGAGGACGCCCCCGTCTTCACCCTGCCCGAGCCGATCATCCCGGCCGAGGCCGCGCGGATCATGTCGCTGCGCGATGGGGCGGCGAAGATGTCGAAGTCCGATCCATCCGACATGAGCCGCATCAACCTTGTCGACGATGCCGACACCATGGCGCAGAAGATCAGGAAGGCGAAAACCGACCCCGAGGCGCTGCCTTCCGAGGAAGCAGGCCTTGAAGGGCGGCCCGAGGCGAAGAACCTCGTCGGCATCTATGCCGCGCTGGCGGGCGAATCGGTGGCCGCCGTGCTGGCGCAATATGGCGGACAGGGCTTCGGCGCGTTCAAGCCGGCGCTCGCCGATCTGCTGGTCGCCAAGCTCGGGCCGATCCGTGATCGCTTCGTCGAACTGAAGGGCGACCGTGAGGCCCTGGACGCGATCCTCGCACGCGGCGCCGCCAAGGCCCGCGAACGCGGCGCGCCGACGCTCGATGCGGCCTATACGGCGCTGGGGCTGGTGCGGCACTGACCGCGGCGATCTGCGACGAACCGAGGCGGACGCGCGCCGGATATTCAATTCCGGTTCATTCGGACGTAATAGAGTATCGCGCGTAAGGGTCGTTGCCATCATTGCAATGGCCCGCAGACAAGGGTTGTGCCATGATGCCTTCAATGAAGACCTTTACCCGCCTTGCCCTTCCGTTGGCGCTCGTTGTCGGGCTTTCGGCCTGCGCTACCCCGTTCAAGGCGGATGTGTCGCGCTTTGCCGTGCCGCTGCCCGCGCCGCAGGGCCAGACCTTTGCCGTGGTCGCGGAAGACCCCAAGCTGGCTGGCGGGCTGGAATTTGCGACCTATGCCAATGAAGTCGCAGCCGAAATGACGCAGCTGGGCTATGCCCGCGCGTCCTCGCCCGAAACCGCCGATATGTTGGTGCGCTTCGACTACCGCGTCGACGGCGGCCGGGAACGGGTGCGCACCGACCTGAACGGCGCAGGCTTCGGCCCCTGGGGCCGGTGGGGCGGCTGGGGCGGCGGCTTCGGCGCGTGGGGCTTCGGCTTCAACGATCCGTTCTTCGGCGGGCCGGACGTGCGCAGCTACACCATCTACACCAGCGGCGTGGACGTGAAGATCGATCGCCGCGCCGATGGCCAGCGCCTGTTCGAAGGCAAGGCCGAAGCCGTGTCGCGCTCGAACCGCCTGCCGCGCCTCGTGCCCAACCTCGTGGACGCGCTGTTCACCGGCTTCCCCGGCAATTCGGGCGAGACCGTGCGCATCACCATCCGCGACGACAACGAAAAGACCGTGCGCGCCGTCGATTGATGGTGTAAGAGCGTACGCAAGAGACCCTTGGACGGGAACAAGAAGGCGGCGCAGGGGATCGCGCCGCCTTTTTTGTTGCCTGTTTTCAGGGCGCGTGATCACCAGCCCCGGCTGCGCTCCGGGTCGAGGTTTTCGAACGCCCAGGGCAGCGGAATCCGGCCGCGATGCGCCAAATGCCGCCGCAGCGAGCCGCCGTCCTCGCCCGGACGCTGGCGGCTGCGATGCTCGCGCACCAGCTGGCCGAGCAGCAGCAGGCCGAAATCCCAGTCGCCGATCCGGCTGTCGGCATTGATGTGTCCGATCGAACCGGCATAGGCGAAGGTCGCGCCCCAATCGCTCGCCAGCCCGCGCGCCACACGCAGCGAGGCATAGGGATCGTTCTCGCTCGCGGCGAGGAAGGTCGGGAACGGCAGCGTGCGGCGCGGCACGGGGGCGAAGCGGGCGATCCGCTCGTCCACGCCGGGACGCTCGGCATCGGGCGGCGCGACCAGCAGCGCGCCGACCACGGGGTTGCCATGCGCGGGCTGCTCGTATTCCGCCCACCACGCGACCGCGAGGCATCCGAGGCTGTGCGCGACGAGGATCACCGGACGCCCGGCACGGTGCACCGCAAGGTTGATCTTGTTCACCCAGGTGTTGCGATGCGGATCGTCCCACATCCCAAGTTCGACGCGCTCGGCATCGGGCACTCTGGCTTCCCAGTGCGACTGCCAATGCCGCGGGCCGCTGTTGCCGAGGCCGGGGATGATGAGAATCTGCGGATCGAGCGCCAGCTGCTCGGGGGTGAGTTCGAGAGTATGGGTGTTGGCCATTTCAGTGCTCCTTGAAGCGTGTGAATGGCCGTCCATTGGAATGGTCCGACGCAGGCAAAATAACTCAACTGATTTGGTTGACAAGTAGGCGGCGACAGGTGCCCGAATTTTTGCGACGAATTGCCGAAGCGGCGCAGGGGATCGCACCGCCTTTTTTGTCGCCTGTTTTCGGGGTATTGTGCGCCCCATGCGCCGCTTCAGCCCCGCCCTCGCCCTGATCGCGCTTGCCGCGCCTGCCGCGCTTTGGGCGCAGAGCGTGCCGATGCCGCTGGAACCCGAGCCGGCGCGCCCCATGCTTTACGGGCCATCCACCCCCGCGCCCCCCACCAACAACCCGATCATCTGGCGCGAGGGCCAATGGGACTTGTTCGCGGCGCAGAAGCTGAAGTTCTGCGCGCTGCGCCTGCGCGATAAGGCGAGCGGTGTGGTGTTCGGCGTGATGCAGTCCGGGCGCGGTCCGGTGCGGCTGCGGGTCACGCCAAGCGACCGCGATGTGATGTATGCGGCCGTGACCCTGCGGGCAGGCAAGACGGCCTTTGCCGCCCCGCTGACGTTGGAAGGGACCACCGCGCATTATTGGGCGACAGGAACGGCGGCCGAGGTGCTAGGCCCTCTGGCCAAGGCCGAGGTGGTGACGGTGGAACACGACGGCCGCCTGCTCGCCCGCTTTGTGCTGGACGGCACCCGTGAGGCGCTGGCGAAGCTGGCGGACTGCGCCGCGCAGTGGCCGGACGAGCAGCTGTTCTCCCCCGTTCCCGCCCACCCCGCCCGCCCGGCGATCCCCGAGCCTGATCTGGCCGGGCCGTTCGAGCCGTGGCAACGACCGCGCGCGCTGGGGCAGGAGCACTGGATCCTGCCCGAGGATTACCCCCGCGCCTCGATGCGCGAGGACGAGCAGGGGCGCGTCGTGGTGCTGGTCGAGGTGTCAGCCGAAGGGCGGGCCACCTCCTGCAAGGTGCGCCAGTCGAGCGGCTTTGTCCGGCTCGACCAAGCGACCTGCGCCGCCATGCTGATCCGCGCCCGGTTCCAGCCGGCCACCGATCTGATCGGCCAACCCCAAGCCGCGACCATGGCTTTCCCGGTGAACTGGAAGTTCCCGGAGATACCGGAGTCGAAGATCGTCCTTGTCCCCGGAGCCTCGCCCTAGGGTGCGGCCCCGCCCTTCCGGTCCCAGATGGTCGTCTCGATTTCCATGCGCGCGTCGTCCTGCCACGCCAGCGCATCGAGAGCAGCGGCGCGCAGGCGGTCGTAGTCGTCGAAGATGCACGCCTTCTGTTCCTTGCGGGCAGCGAACCTTTCGGATGCACCGGAGCATAGCAGGGTGAACATTGTGATCCGGTCGGCAGTCCCGTCCTCGGCGAATGCGATCCGGGCGATAGCGTAGATGTAGGCGGACTTTCCTTGATCGCCTTCGACCGCGATTTCCATGAGGTAGGACTTGTCAGGCCGGTCAACCTGCGGCGGCGCGCCCGCTTCCGGCGCAGCTTCTCCGGAGAGCGAGGGTTCAGGCGCTTCCTCGCGCAGCAGAGCGAGGGCAGCCTCGCTTGGCGGTGCTTCGCCTGCGGGATCGATGGCGCGGACGAGACCCTGCGGGCCTGGCGCGAGGATCACGCGCTCCTCCTCGGAACCATAGAGCCCGTTCAGACCCGCCGTATCGCGCGCGGCGACGGGGATCAGCCGGTTCTCGGACCACCAGCCATTGCACCCGCCCAGCAGCAGGGCCAGAGCGGCGACGAACATCATGCGCAGAACCATCGGCAGGCCTCCCTTGATCGGCGAGGCTAAGCCATTGGGCAATAGACAGCAATCCGCCTGTCAGAGCTTGGCATGGCCCCCGGTCGAACCGAACCCGCCCTCGCCCCGTTCGGTTGCGTCCAGTTCGGCCACCTCGTCCCACGCCGCCTGCACCACCGGCGCAAGCACCAGCTGGGCGACGCGGTCGCCGCGCTGGATCACGAAGGGTTCGCTGCCCAAGTTGATGAGGATCACCTTCAGCTCGCCGCGATAGTCGCTGTCGATCGTGCCGGGGGTGTTGGGCACGGTGATCCCGTGCTTGAGCGCCAGCCCCGATCGCGGGCGCACCTGTACCTCATACCCTGCCGGGATCGCCAGCGCGAGGCCGGTTGCGACCGCGTGGCGCGCGCCGGGTGCCAGCGTCACCGATTCAGCGCTCACCACATCCATCCCGGCCGCGCCCTCAGTGGCATAGGCCGGAAGCGGCAGGCCTGCGCTATGGGGCAGGCGCTTGACTTCAACCTTGATGCTCATTCGGCGGCCTGCGCGGTCAGGCTCGCGGCGATCCGTTCGACCAATGCCATGGCGACGGCGGACTTGGGCATATCCTCAAGCGTCTCGATCCCCTCGCCCCGGACGATGGTGACGCGGTTGCGATCCCCGCCCATCACGTCCCCGCTGACATCATTGGCGATGATCCAGTCCGCGCCCTTGCGCTTGCGCTTGGCCTTGGCGTGGTCGAGCATATCATGCGTTTCAGCCGCAAAGCCGATCACCAGTTCGGGCCGCCGGGGTGCGGCGGCGACATTGGTGAGGATGTCGGGGTTTTCGGTCAGCATCAGCGCCGGCGGGGCATCGCCGCGCTTCTTGATCTTCTCGCCCCGGTATTCCTTGGGCCGCCAGTCGGCGACCGCCGCGACCATCACCGCGACATCGGCGGGCAGCGCGCGCTTGACCGCATCGGCCATGTCGCGCGCGCTTTCGACGTCGATGCGCGCAACGCCCGCCGGGGTCTTGAGCGCGACCGGCCCTGCCACCAGCGTCACCCGTGCGCCCAGCGCCGCAGCGGCAGCCGCGATGGCGAAACCCTGCTTGCCCGACGAGCGGTTGGCGATGTAGCGCACCGGATCGATCGCTTCCCAGGTCGGCCCGGCGGTGACCAGAACGTGCCGTCCGGTCAGCGGGCGATAGCCCTCCGCCACGCCGAGATCGCTGCCGTCTGCGACTTCGCCGTAATCGGCTTCGATCTCGTCCGGCACAAGCGGCGCTGCGGCGGCGGGTGCGGCCTTGCGCGGGTCGATGAGGTGATTGAGCGCGCTGGTATCGAGCGGCGGGGCAGCCCCGGCCTTGCCCTTGCGGGCGAGAAGCGGGCCGCCGAAGTCCGGCTTGAATTCAGGCGCGGGCTCTTCGTCCTCGGGTTCGAACGGGAAATCCTCACCCTCGGGCGGGAGCAGTTCCTCGTATTCGGCCTCGATTTCCTCGTGCGTGCGTTTGGCGGTCGAGCGCGGGATGATCCGCGCGAGCATCCCGCTGAGCGCACCTTCGGGCAGCGCGGCGCTGGAGTCATCTGCGTCCTCGGGCTCGAGCGCCTCGACCTCGGGCAGCGCGCGCGGTTCGGGCAGCAGCAGGCCGAAATGCGCCGCGATGGCGCGCCAGATCGCCTCGGGTTCGGGCAGGCGGCCATAGCCGAATTCGCCGCAGGCCATCGGGCCTTCATCGGGCTGGAGCACGGTCACCCCCGCCGCTTTCAGCGTGGCGATATTGCGCTGGGTCGCCTCGTGTTCCCACATCCGCACGTTCATCGCGGGCACGGCCATCACCGGCTTGTCGGTGGCCAGGATCAACGTGGTCGCCAGATCATCGGCTATGCCATTGGCCATCTTGGCGACGAGATCGGCCGTCGCCGGACAGACCACCACCAGATCGGCTTCGCGGCTGAGCTGGATATGGCCCATCTCGGCCTCGTTCTTGAGATCGAACAGGTTGGTGTAGACCTGGTTTTCCGACAGCGCGGCCAAGGCCAGCGGGGTGACGAATTGCTGCCCGCCCTTGGTGACGACGCAGGTCACCTCTCCCCCGCCCTTGCGGATCAGGCGCACCAGCTCGCAGGCCTTGTAGGCCGCGATCCCGCCGCCGACGACCAGCAGGATGCGCGGGTTCTGCCCATCGCCCCTGTCCTGTTTGCCCATAGTGTTACTGCCTCTCACGCCTCGCATCCGGGGTGCCAGCCATAATCCAAGCCGCATCCATCGCAAAGCTTGGTTAAGTTTGCCTTAGAGCGGGCGAAAACCGTGTCATTTGCGCGAAGCGTCGCCCGGTTGGCGCCGAGCCTCGACCTTACGACGCGTTACGGCAAATCCCGATACATTTCTCGTGGCCCTGTTGGCCATCCGTGAAAGGCTGCGGCCAAAAGATGATCGTGATAACCAACAGGGCAATCCACATGAGGCTTGTGGTCAAACAAATGATACGGGGCGGCCGTCGCCCAAGCTTTGAACCATAACCAACTGAGAAAGGCGGGGGAAACCGGGACTGGTTGAGATTGTGGATGTTCCAATGAAACTTCAGGTCATCGGACTTTAGCTCAGCCGCCTTGACGCCGTGCCATGTGGCAAGAGTCACAGAAAGGCCCGCAAGGCAGATGATGATTTCCAACGCAATTCGTGCAGGATTGAGGTCTTCAGCAACGACCAGAGCGAAAGCCGCCATCATGAACCCTTGAAAGGTCAGGTTCCAGCTCATGCGATTTGACCGCAGGTTCTGTTCCACAGCGATCTGATCGGCGACCGCCTGGGCAATCTTGAACTTGTCCACGACCGTTCGTTCGTCAGATGACATACCTCCCCCCTCTTTCGTATCCTCAGTTTACGAGGACAAAGGCACCTTACCCGCAGCTCGTGCCACCAGCTCCCCGATCCCGCGCGGGGCAAAGGCCATGCCGATTCCGTAGGCAGGCAGCACCAGCTGCGTCCAGTAGAAGTTCTCGGGGCGCGCGAACAGCGCGGTCATGGTGAACATCCCGCCGCACCACAGCAGCGCGAACAGACCCAGCCGCCCGCCGATTGCCGCCCAGCCGACCAGCGGCAGGATCGCCAGCGGCGCGGCAAGGCTCAAGGGCAGCAGCAGCAGCCCCGTCAGCCGCGCCAGCGCCATCAGCGGCAGGCCGTATCCGATCATCGCATCCCACCCCTGCGATGCAGGATCACCCGGTAGCCGCCCGGCCTCGACCGCCAGCGCATGAAGCGCCATCCCGCCCGCAAACAGCACCAGCAGCCCAGCGATCCCCGCCGCCTCGCGCCAGCGCTGGCCGGCCAGTGCAAAGACCAGCCACAGCATGACAAAGGGCACCGCCAGCTCGCGCACGGCCAGAGCAGCGGCAGCCGCGAGCAGCGCCGGCCACCAGCGCTCGGGCCGGTAGAGCAGCAGCGCCAGGGTCAGCCACAGTCCCGCCCACAATTCGTGGATCAGCCCTGCACTCGGCACGATCACCGCCGCCCCGCCAAGCATCAGCACCAGCAGGGCAGCGAGCCGTTCGGGCACGGCAACCTGCCCCGTCAGACGGCTATTGGCAGCCCACAGACAGGCGAGCACCAGTCCCATCTCGAGATAGCGAACGCCGCCCACGCCGATCAGCGCCTGAAGCCAGGCCAGCGTCGGCTGGCGCACGGCAACGAAGGGCCGCGTCGGGTAATTGCTCGACCGCTGCTCGTCCATCGCGGCAGCATAGTAGCCCTCGCCCGCCGCGACCCGCGCGGCAATGCGGTCGTAGAGGGCAAGGTCGCCTTTGCCCTTGTCGGCGGATTTGGGCTTGGTCGCGGCAGTCGCAGATGCGGTCTTCGCGTCCGCCTGTGCCTTGGCGGCGATCCGCCCGCGCTCGGCCGCATCGACCGCGTTGGCCGCCGAAACGCTCCACACCATCGCCGCGGCGAGCAGCACCAGCACCAGCCCCGCCGCCCAGCGCGGCAGATGCGCCAAGGGGCGGCCGAGCGCCTCCCAACGATCAAGCAGGGTCATGGGCCCGGCTGGCCGGGTCATCCGATCCAGCCGAGCGCCAGCGCGCCCCAGACCGCACCCCCGCCCAGCAGCGTGGCGACCAGATAGCCCAGCCAGCCGCGGCCCTCGCGCTTGTCGGTCAGCAGCGGGATGTCCGGCAGCGGCGGCGGTTCGGGCGCGCCGCCCTTGGGCGGGAACATTTCTTCGACGCGGCGGATCAGGCCCGGCAGGCGCAGCAGGGTTTCGGCATCCTGCTTCAGCCGGTCGGCGAGGGCCGCCTCCGGCCCCAGCTCGTCACGGATCCACGAGCGGACATAGGGCGCGGCGGTATCCCACATATTGATGTCGGGGTTGAGCTGGGTGGCGATGCCTTCGACCATCACCATCGTCTTCTGCAGCAGCAGCAGGTGCGGCTGGGTCTGCATATCGAAATCGCGGGTGATGGCGAACAGCCCGTCAAGCATCTGGCCGACGCTCAATTCCTTCACCGGCTTGCCGCGCATCGGCTCACCCACGGCGCGCAGCGCGGTCGCGAATTCGCCGACCGAATGGTAACTCGGCACATATTGCGCCTCGAAATGGATTTCGGCGACGCGCTGGTAATTGCCGGTGGTCAGCCCATAGAGGATTTCCGCCAGCCACTGCCGCGCGCGCCGGTCGATCCGGCCCATGATCCCGAAATCGATCGCGACGATGGTGCCGTCGTCCTCCACGAACAGGTTGCCCTGGTGCATATCGGCATGGAAGAACCCGGCGCTGATCGCTTGCGTCAGAAAGCTGATGACCAGCTTTTCCGAGATCGCCGCCAGATCATGTCCGCGCGCGCGCAATTCGTCGACGCGGCTGATCTTGATCCCGTCGATCCACTCGATCGTCATCACCCGGCCATTGGTGCGATCCCAGTCGACATTGGGGATGCGGTAGCCGGGGACGCCTGCCATCTGCTCGGCGAGTTCGGAGGCCGAAGCCGCCTCGCGCCGCAGGTCGAGTTCCGAATTGGTCCAGCGCTTGAAGTTGGCGATGGTGAGGCGCGGGCGCAGGCGCGCGGCCTCTCCGCCCATCGCCTCGACATGGGCGGCGGCCCATTCATAGGTCTGGATATCGCGCGCGAACTTCTCGCGGATGCCGGGGCGCAGCACCTTGATCGCGACCTTGCGGCCATCGGTGGTGACACCCTTGTGCACCTGAGCGATGCTGGCTGCGCCGACCGGCTCAGGATCGATCTCGGCAAAAAGCGCTTCAAGCGGCTGGCCGAAACTGCTCTCGATCGCGGCCCTGATCTGCGCGAAGGGCACCGGGGGGAGGCTGTCCTGAAGGCTCAAGAGATTGTTCGCCGCTTCCTCGCCGACCAGATCGGGGCGGGTGGCGAGGCTTTGCCCCAGCTTGATCGCCGCCGGACCGATGGCGCGGAAGGCGCCCGCGTAGTCGGGCTTGCCGCGCTTGCCCGTCAGCGTCGCCAGCCGCGCGAGCCGCACAAGGCTGCGCACCGGCGCGGGCGCATTGGGATCATTCTCGATCCCCACCAGCGCGCGCCGCCGGGCAAGCGTGACGCCCCAGCGCGCAAGGCGGGAGAGGTGGACAACGGAAGAGGTCACTGGATCAGATCTTCCACCCCGAATGGATCGCCACCGCGCCGCCAAGGATGATCTCGGCCTTGGTGTTCACGAACCCGGCCGCGCGGATCATGCTCTCGAACTCGGGGGCGCGCGGGAACTTGCGGATCGATTCGGCGAGATAGCGATAGCTGTCCGCATCGCCCGCAATCGCCTGTCCCATGCGCGGCATGATGTGGAGCGAATAGAAGTCATAGATCTCGCGGAAGCCCGACCAGTCGGTGACCGAGAATTCCATGCAGAAGAACCGCCCGCCGGGCCGCAGCACGCGGTAGGCTTCGGCCAGCGCCTTGTCCTTGAAGGTGACGTTCCGGATACCGAAGACGATGGTGTAGGCATCGAAGGTGTTGGACGCGAAGCTGACGGCTTCCGCGTTCTGGTGCGAGAAGACGAGGCTGCCCGCCCCTTCCGCCTCGTCGCGCTCCATCGCGCGTTCCGCGCCGACATCGAGCATATCCTGATTGATGTCGGCGACGGTGATGTTCGCCCCGCGATCCGCCATGCGGAAGGCGATGTCGCCGGTGCCGCCCGCCATGTCGAGAATGTTCTCGCCCGGCTGCGGCTTCACGCGCCGCACGAAGCGATCCTTCCAGCCGCGATGCATACCGAAGCTCATCGCGTCGTTCATGATGTCGTATTTCTTCGCGACGCTGGAGAAAACCTCGCCCACACGGCGGGTCTTTTCCTCGGGCGAGACATTTTCGAAGCCGAAGGAGACGGTATCGTCGGTGCTTTGTGTCATGCGGCGTTCCCTAGAGGGAATTGAGCCGGGCGCAAAGGGTGTTACAGGGTGCGCCATGTGCGAAGATTGCAATGCCTGAGCTGCCCGAGGTCGAGACAACGGTCAGGGGTCTGGCCGCCTTCCTTGAGGGCGAGCGGATCACGCGCGTCCAGCTGAACCGAGCCGACCTGCGCCGCCCCTTCCCGGCCGATCTGGTGCAGGTGATGACCGGGGCGACCGTGATGTCGCTGTCCCGGCGGGCCAAATATGGCCTGATGCACCTCGATCGCGGGGCAACGATGATCTTCCACCTCGGCATGAGCGGGCGCTGGCGGATCGATCCCGAAAGCGCCGACACCCACGATCACCTGCTGCTGGAGACCGCCAGCCACCGCTTCGCCCTGTGCGATCCGCGCCGCTTCGGCTCGGTCGATCTGGTCGAGACGGGCGGGCTTGAGGCATGGCCGCAATTCGCCGCGCTCGGGCCGGAGCCGCTGGGGCCGGGGCTCAGCGCGGGCCACCTCAAGGCCGCGCTTAAGGCCAAGACGCAATCCATCAAGCTGTGCCTGCTCGACCAGCGGATCGTGGCGGGCTTGGGCAATATCTATGTCTGCGAGGCGCTGTGGCGCGCCGGGATCCGCCCGACCAAGCCTGCGGGCAAGGTGACAGGGGCGCAGCTTGCGCGCCTCGTCCCGGCGATTGTCGATGTGCTCGAAGCCTCGATCCGCGACGGCGGCTCGACCTTGCGCGACTATGCCCGGCCCGATGGCGAGCTGGGCTATTTCGCCAGCTCCTTCGACGTCTACGGGCGCGAAGGCGAGGCCTGCCGGCGCGACGATGGCGGGGTGATCCAGCGCATCGCGCAAGGCGGACGCAGCACCTGGTTCTGCCCCATCTGCCAGAAGTAGGCGAGAATCGTTGACCTCAAGCGCCATTCTGACTAAGGGCGCTGCTTTCCGGCGGTTGGGCCATGCGTCCGCTCGCCCTTTTTCGAGCAACCGCCACCTCATTTCCCGGTCGTCGCAAGCGGCCTGAACCAAACGCGAGACAGACACGAACATGGCCAATACGCCGCAAGCCAAGAAGCGCATCCTCCGCAACGCCAACCGCGCCGCCATCAACGGCGCGCGCATCAGCCGCATCCGCAGCTTCATCAAGAAGGTCGAAGCCGCCTGCGAAGCCGGCGACAAGGAAGCCGCTGCCGCTGCGCTCAAGGCGGCCCAGCCGGAAATGGCCCGCGGCGTTGCGCGCGGCGTGCTGCACAAGAACACCGTGGCCCGCAAGATGTCGCGCCTGACTCGCCGAGTCGCCACGCTCTGAACCGAATCGCTGCACCCCGGATCACCACATACTGCGTGTGATTACGGGTTGCCGAGGCCGGAAATCCCAAACGGGCCGCGCTGAACAGGCGCGGCCCGTTTCGTTTGTGACACTTGCGACAGGCCTATCATCCACAAACGTCAGGATTCCTCGCGATTCGCATGGTGAATGGCAGGTTTATTCAGCAAAATCATAGACTTCAACGCAAGTCTGCGGGCCTGCCGCGAGTCAACAGGATTATTTCACTTTTTTTAAAAGTCCGCGCTTGCGCAAAGCGGCGCAGCGTTCTTTACAGAACCTCCATCCGGCGCGGGACAGTCCGGGTGCTTTTACAAACTGACCGACAGGGGGGTTCCCGGAATTTCTGATTCCGGGAAGTGGAAAGGCAGTGCCTGTCGCAATGGGATGAAATAGTGTCGGCGGATCTGGGAGGGTCCAGCCGGCCGCGCGTGAATTGGGGATGAGCTTGTGCACAGGACTGACAAGGCGCGGACGAGTGGCCGCCATGCCGATGAGCATTTGATGGAAGATGTCGAAGCCGTAAATCTCGCTGCCGATTGGTCCGATATCAGTCAGGGTCTGCGCAAGGATCTGGGTCACCAGCTTCACAGTCAGTGGATCAAGCCGATCCAGCTGGGTGCGCTGAACCGCGAGACCGGGGCGCTTGATCTCTATCTCCCCACCGAATTTTCGGCCAACTGGGTGCGTGACCGGTTCCACGACCGGCTGCAACTGGCGTGGAGCATCGCGCGCAGCGAAGTGCGCGAGGTCAACATCATGGTCCATCCGGGCCGCCGCCAGCTGCCCGACCTGCGTCTCGACGATGGCCGCCGCCCCGCCAATGACGGCGCGAGCGCGATTGCCATGGCCGCAGGCGCGCTGGGTGATGCGACCTTCACCTCATCGGTCGGGCTCGATGCCTCGCTGACCTTTGCCGCCTTCATCACCGGCGAGGCGAACATTCTCGCCTGCAACGCCGCGCAGCGCATGGCGGCGCTCGAACAGCCGCAATTCTCGCCGCTCTATCTCAAGGCGGCGACCGGACAGGGCAAGACCCACCTCCTGCACGCGATCGGCCACGGCTATCTCCAGTCGCACCCTCGCGCGCGGATTTTCTACTGCTCGGCCGAGCGTTTCATGGTCGAATTCGTGCAGGCCTTGAAATCGAGCCAGACGATCGAGTTCAAGGCGCGGCTGCGCAGCTTCGATCTGCTGCTGGTGGACGATATCCAGTTCATCATCGGCAAGGCGAGCGCGCAGGAAGAACTGCTCTACACGATCGACGCGCTGCTGGCCGAGGGCAAGCGGCTGGTCTTCGCCGCCGACCGCGCGCCCCAGGCGCTGGACGGGGTGGAGCCGCGCCTGCTCAGCCGCCTGTCGATGGGTCTGGTGGCCGATATCCAGCCCGCCGATATCGAGCTGCGCAAGAAGATCCTCGTCAGCAAGCTCACCCGCTTTGCGCCGCTGAGCGTGCCCGAAGATGTGGTCGATTTCCTCGCCCGCACCATCACCCGCAATGTGCGCGAGCTGGTTGGCGGGCTCAACAAGCTGATCGCCTATGCCCAGCTGACCGGGCAGGACGTGTCGTTGCAGCTGGCCGAAGAACAGCTGACCGACATCCTCAGCGCCAACCGCCGCCGGATCACCATCGATGAAATCCAGCGCACCGTGTGCCAATTTTACCGCATCGACCGCGCCGAGATGAGCAGCAAGCGCCGCGCCCGCGCGGTGGTGCGCCCGCGTCAGGTGGCGATGTATCTCTCGAAGGTCTTGACCCCGCGCAGCTACCCCGAAATCGGGCGCAAGTTCGGCGGGCGCGACCATTCGACCGTGATCCACGCGGTGCGCCTCATCGAAGACCTGCGCCAGCGCGACGCGGACATGGACGGCGATGTGAGGAGCTTGCTGCGGCAGCTCGAGAGCTGATCCGCCACAGGCTATCCCCCAACTTTGCACCACTCTTTCGACAGGCCTGCCCACAGGCCTGTCGACAGGCTCTGCACAGGCTGTAAACAGCCCGTCCATGCCTCATCTGCGCCTTTCTCCCGAGCTTATCCAGCTACCCACCGGCTGGATTCCCGCCCTCCTGCGCGGGGCCAAGTGCCGCTGCCCGCGCTGCGGCGAGGCACCGCTGTTCCGCGCATGGCTCAAGCCGGTCGACCGCTGCAGCCATTGTAAGCAGGACTGGTCGGTGCAGCAGGCCGATGATTTTCCGGCCTATATCGGCATCTTCGTGGTCGGCCATCTGCTCGCGCCGGTGGTGATCGCGATGATTTCGGGCGGCGTGTCGGCGTGGCTGACGCTGGCGATCCTGCTTCCGGTGTCGATCATCATGCTGCTCGCCATGCTCCAGCCGACCAAGGGCGCGGTGATCGCCTTCCTGTGGTGGCACGGCATCGGCGCCTTCAAGCAGGAGCGGCGCAAGGAGGACAAGACGCCGTGAGCCTCTCGCCAGCACGGCTCGAACGCTTTGCCCGCCATATCGTGCTGCCCGAAGTCGGCGGCGCGGGGCAGGTGCGCCTCGCCGCGTGCAAGGTCGCGATCATCGGCCTCGGCGGGATCGGCAGCCCTGCCCTCCAATACCTCGCCGCGAGCGGGATCGGGCGGCTGGCGTTGGTTGACGATGATGTGGTCGATGTGAGCAATCTCCAGCGCCAGACGATCTTCACCACCCGCGATGTGGGCTATGGCAAGGCGGTGTCGGCGCGGCGCTGGCTGGCGAACTTCGATGATGCCTTGCAAGTCGATGTGTCCGACGCGCGGATCACGCCGGAGAACGCCGCGAGCCTGATCGCGGGCGCCGATCTGGTGCTCGACGGGACCGACAATTTCGCCACCCGCCTCGCCGTCTCGGACGCTTGCGTTGCCGCAGGTATCCCGCTGCTCTCGGCCGCGGTGGGACGCTTTCAGGGACAGGTCGGCGCATGGGCCGGGCACCTCGACGATCAGGCCTGCTACCGCTGCTTCGTCGGCGATGCCTTCGACGCCGAGGACTGCGACACCTGCGCCGATGACGGGATGCTCGGCGCGATGGCGGGCTGGGTCGCGACCTTCGCCGCGATGCAGGCGGTCAAGGTGCTGCTGGCGGGCGTGAGCGCGCTGGGCGATCCGGGCTTTGGCAAGCTCCATATCCTCGACGGGCTCGACCCGGGGATGCGCGCGATCCGGATTGCCAAGGACCCCGCCTGCCGCGCGTGTGGCTCAGCCGCCTAGCACCTCTTCCACCCATTCCGGCACCAGCACGCTCGCCGGGCCGAGGCGGGTTTCGTGGAAGAAGCGCGAGCCTTCCGAGCGTTCGAGATTGAGTTCGAGGCACCGCGCCCCCGCCCCCCGCGCCTCCTGCACGAAGCCTGCTGCGGGATAGACCGCACCCGATGTGCCGATGCTGACGAACAGGTCGCAGGTCTCGAGCGCCTGATAGATGCGGCCCATCTGGTAGGGCATCTCGCCGAACCACACCACGTCGGGGCGCAGTGTCGGCGCGCGGCAGACGGGGCACGGGGGGCGCTCGATCATGGTGCCGAGCCACGGGGAGCGGGTCTCGCAGGAGGTGCACAGCGCGCTCTTGAGCTCCCCATGCATGTGCAGCACGCGGGCCGATCCGCCGCGTTCGTGCAGGTCATCGACATTCTGCGTCACCAGCAGCAGATCGCCCGCAAACGCCCGCTCCAGCCGCGCCAGCGCGTCATGCGCCGGGTTCGGCGCGACATTGGCGAGCGCGGCGCGGCGCATATCGTAGAAATTGAGCACCAGATTGGGATTGCGCGCGAAGCCCTCGGGCGTGGCGACATCCTCCACCCGGTGCTGCTCCCATAGGCCGCCGGCGCTGCGGAAGGTGTCGATCCCGCTTTCGGCGGAAATCCCGGCCCCGGTGAGGATGACGATGCTGCGCGGTGTGCTCATTTTGCCTTCCGTTCGGGCTGAGCTTGTCGAAGCCCTGCCCTTTCTTCAAAGGACGTAGAAGGAAAAGCCGTCGTTGGGCAACGCCCAGCTTCGCTTCCGACAAGCTCAGGACGAACGGGGAGTGATCATGGCACTGCGATTCGGAGTGATCGGGCACAAGGGCCGCATGGGGCAGGCGCTGGAGGTGGCGATTGCTGAGGCGGGGCACGCGCTGTGCGTCGGCGTGGATGCGGGCGGCAGCATCGGGCCGCACGCCGCGCAGTGCGACGTGCTGGTCGATTTCTCCGCGCCGGATGCGCTCGCAGCCAATCTCGGCGCGGCGAAGGTGGCGGGCAAGCCCATCGTCGTCGGCACCACGGGGCTGGAAGAGCCGCATTTCGTCATGCTCGCCGAAGCCGCGCGCGCCATACCGGTGCTGCAATCGGGGAACTTCTCGCTGGGTGTCACGCTGATGGCCCATCTGGTGCGCGAGGCCGCCGCAAGGCTGGGGCCGGAGTGGGACATCGAGGTGCTGGAAATGCACCACCGCATGAAGGTCGACGCGCCGAGCGGCACCGCCAAGCTGCTGGGCGAGGCGGCGGCGAAGGGGCGCGGGATCATCCTCAGCGACAACATGGAAAGCGGTCGCCACGGCATGACGGGCAAGCGCGCCGAGGGCGCAATCGGCTTTGCCACCCTGCGCGGCGGCACCGTGGCGGGCGAACATTCGGTGATCTTTGCCGGGAGCGAGGAGCGCCTCACCCTGTCGCACTCGGCGGAAAACCGCATGATCTTTGCGCGCGGCGCAGTGCGCGCGGCGGAATGGCTGACCGGGCAGAGCGCCGGGCGCTATACGATGGAAGATGTGCTGGGGCTCTAGCTTGACCGATTAGAGCGCGGGTGTATTATTGGTGTAATACACAAGGGGATCTTCAGACATGACAACAATTCTCACGCCCGCGCAGCAGGCCGCGCAGATGGTCGACAGCCTCGGGCCGGAGGCATTGGCGCAGGCGCAGGCCTACACCACCGGCAATCACTGGCTGCTGCTGGGCGGGGTGCTCGTCTCGATCCTCGTCGCCTTCATCATGGTGCGCCTGAAGCTGCTTGACCGGATCGCGGCCCGCTTTGCCCGGCCCGAGGGGTTCCTCGCGACCTTCACCGTCAGCGCCGGGTTCATGCTGATCTCCGCCCTCATCGCCCTGCCCTGGACGCTCTACACCGATTGGCACCGCGAGCGCAGCTATGGCCTCTCCAGCCAGCCCCTGGGCGATTTCCTCGGCCAGATGGCGATCGGCGAGGGGCTCGGCATGGTGATGGGCGGGCTGTTTCTGGCCGGGGTCTATGCCCTGATCCGCAAGACGGGCGCGCGCTGGTGGCTGTGGAGCGGCGGGCTGGCGGGGGTGACGGTGCTGTTGGCACTGCTGGCCGCCCCGCCGCTGATCGAGCCGCTGTTCAACGAATACAAGCCCGTGCCACCGGGCGAGGTGCGCACCGCGCTCGAACAGATCGCCGATGATGTCGGCATCCCGAAAGACCGCATCTTCATGTATGATGGCTCGCGCCAGTCGGATCGCTTCACTGCCAATGTTTCCGGCATCGGGCCGAGCGCGCGGATCGCGATTTCGGACGTGGCCTTGAAGCAGGCGAGCCTTGCCGAAGTGCGCGCCGTGACCGGGCACGAAGCGGGGCATTACCAGCTTGGCCATGTGTGGCGCTATGCGGTGATCTTCCCGCTGCTGGCGATGGCGTTCTTCTTCCTGCTCGACCGGCTGTTCGCCCCGACCGCGCGTCTGCTGGGGAGCGATGCCCGGCTGGACGAGGCGCGCGGCCTGCCTGCCTTTGCGGTGGTCGGATCGATCCTCGGCCTGCTGGTGACGCCGCTCACCAACACCCTCACCCGTGTGGGCGAGACCGAGGCCGATCAATATTCGCTGGAGACCGTGAACGAGCCCGATGCGCTCGCCACCGCTCTCGTGAAGACCGCCGAATACCGCTACCCGCGCCCCTCGGCGATCGAGGAAGCCTTGTTCTACACCCACCCCTCGGTCGAAAAGCGTGCGCTGATGGCGATGGAGTGGAAGGCAGCGCACCCCAAGGCCGCAGCGAAGTAACGAGGGGAAAGCGGGCATGGAGGACGATTTCGATGATCTGGCCTATCACCGCGACCATGTGAGCGCGCTGATCGCGGGGGGCTTTTTCAACGAGGATGACCTCGAAACCTACATCGCCGACATGGCCTTCGATCCCGACGCAGCGCCCTACGCTGCTGCCGTGCGCGATCACGCCCGCGCGGCCATGGTCGCCAAGCGCGCCGCCGAGGCAGGCTGGCCGGCCGAGACCGATTGCGACCGGCTGGACCGGGCCTTCGCCGCGCTGGAAGCGGACGGCATCCTCGCGCTCCACAATGCCGGGGTGACCACCAGCGATGCGCATGGCGATGCGTGGGACACCATCGGCCGCAGCCCGCCCGGCCGCTGGCGGGGCTTTGCCTTCTACCACGGGCAGGACGTGGATCGTGCGGTCGGCGGCGGCGGGCTGTTCATCGGCTTCGATGCCGTGGCCGAGGGCGCTCCTGCAAAGCAGGCGATCGGGGATGCCATCACTGCCGCGCTTGCTGCCGAGCGCTTAGCCGCGAACTGGAACCGCGATCCCGAAACCCGCATCGAAGTGCCTGGCATCGTCTGGCAGCGCCGCACCCGCTGGACGCGCCCCGCCCCGTCACCGCAGGCCGGGTCGAGCGGGAACGGCCTTTGGCGGCGATTGTTCGGCTGAGGCATGACAAAGGACCAGATCTTCGAATTCTTCCGCCGTCTCGCGGAAGACAACCCCTCGCCCCAGACCGAGCTGGAATATGGCAATGCCTATCAGCTGCTGGTCGCCGTGGCGCTATCGGCGCAGGCGACCGATGTGGGGGTCAACAAGGCCACCCGCGCGCTTTTCCGCGAGGTCGAAACGCCGCAGCAGATGCTCGACCTTGGCGAGGAGGGCCTCAAGGAGCACATCAAGACCATCGGCCTGTTCAACTCCAAGGCCAAGAACGTGATCGCGCTCTCGCAGATTCTCGTCGATGAACATGACGGCGAAGTGCCCGACACCCGCGAGGCGCTGGTGAAGCTGCCCGGCGTGGGGCGCAAGACCGCCAATGTGGTGCTCAATTGCTGGTTCGGGCAGGAGACCTTCGCGGTCGACACACACATCTTCCGGCTCGGCAACCGCACCGGCATGGCCAAGGGCAAGACCCCGGATCATGTCGAGGCCAAGCTCGAAAAGCGCGTGCCCGCCCCCTTCCGCCGGGATTCGCACCACTGGATGATCCTCCACGGGCGCTATGTCTGCAAGGCGCGGCAACCCGAGTGCTGGCGCTGCAAGGTCGCTGACCTGTGCAGCTTCCGCAAGAAGGTGCTGGAGAACCCGCGCGGCTGATCCGCCTGCGGGTTCCGTTGCAAAACCATACCATTAGGCGGCCTGCGCGAATCGGGTTAACCTCCCCGGACATATCAGGGGAGAGAAGCCCATGCGCTTTGTCACGTCGTCCCGCCGCGCTCTGCTTGTGAGCGCTTGCCTGTCGCTCGCGGCGCTCCCCGCCATCGCGCAGGACGCTGCCCCACCCGAAGACGAGACCGAGGCTGAGGCTGACGACCAGAGCGCCTATGATGCGGTGATCGTCACCGCCACCCGCATCACCGCAGGCGGCGCCAAGGATGTGAAGCACTTCCGCTCGATTGCCCTGAGCGACTTTGCCGACGGCCTGCCCGATGCCACAAGCCTCACCGCCGAAGGGCTGCTCAGCGAGCACGATCTCGCCCTGCCCCCCGCCGGGCCATGCGAACAGCTGTTCTGCGTCGTCCCCCATGCGAAGCCTGCAAGCTGGGATGCGGGCACGCAGTTCCTTGGCATCGGCTTCGACAGCAATGTCGATGCGGACAGCTACAAGGCCGAACCGCTGAGCCTGATCGCGGTAATCGACCGTTCCGGCTCGATGTCGGGGCCGCCCATCGCGCAGGTCAAGGCAGGGCTCCACGCCGCGCTCGACCAGATGCGCGAGGGCGACCGGTTCGGCATCGTCATCTATGGCAGCGACACGCGCGTGCATCAGCAGGTGGTCGATGTCGAAGGCAACCGCGCAGCGCTGCACCGCGCGATCGATGCCATCGAAATCAACGGCTCGACCTATATGGAAGCCGGGCTGAAACTCGGGTTCGAAACCGCCTTTGCCGAACTGGGCAGCAGCCGCGGCAAGACCCGCCTGATGCTGTTCACCGACGAGAACCCCAATGTCGGCGATACCTCGGCGGCAGGCTTCATGGGGCAGGCGCTGGACGGGTCGCGCAAGGGCGTGGACATGACCACCATCGGGGTGGGCGATCACTTCCGCAGCGATCTGGCGGTGAAGATCTCGAGCGTGCGCGGCGGGAACATGTTCTTCCTGCCCTCCGCGGATTCGGGCAAGGCGCTGTTCGAGCGCGAGTTCGCCAACATGGTCAGCGCGGTCGCCTATGATCTGGTGCTTTCGATCGACCCGGCCGACGGGATGAAAGTCGGCGCGATCTATGGCGTGCCGGGCGAGGTGATCGCCGATGCGGGCGCCGGCACGGTGACAGTCACCATCGGCAGCGCCTTCCTGTCGAGCAATGGCGGCGGGATCTTCGCGACGCTGGAAGGCACGCCCGCCCAGCCGGGCAGCGCGCTGGCGCAGGTGTCGGTGACCTATACCGACGCGATCACCGACAAGCGCGAAAGCGATGCCAAGCCGGTGATCGCCGCCAGTGGCCCGCCGCCTGCCAATCTCGCCAAGGCCGAAATGCTGGTCGACCAGTTCCGCAGCACGCAGGCGGCGCTCACTGCCTATCACGAGAAAAACGACCCCGCCGCCGCCGCCAGCATCCTCGGCGATCTGTCGCAGCGCATGGCCGCCGCCGACATCGAGGGGCTGGGCGAGGAGCAGAAGCTGGTCGGCACGCTCCAGACCCGCGCGGCCAAGCTTGCCGGGCTGATGACCGACGGCAAGACCGAGCCTTACGAGGTCGTCGGCATCTGGCGCGTGGCGATGCACAAGGGGGTGGACGACATTTCGCGCGGCGACCGGGTCGAAATCACCCGCGACGGCGAATTTATCACCGAACGCACAAAGGGCCGCGCCGCCGGGGACGAAATCTATCAGGAGTTCGCCATCAACGAACGGCAGTTGCACATCGAGGGCACCGATCTGGTGTTCAACTATCGCATCCGGGGCGACCGGCTGGTGCTGAAGAACGCGCTCGATGGGGTGGAAATCCAGATGGTGCGCGAGGTCAGTTGAGGCGCGGGCTTAAGCTCCGGTTCAAGCACGGAGGCGTTTGATGGCAGCGTGTCATCTGTGGGAGAACGATGCCATGACCCTGCGCCTTTACGCCCCCGCCGCAATGATCGGACTTGCGGCATCGCTCGCCGCCTGCGCGCCGACCGATCCTGCCGTCGACGCCGCGCGCACCGCCGCCGCGATTGCGGATGCGCCTGCGGCCACGGTGAAGGGAGCAGGCGAGCGCTGCATCCCCCGCTCGCAAATCCGCCAGACCATCGTGCGATCGGACATGGTGATCGACTTCGAAATGCAGGGCGGGAAGGTCTATCGCAACACGCTCAGAAGCCGCTGCCCAAGCCTCGCCTTCGACCGGGCGATCACCTACGAAACCTCGATTGACCAGCTGTGCAGCCAGCAGATCGTCTATTCCCTGCAAAACATCGCCGGCGTGCCGCAACGCGGCGCAGGCTGCTCGCTGGGCGAGTTTGTGCCGGTCGAGTATGTGCGGAAAGCGAAGGGGTAGGCCAGCCTCAGCCGACCGTTACGAACTGGCCGCTGCGGTCGACCTCATAGACCACACCCGGCCGGATCGCCTTGCCGTCCACCACCGCCGTCGCGAAGCGGGTGCTGCCGTCCTTGCCGCGATAGGTGCCGACCAGCAGCGCACCGAGATCGCCTGACAGGTGGTTATCCTCGAAAGCGATGGCGACGCCGCAGGTTCCGGCGTGCGCGCGCGCGGGGCCGCTCTTGATCAGATCAGGCAGGTAGTCACGCGCGATGGCCACGCCGCCGGTCGCGACGCGGGCCTCGGCGCCCTTTGCGTTGCGCCTGCGGGCAATGGCAACCGCCGCCGGGCGGGCGGACATCGCCTTGCCGTCCATGGTCGCCGCAATGCCATAGGTGCCGCAGGTGGCATCGCCGCCTCTTGCGCAGATGGCCACCGACTCGTCGCCACCGACTGCATTACTTCCAGCCTGAGCAAAGACGACACAGCCAGCCCCTCCATTGGCGAGGCCCTTCTTGTTGTCCAATCCAGGCCCGCACATGGCGATCCCAGCCTTCTGGACATGCGCCTCTCCGACGATCCCGGCACAGGCGATGCCGCCGAGCCCGGCATAGGCCTTGCCGCCGTCCCCGGTGATGACCGCAACAAAGGCTTCCGAGCTGCGGTCTATGCTCTCAGGAAACTTGCTGAAGCTGACGTCGACGATCTGGCTGCTGCCACCTGCAATATCCTCCTGATCCATTGCCCCCCTTTCTTGGGCTTACCGCCCCTCTTCAAAGTTGCTCGGGTCGAGATCCAGCCCCGCACGGCCATCGGCGGCGGTGTGCGCCGGCGCGTGGGGGTGTTCGACCACCTCGGGCTCTTCGACTTCGAGCATCCCTTCCCACTTGGTGATCACCGCAGTCGCCACCGCATTGCCCACCACGTTGGTCGCGGTGCGGCCCATGTCGAGGAACTGGTCGATGGCAAGGATGATCGCCACGCCCTCGACCGGCAGGCCGAACATGGCAAGCGTGCCGGTGATCACCACAAGGCTCGCGCGCGGGACGGCGGCGATGCCCTTGGACGAGATCATCAGCGTCAGCAGGATCATGATCTGGGTGCCGATGCTCAGCTCGATCCCGTAAGCCTGCGCGATGAAGATCGTCGCGAAGCTCATGTACATCATCGAACCGTCGAGATTGAACGAGTAGCCCAGCGGCAGCATGAAGCCTGAAATCCGGCGCGGCACGCCGAAGCGGTCGAGCTGTTCGAACAGCTTGGGCAGCGCGGCTTCGGATGAAGCGGTCGAAAAGGCGATCATCAGCGGCTGGCGGATATAGCGGATCAGCGCGAGGATGCGCCGCCCCAGGAACACCGCCCCCGCCCCCAGCAGGATCGCCCACAGCAGCACCAGCGAGAAATAGAATTCGAGCAGCAGCGTGAGGTAGGTGCCGAGGATCGACAGACCACTGGCGGCCACGACATTCGCCAGCGCGCCGAACACCGCTACGGGCGCATAGCGCATGACGTAGCCCGTCACTTGCAGCATCATCTCGGCGAGCGCATCCGCCCCCGTCACCAGCGCCTTGCCGCGATCGCCGATGGCCGACAGGGCGACCCCGGCAAAGATCGAGAAGACGAGGATTTGCAGGATGTTGTTGGTCGCCAGCGCCTCGACCGCGTTCTTGGGGAAGATCGAGAGGATGAAGTCGGTCGCCTTCAGCTCCTTGACCTCGCCCACCGCAGCGGTGGCAGCGGCAGCATCGGGGATCGGCGCGCCGACGCCGGGCTGGAACAGGTTGACCAGCACAAGGCCGAGGCCAATCGAGATCAGGCTCGCGGTGATGAACCACGTCAGCGCCCGCACCCCGATGCGGCCCAGCGCCGCGCTGTCGCCCATGTGGGCGATGCCGACGACGATGGTGGACAGCACCAGCGGCGCGACCAGCATCTTGATGAGGTTCAAAAAGATGTCGGACAGCAGCTTGAACCACGGAGCGATGTCGGCCTTGATCACATCGGCAGGGACGCTCTGGTTGAGCACCTGTCCGACGATCACGCCGAGCACCATGCCGACGAGGATATAGAGGGTCAGCTTGCGGTCCATATTCGCTCCCGTCCGCCGCGGCGGCTATTCTTCAATCGTTTCAAGCGCCAGCGCCGCCGCAGCGATGCGGGCATAGATGCGGGCGAGGACGGCCAGATCGGGGATCGCCACCGCCTCGTCGCGCTTGTGCATCGTCGCGTTGCACAGGCCGAATTCGATCACAGGGCATATACTGCGCAGGAACCGTGCATCGGATGTGCCGCCGGTGGTGGAAAGTTCGGGCGCGATGCCGGTCTCAGCCTCGACCGCTGCGCTCACCAGCTTGGAGAAGGCGCCCGGCTCGGTCAGGAAGGGTTCGCCCGAGATCACCGGGCGCGCGCTGCCGCCGTGCTTTTCGGCGATGGCGCAGACGCGGTCGGACAGGCTCTTGCCGGTGTGCAGGTCATTGAACCGGATCGAAATGCGCGCCGCCCCCGCCGCAGGGATAACGTTGTGCGCCTTGTTGCCGACATTGATGTCGGTGATTTCGAGGTTGCTCGGCTGGAACCACCTGGTGCCGGTATCCAGCGTCAGCGCGTCCAGCTCGGAGAGGATCGCCACCAGCTTGGGCAGCGGATTGTCGGCCAGATGCGGATAGGCGACGTGGCCTTGCGTTCCTTCCACGTCGATGAAGATGTTGACCGATCCGCGCCGCCCGATCTTCACCATGTCGCCCAGCCGGTTGACCGAGGTGGGCTCGCCGACAAGGCACAGGTCGGGGCGGATGCTCTCTGCCGCCATGTAATCGATCAGCGCGCGGGTGCCGTGGAGCGCCGGGCCTTCTTCATCGCCGGTGATGATGAAGCTGATCGTCCCCGCCTCCTGCGGAACTTCGGCGACGGCGGCGACCATCGCCGCGATCGCGCCCTTCATGTCGACCGCGCCGCGCCCGTGGAGCAGCTCGCCCCGCTCCTGCGGATCAAAGGGGTCGGAGGCCCAGCCCTCACCCGGCGGCACCACATCGAGGTGCCCGGCAAAGGCGAAATGCTTCGACCCCGCCGGGCCGGGCCGGATCGCGAAGAGGTTTTCGACCGGGGCTTCGTCCGAACCCTCCGGCCCGTCCCCGCGCACAAAGCGGTGGACGGCAAAGCCCAGAGGGGACAGCATCGCTTCCATTTCGGCAAACACGGCGCCGGTTGCTGGCGTCACGGATGGCGCGGCGATCAGGCGCTTGGCAAGGTCGGTGACGTCAAGCATGGTGCTTGCCTAGCAGGAGTTTCCGGCAATGCCCAAGCTTGATCTCACCGCGATTCCCCAAACCAATGCGACCGGCTATCCGCCGCCGTTTGACGCGGCGGTCGCAGGGCGCTGGTATCGCCGCCTCGCGCCGCCCGCGGGGCTGACGCTGATGGGGGCGAGCCATGTGACCCTCGCGCCGGGCGCCTTCTCCTCGCAGCGCCACTGGCACCGCGGGCAGGACGAGCTGGTGGTGATGATCAGCGGCCATGCGGTGCTGATCGACGATCACGGCGAGACACCCGTGGGGCCGGGCGATGTGCTCGCCTTCCCGGCGGGGGAGGAAAACGGGCACCATCTGCACAACCGATCCGATGCGCCGTGCATCTTCGTCGCCGTCAGCGCAGGCGGGCGCGAGGCTGACAGCGGCGAATATTCCGACATCGACATGGTGTTCGACGCTGAAGGCTATGCGCGCAAGGACGGCACCCGTTACGAGGCGCACCGCATCCCGTGATCGACGCCGGGGTTGATTGGGCTGGCTTTGCGCTTGCGGTGCTGCTGATCGAGCTGACGCCGGGACCGAACATGGCGTGGATCGTCACGCTCACGCTCTCGCAAGGGCGGCGCGCGGGGCTCGGCGCGATTGCCGGGATTGCGCTGGGGCTGGCGGCCAATGCCGTCCTCAGTGTCATCGCGGCCAGCCTGATCCTCGGGCAGGGAGCAGGTCTTGAGCGCGCCGTATCGCTGCTCGCGGCGGCGATGATGGCGTGGCTGGCGTGGGAGGCGTGGCGCGATGCGGGCATCAGTTCCACCGCACAGCCGCCGCGCAGCGATAGCCCGCGTCACGCGCTCGCAGGCTTTGTCATCAATTTCCTCAACCCCAAATCGGCGCTGTTCCTGATCACGGTCATGCCGCAGTTCGTGACCGGCGGACGACCGAGCCTTGGGCAAGGGCTGAGCCTTGCCGCAGTGAGCGTCACCATCGCCACCGCTGTCCACTGCGCGCTGGTGCTGGGGGCCGGACGCGCGCGGGGGGCGCTGATGGCCGAGGCGCGGGCCAGGGCGGTGCGCCGGGTGCTGGCGCTGGCGATGCTGGGCGTGGGCGTGTGGTTCGCGTCGAAGGCGTTCTAGCGAACCACCTCGAACTGTTCGATCACCCATTCCTCACGCCCCGCCGCCTCGATCCATTCGCGCATCCAGTCATGCTCGGCGATGGCCTCAATATAGGCCTGGGCAAAGCCGGGAACGCCGATGCCATAGGTGACGAAGCGGGTGACGATCGGCGCGTAGAAGATATCCGCCGCACCAAAAGTGCCGAACAGGTATGGCCCCGCGCTGCCATGGCGCGCGCGGGCTTCGGCCCACAGGGTGAGGATGCGGACGATATCGTGGCGGGTCGCGTCAGACAGGCCCGGCAGCTCCACCCGGCGGCGAATGTTCATCGGCAGCTCGCGGCGCAGCGACTGGTAGCCCGAGTGCATCTCGGCCACCATCGCCCGCGCCATGCCGCGCGCGGCCTCTTCCTTCGGCCAGAACCGCGCCCGCCCGACCTTGTCGGCGAGGTATTCGAGGATCGCGAGGCTATCCCACACCACCGCATCGCCATCCCACAGGATCGGCACCTTGCCGCTGGAGGGCTGCACCTCGCCCATGTCGTGCTTCAGCCGCTCCCACTCCTCCCCCATGATCGGCACGGTGAGCTCTTCGAAATGCAGGCCGGACTGCTTGACCGCCAGCCAGCCGCGAAGGCTCCAGCTGGAATAGTTCTTGTTGCCGATGATGAGTTTCATGGGTCTGCGCTCCACCTGCGAGACGGTTTGTGAAGGCTCCCTAGGAATTCAGACTAGCGCTGTCGAGGCTGAACGGTTTATCGCAGGCGAACAAGGAGCCGCCGCGATGACCCTGCCCCCCTTCCACCTCGCCTTCCCGGTCGACGATCTGGCCGAGGCCCGCCGCTTCTATGGCGGCGTGATGGGCTGCGGCGAAGGGCGGTCTTCGGAGGAATGGATCGACTTCGACTTCCACGGCCACCAGATCGTCGCCCACCTCGCGCCGGGCAAGGCGGGTGACCGCGCCAACACCCATGTCGACGGGCACGGCGTGCCGGTGCCGCATTTCGGGCTGGTGCTGTCGATGCCCGACTGGGAAGCGCTGGCTGATCGGCTGCGGGCGGGGGCTGCGGATTTCGTGATCGAACCGACCATCCGCTTCAAGGGCCTGCCGGGCGAGCAGGCCACCATGTTCCTGCGCGACCCCAGCGGCAATGCGCTGGAGTTCAAGGCCTTCGCCGACCCCGCCAGCCTGTTCGCGACCTAGAACTTCAGCCGCGACTGGAAGGTATCGGCCACCGCATCGCCCGTCGCATTGCGCGCCGGTTCGAACTGCGCGCCTTCCTCCAGCATCTCGCACACCCTGGCATCGAGCGCCGGAGCGCCGCTGGATTCGACAATCGTGCAGCCTGACACCGACCCGTCGGGCGCAACGCCAAGACGGAAGGCCACCACCCGCGCCGTCGCACCTGCGGTGGGCAGGTCGGAACGGGTGATCGACGGGAAGGACAGCGCCCGCGCGCGCACCACCGGGATCGTCGCCGGATCGCGCGGCTTGAGCTTGGCAGCGCAGTTCGTCATGGCGGTCAGAGCAGAGGGCAGTCCTGCAAGACCCATCGCGATCGGCGGCCCGCCTTCCAGCCTGATGGTCACCTCACCGCCCGTCCCCAGCGCGGCGCGCACGGTTTCGGTCGCCGCCGCCGTGAAGCCGGGTGTGCCGTCACTGGTGCGCGCGCCGCGGGCCTCGAAAGCCAGTGCGGCACCGTCGACTTCCAGAACGCCCGGCACCACGTCGCCTTGCGCGATGGTCATGTCCGGATGGTGCACGCGCCAGATGCTGCCGCCCTCGGCATTGATCGCAAGGAACAGGAATCCGCCGTCCGGCTGCCCCGAAACCGAGCAACTGGAGGGCGATTCCCGCACCGTCCATTCCAGCTGCGCGGGCGCGCCCTGCGCCAGGGCGGCAACCGGCACGGCCGCGATGGCCAGACCAGCGGCGCGGATCATCATGCGAACCATCGGGCACATTCCTCTCTGCCTGAAGCCCCCTCAGCGATAGTGCGCGGGCTTGAGGTCGTATTTCGCAAGCTTGTCGTAGAGCGTCTTGCGCGGGGTCTGCAACTGCGCCTGCAAGGCAGCAATATCACCCCGGCAGCGGCGCAGCGCGTCTTCGAGCACGGTGCGTTCGAAATCTGCGACGATCTGCTGGAGCGACAGCTCGGACGAACCGGGGGCAGCTGGCAGGGTGTCGAGATCGGCAAGGCCGAGCACGAAAGCGCGCGCATAGCCTGACAATTCGTGGAGGTTGCCCGGCCACTTGTGGGTCTGAACGTGCCGCCACTGGCTCGCCCCGATGGTCGGCGCGGGCATATCCAGTTCGCGGGCATGGCGGGCGACAAAGCGGCGGAACAGCTCCGGCAGATCCTCGCGCCGCTCGTCAAGCGCCGGAAAGGCGATCTGCACCGCGCCCAACCGGTGCCACAGCGGATCACGCGCGTCTTCGGCGGCCCCTCCAGCGAGCTGGGCGATGATGATGCGGATGTTGAGCCGCCGGGGCTGCGCCGCGCCGATCGGCAGCACCTGCCGTTTTTCCACCAGCGACAACAGCCTTGTCGTCAGCACCCCGCTGGCCGCCTCGATCTCGTCAAGGAACAGCGTCCCGCCCTGCGCACGCTCGATCAGCCCGGTGCGCGAAAGTCCCACCCCGCCGGGCCCGCCCGGATCGCGGCCGAACAGCAGCAGTTCGGCATCCTCATGCGCGAGCACGCCGGCATCGACCGTCACAAAGGGGCGACTGCGGCGCGGGCTGAGGTCATGGATCGCGCGCGCGGCGTGGCTCTTGCCCGTGCCGGCCGGGCCGGTCAGCACGACATCGATTTCCGACCGCGCGACCCCCTCGATCACCGATCGCAGCCGCTGGGCGGCGGGCGAGGTGCCGGGGATCGCGCTGTGAGCGCTGCGCCCTGCCTCTTCGCGCAAACGCCGGTTTTCAAGCGCCAGCGCCCGGCGCTCGGCAGCGGCGCGCACGGCGAGGATCAGATCGGCGGAGGAATAGGGCTTGGTCAGGAAATCCGCCGCGCCGTTCTTCATCGCCGCCACCGCCATCGCGACATCGCCGTGCCCGGTGGTGAGGATCACCGGCAGATCGGGGTCGATCTCCCGCAGCCGCGCGAAGAAGGCGATCCCGTCGATGCCGGGCATCCGCACATCGCTGACGACCACACCGGGAAAATCCGCCGTCAGCCAGTCGAGCGCCGCGCGCGCATCGGCAAAGCCCGTGACCTCGGCCCCGTCGAGGCTGAGCATCTGCATCGTCGCCTCGCGCAGCGGCAGCTCGTCCTCGACCAGCGCGACATGGATCGGGGCGGCGCTCATGCGGCGGGCATGACCATGGTGAAGCGCGCGCCGGCGGGCACCGCCTCATGGCGGAGGTCGCCGCCCAGCTGGCGCATGATGTCGCGCGATATGGCAAGACCAAGGCCAATGCCGTCAGGCTTGCTGGTGACGAAGGGCTGGAACAGGGTATCGACGAGGTCTGCCGGAACGCCGGGGCCGCTGTCGGTGACGCTGAGGTGCAGCGCAGCGCCCTCCGCCGCGATCGCCAGCACAATCGCGCCGCCCGTCTCGCAGGCCTGCACCGCGTTCTGGAGGAGATTGACGAGCACCTGCTCCAGCTGGACGTGCCGCGCCCGCACCGTGGCGGTGGCGGCCTCTGCGGCAGGGGGCGTGAGGGCGATGCCCTTCTGCCGGATCTGGTCACGCAGCAGCAGCAGCGACCCGTCGATCACCTCGGCGAGGGTAACAAGGCGCGGCTCCTCGATCTGGCGGCGGCTGAAGTTGAGCTGTTCCTCGGTGATCTCGCCGATCCTTGCGGCAAGCCCGGCGATGCGGGCAAAGTTCGCCGCCGCCTCGTCGGTGCGGTCGGCCGCGAGCAGGCGTTCGCCATTTTCGGCAAACACCCGCATCGCGGCGAGCGGCTGGCGGATCTCATGGCCCAGCCCGGCGGTGATCTGGCCGAGTGTGGCAAGGCGGTTGGCCTGTCGCAGCTGTTCGCGCAGTGTCGCGGTTTGCGCAGCGGTTGCAGCGGCAACGCGGGTTTCGCGCAGGCGCTGCCATTGCCACACGCCCGCCGCCAGCAGCGCGAGCAGCGCCAGCGCGCTCACCCCTGCCAGCCGGCCATTGGCAAGCGCCACCGACACCCGCGGCGCCGGGTCGGCCAGCAGATGCAGCTCCCAGCCGACCGGCGCAATCGGCTGGATCTTCTCGATCATCCGCACCGGTGCGCCGGGCTGGTCGTTGCCGGGCAGCAGCAAGGGCCGCGGCTTGGCCACGCCGTAACGCACCGCATCGCGCGCCGGATCGCGCAGGCTGGCCGCGCCTGTGCTGGGCGGGACAGCGCGGAACCGCCAGTCAGGATCGCTCGCCAGCAGCACGATCCCGCCCGCATCGGTGACGAACACGCCATCCTCGGCATCGCGCCAGCGCGCTTCGAGACTATCGAACTCGACCTTGACCGCCACCACCCCGAGAGGCCTTTCCGCCGGGCCGACACGCTGGGCAAGGTAGAGCCCCGGGCGACGGCTCACCGTGCCGAGCGCAAACTCGCTGCGCGTGCCATCGGCCAGCGCCCCGGCAAAATAGTCACGGAACCCGTAATTCGATCCGATAAAGCTGTCGGGCCGATCCCAGTTGCTCGACGCAAGCGTCGTGCCCTTGGCGTCCATCAGATAGATCGCCGCCGCGCGGGTCTGCTGCGCGAGCGCGGCAAGGCGGCGATTGAGCACGGCCTGCTGTCCGCGCTCGCCCGCCAGCAAGGCGGCAACCTCGGGATCGGCGGCAAGCACGCGCGGGACGAGGCTGAACTTGTTGAGCTCGCTTTCCAGTCCGGCGGCAAGGATCGCGGCCTGACTGGTGGCGACCGTGCGGGTTTCAGCCAGCGCACTCACCCGCATCGCGCGGTCGAGCCCGAGCATGGCAAGGCCGCCAATCAGCAGCACCGCCAGGGCCGCGATCCCGGCCAGATACCAGCGCCCTAGCCTGACCTGCATTGCATGGCGCTCCCTCCTGCCCCAGCCTTGTGCGCTTTTCCGCACAGGGCGCAAGAAAATTGTGCGGATTTCCGCACAACGGACTCCGGGAACGCCCCCAAGTTTCTGAAAAGACGCAAGACGCATCCGGACACCGCGAAGCTTGCACCACGCTATCGCTGCGCCGATCCTTGCGCGCGGAGAGCAGATAGCCTTGGGGAGCGAGCGACCAATGGGTTCGCACAGCGTCATTTCACCGGTGACACCGCCGGAGCGCAAGCCGCTCTACCGGCAGCTTTACGTGCAGGTGCTGGCCGCGATCGCGCTGGGTGCCTGCGTCGGGCACTTCGCCCCCGAATTCGGCGCCAGCCTCAAGCCGCTGGGCGATGGCTTTATCAAGCTGGTGAAGATGATCATTGCCCCGGTGATCTTCATTACCGTGGCCACCGGCATTGCCGGGATGCGCGACTTGAAGGCGGTCGGCAGCGTGGCGGGCAAGGCCTTTGCCTATTTCCTCACCTTCTCGACCCTCGCGCTGGTGATCGGGCTGGCCGTGGCCAATCTGGTGCGCCCGGGCGAAGGGCTGAATATCGACCCGGCGACGCTCGATACCGCGGCGGTTGCCGACTATGCCGACAAGGCCGAGGCGACCAGCATCACCGGCTTCCTGCTCGGCATCATCCCCGAAACCCTGTTCAGCGCGGTCACCGACGGGCAGATCCTGCAGGTGCTGCTAGTGGCGATCCTGACCGGAGTCGCGATTGCCGCGACCCGGCCCGCGAGCGATCTTGTCACCGACGTGCTGACATCCTTCGGCGCGGTGGTGTTCAAGCTGGTGGGGATGCTGATGAAGCTGGCCCCGATCGGCGCCTTCGGGGCGATGGCCTTCACCATCGGCGAGTTCGGGATCGGCAGCCTCGCCAACCTCGCGGCGCTGGTGGCGACCTTCTATCTCACCTCGCTGCTGTTCGTGATCGTGGTGCTGGGGCTGGTGGGGTGGTTCACCGGCTTTTCGGTCCTCGCCCTGATCCGCTACCTGCGCGCCGAATTGCTGCTGGTGCTGGGCACATCCTCGTCGGAGGCCGCATTGCCGAGCCTGATGGAGAAGATGGAAGCCGCCGGATGCCGCAAGGCGGTGGTCGGCCTTGTCGTGCCGACGGGCTATTCCTTCAACCTCGACGGCACCAACATCTACATGACGCTCGCCGCGCTGTTCATCGCGCAGGCCGTGGGCGTGGAGCTTTCGCTGATGGATCAGCTGACGCTGGTGCTGGTGGCGATGATCAGTTCCAAGGGCGCTGCGGGGGTAACGGGATCGGGCTTCGTGATCCTTGCCGCGACGCTTTCGGTGGTGCCGGGGGTGCCGGTGGCTGGGATGGCGCTGATCCTCGGCATCGACCGCTTCATGTCCGAATGCCGCGCGCTCACCAATTTCATCGGCAATGCGGTGGCGACGATCGTGGTGGCCAAGTGGGAAGGCGCGCTCGACGAGACGCGCCTTGCCGCAGCCCTTGCCGGCACGCCCATGCCGCTGCCGCCTGAGGATATCGAGCGCCACGAACGCTCCGGCTCGGTCAGCGAGAAAATCGCCAAGGTGCTGGAGAAATCGGCATGATCCGCGCGCTGCTCGCCCTCCTCGCCCTGCTCGCACCCGTAGCGCTGGCGGCTGAGACCGCGCCGCCGCGTGAGGAGATTCGTCTGTGGCCCGGTACGCCGCCGGGACTGGGCAAGGTCGCGGGCGAGGAGAAAATCGGCACCGAGGGCAGCGGGCTTGGCGCGGTCTCGAACGTATCCGTCCCCCGGATGCGCGTCTATCGCCCCGCCCAGCCCAATGGCGCCGCCGTGCTGGTCGCGGGCGGGGGCGGCTATTTCCGCATCCAGCTCAAGAAGGAAAGCACGCCTGCGGCCGAATGGCTCGCCGCGCAGGGCTTTACCGTGTTCGAGCTGATCTACCGCCTGCCCAATGACGGGTGGGACGCTGCCGCCCCCTTCATGGATGCGCAGCGGGCGATGAAGATCATCCGCACCCGCGCAGGCGAATTCGGGATCGCGCCCGACCGGATCGGGATCATGGGCTTTTCGGCAGGCGGCCATCTGGCGGGCTTCACCGCCTATCAGCCCGCCCGCGCGCTGTATGAGGGCAAGGACAGGTTCGAACACGTCTCGGCCCGGCCCGATTTTGCCGTGCTGCTGTTCCCGGTCGTCACCCTGCGCGCGCCTTACGACACCACCCGCACCCGCCGCGAGATCGTGGGTGACAAACCCACGCCCGAGGCCGAGGCCGCGTGGTCGCTCGATACCTATGCGGCCAAGGACGCGCCGCCGACCATCATCTTCGCCGCCGCCGACGATCCGACCACGCCGCCGGGGCACGGCATCCTCTTGTTCCAGTCCCTCATCGCCGCCGGGGCAAGCGCGGAGCTGCATCTGTTCCGCGATGGCGGCCATGGCTGGGGACTGGGCACGCCCGATCAGGTCATCAGCCAATGGCCGGGGCTGTTCGCACATTGGGCACAATCACTCAAAATCATCGAAAAACGGGGAGAATAATCATGTCCACCAATCTCTTGAGCAGGTTCGCGCTGATGTGCGGGGCCAGCCTGATTGCTGCCACCGCCGCCCAGGCGCAGGACGCTGTCGAACTGCCGCCGACCACGCCCGAGGAAGACGTCAGCCGCGAAATCGTGGTCACCGGCACCCAGATCCAGGGGGCCAAGATCAACGACGTGCTGCCCGTCACCGTGGTGGACGAGATCGACATTGCCAACGTCGCTGCGACATCGGGCGATGAGCTGTTCCGCGCGATCCCGCAGGCGGGCAGCGTCGCCTTCAACGAACAGAACGACGTCACCTCCAACAATGCCCGCGGCGATGCCGCCTCGATCAACCTGCGCGATCTGGGCACGGGCAACACCCTGCTGCTGATCAACGGGCGGCGCATGGTGCTGAACCCCGGCTTCCAGACCGAACTGCTGGTGCCGGTGGTCAGCCCTGACACCAACGAGATTGCCCCGGGCAGCGTGCGCCGGCTCGAAGTGCTGCGCGACGGCGCTTCGGCGATCTACGGCGCGGATGCGGTGGCGGGCGTGGTCAACACCGTCCTGCGCGGCAACCGCAAGGGCGGCTTCATCGAAGGCGAATACCGCGATTCCGACGGCACCGGACTTTACAGCACCCAGATCAACGGCGGCTACGGCTTCGACTTTGCCGACGGGCGCGCGAACCTCACCGTCTATGGCGGCTATTTCTACGAAAACGGCATGGACGCGTCCGAGCGGGCCTACTCCGCCGATGACGACAAGACCCCGCTGCTGGTTGGCACCGATTTCGAAGGCGACACGCAGTTCAACAACCGCAACACTTTCGGCCCGTTCGGCCAGTTCGACATCCAGATCACCAACAACAACCAGACCCCGATCCGCGATGACGATTTCTATCTCCAGCCCTCGACCTTCACGGGCTGCCGCCTCGAATTCGGCAACGGGCTGTGCGCGCGCAACGGCGACAACCCGACAGCCGCCGTGCGCTACAACCGCGCCTTCGGCACCACGCTGATCAGCGAAAAGTCCCGCTACAACGCGGCCTTGCTGTTCAACTATGAGTTCAGCGACAACATCGAAGGCTATTTCGAGGGCACCTATTATCGCTCGGAAAGCAGCCGCAACATCACGCCCGCCGCGATCCTCAGCGCGGTGCCGGTGGGCATCAGCCGCAATGCCTATTGGAACCCCTTCGGCCCGGTGACCTTCCCCGGCGGCGCAGCCAACCCCAACCGCCTGCCGGGCCTCACTGTCCCCGCCAGCGGCGCGGATGTGATCATGGAGCGTTACCGCTTCGTCGACGCGGGCAACCGTACGGTCGATGTCGACAAGGACAGCTATCGCCTTGTCGCAGGGCTGAAGGGCAATTTCGGCAACTGGGATTTCGACACCGGCTTCGTCTATTCCGAAGCCCGCGCGACCGACCTTGAAGGCAACCGCGTTTCGCTCACCCTGCTGCAACAGGCGATCAACAAGTCGACGCCCGATGCCTACAACCCGTTCAACGGCGGCTGCGTGACCGGCGATCCGGGCAATGACGATTGCACCCCCAACCCGACCAGCAGCATCGACCCGTTCCGCATCAGCGTGTTCCGCAAGGGCGGCACCAGCCTTGCGCTCGCCGATTTCAAGGTCAGCAATTCCAGCCTGTTCACTCTGCCCGGCGGCGATGTCGGGGTGGCAGCCGGGATCGAGTGGCGCCGCGAGACCTTCTTCGATGACCGCGACCCGCGCATCGATGGCACCATCACCTGGACCGACAGCGTCACCGGCGTGTTCGACGGCAGCGACGTGGTCGGCACCAGCGCCTCGCCCGACACCAGCGGAACGCGCGTGGTGTGGTCGGCCTTTGCCGAAACCTTCGTGCCCCTCGTCAGCGAGGACATGGAGATCCCGCTGATCGCCGCGCTCAACCTCCAGCTGGCTGGCCGGATGGAGCACTTCCGCGACATTGACGAGACCGCCATCGTCCCGCGCGCGGCCGCCTCGTGGACCGTGGTGCCGGGGCTGATGTTCCGCGGCGCATGGTCACAGGGCTTCCGCGCGCCGAACCTCGTGCAGGTCAATGACGAAGGCACCACGCGGTCGAACACCCGTGACGATTTCGTGCGGTGTCAGGCGCAGGTCATCAAGGGCCAGCTCGCCAACCTCGGCATTTGTCCGGGCGAGGGCGTGATCAGCTTCCGTTCCGGCACCGACCAGCTCCAGCCGGAAGACAGCGAGAGCATCAATCTGGGCGCGGTGCTCGAACCCGCGTTCATTCCGGGCCTGACGCTGACCGCGGATTACTGGCGCGTGAAGCAGACCGGCCTTGTCGGCACCTTCGGCGACGATAACGCAATCGCGCTCGACCTGCTGTTGCGCCAGACCGGCAGCAGCAACCCCAACGTGATCCGCGCCACGCCGACGCAGGAACAGATCGACCTCTACGCCGGCACCGGCCTCGCAGCGGCGGGCGACATCATCCGCGTGCTTGACCCCTATCTCAACCTCGACAGCCGCGTGTCGAAGGGCTGGGACTTCGGCCTTGCCTACAACGTCCCCGATTTCGGGATCGGCAAGTTCCGCCTGCGGTTCAACGCGGCGCGGCTGGAAAGCTTTGTCCAGTCCGCCGGGCCGGACGGCCAAACCCTGCTCGATGCGGTCGCCTCCGGCGCGCTGCCGCCCGAAGTGCGGATCGAAGGGCTTGGGCAGCTGCTCGAGATCGAGGGGCGGCCCAAGTGGCGCTTCACCGGTTCGGTCAACTGGGACAACGGCCCGGTCGATGTGGGTCTGTTCGCGCAATATGTCGGTGCGGTCTGGAACACCAGCGTCACCCGCGATGTGCCGCTGGTGTCGGACGATCCCAATGCCAACTTCTGGCGCGTCAATGATATGCTGACCATCAACGCGACGGTCAGCTACAGCTTCGAGGATGAAGGCCTGCTCGAAGGCACCCGCATCCGGCTGGGGGTGAACAATATCTTCGACGTCGATCCGCCGCTGGCCGACGACACCTATGGCTACCTCAGCGCGCTGCACTCGCCGCGCGGGCGGGTGTTCCGGGTTGAAGTGCGCAAGTCGTTCTGACAGGCTCCCGGCCCATGGGGATTGCGATGCGACACCTTTGGGCCGGGCTGGCCCTGCTGGCGGGGGGCTGCGCGGCATCGCCGCCTCCCGCGCCCGACATGGCGGCGGCGGGGGCGAACAGCTGCCGTTCGGCCAGCGTCACCATCGCCTATGATTTCGACGGCGCGCCTCCCCTCGCCTGCGCGGTGACGGGGGAGCGCGCCTTCGAACTGCTCGTCACCCCCGAACACGCCCCGCCGATCAACCCCAGCCCGTGGTATGCCTTCCGCTACACCGCGCAGGGCGACGGCCCTGTCAGCGTGACCTTGCGCTATCTCGAAGGCGGGCATCGCTACGCCCCCAAGCTCGCCACCGACGGCAGTTGGCGCGAGATTCCGGCCGAAGTCAGCGCCGATGGCAAAGCTGCGCGGATCGATCTGCCGCCCGGCGCAGGCGTCATTGCTGCGCAGGAGTTGATGGAGCCGGTGCTGGCCCGGCAGGCGCTCTCGCGCTGGGCGGAACAGGGCGGGACAGAGGTGTTCACCCTCGGCACTTCGCATGATGGCCGCCCGATTGACGCGATCCGGCTGGGCCGCCCCGATGCGCCCCGGCTGGTGGTGCTGCTCGGACGGCAGCACCCTCCTGAAGTGACTGGCGCAATTGCGATGGAGGCCTTTGTGGGTGCCCTCGCCGCCCGAGCGGGGGACTTAGGCGATGTGCAGGTGCTGGTTGTACCGATGCTCAACCCCGATGGCGTGGTGCGCGGGCACTGGCGCGCGAACCGTGGCGCAGTCGATCTGAACCGCGACTGGGGCGCCTTCACCCAGCCCGAAACCCGAAGCGTCAAGGCATGGCTCGATGCCCTGCCCCAAGGCGTGCGTCCGGTGCTGATGGTGGATTTCCACTCCACCAGCCGCAACCTGTTCTATGTGCAGGGCGATGCCGAGGCGACCCCGGCGCAGCAGCGCTTCCTTGGCGCATGGCTGGAGGGCAAGGAAGCGGCCTTCGCGGGCTATCCCTTCACCATCGAAAAGCGCAACGCCAATCCGGGCAGCGGCACGACGAAGAACTGGTTTCACGCGACTTACGCCATCCCCGCCTATACCTATGAGGTCGGCGACAAGGCTGACCGCGCCGCGACCCGAGCGGCGGCACAGGCGCTGGCAGAGGGGATGCTGAAAGCGTTGGGCGAATAAGGCGAGCGCGCGCCTAGCCCATCCACTCCTCACCCAGAGCGTCGGCCACCACGGCTGCGCGCAAGGCGGCGATGCCCATGCCCTTTTCGCTGCTGGTGAGGTGGATGTCCGGGTGCGCGGCGACGTGCTTTTTCGCTTCGGCGGCGGTGGCGCCTGCGACCTTTTCGAGGTCGCTCGCCTTGATCTTGTCGGTCTTGGTGAGGACAATCCGGTATCCGACCGCAGCCTGATCCAGCATCGTCATCATCGTGCGGTCCACGTCCTTGATGCCGTGGCGGCTGTCGATCAGCACCAGCGTGCGCGCCAGCACCTGCCGCCCGCGCAGATAGCTGTTCACCAGCGCCTTCCACTTCTCGACCACCTTTACCGGCGCCTTGGCAAAGCCATAACCCGGCATATCGACCAGCCGGAACAGCGGCAGAGCGCCCTCATCCTCGGGCCTGCCGACATCGAAGAAGTTGAGCTCCTGCGTCCGACCCGGCGTCACCGAAGCCCGCGCAATCGCCTTGCGCCCCGTCAGCGCGTTGAGCAGCGAGGACTTGCCGACGTTCGACCGGCCGCAGAACGCAATCTCGGGCACCACCGGATCAGGCAGGAATTGCAGCTGCGGGGCAGAGCGCAGGAAATCGACCGGCCCTGAAAAGAGCCGCGATGCCGCTTCCTCGGCCTCGGCCTGACGTTCGGGATCGGTCACGCCGCTATCCCTTCCCGGCCTTCTCCGCCGCTGCTGCCGCCGCCGCGTTCGCCGCCTTGAGCTGCGGGTGCTTGGAATAGAGATAGCTCTGCTGCGCCAGCGTCAGGATGTTCGAAGTCACCCAGTAGAGCAGCAGGCCCGCGGCAAAGGGCGCCATCACGAACATCAGGATCCACGGCATGATCGCGAACATCTGCTGCTGCACTGGGTCCATGGCCGCCGGATTGAGCTTGAAGGTCAGCCACATGGTGATCCCCAGCAGCACCGCAAGCGGGCCGATGGCGAGGAAGCCCGCGGGCACATCGTAAGGCAGCATCCCGAACAGGTTGAGGATATGCGCCGGGTCAGGCGCCGAGAGATCCTTGATCCACAGCACGAAGGGCTCGTGCCGCATCTCGATCGCCAGCACCAGCACCTTGTAGAGCGCGAAGAACACCGGAATCTGGATCAGCATCGGCAGGCAGCCGGACAAGGGGTTCACCTTCTCGTCCTTGTAGAGCTTCATGATCTCCTGCTGCTGGCGCTGCTTGTCGTCCTTGAAGCGCTCCTGGATCTCCTTCATCTTCGGCTGCACCGCCTTCATCGCCGCCATCGAGGCAAAGCCCTTCTGCGCGATCGGGAACATCAGCCCGCGGATGATGACGGTGAGCAGGATGATCGCCACCCCGAAATTGCCGACGAGACTATTGAGCGTGCGCAGCAGCCACAGGATCGGCTTTTCGAAGATCTCGAACCAGCCCCAGCTGATCGCCTTGCCGAAATAGGTGATGCCGCCATCCTCGTACTTGTCGAGGATCAGACTGTCCTTGGCCCCGGCATAGAGGCGGGTCTGCTGCGCCATGCTGCCGCCTGCAGGGACGGTGGTGGTGCCATAGAGCAGATCGGTGCGGAACAGCTTGCCCGTGCCCGGCAGCGCCTTGAACCCCGCTTCACCGACGTTGACATTGCCCTTGCCGTCGCCCGGCACCAGTGCGGCGAGCCAGTATTGATCGGCAAAGCCGAGCCAGTCAGGCTTGCCCGCGGGATTCTCGGCGCCCAGTTCGGCAAGCTCGTCATAGGAATGGGGGTCCCACAGCGTCCCGCCGAACACCCCGACCGGGCCGGAATGGGAGACGAACTGGTCAAGCGTCGCATTGACGCTGGTGCGCTTGATCAGCGCAAAGGGCTGGACGACCGCCGGGGCCGCGCTGGCATTGGTCACCGATTGCGCAACGGTGATCATGTAATCCTTGTCGATCGCAAAGCGCTGCGAATAGGTCACCCCATTGGCGTCGGTGTGGGTCAGCGTCACCGGCGAGGTCGGCGTCAGCTTCGTGCCGTCGGCCTGCCACACCAGGTTCGGCGCCTGCCGCACGCCGCCTGCGACAAAGCCGAACTCGGCGAAGTATTGCACTGGCGTGCCCTCGGGCGCGAACAGGCGGACGGGGCCGGAATCCTTCTTCACCGTCTCGCGGTAATCCTTGAGGACGATGTCATCGATCCGCGCGCCGACGAGGTTGATCGACCCGGCAAGGCGGGGCGTATCGATGGTGACGCGGTTGGCGCTGGCGAGCGCGGTCTTGAGATCGACCTTGGCCGCCGCAGCCGCTTCGCCGCCCAGCCCGCTGGCACCGGGGGCAGTGCCCGCAGCCGGTGTCGTCGCCGTCGCACCTGGCTTGGCCTGCGCCGCCGTGCCCGGATTGGCCTGCGTCGAAATCGTGGCCTCGGGATACATGTAGCGCATCCCCATGTCCCACCCGAGAATGAGCAGGCCCGAAAGCACGACAGCGAGCAGAAGATTGCGATTGTTCAAGATCAAGCCCCGAGAGTATGCGACGCAAAGTGTATTATGGGGATAAGGCGGTGCTTTACCACCCCTCCCAGCGCTCCTAGGGCACGGGATCATGCCCGCAGCCGCCCCAGGGGTGGCAGCGCATTAGCCGCTTCGCTGCCATCCATCCACCCTTAAGCGCGCCGTATTTCCCGATCGCTTCGATCGCGTATTGGCTGCAGGATGGATAGTAGCGGCACGAGGGCGGCAGGATGCGCGACGGGCCAAGCTGCCAGCCGCGCGCGATGAGGATGAGCAGCTGCTTCATTTGCGGCGCCCCCCGCTCCGATTGCCCTTGCGGGGCCGCCGCCCACCCGCCGGATCGCCGCGCCCGTCGCGCGCGCGTTCAAGCGCCTTGGCGAGTTCATCGGCCATCAGGTGAAAGTCCCGCTCGATCCCGCCCGCGCGGCCAATCAGCACGTGATCGTGATCGGGCAGGCCAGCGGTCGGCAGCGCAGCACGCAGCAACTCGCGAAAGCGCCGCTTCATGCGGTTGCGCACCACGGCATTGCCGATCTTCTTGGTGACGGTGATCCCGAAGCGGATGCCCTGCCCGTCGTTGGGCCGGGTAAGCAGCACAAACCCCGCCCGCGCATTACGGGTGCCGGAATTGGCGCTGAGAAAATCGGCGCGCTTTGTGAGGACGGAGATCATGGGTTCGCCGATAACGCAAACGGGCTCCCGAAGGGAGCCCGCAAGGGCGACTGCCCGCCGCGGCCTATGCCGCGAAAGCCAAGCGGGCCGGACGGCCCGCGCCCGGCGCCTGAGGGCGCCAGAAAATTAAGCGCAGAGCTTCTTGCGGCCGCGCGCACGACGGGCGCGAAGCACCTTCTGGCCGCCGGGAGTGGCCTTGCGGGCGAAGAAGCCGTGACGACGGGCGCGCACGAGATTGCTGGGCTGGAAGGTACGCTTCATATCATCCTCGAAAAGCTGACCGGCGGAACGTGCGGCAGAGAATCACTCACACGCCAACCGGGGCCGCATCGCTGCGGACCGCAAAACAGACCGGGGCCGTTATGGGAAAGCCGCCCCTGAGTCAAGCAGCCCCCAACGAAGATCGCCGCCAAGGTCGGCATAGGCGAGCTGCGGGGCTGCCAGCGTGACCGCAGAACCATCCGCGCCGTTCCGCCACGGCGCCCGCAGCGCATCGACCAGAGCAAGGCCTGACCGCGCGAGCGCCAGCCGCAGGGGGTCAGCAAGCGAAGCCGGGGCCGAGCGCGATGCCGGAACGCGCTGGCCCGCGTCCGCTTCAGGCGCGATCCAGCGCGCCATCTCGGCCCCCTCCAGCCACAGCGCGCCCGCGTGCGGCACCGAATTGGTCATCGCATAAAAGGCACGGGCCTGATCGGGGGCCATGCCCATTTCGGCGTAGTAATCGAGATAGAGCCGGTTTTCGGGCGCATCGGGGGCGAAATCGGCAGGCTCGCGCCCGCGCTCGTCGCGCCACGAATGCACGGCGAACAGCGCGCCCGGATCGACCGTGCGGCGGGTGCCGGCAAGGAACAGCTCGACCGCGCCCGAGCGGGCCGATCCGCCGGCAGGCACATGGGTCGCAAGGCCGGCGGCGCGGATCGCGCGGCCAAGGCGCAGGTTGGCAAGATCATGCGAAGTGCCCGGCGCGTCGGCGAATTCGATCACTTCAATCCCGGGGAAGGCGGCGAGCATCGCAGCAAAGGCTTGCGGGCTGGCAGCGTCGGTGGTGCCGACAATCGCTGCGCGCCTGCCATCGATCACCCGGAACGGCCCGAACCGCGCGATCCCCGCGCCTGCTGCCGGAACGCGGGGCGCGCCGGCAATGAAACGCACCGGCTGCTCGATCACGGTCTCGGTGATGGTCTGCGAACCGGCGCGGGTCACGGTCGTGGTGACGTTGCCAGTTACGGCGGGGGCGAAGGCCACGGGGGCTGCGGCGGGGGTATCATCGACCCGCACCCACTGGCCGGTGGCCGGATCCCATTCCTCGACCCAGCTGACACTCGAGACGACCCGCGCACCGGACTGCGCCAGCACCGCGCTGCTTGGCAGCAGCAGGGCGAGCGCAGCACAAATAAGGGCAAGAGCGCGGTTCATGCCCCGGACAATCGCCCCGCGCCCCTTCCGAATTCGCCAAGATTTATGCTTTAAAAAAGCCTTAGTATCCGCACCTAGCCGCGCTGCCGGAGGGGGATCGTCGCAACATCGGCGAAACGCTCGACAAGTCTCTCAGAAACCTGCACAAACCCGGTCGGGGCGGAAGACGGGGGTTGCCGATGGTCGCGCTGGTGAGAACGGTTGCCTACCTCGGGCTGGAAGCGCGCGAGGTGGAGGTGCAGTGCCACATCGGCCCCGGCCTGCCGCGCTTCAATGTGGTCGGCCTGCCCGACAAGGCGGTGAGCGAAAGCCGCGAGCGGGTCTATGCCGCGATCGCCGCCATCGGCCTAGCGCTGCCGCCCAAGCGGATCACCATCAACCTCTCGCCCGCCGATCTGCCCAAGGACGGATCGCATTTCGACCTGCCGATTGCGCTTGCCCTGCTCGCCGCAATGGGCGCGACCGATGCCGAACAATTGGGAGACTGGATCGCGGTGGGGGAACTCGCGCTGGATGGCCGGGTGGTCGCCAGCCCCGGCGTGCTGATCGCCGCGCTCCATGCGAGCACGGTCGGCGCTGGGCTGATTTGTCCGATGGAGCAAGGCCCGGAAGCGCGCTGGGCAAGCGGGGTGCCGGTGCTGGCGCCGCGTGATCTCACCAGCCTGCTGGGGCACCTCAAGGGCAGCCTCGTCCTCCCCGAGCCTGCGCGCGGGCAGGTGACGGGCGCGGCCCACGGCAATGACCTGCGGCAAGTGAAGGGGCAGGAAACCGCCAAGCGCGCCCTCGAGATCGCCGCGGCAGGCGGGCACAATCTGATGATGGTCGGCCCGCCCGGATCGGGCAAGAGCCTGCTCGCCTCATGCCTGCCCGGCATCCTGCCCGAGCTCACCCCGGCCGAGGCGCTTGAGGTGTCGATGGTGCAATCGGTCGCAGGGATGCTTGAGGCAGGCCGCATCAGCCGCGCGCGGCCCTTCCGCGCGCCGCACCATTCGGCCAGCATGGCGGCTCTCACGGGCGGCGGGTTGAAGGTTCGCCCCGGCGAGGTCAGCCTTGCGCATCTGGGCGTGCTGTTCCTTGATGAACTGCCCGAATTCCAGCGCCCGGTGCTCGATTCGCTGCGCCAGCCGCTCGAAACCGGCCAGGTCGATGTCGCCCGCGCCAATGCCCATGTCACCTTCCCCGCCCGCGTCCAGCTGGTCGCCGCGATGAACCCGTGCCGCTGCGGCTATGCCGGCGATCCGGCGCGCAACTGCAACAAGTATCCGCGCTGCGTGGGCGATTATCAGGCCCGCCTGTCCGGCCCCCTGCTCGACCGCATCGATCTTCACGTCCATGTCGGTGCTGTGAGCGCGCTCGACATGGCGCTCCCCCCGCCCGCCGAGGGCAGCGCCGAGGTTGCCGCCAGGGTCGCTGCTGCTCGCACTCGGCAGACCGCGCGCGGGGTCAGGTCGAATGCCGAGCTGGAGGGAGAAACCCTCGAACACCACGCCACCCCTGACGAGGCCGGGCGCAAGCTGTTGCTGCAAGCCGCGGAAAAGCTGCGCCTGTCCGCGCGCGGTTACACCCGGATGCTGCGAGTCGCGCGCACCATCGCCGATCTCGCGGGGGCGCAGACCGTGGGCCGTGTGCATATTGCCGAGGCGCTATCCTATCGGCTGATGACGGGCTAAGGAGCGCCATCAGGGCCGCCCCTCCCCCCGGCCCGAACCAAGGCGCATTGGCGATTACCGACGACCCTTCAGCACTGGCGATGGAACAGCCGCGCGGCCCTGCGCGCTGGCCAGCGCATTGGCTTGCCGTGATCCGCGATGCCTCGCGCCAGAGGAAGCTCGCCAGCCTCGCCATCGCGCTCCTGCTCGAATCGCTGATTGTGCTGTTGCTGCTGACGCTCGGCGCAAAGATCGCCGGCGAGGAGGATGAGGAAAAGGTATTCACGCCGTTCGTCGCGATCGAAATGCCTCCCGAACCGCAGCCCGAGACCGCGCAGCCCCCCGCCGCCGAGGAGCAGGCCAGCGCCGCCGCGCCGCAGCAGCCGGTGCCCGATACCGCGCTCCCACTGCCCGAAGCGCCGCGGCCCTCTCCGCTGAGCCGCAATCCGCAGCCTGCCCCGCCGCCGCAACCGCCCGCCCAGCCCCAACCCGAGGCCAGGCCCAGCGCCAGCCCCTCGCCCAAGATCGGGGCGCGAATCAGGCCCGGCGCGGCGATTGGCCCGGCAGACACCGGCAATCCGCGCACGGTCGGTGACAGCGAAAAGGTCGGCACGGCGCGCAACGGCGAGCCGCTCTATGCCGCGCGCTGGTATCGCGAACCGACCGATCAGGAGCTGGCCGGCTATCTCTCGACCGCCAACGGCCCGGGCTATGCGCTGATCGAATGCAAGGTCGTGAGCGGCTATTACGTCGAGGATTGCGGGTTACTGGCGGAAGGCCCGCAGGGTTCGATGATGGGCCGCGCCGTGCTGGCCGCCGCATGGCAGTTCCGCGTCCGCCCCGCGCGCCTCGGCGGGCGCGAGCAGTTCGGCACGTGGGTGCGGATCAGGATCGACTACACGGTGCGGCGGGCCAAGCCCTAACCTCTCAGGTGCTCGCGTACGACTGCGATGAAGTCCGGCCCCCAGGTCTCCAGCTTCTTGGCCCCCACGCCCGGAATCGTTCCCAGCTCGGCCAGCGTTTCGGGGCATTGCAGCGCCATGTCGCGCAGCACCGAATCGTGGAAGATGACATAGGCGGGCAGGCCATGTTCGCTCGCAAGCGCCTTGCGCTTGGCCCGTAGCGCCTCGAACAGCGGGTTGCCGACGGGGTTGGGCGCGCCGCCCTCACCGTCCCGCGCACGGCGGCTGCGACGGTCGCGCTTTACCGGCGGTTCGGCAATGCCCACGGCCTGTTCACCCTTCAGCACCCCGCGTGCCTCCGGCCCCAGCATCAGCCCGCCATGCTCGGTCGCGGACAGCATTCCCTTCGCCGCTAGCGTGCGGGCGAGCGGGCGCAGCAGCCGCGCCTCGCCCGCGCCGACGATCCCGAACACCGAAAGCCTGTCATGCCCGCGCGCCGTGATCCGATCATCGGCGCGGCCCAGCAGCACCTTTTCGATATGGCCGATCCCGAAGCTCTGCCCGGTGCGATAGACCGCCGAGAGCAGCTTCTGCGCCAGTTCGCTCGCGTCGATCACCTCAGGCGGGTTGAGGCAATTGTCGCAATTGCCGCAAGATCCGGGTGGGGTCTCGCCGAAATGGCGCAGCAGCACCGCGCGGCGGCATTCGGGTGTCTCGACCAGCGCCGAGAGGCTGGCAAGCTTGGCTTTCTCGGTCGCAAGCCGTTCTGGCTCGACCTCGGCCAGCCATTGCTGCGCGCGGGCGAAATCGGAGACACCCCAGAACAGATGCGCCTCCGAAGGGTCGCCGTCACGCCCAGCGCGGCCGGTTTCCTGATAATAGGCCTCGATCGACTTGGGCAGCCCGGCATGGACCACGAAGCGCACGTCGGGCTTGTCGATGCCCATGCCGAAGGCGATGGTCGCGACCATCACCATGCTTTCGGAAGCGACGAATTCCGCCTGCACGCGGGCGCGGCGCTCGGGCTCCAGTCCCGCATGGTAGAACCCTGCCTCGCGGCCTGCGCGGGTGATGGCGGCGGCCAAGTCCTCGGCCTGCTTACGGCTTGGGGCGTAGACGATCCCGGCGCCGTCCAATCGCTGGAGCAGTTCGGTGATCTGGCGCGGGCCGTTGTCGCGCGGAGTGATGGCGTAGCGGATGTTGGGGCGGTCGAACCCGGCGACGATCAGCCCCTCGTCGGGGATGCCGAGCTGCACCAGAATGTCCGCCCGCGTCGCCCGGTCGGCGGTGGCGGTCAGTGCGAGGCGCGGCACCTGCGGGAAGCGGTCGAGCACCGGGCGCAGCATCCGGTAATCGCGGCGGAAATCGTGCCCCCATTCGGACACGCAATGCGCCTCGTCGATGGCGAACAGGGACACGGGTGCGCGTTCGAGCAGGCTCTGAAATCCGGGCGTCGAGGCGCGTTCGGGGGCGACGTAGAGCAGATCGAGCTCGCCCGAACGGAAGGCCTCGGCGGTCGCTGCATTGTCCGAATCCGCCGAAGTCATCGAGGCCGCGCGGATCCCCGCCGCGCGTGCCGAGCGGATCTGGTCGTGCATCAGCGCGATCAGTGGGGAGATGACAATGGCGGTGCCAGAGCGGGCGAGCGCCGGGATCTGGTAGCACAGGCTCTTGCCCGCCCCCGTCGGCATCAGCGCAAGCGTATTCGCCCCCGCCATGACGCGGGAAATCACCGCCTCCTGCTGCCCGCGGAAGGCGGGATAACCGAAGGTGCGATGGAGGATTTCATGGCATTCAGGAGGGACGGCCACACGCATGGCCGCCGCTCTAGCCGAAGCGGGGCGTGATGGGCACCCGCAGCATGGCGCCTATCGACCGCTTATCCCTGAGAATTCAGCGTGAGACTGCCTTCTTGGACGCAAGATCGACAACGTCGCCCTTGGCAAGGTCAGCGCCAGGCGTTGCAATGCTGCCGTCGGCGCGCTTGCCGAGGTTGGCCGGGCGCACCAGCCACAGATCCTGCGGGCCGAGGATGCGCCCGTCATGCGCGAGGATCGAGACCGGACCGATCGGCAAGCGATCCCGTTCGTCGACCAGCACCGGGTCTTCGACCACGTGCTCTGCGCCATAGCGCTGCCCCCACTGCCGCAGCGCGAGCATCGCAGGCAGCAGGTCGAAGCCCTTTTCGGTCAGGCGATATTCGATCTTGCGGCGATCATCGGCGCAGGGTTCGCGCTTCAAGATCCCATGCTCGACGAGCTTGGCGAGGCGGTTGGAGAGGATGTTGCGGGCAATGCCCAGCTCGCTCAGGAATTCCTCGAAGTGTTTGAGACCATTGAAGCTGGCGCGCAGGATCATGAACGACCAGCGTTCCCCCATCACCTCGAGCGCCTGCGGCAGCCCGCATTCGATGAGTTCGCGCAGCGGTTCTCTCAAATCACCCATAGGTCTGTGTCCCTTCCCCTTCCGGGGTGATGTATAACCGATTTTCGAGGCCACACAAAAAAATTTCAGTTTTCAGTTGCAACTCACAACCTAGTTTGTTAGGTAGCGAATAGCAACTGGTTTCGAATCGAAATGTTGCATTGCAAAATACGGTGAGTGAGACCACAGGGGCACCCGCCCCACACAAAAACAGGCAAAGGATTCCCCGATGATCAACACCCTCTCGATCCCCCGCAGCGGCAAGTTCGCAATCCTCGCTTCGGCGCTGCTGTACACCGGCCTTTCGTTCGGCGTCGCCAGCGGCGCTGCGCCCCTGCAGGCTGCTGGCGCGCCCTATTACACCGCGACGCTGTCGGCCCCGGCGAGCGAAACCAAGGCCGTGGCCGATGGCGTGGCATGGGCGTGCAAGGACGCGACCTGCGTTGCCAACAAGACCACCGCCCGCCCGCTGCGCGTGTGCCGCGGCCTGAACCGCAAGTTCGGTGAAGTCGCTACCTTCAAGGTCGACGGTCAGGAAATCACAGCCGAAGAACTGGCCAAGTGCAACGGCTGATCGCCGCCTGACCGCACGAAGTCCCTCTCTGTCCGGGCGTCCCCCCTCTCCAACCCGGACGGAGCCAGAACCCCCGGTGCCCCGGCACCGGGGGTTGTTTTTTTAGGGCTTGGTGCTTGTTTGTCGAACCCGCATCCGCGGGTTCGTCCTCGGTGAGTTCTTTTGTTCCGCACGCCGTCCGGCGCGCGAAATCCTCGCTCACGCGGCCTGAAGGCCGCATCGCTGCGGGCGGCCGGTCGGCCTTGCGGTCGCTGCGCGACCGGGTCAGCGCTTCAACGCGCGCCCTCTACAACAATCCTGCCGCGACCAGCTGCGCCTCAAGGCTCACCGCATCGGTGAACAGATGCGCGTCCCACCCGCGCGCCCTCGCGGCGGCGATGTTGGCGGCGTTGTCGTCGGTGAAGAACAGCTGCTCAGCCCTACGCCCGCTGCGTTCCTCGACAATCTCGTAGATCCGCGCATCGGGCTTGGCGACCTTTTCGGTGCCCGAGACGATGATGTCTTCGAAGTGATCGAACACCGGCTGGGTCGGGCGGAACATCGCGAAGAACTCATCGCCGAAATTGGTCAGGCAGTAGAGCGGCACTCCCGCCGCCGCCAGTCGCTCGACCAACTCGTGCGAGCCCTCGACCGGGCCCGGCACCGTCTCGTTGAACCGCGTCGCATAGGCGCGGATGTGCGTCTCGTATTGCGGGTAAAGCGCGATTCGCTCGGGCACCATGTCGGCCAGCGCACGGCCGCGGTCATGCTCGAAGTGCCATTCCTCGGTGACCACGTTGGCAAGAAACCATTCCAGCTCCGCGCGATCATCGATCAGCTTTTCGAACAGCGCGCCGAGCTGCCAGTGGAACAGCACCCGCCCGATATCGAACACCACGGCCTTACGCATTGCGGCAATCCCAAACGCTTGCGGCCCGCGCTCCGGTGAGGAGGCGGGCCGCCAAATCCGTCAGCCGCCCATCGGGCAGCAGCGCCAAATCAGCCCTGACGGGCCTTGAAGCGACGGTCGGTCTTGTTGATCACATAGGTGCGGCCGCGACGACGGATCACGCGGTTGTCGCGGTGACGGCCCTTGAGCGACTTGAGGCTGTTGACGATCTTCATGGCGGTTTTCCAAACAAGAAGCGCGCCGGATCAGCCCCGACGCGCGGAAATTGAAGCGTGCCGTTAGCGACGCTGGCGGCTCAGGTCAATCCGAGTCTGGTCGGTTCACCCTCTCAGATCGCTCAATCTGCGCTCCCAGGCGAGGGCATGGGCGATGATCGTGTCGAGATCGGCGTGCGCCGGCTCCCAGCCGAGCGTCGCCTTCAGCCGCCCAGGGTTCGAAATCAGCGAATCGGGATCGCCCGCGCGCCGCCCTTCGATGCGGCGGTCGAGCTTGCGATTCGTCACCCGGTCGACCGCGTCGAGCACCTCATTGACCGAGAACCCTCGGCCATAGCCGCAGTTCATTGTCAACGAGCGCGCCGGATCGGCAATCAGCGCCTCCAGCGTCAGCACGTGCGCCGCCGCCAGATCGCTGACGTGGATGTAATCGCGCACCCCTGTGCCATCGGGCGTCGCGTAATCGGTGCCGAACACGCTCACCGATTCGCGCTTGCCGAGCGCTGCCTCGATCGCGACCTTGATGAGATGCGTCGCACCTGCGGTCGATTGCCCGCTGCGCGCCTTAGGATCGGCCCCCGCAACATTGAAATAGCGCAAGACGCCGAAGTTGAGCGGATGGGCGGCGGCGACATCGGCGAGCATCTGCTCGGTCATCAGCTTCGACCAGCCATAGGGATTGATCGGGCGCTGGGGTGTGTCCTCCGACACAGCGGCGACCTCGGGAATGCCATAAGTCGCTGCGGTCGAGGAGAAGATGAAATGCGCCACCCCCGCCTGCACCGCCGCCGCGATCAGCGCACGGCTTTTGGCGGTGTTGTTCTCGTAATACTTGAGCGGATTTTCGACGCTCTCGGGCACCACGATCGAACCGGCGAAATGCATGATCGCTTGCGTGCCCTGATCGGCAAAGATCCGCGCCAGCAGATCGGCATCGGCGATGTCGCCTTCATACAGCGGCACGCCTTCCGGGATGGCGAAGCGGAAGCCGGTCGTCAGATTGTCGATCACCGCCACCGGCCAGCCGGCATCGACCAGCGCCAGCACCGCGTGGCTGCCGATATAGCCAGCACCGCCGGTGACCAGCACGGGACATTTGCGGTTCATGTTCATGTGGGCTGACCTATCACCGATTCCGCTTAGAAAACATCAAGGCGCCGCCTTATAAGCGGCGATGGACGAAAGGAACCCCGCCCCATGCCTTCCCCCCGCCTGCTTGCTCCGCTCGCCGCCGCATCTGCTCTGACCCTGTCGGCCTGCGCCTCCGCCCCCTACACCGGGCCGGTCGAGATCACCCGCTTTGTCGCCCCTTCCACAAGCGAGTTGGGCCAGGGCACCATCGCCATTGTCTTCCCCGACGAGGTGCGCAACGAAGCCGCCCGCAGCGCGGTTGCCGCATCGGTCACCGCCGAATTGACGCGGCTCGGCTACACCGTCGTCCCCGAAGGCACGCCCGCCAGCCAGACCGCGACAGTGCGCAGCACCCGCAACCCCATCGCCGCTGCCCCGGTCGACCGCCCCGGCCCGGTCAATGTCGGGATCGGCGGATCGACCGGCAGCTTCGGAAGCGGGCTCGGCCTCGGGGTCGGGATCAACCTTGGCGGCGGGCGCGAAGGCCCGGCCGCGCTGACCGAACTCTCGGTGCGCATCGCCCGCACGGGGGGCGAAACCCTGTGGGAAGGCCGCGCGCAGATCGCCACCGGCGTCAAATCGCCCTATTCTCAGGTCTCAACCAGCGCCCGCACGCTCGCCGCCGGGTTGTTCAAGGACTTCCCCGGTGGCAATGGCGAGGTCGTGACGATCTCAGCCAAGAAGCTTCAGGGAACCAAATGACCGCAATTTTCATCGACGCTGGCTTTGACAGCGGCAATATCGACGTGCTCGGAATCGCCGGGAACACCGCCCGGCTGGCGATCCGGCGCGACAACGCGTCCGAGTTCTTCCAGTGGTTCCACTTCCGCGTCAGCGCGCCTGCGGGCGAGGAAGTGGTGCTGAAGCTGACCGGCCTTGGCGCGAGCGCCTATCCGGGTGGCTGGCCGGATTACGACGCCTGCGTCAGCGAAGACCGCGCCTATTGGGCGCGCGCGGCGAGCACCTATGACAAGGACGAGGACGGCGGCACGCTGACCGTGCGTTACCTCCCCGCATCGGGCGTGTTCTGGTGCGCCTATTTCGCGCCCTATTCGATGGAGCGGCACCACGATCTGATCGCCGAGGCGGCTTCCTCGGAGGGCGTGGATTACGTGCGGCTCGGCACCACATTGGATGGCCAACCGATCGACTGTCTGGAGATGGGCGAAGGCGATACGCAGGTCTGGCTCTATGCCCGCCAGCATCCGGGCGAGACACAGGCGGAGTGGTGGATGGAGGGCGCATTGGAATGCCTGACCGATCCCGCCGATCCGGTCGCGCGGGCGCTGCGCAAGAAGTGTCGCCTGCATATCGTGCCGAATTGCAACCCCGATGGTTCGCGGCGCGGGCATCTACGAACCAATGCGGTTGGCACCAACCTCAACCGCGAATGGGCCGATCCCACCCCCGAACGCTCGCCCGAAGTGCTCGCGATCCGTAACCGGATGGACGAAACCGGGGTCGATTTCGCGATGGACGTCCACGCCGACGAGGCGATTCCGGCGGTGTTCCTTGCCGGGTTCGAGGGCATTCCTTCGTGGAAGGAAGAACAGGGCGAGGGCTTCTACCGCTATCAGGCGATCCTCGACCGCCGCACGCCCGATTTCCAGACGAAGCTCGGCTATCCCAAGGCCTCACCGGGCCGCGCGAACCTCACCATGAGCACCAACCAGCTCGCCGAACGCTTCGGCGCGGTCGCGATGACGCTGGAGATGCCCTACAAGGATCTCGCGGACTTCCCCGAGCCCGAACAGGGCTGGAGCCCGGAACGCTGCAAGCTGCTGGGCCGTGAGTGCCTCGCGGCTCTGGTGGAGTGGCTGGAGGCCAAAGGCGCCTGAGCGCCCCGCCTGACCCAGATGCCTAGCCGAGGTGCGCGGGCCCGAAGGCGTGCGGCAGCAGGGCTGACAGCGTCACCCGCCGCACGTCGTCCTTGCTGACGCACAGCACCAGCGGGTCGGTCGCGCCAAGGGCCGCGACTTCGTTCAGCACCTGACGGCAGCGGCCGCAGGGGGTGATCGGCTCGCGGTCGGCCTTGAGGCCCACCACCGCAACGGCGACCAATCCGCCGCGCCGCCCTTCGCCCATCGCCTTGGCGATCGCGACCGTCTCTGCACACAGGGCAAGGCCGTAGCTGGCGTTCTCGACATTGCAGCCGGTGATCACCGCGCCGTCATCGAACAGCAGCGCCGCGCCCACGGGGTAGTCGGAATAGGGCGCGTAGGCGTTTTCGGCCGCAGAATAGGCGGCAGCGATCAGTGCCGTTTCTTGCGCGTCCGAAAGGCTCATTTCTGCACCACCACCCATTCGACCGGCTCCGCGCTCGCCTCGGTCACACGCGCCGAGTTGGCGCTCCATAGCAGCCACGGGCGGCCCGCATAGTCCGGCCGCGCCCGATCCCGCGCCAGCCACAGGTCGCGGGCGAGCGCATTGGCGGTGTTGTGCCGCGCCTGAAACGCGGGCGACAATTTGAGGATCGCAGGCTTGCCGGCGTGAATCTCGATCTGGTTGATCAGCGTCATCAGCTCGCTTTCCGCCGCGGCATCGCTGACCTTGGGGTCGCACCCGTCCGCCAGCCGGGCGAGGCTGATCGCGGGCGGCAGCAGCTTGGCATCGCGCGGCACCATCTGCGCGAACATCCCGCTCTGCGCGTCGGCCCCGGCGCAGGGGTCGAAATCGAGCACCACGCCGACCTGCAAGCCCGCCGCGCGCGCTGCGGCGAAGCGATCGGCAAACCCGCCAGGTGCGCCCGGCGCCGGGCCGCCCACCAGCGGCAGATAGACAAACCGCGCACCGATCGCTTTCAGGGTCGCAAAACGCACCTCGCCCCCGCCCGCGGGCACCAGCGCGCCCTGTTCGGGATAGGCGGCCTCGTCCGGGTGCCAGCTGCGCATATCCCACCACAGCCAGGCGGCAAAGGCGAGGCCCACCAGCACCACCACCGCCGCCAGCCGCAGCAACCAGCGCCGCGACGCCCGGCGCGCCCCCGACTTGCGCCCGCGTGCCATGCCTCAGCCCTTGATGTGGAGCACGCAGATCAGCGTGAACAGCCGCCGCGCGGTGGCGAAATCGGTATCGACCTTGCCTTCCAGCCGCTCCAGCAGCAGTTCCGCCGCATTGTTGTGGATGCCGCGCCGTGCCATGTCGATCGTCTCGATCTCGGCCGGGGTCGCCTTGCGGATCGCCTGATAATAGCTGTCACAGATCGCGAAATACTCGCGGATCGGACGCCGAAAACGCGCCATGCCGATCAGCAGCGTCTCCAGCAGCTGGCCGTCGGTGCCCGATATATCCATCACCAGCCGCCCGTCGGTGACAGACAGGTGCAGGTGATAGGGCCCCGGCGCCCCGCGCTCGGCGCTGCGCAGCGGCTTGAAGGTGTTTTCCTCGATCAGGTCATAGATCGCAACGCGGCGTTCCTGCTCGACATCGGCATTGCGCCACAGGATCGTCGCCTCATCGAGGGTGACCTGGGCAATGCGCTGCGCACCCGCAGCACCGGGCGCGGGAGAAGGCGGCAGGGAATCGGGCGGCGTGTCGGCCATGATGTGCTGCCTTCGCAGATGCAGGGCACGCACTTCAAGCACTTCAACACGCTCTCCCCACTATCCACAGCGTGAGAAATAAATATTGCTGCCTTTCGGCCTTGCACTGAGCCCCTGCCGAAGCGCATCAGGCCGCCATGGCCGAACCCGAAAAAGTGACTCCGATCAAACCGCAAGCCGCCGAGGGCGACGTGGTGGCACGCAAGCTGCCCGCCAATCTCGAGGCCGAGGCCGCGTTTCTGGGGGCGGTGCTGATCGACAACCGGGTGCTGGAGGAATTGCAGGTGCCGATTCGGCCCGAGCACTTCTTCGAGCCGCTGCACGAACGAATCTACATCCGCATCCTCGCGTTGCTGGAACGCAACGCCACCGCCTCGCCCGTCACGCTGCGCCCCTATTTCGAAGCGGACGAGGCGCTGCGCGAGCTGGGCGGCACGTCCTATCTCGCCCAATTGACCGCCAGCGGCGCAGGCCTGCTCGCCCCGCGGGAACTGGCGCAGCAGATTTACGACCTTGCCCTGCTGCGCGAGCTGGTGAGCGTGGGCCGCGGGCTGGTCGAGGGCGCGCTCGACACCTCGCAAGACACCTCGCCGATGGATCGCATCGCGCAGGCCGAGGCCGATCTGTTCAAGGTCGCCGAGGGCGCAGCGACAGGCCGCGAGGCATCGACCTTCCGCGAAGCGGCGATGCACGCGATCAAGCTCGCCGAAGCGGCGATGAATTCGGGCGGCGGCCTGTCGGGCAAGACCACCGGGCTTGCCACGATCGACCAGAAGACCTCGGGCCTCCACAATTCCGACCTCATCATCCTCGCCGGGCGTCCGGGGATGGGCAAGACCTCGCTGGCCACCAACATCGCCTTCAACTGCGCCGAGAAACACCTCGAATGGCAACGTGACGGAGGCGAGTTCAACTATGGCGCGCCGGTCGCCTTCTTCAGCCTCGAAATGAGCGCCGACCAGCTGGCGACGCGTATCCTCGCCGAACAGGCCGAGATTTCCTCGGAAGCGCTGCGCAGCGGTAAACTCAGCCGCGAAGACTTCCAGAAGCTGTCCTACGCCAGCCAGCGGCTTGCCGAACTGCCGCTTTATATCGACGATACGCCTGCGCTCACCATCGCCGCGCTGCGCACCCGCGCGCGGCGGATGAAGCGGCGGCATGACATCGGCCTCATCATCGTCGACTACCTGCAGCTGCTGCAAGGTTCGGGCCGCGCCAACGACAACCGCGTGAACGAAATCTCCGAGATCAGCCGAGGCCTCAAGACGCTGGCGAAGGAATTGCAGGTTCCGGTGATCGCCCTGTCGCAGCTCAGCCGCGCGGTCGAAAGCCGCGAGGACAAGCGGCCGCAGCTGTCAGACCTGCGCGAGTCCGGCTCGATCGAGCAGGACGCGGACATGGTGTGGTTCATCTTCCGCGGCGATTATTACCACCTGCTGGTCAAGCCCGACACGCCCGACGCGAGCAGCCCGCCGGACGTGCAGGAGAAATATCGCCTGTGGGAAGAGAAGTTCGAAGGCCTCGTGGGCCGCGCGACGCTGATCGTGGCGAAGCAGCGCCACGGCTCGACCGGCAACGTGCCGCTCCACTTCCAGAGCGACATCACCAAGTTCACTTCGCCCAATTACAAGGACTATTCGGATTACGGGTACGAGTAGCCGGCGGGCCTAATTCCTGAGGCCGTCAAGGTGATCGCTCATGTCGCGGTCATGCTTCAGCGCGAGATCGCGGAAGGCGGCGGCGACGGTGTTGATCTCGGTCTTTCCGGCACAGCTATGCTGGCTCGCTTCCATGCGCTGTCCGCCTGCGGCCGTCTCGATCCGCAGGTTCGCCCCGTCCATGCAGATCCGGTTGTCCGAACCATAATAGGGCAGCGCCGCGAGGCGTTGCAGCGCGGCCTGATCTACCAGACGCGCGATCGTCTCGGCCTCGCCGGCGGAAATCTCGACTTCCTTGCGCCGCGTCTCCATCGCCCCGTCGGCGGTCCGGTGATAACCGGCCATCGCCATCCGCCAGCCGCCTTTGTAACGGAAGATGATCACCTGCTGGGCCGCAGGGAACGGCGTCAGGCTGGCGCTGAAGGTTGCGGCATAGGCGGGCGCACCTTCCAGCCAATCATCGCACACGCCAAGGGTGAAGCCATTGCCTGATCGCGGCTCAGCCGGGCACGGGGCGGGAAGGACTGCGGGGCTCGTCATCAACAGGCTGGCGATCAGGCTGGCGATCATGACTTGCTCCCTTTTGAATGTGCGTCGTGCGACCGATCATCGCAGACAGCCCGCTGCCAAACAACGATAATTTCTTGCCGGAGCGACAGGCTGAAGCACCGGAGACCGCTTGGAAGACCGGTTCGTAGCCTCAGGCGCTCAACGCGCTCTGTTCCACTGTATGCCGGGATCCGCCTGCCTCGGCCTTGGCCTGATAGAGCGCGCGGTCGGCGTGTTGGAACAGGGCTTCGGCATCCGCGCCGTCGGCGGGCCATTGCGCCACGCCCACGCTCGCGCCGACATGGACCGGCACGCCCTCGATCATGTGCGGCCGCACCAGTGCGATCAGCAGGCGCTCGGCCAGCGGGGCATCGCAGAGCGGCGAGTGCGGCGGGATCAGCACCGCGAATTCATCGCCCCCCTGGCGCACCACGAGGCCATCCTCCCCGATGCATCCGTGCAGCCGCTCGGCCACGCTGCACAGCAGCTTGTCGCCGAAGGCATGGCCATAGCGGTCGTTGACGGGCTTGAACCCGTCGAGATCGAGCAGCGCGAGTTTGAACCCCGACGCATCTGTCCCCTTGCGCAGCAGACCGGCGATCCGCCCGTCGAGCGCGCGGCGGTTGGCAAGGCCGGTGAGCGGATCGGTATGCGCAAGGTCGCGCGTCTGGTGCTGCAATTGCAGCAGGTCGACCAGCATCGCATGGCCTTGCAGGATGAACCGCACGAGGATCAGCGTGGCGAGCAGCAGGCTGGTCGCAGCAGCCACCTCCGCCGGGCGCCCGGACAGCAGCATCAGCGCCGCAATCGGCACCACCCCGATCACCAGATTGAGGATCGCGGCGAAACGGATCGAGGACAGGCAATAGGCGGTCGCCAGCGATCCCATCGCGATGATCATGGCGAAGGCGGCATGGGTTTCGGGCGGGGAGGCGAACCAGTTGATCACCGCCCACGTGCTGCACATCACCCCCACCCAGCCCGAAACGCTGGCGGTCTTGCCCACCATCAACTGCGCGCGGCGCAGGCTCAGGTGGCGGCGACGGCTGATCCGGTTCTCGATCAGGCCAAGCACGCACAGCACGGCGAGCAGCGCGGGCATCCCGTATCGGATCCCCCAGTGAAGATCGGCCGCCCCCGCCCAGGCCGCCGTCGGCGTGGTGGCGAGCAGCATCAGATACATGACGGTGCTCTGGGTCTCGACCCGCCGGGCGCGCAGCACGGTGAAGTCGTCGCGGATCGCCTCCGGGATCGGCGGCATGATCCGCTGGCGCAGGCTGGCGATGTCCCCTCTCATTCCCGAGGGGGTAAATCGCTGTGGTAAAATCCGGGTTAACCGCAAGGGAGCCGGCAAGCTAACGGCAAGAAATGGCGCGCCTCGCCCTGCGGCTAATTCCCGCCCCCGTCCTGCGCCACGACATTGCCGATCGCGATGGCGGAGAAGGCGAGGCTGGTGACGGTGGCAAGGAATTCGCGCAGCTCGGCCCCCGGCGCGGTCGAGACATAGATCACGTCCTGATCCCGGATGCGGAAATCCTGCGCGACAAAGAACCCGCGCGCGTCCGACAGGTCGAGCCGGTAGACCACCGGCACCCGCCCGTCTCCGGTCAGCGGCGTGGCGGCGCGCTGGGCCGGGTCGAGCGCGGCCGGGTCTTCGAGCCGGAAGATGAAGACGCCGCGGATGCTCGCCTTGTCGTCGCGCAAGCCTCCCACGCGGGCCAGCGCCTGCGCCAGCGATATGCCGCGCCCTTCGAAGGGGATTTCGGCGCTGCGGGCCAGCGCGCCCATCGCGATGAAGCTGTAGGGCTGGTGCAGCACGGTCACCACGTCCTCGGGCTTCATGCGGATGTTCTGCGCCGGATCGGCGATGATCGCTTCCAGCGGCATCGTCGCCGAGGTGCCAGCGCGGCTGACCTTGACGGTGGTCTGATGCACCGGCGCGCGCGGCCCTCCGGCGCTGGCGAGGATATCGAGCAGCCGCTCTCCGCGCGGCCCGAGCGGCACCCGCCTGCTGGCAGCGACCTCGCCCAGCACGGTGACATTGCGCGAATCGTTGAGCGCCAGCCGCACGCTCGCCTGCGGATCATTGGCGCGGCCCCTGAGCCGGGCGATGATCGCGCGTTCGACCTCGGCAGGCGTGCGCCCCCCCACCGCAATCGGCCCGGCGAAGGGCACGGTGATGGTGCCGCCCGCATCGACCACCTGGCTCACCACGGCGCGGTTCTGCGCCCCGGCATCGAGCCCCGGGATCACCCCGCCGCTGCCGAACAGCACGGCGGGCGGCGCTTCCCACAAGGCGATCTCCAGCGTGTCGCCCGGCCCGATCAGCCACGCCCCCGCCCCACCATCGCCGAGCTGCGCTGCAAGGCCGAGCGAGCTTTCATAGGCCGCCACCCGGCTGCGGCTGGCGGGATCGAGCGGGATCAGCGCGATCTGCCCGCCGGCATAGTCCTGCCCTTCGATCCGGGTGATCTGCCCCGCCGATGGCCCCGCCGCACCAAGCGACGTGCAGCCCGCCAGCAGCGCGGCAAGCGTGGCGGCAAGCAGGGCGTGCAGGGGAAGAGGCACGCTCATGCCGCCCTCGCCGTCGGAGCAGGGGCGGGGGCATCATCCCCCGTGACGGCGACCGAGCGGGACGGCGGCGGCGCAGTGCCGAGCAATCCGGCATAGAACCCCGCCAGCCGCGCGCGATAGGCTGCCGCGCTGAACCTTTCGGCCTGCACCAGCCCCGCGCGCGAAAGCTGCGCCACCGCCGCGTCATCACCGTCGAGCGACTGGATCGCCTGCGCCAGCGCCCGCGTATCAAGCGGGTCGATCAGCAGCGCCGCCTCCCCCGCGACCTCGGGCAGCGACGAGGTATTGCTGGTCACCACCGGCGTGCCGAGCGCCATCGCCTCCAGCACCGGCAGGCCGAAACCTTCGTAGAGCGAGGGGAACAGCACGCCCCTTGCCCCCGCAATCACCGTCGCCAAGGTCTGGCGCGGGAGATAGCCGAGCCAGCGGATGCGCTGCCCGCCGTCCAGCTTGGCCAGCTGCTCGATCAGCGCCACATCGCGCGCGCTGCCCCAGCCGGGCGCGCCGACGATCACCAGCGGGTGCGGCGAACCGCTGGCGAGATGCGCCTCGATCAGGCGGGCGACGTTCTTCTTGGGCTCGATCGCGCCGAAGAACAGATAATAGCCGCGCATAGGCGCGCCCAGCAGGCCTTCGACCTCGCGCGCGATCTGCGCTTCGGGAACGCCCGCCATCAGCGCGGCGATATCGGTCGACTGGTAGAGATTGGTCACGCGCCCCTCCTCCACCCCGAGGATGCGGATGATGTCGGCGCGCGAATGATCGGAGACGGTGAGGATATGATCGGCCTCGCGCACGATGCGGCGCATCAGGGCAAGGTAGGTGCGCTTGCGATCGGCGGTGGTGTGCGGCAGGCGCAGCGGCACCAGATCGTGCAGCGTGTAGACATTGGCGGCCCCGCGCGCGGCGATCGGCAGGGGGTAGGTCCAATGCGCCAGATCGGCGCGCGGGGCGGTGATGCGGGTCAGCCGCCCGCTCAGGCGGAACGCGCCATGGGCGAGGCCATAAAGCTGGGCGGCATTCCAGTATCGCGCCCCCGGCACCGACAGGCCCGGCGGCAGGATCACTTCGCCCGACAGCGCGATTTCCTCGATCCGCCGCCCGGCCAGCACCCCGCGCGCGGCCAGCGCCACCTGCCCCGCCAGCCCCGGCTTGCGCGCTGCGGCGCCTGCGCCTTCCTCGCCTTCGGCCAGCGCGATTTCGTGGAGCAGCGGATCGCCGCCGCGACCCGTGCGAGCAGCGAACAGCAACCCGACCTCATGCCCCAGCCCCGCCGCCGCGCGGGCGAGGTTGCGGCCATAGGTCGCCACCCCCGTCCCGTGTGGGCGGACGATGTTGTAGGCATCGATCAGCACCGCGCTCATGCCGAGACACCCGGAAAGGTGGCACCAGCTTCAACCATAGCGGTAGCAATCCGCCATGAACCTCTCGCGGATTTCCTCGGTGAAAGCGTCGCGCTGCTTCTTCAGTCGCACCTCGGTCGCGAGCTTGCGGCCGACCGGCTGCACCTCAAGAAACCGCAGCGCCTTGCGCAGTTGCACCGCGAGGTTGGCGCTGAAATCCTCGTATTCGATCAGGTGCGGCACGATCCCGGCCTCGGCGAAGAAGTCCTCCCACGCGACATCATGCGTCACCATCTCGCGATAGCATTCGCGGATCTCGTCATAATCATAGGCGATGCGCGGCTCGTCACTCCTGTCGAAGACGTGCCAGCGGCCCGATCGCCGCGCGCGCCAGAAGCTGATCGCCTGGCGCACCTTGTCGCGCCGCTTGACCCATAACCACCTGGCATCGGGAAAGCAGCCCGCCAGCACCGCGCTATCGGCCCGCTCAAGCCGCAGGCAGCGCGCCAGATCGTTGCGGTGCGGCCACATGATCTTGGCCGCGAGCAGTCCGTCCTCCTGCGTCGCCCCGATCGCTGCCACCGCCTTGCGGAACGCGGCATCAGGGGCAGGCGCGCTCTCCCAGATCATGTTGAACTTTTCGAGGCTGAGGCCGACGATCCCGTTCTGGCGCAGCAGTTCAGCCACATAGGTGCTGCCAGACCGGAAGGTGCTCGCAAGCAGGACGGTGCGCTCCACCCCGGCGGCGGCGAGCGCCTTGCGCATGATCTGCACGCGGGAGTTGAGGGGGCGCGACGGTGCAGGAACCGCCTTCGCCACCGCATCGGGCGCAAGCTGCTCAACCGCACGCAGCGCGGGGCGCACAGCAGCCCGTCCGCTCATCGCCGCACCAGCAGGACATCGGTATAGTCCTGCGCCATCAGCCATTCGGTCGTTTCCGGATGATCGAGCGGCCCCGCGCCCAGCACGATACGGTGCGGGGTGAAGCCTTCGAGCAGCGCCAGCACATCGCGCGGCGCGATCCCGGCGGCCTGCATCTGGCGCGGCGACCATTCGAGGATGAGGTGCAGATCGGGGCTGCGCGCAATCACCTCGCGCGCGCCGCGCAGCACGGTTGCCTCATGGCCCTCGACATCGATCTTCATCAGATCGACCGCCAACCCCGGCGGCAAGACCGCATCGAGCGGGCGGACCTTGACCGTGATCGTGTCACAGGCCAGCCCCTCGGGCGCGGACAGGCTCGCATTGGCGCCGCGTTCGCGCGGGATATGCAAGAGCAGCTCCGCCTCGGCCTCGCCCAGCGCGATGTCGTGCAGGGTGAGCGGCGCGATCGACCAGTTGATGTCGCGGTTCCGGCGCAGCAGGTCGCACAGCTTGGGGTTCGGCTCGACCGCGATCACCTGTCCGCCCCCGCCCGTGCCGATCAGATTGGCGGCGAGAACCGAGAAATAGCCGAAATTCGCGCCCACATCGACCACCACCGAATCGGGGCGGCACAGGCTGCGGAACAGGTGCGAGATGTCCGCCTCCCACTGGCGATAGACCACCATCTGCGGGGCGATGATCAGATCATGCGGGTCGATGAAATATTTGATCCCGTGGATCGTCTGGGTCAGCAGCGAGCCATCGGGAAACGGCACGGCGAACGGCCCGACCAGCTGGCGGGTTTCCCGCACCAGCCGCGTCATTTCGTCAAGCCGCTGGGTCAGGGCCGTGATCTGATCCTGCAAAAGCGTGTGCTGGGGCATATCCATAGATCAACTCGTCGCAATGAAATCATTGGGTTGCGGGCGGCGCGAGAGACGCGGGCGCAGTGCGATCATGGTGTCAGCGGCCCAGTTGTCTTCCACATCACCAGGGGCGAGCAGCCGCAATCCGGCGGCCCGGCAGCCCTCGCGCACCGCTGGCAGTGCACCGGCTCCGGCGGCCTGAGGTGCCAGCACGCGCGGACGGATCACCGCGCGCGACGCTTGCGAGAAGGCCGCGCGGGTGGCGGGCCAATCGGCAAAGCCGCCGCGCAGCAGCAGCAGATGCGGCAACACCTCGCGCGGTTCGCCCAGCTGTGCGGCAAGGCGACCCGCCTCCTCTGCCGCAATCGGCACGCCAGCGAGCATGGCTGCCAGCATCAACCCGTCACGCTCACACATCCACGCCTCCCCGCTTGGCGATGATCGCGCGGTAGAATTGCGCCACATCGCGGGCCATCACCTCGTCCGAGAATCGCGCCTGGAACGCGGCATGGCTGCTCGCCGCCAGCGCCGCGAGGCCTGCCCGGTCGGTCGCAAGCGCCGACAGCCTTGCGGCGGCACCGGCGACGAAGGCCTCCTCGCCCGCAAACAGAAAGCCCGACACGCCATCCTCGACCACTTCGGCCAGCCCGCCCGAGGCCAGCGCCAGCACCGGAGTGGCCGCCGACATCGCCTCGATCGCGACAAGGCCGAAGCTTTCAAACCGGCTTGGCATCAGCACCACATCGGCAGCGGCATAGAGCGCTTCGAGCGTGCCGCGTTCGACCTCGCCATGAAAGACGAGGCGGTTCTCACGCCCGAAATCCTCGGCGATCTGCGCGGTGAGCGCGGCATCGGGCAGCGCGCCGACAAATTCGAAGCGCAGCCTCCCGTCACTCTTGAAGCGGGCGGCCACTCTGAACGCGAGATCATGCCCCTTGCGCGGTTCGAACCGGCCCGCGAACAGCACCCGCAAAGGATCGCCGCGCTTCAGCCGCGCCAGCTTGTCCTCCAGTGCCATGCCCAGTCTTGCGAGGATATCGGGCGTTCCATGCGGAACGATCTGCGCCCGCCCATCCAGCGTGACGGCATATTCGTCCTCGATCTGGCCGATCACCGCCTGACTATTGGCGAGGATGTGCGGCGCCTGGCGCAGCGCGCGCGTTTCGGCGGCGATCATCGGTTCGACAAAGCTGCGGCCATAGATCACCCGCGCGCTCCATTCCGGCTTGAACGGTCGGGCGAGGCGGTAGGAGGTGTGCAGGCTCAGCACTGTCGCGACCTCGGGATCGTCAAGCACCGGCAGCGCCTCCAGATCCCAGATCGGGAAGGACACGAGATCGAGCCCGAAGGTCTTGAGAAAGGCGATCTCGCGCATCACCGCGGCCATCCATTCGGCAACCCCGGCGCGCGGCACCTGATAGGCGGCCGCCAGCGCCTCGGCCTCGTCGGGTGCGGCGGCGATGGAGTGATACCAGATGCCGCCCACAAAGCGGCGGCTGGGCAAGTCCTTGGCGCGGGTGATGATATGCACCGCCACGCCCTGATCACGCAGCCCTTCGGCCAGCAGCATCGTCCAGCGCGCGATCCCGGCCTCGTTATCCGGGGGCAGGCCTTGGCTGACCAGTGCGACGCGCAAGGGCGGGGGCTGAGAGGAAGGCAGGAAGGCGCCTGCCTCAAGCGCGCCATGCGCAGCCAGATCGCCGCACCGCTTGCCTTCCAGCCGGGCGCGGCTGACGGCTTCCATCCCCGCTTCGGTTCCGGCCTCGACATCGCTGTCGAGCGCCTGGCGGTGATGCGGCGAAATCTCGCCATGTTCCTCCAGCCAGGCGTTGGCGCGGCGCAGTTCCTCGCAATAATCCTGCAAGGCCTGCGCAACCTTGCCATAGCCCTCGGCCCGGCCATGGTGGTTGATGAAATAGGTCTTGCTGACGACCGACGGGTAAAGCGTCTTGGCCTTGCGCGTGCTCGACCGGATGTGGCTGGCGGCGAACTGGTGGAAGATCAGCGCGGCCGGTTCATAGACCACACTCCACCCGGCATCGACCAGCCGCAGGCACACATCGGTCTCGTCGAGCAGATAGGCGAAGGTGTGATCGAACCCGCCGATCGCCGCCAGCGCATCGCGCCGGAAGCTCGAATTGGTGCCGAGCAGGCTGGGATAGAGCGGCGTGCCGGGCCAGTTGAACACCCGCTCGTCAAAGCTGTCGGGCGGGAAATAGGCATTGCCGAAGCGGTCGCACACCGTCTTGCGCACCTGCCAGCGCTGGCCGGTGTTATCGACCGTGAAGCCCCCCGCCCCGCCCACTGCCGGATCGGCAAAGGCCTTGGCGAGATAGCGCAGCCACAGGGGGTGCGGCACGGCATCGTCATCGAGGAAGGCGACGATATCCCCCGACGCGGCGGCGATCCCGACATTGCGCGACACCGAAAGGTTCGCCTCGGCGCAGCGCAGGTGCTTGATCCGCCCCTGCCAGCGGGCCAGCACCTCTTCCGAATGGTCGGTCGACGGGCCGTTCACCACCACCAGTTCGAAGGCGGGGTAATCCAGCTGCATCACCCCGGTGATCGCATCGTCGAGCAGATCGGCGCGGTTCAGGGTGTTGATCACCACCGACACCGGGGGCGAGGCGGCATCAGGCAGGAAGCGGCTCACAGCTCATCCTCCCGCAGGAGTTCCAGCCAGACGCGGTTGACCTTCTCGAACCGACCATCGGCGATCATCGCGGCGGCGAGTTCATCCAGCGTGCCGCAGCTGCGCAGCAGGGCGAGCTGTTCGTCATCGGCGACATCCTGCGCGTCCCAGAATAACCGCGCCAGAGCCAGCAGATCGGGGCGTCCGGGCGCCTGCCGGTGCAGCGCCGCAGGCTCGCGGAAGCGCAGCGGCCAGCGCCCGGGATCCGTGCCCTGCCGTTCCATCACGAAGGCGAAATGCGGGCGCACGTCCTGCGGTGGTGCGCCAAAGGCAGCGGCGGTGCGATAGGCGATTTCGGCCAGCGCGAAATAGCCCTGCTCCTTCAGCATATGCGCGAGCTGCGTCCAGTAGCTCGCCTCATAGGGATAGAGCTTCAGCGCCGCGCCATAGGCATCGGCGGCAGGCTTCCAGTCGCCCGCGTCGCGCAGGGCATCGCCCTCGGCGATCAAGGCGCAGAAGGCGGGATCGGCCAATGCGGCGGCCTGCGCGCTATCGAGCAGCGCCTCGCGGCTGGCGAAGGACAGCGCAGGCGGCGCGCGGCGCGGGCTGGTGGGTTCATCGATCCGCGCCGGGCGGCGACGCGGGGCGCTGAGCGCGAACATCTCTCGGGCAGGCTTCATGCCGGAACTCCTCGGTCAGCCTCAGGGTGCGTCGCGGGTGCTGGGCCGGGGTGCGCAAGCGCAAGGTCGACGCACACCAGCCAGTCCTCCCCGCATTGCCGGGTTTCGGCCATCGCGCGAGTAAGGGGCTTTACGGTGCTGTCGAAGTCGAGGAAGGCGAGCGCCTCGGTGCCGAAGGCGCGCGCGACATCGTCCCAGCCATAACCGCGCGCGAAGTTGACCTCGCACACCACCTTGGGCCGGAACCGGGCGAGGATCGGGTGCAGGCTTTCCAACACCGCGAGCTCCGCGCCCTCGACGTCGATCTTGATGAAATCAACCCGTTGAAAATCATCGGGATAAAGCTGGCCGAGCGGCACCTGACTGACGCTGCCGTGCCTTGCGAGGAAGGCGGAATCCTCCCCCGGCAGCAGCAGGCGGCCGTTCTTGGGCTCACCTGTGGGCACGAAAAAGGGGCGTGCGCCGTGCTCTCCAGGGGCGGCCAGAGCGATCTGGCGCGCCTCGGCACGGGGGGCAAAACCATTGACCTGGATGCTGGCGGCAAGGCAGCGAAAAACCTCCGGATTGGGTTCAACCGCCACAACCCGCCCGCCCGGCCCCACCAGATCGGCCGCGAGCAGCGTGTAGTAGCCAAGGTTCGCGCCGATATCGATCACCGTGTCGCCCGGACGAATCGCGGCGGCGAAGTGGCGGGTGAGCCAATATTCCCAATAGCCTTCGAACAGCATGTGCGGCGTGAAGCCGACATCATCGCCAAGCGCGAAGAGCTTCAGCCCGCCCAGCACCTGACACAGCAGGGTGCCGCGCCCGAGATACTGGCTGCGGGTGCGTTCGATGAAATGGGCCTCGGCCACCGGGCGCGGCTGATCGAGGAGGATGCGGCGCAAATTGCTCATGCGGGGGCGGGCTCCGGCGTGGTGGGGGTGGTGAGGATCGGCCAGCCGCTGGCGGCCCCTGCTGCGTCGAGCGCCGCCAGCACGGGCGCGCCTTGCTCCAAGGCATCGGCCATCACGCGCGCATCGGCACCCATCAGCCGGGCAAGATCATCCCGCCAGCCACCGCGCAGCGGCGCGTCCTCGCCCGGCACCAGCGCGATCGCAGGAGGCAGGGCAGATGGTGACGCATCGGCGCGCGCGGCCAACGCAGTGAAGACCTCGACAAGGGTTTGTTCGCCGCGCATCCATTCAAGCGCGTCAGCCGCATCGAGACGCGCGGTGCCATGGAGCGCGGCGGCGAGCAGCGCGAGATCGGGGAAGCCGGGGGGCTGCTGCGCGGTCGGGCCATTGTCGGGCGCGGCGATGGTTGCCGCTTCGCCCTCGACGGCAACCGCTGCCACGAACGGCGCGAGCGCGCGCACAGGCTCGCCATAGGCTGCCGCAGTGCGATAGGCGATTTCGGCGCAGGCGGCCTTGCCCTGTTCGCGCAGCACATGGCCAAGCTGCGCCCAATAGCTGCGTTCATGCGGGTGGAGCGTCAGCGCAGCGGCATAGTCGCGCTCGGCCGCGGCCCAGTCATGCGCATCGCGCGCGGCATCCCCGGCGCGCACCAGCGCCATGAAGGCCGCATCGGCATGGGCGACCCGGCGCAGCGCCTCAATCGCGGCGAGCCGCCGGGCGAAGGACAGCGGCGCGGCCGGACTGGCGACATCATCCGCCCCCGCCGCCATCCGCGCGAGAAAATGATCCTGCGCTTCGTCGAAATCGGCAAAGTCGGTCAGCCGCCCGCCATCCAGCACTGCCCAGCGGTTGCAGTGATCGCGCAGGTAGCCCGGATCGTGCGAGATGATCATCATGGCCCGCTCGCCGCGCTTGTCGAACAACTCGTAATTGCAGCGCTCGTGAAACCGCGCGTCGCCGACCGCGGCGATCTCGTCGATCAGGAAGCAGTCGAACTCGATGATCATCGAAATCGCAAAGGCCAGCCTTGCCCGCATCCCCGAGGAATAGTGCCGCACCGGTTCGCGCAGATATGCCCCCAGCTCGGCGAAGCTTTCGACAAAGGCGAGGTTCGCGTCAGGATCCTGCGCATAGAGGCGGCTGATGAAGCGGACATTGTCGGCCCCGGTCAGCGCGGGCTGGAACGCACCGCCAAAGGCCAGCGGCCATGATACTGACATGCCCCGCGTGATCCGCCCGGCGGAGGGCTGCTCCGCCCCGCCGACCAGCCGGATCAAGGTCGATTTGCCCGCCCCGTTGCGCCCCAGCACGCCCAGCCTTTCGCCCATGGTGAGGGTAAAGCTGACATCATCGAGCACCCGGCGCGGGCCGCTGCGGGTGCGGTAGGTCTTGGCGATGCGGTCGGCGACGATCATTCGGGCACCGCCCGCCGCGCCGTCCAGCGCACCGCGATCAGCGCGGCAAGGCTCAGCACCCCTGCACCGGTCAGCGCGTAACCGGCCGAGAACACCGTCGCCACCCGCGAGCCGAAAAAGCCCTCGCGGATCATCTCCACCCCGTGCACCATCGGCAGCAGCAGCACGATATCCTGCGCCTGCTTGGGCAGCCCGCTGACGAGGAACGCCGCGCCCGAAAGCGGGAACAGCAGGTAGGAGGCCGGGTGCCACAGCTTGTCGACCAGCTCAAACTCGTGGCTCAAGGCACCCAGCAGGATCGCCAGCGCCGCGCCGAACCACGCGATCAGCAGCCAGCCCGCAATCACCATCAGCACATCTTCGGGCGGGGTCAGCCAGCCGCCCAGGATGAACAGGCTGCCCAGCACCATGAACGAGATCGTCGCCCCGGCGAATTCGATCAGCACCCGCGCCAGATAGATGTCCAGCACCCGGACATTGCGGTGATAGAGCAGCGCCAGATTGGCCATCAGCGCGCCGATGCAGCGCCCCGGCATATTGCGCCACAAGAGCACGCTGGAATAGCCCGTCAGCGCAAAGGCGACGATCGGCAGGTCGCTGCCGTGGACCGCCTTGGTCGCGGTCCACAGCGCCGTCACCCCGAGCGTGAACAGCATCGGTTCGACGAACAGCCACAGGAAGCCGATATTGTGCCGCCCGTAGCGGGTCAGCAGCTCGCGCACCAGCAAGGCGCCCAGCACCCGGCGATGCACGGCGAGGCTGGCGGCCAGAGCGGGAACAGGCGGCGGCGGCGGGAGGGGGGCGGCTTCGGCCATGCTCACTCCCGATGCTCGCGTACGCCGACCAGCAGCATCGCCGCCACACCCCAGGCGATCAGGCCCAGCGCAAAGGTCGCCGCCACCCCGCGCAGCCGCCGCGGAAAGGCGGCATCGTCGGGCAGGCTGGGCTGGGCGATGCGTTCGACATAGGCCTGCTTGCGGCGCGCCTCCGCGGTGGCCTCCTGATAGGCGGAGAGCGCCACGGCGAGCTGCTTTTCGGCAAACTCCGATGCCAGCCGCAGCTCCTGATAGCGCACCGAGGCCGCCGACAATGACCCGCGCCCGCCCGCCAGCAAGGCGGTCTGCGCGTCGATCTCGCGCTCCAGCTTGCGGATCTGGGTGCGCAGATAGGGGATCTGTGAGGCCTGCGGGGTGTAGGTTTCGAGCTGCAGCAGCTGGGTCTGCCCGGCGATCAGCTGGTCTTGCAGCTTGCCGATCATCTGGAGGCCAGCGCTCGCCTGCAATTCGGGGTCGATCACGCCTTCCGCATCGCGATACGCCCCGAGCGCCAGCGCCGCATCCCGTGCGGCGGTGCGCGCGCGGCCCAGCTCCGCCTCGGCGAGCGCGATGCCATCGCGCCGCGCGCGTTCGGACAGGTCATTGACCAGCACTTCGGAGGCTTCGAGCAGGCGGCGGTTGATGGTCTGCGCGCTGACCGGATCGAAGGCGCGCACGGTCAGCACCGTCACCATGGTCTGATCGGCTTCCTCGGCGGCGACGGAATCGCGGTAATATTCGAACAGATCCTCGCCCGTGTCAGCGCCCAGCCCGCCGAAGCGGTCGAGCCGGAACACGCCGTCATTGCCCCAGGCGCGGGTGACGAGGCCATCGACATTGACCGCTCCCAGCGCCTGGCGCGAGGCGATGAATTCGCTCACCGCCGCGCTTTCCTCGCTCGCGCCGACGATGTTGCCCCCGCTCAGCACCACGCCCAGCGGGGAGAGGTTGGGCTTGGTCGGGCTGCGGACGATGAAGCGGCTTTCCGAGACATAGACGTCGCTGGCGAAGAACCCGAAATAGAGCGCGGCGAGCAGTGTCGGCACGATCACCAGCGCGGCAAACAGCGGGTCGAGGGCGCGCAGCCGCGCCAGCAGCCGCGCCGCAAGGCTGGGTGCGGGCACAGCCGCCCCCGCATCGCCGAGCGCGGGCAGGATCGGCGCCATCCGCATCAGCGCCGCCCTCCGGCCACAGCCCGGTCGGGCGCGATGGGTGCGGGCCAGTCCACCGCCGGCTGCGCGCGCTCCGCCAGAGTGATCGGCACCGGCCGCAGCAGACGTTCGAGCCAGGCTTCGACCAGCGCGAAATGATCGCGCCAGTCGGGCGCGCGCCAGGCGCGCAGCATCGCCAGCTGGCGCTGCCGCTCCGGCCCGTCGGCGGCGAATTCGCGGATCATGCGCAGCCATGCTTCGCAAGCCGCAGGATCGAGATAGGTCGGCACCGCGCCCCCGATTTCGCGGAAAGCGGCAAGATCGCTCGCGATCACCGGCACCCCGAGCCGCAGCGCCTCTGCCACGGGCAGGCCGAAGCCCTCGGCCCGGCTCGGCGCAAGCAAAGCGCGCGCGCCGACCAGCGCGCGGGCGATGGCATCATCATCACACTGGTTGCGGATGGTAATGAAGCGGTGGAGGTAGGGATCGCTGCGATAGCGCCGCCGCACCGCCTCGCTTCCCAGCCCCCAGCGCCCGATCAGCTCCAGCCGCGGCGCGCGCTCCCCCAGCTGGGCGATCAGCCGCTGCCACACATCAAGCAGCAGCATATGGTTCTTGCGGGTCTCGATCGTGCTGACACAGACAAAGGTCGCGCGCGGCGGCAGGCCGGGGGGCAGGGCCGGAACAGGCAAGTCCGTCGCGCCAAGCGGTGCTTCAAGCAGCGGCGGCAAGCGAAGCCCTGCACTATGCGCATAGGCGCGGATGGCTGCGGCGGTGGCGTGGGAATTGGCAATGATCCCGCTCGCCGCCTCCAGCGCGCGGCGCACCCGTCCTTCGTGGCGCGCGGTCTTGTGCGCGGTGGTAAAGTCGGGATGCGCGATCGGGATCAGATCGTGCAGCAGATAGACCGGCCGCACGCCGCCTGCGCGCAGCCAGCCATGGTGCGCGTCGCGATCAAAGTCCGAATGTGAGACGTTGAGATAAAGCGCCCCGGGCGTGGGCGCAGGCCCAGCACCGCTGGCGACAACCTGCGCGGCGAGCGCGGCAAGGCGGCGGCGGAACCCCTCCCCCGGCGCTGCGAGCAGATCGAACAGCCGGGCCGAATGGGCTGCCGAGAGCACCCGCGCGCGGCCACGCACCTGCACCACCGCCTGGGTCTGCGCGCGCGCCGCAAAATGCGCGCGATAGGCCTCGCACACCCGGTCGATACCGGTCGGCATCCGCCCCGCAAGACCGCGCGCGACCATGCGGCTGCAATCGAACAGGATCGGCAAACCGGCCCGCATTGTCATGCCAAAGCCCCTTGCGACTCCGCCGCGGACGGGGCCGCATCAAGGAACTGCGGTGCTTGCGCGCGCGCCAGTGCCAGCATCGCAGGCTCGTCGACATCGATCCACCAGTGCCCGGTCACATCGAGGCTATCGGCCAGCCCGCGCGCGGCGAGGTTCTGCATCCCGTCCGACAGGCTGCCTGCCGCACCGCCCGCCACCGCGGCGCGGATTGCGCCGGCAAGATCGGGCGTGGCAATGAAGGCGCCGCAATCGACCGCGTTGCGCTGGGTCAGGTGCTTGCCGATGGCGGCGATCAAGCCAGTCGCGCGGGTGCGCACCCAGGTTGCGTCAGCCGGATCGATTGCCGGGCCATCGCACGCCCGATCAATCGCCAGCAGCGCGCCGGTCTGACGGCGCGTCCCTTGCGCAACCAACCGGGCGAGCAGGCTGGCCGCAAACAGATGGTCGGCCATCATCAGCAGATAATTGCCCTCGATCTGCGCGGCCCCGGCCAGCACCGAGTGGCCATTGGGCCGCGACCAATCGGCGAGGCGGCAAGGCGTGATCGGCACGCCGCAGCGCTCGGCGATTGCAGGCAGGTGCGCCTCGATCTCTTCGGCGCGGTGACCGGTCACCACCACGGCGCGGCGCACCCCCGCACGGGCTGCCTGCCACACGCCCCATTCCAGCAGGCTTCGGCCGGCCACCATCACCAGCGGTTTGGGTTCGGCCACGGACTGAGCCAGCCGGGAGCCATAACCAGCAGCAAGGATCAAAGCGTTCATGGCAAGGACGACCTCGAGCGGGAGAGAGAACGGGGGCGGCGTGAGGCAGGGCGGGATCGGATCGGCGGCGCGCGGGCTCCTATTCGGCGGCGTCCAGCTGCGGCACCGCGCGCGCATCGAGAAGGGCGAGCGCGGCATCCTCGGCCATCTGGCGCGGGGGGTGCTTGCAGTAGAAGGCGCTCTCGGCGATCAGCGCGCCGCCCTCCCCCCGATCCCGCGCAAGCTTGCAGAACCGGATCGCATCGACCACGCAGGCGGCCGCATTGGGGCTGTCCTCGACCGAGAGGCGCAGTTCGATATGCATCGGCACCCCGCCCCAGCCGGCCCCTTCCATCCGCAGGAAGCAGATCTTGTTGTCCTTCTGCCAGGGGACATATTCGGCCGGGCCGATGCGGATATCGGCATCTTCGAGCCGGGCGGCGAGCGCGGCCTGCACCGCTTCGGTCTTGGATTCCTTCTTGTCGGCCAGCCGCTCGCGATCGAGCATATTGAGGAAGTCGGTATTGCCGCCGGTGTTGAGCTGATAGGTGTGCGCCACCTCGACCCCGCGCGCGGCGAACAGTGCGGCCAGCGTGCGGTGGATCACCGTCGCCCCGATCTGCGCCTTGATGTCGTCCCCCACGATCGGCAGGCCGCGCTGGCGGAAGCGCGCTTCCCAGCCTGCGTCGCTGGCGATGAAGACCGGGATCGCATTGACCACGCCCACCCCGGCTTCAAGCGCGCATTCCATGTAGAATTCGCTCGCCGCCTGCGAGCCGACGGGAAGGAAGTTGACCAGCACATCGACCCGTTCGCGCCGGAGCGCGGCGATGATCTCGGCCGCGCTTGCCTCGGGCACGGCGGCGGGCTGGAACCCGCGTTCTCCCGCAGCGGTCATGTGCGGAGCGACCCCATCAAGGATCCGGCCCATCATCACCGGGGCAGCGGGTGACGCAATATTTCCCTCGAAAATGGATGTATTATTCGGCGGAGCGAAAATCGCTTCACCGAGCGGACGACCGATCTTGCGCTGATCGACGTCGATCCCAAGCACAAACTGCACATCGCTGACCTGATATTGCGCGATGCGGCTGAAGATACGACCGGCACTTTCGGACTTGTTGCGATAATGCTCCACGCCCTGGACGAGGGCGGACGCACAATTTCCCAACCCGACAATGGCAGTCCTGATCGTGTTCATGGGGTGTTCCTGTAATACTTCGACAGGGGTCTGCGAATTGCGCATACCTGTCAATCCGCTGGAATTGCGGCAAAAGCCACTGCCGCAGCCTCCAAAATGGGTCAGATTGGCGCAGCGTGGACGCATCCGGCAGCGGTGTTGCGCGCGGAATTCTGCGGGCCAGGCCGACAACCCCGGAATTTCCCCTAGCGGCTTATCCGGAGGTGCCGGAGGGGCGCAGGTGGCGCATGAGGATGCGGCCAACCGCACCGAATTTCCGACCATCGGAAACGGATCAAAATTCTGTTGTTTAAGGGAAAAATGCCCGATTCTCGGCCAATCAACATCGCGCTCGATTGCCGCTACCTCGGCCCCCGGCCCAGCGGGATCGGCGAAATGGTGGCCGCGCTGGTCGCGCATCTGCCGGGGATGGCGCCCGACTGCCGCTTCACGCTGCTGCGCGCGGCGGATGCGGCAGGCCCGCTCAGCGGGGCGGCCAATGTGCGCGAGGTGGTGGTGCGCGCGGCGGCCAACGGGCCGGTGACGCTGGCGCGCCTGCCGTTGGCGGTCGACCTCACCGGGATCGACCTGTTTCATGCCCCGGCGAACATCCTGCCAGGCGGGCTCAGGATGCCGAGCATCACAACGGTGCACGACATCATGTGGCTAACGCATCCAAAATGGTGCAATCCCAGCCTCTGGGGTCGGGTCGAGCGGGTCTTCTATGGCCACGGGATCACCCGCGCGCTGGGCCGATCGGCCCGGATCGCGACCGTCAGCGCCGCGACTCGCGATGCCATCGCCGCCCACGCCCCCCACGTCGCAGGCCGGCTTGCGGTTATCCCTTCGGGTGTCGCGGCGGACTTCACCCCCGTCCCGCGCGATCCCGCTGCGCTCGCCCGGATCGGGGTGCCCAAGGGGCGCCGCTTCGTGCTCATGGTCGGTCAGGGCGCACCCTACAAGAACCACGCGATGGCGCTGCGCGCCTTCGCCGCCGCGCTGGGCAGCCGCGCGGGGATCGATCTGGTGCTGGTGCGCCGTCGGGGGGCGAGCGGCGCCGGGCTGGAGCGGCTCGCGCACCGGCTGGGGGTGGCGGGCCGGGTGCATATCCTCCCCGCCGTTGCCCGCGCCGATCTGGTGCAGCTTTATGCCGGAGCAGAGGTGCTGCTCCACCCGTCGCTGTGCGAAGGCTTCGGCCATCCGGTGGCCGAGGCGATGGCCTGCGGCTGCCCGGTCATCACCAGCGACGTCAGCGCCATGCCTGAAGTCGCGGGCGGAGCGGCGGTGCTGGTCGACCCCGGCGACATTGGCGACATCGCCGCCGCGCTGATGCGGGTGACCGGCGACATGACCCTGCGCGCGGCCTTGCGGCAACGCGGGCTGGCACGGGCCGCGATGCTCGACTGGCAGGCCTGCGCGGCCGGCTATCTGGCGCTCTATCGCAGCGTGCTGGCGGAACAGTCCCCGGCGGTGCGGCTGCCCGTTCCCGCCTGAGCCTGCGCATCGGCCAGCGCGCCTGCAAAGGCCCGCCGCACCCGCACCAGCGAGGCGGCCAGCACGAGGCCCAGCACCACCACCTCGAACACGAAATACCACTGCGGCCGCCCCGCCCACATCGCCGCGCCCACTGCCAGCGTGCGGTAATTGGCGCTGAGCGGACTGATCGGGCCGAGCCACGCTGGCCCGCGCGCGCGCATCGCCTCGCGCAAAAGCAGCGCGCGTGCCGGATCGCGCACCGCCGCCAGCAGCGGGGCGCTGTGGGGCACGATCAGCCCGGTGAGCCAGAGGTAATAGGCGACGAAAGGATGCCGCCGCGCCGGCGCTGCTTCGCCCGCGCCGGCTTCGGGCGTCTCGCTCGCCATCCAGCCGGTGCCGTGAACCGCCAGCGCATATTGCCGCCGCGCGCCTTCGTAATGCGCGGCCTGCACCACCCGGCTAGCGCCTGCCGCCAGCATCAGCGCCCACGCCGCTGCACCGATCTGCCCCGCCGCCAGCGCCCCCAGCGTCAGGTAGAGCACGATGTGCCCGGCATAGTCGCAAATGCCGTCGAACAGCTCGCCATGGGGCGAGGCACAGCCCTTCATCCGCGCCAGATCGCCGTCCGCGCCGTCGAGCACGTGCCAGCCCATGTGCAGCGCGAGGCCCAGCAGCACCAGCCCCGGCCCTTGCGCCATCCCGTAGGCGAGCGCCGCAAGCATGATCGCCAGCGCACCCGCCGCCGAGACCATATCCGGCGTTACCGCCGTCGGCGCAAGCGCCCGCGCCAGCCGCGCGGCGAGCGGATGATAGGCCCACCTGTTGAGCGCATCCTCCAGCTCGGGCGGACGGCGCGGCGGCCTGCCGGTGGGCGGCGAGGGGAGGCGCGTGCGGATCGCTGCCGGTTCTGTCACGCAAATGCCCTTCCGTAGAAACGCGGAATTGCCGCCGCCCCGCCCGCATCGCACTATCCCGTTCCCGCGCACCCCGCGCAATTACGCAAGGCTACGGCATCGCATGACCGCGCCGCTCATCGCCCGCTTCGCCGATGCGCGCACCGCCAACCGGCTGGTCGCCGGCATTCCTGCTGCCGCACGGGTCGCCGCCACGCTGGGGGCGCTGCGGCCCGGCATGGGGCTGGTGCTGGTGAGTGAGGATGCGGCACTCCTTGCCCCCCGCACCCGCGCCGCAATCGCCCGGCTCGCCCCCGCGGTGAGCGTGACGATCACCGCGCAGCCGCCAGCGGAGGCATGGCCGGGCGAGGTGCTGGTCGATCCTGCGGCCCTTGCCGCGCTGCTGGCCGGGCGCGCGCCGCCCCCGCCTCCCCCCGCCGATCCCGATGCGGTGCTGGGCCGGATTGCGACAACCATCATCCGCGCCACCGCCAAGCCGGGTGACGGCATGATCGCGCGGCATATCAACCGCCCGCTGTCACAAGCGATCTCGGGCCAACTGCTGCGGCTGGCATGGATCCGCCCCGGCCATGCCACCGGGCTGACCGCGCTGGCGGGGCTCGCGATGTTCGCCTGCCTGATCGCTTTCCCCACCCCCGCAGGGCTTGCCGCAGGCGCGGTGCTGTTCCAGATCGCCTCGGTGATCGACGGGGTCGATGGCGAGATCGCCCGCGCCGCGCAGCGCACCTCGCGCCGCGGCGCCTCGCTCGACAGCCTGACCGATGCCGCCACCAATTGCGCCTTCCTCGCCGGGGCCGGGATCAGTCTTGCGCTGCAGGGCGATACCACCGGCGCGCTGGTCTGCGCGGGCGCGACCGGGTTGCAGGTGACCGGGCTCGCGATCCTTGGCCGGGCCGCGTGGCTGCGCGAGGGCGTGGTGCATTTCGACGGGGCGAAATCCGCGCTCGCGCCTGCGGGGCGCGGCCCTGCTCGGGCGATCAAGGACATCACCAGCCGCGATTTCTACGCCTTTGCCTTCATGCTCGCCGCCCTTGCCGGGCAGTTGAGCGCAGCCGCGGCGGTGTTCATGGCAGGATCGGCGGTGTGGCTGGCTTTCGTGCTGCTGGCCCAGCGTCAGCCCGCTCCGGCGCGGCTGATGCGATAATCGGCAAGGCTCAGCCAATAGGCGATCCGCCAGCGCATCTTGGCAAGGAAGGTCGCCTCGCGGGCATAGCGTTCGCGCGTCATCGGCTCGCTCGCCGCTTCCAGATGGTCGATCAATTCGCGCAGGGCCGCAGCCACCGCCGCATCCTCGATCCGCACCATCAGCTCCAGATTGACCCGGAAGCTGCGCTTGTCGAGATTGGCGCTGCCGACATAGGCGACATCATCCACCACCAGCAGCTTCATGTGCAGCTTGCACACGGCAAACTCGGCGATCTGCACCCCGGCGCGCAGCAGCTTGCCATAGAGCAGGCGGGCCATGTCGATCGCGGCGGAAATGTCGGACTTGCCCGCCATCACCATCCGCACCTGCCCACGCTGCGCCACCCGCCGGAACTGGCGGCGGAAGCTGCGCGGGGGTGAGAAATAGGCCGAGACGAGATCGAGCCGCTTTGCCGCGATCAGATCCTGCCGGAACACCCAGGCCCAGTGCCCGCGCCGCACCAGCGGCCCGCCGACCAGCAAGCGCACCGGGCCAGAGCCGCCCTCCCACGCCTTGACGATGTCGCGCAGGCGCCGCAGCCGCGTCACCCGGCCCGCTGCCTCGCTCGCCACCCAGTCCTTGAGCAGCGCAAACCAGCGCACGAACTGTTCCACCACCGGCCCGGTGATCGTGACCGACAGATCGCACCAGCCATTCTTGTCGGGCGCATCGAAATAGTGATCGGAGACATTGGCCCCGCCGGTGAACACCTGCGCCTCGTCGGCAATCGCGAACTTCTGGTGATTGCGCACCAGATAGCGCTTGCCCCACTTGGGCGAGAAGATCGCGAAATGACCGCCCGCCTCGGTCAGCGGCGCGAAGAATTCCGCGCCCGCATCATTGCCGAAATCATCGACGATCAGCTCCACCGCCACCCCGCGCCGCGCCGCCGCGACCAGCGCATCGCGCACGCGGGTGCCCGAGGCATCGCTGTCGAACAGATAGTAGAACACCCTGAGGCTCGCCTCGGCCCCGTCGATCAGCGCGACCAGCGCCTCCAGCCGGTCGGCCCCGTGGGGGTAGAAGGTGAATCCGTGCCCGGCCGCATCGACGCTGAAGGGATCAAGGTCGCGATAGGGCGAAGCAGGGGGAGCAGGTGGGGCCATGTCTCCCTTGTAGCGCCAAGCCTCCGCAAAGCGACAGGCCATCTGTCACAGCCTGCACCGCACATCGTGCACGGTTCACCCCGCGGTCAGAAAAGCTGTTGCAGATCATGCCTCTATGCTTAGCGGCGCACGGCACATCATGGGTGGTTTGGCAGCGGTCTGCGCGGCGCAGGTCGCGGCAGCGCAGGCAGGAACGGCGCAGGAGGTGGCTAACCCGCCCGAGCCCGCTGCGAGCGCCGAGACGATCAGCGAAATCGTGGTCGAACAGGAACGCATCGCCGACCTCAGGGCCGCGGTCGCGCTCGCCCGGACGGTCGCGGGCCGTGCCGCCTCGCGCGACCCGCTGCCGCGCTTCAATGCGCCGCTGTGCATGAGCCTCGCGATTGACGATCCCGAACGCGGGCGCCTGATCGGCCAGCGGATCATCGCCAATGCCCGCGCAGCCGGGGTCAGGATCGCCAAGCCCGGCTGCCGCCCCAATGCGCTGGTGCTGATCCGCCCCGATGTAAAGCAGTGGATCATCGACTACCGCGCCAGCGGCCGCCGCTTCATCGGGCGGCTGAAGCGCCATCAGGTCGACCGGGTGCTGCGCTCGCGCGATCCGGTCTATGTGTTCGGCGACATCGAGGTCATCAGCAGCAATCCGAGGGGGCGGCTCGACCGCACCACATACAAGAACATCCGCGCCGCTGCCGTCATGGTCGACGCGGGGGCGAGCGCGGATTTCACCCCGGTGCAGCTGGCCGATTACATCACCATGCGCCTGCTCGGCCCGACGCGCGAGATGGAGGAGATTGCCACCGGCGCACCGCGCACAATCCTCGCGCTCTATCGCCCGGCGGGGCGCTTGCAGGCAGAAATGTCGCGCTTTGATCGCACCTGGCTGGCAACGCTCTACCGGCTGCGCGCCAATGCCAATGCGATGGAAGTGGTGATGACCACCGCCCGCACACTGGCGCAGGGCGGCGCGGCGCCGGACACGCCACTAGACGCGCCCCCAGAGGCACCCCTAGAGGCACCATAGCGGGCGGGCCTGCCCCCTTTTCCTTGACTTCGCGCGGCCTCATGCCTAGCTGCGCGCTTGCCCATTCTCCCGCGATTCTGAAAAAAAGGCCGCCCATGGCACGCGTTACCGTTGAAGATTGCGTCGACAAGGTTCCGAACCGCTTCGACCTGGTGTTGCTCGCTGCGCAGCGTGCGCGCGAGATTTCGGGCGGGAGCGAGCTGACCATTGACCGCGATCGCGACAAGAACCCGGTCGTGGCGCTGCGCGAAATCGCGGAAGAAACGATCACCCCGCGCGGTCTTCACGAATCGCTCGTCACCAGCCTGCAGAAGATCCTCCCCGACGATGAAGACGAAGCCGACGAAATCGGCTCGCTCAGCCAGTCGGCCGAAGCGCTGCGCATCACCGCATCGGCCCCGGCGCGCACCTCGTCGCTGGGCGGCGATTACGACGGCTGACGATCAGCGGCGGGCTGGTGACCCGGCCCCTTTCGCTGGCCGGTCTTTGCACGCCCTTGTCGCGTCTTTGACGGCTGTTGCCGGGTTTTTGCCGGGCCGCGCCGTCTCATTGACCGTTTTCTGACACGCATCCAACCCCGCTTGCCAAGCGCAGCGGGGCGACTATCCCTTGTGGCTGTCACCAAACAGTAACACCACGAGGCCCGCGCGCATGGCATCGATTGCGATCTACAGCGTCAAGGGCGGGGTCGGGAAAACGACGCTGGCGGCCAATCTCGCATGGGTCTCGGCGACCATGTCGCGCCGCAAGACCTTGCTGTGGGATCTGGACGCGGCGAATGGATCGGGCTTTCTGCTGGGGGTCGATCCGCGCAAAAAACACAGCGCAGACAAGATGTTCGCCGAGGGAAGCGATCCCGCGCGGCTGATCCGGCCAAGCGCCTATGCGGGGCTCGATCTGTTGCCGGCGGATGAAAGCATCCGCAGCCTCGACCGCCAGCTCGACCGGCTCGGCAAGAAGAAGCGGCTCGCCAAACTGACCGCGCAGATGGCCAAGGACTATGACCGGATCATCTTCGATTGTCCCCCGGTTCTCAACGAGTTGAGCGCCCAGATCATGCGCGCGGCCGACCTCGTGATCGTGCCCCTGCCCCCCTCCCCGCTCTCGGCCCGCGCCTTCGAGGTGGTGGTCGAGGAGGTGCAGGGCAGCGGGAAGGGGCATCCGCCGATTTTGCCTGTCTTATCAATGCTCGATCTGCGCAGAACCTTGCACAAGGAGGCCCGCGAGGCCAATCCGCGCTGGCCCGCGATCCCGCTCGCCAGCGCGGTCGAGCAGTGCGCGGTGGAGCGCAAGCCTGTAGGTGCCTTCGCCCCGCGCTCGCCTGCCGCGCGGGCGATTTCCCAACTCTGGACCGCGATCGAACGCAAGCTGGCCGAGAAATAAGCCGCTTTCGCAGGTGCGGCAAACGCGCCTATAGTTGCGCTGTTCGGGTTCAAGGGGCGCAAGGGCGATGAGCGGATTTGGCGATGGTATCGGGACAGTGATCGAGGGCGGCCTGCTCAGCCGCGCGGTCGAACCGGGGGCCGGGGAAGCCAGCGGACACGCCGGAAGCCATGTCACCTGCGCCAATTGCGGCACTGAATTCACAGGACATTTCTGCCCCAACTGCGGGCAGAAGGCGCATATCCACCGCAGCCTTGCCGCGATCGGGCACGACATCATGCACGGCGTGCTGCACCTCGACGGCAAGCTGTGGGAGACGCTGCCGCTCCTCACCTTCAAGCCGGGTGATCTCACCCGCCGCTACATCGCGGGCGAACGGGCGAAGTTCGTCAGCCCGATGTCGATGTTCCTGTTCACCGTCTTCGCGATGTTTGCGGTTTTTCAGATGGTTGGCATCGGCACGCCGAGCGACCTGTCGAACGATCTGTTCGGTGCGGACAAGGATGATCCGTTCCGGAGCCAGGTGATCGAACAGATCAACACGCTGGAGAAGGAGCGGCTGGCGCTTCCTGCCCAAAGCCCCCGCCGGACTGAGATCGATAACCAGCTCAAAGGCCTCAATTATGTGCTCACCAAGGCAGGGAGCGATGGCAGCGGATCGGACAGTTCGGTCAGTATGACCACCGGCATCGACTGGCTCGACAAGGGGTTGATCGCCAAGTGGAAGAAGAACCCCAGCCTGATGCTCTACAAGCTGCAATCGAATGGCTACAAATTCAGCTGGTTGCTGATCCCGCTCTCGATCCCCTTCGTGTGGCTGATGTTCGCCTGGCGGCGGCAGTACAAGGCCTATGACCACGCGGTGTTCGTGACCTATTCGCTGAGTTTCATGTCACTGCTGTTTATCGTGATGTCGATCCTCAGCACGGTGCCGGGGGGCGGAGCCTGGGCCGCGCTGCTGTTCCTGTTCGGGGTGCCGCTGCATCTCTACAAGCAGCTGCGCCATGCCTATGGCCTGAGCCGGTTCTCGGCCTTCTGGCGGCTATGCGTGCTGCTGTTCTTCTCGATGCAGATCGTGCTGACGCTGTTCCTGCTGATCGTGGGTGCGCTCGGAGCGTTTTGAGATCGCGGCCTAGGCCGCAGCCGCCGGGCAGACCGCGACGGTCTGGTGCCGCTGATCGATGAGGACACGCTGCCCCGCGAGCGCCTGCGCCCCGACCAGCACTTCGGGATAGGCCTCGGCCACTCGCACAGTCGCTGCCTCCAGCGTCGCATCGCCGAGGCGGAGCGGGCTCGCCAGCCGTCCCGAGAATGACGGAATGCGCGAGTTGGTGAGGCTGACATTCCCCGCCGGCTGGAGCGGGGTGCCGCCGAGTTGATCGTAGAGCGCCGTCGGCATCATCACCATCACATCCGCGCCGGTATCGAGATTGGCGGTGGTGGCCATGCTGCCGAGCGTCACCGGAATGCGGAAGGCGCGATCATAGGCCAGCGCGCCCGGCTGATCCGCTGCCAGCGCCCGTCCGGTGAAGTAGCGCAGTCGCTTGGCCGGAAAGTCGATCACGAGCAGGCCATCGGCAAAGAACCCGCGCCCGAGAATTCCGGAAAAGGCCGCCGCGTCGGAAACCCTGCTGCGATAATCGCGGGCGATGAGGGTGATGTCCTGATGCGCCAGCCCAGCCAGCGTCAGGCTGGAGAGACGCACCGTATCGACCTTGGCGGTTGCCACGCCGTCAGAGGTCTGGCTGCTCTCCCCCGGCGGCAGGCCCAGCTCGGCCACGAGGCTCGCATCGATCCGGCCAACCCCGCTTGCCCCGGTATCGACGGCAAAGACGAACGGCCCTTTACCGTCGACCACAACGTCGAGGTAGATTCGCCCCTCGATGGTGCGGAACGGAACGTCGACCGCAGCGCCGGTCATGTCCGTCGCGGTCAGCTCTGCGGCGAGCGCGCAGGCCGGGCTGGTAGCTTCGGGCTCGGCAGACAAGACCTGCCCGACAGGCAGAGCGAGCACGAGGCCGGCGAGCCCCCACCGGATTGAATGCAGCACGGCCTACCCCCTCTGATTGCGTGCTAGCGTATTAGCACGGCAATACAGAAGGAGTCAAAGGTGCGGGCCGATCAAGCCCCCTGCGGAGCCTCGTCGCCGCCTGCGTCCTTGGCGCCGAAACGCTTGCCCGCCTTGGGGATCGCCGAGCCACGCACGGGTGCGGCAATCATCGGCCCCCGCGGCGCGTCAGGACGGTCGATCTTGCCGTTTTCAAGCAGCGACTTGATCTCCTCGCCCGTCAGCGTCTCATATTCGAGCAGCGCCTGCGCGAGCAGATGGAGCTGATCCTCGTTGGTCCTGAGGATGTCGGTCGCACGGGCATGAGCGCCTTCGACCAGCCCCTTGATCTCGGTGTCGATCAGCTCGTTGGTCTTGCCCGAGCGGAAGGTGCGCTGGGCGGCGCCCATGCCGAGGTAACCCTCGGACTGTTCCTCGTACTGGAGCGGGCCGAGCTTGTCCGACATACCCCACTGGGTCACCATGTTGCGCGCCAGGCTGGTGGCGTACTGGATGTCGGACGACGCGCCCGAGCTGACCTTGTCATGGCCGAAGATGATCTCTTCCGCCACGCGGCCACCCATCGCGACCGAGAGGTTCGCGTGCATCTTGTCACGGTGGTAAGAATAGGAATCACGCTCCGGCAGGCGCATCACCATGCCCAGCGCACGGCCGCGCGGGATGATGGTGGCCTTGTGGATCGGATCGGACGCGGCTTCATGCACCGAGACGATCGCGTGGCCAGCCTCGTGATAGGCGGTCATGCGCTTTTCGTCGTCGGTCATCACCATCGAGCGGCGCTCGGCGCCCATCATGACCTTGTCCTTGGCGTCCTCAAACTCCTGCATCGCCACCAGCCGCTTGTTGCGGCGCGCGGCGAGGAGGGCTGCCTCGTTGACGAGGTTGGCAAGGTCCGCGCCCGAGAAGCCCGGCGTGCCGCGCGCGATCACGCGGGGGTTCACATCGGGGGCCAGCGGCACCTTCTTCATGTGCACGCCGAGGATCTTCTCGCGGCCATCAATGTCGGGCACCGGCACCACGACCTGACGGTCAAAGCGGCCCGGACGCAGCAGCGCAGGGTCGAGCACATCGGGACGGTTGGTCGCGGCGATGATGATGATGCCTTCGTTGGCCTCGAAACCGTCCATCTCGACCAGCAGCTGGTTCAGCGTCTGCTCGCGCTCGTCGTTCGAATTGCCAAGGCCATGGCCGCGCGAGCGACCGACCGCGTCGATTTCGTCGATGAAGACGATGCAGGGCGCGTTCTTCTTGGCCTGTTCGAACATATCGCGCACGCGGCTCGCGCCGACGCCGACGAACATTTCGACGAAGTCCGAGCCCGAGATAGTGAAGAACGGCACGCCCGCCTCACCCGCGATGGCGCGGGCGAGCAGGGTCTTGCCGGTGCCCGGCGAACCGACCAGCAGCGCGCCCTTGGGGATCTGGCCGCCAAGCTTGGAGAAGCGCTGCGGATCGCGCAGGAACTCGACGATTTCCTGCAATTCCTCGCGCGCTTCGTCGATCCCGGCAACATCGTCGAAAGTGACGCGGCCCGAACGCTCGGTCAGCATCTTGGCCTTGGACTTGCCGAAGCCCATCGCGCCGCCGCCGCCGCCCTTCTGCACCTGACGCAGCGCGAAGAAGGCAATCCCGAGGATCAGGATGAACGGCAGCGAATTCAGCAGGATGAACAACAGGACATTCTGCCCTTCGCGCTGCTTGCCGGTGAAGCGCACGCCGTTATCTTCCATCAGCTTGGTGATTTCGATGTCATTGGGCACCGGCACCGTGCTGAAGGACTCGCCATTCTTGAGGGTGCCGGTGATGAGCTCGTCGCTCATCTGCACATCCTGCACTTCGCCTTCGGCCACAGCCGCGCGGAAATCGGAATAGCGGATCGCGGTGCCGGTCGCCTGACCAGCATTGCTGAACATGGTCACGACCAGCAGCAGGGCGAGGAAAATCCCGCCCCAGATCATCAGCTGCTTGACCCAGGGGTTGGGGCCATCGCCTTGCGGCTGGGGATCGTTTTGCTGACTCATCGCGAGGAAATCCTTTCGTGCGCCAATAATGTAGGATGCCACGGCTGAATGGCAAGATAATGCGCCCCTTGGGCTGCGATGCTAATTTTCGAACAGCGTGATGCGATTTATCGATGGTCGTGCGAAGCTGTGGGGGCAGCATAGGCCGCCAGAAACACCTCAACCGCGCCTTCGATCCGCTCGCGCACGGTCTCGGCCGCGACGTCTGCGCCGAAGCGCCGTTCGAGATCACCCATGCCCTTGCAAAGCGACACAAATTGTTCGGCGGCCAGCAGCGGATCGGCGATGCGCAAGGCGCCGGCCTCAACCTCGTGACTGAGATAGGCGGCAAAGGCGTGCTTCATGCGCCACGGCCCGGCGGCAAGAAAGGCGACGCCGATGGTCGGCTCGTGCTCGGTCTCGGCAGCGATGCGGCGGTCGAAACGGATCATCTCGGGGCGGGCAAGGAAGGCGACAACTGCCTCGCCGATTGCGGTCAGGCGTTGGCGAATCGAGCCGGACGGCATGGCATCGAGCGAGAAATAGCCCCGCATCTTCTCGCACTCGCACTCGACAGCGGCAGCGAACAGCGCGCGCTTGTCGCCGAACTGGTTGTAGATCGTGACCTTCGAAACCCCCGCATCAGTCGCGATCTGCTCGATCGCGGTGGCGGCAAAACCGTGATGAAAGAAGTGATGCGCGGCTGTCTCGACGATGGCCGCGCGCTTGGCCGCGTCAAGCGGACGCCCGGCGCGGCGCGAGCACACGTTTTTTTTCGCAACTGATGATTCGTCGATTGACAAAATGAACGGCCCCGTTCAATTAAACGCCACCGTTCAATATTGGGCCGCACGGCTCAGGATTGCAACCCTCCCTTGTCGCAGAGGTTCCCCCGCACGTGCTGTGGATCGCCATCAGGATGCTCACCGGTGATGCCCAGAAGTTCTACGGGCTGCTGTTCGGCATCGCCTTTTCGACCCTGCTGATCACCCAGCAGATGACGATCTTCGTCAACCTCGTCGAACGCGGGGCGAGCGGGGTCTACAATGCGCCCGAGGCCGAGGTCTGGGTGATGGACCCGGTCAGCCGCACCACCGACGTCAGCTACGCCATGCCTTCAACTGCGCTCGACAAGGTGCGCGCGGTGAAGGGCGTGGAATGGGCCGTGCCGCACCTGCGCGCGCAGGCCAATGTCCGCACCTCCGACGGCGACCTTGAAGGCGTGGGGGTGATCGGTGTGGACGATGCAACGCTGATCGGCCTGCCCAAGCGCATGGCGGTGGGCGACAAGTCGGTGTTCTTCGCTCCCGATACGGTCGTGATCGACGATGTCGGCACCACGCGCCTGTTCCCCAGCGCCGAGGAGGCGATGGGCAAGCGGCTTGAGCTCAACGACCAGCGCGCCGTGATCCGCGGCATTTCCGACGCGATCCCGAGCTTCACCAGCACCGTGGTGCTCTACACCCGCTATTCCAACGCGCTGAACTTCGTCCCTGGCACGCGCAACCGGCTGAGCTTTGTGCTGGTCGGCATTTCCCCCGGCGAAACCCCCGAAGGCGTCGCCGCACGGATCGAGGAGACCACCGGTCTGAAAGCTGAGACCCGCAACGAATTCGCCCGCGCCGGGATCGATTTCATCATCGAGAACACTGGTATCCCGACCAATTTCGGCATCACCGTGTTTCTCGGTTTCGTCGTCGGCGTGGCAATCGTCGGCCTGACCTTCAGCCTGTTCCTGCGCGACAACATCAAGCAATTCGGCGCCTTGAAGGCGATCGGCGTCACCAATCGCAAGATCGTGCAGATGGTCGCCGCGCAGGCCGGGATGGTCGGCACCATCGGCTATGCGCTGGGCGTGATCGGCACGGTCGCCTTCATCAAGGGCTTCGGCTCCAACCCCTTCTTCAAGGGCTTCTACATCCCCTGGCAGATCCCGCTGATCAGCCTGGCGGCGGTGGTCGTGATCCTCGCCATCACCGGCTTCATCGCGATCCGATCCGTCCTGAAGACCGAACCGGCGGCGGTGTTCCGGTGAGCGAGACAACCATCATGGACACCCCAGGCAGCAGCGCCTGCGCCCCCGAAGCGGCCATCTGCGCGCGCGGCATCATCCGCGATTTCGAGGCGGGGCAGACCACCATCCGCGTCCTCCACGGGATCGACACCGACATCCGTTCCGGCGAGCTGACCTATGTCGTGGGCGAGAGCGGGTCGGGCAAGACCACCCTCATCTCGATCATGTGCGGCATCCTGTGGCCGACCGAGGGCGAGGTGAAGGTGTTCGGCACAGACATCTACAAGCTGTCGGATACTGATCTGGTCAATTTCCGCCTCAAGAACATCGGCTTCATCTTCCAGCAGTACAACCTCATCCCCTCGATCGACGTGGCCTCCAATGCCGCCGTGCCGCTGATCGCGCAGGGGATGCCGCGCGAGGAAGCGCGCGAAAAGGCCAAGGTGCTGCTCGACAAGCTCAACATCGGCAATCAGGCCGACAAGCTGCCGCGCCAGCTTTCGGGCGGGCAGCAGCAGCGCGTCGCCATCGCCCGCGCCCTCGTTCACGAGCCGCGGCTGGTGGTGTGTGACGAGCCGACCGCCGCGCTCGATGCCTCCTCGGGCCGCCGGGTGATGGACCTGCTGCGCGAGGTGGCGGTCGCGCCGGATCGCGCCTGCATCATCGTCACTCACGACAACCGCATCTTCGATCTGGCCGACCGGATCATCGTGCTTGAAGACGGTCGCATCACCCATGACGGCAAGGAAATGCCCGATGGTCACTGATCGCCGCCCCCTCTCCCTCTCCCTCTCCCTCTCCCTCTCCCTCCCGAACCCGCCGAGGACGCCATGCCCCGCAATCTAAGTTTTGCCCGCCAGATCCTTCCGGCCCTAGCGCTGCTCGGCCTTGCGGTGGCCGTGTGGCTGATCCTTGTCGGCCTGCCCGACCGTTCGACCGCCGAACCGGGTGAGCAGCCGCCCAAGGCCGTGGGCAAGCTCGCCAACGAACCGCGCGTGGCGGGCGCCGGCGTGGTCGAACCCTCGAGCGAGGTGATCGACATCGGCTCGGCGCTGTCGGGCCTTGTCACCGATGTGCGCGTGCGTCCGGGCGACCGCGTGGCGAAGGGCGATGTGCTGTTCACGGTCGATGCCCGCGCTGCCCGTGCGAGCCTCGATCAGGCCAATGCCGCGATCGGTGAAGCGCGCGCGGCCATCGCCGAAGCCGCCGCCGCGCAAGCCACCGCGCGCCAGCAGCTGGCGCTCTACCGCGGGCTTGCCGATCCGGCTGCCGTGAGCCGCGCCGAGGTGATCCGCGCCGAGGGCGAAGAGGCCGCCGCCACCAGCCGCCTCGGCCTTGCCCGTGCGCGCCTTGCCGCTGCCCAATCGGGCGCTGCCGCTGCGCGCACCGAAATCGAACGCCTCACCATCCGCGCGCCGATTTCGGGCGAGATCCTTGCGGTCAACATCCGCAGCGGCGAATTCGTTGCCACCCAGGGCGGCGGCAATTCCCAGCCCTTCATCCAGATGGGCGAGACCAACCCGCTCCACGTGCGGATCGATATCGACGAGAACGAGATCAGCCGGGTCGCGCTCGGCCAGCCCGCCGTCATCAGCCCGCGCGGGGCCGCCGAGATGCACGTCAATGCCACCTTCGTGCGCGCCGAGCCGCAGGTGGTGCCCAAGCGCTCGCTCACCAACTCCGCCGCCGAACGCGTCGACGTGCGTGTGCTCCAGCTGATCTATGCCCTGCCCCCGTCCGAGGCGTTCCGGGTGGGCCAGCAGATCGATGCCTTCATCCCGGCCAAGGCCGCTGCGGCCAAGAGCGAGAAGTAGGGCCATGCGCCGCCTCAACCTGACCGGGGTTGCCCTGCTGCCGCTGGCGCTCGCCGCCTGCGCCCTGCAGCCTGCACCCGAGATCGCCACGCCCACCCCGGAGCTGGCCCCGGCCTACTTCTTCCGGCCCGAGGAAGGCACCGCCACCGCGCTCGCCGCTCTGCTGCCCGAGGGCGACCCGGCCTACCGGACGCTTTCTGCCGCCGCGCTGGCCGATGCGCCGAGCCTTGCCGAAGCCGCTGCGCGGATCGATGCCGCTCGCGCCGGCGCACGCCGCGCCGGGGCCGAGCGCCTGCCCAATATCACCGCCGATGCCGATGTCACCCGCAACCGCATCAACCCCGCGCAGTTCGGGGCCGCGGGCCAGCAGGGCTTCATCCCGCGCGAACAGACCGCTTACGGCGCGAACATCACCGCGAGCTGGGATCCCGACATCTTCGGGCGATTGAAGGCCGAGGAACGCGCCGCCATCGCCCGGATCGATGCCGCCACCGCGCAGGCGCAAGGCGTGCGGCTGGCGCTGCTCGCCGAAATCGCCGCGAGCGTGATCGACTGGCGCGTGATCGAAGCGCGCGCCGCCGAGATCCGCTCCGATGCCGAGGCGGCCGATGCTCTCGCCCGGCTGGCGAAGGTGCGTGAAGATGCAGGGATCGCGCCGGGCTTTGACCGGGTGCGCGCCGAGGCCACGGCGAGTGCCTCGGCCACGCGCCTCGCAGCGCTCGAGAGCGAGCGCGCGCGCCTGATCGGGCGGCTGGTGACGCTGACCGGTCAAGGCACCGCGGCGGTCACCGCGGCGCTGGCCACCCCCGGCGCGCCGCTGGAGCTTGCCGCTGCCCCCGCAACGCTGCCGTCCGATCTGCTCGCCAACCGGCCCGATGTTGCCGCTGCCGCCGCCAACCTCGCCGCCAGCGATGCCGATCTTGCCGCTGCCGCCCGCGCGCGCTTCCCGCGCATCACGCTGTCGGGGGTGATCGGGCTGCTGGCCTTCGATCCGGAAGACCTGTTCGACGATTCGATCATCGGCACGCTCACCGCCGGGATCGCCGGGCCGCTGCTCGATTTCGGACGCGTCGGCGCCGGGATCGATGCTGCCGCTGCCGACAAGCGCGCTGCCTTCGCCGCCTATCGCGGGGCGGTTTATCAAGCCCTTGGCGATGCCGAGGCGGCCTATGGCGTGGTCACCGCCGCTGATGCCGAGGCCAAGCTCGCCGTCGCCCAGCGCGATCAGCTGACCCGCGCCGCCGCGATTGCCGAGACGCGCTACAAGGCCGGGCTCGCCAGCTTCCTCGAAGTGCTCGAAGCCCGCCGCGCGGCGGATTCAAGCGGCGAGGCCGCTGCTGCTGCCCTGGGCCGATCCGCGCGCGCGCGGGTGGTGCTGTGGCAGGCGCTCGGCGGGGAGCCAGCGGCGACCGACTAGGCCTGCTGCCAGCGCGCGACCACGTCCGCGCCGTCATCCGCACTCGAACGCACTGCGCCCGGCGTGCGGCTGAACCGCGGCGCGGGCGCGGTGTGCCAAATGCCGTCATGCTCCACGTAAGCGCCGCGCGCCTTCATGTGCGGGTGCTCGCGCGCCTCCTCGATCCCGAGCACCGGGGCAAAGCAGGCGTCGCTGCCTTCCAAAAGGTCGCACCATTCAGCTTGCGTCTTCGTGAGGAACAGCGCTGCCAGCTTGTCGGCATAGTCGTCCCAGTTGGCCGGGTTCATCTGACCCTGCGCCAGTTCCTCCGGCGCACCCGCCTTGGCGAGCATTTCGGCATAGAACTGCGGCTCGATCGACCCGAGCGAGATTTCCTTGCCGTCAGCGCACTTGAAGCAGCGGTAGAAATGCGCCGCGCCGCCGAGCATTCCCTTGCCGCGCTCGGTGCTGAGATGCGGCACCTGGCGCACCCCGAAGAAGAAGCTCATCAGGCTGGTCGCCCCGTCGACGATGGCGGCATCGACGACCTGACCCTTGCCCGACTTTTCGCGTTCATAAAGCGCGGCCATGATCCCGAAGGCGCAATACATCGACCCGCCGCCGAAATCGCCAACGAGGTTCTGCGGCGGGGTCGCGGTCTCGCCCGCCTTGCCCACGGCGGCGAGCGCGCCGGTGATGGCGATGTAGTTGATGTCGTGCCCGGCGGCCTGCGCCAGCGGGCCTTCCTGCCCCCAGCCGGTCATGCGGGCATAGACAAGCCGCGGGTTGGCTTCGAGCAGCACATCCGGCCCCAGTCCCAGCCGCTCCATCACCCCGGGGCGGAAGCCTTCGATCAGGACGTCGGCAGCAGCTGCGGCAGCGCGAACCTGGGCCTTGCCCTCCTCGCTCTTGAGATCAACCGCCAGCCGATGCCGCGCCCGTTCGACCACCGGGTTGCTGGCCGCACTTCCCGGCCGGTCGATGCGAACAACCTCGGCCCCGAGATCGGCGAGCAGCATGGCAACGTGCGGCCCCGGCCCGATCCCGGCAAATTCGATGACCTTGAGGCCCGCCAGCGGCCCGGACGTGTGCTGCATGATAATGTCTCTCCCGAACAGTCTGGGCGGGTCATTGCAAAGCCGCTGCGCGCTGGCAAGCTAACGACTTTGCGCCATGTAGACGGAAAGGGGGCAGCGGGAATGGGCGGAGGGAATGGGGCGGCGGGATTGGTCGTGAATGGATGCAATCGGTAACCTTAAGCGTGGCGCAACTTGTTCAGGTTAGGTAGCGCTCTGCAAATTGGCGAAGGCGAAAGGTGTGATGCAAATCCATCCGGTGATCCTGTGCGGTGGCAGCGGCACACGGCTGTGGCCGGTCAGCCGCAAGGCGGTGCCCAAGCCGTTCCTGCCGCTGGTCGGGGACGAGACCCTGTTCGAACAGGCGGTGCGCCGGGTGGCAGGCGATGATCGCTTCGCTCCGCCGATGGTCGTCGCCGGCGCGGATCATGCCGATCTCATCATGGCGCAGCTGGGCGATACGCCGGGCGCGCGGCTGGTGGTCGAACCCTGCGCCCGCAACACCGCGCCTGCCATCGCGCTCGCCGCCTGCTTGCTGCCGGAAGACGCGGTGATGCTGGTCTGCCCGAGCGATCATCACATTGCCGACAGGGACGCCTTCCTCGCCGCGGCCCTCGCCGCTGCCGCGCTGGCGCGTGAGAACTATCTCGTGAGCTTCGGCATCGCGGCCGACCGCCCCGAAACCGGCTACGGCTATCTCCAGCGCGGCGCGCCGCTGGCGGGCGGCTATGCGATCCGCCGCTTTGTCGAGAAGCCCGATCTGGCGCGCGCGACAGAATATCTGGCGAGCGGGGATTACAGCTGGAACGGCGGGATCTTCGCCTTTCGCGCCGGACACCTGCTCGCCGAACTCGCCGCCTACCGGCCCGACATGGCGCGGCTGGTGGCCGAGGCGGTCAAAGGCGGCATCACCGATGGAGCGCGATTCCACCCGGCAAGCGAGCCCTTCGCTGCGATCGTCGGGGCTTCGATTGACTATGCGGTGATGGAAAACACCGCCCGCGCCGCCATGGTGCCAGCCGACATGGGGTGGTCGGACATCGGCAGCTGGGCCGCGATTGCCGAAGCGCTCGAAGGCGCAGCGGACGCGAGCGGCAATCTGGCGCGGGGCAAGGGCGCGGTCGACTTCGCGCAATGCAAGGACGTCCTCGCGCTGACCGATGGGCCGCGCGTTTCGGCCGTGGGGCTGGAGGGCGTGTGCATCATCGTTCAGGACGGCGAAGTGCTCGTCACCACACGTGAGGCAGCGCAGCTCGTCGGCAAGCTGCCCGGAGCCCTCGTCCAGTGAACGCCCCCGCGTTCCGCCCCCGCCAGCTGGCGACCCGGATGGTCGACAAGGTCTGGGGTCGGGACGTGCTGCCCGCGCCCTTCGCCGCGCCAGGCGGCAAGCGGATCGGCGAGATCTGGTTCGAGCCACCGCCCGAAATGCCGCAGGTGCTGATCAAATACCTGTTCACCTCCGAAAAGCTCTCTGTGCAGGTGCACCCCTCGGACAGCAACGCGCTTCCCGGCGAGGCGGGCAAGGAAGAGTGCTGGCTGGTGCTCGATGCCGAGCCGGACGCGCGCCTCGCCATCGGGTTCGAGCGCAATGTCGCCCCGGATGAAATCGCCGCCGCTGCGCAGGACGGCACGATCGAAAGCCTGCTCACCTGGCATCCCGCCCGGCCCGGCGATCTGTTCTACCTGCCCGCAGGCACCGTCCATGCCATCGGCCCCGGCCTGTCGCTGGTCGAAGTGCAGCAGGCCAGCGATACGACCTTCCGGCTTTATGACTATGGCCGCCCGCGCGAGCTGCATGTGGAGCGAGCCCTCGCTGTCGCGCGCGGCGCGCCCTATGAGCCAGCCAACAAGCGTTCGATTGCCGAGGGGCAGGCGCTGGTCGACGGCCCGCATTTCCGGCTCGACCGGGTGACCGGCGCGCCCGATGCGGCGACGCTGGCGGCCTATCCGGGCGCGCTGCTGGTGCTGCCGCTGGCAGGCGAAGTGCGTGCGGAAGACGGTTCAGCCACGGCAGGCCCCGGGGAATGTCTCTTCGCCCCCAGCCTTGCCAGCCTCGATTTCGGCAGCGCTGAGGTGACCCTGCTGACCCGCGCGGCGTGACGGCCGCTTCCGATCGGAACGTGTCTCAGCGTTGAAGCTCTGCCATTGGGTGGCCTAAGGAAATATACTTGCGTTGTGCAGTGCAACAGGTAACTGCACCGCACATGCGTTCCCTGACCCATCTCGAACGGCTTGAGGCCGAGAGCATCCATATTTTCCGCGAAGTCGTGGCCGAGGCCGAAAACCCGGTCATGCTTTATTCGGTGGGCAAGGACTCATCGGTCATGCTGCATCTGGCGCGCAAGGCGTTCTATCCCGCGCCGCCGCCATTTCCGATGCTGCACGTGGCAAGCGGCTGGGACTTTGCCGACCTTATTGCCCACCGTGATCGTACGGTGCGCGAATATGGGCTGAAGCTGATCATCGCCCAGAACGAAGAGGCCGAAGCGCAGGGCATCAACCCCTTCGACACCGGCAGCGCGCTCTATTCGCAGGCCCAGCTGACCGATCCCCTGAAGCGCGCGCTGAGCGCGCATGGCTTCGATGCGGCCTTCGGCGGCGGACGGCGCGACGAGGAAAAGGCGCGGGCGAAGGAACGCATCTTCAGCTTCCGCACGGCCGCGCACCGCTGGGATCCCAAGAACCAGCGCCCCGAGCTGTGGAACCTCTACAATGCCAAGAAGGCGAAGGGCGAAAGCATCCGCGTCTTCCCGATCTCGAACTGGACCGAGCTCGACATCTGGCAATACATTGCGCTCGAAAACATCGACATCGTGCCGCTCTATTTCAGCAAGCCGCGCCCGACGGTGGAGCGCGACGGGCTGATCCTGGTGGTTGATGACGAACGCTTCCGGCTCGAAGCGGGCGAGGAACCGGTGATGCGCTCGGTGCGCTTCCGCACGCTGGGCTGCTATCCGCTCACCGGCGCGACGATCAGCGAGGCCACGGAAATGAGCCATATCATCCAGGAAATGCTGCTCGCCACCAGTTCCGAACGCCAGGGCCGCGCGATCGACAAGGGCCAGTCGGCCAGCATGGAAGACAAGAAGCAGGAGGGGTACTTCTGATGAACGACCACCCCTCCTTCCAGACCGATGCCCTGATCGCCGAGGACATCGACGCCTATCTCGAAGCGCACCAGCACAAGAGCCTGCTGCGCTTCATCACCTGCGGCAGCGTGGATGACGGCAAGTCGACCCTGATCGGGCGGCTGCTCTATGATTCCAAGATGATCTTCGAAGATCAGCTCGCCGCGCTCGAGAACGACAGCAAGCGCCACGGCACGCAGGGCGAGGAAATCGACTTCGCACTGCTGGTCGACGGCCTCGCCGCCGAGCGCGAGCAGGGGATCACGATCGACGTCGCCTATCGCTTCTTCACCACCGAAAAGCGCAAGTTCATCGTCGCCGATACGCCGGGGCACGAACAATATACCCGCAACATGGTGACCGGCGCCTCGACCGCCGATCTCGCGGTGATCCTGATCGACGCGCGCAAGGGTGTGCTGCAACAGACCCGCCGCCATTCGTGGCTCGTCCACCTGCTCGGCATCCGTCACGTGGTGCTGGCCGTGAACAAGATGGATCTGGTCGGCTATGATAAGGCCACTTTCGACGCCATCGTCGCCGACTACCGCGCCTTTGCCGAAAGCATCGGCATCGCCGATTTCACCGCGATTCCGATTTCCGGGTTCAAGGGCGACAACATCACCGCGCTGTCGCCCAACACGCCGTGGTATGCGGGCCCGGCGCTGATCGCGCATCTCGAAAGCGTCGAGCTCGACAATGCTACCGAGCAGGCCCGGCCGTTCCGGATGCCGGTCCAGTGGGTCAACCGCCCCAATCTCGACTTCCGCGGCTTTGCCGGGCTGATCGCCAGCGGCACGGTGAAGGTCGGCGATGCGGTGCGGATCGTGCCTTCGGGCAAGACCAGCACGGTCAAGACCATCACCGTTATGCCAAGTGGCCGTTTCGCAAGCGAAACCGGTGGCTCCGGCAATCTCGACGAGGCTGTCGCGGGCCAGTCGGTCACCATCAGCCTCGCCGACGAGGTCGATTGCAGCCGCGGCGACGTGATTGCCGCTGCGGGCGATCCGCCGCAGGCCTCCGACCAGTTCCGCGCCACCCTGGTGTGGATGGACGAGGAGGCGCTCAAGCCCGGGCGCGGCTACTGGCTCAAGCTCGGCACGCAGATGGTCACCGCCACCGTCCAGCCGCCCGAATACGAGATCGACGTCAACAGCCGCGAACACCTTGCCGCCAAGACTCTCGGGCTCAATTCCATCGGGGTGGTCGAATTCGCCACCGACCGGCCGATCACCTTCGAGCCCTATGCCGATAATCGCCAGCTCGGCGGGTTCATCCTGATCGACAAGTTCACCAACGCCACGGTCGCGGCGGGGATGATCGCCTTCAGTCTGCGCCGGGCGGAGAACATCCACTGGCAGCCGGTGACGATCACCCGCGCGGATCATGCCGCGATGAAGAACCAGACCCCGCGGGTGCTGTGGTTCACCGGGCTTTCGGGCAGCGGCAAGTCGACCATCGCCAACGAGGTCGAAAAGCAGCTCCACCTGATGAACCGCCACACCTTCCTGCTCGACGGGGACAATGTGCGCCACGGCCTTAACCGCGATCTCGGCTTCACCGAGGCTGACCGGATCGAGAACATCCGCCGCGTCGGCGAAGTCGCGAAGCTGATGGCGGATGCGGGGCTGATCGTGCTCACCGCCTTCATCTCGCCGTTCCGGGCCGAGCGCCGGATGGTGCGCGAGATGCTTCCGCAAGGCGAGTTCATCGAGATCTTCGTCGACACGCCGCTCGACGTCGCCGAGGCGCGCGACGTCAAGGGACTGTACAAGAAGGCGCGCAGCGGCCAGCTCAGCAACTTCACCGGGATCGACAGCCCCTACGAGGCGCCCGAGAACCCGGAGATCCGCGTCAACACCGTGGACATGAGCCCGCAGGAAGCCGCACGCTACATCATCGAGCGGATCCTGCCGCTCAAGTAACCATTCAAGGGGGGCCTTGCGATGTTTGTTTTCCGTGGCCGCGAGGCCCATAGCCGGTCGCTGGCCAAGGCGTTGAGCTGGCGGATTCTCGGCAGCATCGACACCTTCCTGCTGAGCTGGCTGTTCACCCGCTCGGCCAAGGCGGCAGGCGCGATCGCGATTACCGAGGTGCTGACCAAGATGGTGCTCTACTATTTCCACGAACGCGCGTGGAGCTCGGTGCGCTGGGGCGTGCGCAGCGATCAACCCGAAGCGCCCGGCGAACTCCGGGAAGAGCCCGCGCTATGACCGATGCCGAACTGGCCGCCCACCTCGCCGAAGCGGCGGGACGCCTGCTCCTCGCGGTGCGGGACAGCGCGATGTTCACCGGCAAGGCGCTTGGCCATGCCGGGGACGCCACCGCCAACCAGTTCCTGTGCCACGCCCTGCGCCATCAGCGCCCCGATGACGGGCTATTGTCGGAAGAGGAAAAGGACAATCCCGTCCGCCTCGCCAAGAGCCGGGTGTGGATCGTCGATCCGGTGGACGGCACGCGCGAATATGGCGAGGAGCGCGCCGACTGGGCAGTCCATATCGCGCTCGCGGTTGACGGCGTCGCCAGCGTCGGCGCGGTCGCCCTGCCCGGTCTCGACGGCGGCATCGTGCTGCGTTCCGACCAGCCGCAACCGCTCCCGGCGATGGCCGCGCGCCCGCGCTTTCTCGTCAGCCGCACCCGTCCCGCGCCCGAGGCCGAGGCGGTTGCGGCGGCGCTCGGCGGAGAGCTGGTGCCGATGGGCAGCGCCGGGGCCAAGGCGATGGCCGTGGTGCGCGGCGAGGCCGAAGTCTATCTCCACTCCGGTGGTCAATATGAATGGGACAGCTGCGCGCCCGCCGCAGTCGCCGCTGCACATGGCCTGCACTGTTCGCGCATCGACGGCAGCGCGCTGATCTACAATTGCTCCGACACCTATATGCCAGACCTCCTGATCTGCCGCCCGGAATGGGTCGAAAAGGTGCTGGCGGAAGTCGCCCGGTTCGCACCGGTGGAATAGGCGCTAGCGCTTTTTCTGCGAGTGTGCTTACCGCTCCCCATTCTCGCGAAGGACGGATTTCATGAAGATTGCGATGGTAGGTTCGGGCTATGTCGGCCTCGTGTCGGGCGCGTGTTTTGCCGATTTCGGGCATGATGTGGTGTGCATCGACAAGGATCAGGGCAAGATCGACCGCCTGCACGCCGGGATCATGCCGATCTACGAACCCGGTCTCGACGCGCTGGTGGAAAGCAACGTCAAGGCCGGGCGGCTCGCCTTCACCACTTCGCTGGCCGAGGGCATCAAGGGTGCCGACGCGATCTTCATCGCGGTCGGCACGCCGAGCCGCCGGGGCGATGGGCACGCCGACCTCACCTTCGTCTACGAAGTCGCGCGCGAAGTGGGCGAGAGCCTGGCGGGTGATGCCGTCGTCGTCACCAAGTCGACCGTCCCCGTCGGCACCGGCGACGAGGTGGAACGAATCATCAAGGAGACCGGCACGGCGCATAAGGTCTCGGTCGTCTCCAACCCCGAATTCCTGCGCGAAGGCGCGGCGATCGGCGATTTCAAGCGCCCCGACCGCATCGTCATCGGCGCCGAGGACGATTTCGGCCGCGAGGTGATGCGTGAGGTCTATCGCCCGCTGTTCCTCAACGAATCCCCGATCCTCTTCACCAGCCGCCGCACCAGCGAGCTGATCAAGTATGCGGCCAACGCCTTCCTCGCGACCAAGATCACCTTCATCAACGAAATGGCCGATCTGTGCGAGAAGGTCGGCGCCAACGTGCAGGACGTCAGCCGCGGGATCGGGATGGATGGCCGGATCGGCTCGAAGTTCCTGCACGCCGGGCCGGGCTATGGCGGCTCGTGCTTCCCCAAGGACACGCTCGCGCTGCTCAAGACCGCCGAGGATTACGACAGCCCGACCCGGATCGTGGAAGCCGTGGTCAAGGTCAACGACACCCGCAAGCGCGCGATGGGCCGCAAGGTGGTCGATGCGCTCGGCGGGATGGAGGCGGCGCGCGGCAAGAAGGCGGCGCTGCTCGGCCTCACCTTCAAGCCCAACACCGACGACATGCGTGACAGCCCGGCGATCGCGGTCGCGCAGACGCTGATGGACGCGGGCGTGGCGGTTGCGGCCTATGACCCCGAGGGCATGGAACAGGCCCGCCCGCTGCTGCCGCAGGTGACCATGTGCGAGAGCGCCTACGAAGCGATCACCGGCGCGGACGTCGTCGTGATCGTGACCGAATGGGACGCCTTCCGCGCGCTCGACCTCCGCCGCGTCAAGGAACTCGCCAAGGCGCCGGTCATGGTCGACCTCAGGAACGTCTACAAGCCCGAAGACATGCGCGCCGCCGGGTTCGAATACACGAGCGTCGGGCGGGCCTGACCCGGCCAAGCGCCCGCCGCGATTGACAGCGTGTGCCTCTTGTCAGAAGGGGTGCAGCAGACAATTGTGCACTGCAGCGAATGGGGACGCCCGTACATGGGGAATGACCGGATCAGAGTGCTCGCGGCCGCATCGGGCGGAGGGCACTGGGAGCAGCTGATGCTGCTGCGCCCGACGCTGACGCAATATGACATCCGTTTCGCCACCACCGAGCCCGCCGTCGCTGCACAGCATGGCATCACCGCAGTCGAAAGCCTGCCGGACTGCAACCAGAACAAGCCGATCGAGTCCGCTCTGTGCGCGGTGAAGGCGCTGTGGATCGTGCTCAAGCACCGGCCCCGCGTGATCCTCTCCACCGGCGCTGCCCCCGGCTTCTTCTGCATCCTTGCCGGAAGGCTGATCGGCGCGCGCACGCTGTGGATCGATTCCGTCGCCAATGGCGAGGAACTGTCGATGTGCGGCAAGCTGTCCAAGCGTTTCGCGCATGAATGCTGGACGCAGTGGGAACACCTCGCCGGGCCGGATCGCCCGCGCTATCACGGAGCGGTGCTGTGATCATCGTCACGGTCGGGATGCAATTGGGCTTTGACCGGCTTATCGAAGCGATGGACGCACTCGCCCCGCGGCTCGGGATGCCGGTGATCGCGCAGACCGGCAAGGGCAGCTATGCCCCGCGCAACATGGAAGCACGGGTGAAGATCGCGCCTTCCGAATTCGAAACGCTGGTGGGCGAGGCGCGGCTGATAGTCGCCCATGCCGGGATCGGGACGGTGCTGACCGCCGCACGCTGCCAGAAGCCGATCCTGCTGATGCCGCGCCGCGCCGATCTGGGCGAGCACCGCAATGATCACCAGATGGCGACAGTCGGCAAGCTCGCGGGCCGCCCCGGCATTGTGGTGGCCGCTGACGAAAGCGAGCTGGAAGCGCGCATCGCCGAAGGCCTGGCGCTGACCGATTGGACCGCCGTCCAATCCCCGACCGCGCGCCAGCTGCATCAGGCGCTGGCGGCCTTCATCGAGGCCTGACCGGCCTGACACCAGGCCACCCATGGTGAAAATCGCAGCAAGCCTAACGCGATTTTAAGGGCTTTGCGGCCATCTGACCGGCAGACGACCGGGACAGATTTCGCATGAACGCTCCTTTCGATGCCACCGCTGCGCTCGGGCGCAAGGCTCTGGCCCACCCTGCCCCCGACCATCAGGTCGCGGTGATCGGGCTGGGCTATATCGGCCTGCCGACGGCGGCCCTGCTCGCTTCCTATGGCTGGAGCGTGTGCGGGGTCGATGTCTCGCCCAAGGTGGTCGAGACGGTGAATGCGGGCGGCGTGCACATCGAGGAGCGCGATCTCGACAAGCTGGTGCATGACGCGATCACCGCGCAAACGCTGGTCGCCTCGACCGAGGTGCCCACCGCCAGCTTCTACATGATCGCCGTGCCGACCCCGCTGGGGCCGGACAATGCGCCCGACATTACCTATGTCGAGGCCGCCGCGCGCGCGATCGCTCCCAAGATCCTCCCCGGTGCCTGCGTGATCGTCGAAAGCACCTCGCCGGTCGGCACCACCGAACGGGTCGCCCAGATCATCAGCGAACTGCGCCCCGACATCGTGGTGCCGCGCGACGGCTGCGCTGACGATGCCGACATTGCGCTGGCCTATTGTCCCGAACGCGTGCTGCCGGGCCGGATCGTCAACGAGCTGGTGCACAATGACCGCGTGATCGGCGGCGTCACCCCGGCCTGTGCCGAGCGCGCGGCGGTGCTCTATACCTCGTTCGTGAAGGGCGACTGCCTCTACACCACGGCCCGTGTGGCCGAGACAGTGAAGCTGGTCGAAAACAGCTTCCGCGACGTCAATATTGCCTTTGCGAACGAGCTCTCGATGATCGCCGATGTGATCGGGGTGGATGTATGGGAGGTGATCCGCCTCGCCAACCGTCACCCGCGCGTCAACATCCTCCAGCCCGGCCCCGGTGTGGGCGGGCATTGCATCGCGGTCGACCCGTGGTTTCTGGTCGCGGGCGCTCCGGCGGCAGCCCGGCTTGTGCGGACGGCGCGCGAGGTCAATGACCACAAGGCGGTGCACACCGAAGGCAAGATCCGCGCGCTGCTCGATGCCGCGCCCGCGGGCAAGGTCGCGCTGCTCGGCCTCGCCTTCAAGCCCGACATCGACGACTTCCGCGAAAGCCCGGCGCTCGAAATCGCCGAAGCCCTTTCCCACACGCATGGGGATCGGATACTGGTGGTCGAGCCCTTCACCGATGAGCTGCCGGCCGCCTTTGCGGGCACCGGGGCTGAGCTGGTGACGCTTGACGCAGGGCTGCGGCAGGCGGAGATTGTGGTGGTGCTGGTCGATCACACTGCGTTCAAACATCTCTCGCCGGTCGATCTGGCAGGCAAGCTGGTGTTCGACACGCGGGGTATGCTGCGGCGATGACATCCAGCAGCGGGTTGCCCCGCATCGTCGTGACCTTCGGCACGCGGCCCGAAGCGATCAAGATGTTCCCGGTGGTTGCCGCCTTGCGCGAAACCGGTCGGTTTGACGTCAAGGTGGTGGTGACCGCGCAGCACCGCGACCTGCTCGATTCGGTGCTGGCTCTGGCCGGGCTGGTGCCGGACGTCGACCTCGATCTGATGCAGCCCGATCAGTCGCTCGATGCGCTCTCTACGCGCCTCTTGTCGCGTTTTGGCGCGGTCTTGGACGAACTTTCGCCTGATCGTGTGCTGGTTCACGGCGATACCTTGACCACGATGATGGCCTCGCTGGCGTGCTATTTCCGCCGGATTCCGGTCGGCCATGTCGAGGCGGGATTGCGCAGTGGAGATATCTACTCGCCCTGGCCCGAGGAGGTGAACCGCAAGGTCACCGGCGTGATCGCCGATCTCAACTTCGCGCCGACCGAGACCGCGGCGGCGGCGTTACGTGCTGAAAACGTTGCCGAAAGCGCGATCCATGTGACGGGCAATACCGTGATCGACGCCCTGCTGTTTGCCAAGGACAAGATCGCCGCCAACCCCGCACTCGCCCCCGCGATCGCCCCCTTGCGCGCGCGCTTTGCCGGTCGGCGCATTATCGCGGTCACAGCCCACCGGCGAGAGAACTTCGGCGCAGGAATGGCGGAAATTGCCAAGGGTTTACAGATTCTTGCTTCCCGGGATGATGTAGCGATCATCTACCCGCTCCACCCCAATCCCAACGTCGGCGGCGTGATGCGCCCGGCTCTTGCGGGGTTCGACAACATCGCGCTCATCGAACCGCTCGATTATCTCGATTTCGTGGCAATGATGGAGGCCTGCGATCTGATCCTGACCGATAGCGGCGGGATTCAGGAGGAAGCCCCCAGCCTCGGCAAGCCGGTGCTGGTCATGCGCGACACGACCGAGCGCCCCGAAGGCGTGGCCGCCGGAACCGCGCGGCTGGTGGGCGCCGATGGGTCTGTTATCGCACGAGAAACGGCTCATCTGCTCGACAATGCCGGAGCCTACGAGGCAATGGCACGCGCGCACAATCCCTACGGCGATGGCACCGCCAGCCGCCGCATCGCCGCCATCCTCGCAGGGGCCGGCTAGGGGCGGGCGCGCACCAGCCGGATATAGCCGAGCGCCGCGAGCAGAACGACCAGGCTCGATCCGAGATCGACCACCCAGTTGAGTTTGAGAACCCCATACAGCAACGCATCAATCGCGTGCAGCGACGTCAGCCGAAGCACGATCAGGAAGCTCATCGCGAGGCTCGCCAGAATGGCGGCGAACACCATGACATTGCGCCTCCCCCGCAAGCTTCGACCCCACCGGTAGAGCAGGACGCTCCCCGCACCGGCTGCGATGAACAGAATCGACACGACGATCGGCCCCTGAATGCTGCGGCGTTCGCGATAGGAGCCGGAGGCCCGCAGGGTATCCCGGATATGATCGCGCACGAGTTCCTCCACTGCCAGCAAGCGCAGCACGATCAGCACCGCAAAAAAGACCGCCAGCAGGAGCCACCAGCGCGTGTGGGATGGTTGCTGGCGATTCTGCCCTGCGACGATTGCTGCGGCGGTGCAGGCCAGCAACACGAGAAGGTAGAACCCGCTGGCAGCAACGGCGAGCAGCGATGGGGTTGTGGTCATCGACGTTCCTGTCAATTCCTGCAGAGCGGCACCCTCTTGCGCGGGCCGGGAAACCGGTTCCGCACGGTGGCTCCATGATTGGCGCGGGCATCCATGAAGCCTTCGAATCCGGACTTCAAGGCGCATCCCTCGCATGGCGCGCGGTGGCGCCTGAGAGTGGGCAGATGACGTAGCGTCGCGGGCGCATTCAGGCCCACGCGGAACGCAATCCTGTTGCACTGCGGTATTCCTACGTATAAGCCACGCTGCGCTCAAAGGGAGGATAACGTGACACTGAAACCTACAGCCGTTCGGAACGCTTCAGTGATCGCCATGACGATGGCCCTGCTGGTAGGTTGCGCATCGACCCCGGATCCGGTGATCGGGCCGAGCGTGGTGCAACCGCGCAGCGAACTGGGCCAGGGCGACTATTCGTACCAGCGCCCGACGACCTATCTGCTGCGTCCTGCGGACAAGATTTCGATCAGCGTCTTCCGCGAGCCGGAGTTTTCCATCGCCTCGATCCAGATCGGCGTGGAAGGCAACGTTTCGCTCCCGATGCTGGGCTCGATCCCTGCGGCCGGCATGACCGCGCGGCAGTTTGAGCAGGATGTCACCCGGCGGCTCGCCGCAGCGGGCCTCAAGTCGCCCGTCGTGAGCGTCAACATCGCCGAATATGCCTCGCACATGGTGACGGTCGAGGGAGCTGTGACGGAGCCGGGGGTTTACACCTTCCAGCCCGGTGCCCGCCTGTCGGCGGCGATCGCGATGGCGCGCGGTCCGAAGCGGACCGCCAAGACCGATCAGGTCGCGGTTTTCCGTGAGAGCCCCGAAGGCATCATGGTCGCCAAGTTCGACTACAATCAGATGTCGCAGGGCACGATGCTTGACCCTGTTCTTCAGCCCGGTGACCGGGTCGTGATGGGAACCGACGGCCTGTCGGTATTCTGGGAGGATCTGCTGAAGGCCTTGCCCGCATTTGGCGTATTTGCCGCGGCTGGCGTGAACAGCAACTAAGATTATGAACGAACGATCAATTGTCGATGCGTCCAATGCTGCCCCGCAGGGCACTTGGCTTGATTCCTATATGCCGGACGGCCCGCTGGGGCCGGTCCAACCGCGTGCGCGGGCGGTCACCTTCGAATCGATCCGCGGGGTCATTTATCGGCAACGCTGGGTGTTTGCCGCGGCGCTGGTCGTCGCTATGCTTGGCGGGTTGGCGCTCACGCTGCTCGCGACACCGATGTATCAGGCTGACGCCAAGGTCAGCGTGAAGCCCTATGGGCAGTATATCGTCGAAGGGCAGGAGACGGATCCCGGCTTCAATCCGGTGCAGATCTACGACTACCTGGCAACGCAGGCCGAGGTGATCCGGAGCCGCAGCCTCGCTGAATCCGTGGTCGATCAGCTCAATCTCGCCAATCGTGCCGACCTGCTCGGCAAGGATGTCGAGGAAGGCCGCTCGCCGAACATGACCGACGAGCAGTGGCTGAAGGCGAAAAAGGAACTCGCGGTCAGCATTCTCACGTCTGGTGTGGTCACTGAAGTGCCGACGAAGAACTGGGTGCTGACGATCAGCTTCCAGTCCGAAAGCCCGACGCTGGCGGCGGAAATCGCCAATGGCTACGCCGATGCCTTCGTGCGGACGGGATCGAGCAAATCGATCGAAAGCAGCACCTACGCCGTCGATTACCTCAAGAAGCAGATCGACGAGACGCGCCTGCGCCTAGCAGAGGCCGAGCAGGCCGCCAATGGCTATGCCCGCAACAGCGGGATCATCGTCCAATCTGCGGGCGGTGAGGAAAACACGGAACCCACCACGCTCACTGCCAGCAACCTTGCGAGCATCAACGCGCGCGTCTCGAACGCACGCGCTGCCCGCATTGAAGCCGAGCAGCGCTGGCGGGCAATCCAGTCGCTCCCGGCTGCTCAGCTTCCTGAAGTCCAGTCCAATCCGGCACTGCAAAACCTGATCGGCGATCGCTCTGCGAAGATGAGCCAGCTGGTCGAGCTGCGGCAGCGCTACAATGACGACTTCCCGCAGATCCAGAACCTGCTGTCGCAGGTCGCCTTGCTCGACACGCAGATCGACCGGATCAGCAGCGACATCAAGGCCACCGTGCGCAATCAGTTCCTGGTCGCGCAGCGTCAGGAGCAGGCGCTCGAGGCAGAGCTGAACGCCCTGACCGGGGATCGTCTGGTCGAACAGGATCAGCAGGTTGAACTGACCGTGCTCGAGCGCGAGGCGCAGGCTCTGCGCGACCAGCTCAAGTCGCTGCTGGATCGCTACAACCAGGTGAACAGCGCGGCCGCGATTGATCCGGGCACGATCACCAAGATCGATTCGGCGATGGTGCCGGGGGCGCCGTTCTCGCCCAACCTCTTCAAGAACCTTGGCCTGTCGCTGTTGCTTGGTCTTGCGCTGGGGGCAGCGCTTGCTGTCCTTCGCGAAACGCTCGACGATCGGATCCGGTCGCTCGACGAAATCGAGACAAAGCTCGGCCTGTCGCTGTTGGGCTACACCCCTCACGTGGAAAATCGCGACATCGAGCTGCTGGGCACCAACCGCTTCAGCGCCTTGATGGAAGCCTATTCCTCAATCCGGGCTGCCATCGACTTTTCGTTGCCGCGCAATCGCAACGTGATCCAGCTCACCAGCAGCAAGGCGAGCGAAGGCAAGAGCACCACGGCCGTGATCCTGGCAGAGCTTTTCGCCAATCTCGGACGCAAGACCTTGTTGGTCGATGCCGACTTGCGGCGCCCTTCGGTGGCGGGCCTGCTCGATATCGAACGCCCCAAGGTTGGCGTTGTCGAGGTGTTGCTCGGCCACGTGGAACTGGAAGCTGCCATCGTGAAGGGCGTGCACGAGAACCTCGACATTCTGCCGGTTGGCGAAATTCCGCCCAATCCGACCGAGATCCTCGCTTCGCGCCAGATGCGGGACTTCATCGAGAAGTACCGCCACGAATATTCGCTGATCATCTTCGATTCGTGCCCGGTGATGGGCCTCGCAGATGCACCGACCCTCGCTCACCTGGTCGACGGCACGGTGTTCGTCCTCGAAGCCAATCGCCTTCCGTTCGGTCAGGCCCGTTCGGCCGTGCGCCGGATCACGGTTGCGGGCGGAAAGATGATCGGGGTTGTGCTGACGAAGTACCGCGCCCTGCAGGCAGGTCAGTCCTACAGCTACCAATACGGCTACTACGAATACGGACGGGACAAGTAACCCCCGCATAATGGCATGGGTCGGCAGGTGCATCGCGCTTGCCGGCCGCCCCGACCTCTCCCGGATCGTGTCGCGATCCAGACCCGCTAATCCGGATTGGAACGAAGGCGCAGGCGATGTTGGAAACGGCACCCTTCACGGTCATCATTCCTGCGCACAACGAAGAAGCAGTGATCGCCCGCTGCCTCAAGAATATCTTCGATCAAGCCCCGCCGGGCGCGCTGCAGGTGATCGTTGCTGCCAATGGCTGCACCGATCGAACCGTTGAAATTGCCCGTGAAGCGGCACCCGAGGCGCTGGTTCTCGATCTGCCGGTCGGTTCGAAAACGGCGGCCATCAATGCCGCTAATCTACGGGCTGACCACTTCCCCCGAATCTATGTCGATGCAGATGTCGAATGCGGATACCACACGCTCGTGGCACTTGCGGAGGCACTCGCCGAACCGGGCGTGATGACGGCTGCGCCTGCGATCCGAATGGATCTTTCGAGGTGCAACTTTCTGATGAAGGCCTATTACCGCGCGTGGTCTCTCCAGCCCTATGCACGCGCGGGCAAAGGCGGGGCGGGTTGCTACGGATTGTCGGCTGCGGCTCTCGCGGCCGTTGGAGAATTTCCGCCAATCATTGGTGATGACATCTGGATCCACACGCGTTTCCCCGACGAACAAAAGCGTTTTCTCGCTAGGGACAGACATGGGCAGCCGGTCTTTTCGGTCGTCTATCCTCCGCGCACCGCCCGCGAGCAGGTGCGGGTCGAGGCGCGACGACAAAACGGGAATGCCGAGGTCAAGCGGCTCTATCCCAGCCCTTACTTCGCCAATGCCAACAATGGCGGTGGACTATCTGCTGCCCTGCGCAGCGGAGCAGGACCGATCGACCTGCTGATCTTTTTCGCGATAAAGTTTGCCGCGCGCACTCTTGCCCGGTGGAACCGTCAACGGGGGCGCGGGTCTACCTGGACTCGCGATCTATCGACCCGCGAGGCATGACATAACAGCGATGCTAGACGAAAATTCGAACGCACCTGCGCCCCATGTCAGCATCATGGTGGTGGCCTATAATTCGGCGGCCATCATCGCTGCCTGCCTTCGTTCGATCGCCCACGCCTGTACGCGCCACACTTATGAGGTTCTGCTGGTCGACAATGGCGACGGTTCGACCGAGGCTTTCGTGAAGGCGAACTTTCCCGATGTCCGGATTGCCCCGAGCCGTGGCAATGTCGGGTTTGCGGGCGGCAACAACATTCTGGCAGAGCACGCCCGCGGAGCGTATCTCCTGCTCCTCAACCCGGATGTCGAACTGAAGCCGGGCGCTGTCGACCTCCTCCTTGATGCGGCATCGGCGTATCCAGAGGCGGCGGCTTGGGGCGGCGTCACGCTTGATCGGAACGACCGCCCCGATCTCGGCAACACTGTCCACGTGCCATCACTTGCCGAAATGGCCAGCCGGACGATCGGCACATCCAGTGCGGCGCGCAGTGAAATCGAAGGTGTCGATACAGACACGAAAGTGGGCGTGCTGAGCGGCAGTTTCGTGATGTTCTCACGCGCCGCATGGGACGAAGTCGGCGGGCTTGATGATCGCTATTTCCTCTACTGCGAGGAAGTGGATCTGTTCTACCGGCTGGCACAGCGCGGCTATTCGTTCTGGAGGATCGGACAGGCGCGGGCCTATCATGACATCGGTCATGGCGAGGCGCTTAACGCAAAGCGGATGCTCTACCGTGCTGCAGGGAATATGCAGTTTGCGCGCTCGCACTGGAGCAAGCCTCGTCAGTTCCTTGCCTTCCTGTTCACTTGGATCGGAGCGTGGCAAAGGCTTATCGCAGGCCGCCTGCTCGGGCGCTGGAGACCGCGGATTGCGCTCGTCGGCGAGAGTCACCGGGACATTGCTCTGCGCCCCGGATACTGGGGGTATGGTTATGATCCAGTGCGCGGATTGCTCGCCAAACTCCCGCGCTGAAACCGGCAGTTCAGCACTAACGGGCGATTGACGGTCGGCTGTGTGTGCCCGGGCGGTCTTGCCCCGGCATCGGTGCAGGCACCGGCATCGGACGCATGGGAACAGGCGCAGGCGCAGCCTGGAAACCAAGGGTGACCGTCAGGCCGAGCAGCATGAAGAACCATGCAAGGCTGGCCATCCACAGGGAAACCGAATTCAGGCCGAGCGCAAAGACCGCGACCGAAATCGCCACACCAATGAGGAGACGTCGGTCCCTCGGCGGCATACGCGACGAACGCAAGGCAACCGCAACAACACCCATCAGCGTCGCCCCGAGCGCCAGGATCGCCACCGGAATTCCGAATCGCAGAGCCAGGATGAGCCAAAACCAGTCAAACGAATCCGAATGCATCCAATCTGGCCTGTCCCAGTTCGCATAACCGATCCCGAACCAGGGGTTGTCGGCAACGTTCTGCGAGCCGTACTTCCAGATAAGCACACGATTGTAGGCCGACACGGAGTTCAGCGAGGCGTACCGAACCAACAGGTTGTAAAAGCCGGAATTACTCGAGCTCTCGACCATGACGTACAACATCGTGATCGCACCGACGAACTGCTTCCACGTGAGGTTGGCAACCCGCTCCACCAGCCAGTTATAGCCACACAGCAGCGCGCCAACCACAAGTCCGAGCATCGCCGCCGAGCTCATGGTGAAAGCGCCCAGAAGTGAGGCGATCAGCGAGAATGCCTTTGGCCAACCTCGAAGTCCGGCAAACATGTAGAGCGGCAGAAAGCTGGCAAGGAAAATGCCGGTCAAGATCGGGTGAGGTAGCGACGCGACGCCGCGCATGAACCCCATTCTGACGTCCCAACGACCGGGGCCGCCAAATTTGCCGGTAAGGGCAGACGCCAAGGGATGGATGATCGGCCGATGACTGATCGCCTCTGCCGCGACAATCACCCCGGTGAATATGATTCCCGGTGCGACAAGAATCAGGAACTTTCTGAGATCATCCGGGGTCTGAATCGTTGTGCGCGCAAGGAAATAGGCAAGCCCGATGTCCACGAGGTGCGAGCCGCCTTGGACCAGAGTGTCTGCGAGCGATTGGCTGGTTACGTAGGAGGCCAGCGTGATCCAGGCGATCGCCAGCACCACAAGGAGGTCTGGCCATGCGAACCTCACCTTCGACTTGAGAGCGCTCGAAGCGATGTAAATGCTAAGTACCAGCAAGGCGATCCGATATGGCGACATCAGAATGCCGGCCACGTCGAAATTGAACTGCTGCGGCACCAACAGAAGATAGAGCACCACAGCCGCGATCGAGACCCGCTTCATGCTGTCATCATTTGCGGCAGCCCGCACCCGCATTTGCGGATGAGGGCGACTCGGATTTGCTTGGGCAAGGCTCATACGCTGCAGGACCTATCAATCTTCGTTCGTCAGGCGCCTCGCACCACCGAAGTGGCCAGATCAAAGGCTCAAGCGCCAAACAGCACACGCGGTAACCCAATGCCGGGTGCCACCATGCGCACATCCGCGACGGTTCTTACCCGGACGCTCGCGCGCAGTCACGCCCCTCTCGAAAATAAGCGAGCCGCGCCGACGGCAAGTCCAGAGCCGCTTCAGAAACAGCTTTCCTACAAATAACCTATTTGGTTACTTGTTGCCCGAATCGTAACTAGGAAAGGTTATCGACATGGCTGACAAGTTTCAGGGATATTCGGCAAGTATGCTCACGCCGAGCGAGAACGCCTATCCCGTCGTGCCCGACGACGTTCAGCCGCTCGCCTTCGTGCCGAAATATCTCTATATCGGCACCGCCGGTAACGTGGCGCTCCGCACCACCGATAGTGCGGCGGACGTCGTCTTCAAGAACGTGCCCGCCGGAGCCTACCTTTTCGTCAGGGCCAGCCACGTCCGCGCGAACGGCACCACTGCTTCTTCGATCATTGCCTGCGCCTGATGCTGACGCAGATGATCCTGAGCGCCCAGTCGCTCCTCGCCGCTGCTCCGCGTGCCTCTGCCGACTACGTCGTCGCAAACGACGCGGAGTGGAATGCGGTGTTCGCCAACACTGCCGCGACGTTGGCGGGCAAGATCGTGGAGATTGTCGGCGACAACTTCACCCAACGCGAAATCACCGACAAGGACATCTGGGCCGCTGGAGGCCGGCTGACGATCCGCGGGGCGAACCAGGCAGCCAAACTTCCCTCGGTCATTCTCAACGGGGTTGTGCGGGGAATCGACTTCGCCGCCCTCAATTTCCAGATGAAGGGCTGGCCCGCCTCCTGGGCGGCCTGCGTCATCTTCAATAATGGCACTTTCGGCAAGCTGCGGTTCCTGAATGGCACCAGTTTCCGACATGGCTACGGGACGTCGCTGGTCGACTTCGACACCGATGCCGACTTGCCGGAGTACGAACGGGTCAGCAACGTCCGCACGGCCACGACGACCAGCCAGACCTTTCCGCTCACCTGGAAGAGCGCTGCGGCACCCTCGGGCTGGATCGAGTTCTTCAACCGCGGCACCAACAGCGTGCGCGTGGCGGTCGGCGGATCAGGGGTGGTGGCGACCGGCACGAGCCAACTGGTCGCAGCGGGCGCAAGGGCACGCCTCCAGACCGGCATTTCGCCCGGCACCTCCACCCACTTTGCCGTGCTTGCCACAAGTGGCACCAGCGAGGTCAACGCTCGGACAGAGATCGGCCTCAGCGCATACCTGTCTGCGGCATTCCAGCAAACTGGTGCAGCCATCATTGAAGACATCGAGCTGCGCGGTTGCGTGTTCCGCGATCTCGATAATGGTCTGAAAGGCCTGCGCCCTCGGGTCAGTCTGGTTGCGATGGATTGCGATTTCGACCGGATTTACCAGGACATCATCTCGCTCGCTCCGGACAGCAGCGCGACGAGCTACTTTCTCCGCAATATCGAAAGCCTGCCGTTCTCGCGCTCGGGCATCGCGGAAGACCTGCAAGGCGATGCACGCGATCCGCATGGCGACCAATGCCAGCTGTTCAGCAATTCGGGCACAGGAGCCATTGGGCCCGTCTTTTATGCCGGCAATCGCATTCGTCTCACGCCGAGACGGCCAGGTGCACAAAGTCAGGGCATCTTCTGGTCGGACAATGATGTCGATCCCTGCTTTGACAACCTCTACATCATCTCGACGATGCAAACCGGCGGCGCGACGCGGGCGATTTCGATCGGAGAGGCAGGCACGCCTTTCAAGACCCGCAATGCCTTCATCTATGGGGCAACGCTGATCGACGGGCGCGATCCGTCAGCGACGGGCCCAACGCTGACGATCGACCACGACGGCGACGGTTCGGTCTATGTCGGCAAATGCCTTGCCCCGGCCATGATCGCGACCGATGCCCCGCTTCTGCTCGACGGCAACCTCTCCGGAGTGACGCCGGCGACGTTGCCGAACATCGCAAACCTGTCGGCCGCCAATGATCGGGCCAGCATCGACGCGGCCATGACGACCGTCGGGGTCGGCGCGGGGATCGGCGCTGCCGCGACCGGCAGCGCCATCGATTGGGAGACCAGTGATCACACAGCGGTGATCCGCTGGGACATGTTGCCAAGCGGCGCACACTGGAACACGCTCGCCGGGCAACCAATCAGCACGCTGATCACCTTGCCCTTGCGGAAGATACTGAACCGTCGCGCAGGGCAGACCGTCAGCGTCGGCGCGGGCACCGAGTGGCGCAAGGTCGCGGCAGACGGCACCACAGAGTTGCAATCGTGGACAACGGCATCCGGCACCATCGAGCCCGACCAGTTCATCCAGATCAGAGGCATGACGGCCGTGGTCAGCGCCGCCACCTCGACGCTGACGGTGACAATCAACGGCTTCCCGCAGACAGTCACCACTGTGACATCGGACACTCCGGCCACACCGCTCACCCAGCCCGCGCTGTTGGGATACTTCGTTGATCAGGCAAATGTACCACCTGCCGTCAATCGGATGACGTTCAGGGGATGGTTCCGCTTCGCAGGCAGCGTCCCCAACACGGTCAAGCCCTTCGCCCAGGCGAGCACCGGTTGCGACCTCATCGTGCTGGGCACAGGAGCGCTTAACGCGACAGTCGAGGACGGCGCTGGCCTTGCTGTACTCTTGAACGCGCAGGTCGCCCCGCCCGGAACGATCAAGGCGAACATCGGCCAAAGGATCGTCTTCGATGTCAATCAGGTCACCAAGGAAGTTCGCCTCACCGTCGACAATGCAACCTTTGTCACGCCCTTCGCCGTGCCGGGGAATGGCACCTTCCAGAGCAACCGTCAGGCCTCGTTTCTCGCAAGCGCGACCGGGCTGACAGCCCTTCCTTCCGGGACGCAGTTCGGCGATCTCTCGCTCGACTACAATGGTGTGACATACAAGACGATCAGCAACCTTGCCGCGCTTGCCAACGCTGATCCCTGGAAGGCAGGCACGGGCGTCTTCACCAACTGAGCAGGCTTTGCGCAGGCACCAGCATCGACCCGTCAAACCAATGCGCAGAATCGGGAACTTCGCTCTCGAATTTCCCGGAGAATGAAGTCAAAGGGGGGCACCATGAACGCCCCCCTTCCTGACGATGAGCCAGCGCCGCAAGGCAAGCCGCGATCCGCAAAGCAGGCTTTGCTCAGGGTCATGCGCATGGTTACCCCGCACACGACCGCGCTGGTAGCGCTCGCCGTCAGAGCAGGGGCAGTGGTGGCCGGGTTTGCGGTGACGTTCATCATTGGCAACCAGATGGGGGCTGCGGCCAATGGCCAGTTCGCATTGGTCAGTCAGACCGCAATGTTTCTGTCAGTTTTGGGCCTGATCGGACTTGAAGTCGGCGTCGTGCGGCACTTCGCCAAAGCCGTTGCACTCAAGACGCCGGTCGCGTTGGCGGGGCTACTCAAGGTTTCCGGGCTTGGCATCGGGTTCATGCTCGTCATTGCTGTCGCGCTCTGGTTGGGTGGGGAATGGGTTTGGGAGCCGCTATTCGGCACCGCCGTCTCCCGCAGCTTTCTGCCGGTGCTATGCGTCTTGCTGGTCGCGCGCGGGGGAACCCAGCTGTTTGGCGGGCTGCTTCGATCACAGCACCGCTTCACGCTCGGACAGGCGATCGCTGCCCTGACCATTCCTGCTGCAACGGCAGCTGCCCTGCTTGCCGGTTTGGCTGCCACGGTCGAACAAGCGCTTTGGGCCGCTGCGGCAGGGGGCGTCATTTCGATGGTCGTCGGCGCTGCCGCCATGCGGCGCCATGTCGCCCGCACACCCGATGCGCTCACAGTAGAATTGCGTCCGCTTGTGGCCTCCTCGCTCCCATTATGGGGCGTGGGGATCGCCAACAATATCGGCGACTGGTACGGCCTTGCCGTTGCCGCGCAAATGCTCGGCGCCGCCGATGCCGGCATTTACCGCGTCGCCGCCCAGATAGCGGCGACTTTGCAGATCATCTCGATCGCAATTTTCTCGGTCTATTCCGCCAAGATCAGCACCGCCTTCCATGCCGACAATCTCGCCGAAGTCGCACGGCTGGCGCGCACCTCGGTGCGTCTCAGCACCGTGACGGCGGTGCCAGCAGCAGCCCTGCTGATGATCGCAAGCCCCTTCGTACTCGATCAGATCGGTGCAGAATTCGCTGAAGCCTTTTCGCTGATCGCCATTCTTGTAATCGGCCAGCTGGCCTTCACACTGACTGGCCCTTGCGGCCTCGTGCTGGCCATGTCGGGCAACGAGCGCATCAATCTCGCGATAACGGTGAGCGGCACGGTCGCCCTGCTCTTTGCCGTCCCCGCAGCCGCTAAATTTGGCGGATTGCCGGGAATTGCCGTGTGCATTTCGGTAATCATGCTGCTACGCAACATAATCGCATACGGGGTCGTTCGCAGCAAACTTGGCATCGGCATCTGGAGTGGTGCGGTGCGCGCCTGACACATGAGGAACCAAACGCAGTGACCTTGCTGCTTCACCCTGGCTTTCACAAGACCGCGACGAGCTGGCTTCAGGATGTGGTGTTTGCGGAAAACCGCTTGTTCCGATCGCTGATGACGCATCACGAGATCGACGAGCTGCTGGTTCGCCCGCACGATCTTGCGTTTGACGCGGAAGCAGCAAAGGCCCGGATCGCGGGGCTGCGCGAGGGCGGCCAGCCGGGGATCGTCGACGTGATTTCGTCGGAGATCCTTTCGGGAACCATGTTTACAGGTTCACGGGAATCGCTGCGCCTTGCGGATCGGTTGCAAGCCGTTGTCGGCGAAGCAAAAATCCTGCTCACCGTCCGTTCGCAGCGTTCGATCATGAAGTCGGTCTACCTGCAATATGTGAAGCGCGGTGGCCGGATGTCGATTGACGAGTTTCTGGATTACAAGCCGGAGCCGGGCTATTTCTGGTTCGAGCCAGGTGTGCTTGAATTTGATCGGCTGGCCGAGACCTATGCAGATCGCTTTGGCGCCGACAACGTCATCGTTCTGCCACAGGAATTGCTGAAGTCGCAGCAGCCGGAGTATCTTGGCCTGTTGTTTCAGTTCGCCGGTGTTGCAGACCTTGCGCAGGCCAGGTCGATAACTTTCGGGTCGGAGCGCGGTGTCAGTCCACCGGCTGGCGGCATCCGGCTTATGCGAGCCGCCAACATCTTAGGACGCCAGCCACTCAATCCCGAGGGCATTTCGAGCGCAGCCTTTCTGCGCCGACCGTTGCACAAGCTAGCCTATGCGTGGACCCTCGGTAGCGACAGTGCAGACAAAGCCATGAACGACAGCATTCGCTCGCGCCTCGCAGGGCGCTACGGAGAATCCAACCGGCGCTTGCAGCGTTTTGCCCCCGTCGACCTGCGCAGTCTTGGCTACGAATGGGCCGAATAGCGGGCGAAGCAGGGGAACACGACGACAATGTCTGGCATTGATTCCGTGAGAAAGAAGCTTGCTGCTCTGGCGCGGCGGATCGGGCTGGTGCAGGCTCGACCAATTAGCCAATATCCTGAATTGCTGGAGGCGATTGAAAGGCTGACCAGCCCTCGTCAGCAATTCCATGCCCTCCCCTCGCTCGCAAAGGCGACCGTCCTGCGTTTGCAAGACAATGGTCGCACCAACTGGCTGATCTTCGAAGGCGGTAAGCGCCGGATGACGACCAAGCTGATGTTCTTCCCGACTTCCCAAAACAATATCATCATTTTCGGCGAGCGTTCGGATCTGCCGCGTGAAATCCGGTTTGAAGGATCGGGCAATATCGCGATCTGCGGAAACGACATTCAGTGGGCGCAGGTGACAATGCGCTTTATCTCCGACGATGCAGTCATCTGTCTTGGTCACGGTTCGATCTACAACGGCACCGCGATTATTGTCGAAGGCAATGGCTGCGGGGTCGAGATCGGTCGCGAATGTCTTTTCGCGCCTGGCACAACGATCCGCAGTTCGGATCTTCATGGGATGTACGACATCGCAAGCGGTGCATGGCTCAATGCGCCCGCGCCAGTCTATCTCGAACCGCATTGCTGGCTTGGCCAGGATGTTCTGGTGCTCAAGGGCGCCCATGTAGGCGGCGGTTCGGTGATCGCGGCGCGATCGGTCGTCAATTCCGCATTGCCGCGCTTTTCGATCATCGCAGGAACACCCGCACGCGCCGTCCGCGACGGAATCTGCTGGAGCCTTGCCCGCCAGCCCGACCCTGCGGAAATCGATAAGGTGAGAGACCTGTTGCAACGCACAATTGAGATTGATGGGACCAAGTCTAGCTTCTAAGGCCGCCCCGAGGACCAAGACGTAAGAGGAAACACGTGCCATGCTGAACCTGAGCAAGTCGGACGTCTCGTCCACCCCGTTCCCTCATGCCGTCAAACGCGGCATTCTTCCCCCCGAGCTGTTCAGTGCACTGAAGGCCGATTTCCCGCGGGCTGATGTGTTCGCGGAACAGCACGCCGAAAGCGGCGGCCTTGGCAGCCGCACGGGCAAGGACACGGGTTTCGATATCTATCGCGGCGATGACAGCTATGATCGTCTGATCGCTCAATCGCCCGCCTGGGCCGAGTTTGACGCCTGGATCAACTCGCCGGCCTTCGTCGAGAAGTTCCTTGAGCTGTTCGGCGATCACCTTGATGCGCTGGGTTGTTCGGTTGAAGTCGATCCGGCCGCCTATGATCGTGGTCTTGTAGAAGGGCGTGAAGTCCTGACTGACGGGCAGACCCTGTCGGAGAAGGCGAAGGACATGCTCAAGGGCATCTTCGGTTCGGCCAAGGGTGGCAAGCAGCCCGTGCGGCTGTTTTCGCGACTGGACATCGAGCGCAGCATCGGCGGCTATTTCAAGCCCCCGCACTGCGACCGCAAAAATCGGCTGTGCTCGCTGATCGTCTACTTCACCGATCTCGAAGCAGAAGGGATCGAGGGCGGAGAGCTCAACATCTATGCGCTCAAGGAGCAGCGCGAACCCGCCAAGCACGTCCGGCACCCGCGGCCCGAGGATGTCGACGTGGTGGCGACCCTGTCGCCCAAGGAAAACCTTGGCGTGTTTTTCCCGTGCTCAAACAACAGCTATCACGGTGTCAACGCGCTCAAGTCGCAAAGCGCGGCGCGCGACTTCCTCTACATCAACATTTCGACCGACAGCGATACCGCCTGGTGATCGGCTGGGCGGGGGGCTGGCCGAACACGTCCAGCCCCCCGCCGCTTAGTCGAGCGTCTCTTTACCAACCAGTCGCCGCAGCGTCCCGGCAAGGTTACGTGCAAGCGCCTTCAACCCCAACCTGCGGGCATTGCGGGCCAATTCGAGCCCGACATAGCGGGGCCGGCGCCACCCTGTCAGCATCATTGCGCCAAGCCGCGCCACCACCATGCCTTTGCGACGCGACTGAAACGGTTGCATATGCTCGAGCGAGCCGAGCGCCACGGGCTCGGTCAAAAGCGTTCCAGCGGTAACGGCGCGCTGCAGCAGCGCCTCGCCGCGCGCGGTGCGGGTGATGACGATGCTGCGGCCGTCCTGCTCGTCGAACAGCGGATTGCCGCTTTCGTCACAATGCCAACCGTCGGCACAGACGATATCGGCGAACTCTCCGATCCCGTCCGGACAGATCTTGCAGCGAAACTGCAAGTGACGGTTGAGGATGTGGCCCCAACTGGTGTCATAGTCCATCTTGAAGGTGGTGCCGTCAGCCAGCCGTGCAGTGGCAAAACCGGGCCAACCGTCGCCGCGATAGCGGAACGCAGTCACAGCGCTCTCATCCTGCACACCCATCTCTTTCAGCAAGGCTGATGTGCCAGCATAGCTCGGCACGCCGGCGCACATAAAGGCGAGCATATACGGCACCTTCTCGTTCACACGAGGATCGATACGCGCAAGCTGACGCAGACCGGCGACATCGCACGGCTTGCCGACAAAGGCAAAACGGCCGGGCTTGTCCAAGTGGGCTGCAATATCCTCCAATGGCGAGGAGGGGGCATAACGCGACCCGGCGGCCTGAAAAACATCGTCGCGCCCGGTGCTGACGGCAAGCGCATTGCGGACGGGCGAGTCTGGCGACACTGCGGTCTGAAGGACAAAATCGACTTCGCCACTGGCGAGCAGGTGGACGAGGATGGCCGAAATCCCGCCACCAGAGCTCGCATTGCGGCGCAATTCGGTATCGGTGCTCCAGCCGAGGCGCGCGGCAATCAGCGGCCCCCAGACAGGGTGGTATTCGGCCTCGTGCTCGTCCCGCTCATGGCGGATATTGGCACCAGGGCAGACGGCGTCGATCTGCTGCGCGAGCGCAGGCGCAACAGGGCCAACGACCCGAGGGCGTCGATAGCCGGTGTCAGTGGTTTCCATGACAATCGCCGGATCACTGCGATCAGCGATCCCTGCGCACAACCCGCAACCTGCGCAAAGTCCGTTGCGCTTGATCGTTTCGACATCAAACATTGCGCGCTGCCACTTCGGCGATGATCCGATCCAGAGCAGCACGGTAGCTGCCAAGGCGGCGCTGCGCCTCGGCATTGGCCGCCACCGCCTGCGCGCGCAGGCTTGCGAGATCGGCCAGAGCGGAGTCGAACCGTTCCAGAACGGCAGCATTGCTCTCGGACGTCAGGTCGGCGTTCCAAGGATAGCCAAGCGAATCGAAAAGACCGCTGAACTTCCGGCTGTAGCCGAGCGGGACGACCGCTGTTCCGGATGAAATCGCCGCAATTGTTGCGTGCATCCGGCTGCCTGCAAACAGGTCGAGTCCTGCGATATAGCTCTTGGCCTGGGAGGGGCCGGAAAAGCGCGGGGCCAGATGGGCGGCCGGATAGCGGGCCTTCAGTTCCTCGGCCAGCGCGTAGTCGTCCTCATAAGGTGTTGCGGCGGCGAGGACGTGCGGCACGAGATGCAGCTCGGCGCGCGGTTCGCGCATGATGCGATCGATCAGAGCATCGATCAACGCGGGATAGTCAACCGTCAGCCTGATCCGGTCACCGCTCGCAAGATCGCGGCGATACAGCAAGGCCGAAACATTGAGGCCGATCTTGATCGGCCCGCCAGCAAGGTCGCGCTGATCCTTGTCTGGCGCGGGCGTGAACGGGAGAGCGAAGGCTACATCAGTGGTGAGCGCCGAACGATGCGCCATGCCCAGTTGTTCGAGCACCTTGTAGGATGCTTCGTCGCGGGCGAAGACCATGTCCGACAAGTTCATCACTCCCACTGCGGCATGGCGGGCTGCGGCGGTGTGGAACGGTCCAATTGTCTGCGGGCTGAGGATCAGCGGCCCTTTGCTGCGGCGGGCCGCAACTTTGGACCCGATGATCAGCCAGAACCGCCGCGGGGCATAGATGTCCGAAAAGCTGTCACCGCCGCCGATGTCAAAGACAACGTCGCACTGCGCCAGTGTGCGATGCAGGCTCGAGAAGGGGTTCGCGAGCGCCTTGTAACCGATGTTCTCGAAGCGGTTCTCGTAAACGATCTCGTGGCTGTAATCGAACGCCCCGCGAACACCCATGAGGTGGAACACGGGACGGCGCCCGGATTTGTGCGCGGCTTCGGCGATGAGGTTGGCGTTGGCGACGCTGAGCGCGCCGACACCGAGGTTCTCCGACAGGCAGGAATGCCACAGGAGGCCAACGTGAAGCGGCCGTGCGTCGGAGTTTTGATCTTGGCTGGAGAGGGGCGGCATTGAACGTCCTTTGCCCGGTTCAGGCAACAGAGGAAGAGGTCTCTGGCGTCTAACGCGCCATTCGGTTGGGCAGGTCTGCGGCTGAGGGGTCGGTCTCCCTTATGCGCCGCTCGGTCTCATCGGCATCGATAAACCGGCCATAGTGCCCGACATCGATATCGCTGCGGATCACCTTTGCCGGATTTCCCGCAACGATCGAACGCGGCGGCACGTCCTTCGTCACCACGCTGCCAGCCCCGATCACGCAGTTGTCGCCAATCGTGAGGCCGGGAAGGATGAGGCTCTCACCACCGATAAAGCAGTTCCGACCGACGTGGGTATGCATATACATCCCGCGCGTGCGGTCATGGGTGAGGATACGCGCGTTGAACGCCACATAGGTGTATTCGCCGATGTGGACGCCCTTGGGAAAGGTCATGTCCGGCTTGGCGCTGAGCGACATTTCGACCGTGGGGTGAATGTCCATCTTCATCACCCCGCGGAAGAACCGCAGACGCGCGCCAGTCAGCAGTTTGCGAAGGAACGATAGGCGTGCCAGGCTCATGTCAATCTTCCTCGGTCGGCATCGCGGCCCCATTGGCGCTTGACCCAGTTTTGTGGCTGGCGCAACCGGTACCTGCAGGCACCGGGAGGCCACGATCATTCGCATAACGGCCATGAAAATCACTGCAATCGGCGCCGTGATCGTGCTGCTGGGCGTGATAGTGGCACTCGCGCCCGAGATCCCCCACTGGCGTATATCCGGAACACGCAGCACGCCCGTGGAGGCAATCGCAGGCACGGACATCGCGCCCGGCTGCCCCCGGCAATCGGCCCGGGTTGCGATCATCGGTGACAGTCATGTCGCAGGGAGCAGAATGGGGGGGGCAGGCGCGCCCTTCGGCGCTGTGCTCGCCAAGACGCTTGCGGGACAGGTTGAGGTCGAGCGCTATGGCATCGGCGGAGCCACCGCGGCAGACGGCGCCCGTCGCTGGCAGGGCCGCGATTTGCCAGAGGTTGGCCTCGTCATTCTCGCCTTCGGCACCAATGATGCAGCGCCGCGCGGATGGCTGCGGAGCAAGACACCCGTTCCGACCAGTCACTTCAAGGCGGTGATGACGCAGATGATCGAAGGCTGGCGTGCCAAGGGTCACCCGGTCGCGCTGCTGGCGCCGCCACCAGGCGGAAGCGCGGCGATCACGCGGCGGCTGGCACCATATCGCATCGCTGTGCGCGAGCTTGGCACCAGCCTTGGCGTTGCGGTGCTCGATCCCGCCGAGGCTTTCGCTGCCTGCTCCGCAGCGCAGCCCGTCCTGACGCATGATGCGCTGCACATGAATGCGGCTGGGCACAAATGCCTCGGCGAATGGCTGGCGCAGCGGCTGTGTCCTCAACATCGCTGAACCTCACCGCGCCAGCAACGGACGCCACCAGTTTTCCGTATCCAGATACCAGCGCAGAGTTTGCCGCAGTCCGTCCTCGAAAGCGTGCGCCGGGGCATAACCGAGCGCAGCCCGCGCCTTGGTCTCGTCGATCGCGTAGCGGCGGTCATGGCCTGCGCGGTCGGTCACGAAGGTCTTGAGGCTGGCGCTCGCCACGCCCTTGGCTGCGGGCGCATCGGGATAGCGCGCGGCAAGACCTTCGATCTCGGCGAAGGCGCGGTCGACCTCGGCGCAGATGGTGTCGATCACGGTCATGTTGGGCAGTTCGGCCCCGCCACCGATATTATAGGTCTCGCCCGGCTTGCCGTTGACGAGGCAGGCCTCGATCCCGCGGCAATGGTCTTCGACATGGAGCCAGTCGCGCACGTTCATCCCATCGCCATAGATCGGCAGAGGACGGCCGTGCAGCGCGTTCAGCAGAAACAGCGGGATCAGCTTTTCGGGGTACTGATAAGGCCCGTAATTGTTCGAGCAATTGCTGGTCGTCACCTCCAGCCCGAAGGTGTGGTGATAGGCGCGCACCAGATGGTCGGACGCGGCTTTGGACGCCGAATAGGGCGAGTTGGGCGCGTAGGGCGTGGTTTCGCTGAAGGCCGGATCATTGGGGCCAAGCGATCCGAACACTTCGTCGGTCGAGATGTGGTGAAACCGGTGCGGCACCCCGCTGCCCGCCAGCCACACGGCACGCGCGGCCTTCAAGAGGCTGTTGGTGCCGAGAATGTTGGTGTCGATGAAGGCATCCGGCCCGCTGATCGAGCGGTCGACATGGCTTTCGGCAGCGAAGTGCACCAGCGTGTCGATCGCGTGATCGCGCAGCAGGCTCTCGACCAGCGCGGTGTCGCGGATGTCGCCTTCGATCAGGTCGGCCTTGCTGCCCTCCAGCGTCGAGCGATTGCCGGCATAGGTCAGCGCGTCGAGCACGATCACCCGGTCCTCGGGATGCTTCGCGTTCCAGTAGTGGACGAAGTTGCCGCCGATGAAGCCGGCCCCTCCGGTGACAAGCAGATTAGCCAAGCTTCGCTTCCTCTTCGAGCATCAGGCGCAGGTTGGTGCGCCAGGGAACCGGCTGATCGCCCAGCAGGTCGCGGGTCGTGCTGCAATCGAGCAGCGAGTAGGCCGGGCGGCGCGCCGGTGTGGGATAATCGGCGGTGGTGATCGCCTTGATCCGCGGGATGCGTTTGACAAGCCCGAGGGCGTAGGCTTCCTCGGCGATGGCAACCGCGAATTCGTGCCAGCTGGTCGCGCCGTCATCGCTGTGATGGAAGGTGCCGGTCGCGCCTTTCTCCACCAGCGCCCAGATCGTGCGCGCAAGGCCCGTGGCCCAGGTCGGCGAGCCCACCTGATCGGCGACCACGCCCAGCTCTTCGCGTTCGTTCATCAGCCGAATCATGGTGCGCACGAAGTTTGCCCCGCCCGCTTCATAGACCCATGCTGTGCGCACCAGCAGGTCACAGGCACGCAGATGATCCTCGCCTTCGGCCTTGGTGCGGCCATAGGCCGACTGGGGGTTGCGCTCGGCCAAGGGCGTATAGGGCTGCGCGGAGGCGCCATCGAAGACATAGTCGGTCGATACGTGCACCACCCGCCCGCCGCTGGCCGCCATCGCCTCGACCATCGTGGCGACCGCCGCAGAATTGATCGCGCGCGCCGTGTCCTCGTCGCTTTCGGCCTTGTCGACCGCGGTGTAAGCGGCGGCGTTGATGATCACGTCAGGCGCCTCGACCACAAGCCGCGCGGTCAGCATCGCGCTGTCGGTGAGGTCGACATCCTCGACATCGATGGCGTTGATGTCGGCCCAGTCAGGCGCGGTGCGCTGCAACGCTCCGCCGAGCTGGCCGTTCGCCCCGGTGATCAGCACTCTCATGCGAACACCGGCACGTCAGCCAGCGCAAGGCCGCGCGCGTCCTTGTCCGAGATCAGCGGATCGAGCCCGGCAACCGGCCATTCGATCCCGACGGACGGATCGTCCCATGCCAGCGTGAACTCGCTCTGCGGCGCGTAGGGCGCGGTGCATTTGTAGAGAAAATCCGTATCGTCTTCGAGCGTCAGGAAGCCATGGGCAAAGCCCTCAGGCACCCAGAACATCCGCTTGTTGGCCGCGCTCAATTCAACACCGACCCACTTGCCGAAGGTCGGCGAGGCGGCGCGCAGATCGACCGCGACGTCGAACACCGCGCCATTGGTCACGCGCACCAGCTTGCCCTGCGGGCCGGGGTTCTGGAAATGCAAGCCGCGCAGCACACCCTTCTGCGAGCGGCTATGGTTGTCCTGCACAAAGGTCAGATCGAGCCCCGCAGCAGCAAAGGCAGCCGCATTCCACGTTTCCATGAAAAAGCCGCGCGCATCGCCGAACACGCGCGGTTCGATGATCAGCACGCCGGGAATGGCCGTCTCGACAATGTTCATGGCAGAACCGGTTGCTCCACAATGTTGAGCAGATATTCGCCATAGCCCGACTTGCGCAGCGGCTCGGCGATTTCGCGCAGGCGGTCGGAGGTGATGAAGCCCTGCCGCCACGCAATTTCTTCCGGACAGCAGATCTTGAGACCCTGCCGCTCTTCGGTGATGCGCACATAGGTCGCCGCATCGAGCAGCGAGGCGTGGGTGCCGGTATCAAGCCAGGCAAAGCCGCGCCCCATGATCTCGACCGACATCGCGCCTTCATCGAGGTAGAGCCGGTTGAGGTCGGTAATCTCAAGCTCGCCGCGCGCCGACGGTTTGAGATCCCGCGCCCGGTCAGCGACGGTTTCGTCGTAGAAATAGAGGCCGGTCACCGCATAGTTCGATTTGGGAACCTTGGGCTTTTCCTCGATCGAGACAGCCGTGCCATTCGCGTCGAATTCGACCACCCCGAAGGCCTGCGGGTCGCTCACCCGGTAGGCGAAGACTGTCGCTCCGCTCGGGCGGGACGCCGCGCTCCGGAGCAGCGGAGGCAGTCCGTGGCCGTAGAAGATGTTGTCGCCAAGGATCAGCGCGCTGGGGCGGCCGCGCACGAAGTCCGCGCCGATGTGGAACGCCTGCGCGAGACCTTCGGGCTTGGGCTGGACGGCATAGGTCAGCGAAACACCGAAGTCCGACCCGTCGCCAAGAACGCGCTGGAACTGTCCTGAGTCCTCAGGCGTCGTGATGATAAGAATCTCGCGGATACCGGCAAGCATCAGCGTGCTTAGCGGATAATAGATCATCGGCTTGTCGTAGATCGGCATCAATTGCTTGGAGACGCCGCGCGTCAAAGGATAAAGCCGGGTGCCGGAGCCACCTGCGAGAATGATGCCCCGTCTGGTCGTGTCAGATGCCATTGTGATTGCCCGACTGCCTCTTGGTTGAATTGCGCCCGGTGGACGACAATGCGACCGCGCGCTGCATTGCAGCATGGGTGTTGCGGGTCAATCGCAAAGTGCCTTCGCGGGTTGCAGTAGTTTGAAATTGGCTTATCGCGGGCGGGTGTCGCAGGTTGCGGCAAGAGCCCTGCCATGGGGGTGCCACAAGATCACGGGTAAAGGCCGGGAAGACAATGCGCCTGAAATGGTCGTCATGAACAGCCTTGCGCTTGACGCCTATCTTGCCCGCTGCACTTCCGCGATCCTGCGCGGTGAGGTCGTGCCGCCCTGGCCCGCAGACCTGAGCGGCGATAGTCGGGCCGCGGCAGCGCGGATCGGTTTTCATGGCATCGCGCTGCTGATCGCGCAGGCACCCGGAGCGCTCGACAGCTGGCCCGAAGAGCTCGCCCGCAAACTGCGCGAACAGGCCGGGCTCCAGACCTTTTGGGAGGCGGGGCACCGCGCGGCCATCGCCCGCCTGCTCGAAGCCCTGGCCGATGCGGGCATCACCGCCGTGGTGACCAAGGGCACGGCACTGGCCTATTCGGCCTATGCCGATCCCGCCGTTCGGCGCCGCGGCGATACCGACATCTTCTTGCCGCAGGCCGATCGCGGCAAGGTGCGCCGCGTGCTGCGCGCCTGCGGCTTCTGGGAGGCGGGCGACACCAAGGCGCTGCAGGAAAGCTGGCAGGCCGACAGCGCCATCGGCCTTGAACCGGCGGTCGATATCCATTGGCGGATCAATGCCAGCGCGGCCGTCTCGCGGTTGCTCGAGGCCGAATTGCGGTTCGACAGCACCGTGCCGCTGGAGAAGCTGTCGCCCCGCGCACGCGGCGTCAGCCCGGTCGACAATCTTATTCTCACCGCCATCAATCGCAGCGCCCACGGCCAGTTTGGCTATTTCAGCGATAGTGACCGGATCTTTGAATCCAACCGCCTTGTCTGGGCAATAGACACCCACCTTCTCGCAAGGTCGTTCGGGCCTGATGAATGGCAGACGCTAACCGACCGGGCGACGCGCACGGGGACGACAAAACTCGTCAGCGACAGTCTGGCTTTTGCAGAACGCGCGCTCGGAACGCTTGTGCCGCCATCGATAACGCAGGCCTTGGCCGCGGCGCCGGCGAACCCGGATCTTGCCGCTTACCTCGGTTCGTCGTCGCACCTGTGGCGGCTGAAGGCCGATCTGGCGGCTTGCACCAGTCTGGGCGAACTGGGCCGGGTGCTGCGCTATGTCGCTCTGCCGAGCGATGAGTTCTTGCAGGCCCGTTTCCCCGAAGCCTCCGGCTGGCCGCGCCCGGCACTGCACCTGCGCCGCTGGTGCGAAGGGGCCGGAAAGCTGCTGATCGGAAGGAGCTGACGTGCGCCGCGCTTTCCTCGGCCAGTGGATCGGGCGCTTCCGGCGCCAGTTGGCGCTGATTGGCGGCCTGTCGCTGGCAAGCTCGGGCGTGACCCTGGTGCTGCCCTGGCTCGCGGCGCAACTGGCGGCGCGCGTGATCGGCGAGACCTCGGTCGATCTTGGCCAGACCTTGCTGCTGCTTGGCCTCGCTCTGGCGGGGCTGACCGCGACAAGCATTGCGGTTGCCATCATGTCCGAACAGGCAGGCGGACAAATCCTGGCAGAACTGCGCAAAGAGACGCATAAAAAGCTACTGGCGATGCCGATGGCGTTCCATGACCGCAGCCGCAGCGGCGACCTGCTCGGGCTGATGAGCTACGAGGTCGAAAACCTCAGCACCTTCCTGACCGCCACGCTCGCGCAGATCCCGGCGATGGTGATGACAGCAGCGGGCGCCTTCGTCATCCTGTTCCTGATCGATCCGCTGCTCACGCTTGCCGTCCCCGCCCTGATCCCGCCCTTTTTCCTCGCCCTGAAATGGTCTGGCCGACGCCTGCGGGTGCTGGGGCGGCAGGTGCGGCGCGCCGAGGTCGATATTGTCTGGATGGCGGAGAGCGACATCGATGTCCTGCCTGCGATCAAGGCCTTCGCGGTCGAGGATGAGCACCGCGAACGCTTCGATGCGGCGATCGAGCGGGCGCGCACGCTCAAGCTGCGCCAGACCCGCATCACCGCCTTCATCGCGCCGCTGATCGTGCTGGCCGCAGCGGGGGCCGCGATTGCCATTCTCGTCATGGGCAGCGCCGCTGTGGCTGAGGGCACGCGCAGTCCGGGAGAGCTGTTCGCCTTCCTGCTCTATGCTGCGCTGCTCACCCGGCCCGTCGGCAGCCTTGCCAACACCTACAGCAGTTTCCAGATCGCCAAGGGGACGCTCGGTCGGCTCGAAGCGCTGTACGCGATGGAGCCGGAGCCAGGCTATGCCCGCCCCCAGCGGCTCGCGCGGGCGAAGGGTGCGATCGCGCTGGAAGGCGTGAGCTTTTCCTATCCGGGCAGACCCCCGGTGCTGCGCAGCGCGGATCTGGAGATCCGGGCCGGAGAGACCATCGCCCTGACCGGCGACAACGGGGTCGGCAAGTCCACGCTCGTCAATCTCATCCTGCGCTTCTACCGCCCGGATGCAGGGCGTATCACGCTCGACGGGGTCGATATTGCCGATCTGCAGGTGCAGGATCTGCGGCGACAGATCGGCTATGTCCCGCAGCGCCCGCTGCTGGTCTATGGCAGCGTTGCCGAGAACATCGCCTTCGGCGTTTCTTCGCCCGATTCCGCCGCGATCGAGCGGGCCGCCCATCTGGCGCAGGCCTCGGAATTCATCGCCCGCTTGCCCAAGGGGCTTGCAACCGAGATCGGCGACGGCGGGGTGCGCCTGTCGGGCGGCCAGCGCCAGCGGCTGGCATTGGCGCGGGCACTCTACCGCGATCCGCCGATCTTCATCTTCGACGAGGCGACCAGTATGTTCGACCTCGACGGCGAGACAGCGTTCATCGAATCCTGCGCCGAGCTGCTGGCGGATCGCACGGTGATCATCATCACCCACCGCCCCGCCAGCCTCGCGCTTGCCGACCGCGTCATCAAGGTCACGGCTGATGGGTTGGTGACGGTCAATCCAAGTGATGAAGCGCCGCCGGCATGAGCGGGATCTGCGGCGTCCTCAATCTCGGCGGCGCTCCTGCGACGGCAGAGCAGCTGACGGGCATGATGGCCCACCTCCACACCCGCGGGCCTGAAGGCAACGCGGTCGTCTGCGATGGGCCGCTGGCGCTCGGCCACACGCTGCTCGCCACCACCCCGGAAGCGGCGGCCGAGCGGCTGCCGCTGCGCCATGCCCCGAGCGGGTGCCTCATCACCGGCGACATCCGCATCGACAATCGCGAGGATCTGCTGGAAGCGCTCGGCCTTGCCCATGGCGGGCGCCCGATCGGCGATGCCGAACTGGTGCTGCACGCCTATCTGCGCTGGGGCGAGGAGAGCCTTGCACGGCTGCTCGGCGACTTCGCCTTCGCGATCTGGGACGCGCCGCGCCGCCGCCTGCTGTGCGCGCGTGATCAACTCGGTATGCGCCAACTGCTCTATCACCACCAGCCCGGTTCGCTCTTCGCCTTTGCGACCGAGGCCGAGGCGCTGCTGGCCCTTCGTGACGTGCCGGAGCGGATCAACGAAGCGCGGATTGCCGACTTTCTCGAAGATCTCGAAGCCTACGACCTTACCTCGACCTTCTACCTTGATATCCTCCGCCTGCCCCCGGCGCACGCCCTGACGGTGGAGGCGGGCGGCAGGATGCGCATGTGGCGCTATTGGGAACAGCAGCCGCCGACCCGCCTAACCCTCGGCAGCGACGAGGCCTATGCCGAAGCCTTCCTTGCGGTCTTCACCGAAGCGGTGGGGGCGCGCCTCAGGGCGCCGGCCGGAAGGCTCGGGGCGATGCTTTCCGGCGGGATGGATTCAGGCTCGGTCACCGCAGTGGCTGCCGGACTGCTGGAACAGGCAGGTGCCCCGCCCCTGCCCACCTTTTCAGCGACTTGCGACTCTGCGGATTGTGCCGAAACACGAGCGATCCGCATGGCCCAGACGATGAACCATCTGGCCGCGCACGACATTGCATTCGAGGACTTCGGCGACTTCGCGGACGATCTTCTGCGCCTGACACAGGGCACAGGAGAACCCTTCGACGGCCATATGGTGATGCTGCGCGCGGTCTATCTGGCCGCGCACAAGGCCGGGTGTTCGGTCGTGCTGGACGGAGCCTGCGGCGATACGACGCTGATGGCCGATGATATGGTAGCCTGGCGGCTGAGGCGCGGGGATATTGCCGGCGCTTGGCGCGAAGCGGCAGGGCTGCGCCGGTTCTGGGGGCCGGAGTATCCCGCAATGCAGTCCTTCATTGCCGGTGCACGGCACGTCATTGTGCCGAAATGGCTGCGTATGCTGCGCCGCAACATGACATCGCGGGCCAGGCAGCGCGAGCAGGATTCCGCCAGCATGGTCGCTCCAGCACTCGCTGCACGAATTGATATGCCCGCGCGCCGGACCGCGCATCAACGTCATGTCGCACTGCGGCTTGATGGGCGCTGCATTGACCGGCGAGCGCTGGTTACGCATCCCTATGCCGTGGTCGCGCGTGAGCGTTACGACAGGGTCGCAGCCACGCTGGCGATCGAGCCTCGCGATCCCTTCCTCGACCGACGCGTGCTGGATTTCTGCCTCTCGTTACCGCCAGATCAGGTCGAATGGGACGGCTGGCCAAAGATCATCCTGCGCCGTGCCATGGCCGGACGACTGCCGGACAGCGTGCGCTGGCGCACCGGCAAAGAGCACGTCGGCTGGCGCTTTGACGATGCGATGAACGCCCATTGGCTGGCGCACGCCGGTGCTGAATGGCCAAAACGAGTGGCACCTTTTGTTGACGAAAAGCGGCTAGTCGTTGCTCAGAGCAGCCGGAACGACGAGTTAGCGGTTGCAACAAGAATGACCTTGGGCTATCTCTACTGGTGGATGTCCCGTTAACCGGGATTGGGTGACATTACGGAGTTTACGATATGGCGAAGGCAACCGCGACCCCGCAGGCGAAGGCCCAGTACTCGAAGCCGAAGCTTTCGATCTATGGCGAGTTCGCCAACCTTACTGCTGGCGGCACGGGCTCGCTCGTTGAAGGGATGATGATGACGGCGCTGATGCGTCGCGCCTAATCTCTGAAAGGCGGTCGAAGGTTTTTCCTACATCGATTCGTCTGATATGCTGGAACAGATTTTGAAGCGGGGCCCGTTCCATTCGGGCCCCCTTTCCATTTGGCGCATCGAAAACTTCGGTTCAGCGATTCCCGCTGGCCTCAGAATCCCCGATGGCCTCCCCGAACTCTCCGACGATGATGAGACCCCGCCGCCCACGGTCGAGCGCGGGGATGGCTCCGTGACCCTGCATTTTCACGATGTCGGCCGGTTCCGAATCGGCTTTGCGGATCGCAAGATCACCGCATTCGACATTGCCCCCGACACCGCAGACTGCGTGATCGAGCACATTCTCAACGATCATATCGCTCCGCGCCTGCTGGCGGAACTGGGCGCACTCGTGCTGCACGCCAGCGCCGTCCGCTTCGATGATCGGATCGCTCTGTTTCTGGGCGAAACCGGCGCAGGCAAGTCGACACTGGCAACCAGCCTGCATCAGGCCGGGCAGGTGCTGCTGGGCGATGATGCAGTGACCGTAACCCGGACGCCTGAGCACTATCTGGCGCAAGCTGTCTATCCCAGTCTGCGGCTCTATCCCGAATCGATCGAGCGACTCATTGGCGCCGGAGCAACGACAGCGCCCATGGCCGATTATTCGGACAAGCAGCACGTCCGGCTTGCCACCCGGCCGCCGGTGACAGAGCCGCCGCTGCCGCTGGCGGCGATCTTTTTCTTGTCCGGCACCACGGCTGACGGGGCGCCGGCCAGAGGCGTGGAGGTGCAGCCCCTGCAAAGCACCTTGGCCTGCATCAAGCTGGTCGAGCAGAGTTTTACACTCGATCCGCGTGATCCGCAGTGTGCCGCGCGCCGCCTTGCGCAATTGTCGCAGCTCGCGCTGGCGGTTCCGGCCTTCACGCTGTCTTACCCGCATGACTTTTCTGTCCTCGCAAGGGTCCATGCGGCCATTGCCGATGCGCTGAACGCGCCCGTCCCAGCCATGCCTGTCAGCCATCAGGAGAAATGTTCACAATGATCCGCGTGTCCGGTTACGATGTCGCCTCTTATGGCGAGATGATCGATTGCGAGCCGCGCATGGGCGTCTATGTCGAGGCGCTGCGGCGGGCGATTACGCCGGGCTGCACCGTGATCGATCTCGGCGCGGGGTTTGGCGTGTTCGCGCTGCTGGCTTGCAAGTTCGGGGCGGGCAAGGTGATCGCGATCGAACCCGATCCCAGCATCCAATTGCTGATGCCGATGGCCCAGGCCAATGGCTGCGCTGACCGGATCACCGTCATCCGCGACGTTTCCACCCGCTACACTCCCGAGCACAAGGCCGACGTGATCGTCTCCGACTGCCGCGGCACGGTCAATCTCTACGAGCATCACATTGCGACGATCAGGGATGCGCGCGAGCGGCTTCTGGCGCCGGGGGGCACCCTGCTGCCGATGCGCGACACGTTGAGGATGGCTCTGGTGCGGTCGCCCAAACTCTACCGCACCTGCCACTATCCGTGGCGCGCGAACGCCTATGGGCTCGATCTGTCCGCGGGCCAGTCCTTTGCCGCCAACACCGAACTCAAGGCCTATCTCAAGCCGCGCTCCCTGCTGAGCGCGCCCCGCGATCTCGCGGTGATCGACTATCGCACCGTGGTGGAACCCAATGTCGATTCGACCGTCGAGCTTGTGGCCGAAAAGGACGGAGTCGCGCACGGACTGCTGGTATGGTTCGATGCCGAAATCGCCGAGGGGCTGGGTTATTCCAACGCGCCCGGCCAGCCGGAACTGGTCTATGGCCAGATGCTGCTGCCCTTTGCCGATCCGCCGCGACTGAAGGCAGGCGACCGGGTCATGGCGCGGTTCCGCGGCAATCTGGTCGACCGGAATTACCTGTGGTCATGGGACGGCAAGGTGATCGACGGACAAACCGGCGCGGCCCGCAATCCTTTCCAGCAATCGACCTTTGCAAGCCGCGTGATTTCCAAGCAGGCCGCTGCGGCCGGCTCCAATCTGGCCGTCCCGCAACCCTCGGTGCGGATGCAGATCGATGCCGATTGCCTCGCCATGGTCGATGGCGGCACCGATCAGGACGGGATTGCGAAGGCTCTGATGGAACGCTACCCGGAGCAACTTCCGACATACCGAGCGGCGCTCGACAGCGTGGTTTCGCTGCTCGGCCGCTATGCAGAGGACTGACGGGGACTATCCCGCATGATCGGCCCGGCCTGCGCGGACGACAGGTCGCCGGAAAATGGAGTATTCGAGTGACCGACATCCTGCAGGCCCAATGGCGAATCAGTGACCAGGCCATCGCCAACACTGTGGGCGACGAGATGGTTGTGCTGCACCTTGGCAATGGCACCTATTTCGGCCTGGATCCGGTGGGCAAGATCCTGTGGGAAGCGCTCGCCGGGGGCCAATCACCCGCAGACGCCTGCGATACGATTCTCGAACGCTACGACATCGACCGCGCGACGGCAGAACAGGACTTGCGGCAGTTCCTCGGCGAGCTGGCAGAGGGCGATCTGATCCTCCAGGCGTGAGGCCCACAGCGCGTGCCCAGCCGTCATGCCCTTCCCAGCCTGCTGGCGGGCGCGCTGACCGCGACCGTCCTTTTGGGCTTGGCGCGGATTGAACTTGCACGAATCACACCGCGGGCCGTGATCGCCCGCAACCAGCGGATCGCTGCGCGAATCGGCACCCACACCCCAACAAATCATGTGATTCGCCAATGCGATGACGTGGCGTTCTTCATCAATCGCATGGCGGCACGGGTGCCGTGGCGTTCCGATTGCCTTGTGCAGGCGCTCGCCGGTCAGCGCTGGCTCGCGTGGGGCGGCATCGCAAGCGAGATCGCCGTGGGGGCGGCCAAGCGGGCCGATGGATCGCTCAACGCCCATGCGTGGCTGCGGCAGGAAGGCAGGGTCGTGCTGGGCGGCGATGTTGCCGATCTCCAGCCCCTGCTCGATCCCGACCAATTCCCCCACGACCTGCGCTGATCGCCCATTCACGGCTGCGCGAAGGATCGCTGTCTTGCGACGAGTTGTTGCCCAGTCACGCCGCGTTTACCGTTTTCGGCTAGAGCAAGGTTGCAAAGCTTGCTGCAGTGCACTAAGGATTACCACGGATTGAGATTTCAAGAGGGTTTGAAGATGATGAAGACCGTGTCTCGCATGTTGACCGCCACCGCCGCGCTTGGCCTCGTTGCCGCGCCGTTCGTGGCTGAAGCCAACACCCGCGCGGGTGACAGCGGTGCCGTCTACAGCACCTCGAAGGCGCTTCCGGGTCTCGGCCGCGCCGCTGCTGGCGAAGGTCAGGCCGAAGAAGGCCCGGGCGCCATCGTGTACTTCCTCGGTGCCGGCGCTGCCGCGCTCGCGACCTATGCTGCGCTCGAAGCGGCTGGCGTCATCAACAGCGACGATGACGACTGCATCTCGCCGGGCGCCTGCAACTAAGTCTCAAGCCGCTAACGAATAGAACGCCCGGTGCCTTGGTGCCGGGCGTTTTTCTTTGAGTCCCGGGCAGAGCCGAAGCGCGATACCCGACAACTCTGCGAGACTGGACTTGGATAGACCCGCAGCAGACCGAAGTGGCTTCTGGTTGCTCGCGGCCATCCTGCTGGCCGCCTTCCTGTGTGGCGGCGGCGGCATTGGCGCCGCGCTCGGAAACCTCGCGGTTCAGGTCGTCGCCCTCGGGGTGCTGGCGGCCCGGCAGGCCAGCTTTGCCTCGTTCTGGCGCGAATCGCCACGCGCCCTGCGGGCGCTGATTGTCGCCTCGCTGGCGTTGCCCATCCTCCAGATCCTGCCCCTCCCCGATTCGCTGTGGCGCGCCCTGCCGAGCCGCGATCTGGTCGCGAGCGCCCGCGAACTGGCAGGCGCAGCGGGCGGCTGGTCCACATACAGCGTCAACCCGCTTCGCACCCTGCTCGCACTGACCGCCCTTGTGACCCCGCTTGCCGTGCTGCTTGCAGGCTGGTCGCTGCCGCGCGACCGGCTGCTCGATCTGGGTTGGCTGGTGGTCGGCTGCGGCATCGCCACGGTGCTGCTCGGTGCGGTGCAGTTGATGACGGCGACCGAAAGCACGACGCTGTATGGCGCGCGCTCGCCGGGGTCGTTCCTGCTCGGCACCTTTGCCAATCGCAACTCGACGGGCCTGTTCCTGACCTCCACGCTCGGCCTGGCTGCCCTGCTGCCAGCGCCGCGGCAACATCCCGCGGTGCTTCCTGCACGGCTGGGGGTTTGTGCCCTGCTGCTGCTCGGTGTGGTGCTGACCCTGTCGCGCACGTCGATCGTGCTCGCCCTGCTGCCGGTGACGCTCGGCTTGATCCGTGCGCTTGGCGTGATGGTGCCAGCGCGCAGCGAAGGCCGATCATCCGGGCGCGGACTGGCAATCGGCCTTGGCGCACTGGCGCTGGTGGTGGCCGGAGCCGGCGCGCTGGTGGTGACCGCCCCTGGCCGTGTCGGCGACGCGCTCGAACGCTTCGAAGCGAAGGACGACGCCCGCCGCTTTGTCTGGGACGACGCCACCTACAGCGCCGGACGCTATTGGCCGGCAGGATCAGGGATGGGCACCTACGACGAGATCTATCAGGTCGACGAATCGCTCGAAAACCTCACCAGCCGCCGTCCGGGGCGGGTGCATAACGACTATATCGAACTCGCGATCGAAGCGGGCGCGCCGGGCCTCGCGCTAGCGGCGCTGTGGGCGGTGCTGATCGGCTGGCTGGCGTCGCGGGTCCGGGGGAGCACGATGCGCTGGCCCGCCTGGGCCGCCGGCACGTTCCTGCTGGCGATCGCCTTGCAGTCGATCACGGACTACCCCTTGCGCAATCAGACGATCCTCGCCTTTGCAGGCTTCGCGCTGTTGCTGCTGACCAGGATCGCGATGCACGAAGCGAGGGCGCGGCGATGATCGGGCGTCTTGTCTGGTTTGCGGGCCTCGCCGCCATCGCGCTGCTGACCGCAGTGCTGCAACTTGATCTGATGGCAGCGCGGGCACCGGGCGTTGTGCCTATCGTGCCCTCGCCGCTGCGCAACGAATCGCAGGTCGCGATAACCCGCGCCGCGCTAGCCGGAACCGACAGCGCGCGCGCGCTTGCCGAAGCCGAGCGGCTGGTGCAGCGCCGCCCGATTCCGGCGCGGAACCTCGTCCTGCTCTCCGTGAGCCAAGCCAAGGCTGGCAAGGCCGAGGACGCCGCCAAGACCATTCAGATCGCTGCCCAGCGTGGCTGGCGAGAGCCGCTTGCGCAGGAAGCCATGCTCCGGATTGCACTTGCGGCTGGCGACGAGGCTGAGGCGGCACGCCGCTATGCGGCTCTCTTCCTGCGCGATGGCACACCAGAGCCGTTGCTGAGCGAGCTCGGCACGGCAGTGCTGGCCAAGCCCGGCGGCCTCGGGCAGTCCACGATGGTGGCGATCGTGGTCGGCGGTGAACGGTGGCACGCGGCCTTTCTGGGGCGCGGTCCGCGGGTGATGCCGCCAGCGGCATTCAGTGCGATCACGGCCGACAGCCTTGCGCGCGGCGCAGCCTTTGATTGCGCCGCGCTTGGTCAGTCGGTGCGCGTGCTCAAGCGGCGCGATCCCGCGGCCGCCGCCAGTTTGCGCACCGCCGCCGAACGGCGCTGCCCCAGATTGCCGCGCTAGAGCGTGCGGATGATGCCGGAGAAGTCGGTCGCGGCGTTCTCGGCGGCGAAGGCTTCATAGATCGCGCGGGCGTGCTCGCCCAGCTCGACCTTGGCCCCCGCGCCCGCAGCCGCTTCCATCGCCAGCTTCAAATCCTTGAGCATCAGCCCGGCGGCAAACCCGCCCTGATAGCCATTGTCCGCGGGCGTCACCGGGCCGACGCCGGGCACCGGGCAATAGGACGTCATCGACCAGCACTGGCCGGATGAGACGCTGGAGATGTCGTAGAAGGTCTGCGCGTCGAGCCCGAGCTTTTCGGCCATGGCAAAGGCTTCGCAGGTGCCGATCATGTGGATCGCCAGCAGCATATTGTTGCAGATCTTGGCCGCCTGACCCGTTCCGGGTCCGCCTGCGTGGATCACCGCCTTGCCCATCGCAGCAAGGATCGGCTGGGCGCGGGCGAAGGCTTCGTCAGAGCCGCCGACCATGAAGGTCAGCGTGCCGCCCGCCGCCGCCGCGATCCCGCCGCTGACAGGGGCATCGACCATCTGGTAGCCGTGCGCTTCGGTCACTTCGATCACCTCGCGCGCGGTGGCGACGTCGATGGTGGAGCAGTCGAGCAGAATCGCGCCTTCGGGGGCATGGCCGATCACATTGTCCCAATAGACCGCTTTGACGATCTGCCCGTTCGGCAGCATCGAGACGACCGCTTCGACGCCCTGACAGGCCTCCTTCGCAGTGGCGAAGGTCGCGCACCCCGCCTCGCGCGCGGCGGCAAGCGCGGCGTCGCTGAGGTCGAAGGCGCGGACGTCGTGGCCAGCCTTCACAAGGTTCGCGGCCATCCCGCCGCCCATGTTGCCGAGGCCGATAAAGGCTACTTTCATGCTGTCTCTCCCCTCCCGCTTGCGGGAGGGGCCGGGGGTGGGCCCGCTTCCCGCGAGATTAATGCAAAGGCGCGAGGTGCATTCCCACCCCTAACCCCTCCCGCAAGCGGGAGGGGGACTTGCTTACCGCCCCTTCCACTGCCCTTCGCGCTTTTCGATGAAGGCGGCCATCCCTTCCGCCTTGTCCTCGCTGGCGGTGAGGATCTGGAAGATCCGGCGCTCGACGATCAGGCCCTGATCGAGCGTCATTTCGAAGGCCGAATTCACCATCTCCTTGTTGGCGATGGTCGCCATCGGCGGCATGGCGGCGATGGTTGCGGCGGTCTTGAGGCTCTCTGCGATCAGCTCCTCATGCGGCACGACGCGCGCGACCAGATTGCTGCGCTCGGCTTCCTCGGCGTTCATCATCCGGCCGGTGAGGCACATTTCCATCGACTTCGACTTGCCGATCGCGCGGGTCAGCCGCTGGCTGCCACCCATGCCCGGCGCCACGCCAAGCTTGATTTCCGGCTGGCCGAACTTGGCCTTGTCGGAGGCGATGATGAAATCCGCCATCATGGCAAGCTCGCACCCGCCGCCCAGCGCAAAGCCGTTGACCGCGGCGATCCAGGGCTTGCGGGTCTTCTTGACGATCTCGCTGGTCCAGGGGCTGAAGAAATCGTCGAGGTAGAAGTCGGTCGCCGCCTTCTCGCTCATTTCCTTGATGTCGGCCCCGGCGGCGAAGGCCTTGTCGCCGCTGCCGGTGAGGATCGCGCAGAGCTGGGTGCTGTCGGCCTGATAGGCGGCGAAGGCGTGGATCAGCTCTTCGAGCACCTTGGAATTGAGGGCGTTCAGCGCCTGCGGGCGGTTGATCGTCAGCAGCGTGACGCCCTTGGTGCCGCGGGCATCGGTTTCGGCGGTGATGGTTTCGTAGGTCATTTCTCTTCCCCGTTCGTCATCGCGAGGATCCGCAGGCCCTTACCAGACCGGGGCGGCAGTCCATGGCGATGGTCCATGGATTGCTTCGCTTCGCTCGCAATGACGAAGCGGGCAACCCGCAATTTGCTAGGCCAGCGGCGTCCACTCCTCGCCTTGCGGCAGAGGCGCGAAGATCGCGTCGAGCAGGTCGTCTGTGACCTCCTCGGGGGTGGCGGGGTTCCACTTGGGATCGCCGGTCTTGTCGACGATCACCGCGCGCACGCCCTCGGCAAAGTCGGGGCGGGTGAGGACGCGGCTGGCGATGCGGTATTCCATCCGCATATTGTCGGCAAAATCGCTGAGCTTGGCGCTCTCGGCGAGCTGGCGCAGCGCGACCTTGCAGGTCTGCGGGCTTTTGGTGCCCAAGGTGTTGCGCTCGGTCGCGGCCCAGTTGTCGCCCGCTTCGGCGGCGGCTTCGAGGCTGGCGAGGATGTCCTCGTAGCGGTCGGAGGCGAAGTGCTTGGCGATGGTCGCGGCATTGGCCTCGATCCGCGCCTTGGGCGGAGTGCCGACCGGCTCGCTCAGCACCCCCGCGATGCGGTCGGGGTGATCGTGGATTCGGGCCTTCAAATCCTCGAGCATCTCGTGCGGGGCGTAATGCGTCGCCAGACCCGTCCACAGGCACTCCGACCCGTCGAGCCGCGCCCCGGTCAAGGCGAGGAACTGGCCCAAGCGCTGGCCGAGGCGCGCAAGATACCAGCCGCCGCCGACATCGGGGAACAGGCCGATCCCGGTCTCGGGCATGGCAAAGCGGGTGTTTTCGGTCGCCACCCGGAACTTGGCGGGCTGCGAAATGCCGACGCCGCCGCCCATCGTGATGCCGTCCATGAAGGCGACGATCGGCTTGGCGTAGGTGAACATCTGGTGGTTCAATTGATATTCGTCGTGGAAGAACTTCCGTCCCGACACGCCGCCATCGTTCAGTGCCGAATCGCGCAGGAAGGCGATGTCGCCCCCGGCGCAGAAGCCGCGGCCCTCGGCATGGTCGATGATCACCGCCTTGATGGCATCATCAGCCGCCCATTCGCTCAAGGCCGCGCTGATCGCGTGGCACATCGGCAGCGTCAGCGCATGAAGCGCCTTCGGGCGGTTGAGGCTGATATGGCCGACCGGGCCATTGGTGCGGATCAGAACGTCGTCAGTCATTGCCCCGTTTCTTTCGGTTCGATCAGGTCCCAGCGATTGCCGAAAGGATCGCTGAACACTGCCACCGTGCCGTAGCTTTCATGGCGCGGCTGTTCTTCAAATTTCGCCCCTGCTTCGACGAGCCGTGCATGGGTGCCTGTGAAATCATCGGTGTGAGCAAAAAAGCCCACGCGCCCCCCGGTCTGGTTGCCGATGGCAGCGCTCTGCGCGTCAGTGGCGGCCTTGGCAAGCAGCAAGCGCCCGCCATCCTTGCCGCCGACCACCACCCAGCGCTTGCCGCCGCCCATGTCGCTGTCCTCGATCAGATCGAGCCCGAGCCCGCCCACGCAAAAGGCGATGCCCGCGTCGTAACCGGGCACCAGCAATGTCGTGAGGGCCAGCCGAGTGCCCATTTACTGCCGCAGCAGATCCCTGCCCACGATCATGCGCATCACCTGATTGGTGCCCTCAAGGATCGAGTGCACGCGCAGGTCGCGCCAAAAGCGTTCGATGGGGTAGTCCCTGAGATAGCCATAGCCGCCGAACAATTGCAGCGCGTCGTTGACGATCTTGGATCCGCTGTCGGTCGCCAGCCGCTTGGCCATCGCGGAAAAGCGCGACTTGTCGGGCGCGTTGTCGGTCACCTTGGCCGCGGCGAGGTAAAGCAGCGCGCGCGCGGCTTCCAGATCGGTCGCCATGTCGGCGAGCATGAACTGGGTGTTCTGGAAATCGGCCACCGGCTGGTCGAACTGCTTGCGATCCTTGGTATAGGCAATCGCCTCGTCGAGGCACCGCTGCGCCCCGCCGAGCGAGCAAGCGCCGATATTCAGGCGACCGCCGTCGAGGCCCATCATCGCGAAACGGAAGCCCTCGCCCTCGTCCCCGACGCGGTTGGCGACCGGCACGCGCGCATCCTCGAAGATCACCTGCGCGGTGGGCGAGGCGTTCCAGCCGAGCTTCTTCTCCGGCGCGCCGAAGCTGACGCCGGGGGTGTCCTTGTCGATCACGAGGCAGGTGATGCCCTTCGACTTGTGGTCGCTGGTGCGCACCATCGTGACGTAGACATCATTCACCCCGCCGCCCGAGATGAACTGCTTGGTGCCATTGAGGACGTAATGATCGCCATCGAGCCGCGCGCTGGTCTTGAGCGCCGCCGCATCCGATCCGCTGCCGGGTTCGGTCAGGGCGTAGCTCGCGATCTTCTCCATCGTGACGAGGTCGGGGAGATACTTCGCCTTGACGTCCGCGCCGCCGAACTGGTCGATCATCCACGCGGCCATGTTGTGGATCGAGATGAAGGCGGAGGTCGAAGGGCAGCCATAGGCCATCGCCTCCATGATCAGCGCCGCCTCCAGCCGTCCGAGGCCGATCCCGCCCGATTCTTCCGAGACATAGATCGCCCCGAAGCCGAGCTGGGCGCTCTCCTTGATGACATCGCGGGGGAAGATGTGCTTCTCGTCCCACTCGGCCGCGAAGGGCGTGATGCGGTCTGCGGTGAAGCGCTGCGCGACCTCCTGGATCGCCAGTTGATCGTCGGTGAGTTGGAATTGGCCAGTCATGGGCAGGTGCTCTAACCGGGTTTGGGGGCTTGGAAAAGGCTGGCGGGCCGCGTTCACGGGTGGTTTTTTGCTAGGCGCGAGGCAATTGCTGCAACCTTCCGGCCATGTGGATACGAAGCTGACACCATGACCACCCACGCTGCCCGCCTGATCCTCGTCTACAATGCCGACAGCGGCTGGCTGAACGCGGTGAAGGACGCGGTGTGGAAGGTGGTGCGGCCTGCAACCTACCCCTGCTCGCTATGCGCGCTGACCTATGGCTGGGTGTCGATGCACGGGGGCTGGCGGCGGTTTCTGGACGGGCTGCCGCTGGCCCGCGTGTTCCACCACAAGGATGATTTTGCCGCCGCCTTCCCCGGCCTCGCCATCGCCCTGCCCGCAATCCTGCTGGCCGAGGGCGATGCGCCCCCGCGCGTGCTGGCAAGCGCGGCAGAACTGGACGCACTGCCCGATCTCGCCGCACTGATCGCGCTGGTCGAGGCGCGGCTGGCGGAGCGTCAGTAGACGATCGTTGGCACCAGCGCGAACTGGCAGTCGTCGGCCTTGCCCGCTTCCAACGCCTTGGCAAAGGCTTCGGCTGACGGCGCGAGACGGCGGATCAGGATGATGCCGGTATCGGTCGGGCTGTTCACCACGAAATCACGGCCATTGCGCCCGGCATCGTCAGGGCGGAATGCCTCGACTGGGCCGCTCTCACCGACACCGCGCCTGAGGCTGACGCGGATCGCCTTGCCCTCCCCCCGGATCGTGGCGAAGTTGTTGGTGCGCGCGTCAAAGAAGGAGAGCGACTGGTAGGCGTCCCACTTGGCCATCGTGATCTCGACCCGCGGCGCTACGGCGCCGCTGCCCGCGGGCTTGGTCAGGTCATACCGGCACAGCGCGTAGTAGAGATCGGGCGAGGAGCGCACCACCTGCTGCGTCGTCGGCGTCACCCGCTGCGGCGTGGTGAAGGCGTGGAGCGATACGCCGCGCGCTTCCAGCGCGGCCATTGCGCGGTCCATGATGACGCCGGGGCCAAGCGCGAGCGTCAGGCCATGCGTCAGCCCGGCGGTGAGAACCAGCGCCAGCGCGGGGGCGATCCAGCGCCTCATGCGCCGCACGCCAGTCGCTCGATGCGGGGCGGGGCGAGAACCTTGTCGGGATCGCGCAGCAGTGCCGCTTCGGGGACGTAAAGCCGCAGGGTCAGGTCGAAGTCTCCTGCACCCCTGGTTGAAATCCACGCCGCGCCGTCCGCCGGCCGCCTCGGCCCGATCACCGCAGACCAAGCGCCTTCGCCAAAGCTCTGAGCGTTGACGCTCAGGGCATTGTCCGTGTTGGCCGGGAGCATACTGCGGGCATCATAGAGGGTCACCGACCACCACTGCGCAGGCATTGCCCCGCCGCTCAGGCGATAGGTGCAGGCTTCGCGCAAGGGCGCTCCGGCATCATCGGTGGTGCGGGTGAAGTACACGGCCTCGCTCTTGGCCAGCGCCAGCAAGCCGTGGCGGGCGACGCGCAGCCGGGTGTAGGGATCGGCCGCCTCAGACCCCACCGCAAAATCGCTGCGCCAGCCGCCGGCATCGACGTTGCCGAAGGCCATATTGCTCGAGGCTGGCCACAGCCCCGCGCCCCACAGCGCACTGCCCAGACCGGACAACGCCCCGGCGATGATCGCCCCTGCATAGTGCAACGCCCGGCGCATCAGTCAGCGATGACCGCTTCGGCTTCGATCTCGACCCGCCATTCCGGGCGGCACAGCCAGGCCACTCCCGCCATGGTCGCAGCCGGAGGCGCTCCGCCAAAGAAGCGGGCATGAACCGCGCCGACCGCATCCTGATCGGCCGGGTCGGTCAGCAGCATCCGGGTGCGCATCACATCAGCCGCACTGCCGCCCAGTTCCGCGATCGCGGCAACGATGATCGTCAGGCACCGCTCGGCCTGTTCCGCCGCGCCGCCGGGGGTGGTCGACCCGTCGGGCTCAACCGGCCCGGTTCCCGCGACGACGATCCGATTGCCGGTTCGCACCGCGCGGCAGAACCCGAAGGTCGCCTCGAACGGCGAGCCCGAAGTCGCCCGCTGTCTCATGCTCATCCGCAGGTGATCTCGGTGATTGTCATTGCCGCGTCATAGCGCACATTCACCCGGTCTTCGCGGTAGTCCATTGTCCACGCCCCATTCGGCGGCCCCCAGCGCAACGACCTTGCGCCGCTCGCCCTGAGGATCGCCTCGCCCTTGGACTGGGTGGCGTTCTGCCCGACGTAATCTTGTGCCTTGGCCGCATTGCAGGTCATCGGCACCGGCGGCGGGGGCACCGCGTCGGCGCGGTCCGGCGCATCGTCGTTGATGCTGACCACGCAGCCGGCAAGGCCCAAAGCCATCGTCCCGGCCATCGCCACACTCTTGAACGCTTGCCTCATATCCTTGGAGCCTCCCTGTCGCGATCCGGCCTCTGCCGGAGGATCAGGCAACACCTATCAGCCCGTATGACGCAAATGAAGGGGTGACGGAGCGCTTCGACGGGCCGGCTGGGATGCTGGTCGAGAAGCGCTCTCAGGCCGCCGCTGCGGGGCGGGGCGTGCTTGCCTCGCCAGCCGCCAGCGCCGCCAGATCATCCGCCTGCAAGGGCCGTCCGACGAAATAGCCCTGCGCATAATCGCAACCGATCGTTTCGAGGAAAGCGAGGCACGCGGCCTCCTCGATCCCTTCGGCCACGACCTTGAGGCCCAGCTCGTGCGCCAGCTGCACGGTCGATCCCACCAGCAGCGCATCGCCCTTGTCGACATGGGCCTGGGCCACGAACATCCGGTCGATCTTCAGCTCAGACAGGGGCAGCAGCTTGAGATAGTTGAGCGCTGACTGACCTGTGCCGTAGTCGTCCATCGAAATGCGGATACCAGCCGCGCGGAAGCGTTCGAGCGTGGCGATGGCCACATCGGTGTCCTCGAACTGCGCGGTTTCGGTGACTTCGAAGGTGATCCGCTGCGCCGGAGCACCTGCGCGCACCACCGCCGCCAGCGCGCGGTTGGCGAAGTTTTCGGAGGTGAGCAGCGCGGCCGAGATATTGACCGCAACCCCGATCGTCAGCCCGCGATCACACCAGCCGCGCATATCCTCCAGCGCGCGGGACAGCACCGCGATGGTCAGATCGTCGATCCGCCCCGCCTCCTCGATCACCGGAATGAAGCAATCGGGCGGCAACAGACCGCGCTCGGGATGGTTCCAGCGCACCAGCGCCTCGACCGCATCGATCTGGCGGGTCGCCAGGTTGAGCTTGGGCTGATAGAGCACCATGATATTGCCGCTGCGCAGCGCCTCTTCCAGCTCGCCCAGCAGCGAGAACTGCTGGCTGGCGGTTTCGCCTTCGCCAATCGTGTGGAGCCGCCAGAACTTGCCCGCGCGCCGCGCCTGGCTGGCGGCGTGGACAGCATTGACCACCGCCCCCGCGCCTTTGACCTCGGCAGCGCCGAATGTCAGCGATACGCCCAGCCTGCGCCCGGCAATCTCGAATGGGCTGCGCATCAGCGCCCGGATCCCGGCAAGCTGCGCTTCCAGCTCGTCGATCGGCAGCGCAGACACCCACAGCAGGGTGCGATCTTCGATCCGGTAGACCGTGTTGCCGCCCCCTGCGACCTGCAGACGCTCGGCAATACGGCGCAGCAGGGTGCCGAAGTCGTCCGCGGCAACCGCCAGCTTGAGCGCGTCGAAATCGTCGATCTGCGCAGCGACGAGGAAGCGCTCGCCCTCGGCCCCTGCCCGCGCGTAGAGCGCAATGCGGTTGGGCAGGCCGCTTTCGGGATCGATCTGCCGGCCAAGCGCGGCAAGGCGCTGGGTCAGCGTGACATAGCGGATCGCACCCGCCGCGCTGACCAGCAGCATGGCCGGCACCAGGGCGAACCACATATGAAACAGCACGCGCGCGCCGAGCCAGGCCGCCAGCAGCACCAGCAGCGCGCCGCCCGCGCGCACCAGCGCCGCATGGCGCTGCCTTGCGCCCAGCACGCCATAGGCCAGCACCGCCGCCAGCAGCAACGGCAGCGGCCACACGCCATAGGTCGGCACACCGCTCAGCAGGGTCTCGGCCGCCAGCGCCTGAATGATGACGCCGGGAATGACGCCATTGCGCGGCACGAGATAGCGATCCCCCAGCTCGACAGCAGTCGAACCGATGATCACGTCCTTGCCGGCAAGGCCGTCCAACGGCTGCGTGCCGCGCGCAACGGCGATAAAGCTGTGCCGCGGGAGCGTCGCCGGATCGATCGCGAAATCGACCGGGAAGGTCGCATCCGCCATCCCCGCCCGGCCTGCCGCCAGCACCGCGAGCGAGGGGCGCGCGGTATCGCCGGTGATCGTGCCGAACGGCATCCGCCGGACATAGCCATCCGGGTCGTGCCGGACCGAAACCGAGGCAAGATGCGCGGCATCACGCAGGATCGGGATGGGCAGCGTGTCGAGCTGGCGCGCCTCGCCGAAGCCGGTGCTCTGACTGAAGGTCGGCAGCATCACCGTCGCGCGTGCATTGGCAATCGCGTCGGCAAAGGCGCGGTCGCCTTCAGGATCGGCGCCGCTGGAAAAGTCGACATCGAAGCTGATCGAGCGCACGCCTGCGGCATCGAGCGCGCGGACGACTTCGGCGTAATTGCCGCGCGGCCAAGGCCAGCGCTGGATCGCCGCCATCGAGGCTGCGTCCATCTCGACGACATGAACCTGCCCGCTGGCCGGGCGGCTGAGGAGGCTGAAAGAGGCTTCTTCGATCCGGCTTTCGGTGCCGCGAAACGCTCCGGTCAGCGCCGCGGTGGTCACCGCCAGCGCAAGCGCCGCGACCATCAGCAGGCGGATATGCCAGGCATCGCCGCGCTGGGCCGCCGCGGCGAGCGGAGCAAAGGTGTGCCGGGAGGTCATCGCGGTCAACAGCTATCGGCTCAGGGCCGCACGTTGGCGGTAGGGCTGCTCAGGCGAATGTCGAGCGGCGGGGCACCACCGATGAGGTTGCGAGGCCCGCCGCCGTTCCCGTTTCCGTTCCCGTTCCCGTTCCCGTTCCCGTTGCCGTTGCCGTTGCCGTTGCCGTTGCCGTTGCCGTTTCCGTCATCGCCGTCGTCGTCGCCGTTACCATCGTTGCCATCGTCGCCGCCGTTGCCGTTGCCATTGTCATCGCCGTTGCCGTTGCCGTTGCCGTTGCCGTTGCCGTTGGAACCGTCGCCGCCGCCGTTTCCGTTCCCGTTCCCGCCACCGTTCCCATTGCCGTTGCCGTTGGAGCCGTCGCCGCCGTTCCCGTTGCCGTTGGAGCCACCTCCATTGCCGTTGCCGTTGCCATTGCTGCCGTCGCCGCCGCCGCCGTTACCGTTGGAACCGCCTCCACCACCGTTGCCGTTGCCGTTCCCATTACCGTTGCTGCCGTCGCCACCACCGTTGCCGTTGGAGCCACCGCCGCCGTTGCCGTTCCCGTTCCCGTTGCCGTTGCCGTTGCCGTTCCCATTGGAGCCGTCGCCACCGCCGCCGTTACCATTGGAGCCGTCACCGCCGCTGCCATTACCGTTCCCGTTACCGTTCCCGTTGCTGCACGAGCCGCCCGCGCAGACCTCGCCATCGGAAACACGGCCGCGATTGTCGTTCACCGGGGCATCCCTGCCGCGCGCGGTGTTATCGGCCGCAACATTCGCGGCGAGCACTGCGACCTCGCCCGAGGCGAACCCATTCGAGACTTCGCCCAGATCGCGCGGGGCGCTGACGATGGGCGCCTCAATCCGTACCGGGCCGCTGCGGTTGGAGGTCGCCGCAGCCGGTTGCACCGCCGCCGGAGCCGCGCCGCTCGCGGCGCGCGCGGGGGAATCGAGCACGCGCCGCCCCTCGCCTTCGACCACCATGCGCAGCGGATCGGCCGCCGCGATCATCGCCACGGTGCCGGGGCGGATCAACTCGCGCACCCCGCCGTCATTGGTCGCCGCCTCGACCGCGCCTTCGGTCACCTGCAGGCTCGCGCCTTCGTCGGTGACGGTGATGACAAAGGTCGTCCCCTTCACCACCGCCGCAAGATAGGGCGTCTCGACCCCGAAATGCGGCTTGTCCTGCTTGTCGATGTTGAACAGCGCGCTGCCGAAGTCCTGCAGGATCTGGATCACCCCGCGCGACCTTTCGGTCGGGACGATCCTGAGCTGGGCGTTCTGGCGCATGGTCACGAATTCGCGCCCGCGCACCAGCACCGCCGAGGCGCGCTCGCCCGTGCGGATGGCGGTGCCGGCGGGCAAGGCCGCGCCGACCGTCGCCGCCCGCGTGCCGCGCGCGTCGATGAGCGTGACGCTGCCTTTGACCTCGCTGACTGTCCAGCCGCCATTGGCAGCCAGCGCCACGGTCGGGCTGAACAGCATCACAAGCAGCGGCAATAAAAGACGAGACAAGATACGCATACAAACTCTCCGACCCTGCCCGATACAGTCAAAGAGGCGCACATCCCGTTTATGCAGATAGTTAACGACGCTTTACGCGCGGCAATCATTAACCTTTCGGGACTAGGATACAGGCTACATCTGCAAACGGGATGATGCCTTGATTCGGGGTGCGGTTAATCACTGCGGTGCAACGATCCTGCTGCTGGCCACCACTCCGCTGGCCGCACAGGATGTGCTCGACCGCACCAATCCCGGCGCCGATCTTGCCCGCGACACGCTGCCGCCGTCTCCCGCCGAGCCCGTTCGGATCGAGGTGCTGCCGGTGCTCGATACCCCGCTCGCCGCCACCGGGGCCGATACGCCGCTCGATGTCGGCGCCATCGTGATCGACGGGCTGACGGCAATGAACCGCGCCGATTTTGCAGCGACCATCGAGCCTTTTGCCGGTCGCCCGCTGGCCCGCGCCGAGCTGGCGCGCCTGACCGATGCGATCGCGGCGCGGGCGCGTGCCGAAGGCTACGTCCTTGCCACCGCATGGATCCCCGAACAGACCCTCACCGGCGGGATGCTGCGGGTGCGGGTCGATGAAGGCGCGATCGATGCGGTGCGGGTCGAAGGCTCGGATGATCCTGCGATCCGTCGCCAGCTGGAACGGCTCGTCAACGACCGCCCGCTGACGCTCGCCGCCTTGCAGCGCGCGGTGCTGCTGGCCGACGACCTGCCCGGCGTGTGGATCCGCTCCACCCGCTTCGAGCGCGAGGGCCAGCGCCGCATTCTGGTGGTCGATGCCGGACGCAGTGACGCGAGCGGCGCGGTGCAGCTGGCGACCGACGGCACCAAGCCATTGGGCCCGGTGCGCGCCCGTATCGACTTCGACGCCAACGGCCTGATCTCGCCGCGCGACCGGGTCGATCTCAGCATCTCGCTGACCCCGCTCGATCCGGAGGAGCTGGCCTTCTTCAGCGCGCGGTACAGCGTGATCGTGAACGATGCCGGCACCAGCCTGGGCGCTTTCGGTTCCTTTTCACGCACCGAGCCAGGGGCTTACCTCGCCAACCGCGAACTGCTGGGCGAGGCGTGGCAGGGCGGTCTCAAGCTGCGCCACCCGCTGATGCGCGCACCCCAGCGCAGCCTGTGGCTCGAAGCGAGCGGCGAGGTGCAGGACTTGCGGCAGGACCGCTTCGGCACGCTTGCCCGGCATGACCGGATCGCGCTCGCCCGGCTGGGGTTCTATGGCTTCGGGCGGCTGGCGGGCGGCAACCTTCAGGGCCGCGCGACAGTGAGCCAGGGGCTGCCGATCCTCGCCGCGACCGACACCGGCGACCCGCTCGCCTCGCGCCTCGATGCCGCGCCCGATTTCACGACGCTGAGCTGGTGGCTCAACTGGCGGCGCGGGATCGCCCCGCGGGTCAGCCTTCAGCTGGCAAGCGTCGGCCAGCTCTCGACCGCCCCGCTGCTGATCGGCGAAAGCTTCACGCTGGGCGGCAACAGCTTCCTGCGCGGCTATGACTTTGCCCAGCGCGTGGGCGACGAGGGCGCGGCCGGATTGATCGAACTGCGCTATGACTGGCCGCGCGCGCTGGGTGCGGTCAGGCAGGTGCAGCTTTACGCCTTTGCCGATGGCGGGACGGTCTCGAACCTCGAGGGCGGACTGGGCGGCGGCACGCTGGCGTCGAGCGGCGCAGGCCTGCGCACCGACATCACCCGCGATCTCGACCTCGATTTCGAAGTCGCCGTGCCGCTCACCGAAGACCGCTATGACACGGGCGACAACTCGCCGCGCCTGAACCTCAGGGTCAGCCAGTCGTTCTGACGCGTCAGCTCTTGTGCTTGTCGAGTTCGTCGCCGGTGACGCTGACGACATGGAGCAGGTTGGTCGCCCCCGGCGTCCCGAACGGCACGCCTGCCAGCACGATCAGCTTGGCCCCGCCGCTGGCGAAACCGTGGCGCAGCGCCATGCGCTTGCCCTTGCCGATCATCTCTTCGAAGCTGCCGATATCCTTGGTCGCCACCGCGTGCGCGCCCCACAGCAGCGCCACCCGGCGCGCGGTGCGGGGCGAGGGGGTGAGCACCAGCATCGGGGTCGCGGGCCGCTCGCGCGCCACGCGCCTTGCGGTCGAGCCTGAGGTGGTGAACACCGTGATCGCGCTGATCGGCACGGTATCGGCAATGGTCATGCAGGCATGGGCCAGCGCGTCGGAGGTGGTCGCATCGGGCGGCGTATCGAGGAAGCGCACACGCGCCTTGTAATCCTCGTCATTTTCCACCTGCACCGCGATCCGGTCCATCATCGCGACCGATTCTTCCGGCCACGCGCCCGCCGCGCTTTCGGCCGAGAGCATCACCGCGTCCGCCCCGTCATAGACCGCATTCGCCACGTCCGAGACTTCGGCGCGGGTCGGCGAGGGGCTTTCGATCATGCTTTCGAGCATCTGCGTCGCCACGATCACCGGCTTGCCCGCGCGGCGCGCCATGCTGACGATCTTCTTCTGGAGCGGCGGCACCTCATAGGGTTCCAGCTCCACGCCCAAGTCGCCGCGCGCGACCATGATGCCATCGGCCAGTTCGATGATCGATTCAAGCCGGTCGACCGCCTTGGGCTTCTCGATCTTGGCGCAGATCGCGGTGCCGTGGTGGCCGATCAGCTTGCGCGCTTCGGCGATGTCCTCGGGGCGTTGCACGAAAGAGAGCGCAATCCAGTCCGCCCCGTGCTCGGTGGCGAAGGCGAGGTCGCGGCGGTCTTTTTCGGTCATGGCCGGGATCGGCACTTCGGCATCGGGGACGTTGACGCCCTTGCGGTCGGAGATCACCCCGCCGACTTCGGCGCTGCACAGGATGCGGCTGCCATCGGCTTCCAGCACCTTCAGACGGATCTTGCCGTCGTTGATCAGCAGTCGCTGCCCGCGCTCCATGATGCCGAACAGTTCGGGATGCGGCAGGCAGACGCGGTTTTCATCGCCCGGCGTCTCGTCGCGGTCGAGCACGAAGTGGCCCGAATGGCGGATCACCGCCTGCCCATCCCTGAAGGTGCCGACGCGCAGCTTCGGCCCTTGCAGGTCGGCGAGGATCGCGATGGGCCGCGCATACTGCTTTTCCAGCGCGCGGATGGCGGCGACCACCGGCTCGTGATCGGCATGAACGCCGTGGCTCATGTTGAGGCGGAAGGCGTCTGCGCCGGCCCGCACCAGCCGTTCCAGCATCTCGGGCGAGCGGCTGGCCGGGCCGATGGTGGCGAGAATCTTGACCTTGCGGCCGCGCGGGTCGATCCGTGACTGATCGCGTCGTGACATTATTGGCTATCCCTCTTGAAGATGGCCTATGGCACAGGCGCATTTCAACTCAAGGAAAAGCCGCGATGAATAGCAATGCCGATCCGCTCGATGCGCTGGATGACGCACAGGCCGCCGCCGCCTTTCGCCGGCTGGTGCGCCACCTCCAGCATCGCCACGATGCGCAGAACATTGATCTGATGGGGCTCGCCGGCTTCTGCCGCAATTGCCTTGCCGACTGGATCCGCGAGGCGGGCTATCCGGGCGACAAGGAGGAGGCGCGCGAAGTGATCCACGGGATGCCGAGCGCCGAATGGAAGGCGACCCGCCAGACCCCCGCGACCGACGAGCAACTCGCCCGGATGCAGGCCAGCGTAGCGAAGAACGCACAGGAATAATTTTCGCGGGCGGTTCAATCGGCGGCAGGCTCTGGCTATCGCCCCTGCCAACCGATTCTCAAATTCCGATGGAGACCCCCCCATGGCTGACGCCACCGACGACCGCCTGCGCCTGCTGATCGAGCGCATCGAACGCCTCGAAGAGGAAAAGAAGGGCATCGCCGACGACATCCGCGATGTCTACATGGAGGCCAAGGCGGTCGGCTATGATCCCAAGATCATGCGCCAGATCGTGCGCCTCAGGAAGATGAAGCCCGACGACCGCAGCGAGCAGGATATGCTGCTGGAAACCTACAAGAACGCGCTTGGGATGGCGTAAGCCTCGCGGGATGTCATTGAACTTTCGCAGCGCTGTGTTATCGCAATAAGACAGCATTGAGAGGAAACACAGCAATGGCATCCCCCTGGAAAGATTCGCGCGGCATCATCGTCAGCACCACGCCCACGCTCGAAGGGCGGCCAATCCAGGACTACCTCGGCATCGTCACGGGCGAGGTGATCGTCGGCGCCAACCTGTTCCGCGATCTGTTCGCCAATATCCGCGACATCGTCGGCGGGCGTTCGGGCAGCTATGAGCGCATCCTCGCCGACGCGCGCAAGCAGGCGATCGAGGAATTGCAGGCCGAAGCCGCGTCGCTCGGCGGCAATGCGGTTGTCAGCATCGATCTCGATTACGAGGTGATCGGGCCCAATGGATCGATGCTGATGGTGAGCGCCAGCGGGACGGCGGTCAGGGTTTAGGCCTTACCCGAACGCCCACGCCGGGCCGACCAGCACCGCGTTGTAGGCGGCATGGTGCGCCATCGCCGCCCGCAACCCCAACCGAGTGCGGGTATAGGCCAGCAGCATCCCGCCCAGCATCAGCGGGGAGACCACCAGCAGGCCCAGCGGGTGTGTCAGCGCTTCGTAATTGCCTAGATGCAGCAACGCAAAGGCCAGTGACGAGCCCCACGCAAGCCAGCGGAAGTTGCGGATGAACCAGCCGGGCACGACGCGGTTGCGTTGACGGTGGCGGGTGATGCTCCACTGGATCAACCCGACCAACACCGTGACCGCCCCCGCCAGCGCAACGATTTTGCGCAAGCCCTGCGGTGCAATCAAAGCCGCAAGCAGCAGCCCAAGGGCCGCCGCGCCATACAGGGCAAAGCGCAGTGCCGCCCGCCGTCCGCTCAGCCAGCCGCGCGACAGAGTCTCCTCCAGGAGCGGGGCGACGATCACTACCAGCGCCACCTGGCGCAGGTCAGGTCGGGCGGTGAGGGTGGATTCGGGCAGAACCCCGGCAGGCCCGAGGATTGCCTCGATCAACACCCTCGCCAGCAGCACCGCCAGCAGAGTCAGCACGGTCAGGACCGCCCAGGTCATGACGAACCCGGGCCGCCAAGCCATCGGTCGCGCCACAAAGCTGGGCCGCATGATAAACCGCGCCACATCCGCCAGCCGCTCGCGCAGGGTCAGAACGCCCACGCCCACCCTTGCATCCCGCCGCGCTGACGGAGTAAGGGCCGCGCTCACAGCTTCAACATTTCCGGTGACATCGTCCAATGGCAGGCCATTCCAAATTCAAGAACATCATGCACCGCAAGGGCGCGCAGGACAAGAAACGCGCCGCGATGTTCTCCAAGCTTTCGCGCGAGATCACCGTGGCGGCCAAGATGGGGATGCCCGATCCCGACATGAACCCGCGCCTGCGCCTCGCGGTCAACGCCGCCAAGGCGCAGTCGATGCCCAAGGACAATATCCAGCGCGCGATCGACAAGGCCGCGCAGGCGGGCGGCGAGGACTATATCGAGATGCGCTATGAAGGCTACGGTCCGGGCGGCGTGGCGCTGATCGTCGAGGCGCTGACCGACAACCGCAACCGCACCGCCACCAACGTGCGCACTGCCTTCAGCAAGAACGGCGGCAACCTCGGCAGCGAGGGCTCGGTCAGCCACGGCTTCGAACGGCGCGGGCTGATCGAATACAAGGCCGACGTGGGCGACGAGGAAAAGGTGCTCGAAGCCGCCATCGAGGCTGGCGCGGATGATGTCGAATCGTCCGAAGACGGCCACACCATCTGGACCGCCGCCGAAGACCTGCACGGCGTGGCAGGCGAGCTTGAGAAGGTGCTCGGCCCCGCAGATAACGTGAAGCTCGCATGGAAGCCGGTGCTGACGGTGGAAGCCGATGAAGCCACTGCCGCCACCCTGATGAAGCTGATCGACACGCTCGAAGACGATGACGACGTCCAGACCGTGTGGGGCAATTACGAAATCTCGGACGAGGTGATGGAGAAGCTGGGTTGACCCTGCTCCCCTCCCGCTTGCGGGAGGGGCTGGGGGTGGGCCTGCGCCAACCTCTTTCCCACCCCCCGGCCCCCTCCCGCAGGCGGGAGGGGGGGCCTTGCTGATCCTCGGCCTCGATCCCTCGCTGTCCTCGACCGGCTGGGGCGTGATCCGGGCTGAGGGCGCGCGGATCAGCCACATCGCCAACGGCCAGATCAAGACCGATGCGGCCGCACCCATGCCTGAGCGACTGGCGGCGCTTCAAAGCGGGCTGGCGGCGGTGATCGCCGCGCACCGCCCTGCCCGCGCGGCGGCAGAAGAGATTTTCGTCAACAAGAATCCCCAGTCCACGCTCAAGCTGGCGCAGGCCCGCGGCGCGGTGCTGGCGGCGTGCGGGGCGGCGGGCCTCAGCGTCAACGAACACGCCGCGCGCCTCGTCAAGAAGGCGGTCACCGGCACCGGCGCGGCGGAAAAGACGCAGGTCGCCGCGATGGTCAAGGTGCTGCTGCCCGGCGTGGCGATTGCCGGGAGCGACGCGGCGGATGCACTGGCGGTGGCGATTGCCGATGCGCATCTTTCGCCCTTGACCCGTTCGCCCTGAGCTTGTCGAAGGGCCGCTCTTTCTTCTAGCGAAGCCCTCAAGTCAAAAGCAGCCCTTCGACAAGCTCAGGGCGAACGGAGATTGTTGCGTGATCCACCTTTACGGCATCCCCAATTGCGACACGGTGAAGAAAGCCCGCGCGTGGCTGGACGGTCAGGGCAAGGCCTACACCTTCCACGACTACAAGAAGGAAGGGGCCGACCCGGAAAAGATCGCAGGCTGGATTGCGGCGGCTGGGCTCGACCTCGTGGTGAACCGCAAGGGCACGACCTTCCGCGCGCTGTCGGACGACGACAAGGCCCGCGCCGCCGATGCCGCCTCCGCCCCTGCCCTGCTCGCCGCCAACCCCTCGGTCATCAAACGGCCGATTGTCGAGCACGCTGGCGGCCTGCTGGTCGGGTTCAAGGCGGACGAATGGGCCGCCGCACTCGGCTGATCCGCGCCCACGACCCATGAACCCGCTGGAGATCATCGCCGTCGTGCTCGGGCTGGCCAATGTCGGCCTGCTGGTGCGCCGCTCGATCTGGAACTACCCCTTCGGGCTCGCGATGGTGGCGCTCTATTTCGTCATATTCGCCGAGGCGCGGCTCTATGGCGAGGCAGGCTTGCAGGTGTTCTTCTTCGTTGTGCAGGGCTGGGGCTGGTGGCTGTGGGCGCGCGCCGGGGGGCTGGCGCAGATGGTGGCGGTCGAGTGGATGGGGTGGCGCGCGCGCATGGTCGCGATCACGCTGGTGGCCGGGTCGAGCCTCTCCATCGGCTGGGCGATGGCGCGTTACACCGATGCCGCGCTGCCCTTTGCCGATGCCACCATCGCCGGGGCAAGCGTCGTCGCGCAGGTGCTGCTGGCGCTGCGGCGGGTCGAGAACTGGGGCCTGTGGATCGCCATCGATGTCCTGTCGGTGGGGGTCTATGTGAACCGCGAGCTCTATCTCACCGCCGGGCTTTACGTGGTGTTCCTGGTGATGGCGGTGGCGGGCCTCAGGGAATGGGCGAAAGCCGCGCGAGCCGGTGAGGCCATCGCAGCATGAAGCGCGGGTTCCTGCTCGGCAAGTTCATGCCCCCGCACGCCGGGCACCTCTCGCTGATCCGCGCGGCGCGGGCGCTGGTGGACGAGCTGACGGTGCTGGTGTGCTGGCTGCCCGGCGATCCCATCCCCGGAGAGACGCGGCTCCAATGGATGCGCGATCTGTGCCCGGATGCCCGCTTCGTCGGCCATGGCGAAGTGGTGCCGCAGGCACCGCAAGACAGCGCCGATTTCTGGCCGATCTGGCGCGGCATTGTCACCGCTGCGCATCCCGAACCCATCGACTACCTGTTCGCTGGCGAGGATTACGGGGCAGAGCTGGCGCAGGCGGTGGGCGGGCTGTTCGTGCCATTGGGGGGCCGGGTGCTGGGCCTTGGCGATGATCCCGTCGCAGGCCTTTCCGCCAGCGCGGTGCGCGCCGATCCGGCGGCGCATTGGCCCTACCTCCCCGCCCCCGTGCAGGCGCACTACCGCCGCACCATCTGCCTCCACGGCGCGGAGAGCACCGGCAAGACCACACTGGCCGCTCGGCTCGCGCAGGAAACCGGGGCGTTGACCGTGGGCGAATATGGTCGCAGCCATTGCGAGGCGCACAAGGAACCGCTGACGCTTGGCGATCTGCTGCTGATCGGCGCTGCGCAGCAGGCGATGATCGCCGCCGCCAGCGAATGGGCCGGGCCGCTGCTGATTGCCGATACCGATGCGCTGATGACCGCCGCCTGGACGGAAATGCTGCTGGGCCAGCGTCCGCCCGAACTCATGGCCGCGCCCCGCGCCGATCTCTACCTCCTGCTCGAACCCGATCTGCCCTGGGTCGACGATGGCACCCGCTTCTTCAGCGATCCCGCCGATCGTCACAGGTTCGCAATGATCGTCGAGCAGGTGCTGATCGATGCCGGTGTCCCGTTCGTGCGGATTGCCGGGGAAGGCCAGCAGCGGCTCGCCGCCGCGCGCGCCGCGATAGGAGCTCTTGATGCGTGACGCCCGCCTTGCCCTTGCCGCCCTGCTGCTCGCCGCCGTCCCCGCACAGGCGCAGGCGCAGGCGAGCGAAATGCTGATTATCGCCCATCGCGGCGCGAGCGCGGAGCGGCCGGAGCACACGCTTGCCGCCTATGAACGCGCGATCGATCAGGGCGCGGACTACATCGAGCCCGATCTGGTCGCGACCAAGGATCTGGTGCTGGTCGTGCGGCACGAAAACGAGCTGTCGGCCACCACCGATGTCGCCGCGCGCGAGGAGTTCGAGGATCGCCGCCGCGACAAGACCATCGATGGCCGGCTGGTCGCGGGCTGGTTTGCTGAAGACTTCACCCTCGCCGAACTGCGCACGCTGCGCGCGAAGGAGCGCATCCCCAGCCTGCGCCCGGCCAATGCGCGGTTCGATGGGTTGTATCAGATTCCGACCTTCGCCGATGTGGTGAAACTGGTGCGCGCCAAGGAGGCCGAGACGGGGCGGCGGATCGGTCTTTATCCCGAACTCAAGCACCCCACCTTCATGCTCCAGAACGAGGGCATCGACATGGTCGATCTGCTGCTGCGCGAGTTCCGCCAGCTGGGGATCACGCCGGAGGATCCGGTGTTCATCCAGAGCTTCGAGATCGCGCCGCTGCAGCGGTTGAAGCAGCGCGGGCCGGGGTTCAAGCTGGTGCAGCTGGTCGCCCCCGGCGAAGGCCCGGCGGATGAACCTGCGATGCGCTATGCCGAGATGGTGACGCCCACGGGGCTGGCCGAGGTGGCAAAATATGCCGATGCTGTGGGGGCGCATATTCTGCTGGTGCTGAACGCGGACGGCTCCCCCACATCGCTGGTCGCCGATGCGAAAGCTGCCGGGCTGGCGGTGCACGCCTGGACGGTGCGGCCGGAGAACGAATTTCTGCCTGCGATGCTGCGGACGGGGGATGATCCCAAGGGGCGCGGCTGCGGCGATGTGAAGCTGGCGGCGTTGCTCAGGGCTGCGGGCGTGGCGGGGGTGTTCAGTGACGGGGCGCTGAAAGGACGCGCCTGTCCCTAGGCGCGCCGCGCCGACAGGATGTAATTCAGCGCCATGTCGTCCGACAGGTGCAGCCCCTTGCCCGGGCGCCATGCAATCCCGCGCTTGGCCGTCACCCTCAGCCCGGCATCCGCCAGCAGCGCCTCCAGCTCCTCGGGGGTGACGAAGTCCTGCCAGTGGTGCGTGCCCTTGGGGACATAGCCCACCGCTTCCGCCGCGCCGACCAGCAGCACGCGGCTCGCCGCCGTGCGGTTGGGGGTGGACATCAGGAGCAGCCCGTCAGGTGCCAGCCGCGCCGCAACATCGCGCAGGAAGGCGGGCTTGTCCGCGACGTGTTCGATCACCTCGACGCTGGTGACGAGGTCGAACTGGCCGATGTCGAGCCCCGCCACCTCGCCCGCCATGTAGCGGATGTCGAGGCCCATCGCTTCGGCATGAGCCGCCGCGGCAGCGATATTCTCCGCCGCCGCATCCACGCCCGTGACCGCCGCGCCCAGCCGCGCCAGTGGCTCGCACAGCAGCCCCGCCCCGCATCCGATATCAAGCGCCGACTTGCCTGCCAGCGGCTTGGCAGTGCCCGCCGCGCCAGGCCAATGCGCGTCAATGGCGTCGCGCACAAAGGCCAGCCGCACCGGGTTCACCTGATGGAGCGAGGCCATCGGCCCCTTGGGGTTCCACCAGTCCCGCGCAAGCTTTGCGAAGAAATCGGCCTCTTCAGGACGGATAGTTACATTCGAGACGTTTGCGTTTCCCATAACCCCCCCCTAGAGCCTGCGTCGGACAGTTGGAAGCATTAGCACGGAGCCGATTTTGGCCCAGCGCGAGAAGCGAGGAGGGAGCCATGCCGAAGCATAGTGACCGACGAGCGACGTGGCGATGGGCCAAAAGCGGCCCGCCCCTTCGGGGTCGCGTCAGGAAGCCCGCTGGCTGCGTCGCGGCCCTTGCAGGGGCAACCAGCCCCTGCTGCGCGCCACTCCTGTCCAGCGGACTTCCTGACGCGATGATTATGCTTCCAACTGTCCGACGCAGGCTCTAACAGCGCGCGCGAACACTCACCAGCGGGAGCTTACCCCTTGGCACGTATCGTGATGAAATTCGGCGGCACCTCGATGGCCGGGACGGAGCGCATCCGCCGCGTCGCCAATATCGTGCGCGCGCAGGCGGCGCGGGGCGATCAGGTGGCGGTGGTCGTCAGCGCCATGGCGGGCGAGACCGACCGGCTTGTGAACTTCTGCCGTGAAGCCAATCCACTCTATGATCCGGCCGAGTACGACGTGGTCGTCGCCAGCGGCGAGCAGGTGACGAGCGGCTTGCTGGCGCTCACCTTGCAGGCGCTGGGCTGCAAGTCGCGCAGCTGGCTCGGCTGGCAGCTGCCGATCCACACCATCGAAGCCCACGCCAAGGCCCGGGTCGAATCGATCGATGCAGACGCGCTGATCGCCAGCATGGAAGCGGGCGAAATCGCGGTGATTCCGGGCTTCCAGGGGCTTTCCGAGGACAATCGCGTCACCACGCTGGGGCGCGGCGGTTCCGACACCTCGGCGGTCGCGGTCGCAGCCGCGATCAAGGCGGACCGCTGCGACATCTATACCGATGTCGACGGCGTCTACACCACCGACCCGCGCATCGTCGCCAAGGCGAAGAAGCAGAAGGCGGTGACCTACGAAGAAATGCTCGAACTCGCCAGCGTCGGGGCCAAGGTGCTCCAGACCCGCTCGGTCGGCCTTGCCATGAAGGAAAAGGTGCGGGTGCAGGTGCTGTCGAGCTTCATCGGCGAAGGCGCGCCGCCTGCCGATGATCTGCCCGGGACGATGATCGTCTCGGACGAGGAAATGGACGAATTGGTGGAGAAGGGCCTGATGGAACGCCAGCTTGTGACCGGCATTGCGCATGACAAGAACGAGGCGAAGGTGATCCTCACCCGCGTGCCCGACCGTCCGGGCGCGGTGGCGAACATCTTTGAGCCGCTCGCGGCGGCCTCGATCAATGTCGACATGATCATCCAGAACGTCGGGCGCGACAAGGGCGAGACCGACGTGACCTTCACCGTGCCCCAGTCCGACCTCGCCCGCGCGCAGGCGCTGCTTGAGGATCGGCGCGGCGAGATCGGCTTCAACCGCATCATCACCGACAGCAAGATCGCCAAGATCAGCGTCGTCGGCGTCGGCATGAAGAGCCACGCGGGGGTCGCCTCCTCGATGTTCCGCGCGCTCTCCGACCGGGGCATCAACATTCAGGCGATCTCGACCAGCGAAATCAAGATCAGCGTGATGATCGACGAGGACGAGACCGAACTCGCCGTGCGCGTGCTGCACACGGCTTACGGGCTCGACGCGAAGGACTGATCGGCGCGCCTTGCGCAAGCCATCCCGGCCCTACGCAGGGCCAGGATGGCGCGTTAGCTGAAAAGTAATCCCTTTGGCCGCTCTTAACCATATCTGGTGAGGCGGTCTTAACTTTTGGGGCCGGACTGTGCGCTCACTCTCCTCGTGAGCGAAAGGGCGCACATCATGGCCATCAAGGCCCATCTCGACCAGCTGGATAACAGCGACAGCCAGCGCGCAGCCCCCCGCCGGGCCTTGCGGCTGGAAACCAGCGGCTTTCTCGCCGGCGCAGGCCCGGACGGGCTTGAGGCCAATGTCACCATCCATAACATCTCGGCCGCCGGCCTGCTGCTCGAAACTGATCTCGCGCTCAGGACAGGCGAGGAATTCGCGCTCGATCTGCCCGAGGCCGGGGTCGTCACTGCCGTGATCGTGTGGCGCAGCGAGCGGCTTTATGGCTGCGCTTTCGAACGGGCTATCAGTCCGGCGGCGCTGGCAGCGGCGCAGTTGCAGGGCTTTGCTCCGGGCGTGCCAAGCGTTGCACCGGCTACACCGGGCGCGGGCGCGGGCGAGAACCTTGGCGCGCGGATCAATCGCTTGCGGCGCGAGGCGGGGCTGACGCTTGCCGATGTCGCCTCAGCGCTCGGGGTCAGCAAGCCGACCGTGTGGGCGTGGGAAAAGGGCAAGGCCCGTCCGCTGCCCGAACGCATTGATGCGATTGCACAGGCGCTTGGTGTTGCGCCCGATGCGCTCACCCCCAGCGCCCCGCCCGCGCGCGCGATCGACGCGATCATCGCCGACTGCCGCCAGCGCATTGCCGAGGCCTATGGCACCGACCCGCAGGCGGTGCGGATCATGGTCGAACTGTGATCTGCGCGGGTTCCCGCACCTAGAAGCCCCTACCTACTGCGCCAATACGTATTGGATTGACTGCCCCAATTGAAAAATATGGTAAACGAAACCCGGAGGTGATTCGTTTTTTAGTCTAGTAAGTTTACTTAACTAAACAATAGATGATTCTTATTCGGGAAAACAGGGGATAGTTTTCTTAAATACGAAGGTCGTTAGTTACCAAGTAAATCTGACTAAGGGCGAGTTGGCGAATCTATCGTTGGACCGCTGGGGCACTGTCGGTATGAAAATTGGTTTGAATGACGTTGAAGGCCATGTGCTGCATGGTCTGCTGGAGGAAGCTTCGGGAGATATCGTGATCCGGCTCGACCGGCACGGCTTCATGATCCACGCATCCGCGAATATCGCCGAACTGGGTCTCGATCTCAGTTGCGCGCTGCTTCTGCCGCATATCACCGACCTTGCCGAACGCGATCACGCCGGATTTCTTGGCGAACACGTCAGCGCCGTGCTGGCGGGGCGCACGCAGATCGGCTGGATCGAATTTCCCGTCGTCGCCTGTGCCGAGCGTGATACCTGCCGCGAGGCGCAGTGCCAGCGCTGGTATGCGCTCAGCCTCAGGCCGATGTGCGATACCAACGGCACCCCGGACGGGGCGCTGTGCCTGATGCGCTCGGTGCAGCGCCTGCGCTCTCTGGAGGGTGAGCTTCACAGCCGCGCGGTGACCGATCCGCTCACCGGCCTCGCCAACCGGCAGGCCTTCTGCGCAAGCCTCAGGCGTCACCTCGCGCGTGGCGGCGGGCAGATGGTCGCGGTCTTCGCGGTGGATTCGATGCGCGCGCTGCTGCTGCGCTATGGCCAGCGCACGGCGGATGAGGTGCTGTGGGGGTTCGCCAAGTTCCTCGAGACGATGACCCAGTCCCTGACAGCGCCGGGGCACGAACTGGCCCAGCTGGATGGCGAGCGCTTTGCCGTGCTGCTGCCCGAGATGACCGCGCGCTGTGCCCGCGAATGGGCCGAGGACGTGCTCACGACCTTTGCCGGCCTTGCCGCCCCGACCTCGGCCAAGGCGCCGCAGCTGACCGCCAGCGCCGGGCTGGCGCGTGTCGAATGCACGGTCGACTGGACATTGCGCGAGGCCGAGCTGGGGCTGGTGCTGGCAAGGGCTGGCGGCGGACGGCAAGTCGCAACTGCGGGGCACAGACGCGCTGCCTAACTGGACTTGGCGCGCGGGGGCACTAAACCCACTCCCCCATGAGCCATATTGCCACCATCCTGCTGCTCGGTTCGGGCGAGCTGGGCCGCGAATTCGTCATTTCCGCCAAGCGCCTGGGCGCGCGGGTGATTGCCTGTGACAGCTACGACAATGCCCCGGCGATGCAGATGGCGGACGGGCGTGAGGTTTTCTCCATGCTCGATGGCGAGGCGCTGCGTGCGGCGGCGGAGAAGCACCAGCCCGACCACATCGTCCCCGAGATCGAGGCGATCCGCACCGAGGTGCTCGGCGATCTGGAAGCGGAAGGCTTTACCGTGGTGCCCTCGGCGCGCGCTGCCCAGCTAACCATGAACCGCGATGCGATCCGCGATCTGGCGGCGGGCGAGCTGGGCCTTGTGACCTCGCAATATGGCTATGCCGAGAGCTTCGCCGAGTGCGAGGCCATCGCCGCGCGCATCGGCTATCCGCTGGTGATGAAGCCGGTGATGTCCTCCTCGGGCAAGGGCCAGAGCAAGGTCGACGGGCCCGACGCGCTGGAGGCCGCGTGGGAATATGCCGTCGCCAATATGCGCGGCGATAGGGCGCGGGTGATCGCCGAGCAGTTCATCGCCTTCGACTACGAGATCACCCTACTGACCGTGCGCCATGCAGGCGGCATCGCCTTCTGCCCGCCCATCGGCCACCGGCAGGAGCGCGGCGATTATCGCGAAAGCTGGCAGCCTGCCGCCATGTCCCCCGCCGCGCTCGCAAGCGCGCAGGACATGGCCGCCAAGGTCGTCATGGCCCTGCAAGGCGGCGGGCGTGGCTGGGGGTTGTATGGCGTCGAATTCTTCGTTCGCGGCGAGGAGGTGATCTTCTCCGAACTCTCCCCCCGCCCGCATGACACCGGCATGGTCACCCTCGCCTCGCAAAGCCTCACCGAATTCGATCTCCACGCCCGCGCGATCCTCGGCCTGCCCGTGCCGGACAGCATCGCCGCGCAGCCTTCTGCCTCGGCGGTGATCCTCGCCGACCGCGACAGCGACAGCTTCGCCTTCGAGGGGATCGCTGAGGCGCTGACGCTCGGCGACACCGACGTTCGCATCTTCGGCAAGCCCGTCACCCGGCCCTACCGCCGCATGGGGGTCGCCCTCGCCCGGGCCGGTGATGCGCCCACCGCGGTCGACCTCGCCAAACAGGCCGCCGCCGCTGTGCGGATTGTCTATTCCTCCGGTTCCGACTAGGGCGCGCCTCCATGACCACCTATCCCCAAACCGCCGCGATGATGAAGCGCGGCACCGACTTCCTCGGCTGCGAGACCGCGATCCTGTGCGGCGCGATGAGCTGGGTGTCCGAGCGCAACCTCGTCGCCGCCATCTCCAATGCCGGCGGGTTCGGTGTGATCGCCTGCGGGGCGATGACTCCCGAACTGCTCGACACCGAGATTGCCGCGACCAAGGCGCTCACCTCGAAGCCCTTCGGCGTGAACCTCATCACCATGCACCCGGCGCTGTTCGATCTGATCGCGGTGTGCCGCAAGCATGGCGTGACGCACGTGGTGCTGGCGGGCGGCATCCCGCCCAAGGGCTCGGTCGAAGCGATCAAGGCCGATGACAGCGGCATCAAGGTGATCTGCTTTGCCCCCACCCTCGCCCTCGCCAAGAAGCTGCTGCGCTCGGGCGCGGATGCGCTGGTGATCGAAGGCATGGAAGCGGGCGGGCATATCGGCCCGGTCTCCACATCCGTGCTGGCGCAGGAAATCCTGCCCGAACTCAGCGGCGACCACCTGATCTTCGTCGCGGGCGGCATCGGCCGGGGCGAGGCAATTGCCTCCTACCTCGAAATGGGCGCGGCGGGCGTCCAGCTCGGCACCCGCTTCGCCTGCGCGACCGAGAGCATCGCCCACCCCGATTTCAAGAAGGCCTTCTTCCGCGCCTCGGCCCGCGAGGCTGTCGCGAGTGTGCAGGTCGACCCGCGCCTGCCGGTGATCCCGGTGCGCGCGCTGAAGAACAAGGGCACCGAGGAATTCACCGCCAAGCAGCGCGAAGTCGCCGCGCTGCTCGATGAAGGCGGGATCGACATGGCCGAGGCCCAGCTCCAGATCGAGCACTTCTGGGCAGGGGCCCTGCGCCGCGCGGTGATCGAGGGCGATGTCGAGAACGGCAGCGTGATGGCGGGCCAATCGGTCGGCATGGTCACCAAGGAAGAGCCCGCCGCCGACATCATCGCCGAGCTGATGGCCCAGTGCGAGGCGGCGCTGGCGCGGTAGGATGGCTACACCGCTGATCCTCACCCTCGCCTGCCCCGACCGGCCCGGCATCACCGCCCGCGTCACCGGCTTCCTGTTCGAGCGCGGCTGCAACATCCTCGACGCGCAGCAGTTCAACGACCGGGCCGAGGCGGGCGGCTCTGACCGGTTCTTCATGCGTGTGGTGTTCGACCCGGACGGTTCGACCGCCGAAGCCCTGCGCGCCGATTTTGCCGCGCTGGCGGCAGAGTTCGGGATGGCGTGGAAGATGGCCGCGGAAGACCGCCCGCGCCGCACGATCATCCTCGTCAGCAAGTTCGATCATTGTCTGGTCGACCTGATCTATCGCTGCCGCACCGGCGAATTGCCGATCGAGATTGTCGCGATCGTCTCCAACCACCCCCGCGAGGCCGCGATCCGGGTGGATATCGGGGACATCCCGTTCCACCACATCCCCGTCACCCCCGGCACCAAGCCCGCCGCCGAGGCCCAATTCCGCGCCCTGGCCGCCGCAACCGATGCCGAGCTGGTGGTGCTGGCGCGCTATATGCAGGTGTTCTCGGACGAGCAGTCCGCGCATTTCGCGGGCCGCTGCATCAATATCCACCATAGCTTCCTGCCCGGCTTCAAGGGTGCCAAGCCCTATCACCAGGCCCACGCGCGGGGCGTGAAGATCATCGGGGCGACCGCGCATTTCGTCACTGCCGATCTCGATGAAGGCCCGATCATCCACCAGGATGTCGAGCGGATCACCCATGCCGACAGCCCCGAAGACCTCGTGCGCAAGGGCCGCGATATCGAACGCCGCGTGCTCGCCGAAGCGGTGCGCCTGTTCGCGCAGGAACGGGTGCTGATGAACGGCAACCGCACGGTTGTGTTCAGGGGCTAAGCCAGCCTAGCGCCTTCAATTGGGGGATCCGGCTGCGGCTGACCGGTGCGGCCATCCCGCCATGGAGCATCAGTTGCAGGTCGCGTCCCGCACGGCGCTGGCCGGTGACCGCACTTTGCGCGAGCCACCAGCTGCGATGCACCTGCGCGCCGCTCCCCTCGGGCATGAGCGCAGCCGCCTCGGCCAGCGGCATCAGCACCAGCGCGCTTTTCCCATCGGCGATGATGCGGACATAGTGATCCTCCGCGGCGAGCGCGAGGATCGGGGGGAAGCCCGGTTCCAGCCGCTGATGCAGCGCCGAGACCGCCACGCCGGGAACGGCCGGTGCGGGGGCAGGCGGCGCGGGCGCATCGGGCGCAGCCTCCTGCGCCGCCTCCTGCACAGGCGCCTGTTCGGCGCGGGCATAGAGCACGAAGAACAGCGCGAAGAACCCCGCCGCCACCAGCAGCGCCTGCACCCAGACCGCGCCGAACTGTGCGCCGAACATCGCGTCCGCTCCGCCGATCAGGGCGAGCACGCCATAGGTGACCGCCAGCCCGACGAACGGCACCGCCAGCGCATGCCCCCAGTAGTCGGCGAGGCCCATCAGCCGCGCCACCGCGATCCCCACGCGCGCGGCCGCGAGATAGACCAGCCACGCCGCCAAGAACCCTGCCAACCACAACGCCAGCCGCGCGCCGAGCGAGACTGTGCCGACGGGAATCAGATCGAACACCGCCACCACCACGGCGATCAGGGCGACCACGCCCGCCTCGGCCATCAGGCGCTCGGCCCCGGATAGTCGCCGCGCGACCATTCACGAAGCCCGGCGGACGATCCGCGCATCGCCGCGACAGCCCGCGAATGGGGGGCTTGCGAGCAGGCGGACAGCGCGGTTTTTCATGGCCATTCCATAAATCGCGAACGTCCGAGGAGGCAAGCATGAGCCAGCACCTGACCCACGATACCGCCGCCCCCGCCCGTCCCCCGATCAGCCTTGCGGCAACCGCCGCGATCACCATCGGCATCACCGCGGCGCTGACGGTGGCCTCGATGCTGTTCGGCGGCTTCGGGTCGGGCAGTCCGGCCATGGCGCAAGCCCGCGTCTTCTCGCTGCCGATCATGATCCATCTGGCAACCGTGGTGCCTGCCTTCCTGCTCGGTCCGGTGGTGCTGTGGCGGCGCAAGGGCGATGCCACGCACCGGCTGCTGGGGCGGATCTGGGTGTGCCTGATGCTGGTGACGGCGATCAGTTCGGCCTTCATCCGCACGCCGGGCGCAGGGATTGCGGGCACCGGCTTCAGCTTCATCCATATCTTCACGGTCTGGACGCTGGTGAATGTGCCGCTGGCGGTGCGCGCGGCGCGGCGGGGGGAGATTGCGCGGCACCGCGGGATGATGACCGGGCTCTATGCCGGGCTGGTGATCGCAGGCGCCTTCTCCTTCCTGCCGGGCCGCTTGCTCGGCACCTTCGTGTTCGGCGCGCCGTGATGCATTTCGGCAGGTGCGCGCGAGGCCGGATCGGGGCATGATGCCGGGCATGATCGTTGAACGCCTCGACCATGTGAACATCATCACCGACCGTCTGGCCGAGACCGCGCGCTTCTATGCCGAGCTGCTCGATCTGGAAGAGCGGGACGGCCCGCCACCGCTCACGCCCGAGAACGCGCGCTGGATGTATGACGCGCGCGGGCAGGCGATCCTGCACCTCAACGCGGTCGATTGCCCGCGCACCTTCCCGCGCGAGGTTGCGCCCGGGGCCGAGACCGGAGCGATCCACCACGTCGCGCTGCGCTGCGCGGATTTCGAGGTTGTGAAGGCGCGGCTCGATGCGCGCGGGGCGGATTACAAGGTCAATGATGTGAGCAGCATCGGCCTCAGGCAGATTTTCACCACCGATCCGAACAATGTGCTGCTGGAGCTGAATTTCTTCGCCGCCTGACTCCCCTCCCCTTCAGGGGAGGGGTTGGGGGAGGGGGAGCTCAGGCGTTCCCGCCCCCCAGCAGCGCGCGCCACGCCTCGGGCGCGCGTTCGTCCTCCAGCGGGTTCCAGACCTTCGCCATCCGCGCTCGCGCCTCGTCCTCCGGCACCCCGGCAGCACAATCGAGCAGGTAGAAGAACGCCGTCACCCGCCAGTTCATGATGCAGTGGACGTGCACCGGGCCGGGATGCGCCGCCAGCGCTTCGGCCAATGCCGCCACATGGGCGGGCGTCGGCGCGTCGAAGGGGACGGGGATGTGGGTGTAGGCGATCCCCTCGGCCGCCAGCAGCGCGCTCTCCTCCGCCAGCGCCTCGGGGTGGCTGTCGAGCGCGAGGTTCACCACATGGCGCACGCCGATGGCGGCAAGGCGGGCCGGATCACCTGCCTCCAGCCTGCCGGAGGTGGTGATCCCGTCCGGCCGCCGCTGCCAGTTGCGGATGTCGGCAGGATCGCCCGGCTGCATCAGCGCCGGGCGACCTTCTTCGATGCCTCCAGCACCTTGTCCTCATTGGCGCGTTTGATGACATAGGCGCGGATCGCCTCGATCTCCTCCTTCGACAGCGAGCCCTTGAAGCTGGCCATGCCATTGTCCTTCAGCGCCCCGTCATGCACCACCGCGCTCCACGCGGCTGCGCTTTCGAGCGATCCGGCGCGGCGCAGGTCGGGCAGCACGGTCGAACCCACCGCGCCCGGCGCATGGCACACCGCGCAATAGCGGCCATACTTGGCCTGCCCGAGTGCAATCATCTCCGGCGCAGCGGTGGAGGGCGGCGGGTCGAGCGGCAGGTCGGCGAGCGCGGGTTCAGCCGGCAGCTTGGCGGTGCCGCCGATCTTGAACACCAGCAACCGGCTGATGTTGCGCACCGGTGCCTTGCGGTTGATGAGGTCGCCATCGACCGACAGGGCATAGGCGCCGCCCCACCCGGCCAGCACGGCGACATATTGCTCGCCGTTCACGGTGTAGGTGATCGGCGGCGCAACCACGCCCGTCTGCGCCGCAAAGCTCCAGAGCTTCTTGCCATTGGCCGCATCGTAGGCGTTGAACTCGCTGCCCGTGGTGCCCTGGAACACGAGGCCGCCGCCCGTCGCCAGCAGCCCGCCGTTCCACGGCCCGGGATGCTCGACCGTCCAGCGCGGCTTCTGCGCGACCGGATCCCATGCGACCAGCATCCCCTTGAGGCTGCCCGCCACCTGCTTCCTGAACCCGCCATCGGGGGGCAGATCGCCCGCGCCGAGGTTGAAGCCGACATTGAACCCGCGCGCGCGGTCAGGCTTCCAGTTCGCCTCGGGCGCATACATCATCCCCGCCTCGAAGGCCGGGATATAGACCAGCTTTTCGGTGGGGCTGAAGGCCATCGGATGCCAGTTGTGCCCGCCCAGCGCGCCGGGGGTGACCATCGCGGGCTGGCCGGTCTTGTCGACGCGGGTCGCCGGGTTCTCGATCGGGCGGCCGGTCTTGGGATCGATCCCGGTTGCCCAGTTGACCGTGACATAGGGCTTGGCGCTGATGAACTGCCCCGTCTCGCGGTCGATCACGTAGAAGAAGCCATTTTTAGGCGCCTGCATCAGCACCTTGCGCAGCTTCCCCTCGATTTCCATGTCGGCAAGGATGATGTGCTGGGTCGCGGTGAAATCCCACGTCTCGCCCGGCGTGGTCTGGTAGTGCCAGACGTATTCGCCCGTGCTCGCCTTGATCGCCACGATGCTGGAGAGGTAGAGGTTGTCCCCCTCCCCCGTCCCGTCCGCGCCGGGGCTGCGATAGGCGCGGTTCCACGGAGAGCCATTGCCGACCCCGATATAGAGCAGGCCCAAATCCGGGTCATAGGCCATCGAATCCCACACCGTCCCCCCGCCGCCGATCGCGTCATTGGCGGCGAGCACATCCATGTTCCAGGTTTCGGCCGCCTTCTTGAGATGCGCGGGCGCATCATCGCCCTGCCCGCCTTCGGGCACGGTGTAGAACTTCCACAGCTCCGCGCCATCATCGGGCGAATAGGCCGCGACAAAGCCACGCACCCCGAACTCGGCCCCGCCATTGCCGATGATCACCTTGCCATCGATCACGCGCGGCGCGCCGGTGATGGTGTAGCTCTTGGACTGGTCGACGGTGACCTTTTCCCAAGCCACCTTGCCGCTCTCGCGGTCGAGCGCGATCAGCCGGCCATCGAGCGTGCCGAAGAACAGCTTGTCGCCGTAAGCCGCCAGCCCGCGGTTCACCACGTCGCAGCAGGCCTTGACCGCCGTCTCGCCCGGCACCTTGGGGTCATATTCCCACAGGGGCTTGCCGGTGGTCGCGTCAAACGCCTTCACCTTGCTCCACGCAGTGGTGAGGTAGAGCTTGCCGTCGATCACCAGCGGGGTCGCCTCCTGCCCGCGCGCGGTGTCCATGTCGGCATACCAGGCAAGGCCCAGCTGGCCCACGTTGTCGCGGTTGACCCCGTCCAGCGGCGAGAAGCGCTGTTCGGAATAGGTGCGCCCGTGGCTGATCCAGTTGGCCGCATCGCCATCGGCCCCCACCAGCATCGCGGTGGTCACGCCCTCGCCCTCACCGCCTCCGAAAATCTGGCTGCAATTCGCCAGCATCCCTGCCGACAGCAACAACGCCGCCCCCGCGGCCCAGCGCCTCACATCCATCGCTCTCTCCCCGTATTTCTTTTGCAACCCATCGTGCCGAGACAATCGCCGCTTGTCCATGCCCCGACTGCACGACTATCTGTTTCGCCGGAGGGGCTGACAGGAGAGACGATCAATGTGCGAGGAAAGCAAGCTGGCCGAATGGGCCAAGCAGACCATCAGCCGCCGCCAGTTCGGCGTATTGACGGGCGCTGCCGCCCTCACCGCCTGCGCCTCGGGCGAAAGCGCGGGGCAGGCCCAGCCGCTCCCGGGCCTCAAGGAACGCGGGGTCAATTTCGCCACGCCTGACGGGACGATGGACGGCTTCTTCGTCCAGCCCGAGACCGGCAATCACCCCGCCGTGATCCTGTGGCCCGACATCGCCAGCATCCGCGAGGCGAAGCGCAACATCGCCCGCAAACTGGCGCAGGCAGGCTACGCCGTGCTGGTCGTGAACCCCTATTACCGCGACGTCACCGGCCAACAATTCGCCGATTTCGCCGCCTTCATTGCCGATGGCGGCTTCCAGAAGGTCGGCCCGTGGCGCGGAAAGCTGAATGCCGAGGCGATCATGCGCGATGCGACCGCGATCGTCGACTGGCTCGATCGGCAGGAAGGCGTCGATCAGGCCAAGGGCATCGGCACGCAGGGCTATTGCATGGGCGGGCCGTTCACCGTGTGGAGCGCAGCCGCTGTGCCTGCCCGCATCAAGGCCGCGGCAAGCTTCCACGGCGGCGGGTTGGTGCGCCCCGACAATCCGATGAGCCCGCACAAGGTGCTGGACAAGGTCGATGCCGCCCTGCTGATCGCGGTGGCGCAGGACGATGACGCCAAGGCGCCCGCCGACAAGACCACCTTCGCCGAAGCCGCCGAAGCCGCCAAGGTCGGCGCGATCGTCACGGTCTATCCCGGCAACCACGGCTGGATGGTGTCCGACAGCCCCGCCTACGACGCCACCGCCGCCGCGCGAGGCGAGGCCGACCTCAAGGCGCTCTACGCCAGCGCGCTGGCGTGAACGACGGCAAATGGTGGCTGGCGTGTGCAATGATGCGCAGGCCAGCCATCCTCGCACTTTGCGGTGTCCTTGCCGGATGCGCCTCAGCGCCGTCAGGTTCTGAACCACCGTCTCTGAGCGATTTTGCAGCGAGTGAACTGGGCGTCTCGGCCTACAAGTCAGCATCAGCCGACCTGAATGGCGACGGCGTGGACGAGATCATTCTGCGTGCGGATGCGCCTGAATGGTGCGGAAGCGGCGGGTGCACTCTGTTCGTCCTCGAAAAGGCGGGCAGCACATTTCGTCTGGTGAGCCGAACGACCGTTACCCAGCTTCCGATCCGCCTGCTGGATACCAAAACAAATGGATGGCGGGACCTGTCAGTCGGTGCCCACGGTGGCGGGGTTATGGAAGCCCGCAACGCGCAACTGAGGTTTGACGGGAACGCCTATCCCGGCAATCCGACAATCCCGCCAGCAACACCGATAAGCCAACCCTCGGGGACAATTCTGATCCGTTGAGCGGATGGTGGCAGACAGCCCTGCTCATAACGCCACCGCCGCCGCGCGGAAGCCTCGATGCTCCCGCGCGGCGGGGTGCGCCGGGGCTGCGGCCATGTCGGCTTTCGGGCCGGGTGCGGCTTGAGGTGAATGACTGGGTTTGGGTGGTTTGGCGAAGGGCGGCTTTTTGGGGCATTGAGCCTGAAGCGGGGTTGCGGCTCGCTTACCCGTCCTGCCTTGCCAATTACTTGCGAAATCCCAGCGTCGTGTTCATGGTGACGCGGCCATGATCGATGTCCGAATTCTGACGACGCATGATGCTGCCCTGTTCGGCAACGTCGCGGACGATGTTTTCGACGAGCCGATCAATCCCGAATATCTCGCTGCGTTTCTGGCTGACCCGCGCCACCACATCGCGGTCGGGATCGAAGATGGCGTCATTATCGGGTTCGCGTCGGGAGTTGACTATATTCACCCGGACAAGCCCGCCGAACTCTGGATCAATGAGGTCGGCGTGGCGCCGACCCATCAGCGGCGCGGGCTTGGCAGACGCATTCTCGATTGCCTGCTTGCGCATGGCCGGTCGATCGGTTGTCGCACCGCATGGGTGCTGACGGAAACCGGAAACGGGCCAGCCAAGGCGCTCTATACGTCAGCTGGCGGGACGGTCGATGCTGATGTGGATGACCCCGATGCGCAGCCGGTTCTGTTTGTATTTCAGGAGGGGCTCTGAATGGATTATCTGATCAAGCCCATCGGGCATGTGCAGCGCGGCAGGGCTGATCCGATCGATGATGACCGGGGGGCCAGCCGGTCAGTCATCGCGCTCGACCCGGAGCAGTCCGGCCCCGAGGCGCTGGCCGGGCTTGATGGCTTCAGCCATGTCGAGATCATCTTCGTGTTCGACAAGGTCGCGCCCGACCGGATCGAAACCGGCGCGCGCCACCCGCGTGGGCGCAAGGACTGGCCGCTAACGGGCATTTTCGCCCAACGCGGCAAGAACCGGCCGAACCGGCTCGGGGTCACGATCTGCAAGGTCGTGGCTGTGGAGGGCACCCTGCTTCATGTCGAAGGACTGGATGCGATCAGCGGGACGCCGGTGGTCGATATCAAGCCGGTGATGCGGGAGTTCCTGCCGCGCGGCGAGGTGCATCAGCCCGCTTGGGTTGCCGAGCTGATGGCGAGCTACTGGTGACAGCAAACCTGCTGTGTCGGGAAAGTTGGAACGGCCCTGAAGTCGGTTTGGGCTGCGATGCATCGATGTTTGGAGTGAGCGAAAGCCGATACGTTCTGAACGACCGATTTGGGGTCGGTTGCCGAATGTCCGCTTTTGGCGCGTCCGCCAAGAGAGCGGGCCTTTTCGTCCGTTTCCTACGGCCTGCGTAGCTGGTAGCCTTGCGGAAAGGCTCTTTCCCATCGTCCTGTCCGGCCTGCGAGGCCGTCTGCCATCGAGAGGCACGTTTCTGCGCCGCGCGTTCGTGTCCGTCCGCTTCTGCGGATCGGAGTTAGAATACTGTTTATTCTATGAAATTACTGGCGTTGGGAAGTTGACACGGTGTCACCTTTGTAACGCTTAACCCCCGTGCAGCTTGGCCCGCTCGTTGGCCGCGCCGAAGCGGCCGTGCTTGCGGTAGCGCAGCATCCACTTGTCGAGGAACAGGCCCAGCGGCTTGGCCTCGATGCCGAGATCGGCCAGTCCCTTGGCCCCCGGCGCGACCGTGCTGCCGGGCTTCAATAGCGTCCACTGATCGCGGCTCATCGGGGTGAGCGGCATGGCGGCGAAGGCGGCGCTGATGCCATCGGGCACGGCGAGGAAGGTGCGCTGCCGGCCCTGCGCTGCAGCGATCCGCTGGTGGATCTCCATCATCGAGAGCGCTTCAGGCCCGCCCAGTTCGTAGGTGGTGCCGCCGTGCGTCTCGGGGTGCTCCAGGGCGACCGCCACGGCCTCGGCCACATCGTCGGCATAGACCAGCTGGAGCTTCGCCTCAGGCCCGAACACGGGGAGCACCGGCAGCAGCTCGATCATCCCGGCGAACATGTTGATGAACTGGTCGTCCTTGCCGAACACGATCGAGGGGCGCAGGATCGTCGCCGTGGGGAAGGCGGCCAGCACATTGGCCTCGCCCGCCGCCTTGCCGCGCGCATAGGCGGTGGGGGAGGCAGCATCGGCCCCGATCGCGCTGACATGGACGAGGGCCTTCACCCCGCGCGCCGCCGCCAGCCGGGCGATGGTGCCGGGTGCCTCGCCCATCAGCTTGCCGAGATCGCCGCTGAAGGCGCCAACCAGGTTGACGACGTAGGATGCGCCCTCAAGCGCCGCGGCGACGTGTTCCTCGCGGGTGATGTCGCAAGGGGTGAGCTGGAGCTGGCCGAGATTGGCGAGCGGCTTCAGGCTCTGCGCCTTGCCCGGAGCGCGGCTGGCGAGCCGCACCCGCGCGCCGCGCGCGAGCAGGCTCTGCGCGACATAATTGCCGATATAGCCGGTGCCGCCGAAGATCGTGACCAGCTGGCCGGAAAGCGGGGAGGATGAGGGCATGGGTCAGGCAAGCCTTTGATGGATACCGCGTGTTGCGCCTGCGCGCTTAGCGGCAAGCCGCGCCGGCGCGCAAGAGGGCAAGGCCGTCACGCGGGCGAGCAGGCGCGATTGCCACTCATGACGGTGCGACAGCCCCTCGGCACGGCAATTCGCCGAAGATCGGAATCAACGCAAGGTTATGATTGACAGCCCCCCGACCCCTTCGCTAATGGCCCGCGCCTACCCAGCCTCCCGGCAGCGATGACCGGCAGGCTCCGTGCCCAGATGGCGGAATTGGTAGACGCACCGTCTTCAGGTGGCGGCGCTCGCAAGGGCGTGGAGGTTCGAGTCCTCTTCTGGGCACCAAAACTCCTGCGGGAGTGGCATCAAAAACCTTGAAAAAACCGCAGAATTCTGCCATTTTTGGCTGGATTTTGATGCCGCGTGTTCCACGCTGTTTCAGGCCGTGCCCCCACAATCAGGGGCATGGAGCGGGGCATATGCCCCCACATGCCCCTTTCTGGCGAAAGGTCATGCCCCCAAATGTCACTGACGGCCTTGCAAATCCGAGCTTTTTCGCCCGGTGCTACCGCATACAAGCGCGCCGATGAGCGCGGCCTCTACCTCGAAATCTTCCCCAACGGCTCGAAGCTCTGGCGGCTGAAGTATTATGTAGGCGGCAAAGAAAAGAGGATCGCTCTTGGCGCTTGGCCTGAAGTTAGTCTTCAGGCGGCACGGCTCGAGCGCGACGAACTCAGGCTCCGTATTGCCAAGGGCGAAGACCCTGCTTTGACGCGAAAGAAGAACAAGGCGACTGCCAAAATCAGCGCCGCCAACACCTTCGAGTCGGTCGCACGCGAGTACATCGAAAACAAGATGGTCGGCGAAGGCCGCGCCGAGGCTACCCTGCTCAAGGCTCGCTGGTTTCTCGATCTGCTCAAGCCAGCGATCGGCCACATGCCGATTTCGGATGTCGACCCGCAAATGATGCTCGCCCCGCTGAAGAAGCTGGAGGCGCGCGGCAACCGAGAGACAGCCAAGAAGTGCCGCTCCTTCGCGAGCCGAGTGTTCCGCTATGGCGCGGCCACCGGTCGCTGCACGACGGATCCGACGGCTATCCTCAAGGGAGCGCTGCTGACGCCGCAGGCGCGCCACTATGCGGCGATCCTCGAACCGGAAAAGCTGGGCGAGCTGCAGCGCGCCATCGACGCGTTCGAATGCTACCCGATCACCAAGCTGGCGCTCAAAGTTGCCCCACACGTGTTCGTGCGCCCGGGCGAGATGCGACATGGCGAGTGGCAGGAGATCGACTTCGAGAAGGCAATCTGGACGATCCCTGCAGGCAAGATGAAGGCGCGCCGCACCCACGCCGTTCCCCTATCGCGCCAGGTCCTTGAACTGCTCACAGACCTGAAAGCGATCACCGGGGGGCAAGGCTACATCTTCCCAGCCTTTCACACACGGCTGCGCCCGATGAGCGAGAACACGATCAACGCATCGTTCCGGCGCATGGGCTACAGCAAGGACGAAATGACGGCGCACGGGTTCCGCTCGACGGCCTCGACTATGCTCAACGAAAGTGGGCTCTGGCACCCCGATGCCATCGAACGCGCGCTGGCGCATGGTGACAGCAACGCTATTCGTGGAACCTACAACCGGGGCCAGTACTGGGATGAGCGCGTGAAGATGGCGCAGTGGTGGAGCGAATATCTCGATGATCTAAGGGTAGGCAAAGCCGCCAATTAGGCGAGCATCCGGAGCGGAACCACGGGACCTTTGGTGAGGTGACGCAGGACCGCTCCAACGCGCCGACTTGCCCTGAAGCTGCAGCGTTGCCGATCGGCCAAGTCCGACCCAGAGCCGGTCGTTGACGAGCATCAACGGCAATGTCTGCTTCCGCCGAAAGCCGTCAGACGGCCTTTGGGTCCGAACCACTATCTCGCTGGTGGCTGAACCTGGGTGGGGAGCGGAACGGCAGTTTCGATCCAGGCGCCGGATTGCGTGCCGATGCTCAAATGACGGATATTGCCTCGATCCGACCGCCGGAAAGTCTCCAGATTACGTCCTGAGGCACTGGCAGACCCAATGCTTCTGCCTTGGGCAGACTGCTGTATGCACCTCTGATGATCCGGCCAACCAGCCCGTGAGACACGGCGAGCGTCACGCCCTGTCGTTCGCGCAACCAGCATTCGGCCCGGTCGAAAGCGGCGTCGTAGCTCTCCCCGTCCGGCGACCTGAAAAACCAGTCGAATGGTGTGGAGCCATCGAGCAAGCCCGGCCATTGTGCGTCGATATCAATATGTGTCAGGCCGTCCCATGAACCCAAGGACACCTCGGCCAGACGATCATCATCTTGAGCGGCAGGAAGATCTGCGCATTCAGCAATGATTGCTGCTGTCTGACGCGTTCTTCCCAGCGGGCTGGTGACGAAGGTATCGAACGAGATGCCCAACCCGGCGAGGCGCTGGCCAATATGCACGGCCTGCTTGACGCCAGTGTCGGTGAGGGCTGAATCCAGCTTTCCCTGGAAACGACCCTGAGCGTTCCATGCCGTTTCACCATGGCGGATCAGATAGATTTCATTCATTGGCGGTTTGAGTATGCCGATTGCAGGAGCGTTCGCAAACGTTCCGCAATGTCTGCAACGGGGTCGATTGCTGAAGGGCAGCATTTTTCCAGGAGAGAGGCAAAGCCGCCATTTGCGGCCCGATCATAGCGGTGACGGCTGCCGACCCAGAGCCGGTCCTTTGCGGCACCCTTCAGGATTGTCGGGTTTGGACAGATGCTGCCCTTCAGTTGATACACGCGAGCAAGCCGCCGCATGGGCTGAACTTGCGCGAGCAACATAAGGGGAGCATTTAGAACAAATGGTGCCCAATCAAAAACGCTCTCAAGATTTCAATGTCCAGCGATTGTTCCGTGATCTTGACCGCACAGACATCGGCGATCCCGAAAAGCTTTATGCCCTAGAAGCGTTGGGCTTGGGTGGACGCCTCACATGGGACGATTTGCTGGCATCATCTCGTGTCTTGCTGATCTCCGCTGCGGGGGCCGGCAAGACCCACGAGTGCCGAGAAACGGCAAGGCGGCTTTTCGCTGATGGGAAGGCGGCGTTCTTCCTCACCCTCGAAGGGATCGCGACGACAGAGTTGCCACTCCTGTTCGACGCTGAGCAGAAAGCACGCTATCGCCAGTGGCTGGCCGACGGTCACTCGGAAGCGCATTTCTTTTTGGACTCTGCCGACGAACTGCTGTTGTCGCACGGAGATTTTCGGCTTGCCCTGCGTAAGCTGGCGCTCGCGGTCGATGGTCAGCTCCACCGAGCCAGGATTGTCGTCACGAGCCGGCCGATTGCGCTGGATTTTGACGCGTTTGCCAGCGAATTGCCTGTTGTCGAACCTGCACCGCCGCCGAATGTCGTCGAAGATCCTGATGCCAATTTCCGAAGACTGATAAGCGGCGAGGACCGAAAGGAGCAGTTGCAAGCAAAGAAGGTAACGGGTGATCACGACCTCCAAAGTGGCTTTCGCATCGTTGGGCTGACGCCGCTCAGCGGCGAGCAGATCAGGCAGATCGCCGAACAGAAGCAGGTCAAGGACATCACCGGACTGCTGGCCGAAATTGAACGGAAGCGCGCTTGGGAATTTGCTCGGCGCCCCCAGGAATTGATCGAGATCTGTGCGTATTGGAACGAGCATCAGAAGCTCGGCACCCGTTTTGAGCAGATTGTTGAGGACATTCGCCGAAAGCTTCAGGAAACGGGTGGTCGCAAGCGCCACATCCATCTGTCCGATGCTAAAGCGCTAGAGGGTGCGCAGCGCCTTGCACTGGCGCAGGTGCTCACCCGAAAGCGAACCATTCGCTTCTCGGACCATTCGCTTGATGCTCACGAGGCCGAGGCAGCGATCGATCCCTCCATTATCCTGAATGACTGGTCGCCAAGGGATCGTGCCGAATTGCTGCAGCGCCCGCTGTTCGGGTTTGCCAGTTATGGCCGGGTTCGCTTTCATCATCGATCCGCTTCTGAGTTCCTGGCAGCGCAGCGGCTTCGTCTACTGAGCAGAAATGGCCATATGCCAAGAGCGGCGCTCTTTCGGCTCTTGTTCGGCGAATGCTATGGGCAGGACCTGGTTTTCCCGTCGATGCGACCAGTGGCGGCCTGGCTGGCGATTACAGACGACGCGGTTCGCGATGAGTTGATCCGCCGAGAGCCTGAAGCCTTGATGGACGATGGCGATCCCGAGAGCTTTCCGATCAGCGCCCGTTCGCGCATCCTTTGCGCCTATGTAGAGCGCTATGGGAAAGATGGCTGGCGCGGGGTGCGCATCCCCTATCCGCAAGTCCTGCGCTTCGCGTCGCAAGACCTATCAGCGACCGTCCGCAAGCTTTGGCAGGAACGAAGCACTAGCCCAGAAGTCCGCGAACTTCTGATCGATCTGATCCAGGCGGCACGCATGGAAGATTGCCGGGATATCGCCGAGGAAGTTGCCGAGGATCCGCAAGCGCTACCGACCGACCGCGTGACGGCTGTAACGGCCCTTGCGGAGATGGCGGCCCCGGGCGGCCTCTCGAACCTTACGGCGTCGCTGCTCAACGCGCCACACTGGCCATCGCACGTGAAAGAGAGGCTCATCGATCCGCTCTTTCCCAAACATCTCTCGCCAGAGGACTTTATCCGGATGCTCGGCCAGATTGAGGTCAACAAGCGCAGTGTTGGCGGCATCAACTGGACGTTACCAAGGCTGATCCCGAATTGGTCGCTGTCGGACGGAGAGATTACCCTATTGCGCGATCTGCTCGCGCGCATGATCGAAGATAGTATCGAGCAGGTCGAGCAATGGCCGCGCTTCGCGAGCAGATATCGGCACCTGACGTCGGCCTTAGCAGCATTCTGCCTGCGACAAATCGATCAAAAACCCCTGCCTGAAGAGCGGTTCTTTGAGGCGGGGGTCATTGCGACCCGGCTAAAGGACAATGAATTTGGAGACGTAAAGCCTGCAGAGGAGCTGAAGCTGCGGCTCCGAAATGCGCCAACATGCTGGCGGAAGTCCATCTACCTCGCTGAGGGGCGGTTTTGTGCGGCGCATGTGCCTTCTCGCAGTGACGACGAGTTCGAGATGCATTTCACCAACGGCTCGACCGTAGGTGGTCTTGACCACGAGGATTTCAGCTGGTTGCTTGAGGTGGCAACAGACGCCGAGCTTGATGGACGCATTCGCACTGCGGCGTTCCGCGATGCGCTTTACCTGGCTCGTGTCGATGGTCAGCCAGTTGAGGAACGGGCTTCAGCGCTGCGCGGCGTAGCCGAGGGTCAACCGTCATGGCTCGAAAAGCTAGAGCGATCGCTCGTGCCCATAAAGCCCGACGAGGCCTACGCGGCGCGGGAAGCGGAGTGGGAGAAGCAGGCCGCAGCCCAAAGGGCCAAGGAAGCCGCTGCTGTCGAGACCTGGATTGAGTGGCGGCAGGAAATCTTGCGCGATCCCGACGCCTATTTTGCAAAGACCAGTATCCCCACAATCGTTTGGGACTTTGTGCAGGTCCTTGAACGCGACCCGGAGCAGCAAGGCTGGCGCATGCACTGGAACCGCCAGACGCTGGCTAGCCATTTCAGCAATGAGATTGTTGAAAGGGTCCTCTCGGCATTCTGCGCCTATTGGCGCACCGTCAAGGTTCCGCTGCGCAGCGAACGTCCCGCTGACGAGCGCAGTACGATCTGGAGCAACTGGATCCATGCGCTTGCCGGTGTTTACGCAGAGGCGGAGCGACCTGACTGGGCACGTGATCTCTCGGGCAAGGATGCCGAGACTGCTGCCCGTCTGGCACCTGTCGAGCTGAATGGCGTTCCTCCGTGGCTGGCGGATCTGGTCAAACAGCACCCTGACGCGGTCGAGGCCACGCTGGGGAAGGAACTGTCAGCCCAGCTGGACGATGCTGTCAGCTTTGAGTTTCCAGGCCTGCTCGCTGACTTCTCTCGCGCCGACAGGACCGTGATGGAATTCTTCGTTCCGCGAGTATGGACGTGGCTGTCGACAACCGGCGCGCGCTTCGAGGGGGACCAACAACAAGCACGCATGCACGATCATTTGGAGAGGGCGATCGACTATCTGCTTCGCAGCCCGTTTGACCGCTCCAGGTTGATCGCACTGGCGCAGCGTCGTCTTTCTGACGACCTTCAAGACCCCTTCGCGCTCCCATGGATCATGCTTTTGTTGAGCACTGCACCGCAGCACGCGATTGCGCTGCTGGAGCAGAAAATCGGAATGCTCGAGCCACAGGCTCGCTACCGGCTTTCTGAAAATCTATTCGCTACCTTTGGCGACCGCCACAGCGCGCGCTTCTGCCCTGATCTTTCGAGCGAGGTCTTTTCGCCCGCCATGCTGCTGGCTCTGGTCAGGCTGGCCTATGCGCAAATTCGTCTCTCGGATGACATCGACCGGGTCGGAGGTGGCCCATATAGCACGACCCTGCGCGACGAGGCCCAGAATGGCCGCGGTGCGGTGTTGAGTGTGCTGCTGGCTCGAACCGGTCCCGAGGCGTGGGCCGTCAAGCAATCCATGCGAACCGACCCGTTGTTCGTCCACTTCAAGGATAGGGTGGATCAGATTGCTCGCGAGAAGGCGGCCAGCGAAGCCGAAGGACCGCCCCTCGATGATCGCGACCTCGCACAGATAGAGAAGTATGGTGAGGCGCCGCAGGCTGACAGGAACGGGATGTTCCAGCTGATGATGGATCGGCTTGCCGATCTTCAACACGACATCGCCGCCCATGAGTTTTCCGAACGAACGATCCTGATGGGGATCAACAAGGAAAAAGACATGCAGGTTTGGTTCGCCAAGCGACTGCAAGAGCGCGAGAATGGCGCCTACCATGTCGATCGAGAGGCTTTGGTGATCAACGACAAGGAGACGGACATCCGCCTTCTGTCAGTCATTTCCCAGGCCCAGACCGTGATCGAACTGAAATTGGCCAACAATGGCTATTCTGTGGTCGATTTCGAGAGGGCTTTGAGAGACCAGCTCGTCGGCCAGTACATGCAACACGAAAATTGCCGGGCGGGATGCCTGCTTGTTACCATGAGCAAACGCCGCAATTGGGTATGCCCAGATAACCAATCCGTTCTCGATTTTACCTCCTTGCTGGCGCGACTAAGGAGCCTCGCCACTAGGCTCGAGACGGAAATGAACCACCAAGTCCGGCTAGCGGTCGTTGGCATTGATTTGGCAGGCTAATGCGTGTTTCGGACATAAGGCGCTCGTCGGACTATCAACCCAGTCGTTCTAGCGCGGCTGCCAGAATGCATGCTTACGACCCAAACCCAGACTCTTGCATCGGTAGCGTTGAACGTCGTTGTTATCCGAAAGCGGTCCTTCGCGTTGGTCGAAGCAGAAGGTCAGCAAAGTGCCCCAATCTCGGTCATTCAAGTTCCGGCGCCGATCGACTGAAATCAGACGTCGAAGCGCCTCGAAATGATGGTCAAGCCTTTAGTCCGGTTCAGTCGGTACGATTGGTGCACGTTTCCTGCATCCACACGCGCGGATCGGGAAGCCAAGGCCTCGGCCATATCATCGAGACATAAGGATCGCTGGCGGCTTCACGGGTACTAGCAGGCCGCAGAATGCAGCCACCCAGCCTACGGTGATGCCGCCGAGCCCAGCCTCTACGATATTCTCGATCCGCCCGAAAGTTAGGGCTGACTGGGGCAGTTTGATGCCCGTTCAACGCCTGCGATGTGGATGTCGCTTATTACCATACCAGAGCGACGCCATGCGATCGGCGCACACGAAGTCATCGACTGCATCGCTGCTGGTGGCGAGGTCGGTGCTGTCGCCGTCCTCGCTGTCTCCGGCTTCGTCGCTCAGCGGCTCGGGCACTACAAAGGCCTTGGCAGTCTCATGCCAAACCGCTTCGACTCGCTCCTTACAAAGCGCAGCGATCGGCGCGGGGAGCCGAGGCTCCAGCCATGCGTCATCCTCGAAGCCCGAGTGCAGGAAATGTGCCGGATCGATAATGCGCTCATGCCAGCCTTTGCACACTGATGCCGACCGATAGATCATCCGCTCACACGAGGCGGAGGGATAGGCCGCGGGAATGATCAGCGTCGTGCGGATCGCCTCCATTGCTTCTTTAAGACTGGTGGTCGCGGCATGCCAAGCGGAGAAGCGCGAGCAAAGTTGCTCGGCCATCTGGCTAGCCCCACAACTCGTCTGCGCGTCGAACAATAGCCGCAAGGTCATCGGCTCGACCATGGTCGGATCAAAGTCGGTGCGTAGCACCTTGCTGAGATGCGTATGCGTGGCGACATTCGACCACTTGGGCACCACCGTATGCGCGCGCTCCCAGATCGTCGCATCGCAATCATAAGCCGACGCCTGCGCGGCTCCACCATGCAGCACAATCACACCATGAGCTACGTTGCCCTGCTCGACCAGCTTAGTCTCGTTCAGCGACACATGCACCGACAGATCGACCAGCATGCGCACCACGCTGCCGATACCGCCCATGCCAATCACGCCGACGGCGACATGCATCAGCCGCGCCCGGATCGCATCATCAAGCGCATCGAACGCCGAGGGGTTGTCTTTGATAGTGAGGATCTTAAGTGCGCGCGCGCCTTGGCTACGCGCGTTGTCCAGCTTGTCGTTGGTCATCTAAAGACCTCCCGGACCGCTTGCCGCGATCTCCGTGCAGATCGGACGCACCTCGCCGTCGATGTCGAGCATCAGCCTGTGCAGCCGTTCAGTTCCGCGCAACGCCTGTTGCCGGGTGTTCTTGAACTTCTCCTTGGCAACGAGCCCATAGGCTTCCGCCGCTTTGATAATGCCCTGGATTTTCTTTTCCTGCCGATCGACGTCGTTCGCATCCGCTGCCATGCGCTTGGCGAGATTATGGCAGTTGATTGGTGCGCAGTCCGATCCGACCCTGCTCACCCCTGCCGCATCGATCGCATGATCGCAGACATGCTCACTGTCTTTCCACACTATCATCAGAATGCGCATCGCTTGCTCACTGAGTAGCCGACGCTGGAAAGTGACGCGATTAGTGCCATGCTCGATGAACGTCTCGGGAAAGACCGTGTCAATAAGCAGCCCTTGCCAGACCCCGGCCATGTCGATCATGCCGGTAACTGTCACTAGCGCGCTGACGGTCTCGGTCGCGATGGCCATGTTGTTTGATGGCGGCGTCATCGCCGCCGCCACAGACGATACAGCCGGATTGGAGGGAGCGGCCGAATTGCCGGCGCTCGCGACACTGAGTTTGGCCATCGGCATCTGGTCCTTTCGCGAGTTGATCATGCCGCATCTTAGGTGGACTCGCCATCAGACATTTTCTCCGACGTAAAGTGCCGGAGCGTTTTTCCGGAACGCCGGGCCGGACGGGTTGATCGGCGCCCTGGATCAGCAGCATTGTCCCGTGGACCGCGATAAAAAGTGGCATCAGATATTTGCGCGAAGGGAGCATCCCAATGCGTGAAAAGTCGTCGATCAAGTTCGAGATTCCGGTCCCCTGGGCGACCAAGCCTGTCTGCATTGAGGCGAAGGGCAGTCACGCCGTAGTGGTTGCTGGCATCGTTGCGTTCATTCTCATCGCAGCAATCACGCTGAGCTGAGAGTTACGCGGTTCCGCTTTCTATCCGCACCAACTTTAAAGCGCTTTACGCTAGGGGCCTGATAGACCCATTCAGGGGCCGCGTTGGACGATGTCCGCTCTCGCAGCAGCGTGATCGGCAGCCTCCTGACATCAACCGGCCCGGTTGTGGGCGTGATTCCTGCCCAGTGGAGCGCTCGTCGCATGTCGGGTTTTGGCAATCGACCTGCCGCTGAAGCAGCCGCTCGGGAATGACGGCTTCGTCCCACATTTCGCCATTCCGCCGACAAGGCAGTCTCATGCCGAGCAGGTGCGGCTGCCGACACTGCATTCGACATCTAACAACCGGCATCGCCGGGCGCTAAGCGCCCGGCTGCACCTCCTTGGCCTCGTCGTCCACCGGGGTGCGCAAGACGATCCGACCATTAATCGGCACGACTTCGAGCTGGAGCGACAGGCCCTTGCGGTCGCGGTGGAACCATGCGGCTCCAACCTTGGTCCAGAAGGCTTTGTCGCCGCGATTGCTGACGTGCCAGGCGATGAAATCGGGGGCCTTGGGCTCGGGCGCGGTTGCGGGTGCAGGTGCTTGGGACGTACGGGCCATGAGATGTTCCTTTCGTGTTGGTGGCTCGTTGCACCTGACAGAAAGGCCGCGCAGCAAAGGGCACGGGGTCATGTTCAACACGGGTGACGGAACGGAACCGGCGCGGGCCGGGCATTGACCCTCGCCCGCGCGCGGCCAGTTCGGGTGCTCAAAACGAAGCAACCAGACCGAAGAGCAATGATGCCATCATCCCAGCCCCGCTTGCACCGCGCCGCGCTCTGGCCCAAACCCTTGTCATGGCAATGGAAGGCACCGCGCGGAAACGCTGGAGCGAGGAGGAGACGGTGCTAGCGCTCTACCTCTATTTCCAGCTGCCGTTCGGAAAGCTGCACTCGGGCAATCCGGAGATCCAGACGCTGGCCGCTGCCATTGACCGGTCGAGCAGCTCGGTGGCCATGAAGCTGTGCAACTTCGCGAGCCTCGATCCGAAGATCACCGAGAGCGGGCGCAAGGGGCTGGACGGCGCATCGAAGCTCGACCGCGCAACCTATGCCGAGTTCGGGCAGGATTGGTCGGGGTTAGTGGCGCGGGCCGAAGAGCTTTGGTCCAGCCAGGTCGACCGCCAAATCGCCGCAGCGCAATTGCCGCCGTCCGCCAGCCATCTCCTCCACGAACAGCGCAGCGAGTTCAAATTCGAGCCGTGGCAGGGCGAGTCCACCATGCAGGCGGTGGTAAACCAGCGGGTCGGCCAGGACTTCTTCCGCCGCGCAGTGCTCGCCAATTATGAAGAGGCGTGCTGCATCACCGGTATTGCCGATCCCCGCCTGCTGACCGCCAGCCATATCAAGCCGTGGGGCAAAGATAGCCAGAACCGGCACAATCCGGCAAACGGCTTGCTGCTGTCGGCAACGCTCGACCGCGCCTTCGATCGCGGGCTGATAACGGTCGACCGCGCCCGCCGCATTCATGTCTCGCGCCAGCTGCGCGAAAGCCGCAGCCGCGAGACCCGCGACTATTTCCAGCAATTCGAGAAAGCCACCTTGCGCCCGGCGGCGCGGTTCGATCCTGAACCAGCCTTTCTCGACTGGCACAATGAACACTGCTTTGTGGATCACCGCGCCGCCTGACGTGTCAGGCGGCGCGCTTGGCCAGCAGACCCCAATCCACCGATCCCATCAGAACAGCGACAGCTGCGCCTCCTCGCCTGCGACGAACATGACGGGCGGACCACACATCACGAGTTCCCGTCCGGCGTGACGCACGATAATGCCATCATAAAGGCCTGCCGGATCACCGCGCGCGCGCTCGCCATCGTGGCACCGATCATGATAGCTGCGCGCCGCGCCGCCATAGAGCGATGGATGCACGAGCCGATAGGCCTCTACTCCCGCAGGACCAGTGCCGACACAGACCCAAAGCGCTCCGGCATATCGGAACGGCTTGCGGATGGGCTGACCCATGCCGATGCGGTCGGCGCTGTAGCTGGCCTGAATATCGCCTTCGCCGATTTGCTTCTCGCTGGCGTGACACCACGCACCGAAAGAAAGCCGCGAGGGTTCCACTGTGTGGGAAAGGCAAGCCATATCAATACTCGCTCGCCAACATAATGGTCAGCACCCGCCGGGTCACGGCGGGATCAGTCGGGTCCTCGCTGCCGAACCGCAACTCTTGGTCATAGGCATCGATTTTCCAGAACACGGTCACCGCAACATCAACAGGCCGCAAGGTCGACCAAACACCGTCCACAGCCTGATAGATCGCCCCGAAGTCGCGCTCGCCATAGGGATCATTGTCCGGCGTGAAGACATCGAAGGTCTCGACCAACTCGCGCAGGCGTGACTGATCGGCCTCGGTCAAAGCCCGAATGCCCTCGGTCGCCACCACCACACAGGCAATGCCCATGGCACGCCGCGCCAGATCATTGAGCCGCGCAATCCGCTCCGCGCGGGACAAAACCGCGCCGCTCATGACGCAAGGCTCCCGCCGCACTCGCACAGGCGGACCAGCTCGCCAAAATCCTCACGCTCGCCAAGCTCGTCCGCCAGCTGCTGCACTGCCACCAGCGGCAAGCCATTGTCATGCGCCAGCATGCGCAGCCAGTCCTCCCGGCATTCGGCCCCGCATGCGCGGTAATTCAAGATCAGGTCACCCATGGTCCAAACTCCATCCGGCAAAGCCGCATCCGTCATGCGGCATGCGGCTCTGCCTTCCGGCGAGGATGGGAGGGGGAGGGAAAATCCCAATCGATGCCCTGGCGCGGGCCAGCGGGCACAGCCCGCCACACGGGGGTGATGATTGGGGTTTGGGAACGAGAGGGCAAAGCCCTTGGCGTTCCCCTCAAGGATCGCCGCAGCGATCCGCACAGGAACGGCGCCCTTGCACGGCGCGAAGCCGCCGGACGCCCTGCGCGCGGGCCAAGTGGGCCAGCGGGCGTCCGGCGATGAGAGAGGCAAGAGCGCCTGCGGGTCAGCTCAGAAACACCGCGCCCTCAGGAGCATGGCCACCGGCCATGCGGGACAGAGCGCGCCCTCCGGGAACTCCCGCTCCGCTTGCACCCGCTCCTGATCGTCACCCGGATGGGCCGGGACTACAGGCCCGGTCCGCGCCAGCGGATAGAGCAGGTTGCCCGGCAGGGTAGCGCTCTGAACTGCTTGAAGTTATTGACCGTCAAGCGGCTTTGACGCGCGGGCAGCAATGGTGCACATGAGCAGGCGCCAAGACCAAATTCGGACGATGTGAGGGCCCATGAGTTTCGCGCTTTTGCCGACACCCAACGAACTACATACCGCTTAAAAGTATGAGAAAATCGACTCGAACTTGCATGGCCCGACTTATTGCCTGATGCAGTATCGCCTCTGCGGAATACGCTGCGGAAATCGCGAAGCAAGAGCAGTATGGAACAAAGATTTTTGTAATGCAGTCAGGAATCAATGCGCCAGTGAAAGCATATAACTTCGTTGATTTGTTCGCAGGATGCGGCGGTTTGTCGCTCGGTCTTTCTTATGCTGGCTTAACAGGTCGCTTCGCAATTGAGCGTGACGCCATGGCATTTGAAACGTTCCGAATGAATTTTTTGGACAACCCGCCATATTCCATCGGCTTCAAATGGCCGAACTGGCTTGCGGCGAAAGCCTGGGACATCGAAGTTCTGCTAGATCAGCACAAGGACGACCTATTGAGTTTGCAAGGTCAGGTCGATGTTTTGGCTGGCGGGCCACCCTGCCAAGGCTTTAGCTTTGCAGGGCGACGTGTCGAGGCCGACCCCAGAAACTCGCTTTTCGAAAGGTATGTCGAAGTAGTCAGTGTGCTGCAGCCCCAAGCGCTAATTTTAGAAAACGTACCAGGAATGCGCGTGGCACATTCTAAAAAAAGTTCTGTCGATCTCGAAGGGTCTAGAAAAAACAATCCTAGACCTCTATCCTACTATGATAAACTTGTCTCAAGTCTAGATAAGGAAGGCTATCAGATCGACGCGATGTTGGTCGATTGTTCGAGGTTCGGCGTACCTCAGCGGCGATCGCGATTGATTGCTATTGGTATTCGGAAAGACCTCTCCCCATGGATTGAGGGCGGGATATCACGTGTTTTCGAACTTCTTGAACAAGCTCGTGTTGCCCAGCTGGCAGAATTCAGACTTTCCGATTCAGTGAGCGCTAAGTCCGCTATTTCTGATCTCGAAATTGCTGGTCATGAACTAATCGCAAGCACCGACCCCGACTTGTCGAGGCCCTTTCAAGAAATAAGCTATCGTCGCCCCAGAACGGCTTATCAAAAATTGATGCATGCAGGTCATGTCGGGCGGATGGATAGCATGCGACTCGCTCGACATCGCGACGATGTGCGCGATCGATTTGCGCGCATATTGGTTGAATGCCGCAAGGGTGTTCGGATGGATGACGAGAGCCGAAAGACGTATGGGCTCAAAAAGCATCGGATCTACCCCATGGCTAGTGATGAGCCTGCCCCAACGGTCACGACCTTGCCTGACGACATCTTGCACTACTCCGAGCCACGAATCCTGACGGTGCGAGAAACCGCCCGTCTCCAGTCATTTCCCGATTGGTTTAAGTTTAAAGGGAAGTTTACGACTGGAGGAGAGCGCCGAACAAAAGAGTGTCCCCGATACACACAGGTTGGGAATGCCGTGCCCCCCTTTCTGGCGCGTGCGATCGGCATGGCTATTCGCCAACTTTTGGATGAGGTCGCCGTAGCGCGATCTATTTTCGATGAGGACGTAAGAAAACAGGCATCGGCGCGGGAGCGTTAGGGGGACGTAGTGACGGAAGAAAACATCGCAGCGCCATATCCGGCGCAGCTGTTGAATTGGGCGGGCAACCGTTCTGGCGGCGTCCGCCGTCTCTTTGATAGTACAAGCGGGCGCCCAGGTGGAGCGGTGTTTCAGACGAACCTCCTGCACCGCCTCAGGTCTTGGGCTGAATCTATCGCTGCAGGAGGGCACGACGTTCCGCGAATACTGCTGCTGGTAGGAGGCCCAGGAAACGGAAAGACTGAAGCGATTGAGTCAACTGTCGGCTGGATCGATGAGGCCCTTAGCGCTCGAGGCGCGCTCAACGATGCATTCCGAAAGTCATTTCTGCCGAGCGACGGCGCCGCTGTGCCAAGACTGGTTCGTGTCGATGTCCATACTGAAGGGTTGTCATCAAGACCGCTAACGTTGTCCCTTGTTCAGGATGCGTCAGCGGTAGTTGGCTCAAGCGGGAAACAGGCATCACAGCTATTGCTGGACGAGCTAGACGCAATTCAGAGTAAGGGAGCGAAAGAGGCATACCTTTGCTGTGTGAACCGCGGCATACTTGACGACGCCTTGATCGAGGCCATCGACACTGATCGAACCAACATCCGGCGTTTACTTGAAGGTGTCACACGAGCGGTGAGCCTAGCTCCCGATGCACCGTCCTGCTGGCCGTTGGCAGGTCATCCCGAAGTTGCTGTCTGGCCAATGGATTCGGAGTCTCTACTGCGCGCTCCGGCAGCAGGCGGAGAGGTGCCTGCGAGGGCAGTATTGCAAACCGCACTGGATGAGCAGCAATGGCCGGAGGCGGGCTCATGCGCAGCCGGCACCGCATGCCCCTTCTGCGGGAGTCGGGAACGCCTTTCGCGCGACCGCGAGCAGACATCGTTCCTTCAAATCTTGCGGTGGTTTGAGGTGGCTAGTGGCAAACGCTGGAGCTTCCGCGATCTTTTCTCACTAATGTCCTACCTTTTGGCGGGACACAGAGTCTCCTCACGAGAGGCGACCCTAGATCCATGCGAATGGGCAGCAAAGCTTGTCCAAAAGGACGCGATTGCCCAGCGCGGCGGCAAGCCATCAAAGGACCATTCAACAGCCATATTTGACTTGGTTGCGTCACAATATCAGCATGCGCTTTTCCACAAGTGGGATCGAGATGCGGGCCCTTCACTGCTGCGTGAGATCAAGGAGCTTGGGCTAGATGACGACAACACTGCAATGGGATTGCAGTGGTTTCTTTCATCGCGGAGGACTTCTTACTTGCCGGCGATGATAAGCAGTTCGCTTGAAGGTATCGCGGAACTTCTGGACCCAGCCCTCACAGACCCTAACATTGAAGTTCAAGCCACTAACAACAACAGCTTCGCGCTACGCGAGCTCGACGTTCGTTTCAGTCGTTCGGTTACTGAGGGCCTTGATTATATTCGAAAATATCGAATTCTCTCGAAGATAGAAGTCGAATTGATCGAGAGATTGGCCAAACTTGACGCAGACCTGTCTATTGGCGCGATACGCCGGAGACGTCCTGCATCCGCTTCAAATGTCCAACGCTTCATACGAGACTTTGCGGGCCGCCTGACCAGGCGCGCGCTCGGCACCAAGGCGGCTGGAGTGCTTGACGCAGCGATCCTTGCAGACTTTCAGCGGGTCATCGAGGATGCTGCGGGGGACGACTTATACGACGTTGCTCAGGAAGTACGGCAGTTGCTCAATCACAACCAAGACTTCGAGATTTCGCTCACCACGACATTCGGCCAACCACTGCCTCCTTCGATCCGTCGTGCGACACTTGTCGTGCCCTCTCGCCCCGTGCAGCCGCTAGAGGGGGATAAAGATGGCCGACCTGCTTCGCCGATTTGCTTCCTGCGAGTGGGTGACAGCAAATCGAGCCAACCAATTGCGCTAACCTATGACCTCTTCAAGGCTGTGAAAGAACTCGAAAAGGGAATGTCCGTAGCATCCCTGCCTCGGTCTGTGCTCGCGCTGCTCGATACGACACGAGCGCGCTTGTCAGGTCCAATTGTTAGGGACCGGCTCGTCCTAGATCAGGCACGGATCCGGATCGGCACAAGCGGGCAGGAGGTTGTTCAGCGACGTGCGGGATTTGCTTCTCGCAAGGAAGGCACTGGCCGATGACACTCGAAAAATTCCGAGACGATCCTTGGCGAAACTCGCACCGCGCGTATCAAGACTCGGCTCTCGCGATGTCTCCTGCTCCTGAATATGCGAGCTCGGAGGTCATTCTTTCGTCGCTATACCGGCATATTGGACTTGAAGGAGCGTCCGAGCGAACCGTGCCGCAAAGTGGACGCGAGCTAGACAGAACGGTGCAGAAAAGTCGCGACCGCTCAAGGAAACCCGACGCTGCTGCCATGGATGCCGACACATTTCATATGATGCTGCATGCAGTGCTCGAGAGTCCCAAGCTACCGAACCAGTCATCAAAGCGCTTCGTGCAAGTGACGCCCTTGGTACCACAAGCCGCAATCTTCTCGGGTTCGGCCCGGCTGAGCAGCAATTCTTGGCCAGCAGGATCATTGATCCGGCGCATGGTTTGGTTGGGATCGCCAAATAGCCAGTCGGCGGTCGCAATGTGGCAAAGGCTGTTCGATGCTTTAACCGTCACCGAAACCGATGATGTTTTTGCTCGTTTTCTCCAATCTGAAATCGAAGCGTGGTCTCCCACCCCCAAATGGGCACCAGTCGATCCCGAAGAACAACCACTACTCGATCCATTGGACGCGAGAGGGCTAAGTTATCCGGCAAAGCGCTTCGTTCGCGATCTAGATGCCGTTATCGCTGCTAAGGGATCCATGACGCGGCGACAGTGGACGAGCCTGCTCGAAGCCATAATCAGGCTGGCCTCCGTGGCACACGTTGCATGGCTGTGCGATGTCCACGCCAAATCGTGGGAATGCATCCGCGCGGCAATGAAAGGGGTCGGGCCAGCGGACGAAGAGGAAGTCAGGGCAACAATCTTCCCAAGGTCATTCGACTTCCTCTCCTATGGAGATCGAGCCTTGCCTGGGATCAAGGACCGCGCTTCGGCTTTCCTCCAAGCACGCCTTGGCATTAATGCAGCTTTATGGGCGCTAGAGGCGATTGGCGTTGAACCCAATTCGATCTCATCGTCTAAAGCCATCGCCGAAGTTTGCCATCAATTGAGAGAGAATTCTGACGCGCTCGCTTCCCTGAAGATTAGCCACATCATGAGTGAGGTGGACGAGCGAGAAACCCGAGCCCTGCTTTGCAAGAAGGGCATCGGGTCAAACATTATGGAATTTGCACGACATGTCCTCGGGCAACGACAGGCTGCTAATCCTGTACTGCGTGGCTACGATCAAGGCTTTGTGCTCCGCAAGCGTGGCACGCACAATTCAAGCCCCTGGGTGGTGGGCCTCGGGCCGGTCAGCGTTCTCGCACTCGTTCATTGCGCGCTTGCGGGAACCACAGGACCGAGGTCGGTCCGGCGGCTTACGCAGCATCTTGGTGGCTATGGGGTAATTGTGGATTATCAGGACATCCCAACAAACGATCTCGGTCACCAGCTGAGGATGTTGGGTCTAGTGCTAGATAGCCCCGACGCTGAGAGCGGAATGCTACTCGTGCCACCATTCCCTAACGCTCAGGAGGAAGCGGCATGAGCCGATTGGCGACGATCATTGCCGAAATCGTTCGAGATAAACTGGCGCAGGCACCTGATGAGGCACGCGGCGAAATCCGACTAATCTTCCATGGCCCTCAGCGAGAAATCTTGGATCAAGTCTTTCTCGAGCTGACCGCGGACTCCGCTGAGAATCATGGCGTGCCGATCTTATTGCAGCTGCCGATCTTACCAGAAGGCCAAGAAAATCCAGCAATTGGCGTCTCAGGCTACTGCAACGATACGCACCTGCTCAATCTGCGGAATTCACCAGCACAGCCGACATTCTTGGCGTTAGTCCCTCCGGGCCAGCACAGCATGCGCTCCGTCACGTCGACCACCGACGAATTTGGAGTCTCTGCCGTTAACAATGGCGGCAACGTGCCCTTCGAAGATTGGTGGGCCGATGAGTTCGTCCAACATTTGGTTAGCCTAGCCATCCGCCAAGCAGGTATTCCTCTCCAGCAGCAAGACGAGGCTCGCTCCCTGATCGGCAAGGCAGCCGCAGCTGCGGATGAGATGGACCAGCGAAAGCATGAGCGTTCGGCTGTTTGGCGACTTCTAGCACGCTTGTTCTCGATCGAATCAGGGCTGCACGGCCTTGGTTCTGGAAGCTTGATTAGTCTAGCTTGCGGGGCGCCTCCGACGCGCGATGGCTCGATTTCATCGCGCGAGCAGATGGCCATTCTGGAGAAAATTGCTGACGCAATGTCCGATGGCTTTGCCCCCGGTATCCGCCGCGCCCAAGACAATGCCGACGAGGAAGACATTCGTCACCTCGAAGCGTTTCTGGCACATCTAAAGGAAGCATGTGATCTTCCGACCGCGTTCGAAAGAGCGACAAGTGCCTTTTATGCACCCGAAAATGGATCGACGGTGCCCCCTCCACCTGATTGGTGGCGCGGACTGACGACCGAGAAGTGGTCCGAGCTTCTTACCGAGGAAACTGTCGCCCAAGGCGACATCCGTATGGGTTGCACCAACAGCCTCATCCCTACTGGGAAGGGAATGCCGGTGCTTGTCGAAAGCAAAGTCGCTCTTTCATTCGAAACAGTAGGACCAGACGCCACAGGCACAGTCGTCTGCATCGATCGCGGCAAGAACAATAGGCTCGGCGAAGTAACTGTCGGCGAAGAGGAGGCCATATTCGTAGATGGTACTCCACCCATCCACAAAGCACCCATCCGCTATTCCGCTACGGCGGACGGATTCAAGCCGGGAGCGATCAAGGTCATTTCGCTAGCGAGCTGGCACGCTGGAATCTTTGTCACCTGCAGACTGGCTAAGAAACTAACGCCGCCCAAGAAGCCTACTGGTCGCGTTAGAGGTGGCCCAGACCTCGTTACGACCTTAAACGTGCCGGGGAGTGGCCGATACGAGCTGCTGATCTTCACTTCCCCAGGAGTTGAACTGGACGAAACGGCCATAGGCACCTTGGAAGATGGGCAAGACCGCGAAGATGCTCGCCAAACGCTTATGGTCCGACCCGTACGGGATGGCTTCCATCAGCTAGAGATCGAAGCCGAGACAAACTATCAAGCCGATATCAGTTTCAGGCGAACTGCTGCAGACGGTTCTGAAACACACGGTACATGCCGAGTGCTCGTCACTGTTGAAGACGTGGTGGAGCAGGGCTGCCGAAGCGAGTTCGAACGCCTCATTCGCGCAAATCGCCGTGTGATTGAGCCCTCAGAAGCCAAACCTGTCGTGCAGCTCAACCGTAGTGCCCGATCCTCTAGCCTTCAGGATTGGATGCTATCGGAGGAGTCCGTTGGCCAATCCTATCTTCCGATCGTGCTGGCTGACGATTATGTCGATGCGTGGGTGCAGCCGAATTGGAGTCAGGACAACGGCCCTATCTTCTCCCGAGGACGGTTTCTGCAGGATCCCCGTCCGCTTGCTTCTGAGTTTATTCCGCCAGCAGGGTTTGTTGAGGCGCGTCAGAAATTGGCAGCCCGCGTCCGAGGTAGCGGCGATCAAAACGGACTCGTCGAGTCCGCTGAGCTCGGAAAATGGCTTGCGGCCGACCAAGATTTTCGCGCTCTGGTCGAGCAATATTTGGATTCCTATCAGGCATGGCTCGCCGCCGAGCCAGATGTTGCGTGTTGGGTTGACGTAGCGGTTGTGACCTCACTTGAGGACGATCGCAGAACCATATCGCGTGTTCCTGACGCTATACTGCTTTCCCCGCTTCATCCGGTCCGGATTGCCTGGCACGCGGTTGCGCAAGGGGTTCTTGTCGAAGCTGAAGCGGGCGGCAATCCCTGTCCCGCAGTTAGCGTCCTCGACCCGGATTGTGTGCCAGACCTCATAACCCTTTCGTTGCGTTCGCCGGGAGGAATCGAGAAGGTCGACTTCCTCGCGGTTGAGAATGGCACGGACTATTGGTCAGTCTTGTGGAACGGCGATCGGCTTGGGCGACTTCCCAGTCGTTCCAGACTTGCGCCGTTTGGTGACGGGTTCGGCATCTCGGTCGGTGGTATTTCGGTCGGTTTCAGCGCGGCCCAAGTCGGCAGGGCCCTTGAGGACGTCTCTGGACTTTTGGCCGCCAAGCCCGTCGTGGGCGTTGTTGTAGCAAGTGCAGGCGGGACAACGGATGCCTGCAACGAAGGCCTCATTGAATGGTGTTCTAGCAAGTATCGCGATGAAGACACCCGTACACTGCGTCAGGCTGCAGGTCCTCGGTTCATTGAAATTTATGACCACCGCGACGGCGAAGCCAAACCAGACGACGCTACCATCGCCAACTTGGCAGAAGATACGCGCAACGGCGTGCGCTGGTTTGTCGGTCAGCCAGCCAACGCGCAGCCAGATCTAGGCATCATAGCCCAACTCGACATGTCTGAACCGAGCGCTGCGCAGGTGGAAGGCCGCTCACCCTTGGGACGAGGCGGACTACTCCGGCATCGTATCCGCCGCCAGCTTCCGGGAGCTTTCCTAAGCGAGACCAGACAAGCATTGCCTTCTGCTGCATCGGGAGATGTTCTGGCCGACAAGGTAGCGAATTGTATCGGTACGTTGGAAAGCCTTGGTGAGCGCCGCACCGGGCTGCGCTTTGCCCCGAATGTCAATGCTGTTCGCGACATGCTCGAGACGCGCCGGACCGATTTTGTCGCGGCATCATCGTCTGCGATTGATCCCGCTTGCTTCCTTGGTGGTTGGCTGGAGGAAGCATACCTCTGGGATTACGACATGCCGTCCTATTCGCACCGAGCGGGTGATACGAATGGCTACTACCTTCTGTCTCGCGTCAAGCAGGCGGATCGCGAGGCGCTTTCGAAAGCACTAGCGCGGTTGCCGGGATGTACATCGATCACCCCCAACCAAGTTCAGGATGTGCTGCTTGAAATCGCTCGCCGAGGAATTCCCACGATCCGGGGTCTAGCGGGCGACAATGCCGGAGCCACCGGTGATCTTGGGCTCTTTGTAGCTGTCCGGATGTTGCAGGATCGGTTTCGGCTCTCGAACATCGGGGAAAGCCTGATCCCCGTAATCGAGGGAAGCGGTGACGAACTTTCTGTCTGCATCATCGTGCCTGTGGATCCTTTTCGAGGCTATTTTTCCGATCTCGCGAAGTCACTTGGAAAGGATCGAAAGGACACCTCCCTGTCGCGCCCTGACCTGTTGGTTGTCGGCGCGAAGGTGGGGCAGAGCGGCGTCCGGATCCATTTGACACCCGTTGAAGTGAAGTGCCGACCGGGATCGATTTTTCCGGCCTCTGAAGTCGACGACGCGCTAGAGCAGGCCAGAACCTTCTCAAGGCTCCTGACCAGCATGCTACCGCACGACAAGCAGCCAGTCGCCTGGTCGCTAGGTTTCCAGCATCTGTTGCTGTCAGTTATTGGCTTCGGAATGAGGGTCTACAGCCAACATCCCGACGTAAAGGGACGTGAGGGACAATGGTCCTTACTGCACGAACGCCTTGCATCAGCGATCCTTGGTCCCGATCCCTGTGTCTCGATTGACCAACGCGGCCGACTCATCATTGTCGACGACAGTCCGCGCAGCGGGGTTCGGGACCGCGATGAGGACGGCTTCGACGAAACCATTACGATAGGCAGCGCCGATGCCGGTGGTGTCGTGGCTGGTGATCCTCTTACGTTTTACGATAGCGTTCGAGCTAAAGTTGGCTCGTGGGGCTTTTTCCCGGATGGAGCGGCCCAACTCATCAGCGAAGCGCGACCGCCGGCAACCGATTCAGCTGAGAACGTCTCTGGAGATACAGTTTGCCTAGACGACGTCGCCGAACGGCCTGCACCGCCCTCCGGTGATGCGGCTGGTCCCGCCGGTCCGGAACGCCATGTTGAGGCAGACGCTTCGTCAGGAATCGCTCTTTCTATTGGCTCCACCGTAGACAGCTTCAAAACGAGTGAAATCGTATTGAACATCTCGGACACACGGCTGAACCAACTGAACATGGGCGTCGTTGGTGATTTGGGAACTGGCAAGACGCAGCTGCTTAAGTCGTTAATCCTTCAGATCTCCGATGCTGCGGCCGCCAACCGGGGCATTCGCCCTAGGTTTCTGATCTTCGATTACAAGCGAGATTACAGCAGCCCGGATTTTGTCGAGGCGACTGGCGCACGCGTCGTCAAACCCTATCGCCTTCCACTAAATCTCTTTGATACCAGTACGCTCGGCGACGCTGCAGCTCCATGGCTTGATAGGTTCCGCTTCTTTGCCGACGTTTTAGACAAGATATACAGCGGGATCGGTCCGGTACAGCGAGACAAGCTCAAGAAGGCTGTGCGCGCTGCCTACGAGTCCTGCCTCTCTGGCGAGCAGCCAACATTGTATGATGTGCATTCGGCCTACGCCGAGCTGCTCGATGGCAAATCAGATTCGCCAATGGCGATCATAGACGATCTGGTAGACATGGAGGTATTTGCTGCCAAGACGAGCGATACCCAGCCGTTCGACGAGTTTCTTGACGGAGTGGTCGTAATCTCTTTGGATGCTCTCGGTCAGGACGACCGCAGCAAAAACATGCTCGTCGCCGTGATGTTGAACATGTTCTATGAAAATATGCTCCGCACCCCCAAGCGGCCATTCATCGGCTCGGATCCGCAGCTGCGCGCAGTTGATTCCTACCTACTGGTCGATGAAGCAGACAACATCATGCGATATGAATTCGACGTCCTGAGAAAGCTGCTGCTGCAGGGTCGCGAGTTCGGGGTCGGCGTCATACTTGCCTCACAATACCTGCGTCACTTCAAAGTGAACGCGACCGACTATCGCGAGCCGCTCTTGAGCTGGTTCTTACACAAGGTGCCCAACGTTACCCCGGCAGAACTCTCCGCCCTTGGCCTAACGGGAAGCGCAGCTGAGTTGGCCGAACGTGTGAAATCGCTTCAGGTGCACCAGTGCCTATACAAGTCGTTTGACGTTTCAGGGGAGGTCGTTCGAGGACTGCCATTTTTCGAACTGATGGCACAGCGAAAGCGCGATTCAAGTTAAACATGTCCGCACAAAATCCGACGCGGGCGTCTTCCGCACATATTGGCTGGAGAAAGCTCTTTCTTCGTTAGGTTTTTACAGGCAGTGAAAGATCCCCCAACCACTCCGCAGCCTTGGCCGCCGCGCTGGCAGCGGTGAAGATCGCGCGGTTGTCCCCTTTGAGCCTTTCAGCCAACTTGCGAGGTAGCAGGCATGATCCGGACGCGGGGTGACCGACAAGCCAAGGTCGCCGCAGAGGAAGGCTGAGCCAAGTTCGGCGACCAGCTCCTCCATGGCATAGGCCTCGTCACCGAAGCGCTTGCCAAAGGTGCGGGCTAGGCGATGATCAGCCCCGGTCCAGTGAACCAGCTCGTGGAGCAGGATGGCATACCAGTTCTGCTCGGCGCTGGCGGTGGTGGTGGTAAAAAACCGCTCGCGATCAGGCATGGTGATCGTGTCGGTCGAAAGGGTGTAGTGAGCGCTGTCGCCCTGAATGCGGATGGCAGCCCCTGTGGCGGCGATGAAGGCCTCGACATCGGAGATGGGATCGAAGGCCTCGGCTTCGGGCACTTCGGGCACTCCGGGCAAGGCGTAGCCTTCGACCTGTGCGATGTTGAACACATGCGAGCCCTGCGCGAAGATCCGGCCCGCGCCCTCGCGCGCTTCGTCTTCGCCGCCCTCGGCCTTGTCCAGCACCTTGTAGAACACGATCGGCGAGGCCTTCTCGCCCTTGCGCACCTGCGCGCCCAGAGACTGCCACTGGCGGTAGGTTGCCCAGAGACCGTGCCCGAACTCCTGCGCTTCGGCGCTGGCCCAGAGGGCAAGGACATTGACGCCGCGATAGGCCTTGCGGGTGACCGCATTGACAGGTCGGGTGAGCGGGGCGCTGCTGCGGTGCCAGGGAAGGGTACAGCCGCCGGTGCCGCGCTCCAGCGCGGCGATGATCTGGTTGGTGATGGTGTCGTAGATGCTGGCGGTTGCGGAGCTGGCCATGGTGGTAATCCTTCGTCCTGTCGTTGGGAACGCGGATGAAGGGACGGGCCGGATGGCCGGGTGGGTCAGCGCGAAGCGCGGAACAGCCAACACGGGAGGGCAAAGCCCGAATGGAGCGGGCAGGCTGTTGATCCCGCCCGGCACGGGCCGTCACTCAGGGAGCAGTTCATTCCATTGGCAGGGCGAAGGATGTCATGGCCCTGTATTCACGCATCATCCGATCAGCCGAGACCAGCACCCAGAGACTTTGCCTTGGACGCGGCTGGAGCACTCACCTCCATGGCCGTCTGCTTCTCGCCCGCGCGCTCATGGATGGCGCTAATCAGCCGCGCCTTGTCGTCGGTCACGACAATAGCCTCCGACCTCGCACGCGAGAGCGCGACGTAGAGCATCTTCTGATCGACCAGATTGGCAGAGCGACTGTCGGCGTGGATCAGGACGCGCTCGGCAGTCTGGCCCTGCGCTGCGTGGGCGGTCTGGACATAGGCATGGCGCAGATGGGCGTCGCGGGGGTCGATGAGATCAAGCCGCTGCTCCCGGCCATTGGCCAGCGCGATGGTCGCCTGCTGCCGCTCAGTATCGATCCTGGTGATGGTGCCGCGCAACCCGTTGATGCGTCCTGCCTCGCGGTCGTTGCGGGTGAACTGCACGCGGTCGCCCGCCTGCAATTCCATCGCCTTTGGCTCGAACACCTCGACCTTGCCCGCGCCCCATTGGCGCAGCCGCCAGTCGACGGCTGACCCGTCGGGGGCCTTCAATGCAATAGCGGCCTTGTCCGGATCGATCTTCTCGACCCGGTAGGCGGCCCCGCGCGAGACGCCCTTGTCGGCATAGTCGCGGGCAAAACGGACGACATCGCCGATGGCATAGCTTGCGGCTTGGCGGGTTTCAGCACGGGTCAGGCCTTTGGCTTCCAGCGCCTCGAACCGGACGGCTGCTGCTGACAGCTCACCGCGCTGCGCCAGTTGCTGGCGGACCATACCGGTGAGAGTATCGCGCCCATCGCGCGAGGGCTCGATCACAAGGGTGCGGGCACGCTCCGCAGGGCTGAGAGCAACGTAGCGCTGCGCCATCTCCGCAAGCCGTGCATCTCGGCTTGCACCTTCGACCACTTCGCCCCCACCCCGCTCCAGCGCGGCAAGCGCGTTGCCGGCATGGCCCTCGATTGACGCCATGACGGCTTCGCGGGTGTCGGCATTTGTCTGCCGCACGACGCTGGCAAGCTTGGCAGTGGCCATGCCAGCCTGCTGCAGTTGAGCAAAGGCAGCTCCCGCGCCCACCGATCCGAGCTGCCGGACGTCGCCGACCAGGACAAGCCGCGCACCGGCCTTGTCGGCGCTGGCCATCAGCGCCGCCATGTCGCGCGCAGACAGCATCGAAGCCTCATCGACGATCCAAACCGCGCCCTTGCCGAGGCCCTTGGCTTCCGGCGACACGAGATGCCGCGTCACCGTATCACCGCGAAGCCCCAGAGCCTCTCCCAACACAGTCGCCGCCGACGCAGTCGGCGCGAGTGCGGTAACCTCTAACCCACTCTTCGCCGCCTCGCGGGCATAGGTCGCCAGCACGGTAGTGGTCTTGGCGGTCCCGGCATAGCCCTGCACGGCCGCCACACGGTCGCGCGATGTCAGCAAAGCAGAGGTGGCGCGCTTCTGATCGTCGGTCCAGGCAAACCCCGCGCGCGCGGATTGCCGCGCGGCGCGCTCGATCACGCGTGCAGCGGCTAGCGGCGAAGCCAGCGGCGCACTAACGCCGCGCCCGGTAGCTTCAAGGCGCAGCATGGACTGTTCGGTTGCGATCGCGTCGGGCGTGGTAAACCCCGCAAACTCTGCCCCGCGCCGGTCGAGAAAGGCGCGCGGCACTAGCGCACCGCGCTCGCCCGCTTCGGCAATGGCAGAGCTGATGGCGCTGTGGCTGAGCCTGCCAAAGGCATAGTCGCCCGCCTCACGCGCCAGCGTGCTGGCCGGGAACACGGCCTGACGCTCGGACAGCTTGGCGGCAGCCCAGGCGACAGCGCGCGCTGCGAGCATCTCAGGGCTCGCTGCCAGTTCGCCTGTCTTTGCCCGCTCTTCGGCCTCGGCGATGACGCGCGCCTGCGCCGCCTCGCCAAAACCTTTGGCCTCGGCGGTGGCGCGCCATTCTGCCCGTAGGGTCTTGTGATCTACTTGGCTCTTGGCCTCTCGGGTATCAAGCGCGGCGATCTGCTTTTCGGCGGCGCTGGCCTCCTCCCGGCTCGTGCCGCGCTCGGCAAGCCGCGCATCGATGGCAGCCGTGCGCTGGCTGAGGGCCTCGATCACCTTGTCAGGAACGCCTGTGATCTCGAACATGGCATCCCTGGCAGCCTCGATCCGGTACCCCAGCTCAGCTGCACCGTGCGCAAGCTCCTGCCGGTAGATCGCCCCGATCTCCTTCTGCAGTTGGTAGAGCGCGCGTGGCTCAAGGCTGCGCCAGTTACCGTCCTTGTCCTGTGTCGCATTGAGGATCACCGCATGGGTGTGCAACTGCGGGTCCTGCGCGCGGCTTGTGGCATGACGGAAGGTGGCGATGGTGAGGTTGCCGGTTTCCTCCCGCCGCACCTCCCCGCCCTCGCGCACCCGGGTTGCCGCCATGTGCTGCTCGACATGGCCAAGCGCGGCTTTGACCGCTGCCGCATGCGCAGCGATCAGCCGCTTGTCGCCCGCAACCTCGGCCATGATCGAGACCGACTTGGGCGCGGAAAAGGTGATATCCCAACCCGGTCGGTGCTCGATCTTGCCATCGCGGGTGGTGCCAAGCTGCTGCCCGGCAACGCGGCCTTCGAGCAGCTCGGCAAACTCCACGCGGTCTACTTCGCCAGACAGGCCCAGCGCAGCTGAGGCCTCTCCGAACCACTCCGAGGGCGCAAAGCCGCCCTCGGCATAGTAGTCATCGGCCTCGTAGTAGCTGGCTGCCTGACCGGCGCTGGTGAGCGAGGAGACCGAAGCCACCATCAGACCGGTCCCGCCTCATGGCCGTCCTTGGTACCTGACTCCGGTTCGGAGTCAGAGGGGACGGCAATCACGCTGACCCGGCTCCACAAGGTGCTCGCCGGATCGCCCGCGATAAAGGCAGGCTGGCGCGGCGAGCCCCGCCGGGCGATGTGCTCAGCCGTGAGCCCGATCCGCGCAACCGGAAGGCCGTCGGGCAGCAGCAGAAAGCCCTGATGCGGAGGAAGACGCAGTTCGCTTTCGAGTACGGCCGCGCGGAACTGGCGCTGCGTGGCAATGGCGGTGCGGGGTACCTCCTTGCCGACCATCAAGGTGTCGGTTGCCATCCGCATTTCGACTTCGCACTGGCCGATCGTCTCGCTCGCCCACTGGCGGGTTTCGCGGTCAACGGTCTGCAAGAACAGCTTGGTGTTGCAGCAGGCGAGCATGGCCTCGGCGATGTTGTCACCATAGCGATGACGCATCTGCCCCAGCGCCTGAAAGGTGAGGGCGATCGCCGCGCCAAACTTGCGACCTTCGGGCAGAAGGCGCGCGAGGTTTTCGACGCGGGGCAGGTCCGCAAGCTCATCGAGCACAAACCAGATGCGCCGCTCGGGCGATGGCGAGAGGCCCAGCACGGCGCTCGCCGCGCATTCGAGCCAGCATGCCTTCAGCGGCTTGGCCGCCTCGAAATAGTCCTCCTTGCGCGGCACGAAGATCCAGGGTTTGGCACCCTCGATCCGGTCCAGCCCGACAATGAAATCGCGGAAGGCAAAGCGCGCCGCGTTCTCCTGTTCGACCTTCAGGAACTGGATCAGGTTGGCCGCCTTGGCGAGCATGAAGAGCACGCTGCCGGTGGCGCGGTCGGCGTCATCGGCGAAGGTGCGGGCGGAGGATGTATGCCCGAGCCAGGCCTTCAGCTGTTTCTTGCTCTTGACCTGTAAGGCATCGAGCAGGGCCTCGAGACTGCCGTTCTTCTCAGCCCAGAGCGAGCGCATCATATTGGCGACCAGAATGCGGCTCGTCTCGAGCCAGACATCATCATCCTGACTGCCGGTTTCGGAGACCAGCTGGCGCGCGATCCGGTCGGCATCGGCGGGGTGCGATATCTCGTCGAAGGGCGACCAGAAGGCGCAGCGGGCATCGAAGGGATTGAGGATAATGTCGCCGCGCGCAGGGTTGTAATAGTGCGCGATGAACTCGCCCGATGTGTCGTAGACGAGGGCGGCTTCGCCGCGCGCTTCGATACCGTCGAGCATCTGACGCAGGACCGTGGTCTTGCCGCTCCCTGTGGTACCGAGTAAGGCAAAATGCCGGGTCTCGATCCGCTGCGGGATGGGGACCGGCCCGATCTGGAGCGCACCCCCGCCGGACATCGAGCGGGTCCGCGCGGCAACCTCTTCCTGGCGCGCCAGACGGGTACCGCCGATCACCCTGTCGGCCAGCGTATCGCGCCCTTGCGAGGACATGGTGCGCTGGATCAGCCAGACCACCAGAAGCCCCAGGGCGCAGCCCAGAACTGCCCCGATGATGAGCACAGCGACAGCCTTGGAGAAGGTTCCTGCGATGAATGGCTCGTTGGCAAAAGCAGCCGCTGAGACGGTAGCACGGTACCCCTCCAGCGACACGTTCATCATCAGGTCCCTGCCCGCTATCTCGCCCAGAATGACGAGGGCCTTGGCCATCAGACATTGCCCCGCCACCTTGAGCTCGGGAGCGCTCATGACGAACTGCGGCGCGATGATTGCGCCTGCGCCGCCTGACAGCAGAACGAGCTTCGCAAAGAACCCGAAACGCTGCTGCCACTGCGCCATGCGCACGCGCCACAGCGCGTGGGCACGGGTGATGAAGTCGTTGCCTGCCGTCATCGCTCGCTCTCCTCTGCCAGCTTGCGCTGGCGCGCGAATGCGGCCCGCGCTTCGGCGGCAATGACCTCGTCGGATGTGCGTCCGCCGAGCGCTGACGAGCGGGCATAGGCATAGGCTGCGCAGGCCGTGAACAGGGTGCGGTCAAGCACCCGTTCGGCATCGGCAAGGCGCGCTGATATCGACCCGATCACACTCGCCATTTCGGCAAGATCGGTCTCCCGGTCAGCGTCGTGGATCAAGGCCAGAAGCCCCTCTTCAACGACGCGGCCAAGCATGGCGTACTGGCTGAGCCCGCGCCGCTGCGCGAACTCGGCGAGCACCCGGTATTGCGACGGATTGAGGCGCACCGTCTGCACCCGCGCGCTCATTGCACCGCCTCCGGGGCGATGCGATCCGCCATCGCGAAAAATGGCGGAATTGCGTGGGCGCCGGGAGATAGGCGGAGACGAGATGCTATCCGCATCCCGTCAAACCCGCAGAAATCCTCGCTGCACGCGTGCGTGGGGTGTGTATCCCTTTTCCGGGCCCGATGCATCGCATCGTGGCCCTTCATGGTTCCCGCTTTTCCGAGGTTACTGGTCATCGGCGGCTTGCTCCTCGTGACGGACGGGAGGCGTCGCAAGCCGGATCTGGGTCCTGGCGAGATGGTCATCGAAGAACCGCTCGCGCGGCTGTCGTGACGACGTCTGGCGAGGCACCATGGCGGGGTCCGTGAACCAGCGCATAAGCACCAGATCGATCGCAGCGCGGAGCTCATCGATGAGCTGACCGGTCTCCACCGGGGCAAGCGCGAGCCAGCCAAACTCGGTCTGCATCTGGCTTCCCAGAGGATAGCCAAAGCCGTCCTTGAGGTAGATCGGACCTTCGATGGTGAGGATGCAGGTCTCGCCCAGAAAACGCGCGATGACAGGGCGCTCAAAGGTCAGCCAGGACGCAAGAGCGAAGCGCCGCGCGCGTCCGTCCGCGTTGTCCTCGGTAAGAAGGTCGACGAGCTCGGCCGCGTGCAGCTCGTCATCTTCAGGGACGCGGGCGAGGATCCAGCCTTGCGCGCGCAAGGCGGCCTTCAACATGGAATAGATGGACATTGTGAGAGTGCTTTCTGCGGGCCACTGCCCGCCAATTGAGGGGGGTCAGTAGCGGCGCAGCGGAAGGGCGTTGATCCATTCCGAGATGTCGGCGGCGCGCCAGCGAATACGGCCCCCACCGATGTCGACAGGGTGGGGGAAGCCCCCCTTGCGCATCTTTCTCCAGATGGTGGAGCGGCTGCGGATGCCGGTGAGGCGCAGCACCTCCTGGCAGGTGATCAGTTCGGTATTCGACATGACAGATTCCTCATGGTTCAAGGTTCTGCCACTGGCGCCGTCGTCCCCTTCCTGAGTGGCGGGTCGAACGTCGCGCGGCGAGCCGCACGACGGTCCTGTATTCAACCCGACGCCCCTGCCTGAGCTTCAGTGACCATCAGAAGCTATGTGCGACGTCCGGCTGTTGGAAAGAACAAAACAGGATCAAATGGCGTTCCGTTTGGCGCGCGGACAGCTGTGGACGCAGCGAGACGGATCGCGTCCGGAACAGATCTCACGAATGGGAAGCCAAGGCTCGGTTTCGTCGATGATCGGCAGCATCAGTGTCGCATTTTGGCGGCGCTTATGGCCGAAATCTGCGCGACTCGCAGCATGGCGACATCGCTCTTCACCAACGTCTCTATCTCGGGGTGTTTGCACACGCCGCGCAGATGCTGACCTGTTTGCTCGTCCATTCGGGTTCGTCGGTCATTAAGTTCCAATCCAAGAAATGTTTGATTGCTAAGCCAGATGCCGCGCGGGTCGTACCATGCAAATCCGGTTAGGTCTGAAGGCCAAGCTTGAAAGAGATATGATAGAAGGGCAATGACACAGTGTTCTTGATGGAGAGAGTTGCTGTGCGTTTCGTCGATCGCTCGTCCTTCGCGGAGCCTCAAATATTCTACTCGAAGCGGGCCGAAGAAGCGCGCCGGCAGTTGCAAGAATTCGTTTTCCAGGCGGACGAGAAGCTGCGCTCGCAAAGTCGCTTCTTTTTCGACCAAGAATTGATCGACGGAGCGGAGGTCCGGGGAGCTTTGCTGGAGCTATTCTGCTCCGTCTGCGCATATTGCGAGACGCCGGTCCACGCGTTCTCCGACAAGCGCTTGGACGTCGCGACCGATCATTTCCGTCCGCGCCAGAACGCGTCCGACCACCGCGGAAAAAGCGAATTTATCTATTACGCTTGGCTGGCCTATGAGTGGGACAATCTGGTCTTGGCTTGTCCTTCGTGCAACCGCGCCAAGCGCAACCAGTTTCCGCTCCGCGACAAGCGGCGCGGCAGGATCGGAGCTCCGATCGCCGAGCTGCGCGAGATCGAGCGCCCCCTACTTCTCGACCCCTGTCATTCGGATATTGCGGCGAGCCTGTCTTTCTCTCCCGACGGTTCTGTCGAGGGCCGCAACGAAATCGGCGACGCCACTATCCGGATCCTGCAGCTTGATCGCTCGCAGCTCGTCGAAAGTCGCCTGAGGGCGTTCCGCGCTTATGCAGTGGCCCTAATCGATCACCACCAACGCCCGCATGTCGAAGACACCGGATGGGGCGACGGTTGGGGATCGCATGTCGCCCGCTTTCCTGATCTGGAACACGGTCACTTGGGTGCATTTGCACTAAGCTTGAGGAACGTGCTCTCACCTCTCGATCGCAAACTCAGGGATCTGCCCGACGCGCTCAATCTCCTCGATCGTCTGACCGGGGCTCAAAAGCTTGATGTACTTGCCCGTTATTTCGGTTCCGCGCGCGATTTCGAGAGTCGCTACAAGGCAGTCCTTCTCGAGGCTTCGCCGAAAGACGGGCTGGCGCGTCCTTACGCCCCGTCGCGGGCCTTAGATCCTCGCGCGCTAAAGACTGCCAACTTCCCGATCGCGCGCGTATCGATTGAGAACTTCAAGGCGTTGAAGCGGATCGAGTTTAACCTGCCCGCTGTAGTTGAGAACCCCCAACTTGCCCCCTGCATGCTCGTTCTTGGCGAAAACGCGACGGGCAAGAGCACCGTGCTCGAAGCGATTACCCTCGCGCTTATCGGGACCGACGAGGCCCAGCAGCTCGATTGGTTGCTTGAAGACGAGCAGATAGAGCCCAGTGCCTTTATCCATCGCCCCGATGTCGGAAATTGGGAGGTTCCCAGCAAGCAACCACTGCGCGTCGAGATCGGGTTCGCGCATTGCGAGGAGAAGGTGGAACTCAGCGGGCATGCCGGAGATGACCTGTTCGAAGGCACCCCCTTTCCATCCACGATCGTATTGGCGTACGGGCCTCGACGGTTCTTCCGGAAGAAACCGATGCGCCGTTTTCGGGCACCCGCCTACCGTGTCCGTTCGCTGTTCGATCCGATGGCCGTGATCCCCAACCCGATGCAGTGGCTCCTCGAGCTGCGCGACGAGGGCCGCTTCGATGCGGCAGTCAGGGCGCTGCGCTCCGTGCTGATGCTCAAGGCTGATGCCCGCGTGCTGCGCGGCGAGAACATGATCCTGGTCGATACGCCGCAGGGCAGCGTCCCGATGTCGCGACTGTCGGTTGGTTACAAGTCGGTCGTCGCGATGGCGATCGATATCATCCGCGAGATGTTTTACTACTTCGACAATCTCGAGGAGGCCCGCGCGGTCGTGATTATTGACGAGATCGAGACGCACCTTCATCCGCGCTGGAAGATGCAGATCGTTAGCTCCTTGCGGGAAGCCTTCCCGCAGATCCAGTTCATCCTGACGACGCACGATCCGCTGTGCCTGCGTGGCATGTACCAAGGCGAGGTGTTCGTACTCCAGCGCAACACCGATGATGCGGCGGTAGAATCGCTGCAAGAGCTTCCTGATGTGCGCGGCATGCGCGCCGAACAGATCCTTACTTCGGAATTCTTCGGACTGGGCTCGACCGATCCGGAAACCGACGCGCGCCTGATGCGCTACCAATTCCTCGTCCGCAAGGACGAGCTCAGCGCCACCGAAAAGGACGAAAAGGAGCTGCTCGCATCCGAGCTCAAACGGCGAATGGCTGTCGGAGAATCGGTCGAAGAACAGGCCGAGGCCGTGGCCATGCGCGCCTTTACTGACGAGCGCGAGGATGTACCATTAGTGCTCGATCCCGACGCCCGGCCGGGTCGCAAAGCAATGGTCGAGCAGGCACTGGCCAAGCTTCGGTTGAGCGTGGACTAACGGCATGATCAAGGTTGATCGCCAAGGTCTTCCCGCTTCGCTCGATCTCGACGATCCGGCGAGTCCGGCCAGCCGAGAACTCGCGCAGATCGTCGACTTTCTCGGGGAGAACGGCGTGCTGCCCGCCAAGATGGATTTCAACGCCTACTCGAATCACGACGTCAAGGAGATGCTGAAAGACGTCTTTAGCCGCAAATGCGGCTATTGCGAAACCTTTGCAAGCGCCGGCCACGATAGCGACATTGAGCACTACCGTCCCAAGAAGGGCGTCACCGAGGCCGACGAGGCGGGTATCGCCCATCCCGGATACTGGTGGCTCGCGATGCGCTGGGATAACCTTCTGCTAAGCTGCCAGCATTGCAACCAGTATCGCAAGCAGGTTATTATACCGCACGGCGCCACGAGCGAGGAAATCGAAGCGATCCTGCGCGGAGGTCAGCTCGTCACCTCGGGCAAGAAAAACCGCTTCCCGGTCGAGAACAATGGCTGGATCGTCGATCATACGCAGGACGTCGCTAATGAGGCAGCTTTGCTGATCGATCCTTGCGTGACTGATCCCGAGGATCTACTCGAATGGGAATTCGATGACGCGCTTTCGACGGTCAAAGCGCGGGCCAACGATCCGCGCGGCGAGGCGACGATCGATATTCTCGGCCTGAATCGCCGCGATTTGACAGAAACGCGCGTGACCGTACTCAACGCCCTGCGCAAAAGGCGCACCCGTATTCGGTCACGTTTAAGGAAGATAATCGACGCCGATACCGAGGTGGCAGCCAGCGAGGCACTACAGATCGTTCTAGAGGATATCGAAGACCTCAAGGCGAGCTGCGGAAAGGACCAGGCTTTTGCCGGAATGGCCCGCGCATTCTGCAAGCAACTGGAAGATGAAGTGACCACGGCGCTGCAATGAGCCGTAGGCCGGATGGCTCATTCGTACGATCCACCTCAAACTTTTGCGGTGTCGACAAGGGCGAGGTCATCAGCGGTTCGAGCTACGAACGGGTTGAGGCGCGCTGCAAGCTTCTCAGCATTCTGAAAGATCGAAGTCCAGTCTTTCATATCAATATAGCTAAGAGCGAGCAGATAAAGGTCCAACCTAGTCCCTTCCTTCGTACGCGCTTAATGATGCTGTCGGCAAAGGCGGCCACCGACTCATTTCTTTCTGTTAGAAATTAGCCTCATTTTTTCTAACGAGTGAGCTTGGCCAAATCCCGACGATTATGTTATGTTTTTAGTGAATTTTTGACACCATCATGAAATCATCCTATTGGCTCACAGGCCGTAGCTAGACGCAATCATGGACGCCCGCTTCCCAGGTCAGACGGAACGGTTATCTGGTAGGTGGGATCGAGCTTACCGCCTTTCACGAGAACGCGCTTGCCCGTCCCTAGATCGACCCGTTCCATGTCGAGCCGCGATCGCCAAGCATGGCGGTGCCGGTCAGCAAAGAAGAAGAAAAGCCGCTTCACCTTCACGCTTGCGCAGGCCTCGAGCAGGGTCTGCAATCGACGCGGACTGAGGTCAGCCATGCCCTCCATCAACATATCGACCTGATGGAAGCTTTCGCGGTGCGGGAGCTCGTCGAGAAGTTCGAGCAGCGCACGCTCCTTGCTGGAATATCGTATTGGGAGGCTCATGCCGGCAGCACTGTACATCACAGGTTGCGGCGCTGGTGGGGCATCAGCATCGCTCGGAAACAGGCGCAGGCTGTTGTGCCACTGGAAGTCTATATCGAGGGGCAGGTCGGCCAGCCAGGTCGGGGCGCGTGTCGGTCCATAAAGGTGGACCTCGCGCATCCGCGAGGAGAGATAATGCGCATAGCCAAGCTCCTCGAGCGCAGTGCGCCCGCCTACGGTGAGCGGCAGATCCATGAGGTATTGAAGCGATATGACGACCTGTTCCCAGGTCAGCGGGGATTGGGATCGGCGATAGACGCGGCGCGCTGGGCTATGGAGCCATCCTGCACGCACATATTGGCTGCGCAGTGCAGAAGAATAGCCTTGGTCCTCTAACCAGGCAGCATCCACTAGCAGCCCATCGGGGAGCTTTTGCTGCAGCTGGTTTAGTTTTCCCTCAAAACACGTAGCCATGCTTAGCCTTATGGCACATTCTCAAACCAACGTCGAGTTTAAGTTTAGTCGATTTCGCTAAGCTATGCTTAGCATTTTTTCTCATTGTTAAACCAGAGGCATCGGCGTCATGGTTCTCGATGCCCCACAGATTGGGGTGCGCGCCGAAGACTCGGCAACCTCGAGTCAGATCAATTGACCCTGTCGCTCAGGCAACTTGCTCCGACGTCTCTGCCGACGCTTGAAGCTCCATGGCGGCTCGGGATTGTCCATCGCCCAAAGGCCTCGCCGATCACGCCGGGCATCGTCTTGCGCCGCAAAATACTCCGTCTCACGGTCGAACGTGTATTGCTCGGCTACCCAAGCCCAGCCGTTCACAATCATCTCGAGCTCGATGTTGCGCGTGACGGGACGCGCTCGCTTGACCAATCCGCCGCCCCGCTTGCCCTCGTGATAATAGTCAACCGTCCCGACATCCATCTGCTCCGTCAGGAATGCCATGCACAGCACCCGCTTGTAAAAATCGATGGGCATGTAGCCGGTCGACTCCTTGCCGACCGGGTCGAGTCGCAGCTCCTTGTCCGCGATGAGACCGGCCAGAAAGTCCTTGGCTTCCTGACCGAATGGTTGCGCCATTTCGGGCGCATCGATGAACGCAAAGCGGAACGGAACGCGCTCAACCCAAGCCTGGCGGTAGGGATGCCAGACGCTTGCCAGAAAGCCATCGCCGTCGAAGACTTTTCGGACGGCCGCCTTGAAGACGTCGTCGGGACCTGCAGGGCCCGGATCATCGGGAACGATGATCATGCTGACCTGCCTCGACAAATGCGGTGTCGTTTCTTCTCTTTATCGAGTGTGCGGACTTTGGACGCGAAGGCGATTGACCGGTCCCAGGCCAACGCCGGAGCCAAGCAAAGCGCTGAGGATCATGCTGGAGAAGGTATTCGCGGATGCGATGCTGCTCCTCAATGGGGGAGCGCATCAGCAGCCCGCGCAAATCATTGTCGATCGTTTGGCGCGAAGCGCCAAGGCTCTCGGCCTTGGCATACCATTCGTGCCCTGCCAGGAGGTCACCAAGCTCGATGTGGACTGCGCCCAACAATGTGCAGGGCCTGTAGTCGCTCGGGGTCAATCGATGCGCGTCGTTTGCCAATGCCTTCGCGTCGTCGAGGCGGCGCAGGTCACGCATTGCTCCGCCACGCGTTGTTGCAAGGGCCGAATGTAATTTGGGATTTGGCCCGATCTGCGCCCGCGCCGCTTCGGTCAGACGCAAGGCTTGCTCGGGTTCATCTGCCTTGCGCCAATGCGCGCTCGCGTTCACGGCATCCCAGGGATCACCGCTGGTTTCCCATGCTTTTGTGACGGCTTCGGCTTCCAATGCATTGAAGGCTTTCTGCAGCGAGTCTGTCCAGCAGTAATCGGCCTCAGTCTTCAGCCATGCGACGTCCTCGGCCTTGAGGCGCTGCCGATTGGCGACTTGCCTGAGAAGCGCCATCACGCGCGGATAGTCCTCGCTTTCGACATATCCTATGCCGAAGCGCTGCCGCAGCTCCCTTGCTTCCCGCTTCCGGCGCAGCACGGGATCATTCGCCATGGCGGCAAAGGTCTCCCTGATCGCAGCGGCTTGTGCCTCATCGCATGCCGCCTTTTCGGCCGCATCCTTCACGGCCTTGGCCGAAGCTTCCTCAATGCGCGCTGCCTGCTCCTGCTCGGCTTGGGGGCGAAACTCTCCTTGAGTGATCTTGCCATCGGACAAGGCGCAGAGGGCGTGAAGACCCGACGCGACGAGAAACTGTCGCTGCAACGCGGTCAATTGCTCGCCAGAATCGATCTTCAACAAGATCCCGTTCAAGCGAGCTCCCAATTGAGACGCGCCGGGCAGGTCTTCCAGAAGATAGCGTTTCGCCAAATCGCCGCGCAGAGATTGTGTCATGGCCCTCCGCTACGTCTGGGGTTATGCGCACTGATGGTATCTACAACTCAGATATCCCGCAGCTTTCTATGTGGCACACCGATCTTTTGGATCTCTTAATGTCTCTCCGTTGAGTCACAGCTTGAGCGGGACGCTGCAGCGGGCGCGGGAAGGAGCTGCAACGCAAAGCTATCGAATGTCCTTAGAAAACATCCTCAATGGCAGGGCCACTCTCTCGCGGCCCGATCTTCATATCGAGATCGAGGCTCGCGATCACGCGGAGCAGCGTGCCGAGCTTTACTCCGACGCTGCCGTTCTCGATGCCTGATATGGTTTTCTGCTGTGTGCCGGAGATACCGGCCAGGTCTGACTGGGTCATTCCCTGCCGCACACGCGCGCTCTGGATGATTGCACCTAGCTGCCTCGGCAGTCGTACAAGCTGATCCATCACTGCCTCCGTTGGCCACTCTATACCCTGGAAGGTATAAACCCGCAATATACCCTGCGGGGGGTCAGCGTGCCCCTTTCGACAGCTCTTCGACTGGGGGAGCATGGTCAGCGGCTCATGGCCGAAGGCGCCATGCCATGGCGCGATCGACCCGCAAGGACACAAAACCTGTACGTATTGCAACAAGTAGGCACAAATAAATCGGACCAAGAAACTTGCATTGGAACGATACACCGTGCTATATGATGAATGTGCCTGAAACAGCGCTTAGAGACCCAAATCTTGTAAGCAATTCAGACTTGGGGGCATGACAAGTGGCATTTCAATATTCGAAATGTGTAGATAGTAAGTATATAAAATACTTACTTTTTACTTGTTTGTCCTCTTCTGCACCATTTCTTCCCCACGCATTCACCAACCTACAGGAAAGCTTCGGCTTTCCTGCCGGCTTGCTGACGTGGGAACTGCGCTGGGGTGGGACTGCTCGGAGGGCTTCTGTCCGGCACCGCTGTCCGGCAGCGTTTCTCAGTAGCGGCGGCTGGCGATTTCCGCGCCTTCGGCCAGGGCGGCGAGTTTGGCCCAGACGATTTCGGGGTCGAGCGCGTTGCTGCCCGCGTGGACTGAAAAGCCGCAGTCCACACCTGCCATCACGCGGCTTGCCCCAAGCAGGTCGGCATAGCGGCCGATGCGCTGGGCGATGAGTTCGGGGTGCTCGATATAGGGGCTCTGCGGCTCGACCATGCCAGGGCACAGGACCTTGTCGTCCGGCAGAGGATTGCGCTCGAAGAAGGCGAATTCGTGGGCGTGGCGGGGGTTGGCGCCTTCGAGCAGCACGGTCTGCGGCTTCGCTTCCCACACGATGTCGGCGATTTCGTCCAGCGCGACGTCGCAGTGATGCGGGCCGGGGTAATTGCCCCAGCACAGGTGCATGCGCAGCTGTTCGGCGGGGATGTTCTGGAGCGCGTGGTTGAGCGCTGCGATGTTCATGCCGATGCGCTTGCGGAACTCCTCGGTCGAGAGATGCGTGAACTGCACGTGGCGGCCCATCGCTAGGTCGGGGCAGTCGACCTGCAGCGTGATGCCCGCAGCGGCGATGGTCTCGTATTCGTGGCGCAGGCCTTCGGCGAGGGCGAAGACATATTCCTCGTCGCTGGCATAATACTGGTTGGGGAAGAACAGCGCGGTCACGCCCGGGCTGGCGGCGGACATGAAGGTGGCGTGGCCGTTCGCCAGCCGCTTCAGGCGTTCCGCGTCGATCCGCGGGGCTTCCATGTCGATCACGGTGATGGGCGCGGTGCAGGCCGGGGCGGAGCGCTTGGCGCGGCCCTTGTTGCCGAACACCTGGGCCTTTGCGCCCGGGAAGGCTTCGAGGTCGGCGAATTCGTACTGCCCCGCCTCCCCGCCGAAGCCCGAGAGCCGGTGCTTGATATAGGTGGCGTAGGAGGGCTTGGACTGCTCGCCATCATTGACGATCGCAATGCCCGCCTCGATCTGGCGGCGGATGACATAGGCCGTGGCCTCCTCCACCGCTGCGTCGAAATCGGCCTCCGACACGGTCTCGCCGCCCTCGCGCGCGAAGACAAGGTCGAGCAGGGCTTCGGGGCGCGGCAGGCTGCCGACATGGGTGGTGCGGAAGGTGGTGGTCATCGGCTGGCCTTTGGCTGAAGGAACTGGACGAGCGCGGCGTTGAAGGCTGGCCCGTTGTCGGCATTGGCAAGGTGGCCGGCGGCGAGAATCTCGAGGTGCCGCGCGCGCGGAGCGAGGCTCGCGAGCACGCGCGCACATTCGCGCCGCCACAGGGTGTCGTGCGCACCGGTCATGGCCAGCACCGGCATGGCGAGCAGCGCCGCCGCCTCGCGCGGAAAGCCGGGGACGGGGCTGGGATTGAGCAGATCGCGGCCGTCGTAATCGGCGAGCATCTCCAGCATCAGCGCGCGCGCCGCGGGCGTATGGGTCTCCATCAGCGGATGGCGCGACCATTCGGCACGCAGCCGCTCAAGATCACCGGCAGCGGCAAGCGCGCGGAAGCGGTCGAGATCGATCACCTCCTGCCGCTCCACCAGCGCGGGCAACGGGGCGCCCGAGACCACCAGACCGGTCAGGCGCGAGGCGAACTTGCGCGCGACATCGAGCGCCACCACCGCGCCCTGCGACAGGCCGACGAGGGCGAACCGCTCGAACCCCAGGAAATCGGCGATGGCGATGACGTCATCGGCCTCGCGCGCCAGATCGCTGGGCGCGGTGGCACGCCCGCAGCCGCGCCGGTCGGGCATGACGAGGAAGAGGTCTGCGGCCAGCCCTTCAACCTGCGGCGCCCACATTCGGTGATCGAGTGTCCAGCCGTGGAGCAGGATGGCAGGCGCGCCCTCCCCCGCCATCGCGACCGGAAGGGTTCCGCCCGCCACGGCGACTTCGCCATAGGACAGTTCGGCCGGGGAAGGGACGCGCGCGGCAAGCATGGGCGGCTGCGTCCCTCCCGTGCCTTACGCCGCTTCTGCGGCGCGGAAGGGGTTGTTATTGTGGTGTTCGCCCGCCAGCCAGCGCTTGAGTTCGGCGTGCGCGCTGGCGCGGCGCTCGGCATCGAGCGGCGCGGCGCGCTCGTCGTCATGGGTGAATTCGAGGATCATCCCGTTGGGATCGGTGACATAGAGCGAGCGGCAATAGCCGTGTTCGAGCACATAGGTCTGCGGCTCGACGATCCCGGCAGCCGCGATGCGGCGGGCGAGTTCGTCCTGCCCGTCCTTGTCGACATGCAGCGCGATGTGGATGAAGGGGCTGGAGGGAATGTCGGGGCCGAATTCGGCCTGATCCTCGGGATCGGCGAACTGGAAGAAGGCGAGCGCGGAACCATCGGCCAGTTCGAAGAAGACGTGGCAATAGGTGCGTTCCTTGCCGAACAGCTCGTCCTTCTCGCAATAGGTCGCCATCAAGGGGAAGCCGAGCACGTCTTCATAGAAGGCGCGGGTGGCCTCCAGATCCTTGGTCACATAGGCGGTGTGGTGCAGGCGGTTGGCCAGAATTTTCGTCATCGTGCTGTCTCCCTCAAATCCCAAAGTCAGGCGGCGAGCTTTGCGGTAATCTGCGCCACATGCGCGCCCTGGAAGCGCGCCCCGGCCAGTTCGTTGTCGCTCGGCATCCGGCTGCCGTCATTACCCGCCAATGTGCTCGCGCCATAGGGGGTGCCGCCGCTGATCTCGCCCATCTCGGCATTGCCTTCGAAGGTATAGGGCAGGCCGACGATCACCATGCCGTGGTGCAGGAGCGTGGTGTGGAACGAGGTGATGGTCGTCTCCTGCCCGCCGTGCTGGCTGGCGGTGGAGACGAACACGCTCCCCACCTTCCCCACCAGCGCCTTGGCGAACCACAGCCCGCCGGTCTGATCGAGGAAGTTGCGCATCTGCGCTGCCATGTTGCCGAAGCGGGTGGGGGTGCCGAAGATGATCGCATCATAATCGGCCAGCTCGTTCGGGTCGGCAAGGGGGGCCGCCTGATCGAGCTTGATCCCCGCACCCTTGGCAACCTCTTCGGGCACCAGTTCGGGCACACGCTTCACGGTCACCTCGGTGCCGGGGACGCTGGCTGCGCCCTCGGCCACAGCCGCTGCCATCGCCTCGATATGGCCATAGCTCGAATAGTAGAGCACCAGCACCTTGGTCATCGTGTCATCCTTCAGAACTTGTAGCCGAATTCGATCCCGTAGCGGGCCGGACGCGCCCGGAACACGAAGCCGCCGGGCGAGAATTCGGCGTTGTAGGTCTCGTCGAACAGGTTCTGCGCGAAGGCGGTGACCGATACGCCGCTGTCGAGCTTCACCCCGACGCGGGCATCGACCAGATCGACGGGCTGGCGCACAGTGGTGTTGAACGGCTCCCACCAGGTCTTGCCGATCCGGCGGTAATCGAGCCGCACCAGCGCATCGACACCGTCGCTGATCGTCCCGGCATACTGCGCGCCAAGGTTGATCGTGTAGCGCGAGATCTGCGGCGCCTCGTTGCCGATCACGGTGGCATCGGGGAAGGCCTTGATCTCGCTGTCGGTCACGCCGATCGCGGCGTTGATGTCGAAATCAGGCAGCACCTCGGCGGTCGCTTCGAGTTCGAAACCGTTGATCCGGGTCTCGGGGATGTTGCCGAGGTTCTGGGTCGAGGACTGGGCGAGGAAGACGAAGAAATAGGAATTCTTCGACTTGGTCGTGTAGGCCGCGCCCGCGAGCCGCACCGGGCCGAGCTGGGCCTTGGCCCCGATCTCGAAGGTGTCGGCGGTTTCGGCCTGGAACAGATCGCCCACGCCGACGATGGCGTTGTTGACCGCTTCCGCGCCCACGCCGGTCTGGTTGAACCCGCCCGACCGGAAGCCGCGCGAATAGCCGCCATAGATCGTGAGATCGGGGGTCGGTTCATAGGTCAGGGTCAGCTTGGGCTGCCAGTCGCTGAACACTGCGGTGCGCACCTCGCCGCTCTGCGCCTGCGGCACGCCGGGCACCACCGGCAGGAAGGCCTGCGGGGTCAGCGTGGTCTGGCGGCGGCGATCACGGTCATAGCGCAAGGAGCCATCGACCCGGAATTCGGGCGAGAATTCATACCCCGCATTCAGGAACACCGCCCAGGCGAAGTTGTCCTGCCCGTCCGAGAGGAAGCTGAACTGCGGGTTCAGCGGGTTGGTCGAGGGCGAGCGGAACACCGGGAAGACCCCGTTGCCGGTGTCGATCATGTTGCCGGTGGAAATGAAGCGGTCGGTATCGATCAGATAGGCGCCCGCCATCCAGTTGAAGGCGCGGCCATCCTCGGGCGAGGCGAGACGCACTTCCTGGCTGAACGCCTTGACGTTCAGATACTGGCTCTGGTTGAGGTCGAACCCGTTGCCCGGGCCGAAGATCGCCTCGAACAGGTTGAAGAAGAAGCTGTCCGGGATCGGCTTGAAGTCGAAGGCGTCGCCGGTCAGCACTTCCTTCAGCGTGTCGTAGGACGAAACCGAGGTGAACACCGCGTTGTCGCCTTGATACTCGACCTTCAAGGCGACGTTGTAGATGTCGCGGTCGTTCTGGCCGGGGTTGTTGACCTCGACATCGGCGATCGTGTTCACATCGCCCACGATGTTGTAATAGAGCCCCTGCGTGCGCAGCTGGTTGACGCTGGCGCGCACATCGAAGGTCAGCTGGTCGCTGGCCTCGATCAGGAGATTGCCGCGCAGGGAGAAGTCCTGCACCGGGTCGGCATCTTCGCCGAGGAAGGTGTTGGGGATGAAACCGTCGGTGTCATACCACGATCCGGCGATGCGGAACTTGACCCCTTCGGCCAGCGGGCCGCTCACCCCGCCGCGCAGGAAATAGCCAAAGCCATTGTCGATCCCGGCGGTGAAGTTGCCGGAGAATTCGTCGGTCGGCTTCTTGGTCGAAATGATGATCGCGCCGCCGATGGCGTTGCGCCCGTAAAGGCCGCCCTGCGGGCCTTTGAGCACTTCGATCTGCGCAATGTCGAACAGATCCTGATTGAACTGCGCCGGGTTCACCTGCTGCACCCCGTCGACGATCACCGCGACCGAGGGTTCGGAATTGCGGTTCTGGGTGATGCCGCGGATGATGACGAAGGCGTTGCCCGCGTTCTGGGTCTCGACGAGGTTCACGTTGGGGGTCAGCGCGATGAAATCGGCCGGGCGTTCGATCCCGGCATTCTCGATCGTCTGCGAATCGAACGCGGTCACCGCAACCGGCGTATCCTGCAAGGTCTCGCTGCGGCGCAAGGCGGTCACGACGATGCCTTCATCCGCAACCGTCTCGTCCGCCGGAGCCTCCTGCGCCGCGAGCGGCGTGGCGGCGAGCGTGGCGATGGCGAGCGCGGTGGTGCTGGCGGCAGTGCGAGCGGCGCGGCTCATGCCCGAAAACGTCATAATTCTCTCCCCTGTGCGCGCGAATACGCGTCGCTCTTGTGGCGATCCCTCCCGATTGCCGGATTAAGAACTTCGCAATGCGAAGTCAACTTCGATATGCGAAATATGCGACCTGTGGCGCAGAGGCAACGCAAACCCGGTGCCGGGGCGGCCTGAGAGCGGCGCAGCAGCAGTCGGCGTAGGACTTGGGCGGGCAAAAACGCGCGGCAGAGCGCACCGCGCCCTTGCACGCCGCCAATGCGCGTCTTGTCGTCTCATCGCGGGTTTTGCGCAGCCGTCACGGCGCTGTGCGATGCGCAATCGCCCCGCAAATGGCGGCCCAGATGGCCTACACCGGGCAGGCAGGCGCCTTCCCCGCCCCTTACGGGCGCAGCGAGGCTTCCAGCGCGGGCCAGCGCCTGAGCGCCGCCTCGATCTCGCCGGCGGCGCGGCGCAGCAGGGGCAAGCGGGTGCGCACCAGCTCGTCCTGCGAGATGCGGGTGGTGGAAGTCGAGCAGTTGATGCTCGCAATCACGCGCTTGTCGCGCCCGAAGATCGGCACCGCGACCGAGACGATCCCGTAATCGAGTTCGTCGAGCGCCGAATCATAGCCCCGCTCGGCGATCAGCCGCAGCCGTTCGGCCAGCGCGCTGCCCTCGGTGACGGTGCGCTCGGTAAAGCGCTGGAACGGGGCGCTGGCGGTCAGTTCGGCCAGCTCGTCGGCAGGCAGATGCGCCGCAATCGCCTTGCCCAGCGACGTCGCGTGGAACGGAAAGCGCGTGCCCACCCCCGCTGCCACCCGGAACCGTCGGTCGGTCGAGACATGGGCGACGTAGAGAATATCGGTGCCCGACAGCACGGCGAGGCTGGCGCTGTCGCCGGTCTGGTCGCGCAAAGATTGCAAGGGCGGCAGCACCACCTGTTCAATCTGCATCGAGGCCAGGAACGCCGATCCGATCGTCAGCACCGCCGGGCGCAGCAGGAACTTGCGTTCGTGCTGGCCGACATAGCCCAGCTCCACCAGCGTGATCAGGCAGCGCCGCGCCACGGCGGGGGGCAGCCCGGTCTTGGCGGCAACTTCGGACAAGGTCATTTCCGGGTGATCCTCGTCGAAGGCCTTGAGCACGCGCAATCCGCGTTCGAGGGTCGAGAGGAACTCCGGGTCTTTACTCGTCGTCGCGGCTTCAGCCCCTGCGGATCCCATGCACCGGCCTTTCGATGGAGCGGCGGATCGCCGCATCGTCTGCCCCCAATAGGGGCGGCGCGGTGACAGAGTCCATCCGTGCGCCGTCGAAGGACACAGGGAAGCGTATGGTGCGGAACGCGCCCTTGGGCCCATCGGGATCGGTGACTTCGAGCCCCAGCACCCGGGCCTGCTCGGTCTGGAGCACCTCGGTGGTGTCATAGACGGGCGAATTGGGGACTTCGAGCCGGGTCAGCGTCTCGGCCCATTCGGCCCGGGGCTTGGTGGCGAAGATCGGCGCGAGGAAAGCGACGACATCCTCGTAATGCGCGATCCGGGCCTCGCGGCTGGCGAATTCCGGGCGCTCCAGCATATCGGGGACGCCCACCGCGGTGGCCAGATTCTCCCAGAACTTGGGCGGCGAGGACATATGCAGCGCCAGCCACTTGCCGTCAGCGCACTGGAACACGTAGCTCTGCGAGACGTGCGGGCGCGAATAGGGGCCCATCACCTGGTCGGCCGAGAACAGGTGGGTGAAATCGTCGAGATTGAAGTGGCACATCGCCTCGAACATCGAGGTTTCGACCACCCGGCCCTTGCCCGTCACGTGCCGTTCGTTGAGCGCGGCGAGGATCCCCAGCGCGGTGTAGAAACCCGTCATCGCATCGGCAATGGCCGGCCCGACGACGCGGGGGTGTTCGGGGTTGACCAGCAGCCTGAGGAAACCCGATGCTGCCTGCGCGACAGTGTCGAAGGCGGGACGATCGCGCTCCGGCCCCTCGCTGCCGAAGCCGGAGATCGAGGCATAGACCAGCGCCGGATTGATGCTCTGGAGGCGCTTGGCATCGACCTTCAACCGGTCAGCCACGCCCGGACGGAAATTCTGGATGAACACGTCCGCATCCTCGACCAGCCGGTCGAGCACCAAAAGATCGCTTTCCTTCTTGGGGTCGATCGTGATTGAACGCTTGTTGCGGTTGTATGTCTGGAAGTGCGGCGAATAGAGTTCGCCCTTGAAGCTGCGGAACGGATCGCCCGTGCCCGGCTGCTCGACCTTGATGACATCCGCGCCGAGATCGGCCAGCAGCATCCCGGCAGCCGGCCCGGTGATGAAGGTGCCCATCTCGAGCACGGTCACGCCCTGTAGGGGTCTTGCGGTCATCCAACACATCCCATCTGCTTGCCTGACGATCTTGCCAGCCTGCCGATGTGATACTATATTCTTCGCATAACGAAATCAACTTCGAATATCGAAAAGGAAGATTCATGCGCATCGGCAAGCAGGACAACGCCGTCACTTCGATCTGCACCTCCGATGCCACCAGCATCACCGTGCGAGGGCTCGACCTGTGTTCCGAGGTGATCGGCCATGTCGACTTCACGAGCTATTTCTGGCTGCTGGTGACGGGCACCATGCCCACGCCGCCGCAGAAGGCGCTGGCCGATGCGGTGCTGTGCGCCATCGCCGAACACGGCCTCGTGCCCTCCGTCGTCGCCACCCGCATGACCTATGCCGCCGCGCCCGAAGCCTTCCACGGCGCGGTTGCCGCAGGGCTCTTGGGCTGCGGCAGCGTGGTGCTGGGCAGCGCCGAAGTCGCGGGCCGGTTCTACGCGCAGCTTTTGACCGACGCCGAGGGCGGTGATCCCGCCGCCACTGCAACGGCCGCCATCAAGGCACTGCGGGCCGAAAAGAAGGCGATCCCCGGCTTCGGCCATCCCCAGCATTCGGGCGGCGATCCCCGCGCGCACCGCCTGCTGGCGCTCGCGAGGGAGCACGGGATGGAGGGCCAGCATATCGCCATGCTGCGCACGATCGAAAGCGTCCTGCCCGAGGCGATTGGCCGCTCTCTGCCGATCAACGTCAACGGCGCGATCCCTGCGGTGATGCTCGATGCAGGCTTCCCGCTGGCAGCGCTGAAGGGCATTTCGCTCCTCGCCCGCACCGCGAGCCTCATTGCCCACCTTCAGGAAGAGACCGAGCGCCCGATCGGCTTCATCATGTCGGGCGCGGCCGCCGAGCGCATCGGGTTCGAGGCGGCAGAGTAAGGCCGAACCGCGCAACCCTGCCAGCCGCGCCCTCGCCCAAAGGCCGGAAAAAATCAGTCTGCCACGATTACCTTGGCTGACAGCCACGCTTTTTTAAGGGCTTGGGCTGCAAAGGGCGAGCGTGCCAAGTGATATCCGCCTCGACGCGATCCGCAGTCTCGGGCTTGAGGCGATTCCAGACCGGGATCTGTTTTCGCGCATCACCCTGCTGGCCGCGACGATGGCCGGCGGGCCGATTGCGCTGCTCTCGGTGGTGGAGAAGGAGCGCCAGTGGTTTCTGGGCCGCACTGGCACTGATCTTGATGAAACCCCGATCGACGATTCGTTCTGCGCCGTCTGCGTGCTGGGCGAAGGGCCGCTGCTGATCGAGGACGCCCAGGCCGACCCGCGCCTCAGCAACAATCCGCTGGTGACCGGCGCGCCCTTTATCCGCTCCTATCTCGGCGTTCCGATCCGCACCGATGACGGGGTGGTGATCGGCGCGCTGTGCGTGATCTCGCCCGAGCCTGACGCCTTCAGTCCCGAACAGATCGCGCCCCTGGCGATGCTGGCGGAGCTGGCGGAAAAGAGCATCGCGCTCCACGCCAGCACCCGCGCGCTCAGCCTTGCCAACGCCGCGCTCCAGCAATCGAGCCAGATCTTCCGGCAGGCCGAACGCGCGGTCAATGTCGGCAGCTGGTGGGTCGATCTCGAAACGCGGCAGCTGCACTGGTCGGATCAGGTCTATGCCATTTCCGGGCTGGAGCCGGGCCTCTCGATCGACGTGCGCGATGTCGTGCAGCTTTACCAGCCGCAGGATCGCGCGATGGTCAGCAAGGCGATGGACGACACCATCGAGGGCGGCAAGCCGTTCATGTTCGAGACCACGATCCACCGCCGCGATGGCGAGGCGCGGCGGATCCGGGTGGTGGGCGAGCGGGTCGATGTCGACGGCAAGCCCGATTGCGTCGCCGGGATCATTCTCGACTGCACCGAGGAGCACCTGCGCAATGTCGCGCTCAAGCGCGCGGCGGAACGCGACCGGCTGACCGGGCTCTACAACCGTGCGAGCTTCGACCGGCGGCTGGCGCAGGCGATGCAGCGGGTGGAAAGCGAGCCGGTGACGATCGCCCTGCTCGATCTCGACGGGTTCAAGGATGTCAATGACACGCTCGGCCATCTGGTGGGCGACCGGGTGCTGGAAACCATCGCCGAACAGCTCAAGCTCAAGACCGCGCCGGGCGTGTTCCTGGCGCGCTGGGGCGGGGATGAATTCGCGCTGCTGTTCCCCCCGACCATGTCCCAGCGCGACGTCACCCGGCTGCTGGATGATCTGCTGATCGACCTCAGCAATATGCCGCCGCTGGGCAATTCGCTGCTGCGGATCGGCGCGACCTGCGGGGTGGCGCGCATGACCAGCCGGGCCAGCAGCGAAGAGATCATGCGGCGCGCCGACCTAGCGCTGTACCGCGGCAAGGAGGCCGGGCGCGGCGCGGTGGTGTGGTGGGATCGCCAGATCGAAGCGCGCCAGTCCGAGCGCCAGCGGGCGATTGCCCAGCTGCGCGGCGCGCTGAACGCCGGGCGGGCGACCGCCGCCTACCAGCCGATTGTCGAGCTTGAGACGGGCCGGGTGGTGTCGGTCGAGGCGCTGCTGCGGCTGCGCGACGAGAACGGCGATCTGATCGCGGCGAGTCAGGTCTTCTCCGCGCTGCTCGATCCCGAATTGTCTCGCCGGGTCAGCCGGGTCATGCTCGACTGCGTGATTGCCGATGGCCCCGCGATCCTCGCCTTGTTCGGCCCTGACACGCGGATCGGCCTGAACCTGTCCGATGCGGATTTGCGGCGCGGCGATTTCGTGCGGCACATGATCGACGTGATCGACGACAGCGCGCTCACGCCGAACAACATCACCATCGAAGTGACCGAGACGATGCTGCTCGATGCCGGCGGCAATCTCCACGCCAGTCTCGCGATGCTCGATGAATGCGGCTTCACGATCTGCCTTGATGATTTCGGGACGGGCTTTTCCTCGCTCACCCACCTGCGCGCCTTCCCGATCCACAAGGTCAAGATCGACCGCGATTTCATCGCGGGGATCGGTGAGGATCACCAGTCACGCCTGATCATTCAGGCAATCGTGCAGATGGGCCACTCGCTGGGCCTCAGGGTGGTCGTCGAAGGGGTGGAGACCGAGGAGCAGGAGACCTTCCTGCGCGGCATCGGCTGCCGCCATGTCCAGGGCTATCGCTATGGCAAGCCGGCGCTGCTCGGCGATCTCACGGCCCGCTTTGCGACCCACACCGTCACCGGCACCGGCACCGAGCGCCGCCGCGCCTGATTCTAGCGCGGCAAATCGCCCTCGGCAGGCGCGTCGCCGCCATGAAAGATGAGGGTGTCGACACTGGTGCCGTTGCCGAGGTTGACCCGATTTTCCTGCCGCGCCCAGACATCGGTGAGGATCTGCGAATTGACCCGCAGGCGCAGCGCGCCCTCGGCAGGCGCCGGGGTCTCCTGATAGACGAACAGGCTGCCGCCGACGATCTCGCTGCCGACATAATCGGGGGTGATGATCGCGCCGTTCAGCTGGAACAGGAACCGCCGCGTGACATAGCGGGCAAAGGCCTCGCGGCTGTCTTCGCTGCCGATGATGTCGGGCGTGTGGATGTCGGCATTGCCCGTGCGCTGCACCACCAGCGCGTGTTCGGCATCGTGCACCGGCACTTGATGGATGATCTCGATCATGCCTGTGCGCGGGTTATGCGCGATGGTGCTGATCGTGATCTTCTGCTGGTGGCCCAGCGCCGTGCCAGCCCCGGCAAGCGGGGCCAGCACCAGCGCCAGGAGCACCAGCCAGCGGCGCAGGATCACTTCTTCTTCTTCTCCGGCTCGGCCCCGGCAGCCTCGCCCATCAGGTCGCGGCTGACGCGGCTCTTGCTGGCTTCGTCCTTGAAGGCCTCGATCCGGCTCGGGATGATGCGGCGCGGGTAGTGGTTGTTCTCAAGGTCGGCATCGCCCGTTTCCCAATCGGGATCGACTATCACCGAAACCAGCTCCTTGCCCTTGGGATAGACCAGCAGCTTGGCCACCTCACGGCTGTTGCGGCGCCAGATTTCGGCCGGGATGTTGAGCTTTTCCTTCGACCCATCCTTGAAGGTCAGGCCGAGGATGATCGGCATCACCAGCCCGCCCTTGTTGCTGAAGTTGAGGACGTAGTAATTGGCATCCTCCTTCACCGCGCGGTCAAAGGCGGCGCGTTCCCACGGCAGCAGGCCATCGAGGAAATCCTTGTAGCCCTTGGTGTCCTTGGGGGTGACGGTGAATTCGTCATTCTTGTCGTAGAAGTCCGTCACGCCCGGGTTTTCGAGCACCCAGATCGGCAGACCCTGCTGCTCGTTGATGCGGATGCCCACCGGGGTCGGCTCATCGGCCCGCTCCTGCCGCCGGCGCGGCAGGTCGATGTCGGGGTCCTTGCTGTCCATCTTGAGGCGGTAGATCGAATCGAGGCTGATATCGACGTGATCGGTGGTGTAGAACCACCCGCGCCAGAACCAGTCGAGATCGGTGCCCGAAGCCTCTTCCATGGTGCGGAAGAAGTCCGCCGGAGTCGGCCGCTTGAACTTCCAGCGGCGGGCATATTCCTTGAGCGCAAAGTCGAACCGCTCGCGCCCGATCACCGTGTCGCGCAGGACGTGATAGGCCGCCGACGGCTTGCCATAGGCATTGGAGCCGAGGTCGGTGATCGAATCCGACTGGGTCATGATCGGCTGCTGGGTGTTCGACACCATGTAGGGCACCAGATCGCGCGCGAGGCTGCGCGTCCAGGGCATATTCGGATCCCATTCGTAGCCCGCGACCGAATCGAGGAAGGAGTTGAGGCCTTCGTCCATCCAGGTCCACTGACGCTCGTCCGAGTTCACCGTCATCGGGAAGTAGATGTGCCCGATCTCGTGGATCACCACGCCGACGAGGAACATCTTCTCGGCCAGCGAATAGGTCCGCGTGCCGTCCTTGTTGAGGGTGGTGCGCGGGCCGTTGAAGGTGATCATCGGATATTCCATCCCGCCGACCGGCCCGTTGACGGACTGCGCGGTGGGATAGGGGTAATCGAAGCTGAAGCGCGAATAGACCTTCAGGGTGTGGACGACGGCAGCGGTGGAATACTTCTTCCACAGATCGCCGCCTTCCTTGGGCCAGAAGCTCATGGCGAGCACGGTTTCATGCTCGGCACCCGGCTGCTTCACCCCTTGCGCGTCCCACATGAACTTGCGGCTGGAGGCCCAGGCGAAATCGCGCACATTGGTGGCGGCGAACTGCCAGGTCTTGGTGCCCTTGGGGTTGCCGGCCTCGGCAGCAGCGGCTTCGGCCGGGGTGACGACGAACACCGGCTCCTTGGCGTTCTTCGCGGTCTCAAGCCGCTGGCGCTGGACGGCGGTCAGGACGACGTCGGGGTTCTGGATCGTGCCGGTGGCGGCGACGATGTGGTCGCTCGGCACCGTCAGATCGACCGTATAGTCCCCGAACTCCAGCGTGAATTCCCCGCGCCCGAGGAACTCCTTGTTGTGCCAGCCTTCATAGTCCGAATAGACCACCATGCGCGGGAACCACTGGGCGAGCAGGAAGATGTCGTTGCCGCCCTTGCGCGGATCATCGGGGAAATGTTCGTAGCCCGAACGCGCGTTGACCGCGTCTTCCTCGACGATGTTGAACGCCCAGTCGATCGCGAATTCGACCGTCTGGCCGGGGCCAAGCGGCTGGGGCAGGTCGATCCGCATCAGCGTGCCGACGATGGTGTGCGGCAGCTTCGCACCGTCCATGCTCGTCACCGCGTTGATGTCATAGCCATAGTCATTGTCGGCCATCGACTGCTGGCGGCGCAGCTCGTCGAAGGAGAGCTTGGTCGGCTCGCTCCCGCTGCCCAGCGTGACCTTGGGCCCGCGCCGGCCGGGGCCGCCGAAAGCATCGGTCAGCTCGGCCATCGAATCGCGCTTGAAGATGTTCTGGTCGAGCTGCATCCACAGCCACGGCAGGCTGTCGGGCGAATTGTTGGTGTAACGCACCGTGGCGCGCGCGGTCAGGCGGCGCTTGGCCTCGTCCAGCTCGGCCTTGATCGAGTAATCGACCTTCTGCTGCCAATATTCATGCCCCGGAGCGCCGCTGGCATTGCGGGTGCTGCTGGGGTCAGGCAGCACTTCATCGAGCTGGCGGAACTTGTCCTCGTAATTGCCTTTGGTCTGCTGGATGCCCTGCGCACTGGCAGGAACGGCGAAAAGCAGGGCGGCGACAAACAGCACGAAACGCAAGGGCGCTCTCCGGTATCAATGGCAGGCGCGTGAAAGAGCGCAAATCCGTTAGCCGCGCAAGCGCGGATCGACGAGGCGGAGATATTCCGTATCATCCATGGCATTGCGGCCACTTTGCCGCTACCGCCTGCGGCCATGACCGAGCCCTCTTGGCACGCCCTGCACGAAGCCGCCTGCGCGCGCGGAGAGGCGACCTATACCGATCCCGAGACCGGATACACCGTGTTCACCCGTCTGGCGCATCTCAAGCGCGGCAAGTGCTGCGGATCGGGCTGCCGCCATTGCCCTTACGACCACGCGGCGGTGCCCGGCAAAGCCTGACACTTGCAAAGCTGCACACCTGCGGGAATAGGCGGACGCAAAGGAGTTCCGCCCATGAAGACCCGCGCCGCCGTTGCCTTTGCCGCCAAGCAGCCGCTCGAAATCGTCGAGCTCGATCTCGAAGGCCCGAAGGCGGGCGAGGTGCTGGTCGAGATCATGGCGACGGGCATCTGCCATACCGACGCCTATACGCTCGACGGGTTCGACTCCGAGGGCATCTTCCCGAGCGTGCTGGGCCATGAAGGCGCAGGCATCGTGCGCGAGGTCGGCGCGGGGGTGACCAGCGTGAAGCCGGGCGATCACGTGATCCCGCTCTACACCCCCGAATGCCGCCAGTGTAAGTCGTGCCTCAGCGGCAAGACCAACCTGTGCACGGCCATCAGGGCCACCCAGGGTAAGGGGCTGATGCCGGATGGCACCACCCGCTTCAGCTACAAGGGCAAGCCGATCTACCACTACATGGGCTGCTCGACCTTCTCGAACTTCACGGTGCTGCCCGAAATCGCGGTCGCCAAGATCCGTGAAGACGCGCCGTTCCAGAGCGCCTGCTACATCGGCTGCGGCGTCACCACCGGGGTCGGCGCGGTGACCAACACCGCCAAGGTGCAGGTCGGCGACAATGTCGTGGTCTTCGGCCTCGGCGGGATCGGCCTCAATGTCATCCAGGGCGCGCGGCTGGCGGGCGCGAACCTCATCATCGGGGTCGACATCAACCCCGCGCGCGAGGAATGGGGCAAGCGCTTCGGCATGACCCACTTCCTGAACTCCAAGGGCATGAGCCGCGAGGAGGTGGTCGCCAAGGTGGTCGAGATGACCGATGGCGGCGCGGATTACACCTTCGATGCCACCGGCAACACCGAAGTGATGCGCACGGCGCTCGAAGCCTGCCACCGCGGCTGGGGCACCTCGGTCATCATCGGGGTCGCCGAAGCGGGCAAGGAAATCGCCACCCGCCCGTTCCAGCTCGTCACCGGGCGCAACTGGCGCGGCACGGCGTTCGGCGGGGCCAAGGGCCGCACCGATGTGCCCAAGATCGTCGACATGTACATGACCGGCAAGATCGAGATCGACCCGATGATCACCCACGTCATGGGCCTCGAAGAGATCAACACCGCCTTCGATCTGATGCACGAAGGCAAGTCGATCCGTTCCGTAGTGGTGTTCTGAGCCTGCGTCCCCGCCCCTGCCGGGGGCGTGGTTAACCCGCTGGTTACACCGTATCACTATAGCCTGTCCCGAGCCCCAAACCGGCGCCCGGGACACGTAATGTACGAAAGCAGGATTGCAGCCGACCATCTGACGGTCACGGCGGTTGAGGGCTTTCCGCCCGAACTCAACACGCTCGCCGCCTGCAATCTGGCAGGGCATGGCTTCCTGCGCGCGGCATGGTATGCGGCCCGCTCTCCGCAACAGGGCCGCACGCTGCTGCTGCGGCGCGAGGATGACGGCGCTGCGCTCGCGGCGATCCCCACGATTGCCTTCGGCCCGGTGATCGGCCGCGCGCGCAAGGTGCCGGGTTCCTACTGGCCCTTGCGCAGCCCCCTGATTGCGCCGGATTGCGATGTGTTCGAACTGGCCCACGCGCTCGACCATCCCGCCGCCGCGCGCTGCCTTGGCGGGGTGTGGCGGGTCGGCCCGGTGCGGGGCGATGCGCCCGCCACCGAGCTCCTGATCGCGGCCGCCCAGCTCGCCAATTGGGCGGTGCTGTCGCGGCCTGCCGGGACAAGCTGGGTGATCGACCTTGATGCCGCCCGCGCGCGCGGCTGGCCGAGCAGCGCCACCGCCCGCAAATTGCGTGCGGTGTGGCGCAAGCTTGAAGAACAGGGCACGCCCAGCTGGCGCTATGTCAGGGGCGCGGAATGGGACACCGCCGCGCTCGAGGCGATGGGGACGGTCGAGGCAGGCAGCTGGATCGCGCGCCTTACCGATGGCAGCGGGGCGAAGTTCATGACCTCGGCCCAGCGTTCCTTGTGGAGCTATGCGCTGACCGATCCGATGCTGGCCGAGATGCTGTGCGCCACCATCCTGATGCTCGATAACCGCCCGATCGCCTTCAGCTTCGATCTCGACGATGGCGCGCTGCAATATGGCATTGCGGGCAGCTATGTCGAAGCGCTGGGGCACCTCGGGATCGGCAAGCTCACCAATTACCGCGCGATGGAAGATGCGATCGCCGATGGGCAGAGCGTGATGGACATGGGCGTGGGCGATACCGGCTACAAGCAGGCGATGGGCGCCCTCGAGGGCTATGCGATGTCCGACCTGCTGTTCGTGCGCAATCGTTCCGCTGCAATGATGCTGGCGCAGGCCTGGGGGCCGGAGCTGCTGCCGACCGCCGCCACGCGGGCGCTGATGCCGGGCAGGTTCCCCTATGGCTGACCCGACCGAAACCCCCGCCCCCCGCCCCTCGCTCGCCGCGCAGGTGCGAACCGCGGTGATCTGGCGATCGGGCAGCCAGGTGCTGACCCAGATCGTGTCATGGGCCTCGACCCTGATCGTGATCCGCCTGCTCGCGCCGGAGGATTACGGTCTGTTCGCGATGGCGCAGGTCATGCTGACGCTGCTCAGCACCATGAACGGCTGGGGTCTCGCCAGCGCGCTGATCCGCGAGGACGAGGTCAGCGAGGAACGGCTGCGCCAGACGCTCGGGATGCTGATCCTGCTCAATGGCGGCCTTGCCCTCACCCAGTTCATCGCCGCGCCGCTGGTGGCCGCGTGGTTCGAACAGCCGATGGTGACGCAGCTCCTGCGGGTGCAATCGCTGCTTTACCTCGCGGTGCCGTTCTGTGCGCTGCCGCACGCGATCCTTTCGCGGCGCATGGACTTCCGCCGCCCGGCGCAGGTGCGCCTTGCCGCGGCGCTCGCAGGGGCGATCACGGCGCTGACGGGGGCGCTGAGCGGCTGGGGCGTGTGGACGCTGGTGAGCGCGCCGATGATGATGCTGCTGACCGAAGCGGTCGGCATGACCTGGGCCGCCCGCGCGCCGATCCGTCCCAGTTTCCGCTTTACCGGCGCGCGCCATATCGCGGGCTTTGGCGGGGTGATGACGGCGACCCAGATCTTCTGGTTCGTCCAGAGCCAGGCCGATGTGATGATCGCCGGGCGCGTGCTCGATCCGCACAGTCTCGGGGTTTACACCACAGGGCTGTTCCTCGCGCAGCTGATGGCGGCCAAGTTCGTGCCGCCGATCAACGAGGTCGCCTATGCCGCCTATTCGCGGCAGCAGACCGAAGGGCAGGCCGATCAGATCGCCCCGGCCCTGCTGGCGACCGTGCGGCTGGTGATGCTGGTGGGCCTACCCGCCTATGCCGGTCTGGCCGTGGTCGCGCCGGTGCTGGTGCCGGTGCTGCTGGGCGACAAGTGGGTGGGGATCGTCCCGCTCTTGCCGATCCTGGCGGGCGCAATGGCGATGCTGACGCTGCAAATCCTGTTTTCGCCCGCCACAAACGCGCGCGGCTTTCCGGGGATTGCGCTGAAGGTGACGATGCTGGGGAGCGTGGTGATGCCGCTCGCCTTCTTCACCGGATCCTATTGGGGCGTCGCGGGGTTCGTCTGGGGCTGGGTCGGCGGAATGGCGGTGCTGCTCGCGGCGACCATCGCGCTGTCGCGCGGCGTGCTGGGCTTCAGCCTGGCCGGCCTTGGCCGCGCGATCCTGCCGCCGCTGGCCGCCGCGCTGGTGATGGCGGGGGGCGTCGCGCTGATGCTGCGCGCGCTCCCTCAGACGCTGCCGCCGCTCGCAGCGCTGGCCTCTGCGGTGGCGCTGGGCGTGGCGCTCTACCTCGGCGCGCTGCACCTGATCGCGCCGGATCGCCTCGCCGAAGCGCTGCGCTTCGTGCGCAATCGCGGGGCCAGCGAGGATGCGCCGGCACCGCTTCCGGCGGAGTGATCCATCCTCCTCTCGCTATCAAAGCTGAGCAATTGACACCCCGCCTGCGATGCTCTTGGGGCAGGGGATGACCACGCCCCGGCCCGCTCCCGTCACCCGCACCTATCCCGTCAACGGCATCGATCTTGCCGTCCACCAATGGGCCTCTGACGGAGCGGGCGTGCCGCTGGTGTTCGCCCACGCGACCGGGTTTCATGGGCGCGTGTGGGGCGCTCTGGTCGACCATTTCGCCGATCACCCGGCCTATGGCATCGATATGCGCGGCCACGGCCTGTCGCGCGCCGCGCCGATTGCGGACTGGCGGGTGCTGGCGAGCGATGTTGCTGAATTTCTTGCACAATCCGGCCTCTCCGGGGTGGTCGGCATCGGCCATTCAATGGGCGCGCACACCCTGCTCCAGACCGCCGCGGATCATCCCGAGGCCTTCAGCCGCCTCGTGCTGTTCGACCCCGTGATCCTCGCGCCCGATTACTACGGCGATGGCACGCCGATCTTCACCGCCGACAACCCCCACCCCGCGATCCGCCGCAAGCGCGACTTCGCCAGCGCCGAGGCGATGATCGAACGCTTCCGCGCCCGCGACCCCTATGACCTGTTCGACGCCCGCGTTTTCGCAGATTACTGCCGCTACGGCCTCGTCCCCGCCGCCTCGGGTGAGGGAATGGAACTCGCCTGCCCGCCCGAAGTCGAGGCCAGCGTCTATGCCTCAAGCCGCAGCAATGGGGCCATTCTGGATGCCGCCCGCACGGTCGATATTCCGGTGCTGGTGGTGCGCGCGCAGCACACCAATCTCAACGATTTCAAGAGCTCGCCGACCTGGCCCGAACTGGCAAATGTCCTGCCGCAGGGGACCGACCTCTACCGGCCGGACATGACCCACTTCCACCCCTTCCAGGATCCGGCGGATGCGGCCAAGATCATCGCGGAATTTATTGTCTAGGCCACCTTTGGTGGCGCAGACCCCCCGCCCCAAAGTCCATGTTCGCAGAATGTTTCACGTGAAACATTGGCGATTCCTCAACCCGCCGCTTTCAGCACATCGCTGATATCCTGACGGATTTCGGCCATTTTCCTAATGTCCCGGTGAAGGATCTGCTCGCCGACCTGCCCCGCCAACCCGCCATAGAACGCCTTGAGGCTCGCCCCGAGCGGGTGGTCCGGGGCGACCGATCCGGCCAGCCACAGCAGGATCGTCTGCGCGCGCGTCAGCGGTTCACGGCTTGCGCAAGACCCGCCCAAAGCCTGTCTGCGATCGGCCAAAGACCGTTCAATCGCGATCACCGCCTGCCCGAGCGCGGCCTGCGCCTCTTCCAGACAGATCCGCGTCAGATCGGCCCCGCCCGAAGCCTCGATCCGCGCTTCGAGCGCGACCCGGCGATAGGCGGCGGCGGGGTTGCGGCTGAGCATCTGCATCGCGCGTCACTCCCCTCAATTATCGCTGTTCGACCAGATGTCGACCTGCTGGCGCAGGAAGGCGAGCGTCGATTGCGAGGCCGCCACCCGGCGTTCCGAGGCAGTGAATTCGCGCGTCAGCCGTTCGCGCAGGGCTTCCTGCTGCTCGGCAATCCGGGTCAGGCGCTCGTCACTGGCCGCCAGCTGCTTCTCGTAGCGGCTGAGCGACCCGCCGAGCGAGACCGGATCGGTCACCAGGCTGCTTTCGCGCGCGAAGCGATCGACCGTCGCGAACACCCCGTTGACCCCGGTGGTGAACATCGCCGCGACCGCATCGGGGTTGGTTTCGAGCGACCGGTTGAGCCGCGCGGTATCGAGCTTGAAGGTGCCGTCGCGGTTGAGCGCGAGGCCGAGATCGGCGAGCGTGCGCGGGTCATTGGTTCCCGCGCCCGGCATGACCACGCGGCCCGACAGCCCAGCCAGATCACGCCGGAACTCGCGCGCGCCCGGATCATTGCCCAGCTCGCCGCCAATCGGCGCGGCCAGATCATTGAGCTGGCCGACGATATCGTTGAGCGCGACGACGAAGTCTTCCATCACGCTGGTGATGGCGGTGGTGCTGGTGCCGAAGCTCAGCGTCGTCGGCGCGCCGGTGTTGGTGGCGGCAAGATCGAGCGTGAAGCCGCCCGGCAGGCCGGTCACCCGGTTGGTCGGGCTGGTCATCGCCACGCCATCCAGCGACAGCGTGGCATTGCGCGCGGTGGATTGCAGCAGCGCGCCGCCGCTGGCGGGCGTCCAGCCGAGATATTCGAGATCGCCCGCAACCGGCCCGCCGCCCATGCCGGTCGCTTCGAGCTGGAAGCCGTTGGCCGCGCCTTCGCGCCCCTTCATCACCAGCTGCGCGCCATTGGTGCCGGTGGCGACATAGGCCTGCACCGCGCCGCCGCTGGCCGTGTTGATCTTGCTCGCGAGCGTGGCGAGGGTGTCGGTATCGGTCACGGCAATGTCGATCCCCGCCCGCGCGGCATCGGGGGTGAAGCTTGTGCCGCTGACCGTGCCGAAGCGCAGGGTCAGCGTGCCCTCCCCCACCAGCGCATCGCGGCTGGCGAGCGGGCGTGAAAGCAGCGTCTGGCTGCGGGCGAGCTGCGTGACTTCAAGGCTGAAACTGCCGCGCGGAGACAGGCCGGGGGGCACGGTTACCGTCGCGACAGCAGGGTTGGCGAGCGTGCCCTTGGGGGCCAGATCGCCGGTGCGCACGCGGTCGCCCAGCGCGCTGGCAAGGCCGGTGATCGCGCCGCGCAGCTGGCTGGCAGCGGAAACCTGCGCCTCCAGCGAGGTCTTGCGCGCGGTGATCTGGTTGCGCTGCGCCGCATAGGTCGCAGCGGAGATGTCCGAGGCGAGCTTGGTGAAATCAACGCCGCTACCGGCGCCGAGCGCGGAAATGATCGATGAGCCTGCGGTTTCCATGATCGTCAGAACGGGCCTTTGCGCCGGTGATTAAGGGTGATCCTGTGGTCTTCCATCGCCATCGAAGCGCAGGGCTTGCGGCACCTCCACCACCGGGCGGCGCGGGCGTTGGCCGCGCTTCAGCGCCATCACGAAGGCCACGAGGGATGCGAGCGCGACATAGAGTTCCTCGCGCACCATCTGATTGGGGCGGGTGGTGAAATAGACCGCACGGGCAAGGCTCGGGTATTCCAGCACCGGCAGGCCGCTTTCCGTCGCGATCTCGCGCATGGCGAGCGCCGTCTCCCCCCGCCCCTTGCACAGCAGCAGCGGCGCGGGCGCGCGGGCCGGGTCATAGGTCAGCGCCACCGCAAAGTGCAGCGGGTTGACGATGATGAACTGCGCCTCCTGCATCGCCTTGGCCACACCCCCGCGCGCCAGATCGCGCTGGCGCTGGCGGCGGGCCGATTTCATCTCGGGCGAGCCTTCGGATTCCTTGTTCTCCTCGCGCATGTCCTGAAGGCTCATCTTCAGGCGCTTGTCGCGCTGGAAGCGTTGCAGGGGGTAGTCGATCCCGGCGATGATCAGCAGGCCGATCAGCAGCGCGCCGACAAGGCTGGCGATGGCATCGGTCGCAACGCCCAGCTGGCCTTCGAGCGTCAGCGTGCCGAGCGCGAGCAGTTCGGGCAGGCGGTCCTTGGCCCACACCCATGCAATCCCGCCCAGCAGCGCCAGCTTGGCCAGCCCCTTGCCCAGTTCGATCAGCCCCTGCCAGCCGAGGATGCGCTTGAAGCCCGACAGGGGATTGATGCGCGATCCCTTGAACCCCGCATTGCCCGCGACCCAGCGCCCGTCCTGCCCTAGCGCCAGTTGCGATATCGTGGTGACCGCGGCGACGATCAGCCCCAGCGCCAGCACCGGCGGCAGCGCGGCGAGCGCGGCATCGCCCATCGCCGCGCCGGGGGTGAAGCCGTCCAGCGCCGCCCGGTCGAAGTGGAAGCCCGCGCGCGCGACCTGCCCCAGCCCCTCGTTCAGCCACGCCCCCAGCCCCCACAGCCCCAGCGCCCCCGCGCCAGTGGCGGCGGCGGTGGCGAGTTCCTTCGACCGCAGCACGTCGCCCTTTTTGGCGGCGTCCTGACGGCGTTTGGCGGTGGGGGCGAAGGTCTTTTCGCCAGCGGTTTCCTCGGCCATGTCAGCGCGCCTCGATAAGGGCGGAGGATTGTTCGAGCGCGCTCTCGATCACGCCGCGCAGCTGGCCGACCATCACCGGCATGGCGATGATCAGCGCGGCGATCCCCGCGAGCACTCCGGCAGGCAGGCCCAAGGCGAAGAGGTTCAGCGAGGGGGCGGAGCGGGCGATGAGGCCGGTGACGATCTGCACCAGCAGCAGCACCAGCACCACCGGCAGCGCGATGGCGGCGGCGGCGGCAAGGCCATATCCCATGAACATCACCACCGCCTCGGCCCGCCACGCGCCGAACGCGAATTGTCCGGCAGGCAGCAGGCGGTAGCTCTCGATCAGCAGCTCGAACCACAAGAGATGCGCGCCCGTGGCGTAGAACAGCAGGCTGAGGACAAGCCCGAAGAAGGTGCCCAGCGCGCCCGATTGCGCGCCGCTCGCCGGGTCGATCGAGGTGGCGATGGCAAGGCCCATGGTGCCCGAAATCTGCTCGGCGGCGATCAGGGGAATGGCGAAGGCGAGTTGCAGCACGAAGCCGAGCATCAGGCCCACCGCGATCTCGGGCAGGATGGCGAGGATGGCGGCGATGCTCAGCATTTCGGGCGGCGGGGCGGAGAGCGGCACCCAGGTGGCGATGAAGAAGCCCAGCGTCAGGCTGAGGAGGATGCGCAAAGGCGCGGGCACCGCCGTGCCGCCCACCATCGGCGCGGCCATCAGGGCAGCGCCGCAGCGGATCGACAGGAAGAATATCTGCCACAGCTGCGCCTCAAGGCTGCCGAAGCCGAAATCGAGGACGTTCATGCCGACAAATTGGCGACCTGCGCCATGATCTCGCGGGTGAAGTCCGCCAGCAGCCCCATCATCGCCGCGCCCAGCACCACGAAGACCAGCGCGGTGATCGCGAGCTTGGGGATGAAGCTGAGGGTCTGTTCGTTGACCGATGTCGCGGCCTGGATGATGCCGACCACAAGGCCCACCACCAGCGTCGCGATCAGCACCGGCCCGGCGATCAGCGCGGTCACCCACAGGGTCTGATCGGCCAGCGCAAGGAGGGCGGCATCCTCGGTCATGTGGCGAAACTCAGCGCAAGACTGCCCATCAAGAGCGCCCAGCCATCGACCAGCACGAACAGCAACAGCTTGAACGGCAGCGAGATGATTGTCGGCGAGAGCATCATCATGCCCAGACTCATCAAGACGCTCGCCACCACGAGGTCGATCACGAGGAAGGGCAGGAAGATCATGAAACCGATCTGGAAGGCCGTCTCCAGCTCGCTGGTGACGAAGGCCGGGAGCAGGATCGAGAAGGGCACATCCGCACCATTCTGGAAGGTGCCGCCGCCAGCAATATCGGTGAACATGATGAGGTTGGCTTCGCGGGTCTGGGCCATCATGAAAGCGTGGAACGCCTCGCCCGCCTTGCCGATGGCGGCATCGGCCGACAGGGCTCCGCTGGCATAGGGGGCGATCGCCTGCACGTTCACCGCGTCCAAAGTCGGGGCCATGACGAACAGGCTGAGGAACAGCGCCAACCCCGCCAGCACCTGCCCCGGCGGCGATCCTTGCAAGCCCAAGGCCTGCCGCAGGATCGCGAGCACCACCAGAATGCGCAGGAAGCTGGTCATCATCAGCACCAGCGCGGGCAGGATGGTGAGCAGGCCCATCACCACCAGCAGCTGGAGCGAGGTGCTCAGGGGGCTGTCCTCTCCCGCACCATCATTGCCCAATGCGCGTTCGATCGCGGTGCCGACGCCTGCCGCGACCGGATCAGGCGCGGCGGGCGGCGCGGCGGCCATGGCGGCCTCAGGCGAGAGAAACATGGTTAACGCGAGCGCGCACAGGGCGGCCCACAGGCGAAGCGGCAGGCGCGGCATCACTCGGACTCCGGCTGCGCCATCGTCGGCACGGCAGCCTCGCCGAGCCGCACCATCCCCTGCCGGGTGCAGCCCAGCAGGATCTCGCGATCATGGAACCGCACCACGGCGAGCTTCATGCCGGGTGCGATCAGGCTGGTTTCGACCAGCTGCATCCGCCGCCCGCCACCATCGGCGGCGGTGTGGCCAAGCCGGGTCTGGAGCCAGCGGGTCAGCCACAGGCTCCCCCAGATCAGCCCCGCCAGCACCGGCAGCAGCAGCGCCAGCCGCAGGAGATATTCGAGCATCGCCCCGCCCCGCCGCTCAGAGCAGATCGTCGAGCGCGCTGGTCAGCGGATCGACCGGGGGCGCGGCAGGGGCGGGCGCCGGGGCAGGCGCGGCGGGCGCCGCTTCGACAGGTGGCGGGGCAAGGTCGTCGGCTGCGCCATGGTCGGGCGTCGCAGCCGGGGCAGCGCCGGGCATCGGCGGCACGTCCTTCCCGTCCTCGCCCACCAGACTGACGATCCTGAGGGCAAAGCGGCCTTTCTCGGCCACCACCTCGCCACGCGCGATCACGCGGCCATTGGCGGTGACATCGAGCAATTCGTCGGTCAGCCGGTCGAGCGCCACGGTGCTCCCCTCTCCCAGCATCAGCACATCGCGCAAGGGCAGTTCCGTGCGGCCCAGTTCGACCGAAAGGCGCACGGCAACATCGCCGAAACGGGAAAAGGCAGCGGGCTGGAAAGTCATGGTGCGAACCCTTCGGCAGAAGCGGAAACAGGAAGGCGGGTCAGGCGGAGCGCCATGCGGTTCTCGCAGGTGCCGACCGCGCCGTGGGCGAGGATCGTCTCGCCCACCATCAGCGGCACTTGCCGGCCCATCGCGAGCGGAATGGTATCGCCGGGGCTCAAGGTCTGGAGCCGGGCGAGCGACAGGTCGAACTCCGCCAGCACCGCGTGCAGCGGCAGCGGCATTGATGCAAAGGGCGCCGCCATGCCGGTCGCCGGTGTGCGCGGCACCCGGACGCGGGGACGGCGGCCACCGCCGGGGAGCAGGCGCGGCAACTTGTCCGACGCCACCGCAAGGCTCGCGCGCCAGGTGCAGCCCTGGCGGTTGGCGATGTCGATGATGAAGACCAGCGCCTCGGCATCGAGCGCAAAGGGCTTCAGCCGGGCGGCGCTTTCGCTGCGCACGATCACTTCGCCGCCCTGCGCCTTGCCGCGCAGCGATGCGCCCGCAGGCGGGGGCATATCGCCAAAGCTGGCGCGGGTGATGGCACCGGCGATCATGGTCGCGGCTTCCTCGACCAGCAGCGCGGCGGAGCGCGGCAGGGCATCGGGCACGCTGCCGGTGGTGCGACCGTCACCGCCGAAGCTGCGGTCAGTGAGCGCAATGGCGGTGGCGAAATCGAAGCTGAGGAGCGCAGTCTCGGCGCTCGCACCCACCCGCAGCAGCGAATTGGCCGCGACCTGCCCGATCCGCCGCAGCGCATCCGCGCCGCTGACACGTTCGGGCTCGGTAATGCTGACGTCGAGCCGGTCGCCCGACAGCAGGCCGGACAGATCATCGGCGAGCAGCCGCGCCAGATCGCGCCGCCATGCCGCCATCAGCGCCGCGCTTTCTTCAGGGCGCGGGCCGCGATTGGTCAGCTCGGGGCAATGCACCGCTGCGGCCCGCGCGGGCTGGAAGCTGTGGCCCATCCTCATTGGACGAGGAACCCGCGGAAGTGGACGGCATCGATCCCGCCGAAGCCCTCGTTCTCCTCCAGCACGGCATTGACCGCCTTGGTCAACCGCTGGCCGAGCCGCTTCTTGCCCTCGACGTCATAGACCTCCGCCTCGGTGGTGGCGGCCAGCTGGGCGAGGATGGCGGAACGGATCGCGAGTTCGTGGTTCTTGACCCATTGCAGCACCCGGCCATCGCGGCGGGTGGAGACTGCCAGTTCGACCTGGATCAGACCCGGCGAATCCGCAAGGTTCGAGGTGAAGCTGTCGGTGAAGCTGTAATAGACAGTGCGATACTTGCTGCCGCCCTCGCCATAGACCGGGGCGGCTGCATCCTTTTCCTTCTCCGCACCGGGCAGGGTATAGGGGTCTTCCTCGCCCTTGAGCACCAGCTTGGGCTCGTCAGGCTTGTGCTCGGCGGCCTCGCCCAAGAGGCCCATCGCGAAGGCGCCATAGGCTCCGCCCGCGCCGACACCGAGCAGCAGCACCGCGCCGAGCGCGAGCTTGATCACCCCGCCCTTGCCGGACTTGCCGCCGCCCTCGCCTGCGCTCTCGGCCTTGTCCTTTCCCTTGGCCATGCCCCGTCAGCTCCTTCGTCGTGTTACGCTTGCGATCAGGCGAACAGGCCGCCCGGTGAGGCACTGCGGCCGGCAGACCCCTCGTCGTCCACCTCGGTGCGCGCGGCCAGAGCAGCGGCGGTCGAGGGGCGGCGGTGGTCCGGCGCAGCCTCGCCGTCACGGCCACCCGAATGGCCCAGGTGTGGTGAATGGCCCCCTTGCCCCCCATTAGGGGAAGCCCCGTAACGTTGCTCCGATGTGCCGTTTTGGGCCGCAGAACTGTCAGCCGCAGCGGTGATCGCCCGGTCGGCAAGCGCCGCCTGAACAGCGGGCACGAAGCCCGGATCACGGCTCGCCAGCACCGCGCGCCACTGGTCGGGTGCGGCCTGTTCGAGCCGCAGCGAGACGAAGCCGAACTCGGCATGGCGCATCGTCATTTCCGGCCGCGCGGAACGCAGCGCCTCGCGCAAGCCGTCGACCTGGGCGATGGATTGCTCCTGCTGCGCCCCAGTGGCGGCAGCGGCGCGCGGGGTCTCGACCCGCTCGCCTCCGGTCGCCGCAGCCACCGGCGCAGCGGCAGCGAGCGGCGGGGGAGCAGATGCGGAGGCGGAGGCGGCGGCAAGAGCAGGCGGAGCGGCCGGCTCGGCCGGTGACCCGGAAGGCGGAGCGGCAGCGCTGGCGGGCGAAGCCGAGCCGGGCGGCGCATCGCTCGCCTCGCTCGGCGCGGCATCGGGCAGCGCGGGTGCGGCGGGCATCGGCGCAAGGGCGGCACGCACCGGCGGCGGGGCGCTCTGCACGGGGAGCGTGGGCGAGGCGGGAAGCGGCAGTGCGGCGAGCGTGCGCGCGGGCACAGCGGGGGCGAGGGCGAGGACTGCCGCCGGATCGAGCGCATCGGGCACAGCGGTGGGGGCGGGGGTGGCTGGCGTGGGCTGAGGCGGATCGGATCGGCCGGACACGAGCGCCGTCAGCGGCACCGGCGCGGCGATAGCGGGGGGCACCAGCGCCTGCCCCGGCATGGGCTCAGCCGCAGACGCATCCGCGTCCGCCTGAAGCAGGGCAGGCTCGCCGGACTCCTCTTCGATCGCGTCGGCAGCCTCGCCTGCACCCAGACCGCGCCCCGCGACCTGCTCTGCGACCGGCACTGTCGCCGCCATACGCGGGGCTTCCGCGAGCGTCTGTTCGCGCCCGAGCCACGCGGCTGCGCCCGCAGCAGGTGCGCGTGGATGCAGCCGCGGCGCGGCCAGGGGATCGGCTTCGGCGAGAGGCTCGGTCGTCTCGGCAGGCCCGGCCAGCGGCAAATCCGCGCCCGCAGGCGGCAAGCTCTTGCCGCCCGGCAAGGCAGGCAACACGGCGACGCGCGCGCTGTCCGGGGTGGCCGGATCGGGGGCGGCAAGCGGCATGGCAGCACCCGGCACCGGGCCTGCGGGATCGCCCGGCACCGGGAGCAGCGCCGCGCCGAGCAATCCGGCAAAGTCGCTCCCCGCCCCTGTTCCCGCGCTGCCAGCACCGGGCGCAGCCGCTGGCAAAAGCCCGCCACCGGCGGCAAGCGGGCTGGCGGGGCTGGGCATTTCGGGCAGGAACGGGATCATCGGCGCCTCCTTGGGCGAGCGGGTCGGGATCAGTCTTGCGAGGATCTGTGCAACTTGCGTGCCAGCGGCAGCGCGCGGGCCGCCTCGCGCCGGGCCAGCGCGGCGGCAAGGTCGGCGCGGGCTTCGGCGGTGCGCTCGGCCAGACGCCTGGCGCGGGCCTCGCTGGCGGCGAGCGCATCTACCTGCCAGGCGCGCTGCAAGGCCGAATCGCGCGCCGTGTCCGCCGCCTGCCGCGCAATCTGAGCCAGTCCGGCAGTGAACCCGGCGCGCGCCTGCAAGGCAGCGCCCACCGTCACCCCCGCCGTCGGCGCAGCAGCCGCCACCAGCGCCTCGGCGCGCGCGGCGAGCGCATGGTGGCGCGCCTCGGCCTCGATCGCCTCGGCCAGCGTGCGCAGCGCCTGCTTGCGCGCGACCTCGGCAATCAGGCTCTGCCGTCGCAGCAGCGCAAGGCGGCGGGCCTCACGCATGGGTCGGCGGGATCAGCTGGAGCAGCGCCGCATGGCTCGCGGCCAGCGCCACAGCCTCACCGCGTGGCTGCGTCAGGAACGCATCAATCGGCCCGCTGAGCGCCAGCGCTTCATCAAGCAGCGGGTCGCCGCCGGCGCGGTATGCCCCCATCATCACCAGATCGCGCCCGCTCTCGCGCGCGGCGATCAGCGCCCGCAAGTGGCGCGACGCCGCCCGCACATCGCCGGGCACCAGATCATCCATCACCCGGCTGAGGGATGCGGGAATGTCGATCGCGGGATAATGCCCGCGCGCCGCCAGCTCGCGGGAGAGGACGATGTGCCCGTCGAGAATGGCGCGGGCGGTGTCGACCACCGGATCATTGGTGTCGTCGCCATCGGCGAGCACGGTGTAGACCCCCGTCACCGCCCCGCCGGTGCGCGCCGAATTGCCCGCGCGCTCGACAAGGCGCGTGATCGCGGCGAGCGCCGAGGGCGGATATCCCCGCGCTGCGCCCGGCTCGCCCAGCACCAGCCCCAGCTCGCGCGCGGCGTGGGCGACGCGGGTGAGGCTGTCGAGGATCAGCAGCACCCGCTTGCCTGTGCTGCGGAAGTATTCGGCGATGCTGCTGGCATATTGCGCGGCGCGCAGGCGCAGATTGGGAGCATGGTCGGCGGGCACCGCGACCACCACGATCCCCCCGCGCCGGTGCCCGGCCATGTGCCGATTGACGAAGTCCGAGACTTCGCGCGCCCGTTCTCCGATCAGGGCAACCACGGTGACATCGGCGACCGCGTGGCCCGCAATGGTATCGACCAGCACCGATTTGCCCACGCCCGATCCCGCCATGATCCCGAGCCGCTGGCCGACGCCCATGGTGGCCAGCGCATTGATCGCGCGCACCCCGCAATCGAACGGCACCGCGACGCTCGCCCGCTCCAGCGCGCCTTCGCGCTTGCCCGCAAGCGGCCACGCGTGCGGCAGATCGAGCCGCGGGCCGCCGTCAATCGCCTCGCCAAGCGCATCGACCGCGCGGCCCAGCAACGCATCGCCGACCCGCACCTCTCCCGGAGCGCCGAGCGCGCGCACCCGCGCCCGGGGCCGCAGCAGCATCGCATCGCCCAGCAGCATCATCAGCGAGTGTCCGGCGCGAAAGCCGATCACTTCGGCAAGACATTCCGAGCCGACTTCGTTTTCGATCAGGCCCAGCGAGCCGACCGGAAGCGGCAGGCCTTCGACTTCTATCAGCCCGCCATCACAGGCGACCACCCGGCCCGTCAGCACCGGCCCGGCGCTGACCGGCGCGGCGCGCATCCGCGCCAGATCGAGCTGCAATTCGGCAATCATCCGCGCAGCGCCGCCGCAATCGCCCGGCGCCATTCCTCCGGGCCATCGCTGATCGTGCCCTCCCCGCCCTCGATCACGAGGCTGCCGGGTTCAAGCGCAGGGTCGGGCACCAGCCGCATCCCGGCCAGCGCATCTTCGCCCAAGAGAGCGATGTCATCGGGGTGGAGGTGCAGCAGCAGACTGTCGGCCGCCCCGCCGATCCGGCGCGCGGCAGCGATGCAGCGGTCGCGCAAGCCAGCAGGATCGCGCGCCGCCTCTGCCAGAACGCTATCGCACAGGTGCCGCACGGTCGCTTCGAGATCATCGGCCAGCACGCCAAGCGCGGCTTCATCGAGCGACCGGAACGCAAGCCGCAGCGCGCGTTGCCGCGCCGTGCGCGCCTCGGCTTCGGCGGCGGCAGCAGCGCGGCCAGCAGCCTCGCCCTCGGCATAGGCGCGGGCCAGCGCTTCGGCGTGAGGGTCGGGCACGGCGTCATCCGGCACGGCATCGGGCGTGGGCGGCGGCGGGGCGGACTCCTCGGGCTCGCCGAACAGCGGGGCTTCGCGGAAAGCCGCCGCGTCCGTCTCGTCCAGCAGCGTCAGCCAGCCGGGCGCGGTGTCTGCGGCAAGGTCAGGCCCGGGCGCGGCGACCAGCGCGCCGAGCCAATCAGACGAATTCACCACTGCCGCTTCCGATCACGATTTCGCCCGCATCGGCAAGACCCCGTGCGATTTCGACGATGGCCTTCTGCGCTGCGGCAACCTCGCTCTTGGCGAGGCGTCCGCGCAGCTCGATCTCGTCGCGCACGCCGTCCGCCGCGCGGCTCGACATCGCGGCGAAGAAGGGCGCGCGGTCGGGTTCCTTGAGACCCTTCAGCGCATCGACCAGCTTCTCGTTGTCGACATCGCGCAGCAGGCGGCCCATCGACTGCGGATCGAGCGCGAACAGCATCTCGAAGGTAAACAGCTCCTCCTCGATCTGTTCCGCGAGCGGTGCATCGCGCTCGGCGATGGCGGGCAGCACGGTGTTGCGCATCTCGCCCGCGGCCAGGTTGATGAGGTTCGCAGCCTCCCGCGGCCCGCCCAGCATCAGCGGCGCGGTGCCATAGGTCGCGGTGATGCGCTGGGTCAGCAGCGTGTCGATGGTGGCGATGGCCCGGGCCGAGATCGCGCCGCTTTTCGCCACGCGCTCGACCACCAGCGATTGCAGTTCGAGCGGGAGCATGGCGAGCACTTCGGCAGCGGGTTCCGGCTCGATCAGCAGCAACAGCGCGGCGATCACCTGCGGGTGTTCGTCGAGGATCAGGCGCACCAGCACGCCGGGGGCGAGCCATTGCGCCAGTTCAAGGCTGCGGGGCGGCGCATCGGGCTCGATCCGCTGCATCATGCTGTCCGCGCGCGCCGGGCCCAGCGCCTTGTCGAGCAGGGTGCGCACCCGATCGGTGCGGCCACGCCTGGGCAGCATTTCCCGCGCCGCCTCACCCGCGAAGTCGGCGAGGGCTTCGACCATGTGCGGCTGTTCGATCTCGCCCAGCGCCATCATCGCGGCGCCCAGCTTTTCCAGCTCGGCGGGGCTGAGGCGGGCGAGCAGGTTGGTCGCCTCCTCGTCGCCGAGCAGCATCAGGAACACGGCGGCGCGGTCGACCCGGCTTAGCAGCGGGGCGGGGACGGCGTCCGTGACGGCATCGCCAAGGGGTGCCTCAAGGCTCATGGTGCACCTGCCCCCGCAGCGCGCGGATCGGGCGCTTCGAGCATCCGCTGGAGCGCCTCGAGCGCGCGTTCGGGCTGCTGTGCCGCAAGCCTGCGGGCGAGTTCGACCTGCCGCGGGAGATCATCGAGCGGAACGCCATTGTCGCTGGCGGCCATCGGGCTTGCGGCGGGATCATCGCTCGCCGCATCGGCAGCCGGCGTTTCGGCCTCGTCGTCCCTGGCGAGGCTGTCGCCCGCGCCATCCGCCTTGCCCCGGGCTTTCGCCTTGGCCTTGCCGGTGCCCGTCAGCTTGCCCACCAGCGGCCGCACCGCCAGCAGCAACACCAGCAGCACCGCGATCAGCGCCGTGCCATAACGCACCAGCATCGCGAACCACGGCTCTTCATAGAAGGCAGGCGGCGCGAGGTCGGCGGGCTCGAACTTGCTCGCGACCACCTGCACCATATCGCCGCGCTGGGCATTGGCGCCGACCGCCGCGCTGACCAGTTCCTGCAATTGCTGGCGGGTCAGAGGCGCGGCAGCCTTGAGCGCCGCATCGCTGACCGCGACCGCGACCGACAGCTTCTTGAGCGCGCCCGGCCCGGCGGTGGTGACGGCGACCTCGCGCCCCAGTTCATAGGAACGGTCGGTCGCGGTCTCGGTGTCGGTGCTGGTCGCCGCTGCGGGCGGCTGCGGATTGGGCGCGCCGTCAACCAGCTGCGCCTGCGGGGGCGGCGTGTTGGCCGGAACCCCCGGCACCCCGCCTGCGGGCGCTGCTCCGGTGCGCTGCGCATTGCGCGCGCTTTCGGCCCGGATCGCGCCTTCCTTCTCATAGGTCTCGCGCGCGGTGGTGACCTCGGCTGTGTCGAGCTCGACCTGCACCTGCGCGCTGTAATTGCCCTCGCCCAGCAGGGGGAGCAGCAGCGCGTCGATCTGCTGGGCGAGCTTGGCTTCGTGCTCGCGTTGCAAGGTCAGCCCTTCGCCCGCCGCCTCGCGCGGGTCGGACAGAAGGCGGCCGTTCTGGTCGACCACCCGCACCGCATCGGGGCTCATGCCCGGAACGCTGGCGGCGACCAGATTGACGATCGCGCCGACCTGATCGGGCGAGAGGCTGCGTCCGGCAACCAGCCGCACCATCACCGAGGCGGACGGCGGATTGTTCTCGCGCACGAAGACCGATCGTTCGGGCGTGGCGAGGTGGACGCGCACGCTTTCGATCCCGTCGATCTCCTTGATCGTCAGCATCAGCTCGCGTTCACGCGCCAGCCGCAGGCGTTCGCCCTCCAGCGTGCGCGAGGTGCCGAGCGGCATCGCGTCGAGCATCGCCTCGGCCCCTTCGGGCGCGGCGATCCCGGCGTTGCTGGCAACCAGCATCTTGGCGCGGTAAAGGTCTTCCTCCGCGACCGAGAGCGCGCCGGTGCCGCTGTCGATCGAATAGGCGATCCCGCCGCCCTCCAGCGCCTCGACCACCTTGGCGCGGTCAGCGTCGGTGAGGCTGGTATAGAGCACCCGGTCAGGGCCGGAGGCGAGCGTCATCCACAGCGCCGCGGCAGCCGCAACTGCGCCCAGCCCGGCGAGTGCCGGCAGCGAACGGGCAAGCGCGGGCTGGCTGACGAAGCCCTGCATTTGCGGCGGCAGCATGGTGCGCCAACCGCTGGCCGCACCCTGTGGCGCGACCGGCAGGCCGGGCGGATCGGTGGGAACGGGCAAGGCGTCAGCCATCTATCAGCCCCCCATCCGCATGATGTCTTGATAGGCGGTGAGCAGCTTGTTGCGCACCTGCAAGGTCGCCTCGAACGCGACGCCTGCTTCCTGCCGCGCGAGCATGACCTGCGCGATGTCGGTCACCGCCCCGCGTTCATAGGCGACCTGCATCGCGCTCGAATGTTCCTGCACCGCGCTGACCTGCTTGAGCGCCGTGTGGAGCGTGTCGGCAAAGCCTGATCCGGGCGCCTGTACGGGGGCACCAAGGGCACCGGGGGCCCGCCCCGCCTCGCTCGCCGCGCGCACATCGCGCAGGGCCGCACTGCGAGCGAGCACCTGGCTGCGCAGCGCCATGACATCGGCAACGCCGAAGCTCACCGGGCTCATGCCGCGCCTCCTGCGGCCGAAGCCAGCATTCCGGCCCCGCGCATCGAAGCGAGGCGGTAGCGCAGGGTGCGTTCGGAAATGCCCAGACTGCGCGCGGTCGCGGCGCGGTTGCCGCCGTTGCGCGCGAGCGTTTCAAGGATCGCGCGCGCCTCGGAGGCGAAAGCGACGTCGGAAAGCGAGGGCGTGGTGCCGGCCGCCTTGCCCTGCATCCGGGGCGCCGCGGCGGCTTCGGTTACCGGACGCACGGCCGTGTCGAACACGATCTGCGCAGCGCCGATCGCGCCCGCGCCGTCCGCCAGCAGGATCGCGCGGCGGATGACATTTTCCAGCTCGCGGACATTGCCCGGCCAGGCGTGCCCTTCAAGCTGGGCGAGCGCGTTTCGGTCGATCCAGCCCGGCAGCCCCGGTGCGCGCGCATGGCGCAGCAGCATGGCAAAGGCGAGCGGGGCGATGTCGCCGGGCCGGTCGCGCAAGGCGGGCAGCCGCAGCGGGAAGACATTGAGGCGGTAGAGCAAGTCCTCACGAAAGCGCCCGGCGCTCGCCTCTTCGGCAAGGTCGCGGTTGGTCGCGGCGATGATCCGCACGTCGACCGTCACCGGCTTGGTCGCGCCCAGCGGCAGGATCTCGCCCTCCTGCAACGCGCGCAGCAGCTTGGATTGCAGCGCCAGCGGCAGTTCCCCGATCTCGTCGAGCAGCAGCGTCCCGCCATCGGCGGCGCGGAACAGCCCCTCGCCCGCTTCGGCCGCGCCGGTGAAGGCGCCCTTCTTGTGGCCGAACAGCAGGGCTTCGAGCATCGCTTCGGGCATGGCGGCGCAATTGACCGCGACGAACGCCCCCTCGCGGCGCGCGGACAGGCGGTGGACGAAACGCGCCAGCACTTCCTTGCCGGTGCCGGTCGGGCCTTCGAGCAGCACCGGGATGTCGGAGGCGGCGATGCGCTCTGCCAGCGTCAGCAGCGCCAGCGATTGCGGATCGCCCGCGACCGGCCAGCCGCCCTGCGCCGCCGCCGCGATCAGTGCCGGGCGCGCGGTCTCGGGGGCCGCCGTGTCATAGCGGAGGCTTACCCGGTTGGCCCCATCCAGCGCGATGGCAGGCGTGCTGGCATGGGCAAGGGCAATCGCCAATTTGCCGCTGCGCGCAATCCCGGCAGCCATCGCGGGCGGCAGGGAATCGCCGATCACGATGCGGTCGCGCTGCCAGCTGCTGCCCATCAGCGGCACGGTCATGCCGATCAGAATGTCATGCGCGCCGCTGGCGCCGCAGACCGGGGCAAGCTCGCCCGCGACCCTGCGCCCCGCTGTCATTGCCGGTTGAATCATCATTGCCCCTGTGGTCTGGCCCGGTGGTCAATTCCGCGCCCTGGTCTCGGCAAAGCTCTGCCGCATACAGGCTGGACGGGAGGCAAATTTAAGCCCCCGTAGCTTCCCCTAGAAACCCCGCGGCCAACACCTAGCGACGTTCCCTTGCCCATCACCATGAGGGCGGGGATCGCCATTCATACCATTGTTTTTCCGAATGAATATTTCCGGCTTAAACATTTCCGGCGGCGGCCGCTCTTAGGGCCAGCAGCGACGGGCCTGTTCGTCCTGCCTGACCATTCGGGAGTTTGAACAATGAACGTGATCAACACCAACACCTCGGCGATGCGCGCCACCAACTCGGCTGTCGCTGCCGGCAAGATGCTCGGCACCGCGATGGAGCGCCTGTCGAGCGGCAAGCGCATCAACAGCGCGGCTGACGACGCCGCCGGCCTCGCCATCGTCAACTCGATGACCTCGCAGATCAAGGGGATGCAGCAGGGCATCCGCAACGCCAACGACGGCATCAGCCTCGCCCAGACGGCGGAAGGCGCGCTGAACGAAGTGACCAATATGCTTCAGCGCATCCGCGAACTGGCGGTGCAGGCCGGTTCGGACACCTACGCCGACACCGACCGCGACAACATCCAGGTCGAAGTTGACGAACTGACCGCCCAGATCGGTCAGGTCGTCTCGAACACCGAGTTCAACGGCGTGGCCCTGTTCGACGGTTCGCTCACCACCGTGACCGTGCTGGCGGGCGCCAATGATGCCGACACCGTCGACATCACCCTTGACGACCTCACCGCGCTGACCGCCGGTGGCGGCGCTGCCGGTTCGTTCGACGTGACCGGCACCGACGGTTCGGCGGCCCGAACCGCGCTGACCGACATCGATGCCGACATCGAATCGATCTCGACCACGCGGGCGACGCTCGGTGCCAGCCAGAACCGTCTGCAATCGGCGGTGAACAACCTCACCAACGTGTCGACCAACCTGTCCGACGCCCGTTCGCGGATCCAGGACACCGACTACTCGGCCGAAACCACCGCGCTCGCCAAGGCCCAGATCCTCGGTCAGGCCTCGACCGCGATGCTCGCCCAGGCGAACCAGTCGCAGCAGAACGTGCTGTCGCTGCTGCGCTAAGCCGCCCCTTCCTGCGCCGCCTCACCCCCTGAGGGCGGCACCACCAGCCCGGAGCCGCAAGGCTCCGGGCCTTTTTCGATGGGTGACACACAAGCCGTGGCGAGTGCGCTGGACAAGCGCGCACAAACCGCGATGCTTGGCCTGATGCGCGCCTTTCACCTGATCCTTGCCAATGCGCTGGTGCAGAACCTCGTCAATCTGACCGTCTGGTTCGCGCTGATCTTCTGGGCATTTCTCGAAACCCGCTCGGTGTTCGTCACCGGGGTGATCGGGGGCATCTATCTGGTGCTGGGGGCGAGCCTTGCGATCTGGTTCGGCTCGCTGGTCGATCACCATCGCAAGCAGCGCGTCATGCTCGCCTCGAGCGCGGGGTCATTCGTGCTCTACGCCGCCGCGCTGGCATGGCTGCTGGCCGTGCCCGAAGCGGCGCTGACCCGGCAGGACAGCGCGGTGCTGTGGGGCTTCATGACGGTGGTGATGATCGGCGTCATCATCGGCAACCTGCGCCTTATCGCCCTGCCGACGCTGGTGACGGCGTTGATCGCCCCGGAAGAACGCGACAAGGCCAATGGCAAGGTCGGGATGGTGTCGGGGATCGGGTTCCTGCTCACCTCGGGAATCAGCGGCTTTCTGGTGGCGTGGGACGGGATGCGCGGCACGCTGGTGCTGGCGCTGGCGGGGACGGCGCTGGCCTTTGCGCATCTGCTGACACTGCGGCTCGACGAGCCCGCACCCCAGCGCGCCGCCACGGGCGAGCCGGGCCGGATCGACCTTGCCGGCACGCTCGCAGTGATCGCGGCGGTGCCCGGATTGGGCGCGCTGATCGTGTTTGCGTGCCTCAATAACCTGCTTGGCGGTGTCTTCATGGCGCTTATGGACGGCTATGGCCTGTCATTGATGAGCGTGGAGGCGTGGGGCTTGCTGTGGGCCGCTGCTTCGACCGCCTTCATCGCGGCGGGCCTCATCATCGCCCGGATGGGCCTTGGCGCCAATCCGCTGCGAACGCTGATGCTGGTCAATGTGGTGGTGTGGCTGGTGGCCGCGCTGTTCGCGATCCAGTCCTCGATCGTGCTGCTGGCGCTGGGGAGCACGCTGTGGCTGCTGCTCAGCCCCTTTGCCGAAGCCGCCGAGCAGACCACCTTGCAGCAGGTCGTCCCCTTCGAGCGGCAGGGCCGGGTGTTCGGCTTTGCCCAGAGCGTCGAGCAATCCGCCGCGCCGCTGACCGCCTTCCTGATCGGGCCGCTGACGCAATTCTGGGCGATCCCGTTCATGTCCGATGGCGCAGGCGCGGACTGGATCGGCAGCTGGTTCGGCACCGGGCCGGAGCGCGGGATGGCGCTGATCTTCGTGGCGACGGGGGTGCTCGGCATGGTGCTGACCGCCGCCGCGTGGAGCTCGCCCGCCTACCGCAAGCTGTGCGCCGCACTGGCACAGGCCCAAGCCGACAGGACGCAGGCACCGCCCGCCTGAGCGCCCGATGCCCCCTGTCGCAGCGGCAGGCTCATAAAAGCAGGAGTGGTGCCTTTTTCGCGCTTTACGCCCTGTTAACTACGCGTAAGGTGCCCCGCATAACAAAGACGTCGAGTCGCGCCTCGCACCAACTCAGACCATTAAGGCTCGGATGATGTGCGGCATTGCGTGGGAACATACGCAAGCCAGCCCTTCAACCGGCAGCCCGCAAGGGGGGGAACTAGAATGAAGGCTTACTTGCTGCCCAGCGCATCGGCGCTGGCGATGATTGCTGCTGCGCCCGCACTGGCACAGGACAACGAATCGAACGTCACCCAGACCGGCTCCAGCGCGATCGCCACCGTCACCCAGACCGGTGCGAGCGGCGAATCCACGATTTTGCAGGGCGGCGTAGCTGCGAATGCGAAGTTGACGCAGGACGGCACCGACAACATCTCGACCATCAACCAGGGTGGCAACACGAATAAGGCCACAGTCGACCAGTCGGGCAACGACAACGAAAGCACGGTCAATCAGGACGACGGCACCGGCAGTTCGGACGACAACAACACCGCGAATGTCACCCAGAGCGGCAGCGACAACATCTCGGTCGTCACGCAGACCAATGACTTTTCGACCGCCACCGTGATTCAAGAGAATGTCAGCAACGACTCCGACGTATTGCAGTCGGGCGATCTTGATGTCGCGTCGGTGACTCAGGACGGGTCTGACAACGAATCCGACGTCGACCAGGCCGGCAACCTCAACACCGCAACAATCGCGCAGGGCGGGGACGGCAACACCTCCGATCTCACCCAGACGAGCGGCCTCAACACAGCCATCATCCGCCAGCCCGGCAGTGACAACACCGCCACCGCGCTCCAGGCAGGGGTCGGTGCCAACACCCTGAACGTGCTGCAGGACGGTGACGGCAACACCGCCAGCGTCACCCAGTTCGGCGCGGGCAACGAGGCTGGCTCGATTGCCAATGCCGGGGTGATCCAGAGCGGCGACGATGGCACCGCGACGGTCGTTCAGGACGGCGGGCTGCAATCGGCCTTCATCGAACAGAAGGGCGGCAGCCTCAACATCGCCGGGATCAATCAGGGCGGGGCCGTGAGCACCGATCATACGGCGGAAATCCGTCAGGACGGCAGCAGCAACAGCTCGGATGTGGTGCAGCGCGGGTTCAACCAGCGCGCGATCATCAGCCAGATCGGCGACGACAATGCCGCATCGGGCACCTTCGTCTACGGCGCGCAGATCATCCAGGGCGATGCTTCGGGACGTGACAATGACGCCACCATCACCCAGCTTTCGGACGGCAACCGCGCACTGACCAACCAGCAGGGCGAGAGCCTGTCGGCCACCGTCACGCAGGGCGGCAATGGCGGCAACACCAGCACCGTGCTCCAGTCGGGCACCGGCGGCGCTGTGCTGCTCAATGCCGACGTGCTCCAGAACGGCGCTGACAACACCTCGCTGGTCGATCAGGGCGGCACCAGCCAGACCGCCAACGTCGATCAGCTGGGTGAGGACAACCTGTCGAACATCGTGCAGACCGGGAGCGGCAACACCGCATCGGTGACGCAGAATTCGGACGGCAACCAGTCCTTCATCACGCAGGGCGGCACGGGCCACACCGCCACAGTAACGCAGGGTTCGTAACCGACGCCTGCATTCAGCCCTGCCGCTGCCCCAGCGCGGCGGCACGGGCTGATCGCGGGCAGTCGAGCAAAAAAGAGGGTGTGCGCAGCCCGGCTGCGCACACCCTCAGTGCTATCTCCAGCGCCGGGTCGCAATGACGCAGGAGACCGTTGAGCCTGTGACGGGGGCCGCGGTCAGCAGCCCTTCTTTTTCTTCTTCTTGCCGAGCCCGCCGAGCATTCCGCCGATCGCCGCGCCCGTATCGCCGCCCACCGCGCCGCCGATGGTGGCACCGGTGGCAGAGGCACTGTCGGTGGTGCATTGCGCGGCCTGCTGGGCAGCGGGCTGATCGCCGGAAGATGCCGCTGCATTGCTCGCCTGCGCGCCGCCCTTGGGGCCGAAGATCGCCATGATGCCGGGCGTGTTCTCGTATTCAGGCCCCTGGGTCGCGCCGCGCCCTTCGGGAGCGAAGATGATGTTCACGTCCGAAATCGCCTCGTCCTCGGCCTCGGCGCGGGTCAGGGTCGTCGATTTCGAGGTGCACCACAGGCCCCATTCGTCGACTTCGTCCGCGCCGCAAGCGCTGCCCTTCTTCAGGCGCGAGGCGGGCGACTTGCCCTGATGGTAGGACACGCAAGTGGTGCGTTCTGTGTCGCTGGTGTGATAGCCGACCGGGCAGCGATCATATTCGTCCGCCTTGGCAAGGGCACCGAAGGTCGGGTCCTTGTAGGCCGGTCCGCTCGAACCGCTGGACGAAGGCGAAGCCTCGTCGTCTGAGCTTTCCTTAGGATAGCAATAGAATATCGTGTCCGACCCGCGCCGGGATTTGAAATGCGTCTTCGGGCAACCCGCGCGCGGAACGGGAAACTTTGCCTCAGCCCCCTGCGCCATGGCAGGGCTGGCAAAGGGAATGGCGGCAAACGCCATGGCCGCACCGGCGGCGAGCGTGGTGATCATCTTCATGGTGTGAAGCTCCTGAAAGATCGCGGATAATCGGGCCGGCGGCCGATCAGGGCTTCTTGGTCGAACACCACACGCGGTAGACCTCGTAATAGCCCTCCACGCAGGTTTCCTTTTCCTTCTTGGCGTAGATCTTGGGCGCGAGGCTGCCCTGCGGGAAGCACATCGAGGTGTCGGTCTCGTTGTTCTTCGTGCTGCTCCACCCGCTCGGGCAGCCATAGGTCTTGTTGGTCTTGGCCACGCCTTCGCGGTTCTGGCCCTGCGCATTGGCAGGCGCGGTGAGGCTCGACAGGGCGAGCGCGGACAACAGGCTGAGGTGCAGGCCGCCAAGGCCAAGGGCAAGACGCAGCTTCATGTGAGATTCTCCGATCATGGGGCCGCCCCCATCCCCCCTTGGGTGGGTCAGGCCGATGCCGCGGAGCTAGGCCGCCGAGGGCCGGGCCGATATGCCATGTGGCATGATGCCATATCGTGGCATCCGCTGGCCGTTGCATCCGCCAAGCAGGGTGTTAACGACGCAACTCGACATATTCGCGAGGGGGCGGGGGTTGCTGGGGAATCTGAACTGGCGCCAGCTGGGCAAGCTGGTGGCGATGATCTGTCTGGTGCAGGCGGTGTACTGGCTGGGGATCGAAGGGCCGCTGTTCCACGCCGATCCGGGCGAAGCGCCGCCGCCGGTCGAACAGCTGGGCACCCGCATCGCAAGGCTGGACAGCCCGACCCTCGATGCCCCCTACACCGCGCGGTTCGCCGAAGCCGAACTCCCCTTCACCCATTGCTGCGACACCGCGATGTTCGCCGCCGAGATCACCATCCGTCTCGACGACGTGCCGCCTGCGGGGCTCGGCATCATCTCGACCCTTCAGGTCGACAATTACCGGCTCTATGTGAACGACAGCCTGCTGGTGGGAGAGGGCAGCCTGACGCCCGGCGCGGGGACGTTCCACGGGCAGAAGACCTTCCTCACCCGCATCCCCGCCGGAATGCTCACGGCGGGCGAGAACCGGCTGACCTACATCACCCTGCGCGATGGCTTTCCCTATACCGACATCTACCCGCCGCTGATCGGCGAATATGACGCGATGCGCGCCTTTGCCTCGCCGCGCTTGTGGGTGCTCAACGATTTCCCCCGCTATGCCGCGATGCTGCTGGGGCTGCTGGGCCTCTTGGCGACGGTGATGGTGTTCCGCTCCGACGACTGGCGCTTTGCCGCCTGGCTCAGTGTGCTGAGCGGCGCGATCGTGGCCAATTACCTCTATGGCATCGAACTTGATCCACCCTTCGGGGGGTGGGGCCGGATGGTGGCCTTCTTCGCGATCAACATGTTCATTCCCGTCGCGCTGCTCGGCTTCATCGACGCCTGGACAGGCCGCCCCTTGCGCTGGCTGATGCCCGCCGCGCTTGCCGTCTATGGCGCGGCGCTCGCCTATGTCGTGTGGCGCCTGCTGGCGACGGCCATGCCCGAGGCCTTCGATACGCCGACGATGGTGTGGTCGTGGATGCTCGCCGCCTTCAGCCTTGCCACGCTCGCCCGGCTGCTCTGGCATTTCGCGCGGGAGAGCGAAGACCGCCTGCTCGAAAGCGCGCTGATGAGCGTGCTGGTGGCAGCCGGGCTGTTCGATGCAGCCGAGGACTGGTTCCCGGATGCGGGCTTTTCGGAGCAGAACCTGCTCACCGCCGCGCCCTTCCTGATGCTGGCGATGGTGGCCGCCTTCCTCGCCCGCAATTTCCGCCTGTTCCAATCGCAGGCGGCGCTGAGCACGATGTTGCAAGCGAGGGTTGCCGAGCGCGAGGCGGAGCTGGCCGTGGCCTATGCGCGCGAGCAGGAGCTGGTGCGCCAACAGGCCCATGATGCCGAGCGGCGGCGGATCATGCAGGACATTCACGACGGGCTCGGCAGCCAGCTGATGTCGATGATGCTCGCCGCGCGGCTGGGCGAGGCGGAGCCGGCCACGGTCGCTGAAGGGCTGCAGGCGGTGATCGACGAGATGCGGCTGATGGTGGATTCGATGGATTCGGTCGGCGAATCGCTCGAAGCCGCGCTCGGCACCTTCCGCGCGCGGATGCAGCCGCGGGTGACGGCGGCGGGGATCGCCTTCGACTGGCGGCAGGACGACGGCCTGACGTTGCCCGATTACGGCCCGCGCGATGTGCTCCAGCTGTTCCGCATCATGCAGGAAGCGGTCACCAATGCGCTCAAGCACGCAGGCGCGAAGACCCTCACCATCACCCTGACGCGCGATAGCGACGGAGCAATCGCCTTGCACATCGCCGACGACGGCGCGGGGACGGCGCAAAGCGGCGCGGGGCGCGGCCTTGGCAATATGGCGCGCCGGGCCGAAGCGATCGGCGCAGGCTTTGCGGTGATGTCCGAGCCGGGCAAGGGCACGCGCGTCAGCCTGCGTCTCTCGCCACCCGAGGCCATTGCCGCATGAGCGCGCCTGCCATGTCATGGCATGGCGCTGCCCGTGCGGGAGTGTTAGCCCCTCCCCATGTCACACCCTGCTGAACCTGCTGCCCCCACCGTCCGGCTCCCGCGCATCGCGATCATCGAGGACGATCCGATGGTGCGGCAATATTTCGTCCGCATCCTGTCGGACAATCAGGGCTTCGACATTGTCGGCATCGCCCCTGACCTCGCCACCGGCCGCGCGCTGATCCCGCTCAAGCCCGATCTGTTCCTGATGGATATCGGCCTGCCCGACGGCAGCGGCTATGATCTGGTGCCCGAGATCAAGGCCGGATCGGCGGCCAAGGCGCTGATCATCAGCGCCTTCGGAGATCGCGACACGGTGGTGCGCGCGCTTGCGGCGGGGGCGGATGGCTATCTGCTCAAGGACAGCACCCCGGCGCAGGTGCTCGATGGCATCGCGATCACGCTCGATGGCGGCGCGCCGGTCAGCCCGGCAGCAGCGGTCTATCTGATCGAGCTGCTGCGCGAGGGGCCGCGGCCCACGCCAGCCGCGCCGCTCGCCGAGGACACCCGCCTGACCCCGCGCGAGATCGATCTGTTGCAGGCCTTCGCCGCCGGGCACAGTTACAAGGAGGCGGCGCGCATCCTCGGCATATCGCCGCACACGGTCGGCAATCACGTCAAGTCGATCTACCGCAAGCTCGAAGTCTCCTCGCGCAGCGAGGCGCTGCGGGCCGCGGGGATGAAGCCCGGGCGTTAACGCTTGGCTGCGGGCGCAGGCGACGCCGCGGCCACCGGGCCGGCCGAGGCCGCACCGCGCCCCTCCAGCAGCAGCATCGAGATGCGCCGGTTGCGCGGATCGGCGGGATCCTCTGCCACCAGCGGCTCGGTATCGGCGACGCCCTCGATCCGGGCAAAGCGCTTCTGCGCCACGCCGCCCAGCACCAGCGCCTGCCGCGTCGCCTCGGCCCGCCCGGTGGAGAGCGACCAGTTGTTCGCGCTCACCCCGCCGCGCCACGGCAGCGAATCGGTGTGGCCGCGCAGAATCAGCGGGGCGCTTTCGTCCTTCAGCGTCTCGGCCATCACCTCCAGCAACCCGCGCGCTTCCTTGGTGAGGATCGTCGTGCCCAGTTCGAACATCGAGAAATCGGCATTGTCCATCAGGTCGATGCGGATGCCCTCGGGCGCGCGCATCACCCTGACCTGCCGCGCCAGATGCCGCAGCTGGCGGCGCTGGACGAGCTTCTGCTCGATCTTGTCCTGCAGCTCCTTGAGCTTCTTCGATTCCATTTCCCCGCGCCCGCCCGCCTCCGAAGGCCCGCCAGTGACGCCGCGGGGAATGGTGATCGAACGCGTGCCGGTCTGGCCCTGCTGGTTGGGGTAATTGTCGGGATCGGTCAGCGAAGATCCGCCCAACAGGCCGTTCGACCCGGCGCTGTTCTGGCGCAGCTTGACCAGCGTGGGGGTGAAGTAATCCGCGATCCCCTTGCGCTGCTTTTCCTCGGTCGCCCCGAGCAGCCACAGCAGCAGGAAGAACGCCATCATCGCGGTGACGAAATCGGCATAGGCGACCTTCCACGCCCCGCCATGGTGGCCGCCTTCGACCACCGTGATCTTCTTGACGATGATCGGCGCGGGGATGGCGAGCTTCTTGGGATCGGCCTCGGCCACCTCAGCGGCCCCGCATCATGTCGAGCAGGTCGGTCAGCTTGGGGCGGTGCGCCGGCGGCAGGCCGGAACGCGCCGCTTCCAGCACCAGCGGTTGCGGATAGCCGTGCAAGCTGGCGACAATAACCTGCTTGATCGAGTGGAAGATCTGCTGATCGTGCACGTTGATCTGCTTCAGCCGTGCGCCGAGCGGCCCGGCAAAGCCATAGGCCAGCAGCACCCCCAGAAATGTCCCCACCAGCGCGGAACCGATCATCTTGCCGAGGATTTCGGGCGGCTCGTTGATCGCACCCATGGTCTTGATGATCCCGAGCACCGCCGCCACGATCCCCAGCGCGGGCAGCGCATCGGCGAGCGACTGGATCATGTGCTGCGGCTCGTCCATTTCGTGCAGCTGGGTCTTGATCGAACTGTCGATGATGTCCTCGACCGCGTGGGTATCGAGCGTGCCCGAGGATACCACCATCAAGGTCAGCGGATCGCAGATCATCGCGGTCACGACCGGATCGGCCTGAAGCTTGGGATATTCGGAAAAGATCGTCGAATTGGCGGGTTCGGTGACATGGCTTTCCAGCGCCACCGCGCCTTCCGAGCGCAGCAGCTTCATCAGCTTGGATGTCAGCGCGATCGCGTCGATGTGATCCTGATCGGTGTATTTCGGCCCCTTGAAGATACGGCCCATCGCACTGCCGAGCAGCTTGATCTCGTGCATCGAGTTGCCGATCACCGTCGCGCCCACCGCCGCGCCGCCGATCATCATGAATTCGAACGGCAGCGCCGCCAGCACCGGTCCGATGGCACCGCCGGCGAGCAGGAACCCGCCGAACACCATGACGAGCAGCACGACTATGCCAATGGCTACGAACACAGCGGCAAACTCCTCAGCGCAGCGCGTCGAACAGGGTCAGCGAGCTGACGCGGGCAAAGGCCGACTGGCTCGCCTCAAGCGCCGTCAGCGATTGCTGGAGGCGGGCGATAGCGTCGGCGATGTCGGTATCGCCCACCCGGCTGCGGCGTTCGGCGAGCACGATCATGCGTTCGCCCTGCTGCGCTTCGACCTGCTCGGTCCAGGCCATGCGGGTGCCGAGGATGGTGACGGCGCGGTTGGTGGTGTCGAGCGCGGCGTCGATCCCTTCCAGCGCGGCATTGGCCGCCGCAACCGGATCGGGCGCACCGCCCTGCAAGGCCGTGGTCAGGGTGCCGAGCACCGCAAAGGCGCTCGACGGGGTGCCATTGAGGTCGAATTCGAACACCGAACTGCCCGGCAGCCCGCGCTCGATGGCGGTGCCCGGCGCAACCGGCACCGCGCCGCTTTCCGGCGTGCCGACATAGGTGACGTTGCCGGCCGCATCGCGGGTGAAGGCCGCGCCGGTCGATTGCCCGGCGAACAGCGGCTCTCCGGTGAGCGAGACGGCGTTGGCGCGGCTGAACAATTCCTGCCCGAGCTGCTCGAGCTCGAAGGCGATCGCCTGCCGCCCGTCGGGGCCGGTGGGGGTGCTCGCGGCCTGCACCGCCAGTTCGCGCGCCCGCTGGAGCAGCGCGGTAACCGCCTCGATCTCGCTCGCGCCGGCGGCCAGATCCTGTCCGAGCCGCGCGGCATTATCGCCCTCGACCCGCGCCAGCGCCTCGCGCCGGGCGATGCTGCGCAGCTGCGCGGCGGCGGCGGGATCATCCGAGCCGCGCTCCAGCTTGCGCCCGGTGGCGATCTGCGCGCGCGTGCGCTCGATCCCGGCGCGCAGGTCAGCCATCTGGGCGAGCGAGCGGTTGAAGAAGGAACCGGCGGAATTGGTGACGAAACCCATGGCAGCGCGCTCCCTTACCTGAGGCCGAGGATGGTATCGAACAGCTCTGCGGCGACCTGGATCACCCGGCCGTTGGCTTCGAAGGCTTGCTGGAGGCGCACCAGGTTGGCGGCCTCATCGTCCAGATCGACCCCGGTTTCCCGGAGCAGCTCCGCCTCGGCGCTGGCGGCAACGACACTGAGCCCCTCGGCGCGCGTTTCGAGCGCGGAGACACGGCTGGAAAGGCCCAGCAACAGGCTGTCAGCCCCGGTCGCAGGCCCGCTCGGCCCGGCATAGCTGGCGATCAGCGCGGCAAGATTGGCCACGTCGCGGCTGCCCGCAGGCGCGCCCGCGGGGGCGGTCGCAAGACCATCGGCCGATGCCAGCACGACATTGATGTCGCCTGCGCCCGTGCCGCCGAACAGCGGCTGGCCGGGATTGCCGTCAAGACCCACGCCGTTCGCCTGCGCGGTGTTGGCAAGGCTGATCGCCGAGGAAGCGAGCGCATCGAGGCTGGTTTGCAGATCGGCCATTTCCGCAAGCGCGCTCGCCCGCCCCGCCATCGCCCCGCCACCGGGCACGAAGGGCGTGCCACCGACGCTGAAGCTGGCGGTGCCATCGGCCGCAAAGGTCACGCTGACATTCTGCGCGCTCGCCCCGGTCACCAGCGCAACCGGGGGCACGCCTGTCAGCGTCACGTCTGCGGTGCCGTTGGCGTTGATCGTGGGCGTGATCGCGAATTCCTCGGCCAGCCCGCGCAGCGCCTTGTCGCGCGCATCGAGCAGCGCCGCGCGCCCGGCAGTGCCTTCGCGCGCGCTGACGAGATCGGCGTTGATCTTGGCAAGTTCGGCGGCGCGTTCGCTCACAGTCAGCGCCTCGGCGCTGGCTTCGGCCTGCACCAGACCCCGGGCATTGGCGAGCGTGCCGTTGGCGATGCGGAAATTGCCCGCCATCTTGCGCCCCGCCTCGACCGCCGAAAGCCTGAGTGCAGGTTCGGTCGGGTTGTTCTGGAGCCGGGTCAGTGCGGCTTCGAAATCAACGATCCCGGTGAAGACGCCTGAGGTTTCGAGCGCGCTTTCGGCCTCGCGCAAGGCGAAGAATTCGGCCTCCGCTGCTGCCAGCGCCGAGGCGGAATCGCGCGCCTGCCGCTGCACCAGCGCGCTCTCCGCGCGCTCGATGGTGCCCGGCTTCACCCCGCCCAGTGAATCGACAGAGTTGGTGCCGATCGAACCGGTCATCACCAGCTCGCCCTGGGTCAGCACCCGGCGCGAATAATCGGGGTTGGAGGCATTGGCGATGTTCTGCGCCGTCAGCTCAAGGCTGCGGCGCGACGCGCTGAGGCCCGAGCGGCCAATGGTGAAAATCGCGGTTGGCATCAGCTATCCCCTTGAGACGCTTGCGTAGCGGGCAGGTGTTGCGCGAGGCTCGCCTCGATACTCCGGGCAAACCCGAAGGCGCCGGATTGCGCGGCGATGTCGGCGAAATGTTCATCGCGCATCGCTTCGAACTGCTTCAATCCGCCGCCGGTGAGCGGGGTTTCTTCGGCGAAGCTGGCGGCGCGCGCGGTGGCGAGCAGCTTGCGCACCATGATCGCCTCGAACCCTTCCGCCGCCTCACGCAGCGCGGCACGCTCCCTGGAAAGGGGCTGGGAGCGTGCCGCGCCGCTGGTGGGCGCGGCCGGGCCGAACGGGGCAAGCGGCCCGGTCACAGCACCACCATTTCGGCTTGCAGGCTGCCGGCCTGCTTCAGGCTTTCAAGGATCACCACCAGATCCGACGCGCCCACGCCCAGCAGGTTGAGCGCATCGACGATATCGGTCAGCGAGGCGGCGCCTGGCATATAGGCAACCCGGTCGGATCGTTCCTCGACGGTGATGTCGGTCGATTCCTCCTGCGCCGTCTGGCCATCGCTGAAGGGCGCGGGCTGGACGATGGCAGGGTTCTCGTCGATCCGGATCACCAACTTGCCGTGGCTGACGGCGGCTGGCGCAAGGCGCACCGCATCATTGATGACGACCGTGCCGGTGCGGCTGTTGACGATCACCTTGGCCGCGACCGGCGCGGGGCTGACGGCGAGCATCTCGATATCGGCCATCATCCCTGACCGCACATCATTGCCCTGCGGCAGCGCGAGTTCGATGCTGACCCCGTCGCCGATCGTGGCGATGCCGGGATAGCGGGCATTGACCGCATCGCGGACACGGGCGGCGGTGAGGAAATCGGCCTTGTGGAGATTGAAGCGCAAGGTCGGGGCAAGGTCGAAGCCGGTCGCCACGGCACGCTCCACCGTCGCCCCGTCGGCAATCCGGCCCACGGTCGCGACATTGACGCTGACCTGCGAGCCATCACGCCCCGTCACCCCAAGCCCGCCGACCGCGACATTGCCCTGCGCCATCGCATAGATTTGCCCGTCCGCGCCATAGAGCGGCGTCAGGATCAGCGCCCCGCCCCGCAAGGACAGCGCCTGACCCAGCGTCGAGACGGTAATATCGATCCGCTGCCCCGGCTTGGCAAAGGGCGGCAGCTCCGCTGTCACGATCACCGCGGCAGCGTTGCGCAAAATCGGCGAGACGCCCGGGGGCAATTGCAGCCCGAGCCGCCCGGAAACCCCGCGCATCGCCTCGGTGACATATTCGAGGTTGTTGTCGCCCGTCCCTTGCAGGCCGACAACCACGCCATAGCCGGTCAGTTGGTTGGCGCGCAGGCCTTCGAACTGGCCGAGATCGCGGATGCGCTCGGCAGCGGCGGGCACCGGGACTTGCCCGGCGATGACGGCGATCAGCAGATAGAGGATCGGCAGCAGAATACGCATGCGGTTCATGGTCGCGGCCTCCCTCAGAACGGCGAGATCATGTTGAAGAAGCGGGAGAGCCAGCCGGGGCGGCTCGCCTGCTGCACCGCGCCCTTGCCCGAATAGATGATCCGGGCATTGGCGACCTGCGAGCTCGCAAGGCGGTTGTCGCTGTCGATGTCGATCAGCCGGATGCGGCCGGCGAATTGCACCCATTCGTCACCCTGGCTGAACATCATCTGCTTTTCTCCGACCACTTCGGCGGTGCCGTTGGGGTAGATCGCGGCAATCGTGACCGCGACCGCGCCGTTGAGGCGGCTCTGCTGCGCGGCGTTCCCTCCGCCCGTGAACGACCCTTCGGCCGCAGCTTTAAGGGCTTCGGGGTTGAGGAAATCGAGCGGCCCTGCGGCAGGGGGCGTAATCCCGAAGCTGCCTTCGCGCGCCGTGCGTCCGGTGGTGGACTTGGAGGTGGTGGTCGCTTCGGTGAGGATGATCGTCACCATGTCGCCCAATTGGCGGGCGCGGGTGCCGACGATCAGCGGGGCATAGCCCGAGCCCGTCTGGAAGATCGCGCCCGCGCTGGTGGCAGGCACCATCGGCTGCGGCGCGGCGACGGCGAGCGGCTGGCTGGTGCCGGGCGCGACCATCGCGGCGCCCGGTGGCGGCGGCGCAGTGAAGCCCGCCTGCGGCCCCTTGCCCCCCAGCCCGCCGCACGCGGCCAGCAGCAGCGCCGGGGCAAGGATGATGATGCGACCCGTCATGCGATCCCTCACAGCCTGCCTCACAAGGTCTGGTTGGCGTTGCGCAGCATCTCGTCGACCGCGCTCACCATCTTGGAATTGATCTCGTAGGCGCGCTGGGCCTCGATCATCTCGACCAGCTCCTCGACCACGTTGACGTTGCTGGCCTCCAGCATCCCCTGCCGGATCTGCCCGCGCCCGTTCTCGCCCGCAAAGCCGAGTTCGGCGGGGCCGGAGGCGGCGGTCTCGACCAGGAAGTTGTCGCCGATCGCCCGGAGCCCTGCCGGATTGACGAAGCTCGCCACGGTCAGCTGGCCGAGCAGCGTCGGCTCGGTATTGCCGGGGGTGAGCGCGCTGATCGTTCCATCGGGGGCAACGCTGATCGACTGCGCCCCGGCCGGAATCTGCACCGGCGGCTGCAAGGCATAGCCCTGCGCGGTGATCAGCGTGCCATCATTCGCCAGCGCGAAGTTGCCTGCGCGGGTGAAGCCGATCTGCCCGCCCGGCGGCAGTTCCACCTGAAAGAACCCGTCGCCATCCAGCGCCAGATCGAAGGGGTTGTCGGTGCGGTTGAGCGTCCCGTTGGTCGAAATGCGCGAGGTGCCCTGCACCTGCACCCCGGTGCCGAGGTTGAGACCCACCGCAAAGGCGGTCTGCCCGGTCGACGCCTGCCCCGCGACGCGCTGTTCCTGATAGGCGAGCGTGGCAAAGTCCACGCGGTCGCGCTTGAACCCGGTGGTGCCGATATTGGCGAGGTTGTTGGCGATGACGCGCATCCGCGCATCCTGCGCCTCAAGCCCGGTGCGGGCGACGTGAAGGGCAGAAGTGGGCATGGATCAGAACTCCCTGAATTAACGAAGCGCCATCAGCCCGGCGGAGGCTTCATCGAGCGTTCCGGCGGTGGCGATGATCTTGGCGCGCTGTTCGAAGGCGCGCTGCGCCTCGATCATCTGGACGAGGGTGTCGGCGGTCTCGACATTGGACATTTCGAGCGCGCCGGGCTTCAGCCGCGCAGTCGGATCGGGGGGCAGCACGCCGCCACCCGGCACCTTGAGAAAGCTGTCGATCCCCTTCGCAAGCGGGCTGCCTTCGGGGTTCACCAGCCGGATGCGGTCGATCGCTTCGGCCGCGGCATTGGGTGCAGCCGGATCGCTGGCGAGGATCGTGCCATCGGCGGCAAGGCTGATGCTGAAGCCCGGCGGCACGGTGATCGGCGTGCCGCCCTCGCCCAGCACCGCCAGCCCCTCGCCGTTTTCCAGCACGCCCGAGGCCGCCACGCGCAGGTCGCCGCGCCGGGAATAGATCTCGCCCTGACGGTCGGGGGACTGGAACGCGATCAGCGCATTGCCCTCCAGCGCCACATCGAGCGGATTGCCGGTCGGCACGACGCGCGCGGCCTTCATGTCCGCGCCGCGCACATTGCCGCGCGCCTGGGCTCGCGCTTCGAGCGAGCCGTCCTTGAGGGTTGCCGGGGTGACCGCGAAGATTTCCTGACGAAAGCCCGGCGTCGAGGCGTTGGCGAGATTGTTCGCCGTCACCCGCTGCCGGTCCATCGCCGCGTTCATCGCGGTCATGGCGGTGTAGATCAGCCGATCCATCGCGTCTTACTGCTGGCGCAGGTTGATGACGGTGGTCGAAATCTGCGTCGCGGTGTCGATCGCCCGCGCATTGGCCTGGAAATTGCGCTGCGCGGTGAGGAGCGCGACCATTTCCTCGGCCAGATCGACGTTCGAGCGTTCCAGTGCGCCGCTGATCATCTCGCCATAGGTGCCGATGCCGGGGTTGCCGAGCACCGCTGCGCCGCTTTCGCCGGTCGCCTGCCACTTGGTCTGGCCGATCGAGCGCAGGCCGTTGGGGGCAGGGAAAGTCGCCAGCGCGACCTGCCCGACCGGTTGGGTCGAACCATCGGCATAGGCGGCAATCACGATCCCGCGCACGTTGATGGTGACGTTGGCCAGCGTCGATCCTGCCGCATTGGTGATCGGCACATCGACATCGGCGGGCACCGCAGACGTCGGATTGCCCGCGGCATCGACCGGATAGGCCTGAAGCCGGTTACCCCAGCTGTCCTCCAGCTCGCCCGCCGCGGTCAGGCGGAAGTTGCCGTTGCGGCTGTAGCTCACATCGCCCGAAAAGGGGTTGGCGAGCGCGAAGAAGCCGTCGCCGTCAATCGCAAGGTCAAGCGCGCGGCCGGTCTGTTCGAGCGGGCCGAGCACGAAATCCTGCGTGATCCCGGCAATCGTCGCGCCGATGCCCGGGCTGCGGCGCGGATCGGTGGCCGAACCGGTGGCGACCAGATCGGCAAACTGGGCCGAGCTTTTCTTGAAGCCCACGGTTTCGGCGTTGGCGATGTTGTTGGCAATGACGCGCAGATCGGTCTCGGCATTCTTGAGGCCGGACAGCGAGGTGAAGAACGACATGGGGGCGTGATCCTTTCAGCGGGGGGAAGGGGTGGGGTCAGGATTGCGGCGAGGTGACAGCGCGGGCGGTGGCCTCCTGCGCGGCAATCAGCCGGTCGAGCTTGGCCGAGATGTCCTCCAGCGTCGCACCGCTTTCGGTGGTGGCCGCGAGCGCGGAAAACTGCGCCATCTGGGCGAGCATATCCTTGTTGTCGGTCGGCTCGAGCGGGTCTTGCAAGGTCAGCTGGGTGGTCAGCAGCTTGAGGAAATCGGCCTGCCCGAGCGACTGCATCCCGTTCGAGAGGCGCGAGGGGGTGTTGAGCCGGTCGAGCGTGGATTGCGCGGCGGCGTTCACGGTGGTGGTCGTGCTTGTGGTGGTCATCACTGGCTCCTCAGGGTTTCGAGCATCAGCTGCTTGGCGGTCTGGAGCGCCTGAACCATGTTCTGGTACTGGCGCGCGCTTTCCATGATCTCGACCATCTCGGCGGTCTCATCGACCGGGGCTTCGAAGACGTTGCCGTCCTTGTCGGCGAGCGGGTGGCTGGGATCATAGCGCTTGGTCGGCGCGGTATCGGCGCGCACCAGGCTGCCCACGGTCACGCCCGCAAGGCCCGAGGCCTTGTCGAGCTCGACCGAAAAGACCGCGCGGATCGGGCGATAAGCGCCCTCTTCGGTCGAAGAGACGGAACCCGCATTGGCAAGGTTCGAGGTCGCGGTGTTCATCCGCACCATCTGCGCGCTCATGGCGCGGGTGGTCATGGAGAACAGGGTCATGGGGGTGCGTTCGGGCATCTTATTCGCCCTTCAGCGCGCGGGTGATGGTGTTGACCTTGCCCTGCACGAAGCTGAGCGTGGCCGAATAGGCGACCGCATTTTCGGCAAAGGCGACCTGTTCGCGCGCGAGTTCGACCGTGTTGCCATCGAGCGAGGGCATGGTCGGGCTGCGGAACAAGAGCTTCGCATCGCTGCCGCCAAGCGCGATGTTGCCGCGTGCATTGGCGAGCCGGGCGTCAAGCGCGGCGTTGAAGTCGATATCGCGCGCCTTGTAACCGGGGGTGGCGGCGTTGGCGATGTTGGACGCAATCACTCCCATGCGTTCGGATCGCAGGGTGAGCGCGGCGCCGTGGATACCGAAAAGTCGCTCGTTCACGCTGGGTTGCTCCTGTCTGTGGCGGGGTCGTTCCGCTTTCGCGCAGTCAATCAGCAGGAAGCGTGCCAAACCACGGCGGTTGCGGGGGCAACGGGCAGGCGTTTCGGCAGGGCGGCAAGCGTTTGCCGGATCGCGCGCTGCCCCATGGCAAAGCGCTGCCGCCGCGCCGGCCGGGCTTAATCGGCGCGGCACGCGGCCGTTCTGCGACGACAAGCCGCCACGCGAGAGGGATCCTGCCATGCCGCCCACCATCATGCCCCTGTTCGATGCAGGAGCGCTGGCAATCGTGCTGGCGGGGACGGTGCTCGCAACCGTCGCGCGCTGCGGGTGGCACGATTTCGGTGCGGCCTTGCGGGCCATCGGAGGACTCGTCCGGCCGGGCTTTCGCAGCGAAGCCAACCGCCGGGCGCTGGCGCAGGCGGTGCAGGCGATCCAGCGCGACGGCCATCACCGCGCCTCGCCCGCCCTGCCGCCCGACCGGATGCTGGGGCTGATGCTCGAAACCTATCTGCGCCATGGCACGCTGGCCTCGCTCGGCCAGATCCGCCGGGCCGAGCGCGCGCTGGACGAAGCGCGCCGGGTCAGCGCGGCGCAGGTGTTCTGCTGGGCAGGCGAGCTTGCTCCGGTGTTCGGCCTGATCGGGACGCTATACGGCCTCACCCAGCTCGCGCCTGCCGATAGTGGCAATCCCGCTGCGCACATCATGTCGGCCGTCTCCACCGCCGTGCTCACCTCGCTTTACGGCGCGCTGGTCGCGCATCTTGTGTGCCACCCGCTGGCGAGCGCCATCGAACGCCGCGGCCTAGCCGACGAGCAGGAGCGCGAGGCGCTGGCCGAGTGGTTCACGCTCCAGATCGCGGCGACCGACAGCGCCGCACAGGCCCGCCGCGCGCGCCTCAGGGGGGTGGCATGAACGGCCTCACGACCACCGCGCGCGGCGGGAATGGCTGGCAGCTGATCCTCGCCGATCTGGCGCTGATCCTGTTCCTGCTGACGCTCTCGGCCCTGCCCGCTGCCGAAGCCGAGAGCGGCAGGCGCCTGGCCGATACCGAAGCGCGGGAGAAGGAAGCGCAAGGGGCGCTGATGCCGCAGGTCGATGCCGCGCAGGCGCTGTACCGGCAGGTGCCCGGCGGCCCCGACCTCAGCGCGTGGCTTGCCGAGCAGCAGGCGGATCCGCGCGCGACGCTGACGATCGTTGCGGTTCATACACGTGGGCAGGAGACGGCTGCCTGGACGCGCGCGCAGGCGCTCGCTGCTCAGGCGCGCGCACAGGGCGCACGGGTGCGCACGATCATCAGCGCCGGGGTGCAGGACGAGGTCTATGCCAGCCTCGGCTATGACGCGGTGGTGGAAGCGCAGCCGGAGACACCGCGCCGCAGGTCGTGACAAGGCGGCCCTTCCGCCGGATACCGCGGGCCGGTTAGCCCAGTTCCACCCGGTTGCGGCCAAGCTGCTTGGCCCGGTAAAGTGCGGCATCGGCCCGGGCGAGCGCGCTGCGGGTGTCGGGATCCTCGGTCACTTCGGCGACCCCGGCCGAGAAGGTGATCTTCCCGAAGGGCTGACCCGTCTCGCGGTTCATCAGCTGACGCGCGGCCTGCGCCCGGCGGATCGCATCGAGCCGCCCGCGCGCTGCCTCCTTGCGGAGCCCGCGGAACAGCAGCACGAATTCCTCGCCCCCATGGCGCGCGACGAAGCAGTGCTCCCCGGCGGCTTCGGCAAAGCTCCCCGCCAGCGCGCACAGCACCCGGTCACCTGCGGCATGGCCGTGACGGTCGTTGATCTGCTTGAAATGATCGACGTCGCAGAAGGCAAGGCTCAAGGGCGCGCCCGTCTCGCGCGCCTCAATCGCTGCCGCCGCCAGCTTGCGCTCGAAGGCGCGGCGGTTGGGCAAGCGGGTGAGGTGATCAACATCGGCCTCGGATCGGGCATGGGCGAGGCTTTCGCGCAGCCGCTCCATCTCGGCCTCGCTGCGCGCCATCGCCGCCTCGATCTGCTCGATCCGCACCAGCATCGCGCGCGACAGATCGAGCACCTGCGCCAACCCGTCCGGGCCGGCCAGCGTGGCAATCTGCGCGTCGATCGCCCCGCGATGATCGCTGGTCTCGGTCTGCGCCGTGCGCGCGGTCTGGGCAAAGCGGGCGATGGCATATTCGAGCGTGTCGGACAGCGTCTCGAAGGCGGCCACATTGGCATGAGTGTCAACGTCGAGCTGCGCGAGCGAATCGAGCCAGGCCTGATCGATCGGCTCACCCGCCGCTTCACGCCGCATCATCGCGCCGGCCAGTTCGGGATGCGATCCCGATAGCGCGCCGCAGATCGTCGCCAGATTGGACGCGGTCATCGCGAGGTCGTGGCGCGTGACGAAATCGGCAATCCGATCAAGCAGATCGCGGCGCGCCGCATCGGCGCGACTGGTGGCAGGCGCAAGCGGCGCAGACGCGGCGGCAGCGTCGCGGGTGCGCGGGGAACGGGAAAGGTAACCTGCGGGAAATGGCATGAGAGGCAATCGCGCCCAATTGTGTTCTGTTCCGCCCGCCCTAGCGAGGGCCGGCTTAAGTCGTGCCGCAGGGCATCCACGGGTTACTACGTAGGCCAGGGCTTGGCATGGCCCTTGCTGCACATGGGCGCATCACTTCCGCGCAATCCAAGGAGCGCCTGACTGTGGATACAACCTCCGACTGGCTCGATGGCTGGCGACTGAGCCCGCTCGTCCTGCCGATGCTGCTGACGCTGTGCGACACCCCGACCCGCGCGCAGGCCGTGACCGACCCGGCGCAGATCGACCGCGCTGTGGCCGAATTCACCGGCGCTGCGATCGGTTCGCCCGGTGGCGCACGGGTGCCAACCGACCCGCGCCTGCGCCTCGTGGCCTGCGGCGGGCCGCTCGCGGTGAGTTGGCACACGTCAGCGAAGACGGCGGTGCAGGTCGAATGTCCGGGGCCGACCAGCTGGCGGATCTTCATTGCCATTACGCCCGCGGGCAGCACGGCCAGCGGCACGCCGGCGGCCAAGCCCGCACCCGCCGTCAAGCGCGGCGATGCCATCACCGTGATGGTGCGCGGCCCCGGCTTCAGTGTCCAGCAGCCCGGCGAGGCAATGGAGGCAGGCGCGGTGGGCGACTGGATCGTGGTGCGCACCGCGCGCAAGGCCGATCCGCTCCGCGCCCGGATCGAACGCCCCGGGCTTGCGGTCATCCCCGCAGAGTGACGCGCCGCACCACCCCCTCTTAAAGTACCCTCCGGGCGGCCGTTCTGCCGACTGGAACCGCCGTAAAGGAAACCAAGATGTCCTCTGTCGAACTGAGCAAACTGCCTGGCATCGCCGCGCCCCGCGCGCTCAGCGCCAGCGACCGCGCGCAGATCGAAGCGCGCCCCCGCGCAACCGCCGCAGCGCCTTCGCCGGGCACGCCGGGCGGGATCAGCGTGGAAGTGACCGGTGGCCCGGAAACCCTCGGCCCGCCGATCGATGCCGACCGCGTGCAGCAGATCCGCGAGGCACTGCGCGACGGCTCCTACCCGCTGGTGCCGACCAAGATCGCCGATGCCATGATCGCGGCGCAGGTCAGCCTTGCGCTGCCCGACAAGGATTGATCCGGTGGCCGAAATGCTCGTGCCTGCGCACATCCCTGCACCGATCGAAACCGCCAGCCCGCTGGCAGGCAATCTGCGGCAGATGATTGCCGTCCTGCAACGCGAGCGGCAAGCGCTTGCCGCCCTCGATGCCGATGATCTGATCGGGGCCGCGCGCGAGAAGGAAGCCCTGTGCGACGCGCTGGCCGAAATCGCGCCGCAAGCGCTGGACGGCGAGACCCGCAGCCTTGCCGAGACCGCGCGCCAGCTCAACGAAGTCAACCGCCGGGTGCGCAACCTGCTGGCCGCCAATGTCGCAGCCCGGATCGAGGCGCTGGGTGCAGGACGCAGCCGGAGGGGCCGCCTGCCCCAGGCCACCTACATCCCGGCACGCGTCTAAGGGTTGATACGGAGGTCGCGAAGCCCGGCAACTGGCACACGCTTTGCACTCACCGTCTGAGATGGCGCCGCATCCCGCGGCGTCTGCGAACAGGCGGAGAGCGCGTGAGCCAACCTTCCCCTTCCTTCGGCATGATGCCCACCGGCTCGATCCGGGCCGGGTTCGAGACCGCAGCCCGCACCCACGCCGCCGCGCAGAGCGCGATTGAGGGCCGCGCCCTGCCCGCGGCACGTTCGATCACCGCGCCCGCAGGGTCCGTGGAGGCCGCGATTGCCGGGGCAGCCGAGGCAACCAGCGTCGATTTCAACTACCTGCTCGCGCAGGCCGAGGTCGAATCCGCGATGAACCCCGAAGCCCGCGCGGCGACTTCAAGCGCGACCGGGCTCTACCAGTTCATCGAGAGCACCTGGCTCGACACCGTCAAGAAGCACGGGCCGCGCTTCGGCATGAGCGCGCTGGCCGATCAGATCAGCCTCACACCTTCAGGCAGTGCCTTTGTCGCCGACCCCGCCCAGCGCGAGGCGATCCTGGCGCTGCGCCGCGATCCGCGCATCGCCAGCCTGATGGCGGCGGGGCTGGCCGAGGACAACCGCGCGCATCTGCTGCCAATCCTCGGTCGCCAGCCGAGCCATGCCGAGCTCTATCTCGCCCACTTCCTCGGTGCGGGCGGCGCAGGGCGCTTCCTGAGCGAGCTTCAGGCCGACCCCTCGCAAAGCGCACCGGCACTGTTCGCACGGCCCGCCGCGGCCAATCGCGCGATCTTCTACAGCCCCGACGGCACCCCGCGCAGTCTGGCGCAGGTGATGGATGTGATCGGCGGCAAGCTCGACCGCGCGCTCGACCGGGCGAGTGACGGACGCGCGGCGCGGTTTGCACGCGCGGATTACGGCGTGGGCTACGCAGCGGGCCTCCCAACCGCAGCAAGCTACAGCCAGACCCCTTACCTCATCGCCGACGAGGCCGTGTTCGGCCCCGGGATGCCGCCCGCTCTCACCCAGAGCGCTTCCGCGCCGATGGGCAGTCCGCCGCGCAATGGACGCAGCCGGGCACCCATGTCGCAGATCCTCGGCGCGACCTTCGGCACCGATTCCGCCGCTGCCCCGCCGCAGGTGCGGCGCGCCTATGAACGACTGAAAGCGCTCGGCCTGTGACTCAAGCGATGACCGCTCCCTCTCCCCTCGCGCGGCTCGGCGCCATGCCCGCCGCGCTCAGCCTGCCGGTCGGCATCTTTGCGCTGCTGGCGCTGATGGTGCTGCCGATCCCGGCGCTGCTGCTCGACATCTTCTTCGTGCTCAACATCGCGATTTCGATTGCGGTGCTGATGGTGGCGCTGAACGCAAGGCGCCCGCTCGACTTCTCGTCGTTCCCCAGCGTGCTGCTGTTCGCAACCTTGCTGCGGCTCGCCTTGAACGTCGCCTCGACCCGCGTCGTGCTGGTTCACGGCCACGAGGGCGGCGCGGCGGCGGGCCATGTGATCGAAAGCTTCGCGGCGTTCCTCGTGGGCGGCAACTTCGTCGTCGGGCTGTTCGTCTTCGCGATCCTGATGATCATCAACATGATCGTCATCACCAAGGGCGCGGGCCGCGTGTCCGAAGTCTCGGCGCGCTTTGTGCTCGATGCGCTGCCCGGCAAGCAGATGGCGATCGACGCCGATATCGCCGCCGGCCTCATAACCGCCGACGAAGCGCGCGAGCGCCGCCGCGAGGTCACCATCGAGGCCGACTTCTACGGCTCGATGGATGGTGCCTCCAAGTTCGTGAAGGGCGATGCGGTTGCGGCGCTGCTGATCCTTGGCGTGAACATCGTCGCCGGTTTCGCCATCGGGATGCTGAGCCACGGCCTCAGCGCGGGCGAGGCGGGGGAGGCTTACGTCACGCTGGCTGTGGGCGATGCGCTGGTGGCGCAGGTGCCCGCGCTGTTGCTCTCGATCGCCGCTGCCGCCATCGTCACGCGGGTGGCTGACAGCCGCGACCTTGCCGGACAGATCGGCGGCCAGTTCGCCGATCCGCGCGGGTGGCTGCCGGTGGCGCTGATCCTTGGCGCGGTGGGCGTGGTGCCGGCCATGCCGCAGACCATCTTCCTCCCCGGCGCGGCGATTGCGACTGCGATCTGGTGGAACCTCAAGCGCCGCGCCGCCCTGCCCGCCCCGGCTGCCGAACCCGCCGAAGAGCCCGCACCCGACGCCATCGCGCTGGCCGATGTGGCGGACGGGACGCTGGTCACCATCGAGCTGGGATATGGCATTGTCGGGCTGGTCGATGCCGCACAAGGCGCACCGCTGATCACGCGGATCACCGGCATCCGCAAGCAGCTCTCGCGCGATCTCGGCTTCGTGCTGCCGCAGTTCCGGATCCGGGATTCGCTCGATCTCGCTGCGCAGGATTACGCCGTGCTGATGGGCGGGGTGAGCATCGCGCGGGGCAATGTCCGTCCCGGCAAGCTCCTCGCCATCGACGCGGGCGATGTGCGGCCCGGCCATGGCCTCACCGGCGAGCCGACCCGCGATCCCAGCTTCGATTGCCCCGCGCTGTGGATCGCGCCCGCCGCGCGCGATCATGCCGTGGCTGAAGGGTTTCTCGTGGTCGACCCGGCTTCGGTGATCGCCACGCACGCCAACCAGGCCTTGCTGGGCGAGGCGCATCAGCTGCTTGGGCCGGATGAAGTACGCGAGTGGGTCGAGGGGCTCAAGGCGCGTGCGCCTGCGCTGGTCGAGGCGGTGACCCCCGACCCGCTGCCGCTGGCCGCGCTGACCCGCACCTTGCGCGCGCTGATTGCCGACGGGATCGGCCTTGCCCACCCCCAGCCGCTGTTCACTTCGCTGGCGCTGGCGCTCCAGAAGACCACCGACTTCGATGCCGTCATCGACGCGGTACGGACAGATCTGGCTGCGCGTATCGTGTCTCGGATCGCCGGCCCGGACGAGGCGCTGAAGGTCGTCACGCTCGATGCAGGGCTTGAAGGCGCGATCCTTGGCGGGATGATCGATCCGGCGACCGGCCAGCCGCTGATCGAACCCGATTGCGGGGCGATGATCCTGCGCGAGATCAACGCCATCGCCGATGCCGAGAAGGGCGCCATCGCGCTGATCGTCCAGCCGCCCGCGCGCCGCGCTTTGGCTGCGCTGCTCAAGCTGCGTGCGCCTCGCTGTCTTGTGCTCTCGATCAACGAACTGCCCGCGACCCAGCCGATTGCCGTGGTCGGCGTGATCGGCGCTCCCGCGGAGGTACCGACGCTGGCCGCGCCTGAGGGGATCGCGGCATGAAGCACGATCACGCCAGCTTCGGGGTGCCCGCCCATCCCTATGCGCCAAGCCGGACCGAGGTCGAAGACCGGGTGCGCCGTTTTCTGCCGCTGGTGCGCCGCACCGCTTGGCACATCAACGGGCGTGGGCGCGAAGGCCTCGAGATCGAGGATCTGGTGCAGGCCGGCATCCTCGCACTCACCGAATGTGCCCAGCGCCACGCCGGGCCGACCGAGGACGGGTTCGCCGCCTATGCAAAGATCAGGGTGCGCGGGGCGATGCTCGACGAAGTGCGCCGCACCGCCCACGACAGCCGCACCGCGCGCGCCAAGCGCAACGGCTATGAGCGGGCGCTCGCCAGCTTGCGCGGGTCACTGGGCCGCGAACCCAGCCGCGCCGAATTGGCGCAGGCGATGGATGTGACCGACGCCGAATTGCTCGCCATCGAAGCCTCAGGCGTCAGGCTGACCCCGATCGAGGACGCCTATGACGAGACCAGCCTCGCCTTCGCCAGCGACGATCCCGACCCTTTCGAGGCGCTGTGCGCATCGGAGGATCGCGAAAGGTTGATCCGGGCGATGACACTGCTGCCCGACCGGCTGAAGCTGGTGCTCCAGCTGTTCTTCGTCGAGGAGCTGAACCTCACCGAAATCGCCGCCGTGCTCGACGTCAGCGTGCCGCGCGTCCACCAGCTCCGCGCCAAGGCGCTGAAGGATCTGCGGGCGCTGCTGGAGGGGGCGTGAAGGCCCCGCTCCGGGCAACCATCCTCGCTCAGAACTTCAGCCCGAACGCCTTGTAGGTCGCCGCCAGCGAGGGGCGCATCTTGAGCGCGAGGGCGATTTCGTCCTTGCCGCTCTTGTCGCCCATCTGGGTCAGGATGATCCCGCGCAGCAGGCGGGTTTCGACCTGATAGGGCTCGGCCAACAGCGCGGCATCGGCATCGGCCTTGGCCGCCGCCAGATTGCCCAGCCGCAGATGCGCCATCGCCCGGCTATCGAGCGCGGAGGGTGCATTGTCGCTCTTTTCGACCGCCTTGGTGCAGGCTTCCAGCCGCGCTTCGTCCATCTTCGACCAGATCGCCGCCTGCCAGCACAGGCTGTTGAGCAAGGCGCCATCGGCAGGCCGCTGGGCGATCATGTCGTCCAGCAGGTCGAGCCCTTCGGTCGCCGCGCCCTGCCAGCCCAGCGCGGTCGCCATGACCGCCACGCCTTCCCCGCGCTCCTTGGTGAGGGCATCGAAATCCTCGGCCAGCATCACGCCCTCATCGGGACGCCCCAGAAGGCCGAGCAATTCGATCTGGTCGTAATAGGTTTCGCCATCGGGCTGCAGCGCTTCGGCCTCGACCAGGTCGGCGAGTGCGCCTTCAAGATCGCCCAGCTCGCGTTTGAGGCTGGCGCGGGCGAGGATGAGATCGCGCGAATCCTCGATCTTCATCGCTGCCTCGATGTCGGCCAGCGCCCCGGCGTGATCATAGACCCCCATGCGGAACCACGCGCGGTTGATCAGCTGGTAGGATTCGTCCGGCTTGGCCGCCGCAATCGCCTTGGCATAAAGCGCCTCGATCGCGGACAGGCGCGCGCGATCCTTGCCGAAATACTGCCACAGCTCGCGCACTTCGCCTGCCGAGCGAAGCACCGGCAATTGCCGGTCGAACCGGTTGAGTTCGCGCCGGGCCGTCCCGATGCCTTCGGCGGGAAGTTCTTCATTGAGGCTGCGCATCGACTGGGTGACGGTGAAGCGCCGGCCATCAAGCGAGGCGGTCGAGGCCAGTTCGACCCCGCCGATGGTCGCAGCCACCGGGGCGGTCGCGCCTTCGAGCTTCACGTTGGCATCATCGGACGGCAGCAAGACTTCGGCCGTGCTGCTGAAATAGACCGGCCCGGCCAGCCGCAGCGGGATCTTGCGCCACGCGGCCCGCGCGCGGTCAGCCTCGAACCCGACATCGCGCGCTGCCTGTGCGGGGAGTTCGAAGCGGTAATCGCTGCCGTCACGGCTCCAGGTGCTGGTCATCACCCCGCGCGCGGTGACGGTGGCGAGGCCCGCTTCGGCATCATAGCGCACCGCATTGTCGATCACCTGCGCATCGCCGAGCACCTCCTCGACCGCGTTGATCACGGCATCCTTGACCATTTCCGGGCTGCCCTGATCGGCGATCGCCCGCCAGCGCGAACCCATCGTGCCGCGATATTCGATGGTCACATCATAGACCGCAGGCACGCGCAGCCCCGCGCTGTGATCGAGCTTGAGGTTGACCACCCGGTCGGGGGTCGATTGCACGCGCACGTCGAAGGGCATCAGATCCGCCCCCTCATCGCGCAGCGGCAACCCGTGGAAGAAGCGCGGCACTTCGTCGATGGTGGCGATCCGCACGCCCGAGGTGGTGCCATCGAGCCAGTAGTTCTTGCCGCCGATCACCGCGCGCACGATCACGTGATCGAAATTGCCGGGCATGGGGGTGAGGAGCGGCAAGGCATCGCCGCCCTCGGACCGAACCAGCACCGGCTCGGCCTCGATGCCCAATTCACGCAGCATGGTCAGCAGCAGCAGCGACTTGGCCTTGCAGTCGCCGAAGCGCTTTTCCCAGGTCTCCTCGGGGGTCTGCGGGATGTAATTGCCGCCTTCCATCCCGTTCATCAGGTAGCTGATGTCGTCCTGCACCACCCTGAGCGCCATCGCCGCGCGGGTCAGCGGATCGCTGCTTGCCTTGGCGATCCCGGCAACGCGGCCAGCCAGATCGCCGCCCGGCTTGATCTGCCCGGCGGTCTGGTAATGCTTGGCATGGTTGCGCGAGACCGCAGCCCAATCGGCATAGGTCGACACCTGCATCAACTCGCCAAGCTGGAAGCGCGAGGGGGCATCACCCGGCATTTCGTCGCCTTCGGGCGCGGGGAGCGTCGCCGTCCAGGTCAGGAACCCGTCCTTGGCGACCGGTTCGGGCAGCACAGCCTTGCCGAGCTTCAGGCGCTTGACCGCCATCCCTTCGGGCCATGACACCGCGACCCGCCCCTGCTGAAGCGGGAAGGGCGCGGAAATCAGCCCCGCCTGCCATTGCACGTTTTCAGCCATCGCCTGATCGGACAGGGTGATCGAATAGCTCAGCCGCAGCACATCGCCGAGCTTGGCGCCCGGCACCGGCATGGTCGCGGTCAGCGCGCCGCTGACAAGGCGGCTTTCAAGCCCCGCCTCGCGCCGCAGCACCTCGAACTTCGCCCCATCCTTCAGCACATCGATCACCGTGCCGTCCCGGATCAGCTCGACCCGGTGGATGATGAGATCGCCCTTGTCGGGCATCCAGCTGGCAGTCAGCGTCCCGAACTGGGTGAGCGCCTCGGGCGAATCGAGCGCGACTGCGGTATCGGCAAAGGTCCACAACCGGCCCTCCTCGATCCGCGCCTGCTGGTCGAGCAGCACGATGATGGTGTTGGCATCGGCCTTTTTCGGCGCAACCGTAGCGGCATCGACCCAGGCAGGCGCCTTGTCGTAGATCACCGTGTCGCCAGCATGGGCCGCCACACTGGCGGTTCCGGCAAGCAAGGCCGCGGCGAGATAGCGCATCAAAAGTCTCCCTGTTTTCAAGGCGCAGACTAGCGCGGCTGATGGATATTGCTAGTGGGCGTATGTGCGATTGGCCGGTCTAAGGGCAGGATCGCCGGGGGAATGCGAAAACGGGCCATGCTGGGCAGGATCACCAACAATTTCGCCGCGCTGACGCTGGCGGGCGTGGCGTGCGCGTGGTTCTATCCGCCCGCCTTCACCTGGATGACCGACGGCAGCATCCGCTTTGCCGGCCAGCCGCTCCTGAGCCTGGCGCTGGGCCTCATCATGCTGGCAATGGGCCTGACGCTGACCTTCGAGGATTACCGCAGCCTGACCAGGATGCCGCGCGCGCTGCTGGCAGGGGTCGGTCTGCAATTCACCATCATGCCGCTGTCGGGCTTTGCCGTGGCGAAGGTGCTGGGGCTGGAGCCGGGGCTGGCGGTCGGCCTGATCCTTGTCGCCTGCTGCCCCGGGGGCACCGCGTCGAACATCGTCACCTATATAGCCCGCGGTCACGTGGCACTTTCGGTGGCGATGACGATGGCCTCGACGCTGGCCGCGGTAGTGCTGACCCCGCTGCTGACCGGGTGGCTGGCCGGGGCTTACGTCGAGATCGACCGGCTGAACCTGCTCGTCCAGATGGTTGGCGTGGTGCTGGTGCCGGTGGTGCTGGGCACCCTGCTCAACCGACTCTTCCCGCGCGCGGCCGAGGCGGTGAACGGGGTGCTGCCGCTGGTCGCAATCGTGCTGGTGGTGCTGATCGTGGGCGGGATCGTCGGCGGCTCCAAGGCGCAAATCATGGAGCACGCAGGGGTGCTGCTGCTGGCGACCTTCCTGCTGCACGCACTGGGCTTTGCACTGGGCTACCTTCTGGCCCGCGTACTGGGGCTGGGCGAGGTGGAAGCGCGCACGATCAGCATTGAGGTGGGGATGCAGAATTCGGGTCTCGGTTCGGGCCTCGCAAAAACCCCCGCCTTCGCCGCGCAGTTCGCCAACGCGACGCAAGCCGCCCTCGCGCCCGTGCCCGCCGCGATCTCGGCGGTGTGGCACGTGCTGATCGGGAGCCTGCTCGCGGGGATCTGGCGGCGGCGATAGTCGTCATCCCGGCGAAGGCCGGGACCCAGAGCGGCAGGCGCCGCCCCTGACCCACTGGGCCCCGGCCTTCGCCGGGGTGACGATCAGGAGAATTGGCCCCGCTTCGGCCCGAGATAGCCGAACAGATAGGCCCCCACTTTCCGCATCTGGATCTCCTCGCTGCCTTCCGTGATCCGATACCGGCGGTGGTGGCGGTAGATGTGCTCGAAGGGCTTGTGGCGCGAATAGCCAATGCCGCCGTGGACCTGCATCGCCCGGTCGGCCGCCTCGCACACCAGCCGGTTCGCCCAGTAATTGCACATCGAGACCTTGTCGGAGATGGTCTTCTCGATCTGCTCGTGGGGCATATTGTCCATCTCCCACGCGGTCTTGAAGATCAGGAGCCGCAGCATTTCCGCCTGCGTCGCCAGTTCCACCAGCGGGAACTGGATACCCTGATTGCGGGCCAATTCCTCTCCGAAGGGCTTCCTCTCCCGCGCGTATTTGACGCTCTCGTCGATGCAGTAGAGCGCCGCGCCGCAGCTTGACGCCGCCTGCCGGATGCGGTTCTGGTGGACGAAGCTCTGCGCCAGCGCGAGGCCGCGGCCTTCCACGCCGAGGATCGCGCTATCGGGCACCCAGACGTTGGTCACGCTGAGGCGCGGGTGATCGGTGGGCATGTTGAAGGTCCACATCCACTCCTCGATTGCGAGGCCGGGGGTGGGGTTGGGGACGAGGAAGCAGGTGATCCCGCTCGCGTCCCCCGCGCTTCCGCTGGTGCGCGCGAACATCGCGCAGTGGGTGGCGACGTGCATCCCGGTGATCCACATCTTCTCGCCGTTGATCAGCCAGCCGTCGACCCCATCGCGGGTCTCGCGCACGGCATGGGTCTCCATGTGGGTGGCGTCCGATCCGTGATGCGGTTCGGTCAACCCGAAGGCGACGCGCCGCGTGCGCTCGAAGCCGCCGAGGATGAATTCCTGTTTCTGCTCCTCCGTCCCCCACTGGTCGAACATGGCGACGAAGGGGAAGTTGCCGACGATGCTGTGCTCGTTCTGGAGATCGTTGTGCAGCCCGAGGCCAGCCCGCGCAAAGTGCTCGCGGATCACCGCCATCCAGAGGTTGCTGCCGTCCTTGCCGCCATAGCGCTTGGGCGCGGAGAAGCGCCAATGGCCCGCCTTGTCCGCGCGGCGGGTGGCCTCTTTCAGCAGTTCCTCCCACTCGTGCCGGGGCAACCCGCCCGCTTCGAAGTCCGTCCGCGCATATTCGCGGCGGTGGTCGAAGAAGCGGATGTTGTCGTCCTGCTGCTCCAGGGGCTTGATCTCGGCGGCGATGAAGGCGTCGAGTTCGTCGAGGTAGGCTTGCAGGTCGGGGGGAAGCGCGAAGTCCATGGGTTATTCCTCTCCAAGCCACTTCTTCCGCGCCGCTTTGAGCGCAGGGTATTTGGGAACGTCTGCGCTCAACTTTTGTAGTGCCGACGATCTCAAGTCAGCTAGCAATCCCGATGATTTGACCGATTTCTCGCCCACCAAGAGTGCCTCCGACAGCAGGTAGTCGCCTGGATAGTGCAGCAGGTCATCCTCACGGGCGATCATGCCAAGTGCGTTCCGTGCGACCGCCAATTGAAAGCGGTCATGCCCGGTCAGCTTGTCCTTCAGGGTATCGAGCCACTCGGCGATGGCGGTAGCCATCTCCGCCTGATTGGCCTCGCCGAGATAAGTGCAGGACATATCGGGGAGGACAACTGGCCGTCCCCGCTCTTCCTCCGACGCGTCCTCCTCCAGCAGCAGCAGCAGATCGAGCTCCTGCTCGCTCGTCCGGCGCGAGATCACCACGCGTTCAAGCATCCGGTCGGCGCCCGAGCGCCATTGCGCCGCCATCTTGAGGCAGCCCAATGCCCACCACACGGTGCGGTAGATCGTCCAGAAGCGGAAGCGCGCCGGGTCGATGGTGACCCCTGCCTCAGCCTCGTAGGCGGCGATGTAGTCCGCGAAGCTCCCCAGCCCCAGCGCAGGACGGTCGTAGCGGGCGAAGCGCCACACGGCCATGCAGCCGAAGGCGAGGTCTTCGTGGTGATCGCCGAAATGGGCGATTTCCCAGTCGAGCACGCCGGTCAGGTGCGAGCCTTCGACCAGCAGATTGCCCATGCGGTAATCGCCATGGTTGAGGACGGGTTCGACTTCAGGCGGGCAATTATCCTCCAGCCACTTCAGGCCGAGCGCGATGATCGGGCGATCCCCGCCCGCGTCCATGAACTGCTGTTTGAGATCAGCGATGGCGGCGCGGTAGTCCATCACCGGCACGCCTTCGGGCACATCGGCCTGCCTCAGCCGGTGGATGCGCGCCAAGTCGCGGGCAATGCCGCGCAGCAGCCCGTCGGGGTCGTCGCAGGCCAGAATGACCTTGGGATCAGCCGTCCCCGGCAGCGCGCGCATGACGAAGCCGCTCCCGAGGCCGTCCGCCTCCTCCAGCACTGCCACCACTTGCGGAGCGGTCACGCCCTTGGCGCGGGCGGCCTCGATCAGCGCGGCCTCGGTGGAATGCCCGTAAGGCCGCCCCTCCATGAAGGCGAGGCTCGGCGCGCGGCGCAACACGTAATCGCAGCCACCAGCTGCAAACCGCCAGCTCTCCATCACCGCCCCGCCGGTCAGGCGCTGCGGCTCGCCCGCCAGCAGCCCCAGCCCGGCGCGGGCACACAGCCGCGCCAGCCCTTCGTGCAACGTCCCGGTATCGATCACTTGATCAGCTTGCGCATCCGCTTGGCGCGCTTGGCCGGGTCGGGGTGGGTCTTGAGCAGCCCGATCCCGCCTCCGCTGCCCAAGGCCGCCAGCTTGTCCATCGCGGTCGCGCAGGCCGCTTGCGGATAGCCGCGCGCCTTCATGAAGGTCAGCGCGTAATCATCCGCCTGCGTCTCGGCCGCCTGCGAATATTGCGCATAGACCACATTCTGGAGCAGCGCGCCGAGCTGCGAATTGGTGAAGTTGCGCACCCCGCTGCTGGCCGTGCCTGCCACGCTCAATGCCGCATCCTGCTGCAAGGCGCGCTTCATGCGCTTGGCCCCGTGTTCGAGCTTCACATGACCGATCTCATGCCCGATCACGCAGCGCACTTCGTCATCGGTCATCTTATCCATCAGGCCGGAATAGACCCGCACCGTCCCGTCTCCCATGGCGAAGGCGTTGACCTCGTCCACCAGGTAGGCCTTGATGTCGAGCGTAAGGCCATCATAGGCATCGAGCCCCTTGGTCAGATTGGCCAGCCGCACCGCATAGGGGTTCTTGGCGGGGGCCAGCGGGTTCTGCTTGTCCATCTCGTCGGACATCTGCCCGAAATAGGCGACGATCTCCGCGTCGGAGACGGTGGCGGCCTGAATCACCTTCTGGCCTGCCCCCATGATGTCATTGAGGCTCTGCGAATGAGCCGGGGCGAGCAGCGCTCCCCCGGCCAATCCGGCGACAGCAAACACCGGCACGGCAGCGGCCAACAGTCTGATAGCTTTACGCATGATCATCCCCTCCCTCTGCCATGCAGGGTGCCTGCCAAAGGGCGTTTGATCAAGCCGGGACGTTGTCCTTCTTGACGGTGATCACCTGCGCATAGGTGAACTCCTTGAGGCCTTCCTTGCCGTATTCTGCGCCAAAGCCCGACTGCTTGTGCCCGCCAAACGGCGCGAAGGGCGAGAGGTGGAGGTATTCATTGACCCATACCGTGCCGGTTTCGAGCTGCTCGGCGATCTCCACGCCCTTTTCCGGGTTGCCGGTCCACACCGCGCCGGCGAGGCCATATTCCGAGTTGTTGGCGCGGGCGATGACTTCCTCTTCGGTCGAGAACTTCATCAGCGGCATGACCGGGCCGAACTGTTCCTCAGCGACGATGCGCGCGTCTTCGGGCGGGTTGTCGAGGATGGTCAGCGGCACGAAGTAGCCGGTGCCCGAGGGATCGACATTGCCGCCGAGCAGGAACTTGTAGCCGTTCGACTTGGCGTCCTCGATCAGCTCGAGCACGCGGTCATACTGCTTCTTGTTCTGGATCGGGCCGACGCCGGTGCCCTGCTCGCTGCCGTCGCCGACCTTCACGGTCTTGGCATACTCGACGATCGCGGCGCTGAGTTCATCATAGATGTCCTCGTGGATGTAGACGCGCTTGGCCGCGACGCAGATCTGCCCGGCGTTGGAGAAGCTCGACCAGAACAGCTGCTCGGCGACCTTCTTGGGATCGGCATCGGGCAGCACGATCGAAGCATCGTTGCCGCCCAGTTCCAGCGTGATGCGCTTGAGGTCGGCCGAGGCGCCTTCCATGATCTTCTTCCCCGTCGCGGTCGAGCCGGTGAAGGTGATCTTGTCGATATCGGGGTGGCTGGTGATCAGCGGGCCGAGGTCGTCCTCACCCGTGATGATGTTGACCACGCCCGCGGGCACCTTGTCCGCGATCAGCTCGGCGATCTTGAGGGTGGTGAGCGGGGTGAAGGGCGAGGGCTTGAGCACGATGGTGCAGCCCGAGAGCATCGCGGGGACGATCTTCTGGATCGCCATCATCACCGGGAAGTTCCACGGCACGATGCCGCCGACCACGCCCACCGGCACGCGGCGGGTGCGGCTGAGGCGGGTGTCGCTGTCCTCGTTCACTTCGTCATCGAGACTGAGGGTCGATTGCGCCGCGCTCATGGCGGCTGCGCCATAGATTTCGCCGCGCGCCTGATCGTGGGGCTTGCCCTGCTCGCTGGTCAGCAGGCGGTAGAGTTCTTCCGCATTGGCCTTGATCGCGCCCGAAATCGCCATGATCGCGGCGCGGCGTTCTTCGATGGGGGTGTTCTTCCAGATCTTGAAGGCAGCGCGGGCAGCGGCGACCGCCTTGTCGAGCTCGGCCTTGCCGCAATGGGGCACCTGGCCGATCACCTGCTCGTTGGCGGGGTTCACCACGTCGAGCCAGCGGTCGGTTGCCACCATCTCGCCGCCGATAAGGTTCTTGTACTGGGTGACCATGTTCGTGTCCTCTCTAACGAATGGGGGAGTCGTCTCTCTCCCGCGCAGGTTGGCGCGTTGCATTCGAAAACGCAATCGCAAGCTTTGCGCGGCACGCTAGCGCGAGGCATGGCGCGGATCACCTGACGATTGCGCTATTGCCGCACGCGCCTATGTGAGGCCACTGGCGCACACCGAGAGGAGTTCGAGAATGACCGATACCCGCCCCGACCTCGTGATTTACGGCAGCCCGATCTCGCCCTTCGTGCGCAAGGTTGCAGGGGTGTGCATCGCCAAGGGCGCTCCCTACGAGGTCGAGGCGATCAACGTCTTCGCGCCCCCCGCCTGGTTCCATGACATCTCGCCGATGAAGCGCATTCCGGTGCTGCGCGACCGCAGCGTGGCTGAGGAAGGCGTGGCCGGCACCATCGCCGACAGTTCCGCGATCTGCGCCTTCATCGAGAAGAAGCACCCTGCGCCTGCGCTCTACCCGGACAACCCGATGGCGCTGGGCGAGGCGCTGTTCATCGAGGAATATGCCGACACTGCACTGGCGATGGCAGGGGGCTTGGGCATCTTCCGCCCGATCTTCTTCGCGATCACCAAGGGCGAGGAACCGGGGCTCGACAAGGCGCGCGAGGCCTGGGCCAATCAACTGCCGCCGATCTTCGACGTGCTGGAAAAGCGCCTCGATGGCCGCGCCTTCTTTGCGGGCGATGCCCTGTCGATTGCCGATATCACGGTGGCCTGCGTGCTGATGCAGATTTCACTGGTAGCCGAGACGCCGCTGGCGCGCTGGCCCGGTCTGGCCGCGCATTTTGCCGCGATGCGAGGCCTGCCACTGGTGGCAGAGCCCTATGCGGCGGCGGAAAAGATGGTTCGCAAGGCCTTGCCGACGCCGTTCGACCTGACCTAAGGCGCTGAACACGAGAGAGGACAGGCAGGGCGCATGGCCAGCGAGTGGTGCATCGGGATCATCGGCGGATCGGGTCTCTACGCCATCGACGGGATCGAGGACGCGCAGTGGATCGCGATCGAAACCCCGTGGGGTGACCCCTCGGACGAGATTCTGTGCGGGACGCTGGGCGGGGTCAAAGTGCGCTTCCTCCCGCGTCATGGCCGCGGCCATCCGATCAGCCCGACCGAACTGAACGCCCGCGCCAATATCGATGCGCTGAAGCGCGCCGGGTGCACCGATATCCTCGCGATCAGCGCGGTGGGGTCCTTGCGCGAGGAGCTGGAGCCGGGGCGCTTTGCGGTGGTCGAACAATTCATCGACCGCACCTTTGCGCGTCCCTCCACCTTCTACACCAGCGGCTTTGTCACCCATGTCTCGATGGCCGATCCTGTCTGCCCGCGCCTGTCGGACATGGCCGCCCATGCCATTGCAGCGGCGGGCGGCAAGGTGGCCGTGGGGGCGACCTATCTCGCGATGGAAGGCCCGCAGTTCTCGACCCGCGCGGAAAGCCGGATGTACCGCCAGTGGGGCGCGGACGTGATCGGCATGACCGCCATGCCCGAAGCCAAGCTCGCGCGCGAAGCGGAGCTGCCCTACGCGCTCGTCGGCATGATCACCGATTATGATTGCTGGCGCGATGGCGAGGCGGTGGATGTGGCGCAGGTGGTAGGGCAGATGCAGGCCAACGGCGCGCTCGCACGGGCGATGGTGCTGAACTTCATCGAGAGCCTGCCCGAGACACGCGAGCCCTCCCCCATCGACACGAGTCTGGACGATGCGGTGATCACCGCGCCTGACGAACACGATCCCGAACTGATGGCCAAGCTCGACGCGGTCGCCGGGCGATTGTTCGGGTAAGGAAACGCGCGGGCAGCATGACAATCGCCACCCGCGCCACCTGGAAACACCTCCCCATGCCTGCCAAGCGGCAGGCGCTCTACCTTGCCCTCAGCTTCGACACCGACGAGGTCGAATGCATCCGCCGCGGTTTCATCCCGCGCGACATGGACGACAAGTGGTCGATCTTTGTCGAGGATGACTGGCTCTATTTCCACCGCAGCTGGACGGGCTTCTGCATCTTTGCCGTCAGGCTCGAACCGGCTGCGAACGGCGTGGTGATCCGCGAAGGCTGGGCAAGCCGCGATCCGGAGCAGTATCACGGTTCCAGCGCCGCCGAAGAACAGCGGCAGATCGCCGCCTTGATCGACAGCCTGCTCCACTCGCGCAAAGGATAGTCCCCGCTGCTGGCCGTTGCCAGCGCGCATATCGCTGCCTATCCCGATGGCGGGAGAGGACAGGATGGACAGATTTCCGGCGCATCCGGACGACATCACCGATGCGTGGTGGGAGCGGGTGCTGGGCCGTGTGCCAAGCCGCTGGCGGTGGGAGCCGATCGGCACCGGGCAGGTGGGCGATTCGGTGCGCTTCACGCTCGACTTTGCGGGCGAGGATGCACCCATGACGCTGGCGGGCAAGTTTGCTGCGGCTGATCCGACCAGCCGCGGCACGGCGGCAATGCTCGGCCTCTACACCAAGGAAGTCCGCTTCTACCGAGACCTCGCCCCGCTGCTGCCGATCCGCACCCCGCGCACCCATGTGGCCGACATCGCCGAGGATGGCGCGAGCTTCTGCCTGCTGTTCGAGGATCTCGGCCCGGCGCGCGGCGGCAACCAGATTGCCGGGTGCAACCTTGCCGATGCCGAAGCGGTGATCGATCAGGCCGCAGCGCTCCACGCACCCAGCTGGCACAATCCGGCGATGCTCGATGCCGACTGGCTCCAGCCCGATCCCGCTGCCGCTGGGCAGGTCAAGGCGCTCTACCCCCAGGCGCATGCGATCTTCCGGGAGCGCTACAAGGACAGCCTCGAACCAGAATTCATGGCCCTGTGCGAGGCGCTGGCCGAACACACGGCCACCACCGACCGCGTGACGGAGAAGGTCAGCCTCGTCCATGGCGACTTCCGGCTCGATAACGTGCTGTTCGACATCAAGGGCGGGGCCGAGCCGGTGGCGGTGCTCGACTGGCAGACGCTAACCATCGGCAATGGCCTGACCGATGTGGGATACTTCCTCGGCTGCGGGATCGGCGACACGCTTCGCCGCGCGCATGAACGCGACCTGCTCGAACGTTACTGCGCCCGCATGACCGCGCTGGGCGTGCCGCTGACCGTCGATCAGATCTGGCGCGATTATGTGGTGGGCGCGCTCCATGGGGTGTCGACCGCGGTGTTCTCCAGCGCCTTCGTGGTCCGCACCGAGCGCGGCGATGCCAACTTCCTGTCGATGGCGCGCGGCGCCTGCGCGCTGTGCCATGAGCACGGCGCGCTCGACCTGCTCAAGAAGGGATAATGCGATGGCCTTAAGCCGGGGTGACGATTACCCGATCCACCAGACCCCCGATCCGGTCGCCTTTGCGGGCACCGACCGCAATTTCTACGACCGCTATTTCTTCAACGGCTATGCGCCCGATGGCAGCAGCTTCTTTGCGGTCGCCTTCGGGATCTACCCCGCGCTCGATGTGGCGGACGCGCATTTCTGCGTGGTGCGGGACGGCGTGCAGCACTGCCTCCATGCCAGCCGCCGCTTGGGCATGGAGCGGATGGAGCTGTCCTGCGGCCCGATCCGCATTGAAATTGTGGAGCCGCTCAAGACCCTGCGCGTGATCGTCGATGGGGAAGGCATCGCCGCCGACCTCACCTTCACCGGCCGCGCTGCCCCGATTGCCGAGCCGCGCTTCACCTGGCGCGTCGGCCCGCGCACGGTGATGGACTACACCCGGATGACCCAGAACGGGCATTACGAAGGATGGATCGCGGTCGACGGCGTGCGCGAGGCGCTGCCGCAGGGCAGCATGGGCACCCGCGACCGCAGCTGGGGCGTGCGGCCCGTCGGCGCGGCCGATCCGCAATTCGCCGGGCGCGCCGTGCCGCAGTTCTTCTGGCAATGGACCCCGATCAACCTGCCCGCCCGCAGCGCCTTCTTCCACCTCAATGCCCATGCCGACGGCAGCGCATGGAACACCCGCGCGGTGATCGCGCCTGATGGCGGCACGGCGGAGACCTTCATCGAGGATCACGCCCCGATCATGGTGGCCCCGCTGGCCGATGGCACCCGCTGGCCCGCACACGGCGACCTCACCATCGCGGGCGAGCGTTTCAGCCTGGAACCCCTCAGCCGCTTCCAGATGCGCGGGCTTGGCTACACCTCGCCCAAGTGGGGCCACGGCCTCGATCACGGCGCGCTGGAGGTGGAGCGTGAGGACATCGATCTGGCGGGCATCGATCCCGCGCGGCCCGACAATCTCCACGTGCAGATGCTGTGCCGCGTCACCGACGTGCGCGGGGAGCAAGGTCTGGGTGTGTTCGAACAGCTGGCCATCGGCGATTATGCGCCGCTCGGGCTGACAGGGCTTTCGGGCCGCGACTAACGCCTATTGCAGCGTGACGATTTCCTCGCCGCCGTCGTGGCGGCCGTAGAACTGCATCAACTGCACCAGCAACTCGCACCGGTCAGCAAGGGTCTGCGCTTCGAGCAGCGCCTGCTTGCTGGCCGGATCGAAGGGCGCGATCTGCGAGACGCCGTTGATCAGCGAGCGATCGTCGAGCCGCTCGACCGAATCCCAATCGACGCTGTAGCCCTGCGAATCGGCAAAATGCCGCGCCTCGCGCTCGAACCCGCCGCGCTGGGCGTGGGTCAGGGTTTCGTCGTCATCCTCGTCGTAGATTTCCGCTTCGACCTGACGATAGGCAGTGGTCACATCCAGTTCGCGCAAGATCCGGAACCGGCCCGTGCCTTCGAGGATGAGGTTGTAGCGCCCGTCGTCCATCGCCTGGATCTCGCCGATCCGCCCGACGCAGCCAACCTGATAAAGCGGCGCCCCCTCGACGGGACGCTGGGGCTGGATCATCGCGATCAGCCGGTCGCGAATCAAAGCATCGCCGACCATCGCGCGGTAGCGCGGCTCGAAGATGTGGAGCGGGAGCTGCATCCCGGGAAACAGCACCGCGCCCGTCAGCGGGAAGATGGCAAGTCTCTTGGTCATCCGAACAATACGCGCGACAAGCGGCGGCGGACGCTGACGACCCATTCGTCTTCAAGGCCGGTGGCTTCGAAAATCTTGAGCAGCTTGGTCCGCGCGGCGCCTTCGTTCCATTCGCGGTCGGCAGCGATCATGGCGAGCAGAGTGTCGGCGGCTTCATCCCGCGCGCCTGCGGCAAAGGCCGCTTCGGCAAAGGCGAGCTGGGCGTCCATATTGGCAGGATCAGCGGCGGCAGCGGCGCGCAGGGCGGCAAGCTCGCCGTCATCCACGCGCTCGCCCGCCAGCTCCAGCGCGGCGCGCGCAGGCGCAATCGCGGGATCGGTGGCAAGGCGCGGATCGCTGTCGATCACCTCCATCACCTGCCGCGCCTGATCGACCTCGCCCAGCATCACCAGTGCGCGCACGAGCCCGGCATGGGCGGGGGCGTTGCCCTCGGCGAATTCGGTGATCTGGGCAAAGATGCCCGCCGCGCGCTGGGCATCGCCCGCGGCCAGCGCTTCTTCGCCCAGCTTGACGAACTGCGCGAGCTCTTCGGGCGATGGGCCTTGCGGCGCGCCCGCTCCGTCCACCGCTCCAGCCTGAACCGGCAGCTGACCAAGCAGCTGATCGAGAATCGCCTTCAGCTGCGATTCGCTGCGCGCATTGGTCAGGTCGGCGATCGGCTGGCCCTGGAACATGGCATAGACCGTCGGGATCGAGCGCACCTGGAATTGCGCGGCGATGAACTGTTCCTCGTCGACATTGATCTTGGCGAGCACCACGCCCTTGTCGGCATATTCGCCCGCGACCTTTTCCAGCACCGGGGTCAGCGCCTTGCACGGGCCGCACCATTCGGCCCAGAAATCAAGGATGACGAGCTTGCTCTGCGAAGGTTCGACCACCGCCTTGCGGAAACGGTCAACCGCCTTCTGTTCGTCGATGCTCAGTCCCATGCTGGCCACTTTGGTATGCTCCTGCTGTGATGCTGGCCCCAATGTGGGACGGTTTGCGGATATGTGAAGCGCGCGAATTGTGCTGGCGGCTAAGCGATATGCGATCAACCCCCAATCGCGCCAATTTTGCGCTTGCAGGGTGCAAGACACGCTGCTAATCGCGCCGCCTCTCCGGCAGGAACGGCGGCAATCGCGGTTTCTGTCAGCGCCAGTGAGCGGGCGTAGCTCAGGGGTAGAGCACAACCTTGCCAAGGTTGGGGTCGAGGGTTCGAATCCCTTCGCCCGCTCCATATTTCCAGACCAGATGTGATTGATCCGGCCACCGCGCAGCAGCGGTGGGTTCCGGATTCGCGCCCGGATCAGCCCTCCGGCACGCTCCGCAGCGCGGCGATCGTCTCGCAGCGATTGGCTATGACGGGGTCGGCGAGCGTTTCGGCCAAAGGCTGTTCGAGACGGCGGCGCCAATTGGGGTGTTCGGTGATGGTGCCGGGCAGGTTCGGCTGCTCGGCCTCCCCCAGCAGATCCTCCAGCGAGACCAGCGCGAGCGCCGATGGCGTGCGGGCGATGTGGCAAAGCGCGGCATCGACGACCGGCGCAGGGTTATCAGGCGCAGGGCGCGGCGCGGTATGATCAAGGGTCGACCACAGGAGCCCCCTGTCCCATTCGCGAATCGCCTCGGCCTCGGCGCGGGATACGCCTTCGGGCAGTCGTCCCAGTTCCTGTGCCCAGTCGAGATCGCGCCCCTTCCACCATCCCGCCACCGTCACCGTGTCATGCGTCCCGCTCATCGCGGCGCTGAGAGGGGCGTAATCCTGCGGCCCGATGAAGCCGTGATCGGCCGCGCGCTCGAACCACAGCACGCGCATCCCCAGCATCCGCCGCTCGGTCACGGCATGGGTGAAGCCCGGCGGCGCGGTGCCGAGATCCTCGGCGATCACCAGCCCGCCTGCGCGATGCGCCTCCAGCGTGGCGAGGCGGACGAGATCGGCGAAGGGATAGGAGAGATAGGCTCCCGCGCCGGTCGGTGCGCCGTCCGGAATTACCCAGAGCCGGGCGAGGCCGAAGGCGTGGTCGATCCTCAGCCCCCCGCCCGCTGCCAGCCCGGCGCGGATCATCGCGATCCACGGGGCGTAGCCAGTCGCCCGCAGGCCATCGGGCGAGAAGCTGGTGATCGACCAGTTCTGCCCCAGCGGCCCCAGCGGATCGGGCGGCGCGCCAATCGTCAGTCCGTCCAGCATCGCATCACGCAATGACCAAGCGTCGCTGCCTGACGGATCGACGCCGACCGCCAGATCGCCGATCAGCCCAATCCCCATGCCCGCACCCTTGGCCGCAGCCTGCGCAGCCGCCAGCCCTGCGCGTGCCAGCGCCTGCACGAACAGGTGGAAGGCGATCTCGTCGGGATGCTCGGCGGCAAAGCGCTGTGCTGCCGCACCCGCCGGGTCATGGTAGGCTGCGGGCCAATTACGCCAGCCATGCGCGCCGGTGGCCGCGCGGAAGTGGCAATCGAGCGCGTCGAAAAGCGCATGGCGGCGCAGCATGGCATCATCGCTCGCGGTCAGCGCCGCGCGCCGGGCGGGGTCGAGCGCGGCGAAGACCTGCCGAAGCTGCGCCAGCCGCTGCGGCAGGGCGCTCGCCCAGTCGATCAGCGGCGGCCCTTCGGCAGGCTCAAGCGGCGGCAGGCCCGCCAACGCCGGATCGGCCAGCGCGCCGTTGAGAAACAGGCGGCTCGACGGGGAATAGGGGCTGTATCCCACCCCGTGCCCGGGAAACAGCGCGTGCACCGGGTTGATCGCCAGCGCATCCGCCCCTGCCGCGCCAAAGGCCCGCGCGGCTTCGGCCAGCTCGCCAAAGCCGCCGAAGGGCGAAGCCGCCGCGCCCCGCAGCGCCGGGATTTGCACCGATACGCCCCACGGACGGCGATTGCCAGGCGATGGCAGCGGGCAATGCGGCGGAGCGACCGCCAGCCGGGTGACATGGCGATCCAGCGCCAGATCATAATAGCCCGGCGCATCGGGGAGATGCAGCCGCGCGCCCTCCACCACCAGCGGGCGGGTGATGCCGTCCTCGCCGGTCGCCTCGGCACGGGTCACGGGGAAAGGCAGGGTCAGCCACCCCCCGCAATCGCCCACCAGCAGCGCCGGGAGCGCGCGGGCCTGCGCGGCAAGGGCCGCAAGGCTGCGCGCGATCGCCTGCGCGCTGCCCGCCTCATGGCCAAGCGCCGCCAGCACCGCTGCCAGCGCTGCATCATCCACCGCTTGCTCGCGACCTTCGACGTCGATCCACTCGCGGGCCACCCCGCAGGCTTGCGCCAGCGCGTGCAACTGCTCCATCGCCGCCTCCTTGCGACCCCTCGCATCCTGCGAATTGCCCCGTCTGGCAAGCGCAGGCTGCCGCCAATGGCGCAAATCCTCCCATGAATACGTTTGTCGTCCTACTTCTGCGATTGCTGGACGGCAGCGCACCTGATTAGTGTGCAGCACGGGCCGGGGGGCACCTCACGATCTATTCAGACGCACGCACGACCACCCGCCCCTCAGCCGCGACGGCATCAATCAGGGAGTTTGGCCTCAGTGACTTCAAGCCCGACTGGCACAACCGAGCATCTCGAAGCCGGCATCCTGCGCGCGCTGCGTCACCGGGTCGGCAAGACCGAGACGGCGGCCAAGCCGCACGACTGGTACAATGCCACTGTGCTCGCCCTGCGCGATGACATCATCGACAACTGGTTCGCTTCGACCAGCCGCACCCACGCGGCGGGCGGCAAGCGGGTCTATTATCTCAGCCTCGAATTCCTGATCGGGCGGCTGCTGCGCGATGCGCTTGCCAATCTCGGATGCAGCCGCGCGATGGAGCAGGCGCTCGAACAGCACGGGCTCGACCTTGCCCGGCTGGAAGAGCTGGAACCCGACGCTGCGCTTGGCAATGGCGGGCTCGGGCGGTTGGCGGCGTGCTTCATGGAAAGCCTCGCCAGCCTCGACATCCCCGCCTTTGGCTATGGCATCCGCTACATCAACGGGATGTTCCGCCAGCGCATCGACGAAGGCTGGCAGGTCGAGCTGCCCGAAACCTGGCTCGCTCACGGCAACCCCTGGGAGTTCGAGCGGCGCGAGAGTTCCTACCGCATCGGTTTTGGCGGCGAGGTGGCCAGCGATGAGGGCGTGATCCGCTGGAACCCGGCAGAAGTGATCGAGGCGACCGCCTTCGATACGCCGGTGGTCGGCTGGCAGGGCAAGCGGGTGAACACCCTGCGCCTGTGGAATGCCGCCGCGCTCGATCCGATCCAGCTTGCCGCTTTCAACGCGGGCGACCACGCCGGCGCGCTCGCCGCGCAGGTGCGGGCCGACAGTCTGGTGCGGGTGCTCTACCCCGCCGATTCCACCCCCGCCGGGCAGGAATTGCGGCTGCGGCAGGAGTTCTTTTTCTCCAGCGCGTCGATCCAGGACATCGTCCGCCGCCACATCCAGTATCACGGCGACATCCGCACCCTGCCCGACAAGGCAGCGATCCAGCTCAATGACACCCACCCCTCGGTCGCGGTGGCAGAGCTGATGCGGCTGCTGATGGACGAACAGCACCTGACCTTTGCGGAAAGTTGGGCCATCACCAAGGCGACCATCGCCTACACCAACCACACCCTGCTCCCCGAGGCGCTCGAAAGCTGGCCGCTGCCGCTGTTCGAACGGCTGCTGCCGCGCCATATGCAGATCGTCTATGCGATCAACGCCCATGTCCTGCGCGAGGCGAGGAAGGCGGGCCTCGATGACGCCGCCGTCGCCGCAATCTCGCTGATCGACGAACATGGCGAGCGCCGGGTGCGGATGGCGAACCTCGCTTTTGTGGGTGCGCATTCGGTCAATGGGGTGGCGGCGCTCCACACCGATCTGATGAAGCAGACGGTGTTTGCCGACCTTCACAAGCTCTACCCCGACCGCATCAACAACAAGACCAACGGCGTCACCCCGCGCCGCTGGCTGCACCAGTCGAACCCGCGTCTGACGGGGCTGATCCGCGAGGCGATCGGAGACGGGTTCAAGGCCGATGCCGAGGGACTGTCGGCCCTCGCCGCCATGGCGGGCGACGCGGCGCTGGGCGAGCGGGTCGACGAGGTGAAGCGCGCCAACAAGGTCGACCTTGCCAATCATCTGCGCGAGCTGACCGGTATCCGGCTCGATCCCGACGCGCTGTTCGACGTGCAGATCAAGCGCATCCACGAATACAAGCGCCAGCTGCTCAATCTGATCGAGACGGTCGCGCTCTATGACCAGATCCGCAGCCACCCCGAACGTGACTGGGTGCCGCGCGTCAAAATCTTCGGCGGCAAGGCCGCTCCGACCTATCACAACGCCAAGCTCATCATCAAACTCGCCAACGATATCGCCCGGCGGATCAATTCCGATCCCAGCGTGGGCGAGGTGCTGAAGGTGGTGTTCGTCCCCAATTACAACGTCAGCCTCGCCGAGCGGATCATTCCCGCTGCCGACCTCAGCGAACAGATTTCGACCGCAGGGATGGAAGCTTCGGGCACGGGGAACATGAAGTTCGCCTTCAACGGCGCGCTCACGATCGGCACGCTCGACGGGGCGAATATCGAGATCATGGAGCGAGTGGGCCGGGAGAATATCGTGATCTTCGGGCTGACGGCTGAAGAAGTCGCCGCCAAGCGGGCGGAAGGCTACAACCCCCGCGAAGTGATCGAAGGCAGCCGCGAGCTGTGCCAAGCCGTCAATGCGATCGCCAGCGGGGTGTTTAGCCCCGATGATCCGGCGCGCTATGCAGGGCTGATGGATGCGATCTACACCTCGGACTGGTTCATGGTCGCCGCCGACTTCGACGCCTATGCCGCCGCCCAGCGCGAGGTTGACCGGCGCTGGAATGATCGCGCAGCCTGGCGGCAATCGGCGATCCAGAACATCGCCAATGTCGGCTGGTTCTCGTCCGATCGCACCATTTCCGAATATGCCCGCGAGATCTGGGGCGTGCTGTGAAGCCACCGCCTGAGGCCATCGCTGCACTGCTCGATGGATCGCACGCCGATCCGTTCTCGCTGCTGGGGCCGCACGAAGGGCCGGAAGGCACCTTCGCCCGCGCCATTCTGCACGGGGCGGAAGAGGCCGAGGCGTTTTCGCTGAAGGGCGGCAGGCTCGGCAAGATGGTGCGGGTGGATGGCCCGCTGTTTGAAGGCAAATTGCGGGGCAAGCCCAAGCCGGTGCGCTATCGCTGCCGAGGGAATGGGCAGGAATGGTGGGTGACCGATCCCTATTCCTTCGGCCCGGTGCTTGGCCCGATGGACGATTTCCTGATCGCCGAGGGCACGCACTTCCGCTTGTTCGACAAGCTCGGCGCGCATGTGATCGCGCACGAGGGCGCGCGCGGCGTGCACTTTGCGGTCTGGGCGCCGAACGCGCGCAGCGTCAATCTGGTGGGCGATTTCAACGGCTGGAACCCCGCCGCCCACATGATGCGCCGCCGCGTGGACATCGGCGTGTGGGAAATCTTCATCCCCGACATCGGCGAAGGCACGGCCTACAAGTATCGCATCACCGGCCCCGACGGCACAGTGCAGCCACTGAAGGCCGACCCCTTCGCCTTCGCCAGCGAGCTGCGGCCCAAGACCGCCAGCGTCGTCGCCCGCCCCGGCAAGCGCGACTGGGGTGACGATGCCCACCGCGCGCACTGGGCCAGCGTCGATCCCCGGCGCGAGGCCATCTCCATCTACGAGGTTCACCCCGGATCATGGCAGCGCGACGACAATGGCTGGTTCCTGACCTGGGACGAAATGGCCGCGCGGCTGATTCCCTATGCGCTCGACATGGGCTTTACCCATATCGAGTTCCTGCCGGTCTCCGAACACCCCTATGACCCGAGCTGGGGCTACCAGACCACCGGGCTCTTTGCCCCCTCGGCCCGGTTCGGGGACGTCGAGGGGTTCGCCCGTTTCGTCGACGGCGCGCACCGCGCCGGGATCGGCGTGCTGATCGACTGGGTGCCCGCCCATTTCCCCGTCGACGAGCACGGCCTCGCCCGGTTCGACGGCACCGCGCTCTACGAGCACGAAGACCCGCGCCTCGGCTTCCACCCCGACTGGAACACCGCGATCTACAATTTCGGGCGCAAGGAAGTGCGCAGCTTCCTCGTCAACAATGCGCTGTTCTGGGCCGAGCAGTATCATGTCGACGGACTGCGCGTGGATGCCGTCGCCTCGATGCTTTACCGCGATTACTCGCGCAAGGACGGCGAGTGGATCCCCAATGCCGAAGGGGGGCGCGAGAACTGGGAAGCGGTCGAATTCATGCGCGCCACCAACCGCGCACTCTACGGCACGCACGCGGGCACCATGACAATCGCCGAGGAATCGACCTCATGGCCCGGCGTCTCCCAACCCGCCTTCGACGAAGGCCCGCGCACGGCCTTGGGCTTCGGGTTCAAGTGGAACATGGGCTTCATGCACGACACGCTGCAATACATGGCGCGTGATCCGATCCACCGGAAATACCACCACTCCGAGATCACCTTCGGCCTCGTCTATGCCTTCTCGGAGAACTTCGTCCTGCCCTTGAGCCATGACGAGGTGGTGCACGGCAAGGGCACGATCCTCGGCAAGATGAGCGGTGACAACTGGCAGCAATTTGCCAATCTGCGCGCATACTATGCTATGATGTGGGGATACCCCGGCAAAAAGCTGCTGTTCATGGGCCAGGAATTCGCCCAGCGCCGCGAATGGAGCGAGGAGCGCGCGCTGGATTGGCACCTGATGGACGCGCCCGCACACCGGGGCGTTGCTGACCTGATCCGTGACCTCAATCGCCTCTACCGCACCACCCCCGCGCTTCATGCGCGCGATTGCGAGGGTGAGGGGTTCGAATGGCTGATCGCCGACGATGCCGACAATTCGGTGTTCGCTTGGCTCCGCAAGGCGCCGGGCGAGGCGCCTGTGGCGGTAATCGCCAACATGACTCCTGCGCTCCACACCCACTACCGCCTGCCCCTGCCACATGACGGGGTGTGGGCCGAGGTGCTGAACTCCGACGCCGAAATCTACGGCGGCAGCGGGCAGGGCAACATGGGACAGGTCACCGCATCCGGCGGCGCAGCCCATATCGTGCTGCCGCCGCTTGCCACGATAATGCTGCAATTCACCGGATAAACACGCAAAAACACTCTGGGGAGAGAATGGGATGATCGAGAGAACTTCAGGGCGGCCACTGGCGCGCGATGCCATGGCCTATGTGCTGGCAGGTGGGCGGGGCAGCCGCTTGATGGAACTGACCGACCGGCGCGCCAAGCCCGCAGTCTATTTCGGCGGCAAGTCGCGCATCATCGACTTTGCGCTGTCGAACGCGATCAACTCCGGCATCCGCCGCATTGGCGTTGCGACCCAATACAAGGCGCACTCGCTGATCCGCCATATGCAGCGCGCGTGGACCTTCCTGCGGCCCGAACGTAACGAAAGCTTCGACATCCTGCCCGCCAGCCAGCGCGTGTCGGAGAACCAGTGGTACGAAGGCACGGCCGACGCGGTGTTCCAGAACATGGACATCATCGCCAGCCTCGCGCCCAAATACATGGTGATCCTCGCGGGCGATCACATCTACAAGATGGACTACGAGTTGATGCTGCAGCAGCACGTCAATTCGGGCGCGGATGTCACCATCGGCTGCCTTGTCGTGCCGCGCATGGAAGCGACCGGTTTCGGCGTGATGCAGGTCGACGAAAAGGACACCATCACCGCCTTCGTCGAAAAGCCGAAAGACCCGCCGGGCATTCCGGGCAACCCGGAAATGGCGCTGGCGTCGATGGGGATCTACGTCTTCAACACCGACTTCCTGTTCGAACAGCTGCGCCGCGATGCCGACGATCCCGCGTCCAAGCGCGATTTCGGCGGCGACATCATCCCCTACATCGTCAAGCACGGCAAAGCGGTCGCGCACCGCTTCACCAACTCCTGCATCCGCGCGGCGGAGGAAATCGAGGAGTATTGGCGCGATGTCGGTACGCTCGACGCCTATTTCGAGGCCAATCTCGACCTCACCGACACCGTGCCCAAGCTCAATCTCTATGACCGCGACTGGCCGATCTGGACGGATGCCGTCGTGGCCGCGCCTGCCAAGTTCGTCCATGATGAGGACGGGCGGCGTGGGTTCGCCGTCTCCTCGCTGGTGTCGGGGGACTGCATCATATCAGGGTCAGAGGTGCGCCGCAGCCTGCTGTTCACCGGGGTGAAGATCGGAAGCTACTCCAACGTCAACGAGGCAGTGATCCTGCCCTATTGCAACATCGGACGCGGGGCGCGCCTCTCCAAGGTGATCATCGATAGCGGGGTGCGAATCCCCGAAGGCATGATCATCGGAGAGGATCCCGAACTCGACGCGCGCCGGTTCCGGGTGTCGGAGAAAGGCGTGGTGCTCGTCACCCGCGACATGATGGCAAGGCTGTAAGCCATGGCGATGCGCGTCCTCTCCGTCGCGTCCGAGGCTGCCCCGCTGGTCAAGACCGGCGGGCTCGCCGATGTCGCGGGCGCGCTGCCCGCCGCCCTCGCCGCACAGGGGGTGGAGGTGACGAGCCTTGTGCCCGGCTATCCAGCGGTGCTGGCGAAGCTGGGCAAAAAGGCAAAGGCGGTGCACACATGGGACGCGCTGCTCGGCACGCCTGCACGGCTGCTGGCGGGCAAGCTTGGCGCGCAGCCGCTGCTTGTGCTGGATGCGCCTGCGCTGTTCGGCCGCGCGGGCGGGCCTTATGCCGATCCATCGGGGCGCGACTGGAAGGACAACTGGCACCGCTTCGCCGCCTTCGCTCGCGCCGCCGCCGATATCGCGGGCGGCGCGGTGAACGGCCGCGCCTTCGACCTTGTCCACGCCCATGACTGGCAGGCGGGGATGGTGCCCGCCTACCTCAAGCTCGCCCCGCTCGCCGGGAGCCGCCCGGTGCCGAGCGTCATCACCATCCACAACATGGCGTTTCAGGGATACTACCCCGCCGAAGTCTTTCCCCGGCTCGGCCTGCCCGCATCGGCATGGACGGTCGACGGGGTGGAGAGCTATGGCGGGGTCGGGTTCCTGAAGGCGGGGATGCAGCTCGCCGATGCGATCACCACGGTCAGCCCGACCTATGCGGGCGAGATCCGCTCGGTCGAATTCGGGATGGGGCTCGAAGGGCTGGTGCTCGCCCGTTCCAACCGCGTCCACGGCATCCTGAACGGCATCGACACCGCCGAATGGAACCCGGCCAGCGACCCGCACCTTGCCGCCACCTACACCGCCGGAAAGCTGGCCGCGCGGGCGAAGAACAAACGCGCGCTGGAGCAAGAATTCGGCCTTACCCGCGATGACGGCCCGCTGTTCATCGTCGTCAGCCGCCTCACCTGGCAGAAGGGCATGGACGTGCTGGCGGGCGTGCTCGATCACCTCGTCGGGATCGGCGGGCGGCTCGCTCTGCTCGGCTCCGGCGATGGCGAGATCGAGGCGGCCTTCCTCGCCGCCGCCGCGCGCCATCCGGGCCGCGTGGGCGTGCGGCTGGGCTATGACGAGGCGCTCTCGCACCGCTTGCAGGGCGGGGGCGATGCGATCCTGATCCCCAGCCGGTTCGAGCCCTGCGGCCTGACCCAGCTTTACGGCCTCGCCTACGGCTGCGTGCCGGTCGTCTCGCGCACTGGCGGCCTCGCCGATACGGTGATCGACGCCAACCCCGCCGCGCTGGCCGCCGGGGTCGCCACGGGCATCCAGATGAACGCCGTGACCCACAATGCCCTCGCCATGGCGGTCAGCCGCGCGGTGGAGCTTTACAACCGCCGCGCCGCATGGAAGCGGCTCCAGACCAACGGCATGAAGGCGGATTTCTCGTGGGGAGCAAGCGGCGCTGCCTATGCCACGCTCTACCGCCAATTGATCGAGGAACAGGGATGATCACGACTGTCGCCACCACGCCCTTTGACGGGCAGAAGCCCGGCACTTCGGGCCTGCGCAAGAAGGTGCGGGTGTTTGCCCAACCGAACTATGCCGAGAACTTCATCCAGAGCGTGTTCGACGTGGCCGAGCGGCCTGCGGGGTCGACGCTGGTGATCGGCGGCGACGGACGGTATCACAACCGCACCGTGATCCAGCAGGCGATCCGCATCGCTGCTGCCAATGGCTATGCCCGGGTGCTGGTGGGGCAAGGCGGCATCCTGTCGACCCCGGCGGCGAGCCATGTGATCCGCAAGTATGGCGCATCGGGCGGCCTGATCCTTTCAGCCAGCCACAACCCCGGCGGGCCGGACGAGGATTTCGGCATCAAGTACAACATCGCCAATGGCGGCCCCGCGCCCGAGGCGGTGACCGAGGCGATCTATGCCCGCACCCAAACCATCGACCGCTGGCTGATGGCGGAGAGCGCCGAAATCGATCTCGACCGGATCGGCGTGGCGCAGGTGGGGGGCATGGCGGTCGACGTGATCGATCCGGTCGCCGACTATGCCGACCTGATGGAGGAACTGTTCGATTTCCCCGCAATCCGCGCGGCAGCAGCGAGCGGCGCGCTGACCATGGCGTTCGACGCGATGCACGCCGTGACCGGGCCTTACGCGCGGGAAATTCTCGAAGGCCGTCTAGGCTTTCCGGCTGGCACGGTGCGCAATGGCGTGCCGCTGGAGGATTTCGGCGGGCATCACCCCGACCCCAACCTCGTCCACGCGGCAGAGCTTTACGCGGCTATGATGGCCGAAGGCGCGCCCACCATCGGCGCGGCCTCGGACGGGGATGGCGACCGCAACCTCATTATCGGCAAGGGGGTCTTCATCACCCCCTCGGATTCGCTGGCGATGCTGGCGGCCAATGCGCATCTCGCCCCGGCCTATGCCGGGGGGCTGAAGGGCATTGCGCGGTCGATGCCCACCAGCGCCGCTGCCGACCGGGTGGCCGAGGCGCTCGGCATCCCGCTGTGGGAGACGCCGACCGGGTGGAAGTTCTTCGGCACGCTGCTCGATGCCGGAAAGGCGACGATCTGCGGCGAGGAAAGCGCGGGCACCGGCAGCGATCACGTGCGCGAGAAGGACGGGCTGTGGGCGGTGCTGCTGTGGCTCAACATCCTCGCCGTGACAGGCAAGCCGGTGGCGCAGATCGCGCAGGAGCACTGGGCGCGGTTCGGGCGCAATTACTATGCGCGCCATGATTACGAGGCGATCGCGACCGACAAGGCGAACACCCTGATGGCGGCGCTTGAGGCTTCGCTTGGCGGATTGCCGGGCAAGGCGTTCGGCCCGCTGACCGTAAGCGCTGCCGACCAGTTCGCCTACACCGATCCGGTCGATGGCTCGGTCAGCCGCAATCAGGGCGTGCGGGTGATGTTCGCCTGCGGATCGCGGATCGTGTTCCGCCTGTCAGGCACGGGCACCGAGGGGGCGACGCTGCGGGTCTATCTCGAACGCTATGAAGCCCCGGACGGGCGGCTGGCGGAGGAGACCCCTGCCATGCTCGCCGACCTGATCGCCGCTGCCGAAGCCGTGGCGGGCATCGCCGCGCATACCGGGCGAACGGCGCCCGATGTGGTGACGTGACGCAGCACCTCGGCGCGCATGTCGCAGGCGGCGTAACCCGCTTCGCCGTGCGCGCCCCGCTGGCCGAGGCGCTGGACCTGTGCCTGTTTGATGGCAATGCCGAAACCCGCCTGCCGATGGCGCGGAAGGGCGATCTCTGGGTGGCCGAGCTGGACGGCGATCTGACCGGCACCCGCTATGGCTACCGCGCCCATGGGCGATATGATCCGGTGGGCAACCTGTGGTTCGACCCGGCCAAGCTGCTGGTTGACCCTCACGCGCTGGAACTTGACCGCCGCTTCATCCAGCACCCGCGCCTTGGCCAGCTTGGTGAGGACACCGCCGATCTGGTGCCGCGCGCGGTGGTGACCGGGCCGCTTGAGCAAGCCGCCCCCGCCCCGCCCCGGTTCCGGCGCGGCGGCTTGATCTACGAGGTCAACGTGCGCAGTTTCACGCTGCTGCATCCCGATGTGCCCGAGGCACAGCGCGGCACCATCGCCGCGCTCGGCCACCCGGCGGTGATCGCGCACCTCAAGCAGCTGCACGTCAGCGCGGTTGAGCTGATGCCGGTCGTCGCATGGATCGACGAACGCCACCTGCCGCCGCTCGAGCTGGCGAACCACTGGGGCTATAATCCGGTGGCGATGATGGCGCTCGATCCCGGCCTCGCCCCCGGCGGGGTGGCCGAATTGCGCGAGGCGGTGGCGGCGCTGCACGAAGGCGGCATCGGCGTGATCCTCGATCTGGTGTTCAACCACTCGGGCGAAAGCGATGTCCACGGCGGCACGCTCTCCCTGCGCGGGCTCGACCCTGCCGCCTATGCCCGCGCGCCCGACGGGAGCCTGATCAACGATACCGGCTGCGGCAACACTCTGGACTTCAGCCAACCTGCGGTGCGCCAGCTGATGATCGACACGCTGACGCACTTCGTAAGGCATTGCGGGATAGACGGTTTTCGCTTCGACCTCGCCCCCGTTATCGCGCGCGGCCCCGGGTTTGACGCCCACGCCCCGATCTTCGCCGAACTCGCCGCCGAGCCTTGCCTCGCTGACCGCGTGATGATCGCCGAGCCGTGGGACATCGGCCCGGGCGGCTACCAGCTGGGCCACTTCCCGCCGAACTGGCTCGAATGGAATGACCGTTTCCGCGACGATGTGCGCCGGTTCTGGCGCGGTGACGGGAGCCTCGGGACGCTCGCCACCCGCATCGCCGGATCATCCGATCTGTTCGGCAGCGATTGTCGCAGCGTCAATTTCCTCGCCGCGCATGACGGCTTCACCCTCGCCGATACCCTCGCCTACGAACAGCGCCACAATCACGCCAACGGCGAAGACAATCGCGACGGGCATGGCGAGAATTTCACGTGGAATTGCGGCGCCGAAGGGCCGAGCGATGATCCGCACATCCTCGTCCGCCGCGCTGAAGATGTCCGCGCGCTGCTGGGAACGCTGTTCGCCTCGACCGGCACGATCATGCTGACCGCCGGGGACGAATTCGGGCGGAGCCAGCAGGGCAACAACAACGCCTATTGTCAGGATATGCCAGTCGACTGGAGCGCGCGCGATCTGGCGCTAGAGGCCCATGTCGCAACACTGGCGGCGCGGCGAGCCGCGGCGGGAGACGCCTTTGCGCAGTTTCCCGATGACGGCCAGTGGCTCGCCCCCTCGGGCGCGGCGATGCAGCCGCACGACTGGGACGATCCGGCAACCGACGGCTTCACCCATCAGCCGCCATCCGGCAGCGCCCGCCCGGCGCTGCGCATCAGCCGCAGCGCGCGCGAGGCCGGCCTGATCTAGGCCGCCGCGCTCGCCAGCCGCGCGCGCGCCTCGGCCTCGCCGATCAGCGGGAGCAGCTCGCCCATGTCGGGGCCGTGATCCATGCCCGTCAGCGCCTGACGCAGCGGCAGGAACAGCGCCTTGCCCTTCCGCCCGGTCGCCTCCTTGAGCGCAGTGGTCAGCGCACCCCACGGGTTTTCGCCCCACGCCAGCAGCCGCGCCGCCTCGGCGAGAAAGGCCTTGTCTTCATCGGTGAAGGCCGGCGTCGTGATCGGCCCCGTCACCAGCCGCCACCAATCGGCCGCCTCGCCGATATGCGCGAGATTGGGCCGCACCGCGTGCCAGCCCGCCGCGTCCATCCCGGCGGGCAAGCGCGCTGCGACGGCCTCATAGGGCAGCTGGTGGACAATCCCGGCGTTGAGGCGTTCCAGATCCTCCTCGTCGAACTTGGCGGGCGCACGGCCAAAAGTGCCTAGATCGAAGCTCACGGTCAGCGCCGTGCGGTCTGCAATCGGCTCCACCGGCTGCGAGGTGCCGAGCCGCGCCAGCAGCGCGATGATCGCTTCCGGCTCGATCCCGCGCTCGCGGAAGGCATCGCAACCGAGCGAGCCCAGACGCTTCGAAAGCTTGCCCTCCTTGCCCACGAGCAGCGCCTCGTGCGCAAAGGCCGGGATGGTTTTTGCTGCACCGAAACCTGCAGCATGAAGTGCGGTAAAGATCTGAATCTGAACGGCAGTATTCGAAACATGGTCCTCGCCACGCAGCACCTGGGTCACGCCCATGTCGATGTCGTCGACCGCGCTCGGCATCATGTAGAGCCATGATCCATCGGCGCGGCGGATAACGGGATCGGAAAGCTGCGCGGGATCGAATTTCTGAAGCCCGCGAATGCCGTCGTTCCACTGGATCGGCTCGGCATGATCGAGCAGGAAGCGCCAGTGCGGTGCGGTGCCCTCGGCCTCCTTGGCGGCCTGTTCTTCGGCGGTCAGCTTCAGCGCTGCGCGGTCGTAGATCGGCGGAAGGCCGCGGCCCAGTGCGATCTTGCGCTTCACCTCCAGCTCCTGCGCGCTTTCGTAGCAGGGGTAGATCCGCCCCGCCGCGCGCAGCACATCGAAGGCTGCGGCATAGCGATCGAGCCGCGCCGACTGGCGCTCTTCGCGATCCCACGTCAGGCCCAGCCAGGTGAGGTCGGCGCGGATCGCTTCGACATAGTCCTCGCGGCTACGTTCGGCATCGGTGTCGTCGATCCGCAGGATGAAGGTGCCGCCCGCCTGCCGCGCCAGCATCCAGTTGTGGAGCGCGGTGCGGATGTTGCCGACGTGCAGACGGCCTGTGGGCGAAGGGGCAAAGCGGGTGGTGGTCATGCGCGCTCAGGTAGAGCGCGCCGCCGCGACCCGCAAGCGCTCAGAGCCCGCGGACTTCCGCTGCGGTCAGGGCGAGCGCGCCCTCCCACAGGCGGGGCATCCGGTCGGGTCGGAGCAACCCGGCGAGCGCCGCTTCGAACCCACCTCGGTCGCCCCTCGCGGCGGCATCGACGAAGGCCGCGATGGTGGCTTCGTCATGGCTGAGCAGGCGGCAACAGAAGCGCGAGACGTGGATGTCCTCGGGCCAGGCAGCAGAGATGGCCTGCGCAAGGATCAGCGCCTTGGCCGCCACCGCAACGCTGCCAAGCCGTGCCGCCAGTTCGGGCACGGGATCGCGACCGAGCCGGTCATGCAGCGCAATCAGCCTGAGGGCGTGGATGAAGCGTCCGGCGATGGGGCCGCATTCCTCGATCCGTGGCGCTGCGGCAAGTGCGGCAATGACCTTGCGGGCGGCGGCAGAGGGGGCGTTGGAGTGGGACATGATACCTCGTTGAATGTCAGAGGGAGCGGCGCGTTGAGCACTGCCTAGCTTAATTGCGAATGTGTCGCAATAGCGTTTTCTCGTGTTCAACATTCTCGCCCTGCCGGCGCAAGACCCATTGCCAAAAGGCAAAGCTTGTCAGACATCTGGCAATCGAATCAGGGGGTCCATCCATGAAGAATCTGCTTGCAACAGCCGCATTGGCTGCACTCGTGTGCACGCCCGTTATTGCCGAGGCCCAAAGCGCGCCGCCACCCGTCGCGCCGCCACCCGCCGCCCCGCCGCCGACCAAGGTCACCACCACCACAACCGCGCTGACCGACAAACAGCTCGGCTCGCGCTATCTGCGCTGCGACGGCGAGCCCAACAATGTCACCGGGGGCGAGACCTTTGCCCGCCTGCTGGGTGCGGTGACGCTGCTCGGCCTGTTCGCGCCCACCCCGGAATCGCCCGATCCCTCCAAGCGCCAGTTCGGCGAGGCCGGGGTCGCGGTCTGTTCGGAACTGATCGACGGCGGCGACAAGGGCGAAAGCAACGCGGTGCGCCGCATCCCGCTGATCCTTGCCCGCGCGCTCCACCAGATCGAGGCCAAGAATTACCCCGCCGCGCTTGCCGATGTCGAAAAGGCCCGCGCCGAAGCCAAGGCGGCCGGCCTGTCTGGCAATGCCTATTTCGATCGCTCGATGGGCCTGTCCTTCTCGAACATCGAAGCCGAAATCCACCTGCGCATGGGCAATGCCGCCGCCGCGCAGGATGCCTCGCTCGGTGCGATCGGGGGGATCAAATACAGCTTCGTCCCCAGCATCGTGATCAAGGATTACGGCGTCTTCGTGCGCGAGCTGACCCCGGCGGCAGAAGCCCGCATTGCAGCCAATGCCAAGGTGCTGCCGGTGCTGCTGATGACCTACGCCGCGCGGTTGGCCGAGGTCGGCCGCTTCCCCGAGGCTGCGGCGAAGTACGAAGCCCTTATCGAAGTGATCGAAGGGCTCAATCCCGAAGAAAAGAGTTCGGACTACTACGCCCGCGCCGCGCTTGCGCACGCATTGGCAGGCGACTGGGACAAGGCCGATGCCCGCGCCAGCTTTGCCCGCGCCAACATGACCAGCCGCCGCGCCGAGGGCAAGCCCGAGGACGATGCGGCAGAAGTGATCGAACTCCTCGACCTGTTCGACATCGTCAAACTCGCGCAGAACGGCGATCTGACGGCCGCCCGGCGCAACTTTGCCGCGCGATCGGAATGGGCCGCACCCAGCTTTGGATCGACCGTGGAAGTCACCCGCCGCCTGCGTGAAGGCGCGGCGGAGGCTGAACTCTTCGGCGCGCTGTCCAAGACGCCCGAAGGGATGTGGCAGGCGCGCTACGACGATCTGCTCGCGGTGCGCCTGCAGCGCGACACCAATAATGAATGGCTGTTCGACCTGATCCAGCCCTATAGCCGGGTCGGAGATTTCGAAGGGCGCAGCAAGGCGACCTGGCAGATCCAGAAGTCCAAGATGATGGCCAAGGAAGCCGACGAGGATGGCCAGTGGCGGATCTGGGCGGGCGGCGACATCTATTCGGCCATTGATGCGATCATGCTCCACGCCGCCTTGCAGGCACAGGCGCGCGGCAAGGAGGGCTTCACGATGTTCATCGTCCTGCCGCGCTCCACACCCGGCTATTACCCCCCGCCGACCGTTGGCTATGCCCGTTTCGCCAATCCCGGCGAACCCGGCGCGCCGGCAGATGCCTTCATCCCGGCGGCCGAAGTGATCGCCGAGCTGTCGCAGGTGATCCCCACGCCTGAGGAATTGAAACTGCGCAAGAAGCGCCGGGCGAAATAGCCGGCGCATCCCCCGCAAGCAAAAGCCCCGCCGGAGCATTGGCTCCGGCGGGGCTTTTTTGTTGGGCCGTGAGGCTCAGGCGAGGGGCTTATTCCTCGCCGTCGTCCTCAACTTCGGCTGCGGGGGCGGAAGCCGCCATCGCGGCCATCGCAGCCTTCATCTTCTCTTCCGAACCGATCGCATCGGCTTCCGGCTCGACTTCGCGCTGACCCGAGGCAGACAGGGCTTCCTGCTGCTTCTTCCAGGCCGCCTTCAGCGCCGCATCGCGGCTGTTGGCGGTGACGCGCAGACGGTTCATGCCCGCGCCGGTACCGGCGGGGATGAGACGGCCGACGATCACGTTTTCCTTCAGCCCGATCAGGGTGTCCTTCTTCCCTTCGACCGCCGCCTGCGTCAGCACGCGGGTGGTTTCCTGGAACGAGGCCGCCGAGATGAACGAACGGGTCTGGAGCGAAGCCTTGGTGATCCCGAGCAGCACCGGAGTCCCGCTCGCACCCTGCTTGCCCTTGGCCAGCTTGCCGTTGATTTCCAGCATCTCGGCCAGATCGACCTGTTCGCCCGGCAGCAGGGTGGTGTCCCCGCCATCGGTGATCTCGACCTTCTGCAGCATCTGGCGAACGATCACCTCGATGTGCTTGTCGTTGATCTTCACGCCCTGCAAGCGATAGACTTCCTGAATCTCGTCAACGAGATACTCGGCCAGCGCCTCGACGCCCATGACTTCGAGGATGTCGTGCGGGTTGGGCGAGCCGGAAATCAGGGTGTCACCCTTCTTCACGTAGTCGCCTTCCTGCACGTCGATCACCTTGGTCTTGGGGATCAGGTATTCCACCGGATCGCCTTCCTCGGGAATGATCGCGATCTTGCGCTTGGCCTTATATTCGCGGACGAATTCGATCCGGCCGGAGATCTTGGCAATGACCGAGACGTCCTTGGGCATACGCGCCTCGAACAGTTCGGCCACGCGCGGCAGACCGCCGGTGATGTCGCGGGTCTTGGCGGCTTCGCGGCTCGCACGGGCGAGAATGTCGCCCGCTTCGACCATCTGACCATCCTCGACCGACAGCGTGGTGCCCGGAGCGAGCATATAGCGCGCCGCTTCGGTTTCGCCGCTGCCTTCCGCCAGAAGGGTGAGCCGCGGACGCAGATCTTCCTTCTTCTTGCGGCCGGTGGCGCGGTTTTCGGTGACCACGCGCTGGGCGATGCCGGTGGCATCATCCATCTGTTCCTCGAGCGTGATGCCCTCGGCCAGATCCTGATACTTCACCACACCCGACTGTTCGGTGATGATCGGCAGGGTGAACGGGTCCCACTCGGCGAGACGATCGCCGACCTTGACCTGATCGCCATCCTTGAACTTCAGCACCGTCCCGTAAGGCACCTTGTGCATCTCGCGCTCGCGCCCTTCGGCGTCGATCACGGCCAGCTCGCCGTTACGGGCGAGGCTGAGGATGCGGCCCTGCTTGTCGGTGATGGTCGGCATATCGCGGAATTCGATACGGCCTTCCGAAATCGCCTCGAGGTGCGAGGTTTCGTTGAGCTGCGCCGCGCCGCCGATGTGGAAGGTCCGCATCGTCAGCTGGGTGCCAGGCTCGCCGATCGACTGCGCCGCGATGACGCCCACCGCTTCGCCGATGTTCACCGGGGTCCCGCGGGCAAGGTCACGGCCATAGCAAGTCGCGCAGACGCCCTGTTCGGCTTCGCAGATCAGCGGCGAGCGAATCTTGGCCGACTGCACTTCAGCCGCCTCGATCGCCTTGACCATCGCTTCGTCGAGCAGGGTGCCCGCCGGAACGATCACTTCGCCGGTCGCCGCGTTGACGATGTCTTCCGCGACCGTGCGGCCGAGAATACGCTCGCCAAGCGAGGCGATCACCGAACCGCCCTGCACGATGGCGCGCATTTCGAGCGCGTTCTGCGTGCCGCAATCTTCCTCGACGATGACGCAATCCTGCGACACGTCGACGAGACGGCGGGTGAGGTAACCCGAGTTCGCGGTCTTCAGCGCGGTGTCCGCGAGACCCTTACGGGCGCCGTGGGTCGAGTTGAAGTATTCAAGAACGGTCAGACCTTCCTTGAAGTTCGAGATGATCGGGGTCTCGATGATCTCGCCCGAAGGCTTGGCCATCAGACCGCGCATCCCGGCAAGCTGCTTCATCTGCGCCGGGCTACCACGCGCCCCGGAGTGGCTCATCATGTAGATCGAGTTGATCTGGGCTTCCTTGCCCGTCTCGCTGTCGATCGGCTGCGCCTTGATCTCGGCCATCATCGCGTCGGCGACCATGTCACCGCACTTCGACCAGGCGTCGATCACCTTGTTGTACTTTTCCTGCTGGGTGATGAGACCGTCCTGGTACTGCTGCTCGTAACCGGCAACCAGTTCCTTGGTCTCCTCGACCAGCTTCTCCTTGGCGTCGGGGATGATCATGTCATCCTTGCCGAAGCTGATCCCGGCGCGGAACGCGTGGCGGAAGCCCAGCGCCATGATGGCGTCGGCGAACAGCACCGTGTCCTTCTGGCCGGTGTGACGATACACCTGGTCGATCACGTCGCCGATCTCGCGCTTGGTGAGCAGGCGGTTGATGATGTCGAAGGGCACCTTGTGGTTCTTCGGCAGGCACTCGCCGATCAGCATACGACCGGGGGTGGTGACGAAGCGCTTCATCGACACCACGCCGTTCTCGTCGGCCTGCGGAACGCGGGCGATGATGCGGGTGTGGAGCGTGACCGCCTTGGTTTCGAGCGCCTGGTGCACTTCGGCCATGTCGCTGAAGCGCGGGAGCTTCTCGATCTTGGTGCCGTCGGCTTCCTCGATGTATTCGGGGTGCTTCTCCTGCCGCTCCATCGAGAGGTAGTAGATCCCCAGAACCATGTCCTGCGAAGGCACGATGATTGGCTTGCCGTTGGCGGGCGAGAGGATGTTGTTGGTCGACATCATCAGCACGCGCGCTTCGAGCTGGGCTTCGAGGCTGAGCGGCACGTGGACCGCCATCTGGTCACCGTCGAAGTCGGCGTTGAAGGCCGAGCAGACCAGCGGGTGCAGCTGGATCGCCTTGCCCTCGATCAGCACGGGCTCGAATGCCTGGATGCCCAGACGGTGGAGCGTCGGCGCGCGGTTCAGGAGAACCGGGTGCTCGCGGATCACCTCGTCGAGGATGTCCCAGACTTCCTTGCGCTCCTTCTCGACCCACTTCTTGGCCTGCTTGAGGGTCATCGACAGACCCTTGGCATCCAGACGCGCGTAGATGAACGGCTTGAACAGCTCGAGCGCCATCTTCTTGGGCAGGCCGCACTGGTGCAGCTTGAGCTCAGGCCCGGTCACGATCACCGAACGGCCCGAATAGTCGACGCGCTTGCCGAGCAGGTTCTGGCGGAAACGGCCCTGCTTGCCCTTGAGCATGTCGGAGAGCGACTTGAGCGGACGCTTGTTCGCGCCGGTAATGACGCGGCCACGGCGACCGTTGTCGAACAGCGCGTCGACCGCTTCCTGCAGCATGCGCTTTTCGTTGCGCACGATGATGTCGGGCGCGCGCAGCTCGATCAGGCGCTTCAGACGGTTGTTGCGGTTGATGACGCGGCGGTAAAGGTCATTGAGGTCGGAGGTCGCGAAGCGGCCACCATCCAGCGGCACCAGCGGGCGCAGTTCGGGCGGGATGACCGGGATCACTTCGAGGATCATCCATTCCGGGCGGTTGCCGGATTCGATGAAGCTTTCGACGACCTTGAGGCGCTTGATGATCTTCTTGGGCTTGAGGGCGGACTTGGTGGTGGCAAGCTCGTCCATCAGCGCTTCGCGCTCGGCTTCGAGGTCGAGCTGCATCAGCATGGTGCGCACGGCTTCCGCGCCGATGTCGGCGGTGAAGGCGTCCTCGCCATATTCGTCCTGCGCTTCGAGGAGTTCATCCTCGGTCAGCAGCTGGTACTTCTCGAGCGGGGTCAGGCCCGGTTCGGTGACGATGTAGCTTTCGAAGTAAAGCACGCGCTCGAGCTGCTTCAGCTGCATGTCGAGCAGCAGGCCGATGCGCGAGGGCAGCGACTTCAGGAACCAGATGTGCGCGACGGGCGCGGCCAGTTCGATGTGGCCCATGCGCTCGCGGCGGACCTTGGTCACGGTGACTTCGACGCCGCACTTTTCGCAGACGACGCCCTTGTACTTCATGCGCTTGTACTTGCCGCACAGGCACTCGTAGTCCTTCACGGGGCCGAAAATGCGCGCGCAGAACAACCCGTCACGCTCCGGCTTGAAGGTGCGGTAGTTGATCGTCTCGGGCTTCTTGATCTCGCCATAGGACCACGAGCGGATGCGCTCCGGCGAGGCGATGCCGATCTGGATCTGGTCGAAGGTTTCGGGCTTCGCCAGCTGGTTGGTGAATTTGGTCAGGTCGTTCATGACTGTGTTCCCTTAGGGGGATGAAATTCGTTTGCGGCGGTGACGGGGGGCGATTTCCGCCCCCGCGCCCCTTATTCCGCTGCCTCCAGCATCTCGCCGTCGTCGTCCTCGTCGAGGATCGACTTCAGTTCGACGTTGAGGCCGAGGCTGCGCATTTCCTTGACGAGCACGTTGAAGCTCTCGGGAATGCCGGCCTCGAAGGTGTCGTCGCCCTTGACGATCGCTTCGTAGACCTTGGTGCGGCCGACCACGTCGTCGGACTTCACCGTCAGCATTTCCTGCAAGGTGTAGGCCGCGCCGTAGGCCTGGAGCGCCCAGACCTCCATTTCCCCGAAGCGCTGGCCGCCGAACTGCGCCTTGCCGCCCAGCGGCTGCTGGGTGACGAGCGAGTAAGGGCCGATCGAACGGGCGTGGATCTTGTCGTCGACCAGGTGGTGGAGCTTCAGCATGTAGATGATGCCCACGGTCACCTTGCGGTCGAACGCCTCGCCGGTGCGGCCGTCATAAAGGACGCTCTGGCCCGAGGAATCGATCCCCGCCTTGACCAGCATATCCGAAACGTCGGCTTCACGCGCGCCGTCGAACACCGGAGTACCCATCGGCACACCCGCCGAGAGGTTGCCGGCGAGTTCGACGATATCGGCGGTCGAGCGGCTTTCGAGATCCTCGACATACTGCTCGCCGTAGATGTCCTTCAGACGATCCAGCACGGCAGCTGGCGGGGCGACATTGGCGTAATCGCGCGCTGCATTCGGATTGGCAGCGTGCCATTCGTCCAGCATCCCCTTGATCTCGTGCCCGAGCGCGCGCGCGGCAAAGCCAAGGTGCGTCTCGAAGATCTGCCCGACGTTCATGCGCGACGGCACGCCCAGCGGGTTGAGCACGAGGTCAACGTGTGTCCCGTCGGCGAGGAACGGCATGTCCTCGATCGGCAGGATGCGGCTGATGACACCCTTGTTCCCGTGACGGCCGGCCATCTTGTCGCCCGGCTGCAGCTTGCGCTTCACCGCGACGAAGACCTTGACCATCTTGAGCACGCCCGGCGCGAGTTCGTCACCACGCTCCAGCTTTTCCTTGCGGTCATGGAACTTGGCATCGATCACCGCGACGGCTTCGTCGTACTGGGTCTTGACCGCTTCGATCTGCGCCTGACGGCTGTCGTCGGCGACCGCGAACTTGAACCATTCGTGGCGGTCGACCTCTTCCAGCATCTCGGCCGTGATCTCGGCGCCCTTCTTCAGCCCCTTGGGTGCTGCCGAAGCGGTCTGACCGATCAGCATATCCTTGAGACGGTTGTAGGTCGCACGGTTGAGGATGTTGCGCTCGTCCGCGGCGTCCTTGCGCAGGCGTTCGATTTCCTCGTTCTGGATCGCACGCGTACGGTCGTCGATCTCGATCCCGTGGCGGTTGAACACCCGGACTTCGACGATGGTGCCCGCCACGCCCGGGGGCAGACGCAGCGAGGTGTCACGCACGTCGCTCGCCTTTTCGCCGAAGATCGCGCGCAGCAGCTTTTCTTCCGGGGTCATCGGCGATTCACCCTTGGGGGTGATCTTGCCGACGAGGATGTCGCCCGGGTGAACTTCCGCACCGATATAGACGATGCCCGCTTCGTCGAGGTTGCGCAGGGCTTCCTCGCCGACGTTGGGAATGTCGCGGGTGATGTCTTCCGGCCCGAGCTTGGTGTCGCGGGCCATGACTTCGAACTCCTCGATGTGGATCGAGGTGAAGACGTCGTCCTTCACGATGCGTTCGCTGATCAGGATCGAGTCTTCGTAGTTGTAGCCATTCCACGGCATGAACGCGACGAGGCTGTTCTTGCCCAGCGCGAGTTCACCCAGATCGGTCGAGGGACCGTCAGCGATGATGTCGCCCTGTTCGATCACGTCACCCACCTTCACCAGCGGACGCTGGTTGATGCAGGTGTTCTGGTTCGAACGCTGGAACTTCTGCAGGGTGTAGATGTCCACGCCCGACTGGCCGGGTTCGACATCGCCGATCGCGCGGATCACGATACGGGTCGCGTCGACCTGGTCGACGATCCCGCCGCGCTTGGCGGCAATCGCCGCGCCCGAATCGCGCGCCACGGTTTCTTCCATGCCGGTGCCGACCCACGGCGCTTCCGCCTTCACGAGCGGTACGGCCTGACGCTGCATGTTCGAGCCCATCAGCGCGCGGTTGGCGTCATCGTTTTCGAGGAACGGGATCAGCGAGGCCGCAACCGAGACGAGCTGCTTGGGGCTCACGTCCATCAGCGTGATCTGCTCGCGCGGCGCCATCAGGTTGTCGCCGTTGTGACGCGCCGAGACCAGCTCTTCGACGAAGCTGCCATCCGCGTTCAGTTCAGCCGAGGCCTGCGCAACGGTGTGCTTCTGCTCCTCCATTGCGGAGAGGTAGATCACGTCCGCCGTCACCTTGCCGTCGATGACCTTGCGATACGGGGTTTCGATGAAGCCGTACTTGTTGACGCGGCTGAAGCTCGCGAGCGAGTTGATCAGACCGATGTTCGGGCCTTCCGGCGTTTCGATCGGGCAGATGCGGCCATAGTGCGTCGGGTGAACGTCGCGGACTTCGAAGCCGGCGCGCTCGCGGGTGAGACCACCCGGCCCGAGCGCCGAAACGCGGCGCTTGTGGGTGACTTCCGAAAGCGGGTTGGTCTGGTCCATGAACTGCGAAAGCTGCGAGGAGCCGAAGAACTCGCGCACCGCAGCCACTGCGGGCTTGGCGTTGATGAGGTCGTTCGGCATCACAGTCGACACGTCGACCGAGCTCATGCGCTCCTTCACCGCGCGCTCCATGCGCAGCAGGCCGACGCGGTACTGGTTTTCCAGAAGCTCGCCCACCGAACGCACGCGGCGGTTGCCGAGGTTGTCGATGTCGTCGACTTCGCCCTTGCCGTCCTTGAGGCCGACCAGCTCCTTCACCACCGCGAGGATGTCTTCCTTGCGCAGCGTGGTGATGGTGTCCTCGCATTCGAGGCCCAGACGCATGTTGAGCTTCACGCGGCCCACGGCCGAGAGGTCATAGCGTTCGGCATCGAAGAACAGGCCTTCGAACAGCGCCTCGGCGGTTTCCTTCGTCGGCGGTTCGCCCGGGCGCATGACCTTGTAGATCGCCTCGAGGCCTTCGTCGCGGTTCTCGGCCTTGTCGGCCTTCAGCGTGTTGCGGATCCACGGGCCAGTGTTGATCTCGTCGATGTCGAGCAGCGGGAGACGGTCGATCCCGGCCTTGTCGAGAATGTCGACGTGCTCGAGCGTCACTTCATCGCCCGCTTCGATGTAGATGCGGCCGGTGCTCTCGTCGATCATGTCAGCGGCGGCATAGCGGCTGACGACTTCCTCGGTCGGCAGCAGCAGTTCGGTGAGGCCATCCTTGGCGGCCTTGTTGGCAGCACGCGGGCTGATCTTCTGGCCAGCGGGGAAGACTTCCTCGCCGGTGGCTGCATCGACCAGCGCGAAGGTCGGCTTGGCGTTGCGCCACTGTTCGGCCACGAAGGGGATCTTCCACCCGTCCTTGGCGCGGTCCCAGGTGACGGTGTTGTAGAAGTAGCCGAGGATGTCTTCGGCATCGAGGCCGAGCGAATAGAGCAGCGCGGTGACCGGCAGCTTGCGCTTGCGGTCGATGCGGACGTTAACGATGTCCTTGGCGTCGAACTCGAAGTCGAGCCACGAGCCGCGGTAGGGGATCACGCGCGCGGCGAACAGCAGCTTGCCCGAGGAGTGGGTCTTGCCGCGGTCATGATCGAACAGCACGCCCGGCGAGCGGTGCATCTGCGAGACGATCACGCGCTCGGTGCCGTTGATGATGAAGGTGCCGTTCTCAGTCATGAGCGGCATGTCGCCCATGTAGACGTCCTGCTCCTTGATATCGAGGACGGAGCGGGTTTCGGTTTCGCTGTCCACCTCGAACACGATGAGGCGCAGGGTCACCTTCATCGGGGCGGCATAGGTGATGCCGCGCTGACGGCACTCGGTGGTGTCGTACTTGGGCTCTTCGAGTTCGTAGTGGACGAAATCGAGTTCGGCGGTGCCGGCGAAATCGCGGATCGGGAAGACGCTGCGCAGCGTCTTTTCAAGGCCCGAGACATAGCCCGTCGCCTTGTCCGAACGCAGGAACTGCTCGTAGCTTTCGCGCTGAACCTCGATCAGGTTCGGCATCTGCACCACTTCGTGGATGTCGCCGAAGATCTTGCGGATGCGCTTCTTGGCGGTCCCTTGCGCCTTGCGGCTGCGGGTGACGGGCGGCTTCGCCTTGGTGGCCATGGAGGGGTCTTGCCTCTTCGATTGGGCCGCGAGAGGGGAAGCCTCACGCGGACGGGAAAAACGCGGTCGTTCGACGCGAAAAAAGCCACCATGCCGAACGCACAAAAGCCGCTTGCCCAGCCCCGCAATTGTCGCAGGTCGGCAGCAGCATTCGTCAAGCGTCGCGATAGTGGCGTGTCGCCGCTTCCATCCGAAAGCCGATTCCCGCGCATGAATCGGCCCTGCTCGAAGCGGGCGAGGACGGGCATTTAGGAACAGCCCGCCGCCCTGTCAACGCCCTGCGTCCACGCACCCAGAATGGGCTTGCGGCAGGGCGGGCAAAGCTTGCTACAAGCGCGGGCCATGAGCAAGCCCGCCGCCCCCGCCCCTCCACCCCCCAACCCGGTCGAAGACCCGGTGCGTTTCCTCGAACTCGGGCTTGGGCTCGCCGAGGGCGTGACCGGCGGGCTTGCCCGCGCGCTCGTCGAACGGGCGCTGGCGCGGCACGGCGATGATCCGCGCTGGCAGGCGCTGGCGGGGACGGTGCTGCGCCATGATGTGCCCGATTTCCACGCCCGGATGCTGCGCGACCATGCCCGCAACGCCGCCTATCGCGCGGCGATCGAGCGGTTGGCGCGCGGCAGGGTGGTGCTCGACATCGGCACCGGATCGGGGCTGCTGGCGATGATGGCCGCCCGCGCCGGGGCCGCGCACGTCTATGCCTGCGAGGCCAGCCCGCTGCTCGCCGCCAGCGCGCGGGCAGTGATCGCGGCCAATGGCCTCGCAGACCGGATCACCCTGTTCGACCGTCATTCCACTGCGCTTGACCGGGTGCGCGATCTGGGCGGCGGGGTCGATCTGGTGGTATCGGAGCTGTTCTGCCACACCCTTATCGGCGAAGGCGTGCTCGGTTCGCTCAGTCATGCCCGCGCTGAGCTCGCCGCACCCGGCGCGCTGTTCGTGCCCGAACGCGCCAGCATCGAAGTCGCGCTGGCGCAGTTCCCGCCCTTCACCGCCGACATCAGCGCGGTCGAAGGCTTCGATCTCGGCGCGTTCGGCCCGCACCTTCACACAGCGCGCTGGTGTCCGGCGGACAGCCCGGCGCTGCACCTGCACAGCGCCCCGGCCAGCCTGTTCGCTTTCGATTTCAACACGGGCGCGCTCGATCCGGTCGGGGCGGGCGAAGCGAGGCTCGTCAGCACCGGAGGCACCGTCAACGGGCTGGCGCAATGGCTGAGGCTGACCTTTGCCGACGGCATCGCTTACGAGAACCGACCCGGCAGCGCGCCCGATCTGCACTGGATGATCGGCCTTGCCCCCGGTGCGACTTTCGAAACCGCCCCCGGTGACCATTTCCGCGCGGGCGGCGCCTATGCCGCCGACACCCTTTCCTTGTGGTGCGCGCCGGAGGATGTCGGTCGGGCCTAATCGAAAAACGACACGCTCAATATCGTTTTTCAATATTATTGATTGACGATAAGCCGCAAATCGGATTACACGACCTTTATCGAATCACAATGTGAAAGATAAAGGAGATCGATATGCCCCGCCTCGCCAACCACGCCCTTGCCGCCTGCGCTGCGGTTTTTCTCTCGCTCGCGTCGATCGGCGCAGTCGTGACGGTGCCGCCCGCGCAGGCCGCCGCGCCTGCCGCGCTCGACCTGCCGGTTCTGGCCTGATCGCCCTGAAAGGAGCACGCCGATGAAATCCCCCGGAAACGACCTGCTGCTGATTGCCGGCAAATCCCTGACCCTGCTGATCCAGGGCCTGATGGCGCTGGCCAGTGCCACCATCATTCTCGTTATGATCGCGCTGCCGTTCTATCACGACAGCATCAATATCGAAGCGCGCGCCGAATTCGGCCCTGACATCACCGCCATGCCGTTCGGCGCGGTGCTCGTGCTGTTGGCGGTGGTCTGCGTGCTGTGCGCGGCGGTGTTCCTGTTCTTCGGCAAGCTGCGCGGCATTATCGACACGGTCGCCGCAGGTGATCCCTTCGTGCCCGAGAACGCCGACCGGCTGAGCGCGATGGGTTGGATCCTGATCGGCATCCACGCCCTCACCTTCGTATCGACCGCAACGGCCGCAATCGTCTCGGCCTGGGCGGCGCAGTTTACCGATACCACGCTCGAGGGAGGCTTCGATATCAGCCTGACCCCGGTGCTGATGGTGATCGTGCTGTTCATCCTTGCCCGCGTGTTCCGCCATGGCGCCGCGATGCGCGAAGACCTCGAAGGGACAGTGTGATGCCCCCCAGCAACGACGACCTCGAAGGAGCCCGCATCATGGTCAAGCTTGACGACCTGCTCCATGCCCGCCGCATGACCCTCACTGAACTGGCCGACCGGGTGGGGCTGACCCTTGCCAACCTGTCGATCCTCAAGACCGGAAAGGCCAAGGCTATCCGCTTTTCCACCCTCGCTGCGATCTGCCGCGAACTGCAATGCCAGCCAGGTGACCTGCTGGGCTATCGCGGGGACGAGACCTGAGCCGCCAATTCGCTTGACTCTGACGCCCGATCTTCTAGAGGCCCGCCCCGACCGGCGGGCCTCGTGCTTGTGCCGCGTCATCCGTCCGAGACAGTTGGTGAAGGCAATCGGGTCTTCTTAATTTCCAGCCTAGACGGGGAAACGAGATTTTGCCGGGCAGCCCCGCATGGGCCTGCCCCGCGCGTGCCAGATGGCACACCCTCCTTCCCTATCGACGGACTCGCCCGTGTACGGAGCCTTCGCGGCCCTGTGCGCGGACATAACGTAGCCGGTCTCGGCGGGGAGCCATTCCCGCCAAGGCCATTTGTGAAGGAGTATGGCATGGATCGTTCGCAGAAAGCCGACGCGGTTGCCCAGCTCAATGCGGTCTTCAACGAGGTTGCCGTGGTGGTTGTCACCCGCAATCTCGGCATGACGGTGGCCCAGTCCACCGACCTGCGCGGGAAGATGCGCGATGCTGGCGCCACCTACAAGGTTGCGAAGAACCGTCTCGCCAAGCTCGCCCTCGAGAACACCGACTATGTCGGGCTCGGTGATATGCTCACCGGCCCGGTCGGGCTGGCCTGGTCGACCGACCCGGTCGCGGCTGCCAAGGCCGCTGTCGATTTCGCCAAGACGAACGACAAGCTCGAAATCGTCGGCGGGTCGATGGGTTCGGTCGTGCTCGACGAAGCAGGGATCAAGGCGCTCGCCACGATGCCGAGCCTCGACGAGATGCGCGCCAAGCTCATCGGGCTGGTCAACGCCCCGGCGACGAAGATCGCCCAGGTCGTCACCGCACCCGCTGCGAAGGTCGCCCGTGTTTTCGCCGCCTACGCGGACAAGGACGCAGCGTAAGAGACGTTTTTCGCCAGACGAAACAATCTGTTGGGGCATTTTCCCGCCCCGCCACCAATTTGGAGTGAACCATCATGGCCGATATTGCCAAGCTTGTTGAAGAACTTTCGAAGCTGACCGTGCTCGAAGCCGCCGACCTCGCCAAGGCGCTTGAAGAAGCGTGGGGCGTGAGCGCCGCTGCTGCGGTTGCCGTTGCTGCGCCCGCCGCTGGCGGCGATGCCCCGGCTGCCGAAGAGCAGACCGAGTTCGACGTCATCCTGACCGGCGACGGCGGCAAGAAGATCCAGGTCATCAAGGAAGTCCGCGCCATCACCGGCCTGGGCCTGACCGAAGCCAAGGCGCTTGTCGAAGGCGCGCCGAAGGCCGTCAAGGAAGGCGTGTCGAAGGCCGAAGCCGAAGACATCAAGAAGAAGATCGAAGAAGCCGGCGGCACCGTCGAGCTCAAGTAAGCTCGAAACCGCGGCCTTCAGGTCGACAACAAGAAGGGCGGTGCCAGCAATGGCGCCGCCCTTTTTTGCGTCGCGGCAGTTGAGGCTCGGCCGCCATGCCGCGCGCACTCGCCCGCCGCCGCCGCGCCTGTGCATAACTCCAGGCCGAAGCGCGCGGTGCAAGCCGGATCATAAGGTTAACCGCTTGCATGGGATGCATCGAAGCACGAAAACGAGCCGCAAACCGGTCTGTGCGAGGACACCCCTGACGCGTGCCACAGGCCGGAAATGGCGTGGAAGCCCGTGATTTTTCGCACAAAACCACCATTTTGGAGGTTTCTCTCCGCCCTCGGGGCCGCAGATAAAGTGCAAAGATTGCAGGTGTCTAGCCGAAGGACGGTTTTGCGGCGGCTACGGGAAGTTACTTTACACCCTGTTAATAACCCCTAACATTGTCTCATCGAGTCGCCGAGTCGAAAGACTTTGAACGTGGCAATGGGGAAGATACCCCAAGCAGCGGTTCCTCGGTAAGTTTGGGGGGTTTGATGTCGATCTGCAAGACAGGCCTTGTGGCGTGCGTACTGCTTGCTGCTGCTCCGGTGGCCGCGCAGGATCTCGTGCATGAGCCGATCAGCCCCACCTTTGGCGGCAACCCCTTCAATTCGCAGCACGTGCTTGGCGTTGCCAACGCCAACAACGATTTCCGCGATCCGCGCGCCGCCAGCAGCAACTCGCAGGCCGACATCTTCGCCCGCCAGCTGCAATCGCGCCTGCTCTCGGCGCTGTCGTCGCAGATCGTCGATGCCATCTTCGGCGAGAACCCGCAGGAAAGCGGCACGATCAGCTTTGGCGGTCAGACCATCGAGTTTTTCCGCACGCTGGAAGAAGTGACCCTCATCATCAAGAACGACACCACGGGTGAGGAAACCCGCATCGTCGTTCCGCTGTTCATCGAAGTGAACTGAGGCCGGAAATGCGCAAGCTCGCCTCCCTTGCTCTGGCATCCGTGACCGCGCTGGCGCTGTCGGGTTGCATGAGTATGCCGCAGGACGGCCGCAATTCGATGGCGACCACCACCAGCCTCGCCTATTTCCCGAAGAAGACCCAGACCCAGACCCTGCTCAACCAGCTGCCTGCTCCGCAGCGGCCGGTGGCGATCGCGGTCTATGGCTTCACCGATCAGACCGGCCAGTTCAAGCCGAGCGAAACCGGGCAGACGCTGTCGCGCGCCGTGACGCAAGGGGCCAGTTCAATGCTGGTCAAGGCGTTGCAGGATGCGGGCAACCGTGGCTGGTTCACCGTGGTCGAGCGCGAGCGGCTGGATAACCTTCTGAAGGAACGCCAGATCATTGGCGAGATGCGCAAGCGCTATCTCGGCGAACAGGAAGTCGATCCCAATGCCCTGCCCGCCTTGCTGTTTGCCGGCGTGCTGCTGGAAGGCGGGATTGTCGGCTACGACACCAACACCGTCACCGGCGGCGCAGGCGCGGCCTTCCTCGGGATTGGCGCGCGCACCGAATACCGCCAGGACACCGTGACCGTCTATCTGCGCGCCGTTTCGGTGCGCACCGGCGAGGTGCTGGCCAACGTCACCGCTTCCAAGACCATCGCCAGCCAGGCGCTCGGCGCCAGTGCCTTCAAGTTCGTGGCCTTCCGCGAACTGCTTGAGGCCGAGGCCGGGATCACGTCGAACGAGCCCGATCAGGTCGCCTTGCAGCAGGCGATCGAAAAGGCCGTCTATGGCCTCGTGCTTGAGGGCGTGGACCTCGATCTGTGGCGCTTCAACGACATGGCCGCCGCCATGCCGCTGCTTGCCGCCTACCGCGCCGAGCGCGATGGACTTTATGACGCCAGCGACATCCAGAAAGCGGTCAAGCGGGCGGGTTCGCTCACGGCCCTGACGGTGGTCGATGGCGACAAACAGGATGACCGGAGCGACGGTTCGTAGCTCTGCAAAGGAATTCCCGGGGGGGCTTCATCGTCTGACGGGATAGACCAGAAGAGCACCGCAAGGTGCCGGCTGGGCCGCAAAATAAAGCACGCAAAGGAGCGGCAACTCCGATGCGCGCGAGGAAAAGGTATGCGATCACCTGTTTGGTCCGGCGTCTGACGCGCCGTGGCCAACGCCGGGTATCGCCTATCGTTAGGGCGGATGCAACCATGAATACCCGGCGGAAATTGACGGCCATCTCCAGCACGACCCACCCGGCCCGCATTGGCCTTGTGGTTGGCCATGCCCGTCCTTCCCGCACCAACCGCACCCGCATCACCATTCCGGCACCAGCGACGCAAGTACGTCAGCTGGGCCTGAACCTGTCGCACAACTTCAAGTGATCCAAAGCAGAAGGAACTAGGCAATGAAGAAGGCAATCAAAGCAGGCGTGTCGCTGATGGCGCTGTCCCTCGCGGGCGCGGCACTGGCGCAGGCCGTGCCCAACACGTCCGATGTCGAACAGACCGGCGTGAACGAAATCGCTGAAGTGACCCAGAGCGGCACCGGCACCAACGACAGCGAAATCGATCAGGACGGCAGCGGCAACACCGCAACCGTCACGCAGACGAGCGTTTCGGGCGGCACCAACGTTTCCGACATCCTGCAAGCCGCTGGCTCCAGCGGCAACACCGCGACCGTCGAACAGACGGGCGAAGGCAACGACAGCGACGTGACCCAAGAGGGCACCGACAGCACGGTCGAAGTCACGCAGGACGGCACCGACAACGTTTCGGGCGTGACCCAGAACGCGCTGGAAGCCACCACGATCGTCACGCAGAATGGCAATGCCAACTTCTCGAGTGTCGGCCAGACCGGCGATAACGCCACCGTGAACGTCACCCAGACCAACACCGAGCCCATGATCGACGGCAACGACTCCGCCATCACCCAGAGCGGCGACGGTTCGTCGGCCACCGTCGGCCAGACCGGTCAGGGCAACATCTCGAACATCACCCAGACCGGTGCCGGTTCGCTGACCGAAGTCACTCAGGATGGTGTCGGCAACGACAGCAGCGTGATCCAGGGCGGATCGCTCGCCGACGCCTTCGTTTCCCAGACGGGTGAAGGCAACGAGTCCGACATCGGCCAGACCGGCGTCAGCTCGGTGACCGACATCGTCCAGAACGGCGAACTCAACAAGTCGACCGTGACCCAGTCGGGTTCGGGCTCGGTGACCAATGTCGATCAGGATGGCGACCGCAACAACTCGACCGTGACCCAGTCGGCCAGCCTTGCCGATGTCACCATCGACCAGAACGGCACGCGCAACACTTCGACCGTGGGCCAGAGCGGCCTCAACTCGTCGACCACTGTCACGCAGACCAACAGCGATCCCATGCTGGTCGGCAACACCTCGACCGTGACGCAGAGCGGCATCAACTCGGATACCGACGTCACCCAGAACGGCAGCCTCAACAACTCGGGCATCACCCAGTCGGGCCTCGGTGCGGTTGCTGTGATCAGCCAGGATGGCGAAGGCAACATCTCGACCGCGAGCGAAACCGGCGCGGCCTCCAACCTGGCTGTCACCCAGCTGGGCACCGGCAACGATTCGGGCGTGACCCAGAACGGCGCCGGTTCGGAAGTCGACATCTTCCAGGACGGTGAGACCAACGTCTCGCGCGTCACCGGCACCGGTGCAGGCTCGACCGTCAACGTCAGCCAGACCGGCACCGACAACAACAGCACCGTCGGCCAGACGGGCGTGCTGCTCGAAGGTCTGACCAACGCCGACGTCATCCAGAACGGCGAACGCAACACCTCGACGATCAGCCAGCTGGCTGGCCGCGCCGACGTGCTGGTCGATCAGGACGGCAACGACAACTTCGCTGATGTCCGCGGCACCGCCAACGGTTCGGATGCGACCATCAATCAGGATGGCAACAGCAACCGTTCGGAAGTCGATCAGAACTCGGCGCTGCTCCGCGTCGGTTTCGTCAACCTGCCGATCATCAACGAAAACCAGAGCGTGACCGTCACGCAGGATGGCGACAACAACCTGTCGAAGGTCGATCAGTACGGCCGCAATCAGGTGGCTTCGATCACCCAGATCGGTGAAGGCAACACCTCGGGCGTTCCCGGCGGTGCGACCGGCATCACCCAGGTGGGCGAAAACCAGCTCGCGACCCTGCTGCAGGAAGGCGATGGCAACACCTCGACGATCAACCAGGGCACCAATGGTGACTTCAACGTGGTCCGCACCACGGCGAGCGACGGCAACATTGCCGACGTGATCCAGTCGGGTGACGATGGCGAGTCGAGCGTGAACCAGAACGGCGACTTCAACACCGCCAATGTGAACCAGCTCGACGGCGGTATGTCGAACATCTCGGCCATCACCCAGAACGGCAACAACAACATTGCCGACGTGACCCAGAGCGCCACCGGCAACAATTCGGCGATCAGCCAGACGGGCAACACCCACACGGCGACGGTGATCCAGAACTAAGCATCGAAACAATCGTGCCGGACGGGGCTCCGAGTGATGCCCCTCCGGTCCGTCGAAAGGATATGATACCATGAAGAACATCATCATTTCCGGGGCTTCGGTGCTGGCTCTTGCCATCGCCGCTCCCGGCCTCGCTCAGAACGTGTCGACGATTGACCAGACGGGCACCAGCAATGGCGCAACGGTCACGCAAGCCGGCCAGAACACCTCGGACATCGACCAGAACGGCATGACCAACGCCGCGACCGTCGATCAGGATGGCACCGGCGGCGAATCCACGATCGCACAGACCGGCAACACCAACCGCGCCAACACCACGCAGGACACCATCGATGGCCTCGCCGAAGTGGAGCAGACCGGTAACAGCAACCAGTCCGACATCACCCAGACCGACGAGAATGCGGGCGGCACCCTGGGCGTGCCGGGTTCGGATCCGGAAGCCTTCGTCACGCAGACCGGCAACTCCAACGAGTCGACCGTGACCCAGACCAACAGCGCTGTCAGCTTCGACCTGATCGCCAGCGTCAACCAGAGTGGCGACGGCAGCAAGTCGACCGTGACCCAGTCGGCCAGCGGTGCAGGTTCGGGCGATCTCAACGCCAACGTCACTCAGGCCAATGGCGCGACCTCGACCGTCACGCAGGTGGCAAGCGGGGCATCGGCGATCAACCAGGATGCGATCATCGATCAGGACGGGGTCAACACCTCGACCGTCGAACAGACCTTCCTGCTGGGCAATTCCAACCGGTACAGCGCCACCGTGTTCCAGCGCGGCACCGGCAACGAATCGACCGTGACTCAGGACGACGTGCTGCCCGCCACCGGCTTCCAGGACGAGCGGCTGAGCGCGACCGTCACCCAGACGGGTGATGGCAACACCTCGACCGTGAACCAGCTCAACAAGATCGCCAATGCCTCGGTTACCCAGTCGGGTAACAACAACGAGAGCGAGGTGATGCAGAACGGTTCGAACTTCATGTCGGCAACCGTGCTGCAGACCGGTGACGACAACTTCTCGAAGGTCGATCAGATCGGCAACACCCAGACGGCTGACATCTTCCAGGCTGGCAACAATGTCCGTTCGACGGTCAACCAGACCGGTGGGCGCAGCAATGCGGCCTATATCGACCAGCTGGTGGGTTCGGACGGCTCGCAGTCGACCGTCACCCAGAACGGTGTGGGCGCCACGCATCAGAACAATGATGTCTTCGTGACCCAGTCGGCGATCAACAACATCTCGGTCGCGACGCAGACCGGCTTCAACAGCCGTGCCGAAATCACCCAGTCGGGTGCCGGCAACGACAGTGAAGTCACCCAGACCGGCAATGTCGATCTGGCACCGACGGCGGTCAGCAACCGTGCAACGGTCAATCAGACCGGCACCAACGGCGAATCCGACGTGATGCAGTCGGGCTCGCTCAACGATGCGCTGCTGAACCAGGGCGGGGACGACAACCTCGCCGACGTCAAGCAGACCGGTATCGGCAACGATTCGGACATCACCCAGAGCGGTCTGTCGAACGATGCACTGGTGACGCAGAACAACAACGGCAACGTGTCGAACATCGTTCAGTCGGGCACCGGCGGTTCGGTGACGGTCACGCAGGGCGGAATGTAATGCCTGGAGCCCCGGGCGCGGTTTTGATCGCCCCGGGGCTCTCTCGGCCCAGTCGCCTTGTGCCTGTGCCGACGTCGCATTCACTTCCAAGCCATTCGTTCTTCGAAGGAATTTGAGATGAAGTATGCAATTCTGGCCGGCGTATCAGTGCTGGCCTTCGCGATGGCGGCACCTGCTGCTGCGCAGGACAATTCGTCCACCATCACCCAGACGGGCGGAACCCAGACGGCAACCGTCCAGCAGACCGGCCAGAACGCCGCTGCGACGGTGGTTCAGGGCAATGCCGACAATACCACTACGATCACGCAGGAAGCCAATTCCGGCGGCGATGCCACGGTGACTCAGACCGGCGCCGACAATAATGCAACCGTGGGCCAGACCGCGCTCAATTCGGTCGCCGAAATCGAGCAGTCGGGTGATCGTAACGAGGCATCGCTGATCCAGGGCCGTGCTGCCAACAGCAACAACCAGACCAACGGCCAGCAAGCACTGCTGGTGCAGGCCGGGGATGACAACGGCATCATCGCCAATCAGTCGGGCACCAGCAGCGATCTCAGCATTTCGCAGAGTGGCAACAACAACGATGCGACGCTGACCCAGTCGGGCTTCGACAACAGCTCGGGCGACGATACGAATCCGGCGCTTGTCGGGATCGACCAGTCGGGCAACGACAATGATGCCTTCGTGACCCAGTCGGGCCAGCTGTCGGACGCTTTTGTCAATCAGGGCGGCGACTTCAACATCGCCACGATCAATCAGACGGTCAACAACCTGCCCAATCCTCCGGGCGGCAATGATCCGCGCGTTGCGACGGCGACCATCAACCAGGGCGGTGATCGCAACGAAAGCACGATCAACCAGAACGGCCCCGGCACGGCGACCATCTCGGCCCGCCTGATGACCGCCACCAGCACGCAGAACGGTGACGACAACGACAGCACCATCACCCAGGCCAACACCGCGGTTCTGGCCGGCGCCTCGTCGAATGCCGCAACTGTCACCCAGAGCGGAACCTTCAACGACTCGAGCGTCAATCAGGACGGCGTCGAGCTGGATGCGACCATTGAGCAGAACGGGGATACGGGCGAATCGACCGTGATCCAGTCGGGCACGGGCAGCGATGCCTTCGTCATTCAAGGTGGTTCGGGCCAGATCGCCAGCGTGACCCAGTCGGGCACCGACAACCTGTCGCAGAGCATCCAGAGCGGCAGCGGCAACGAATTGACCGTGACGCAGAGCGGCACCGGTGGTGATTCGGGCATTGTGCAGGGCAGTTCGGGCAACGTCGCCTTTGTCGACCAGATCGGCACGGGCGGTTACAGCCGGGTGTACCAGGGCGATGTCGGCCCGGGCAGCAACAACACCGCCGATGTGACCCAGACGGGCCTCAACAACTCGTTCATTGGTCAGGGCACCGGAAGCCGCAACTCGGCGACGGTGATCCAGACCAACACCGGCGGGCCGGTCAACACCAGCACCGTGCAGCAGGGCGATATCGACTTGGTCGGCAACAACGTGCTCGGCGATGACAACACGGCTGCCAACATCACTCAGACCGGCAGCGGCAACTCGAGCACTGTGACCCAGTCGGACACGCTGTCCCTGGGCGGCTTCAACTCGGCTGAAGTGACCCAGCTGGGCGCCGACAACCTCAGCACCGTCACGCAGAACGGTGCCAACAACTCGGCCGAGGTCTCGCAGACCGGCGATGATCACCAGTCGTTCGTCACCCAGACGGGCACTGGCAACATGGCCACGGTCACACAGGGTATGTAAGCCCGAAGCGCCCGGGCGGGAGCAATGCTCTCGCCCGGGGCAGCTTTATGCAGTATGGAAGGGTGAATGATGGCGCGATCCCCCCTCGATGTGGTCCGCAGCGGCACCTTGGCCGCAGCGCTTATCGCCGTCCCCGCCCTCGCGCAGAGCGAAGAGCCCTCACGCGGTGTCTTCGTCGCACAGATTGGCGATGGGAGCCGCGCGACCGTCAGCCAGCAGAATTCCGACAGCCTCGCCAACATCGTGCAGGAGGGGAACGACAACCAGGTCGACCTCGCCCAGACCGGCATCGCCGCGCACCGCGCCCGGATCGTGCAGGATGGCGACAACAATGTCGTCAAGGCAGAGCAGGATGGTGCCGGCGCGACCGACCTTGCGCTGTTGCAGGACGGCTTGGGCAATACCGCCCTCGTGCTCCAGCGGGAAAGCTCAGCGACCGCTACGACCAGCGCCGAGATCATCCAGAGCGGCAATGGCAATCGCATCATCCTTGCACAGGATGGCAGCGACAACACCGCCAGCCTGACCCAGCAGGGCGACGGCAACACCATGACCGCGACCCAGATCGACAGCGGCAATACGTTGCAATGGACCCAGAACGGCAATGCTCTGGCTGATCTCGTGATCTCGCAAACGGGCGGCGCGACGATGGAGATCACGCAGAGCAACACCGGCGAAGGCGTGCAGTTCATGCCGCCAGCCGGTGCAGGCGGCTGAGGTCGGCGGATCGGGGATGATGCAGCCGATGCGCCTTGCTGGCCTTGGGGCAGGTTTTGGGTTGGCCCTCGCCAGTCTTACAACGGGTGCGTCCGCGCAGCAGGACGACGCGCTCCCGCCTGCCAGCCGCACCGAGGCGAGCCAGATCGAAATGCCGCAGGCCTCGGGCAGCAGCGCCGCAGGACGCGCCTATCTCGACGAAAGCGGACGCCCCGCCACTGCCGCACAGCCGCGCGCCAGTCTGGTGCAGACCGCCGGCGGCCAGATCTCGCGCGGCGACAGCAACGCGCCCGCCAGCCAGATCAGCGCGCGCGGGCAAGGCGGGCCGGGCATGGTCCAGCTGTCCAAGGTCGATCTCGACGCCACCCTCGCGCAGCTTTCCCCGGCCGAGCGCCGGGTGCTGTTGCAGGCGATCGAGGGCACAGACATCTGCGATAACCCGCCCGATGTCCCGGCCATTCAGGCGCTCTGTCTCAACCGGATCGAGACCCGCTCGGGCGAGTTTGCCAATCTTGCGCCCGCCTCGGCGAGCGCCGAGGATCAGCTGCTGCGCGGCAATCTTGAGAGCACCTCGCTGCCCAGCGTCGCGCAGGTGATCGAACGGCTGGCGCGCGGCGGGGCATCAAGCGGGGATTTCAGCAATCAGGCCATCGCCTCGATCGCATTGGGCTCCAATCCGACCATCCAGCCTGCTCCCCCGCGCGAGGAAAAGCCCGAGAGCACTGCTGGTCTGGGCGAAGAGGCCCAGGCGCTGATCAATGCACTCATCAACCAGCTGGGAGGCGGCGCGCCATGACCCCTGCCCTGCCGCCCTATGCTGCGGCGCTGGCTCTGCTTGCGCAGGCAACAGGAGCCCCGATGACCGACCAGCCCCACGCGCTCTCGCTCGATGTCCACGAACACGACGGCCTGGTCGAAGTGCAGCTGATCGGCCTGTCGCCGCGCGCGCAGGCGGTCAGCTATGCGCTCGAAGTGACCGGGCAATCGACCGCGCGCCACCGCGGCTCGACCACGCTCGCGCCCGATACCCGCGCGGTGCTTTCGACCATGCGCACAAAGGCAGGGGCGGACTGGTGCGTGAAACTGGTCGCCGAAGAAGAAGGCCGCGCGCCATACGAGATCACGCGCGGGGCTTGCCCCACCCCGTAGGTATTGTGCCGATCAGGGGCCGAGCATCGGCGTGCTGATCTGCTCCATGTGCACCTTGTGCGCATTCTTGGGCCGGGTATCGGTAAGGCCGACATTGAACTCGTCATAGACCGGATCATAGCTGATCGGGATGCCCTGCGCCTGCAAGGCGGACAGCGCCACATAGGTGTCGCCCGCCGATGACTGACGGATGCGGGCCAGCTGGGCGGGATCATAGCGGTTGGCGAGCAGCTCGACCACCGAGCCGAGCCGTACCTTGAGCCCCTCGGGCGATTGCTGGAAATCGACCATGCCGGCAGTCTTGCCGTCAACCCGGGTGAGAAGCCGGGATGTGATGGTCTGCTGATAGCGGCTGCTCGCCGCGCCAGCGGGTGCGGCAAGCGCAGGTTTGGGTTTCGGCAAAGCGGCGACGGCCGCTGGTGCCGGTGCAGGAACGCTGGCGGGCTTTGCCGTCGGTGTCGGCGCGGCGACGGGGGCCGGAGCAGCCGCCGGGCGCGGCGCGGCAATCGGCGCGCGCGCGGCAGGCACCGCAGCAGCGCTCGCGCTGACTGGCGCGGCCGGACGCGCAGCCGCTGCAAGCGGCGCGCTGGCGGGTGCGGAGGCCGGACGCGCAGCTGTGGCGGCGGGCGGCGCGGTTCGGGACGCGATGGTCTGCGCGGTGGTCACCTGATCGATCGCCCCGCGCGGCGCAGGCGCGCGGCCGGTGGCGCTGCCAGCGGCGGGCAGCGGGGATGCAGGAGCAAGCGTTGCCGTCGGCGTGACCTGCGGCGCCGATGGCGCTGCTGCCACTGGCGCGGGACGAGCAGCGCTCGCCGGGGTCGATGGCGCTGTCGGTTCTACCGCGACACCGGCGTTCACCCCGCCTGCGCTGATCGGTGCGGCAGGCACGGGCGCGGCAGCGGCAAGGCGCGCGGCTGGCGGCGCTGGCTCGGCTGCGGGGAGCTTGGCAGGTGCGGCGGCTCCGGTTGTCACCGCTACGGGCTGGGCCGGCAGGACGGCGCGGGCAACCGGCTCCACCTGCGGGGCGGACGGCGCGGTCACAGCGTCAAGCGCGCCCGCATCCTCGCCGAGCGCGGTGACGCGCGCGGCCGGAGCAACCAGCGCCGGAGCGCTGCTCTCGGCGCGCGGCAAGCTTGGCGGCGCAAGCTGCGCGGGCGGCATTTGCACAGGCGCCACAGGCTCGGGCAAGGGCGCAGGCTCGATCAGGCGTTCTGTCTGTGCCGGAAGGGTAGCAAGGCCCGCCGACGGATTTGCGGCGATCAAGGCGGCATAGCGCACACCTGTCAGCGCAGGGCCAGATACCGCTGCAACGCCGAACCGTTTGGCGGCGGGATCCTTGGCCGGGACCGGAGGGGGCAGCCCGTCACGCCCGAGGCTCCCGTCGACATCGCCGGCACCCACCGAGAATTCCGGAACGGTCAGCGCAGCGATCACCACCACGCTGCCGGGGACGACCCGCGCCATCACCCGCCGACCCAGACCCTTGCGACGCACGGGCGCAACCGCGTCAGCGCCGTCTGCGCACGCGTCAGCCTCAGCATCGAGTGGTGGTCTGCAATCTGTCACAAAAGCCCCCAGAGCACGTTCCTATGCGGCGCTGCAACGATTCGGCAAAGAGAAATCCGTCCCGGATCGGGATTCGACTTTGCTAAGATGCTGATATTCAATGATCCGGCTAAGAGGCAACGGGGACACCAGCGCGGCAGTGGTGCCAATTTGGCGCAGATTACGATTGCGCTTCCCCCGAATCGCCCCTGCGCCTATCCGGGCCGGCTCGCCTTGCGGCGCGCACCGTTATGACCATGCACGATACCACCACCACTCTCGACACGCCCGGCTGGGGGCAGGAGATCCGCGCGACGCTGGCGCTGGCGGTGCCGCTGGCTGCGACCAATCTGCTGCAAATGCTGATCCACGCGGTCGACGTGATCTTCATCGCGCGCCTCGGCGACACGCCGCTTGCCGCATCGAGCCTTGCGATCGCGATCTTCGGCCTCACGGTCTGGGCCATGACCGGCCTCGTCGGCGCCTGCGCGCCGCTGATCTCCGCCGAGCGCGGGCGGCGCTTGCACGCGGTGCGCGAGATCCGCCGCACGGTGCGGATGGGAATGTGGGTGGCCGCGGGATTCGGCTGCGTCGGCATGGGGATTGCCTTTGCCGGTGAGCGGCTGCTGCTGGCGAGCGGTCAGGATCCCGCGATTGCGGCGATGGCGGGCGATTTCCTGTTTGTGCTGGCCTTCGCGATGATCCCCATGATCCTTGCCGGCGTGTTCCGCATCTTCGTCGCCGCGCTGGGCAAGCCCGGCTATGCCACCGCGATCACGCTGCTGGCGCTGGGCACCAATATCCTCGGCAACTGGACGCTGGTGTTCGGCAATCTCGGCCTGCCTGCGCTGGGCCTGATGGGCTCGGCGCTGTCGAGCGTCATCACAGCGCTCGCGATGCTGGCGGCCTATGTCGTCGTCATCACCCGCGATCGCACGCTCAGGCGCTATCGCATCTTCGGGCGCTGGTGGCGGCCGGAATGGCGGCGGCTGCGCGACATCATGGTGATCGGCACGCCGATTGCGCTCACCGTGCTGGCCGAGGCCGGGCTGTTCAGCGGCGCGGCACTGCTCATGGGCCGCTTCGGCGAGACCGAGCTTGCCGCGCATACGCTGGCGCTGAACCTCGCCGCGCTCGCCTTCCAGATCCCCTTCGGCACCGCACAGGCGGCGACGATCCGCGTGGGCTTCCACCATGGTGCGGGTGACGCGCAAGCGGCGGGCCGGGCGGGCTGGGTCGCGCTCGCGATCGGCACGGGGTTCATGAGCACCACCGCGCTTGCGATGCTGCTGATGCCGACGCTGCTGCTCAAGGTCTATATCGACCCGGCCGCCCCGGCCAATGCAGCGCTGGTGGGCTTTGCGCTGCAATATCTGCTGTGGGCGGCGATCTTCCAGCTGGCCGACGGCGTGCAGGCGGTGGGCGCGGGGGCGCTCAGGGGCTTGCAGGACACCCAGGTGCCGATGTGGATCGCGATCTTCAGCTATTGGGTGCCCGGCTTCGGTCTCGCCATCGGCCTTGGCTTCTACACCCCGCTTGAGGGAACGGGCGTGTGGATCGGGCTTGCCACCGGGCTGTTCTTCGCTGCGGCCGGGCTGCTGTGGCGCTGGGCGCGGCGCGACCGTCTGGGGCTGACGGACTACGCCGCTGCGGCCTAGGACTTGGCTGGCAGCGCCCTGACCTCGCGCTGCGGGAAGGGGATCGAAATGCCGACCTCGTCGAACCGCCGCTTGGTCGCTTCGGTCAAGGCCCAGGACAGGCCGAGATAATCCTCGGTCTTGCACCATACCCTCAGGCCCATCGTCACCGCACTATCGGCCAGCGCCGCCACGAACACGGTGGGCGCGGGTTCGGACAAGACCCGCTGATCGGCATTGGCCAGCGCCAGCAGCTCGGCCCGCGCCTGTTCGATGCTGTCGTCATAGCCGATCCCGATCAGCAGCTCGAACCGCCGCTTGGGCATCCGCGAGAAGTTGATGATCGGCTTGTTCCACAGCTCGTTATTGGGAACCATGACGTAGAGCCCGTCATATTGCAGCAGTTCGGTGGTGAACAGGCCGATGCCCTGAACCACCCCGGTGACAGCGCCCGCGGTGATCGCCTCGCCCACGCGGAAGGGCCGCTGGATCAGGATCATCACCCCGGCCGCGACATTCGACAGCGTGCCCTGAAGCGCCAGCCCCACAGCCAGCGCGAGGCCGCCCAGCGCTGCGATGATCGAGGTCGTCTGCACCCCGAACTGGGTCAGCACCGTGATGCCGACCACCACCCACAGCGCATACTTGATGATATTGCTGAGGAACTTGGCAACCGTCGGCTCGATCCGGCCCGATCGGGTCAGCGCGCGGTCGGCCCAGCGCGAGAGCCACCGGGCGAGGATCACCCCGATCACCAGCACCGCCACCGCGCCGGTCAGATAGGCGAGGTTGGTCTTCAGCCACAGCCATGCCTCATGGGCGAAATTGATCTCGTCGCCGAGACTGGCGGCGATCTTGGGCGGCAGTTTGGGGGCGGACATGGGATCGGGGCTCCTGCTTGCGAGCGCCTTGCAATAACCATCCCCAAGGGTGCTGGCCACCCCTCGCCCAAAATCGCATCCGGCGCGAAATTTTTTGCGCGCGCAGGGCTTGATTCATTCCGCCCCCACGACCAAATGCCCCCGCGTTGGCACTCTCGGACGGAGAGTGCCAAGCCAACTCACCATTTCAAGGAAAGGTCATACTCATGGCATTTCGTCCGCTGCACGACCGCGTTGTGGTCCGTCGCATCGAAGCCGACACCAAGACTGCCGGCGGCATCATCATCCCCGACAGCGCTCAGGAAAAGCCGAGCGAAGGCGAAGTCATCGCCGTGGGCGAAGGCGCCCGTGACGATGCCGGCAACCGCATCACCCCCGACGTCAAGGTCGGCGACCGCGTGCTGTTCGGCAAGTGGTCGGGCACCGAAGTCAAGATCGCTGGCGAAGACCTGCTGATCATGAAGGAAAGCGACATCATGGGGATCGTCGGCTAAGCGCCGCGCCCTTCTTCCCTTTCTAAACACAACCAAATCTCAGGAGAAACGAAATGGCTGCCAAGGACGTGAAGTTCGGCCGCGAAGCCCGTGAAGGCATTCTGCGCGGCGTCGATATCCTCGCCAACGCTGTCAAGGTGACCCTCGGCCCCAAGGGCCGCAACGTTGTCATCGACAAGAGCTTCGGCGCGCCGCGCATCACCAAGGACGGTGTGAGCGTCGCCAAGGAAATCGAGCTCAAGGACAAGTACGAGAACATGGGCGCGCAGATGCTGCGCGAAGTGGCCTCGAAGGCGAATGACGCTGCCGGTGACGGCACCACAACCGCCACCGTGCTCGCTCAGGCGATCGTCACCGAAGGCATGAAGTCGGTCGCGGCCGGCATGAACCCGATGGATCTGAAGCGCGGCATCGATCAGGCCGTGCTCGCCGTGGTCGAAAACCTCAAGGCCCGTTCGAAGGACGTGTCGGACAGCTCGGAAATCGCGCAGGTCGGCATCATCTCCGCGAATGGCGACCGTGAAGTCGGCGAAAAGATCGCCGAAGCCATGGAAAAGGTCGGCAAGGAAGGCGTCATTACCGTCGAGGAAGCCAAGGGCCTCGAGTTCGAACTCGATGTCGTCGAAGGCATGCAGTTCGACCGCGGCTACCTGTCGCCCTACTTCATCACCAACCCCGACAAGATGACCGTGGAACTGGATAACCCCTACATCCTGATCCACGAGAAGAAGCTGTCGAACCTCCAGTCGATGCTGCCGATCCTCGAAGCCGTGGTGCAGTCGGGCCGTCCGCTGCTGATCATCGCCGAGGACATCGAAGGCGAAGCGCTGGCGACCCTCGTGGTCAACAAGCTGCGCGGCGGCCTCAAGGTTGCAGCGGTGAAGGCTCCGGGCTTCGGCGATCGTCGCAAGGCGATGCTGCAGGACATCGCGATCCTCACCAAGGGCGAGATGATCAGCGAAGACCTCGGCATCAAGCTGGAAAACGTCACCGTCGGCATGCTCGGTCAGGCCAAGAAGGTCTCGATCGACAAGGACAACACCACCATCGTCGATGGCGCCGGTTCGGCTGACGACATCAAGGCGCGCGTCGCCGAAATCCGCACCCAGATCGACAACACCACCAGCGACTATGACCGCGAGAAGCTCCAGGAGCGTCTCGCCAAGCTCGCCGGCGGTGTGGCCGTGATCAAGGTTGGCGGTGCGACCGAAGTCGAAGTGAAGGAGCGCAAGGACCGCGTCGACGACGCTCTCCACGCGACCCGCGCTGCGGTGGAAGAAGGCATCGTTCCGGGCGGCGGTACCGCGCTGCTCTACGCCACCAAGGCTCTCGAAGGGCTGAAGGGCGCGAACGAAGACCAGACCCGCGGCATCGACATCATCCGCAAGGCGATCACCGCCCCGATCAAGCAGATCGCGACCAACGCCGGTCACGATGGCGCGGTCGTCGCGGGCAACCTGCTGCGCGAGAATGACGAAACCCAGGGCTTCAACGCCGCCACCGACACCTACGAGAACCTGGTGAAGGCCGGCGTGATCGACCCGACCAAGGTCGTCCGCACCGCGCTGCAGGATGCGGCTTCGGTCGCCGGCCTGCTGATCACCACCGAAGCGGCGATCGTCGAGCGTCCGGAAGACAAGCCGGCCGCCCCCGCCATGCCCGACATGGGCGGCATGGGGTTCTAAGCCGCTAGGGCGGGCGCGAGCCAGCGCAAGCTGGCTCCGCACTCGCCCAAGGCCGGTCAGCGGGGCGCCCACGCCCCGTCTGACGACTCGAGCTTTGCCCGAGGCGGCCCAAGCCAGACACAAGAAAACCCCGGCGGAGCGATCCGCCGGGGTTTTTCTGTGCCAGCCTCCATTTACCCCTTAGTGAACTTCCCCTGCCATAGCGGCACCATGGACGGTCTGCGCATCTCCCACGACACCTCGGCCTATGAAGTCCCCGCCGCGCTCGATGGCGCGGGGCGGCTGACGGCGGCTTGCGTCGCCCGCGCGCTGGCGATGATGGACACCCACGGCCTTGTCGTCCTCACCGGGCTCTTGTCCGGCGCCGAGGCCGATGCGGGGCTGTCGCTGATCCGCCAGACCATCGACGATCCCGATCGCGCCCGCAGCACCTTTGCCAGCGAGACCGACAATCTCTACGTTCGGCGCGATTTCTGCTCCTTGCCGTCAAGCCCCGAGGTAACCGGCTTTGCGGCGATGCTCGCCCAGCGGCTCGAGGGCGTGATCGGCGAATATTGCGGCCGCTCGCGCCCCGTGCTCGAGATCGCGACCTTCACAAGCTACCTTGGCTCCTCGCACCAGTATATCCACCGCGATCCAGCAGGGGTGATCAGTATGTTTGCGGCGGTCGAGGACATCTCGCCGCAGCAAGGCGGCACGGTGTTCGTGCCCGGCACGCATCAGTTTGGCGGGGCCGATTATCGGCATGGCGGCGGTGCCTACGGGCAGATGGAGTTGTTCCGCACGCTGTGCAACGCGCGCATTTTCCGCCACAATCTCGCCAAGCTGCGGGCGATGCGCGGATCGGCGGAGGCGCCGCTTGCACCGGGCGAATTCCGCGACCGGGTGTTCTCGATGAAGTGGGATCAGCACCAGCCCAATCTGCTGCGCTTCCTCGCGGGCAAGAACTCGCAGTTCAGCCTGCGCCACCTCTGCCCGAGGACGCTGTGGCAGTTGTGGCGCAAGGGCGCGACGCTCGATCAGCGGTTCCGCCCGGTACAGGTCGCGCCGCGCAAGGGGACGGTGATCCTCTACCGCAGCGACCTGCTCCACGCCGGGCCGGACAACCGGTCGGGCCAGCCGCGACGGTTCTTCGGCATGAGCATCGCGCGCGATCATCTCGACACCAAATACTGGCACGACGGCTACTCGCCGCACCCCACACTGGTGGCCGAGCCGCTGACCTTCGCCGACCTACTGGCCGCGCCGGGCCTTGCGGCCGCAGTGCCCGAACGCCGACCGGGCACCTTGGTGCGCTGAAGCTGGCCCTCAATCCAGAAAGGGCAGCAGCCGGTCGTTCAGGGAGAAAACGTCCCGCAAGCACGCCTCCGTCCAGTCTTCACGCCGCTTGAAGGGGTGAGATCGCCATCGGCCGGGCTCATGCCAGAAGACTCCCCCAGGCTTCGCAAACACAGGCATATCAGGCGCGATCCGGGACAATATCTTGTGAGATTCGCGGTAGATTTCCAGCGGTTCCGCCTTACGGCCCAGAAAGCTCTCTCGGATCGGCCCGCTCGTCACTGGTGGCCGATACAGGGGCGGAACGACAAAAATCGTCTTTTCAATGTATTCGGACGACAGGATGACCTCAAGCTCAGACAAGGTCGAGGGCTGAGTGAATGGCAAGGCAAAAATGATCTGCGCCTGCTCCATCAGCAGCAGAGCCTTGTCCTCCCATTCGGCATCCGTGCTGTTGATTTCGCCCGGGCCAAATCCGACCCCCTTGCCGGATAGCGCGATTAGCGGCAGTCGGGGCTCGATCGCTCGCGCCAGCATATCTTCAATCGCGACGCGAAAGCCGTAGCGCACCACATCATCGCTGCCGATGTCGGTTGTCTCCCATGCGAACCGGTCATCCGAGAAGAATGGACGCACATAGAAGGCGTAGGGTTCTACGCTGACCATTGGAGACGCGAGCGTAGTTGCAATACGATGCGCCGCCCTATCCCTGTCGTGCTGCCGTGCCTTGCCCTCGCGAACGATCTGTCGGAAGCGGCTGACAAGAAGGATCAGGGGCAGAACGAGTATGGCAGCCAGCAAAACACCTAGTGCGATCTTACCAGACTGCGGAATTGATCCGAGCCAGCCCGGAAAGAACTTGTCGAGCAGCTTGGAAGCGACCGGAACGACCGAACCGAGCGCCAGCAATTGGAGCCCGAAGGTCGTCCACGGATGCGTTTCGCTTGTCGGTGGTGGGCGCGTTACCATGATCCCCGTTCACGCCAGCAGGCGCAACCATGTCCTGCCTGGTCGGTGCGCGCTGATCACCCGATCCGGTGTTCGCCCCGGATCCACCGCACCGTTCCAGAGCTGGCCCGCATCACCACGCTTTCGGTGGTCAGGATCGTCTGTCCGGTCGGCTTGCGGCGGCGCTTGACCCCGCCCAGCAGCGAACCGTCGGTCACCCCGGTGGCGGCGAAGATGCAGTCACCCTTGGCGAGGTCTTCCAGCTTGTAGATGCGATTGAGGTCTTCGATCCCCCACTTGGCGGCACGGGCCTTTTCGTCATCGTTGCGGAACACCAGCCGCCCGTTGAACTGCCCGCCGACGCAGCGCAGCGCGGCCGCCGCCAGCACGCCTTCGGGCGCGCCGCCCTGGCCCATGTAGAGGTCGATGGTGGTTTCCTCGTCGGTCACCGCGATCACCCCCGCGACATCGCCGTCGCCGATCAGCACCACGCCGCAGCCGAGGCTGCGCAGCTCGGCGATGAGGTCAGCATGGCGCGGACGATCGAGCACGCAGACGTTGATCTGCGACGGTTCGACACCCTTGGCCTTGGCGACCGCGCAGACGTTTTCGGTGGGCGACTTGGCGAGATCGATGATGCCCTCGGGATAGCCCGGGCCGACCGCCAGCTTGTCCATATAGACGTCGGGTGCGTTGAGCAGGCAGCCTTCTTCCGCCGCCGCCAGCACCGCAAGCGCATTGGGCCCCGCCTTGGCGGTGATGGTGGTGCCTTCGAGCGGATCCAATGCGATGTCGATCTTCGGGCCTTTGCCCATGCCGACCTTCTCGCCGATATAGAGCATCGGTGCCTCGTCACGCTCGCCTTCGCCGATCACCACGGTGCCGTCGATATAGAGGTTGTCGAAGGCCTTGCGCATGGCTTCCACCGCGGCTGCGTCAGCCGCCTTCTCGTCCCCGCGCCCGACCAGCTGCGCTGCCGCAATCGCCGCCGCTTCGGTGACGCGCACCATCTCCAGCACCAGGACGCGCTGGATCGCGTTTTCGGCGGAAGCTTGCCCGGCAGGCACGAGGTCGGTATCGGGTGTCGAGTTCATGTCCAATTCAGCCCTTCTTCGCTCTGGTTGCGTCCCAGCCATGTATCAGACCGGCGCTTAAGCGGATGGAGACGGGTTTGTCGAGCAAAGCAACGTCTGCCCGCACCCAATTGCGGATTGTGCTGGCCGTTATCGCCGGAACGATGGCGATGCCACTGGCCGCGCAGGATGACACGACCGAGACACCTGCGCCCGCTGCCGAAACACCCCCACCTCCGCCGGCGCCAGCCGAGCCTCGGCCGCGAATCGACCTGATGGTCACCGTGCCGCGCAGCGATGCCAGCGAGGCGCAATTGCAGGAGTGCCGTGACGATACCGACGCGGGCACGATCAGCGGCGAAATCGTGGTCTGCCGCGAAGTCAGGCAGGACGGCAAGACCCCGCTGACCGGGGATCGCGCCGCCACGCAGAAGCGCTATGCCGAGGAAACCGCGCTGAAGGGCGCACCGCGCGCACCCGAAGCTTTCGGCATCCCCGACAATGGCAAGGGGATCGGCTTCGGCAAGCCGCCGCCGGCTGCAATCATGATCGATGTCGCGGCGCTGCCCAAGGCACCGGAAGGCTCCGACGCGGATCGCATCGCGCGCGGGCTTGCGCCGCTGGGCGAGGAGCGCGAGCTCACCGAAGAGGAAGAAAAGGCGCGGCGCGAGGCGGCGGGGATCAAGACCAGCGTGCCGCCCAGACCCAAGAAGGGGAAGGGCGGATAGGAGCGCCCGCCGTGCTTGCCGCCCTCATCGTGGCCGCTCTGGCCGCCCAGGTCGCCACCGAACCGCAGGTGCCGATCGGGCCTTATGTGCCGCCCCAGCAGACGCTTCGCCTGCCGACCGGCACCGCGCCGCCCAAGCCCGCCAAGCCTGCCGAGCGCGCCGAGCCTGAACGCCCGCGCATCCCGATCGACCTTGGCCCCGATGCGCCGATGGCCGAACCGCCGCAGCAGATCGACATTCTCGCGCCCCCGCAAACCTCCGAGGCCGCCAATGCTGCCGAGTTGAAGGAGTGCGAAGACCAGACCGAGCGCGGGGTCGTGGCGGGCGAGATCGTGGTGTGCCGCGCGCTTCCGGCGGATACCTCGCAGCTCTATTCCGGCAGCCGCGAGGCGTGGCTCAAGGCCTATGCCGAGCGCACCAAGGGGCCAAGCACCCCCGATGTCGATGGCAGCGGGCTGCCTGCGGGCATGGTGCCGATGATCACCATTATCGGCTGCTTCTTCGGCCCCTGCCCCAAGCCCCCGGCGCTGATGATCGATGTCGAGGCGATTGCAACCCCGCCCGCAGGCTCGGACGCCGAGCGGGTCGCACAGGGGCTCAAGCCGGTGGAAGGCGACGACGCGCCGCTCGATGCCGACGCACGAGGGCGGATCGCGGCGGAGCTGGGGTTGCCGGAGGCTGGTCGACCGGAGGAGGAATAAGCTTATGCAGCCACCAGCCAAACCTCCTCATGACACCAAACTGGGCTTCACGGGTGTCGCGCTGACAACGGCACGCCTGCCAAAGACAACGTACGAGGCGTTTGCGGCTGTAAAGGCGGAGCTGGAGCCGATATTGGTCGCGTCAGGCTTTTTCAAGGATGCGCCGTTTTCCTGGATCACCCTTGCGATACGATACGGCCTCAGGAACGAGGAGAAGCCCCACTACGGTCGGATCTCCAAAAAGTATGGCGATCTACCCTTGTCGTTGGAAGTTGATGTCCATGAGATGCTCGGAGCGTCCTTGGATGAGTTGAAGGTTGTCATTCGCCGGGCATCGCTTCGTGCATTGATCCATGCTGGCGAGAAGTATCACCGCCCAATCAATGCGTTGCGCGACCTTGCTGACCAAGGCACTTTGCGTGGAAGCTCGCTTAACTAAAGCGGCAGGATCGGAAGCACCAGCGGATCGCCAGCGAGGCTTTCCGACCCCTCCAGCAGCGCCAGCGCCTTGGCGACGCAGCGTTCCGGGCCTTCGTGGGTGACCATCGCCACCATCACCTCGCCCCCGCTCTGCGATCGACCCTGCTGGATCAGGCTCTCGATCGACACGTCCCCGTCGCGCAGCGCGGCGGTGAGTTCGGCGAGCACGCCGGGGCGGTCTTTCACCATGAAGCGCAGATAGGTGCGTTCGGTCCGGTCACCCGGCTCGGCCGGCGGCAGCGCGGCGAGCTGGGCCGAGGGGATCGAGAAAGGCGCGCCCACTTCGTCGCGGGCGATGTCGATGAGGTCGGCGGCGACCGCGCTCGCCGTGGGGCCGTCGCCTGCGCCTGCGCCCTGGAACAGCAGGCGGCCGGAGAAATTGCCCTCGGCCACCACGGCGTTGGTGGGGCCATCGACGGCGCTCAAGGGGTGGCCCTTGGCGACGAGGCAGGGGCGCACGCGCTGGAGCAGGCGCGGGCCATCGGCGGCCTCCTCGACATCGGCCTCGCCGATCAGCCTGATGACAAAGCCCAGCGCATCGGCCTGGGCAATGTCGGCAGCGCGCACCTGCGTGATGCCCGTCACCCGCACGCTGGCGAAATCGACCTGCGTGCCGAAGCCGATCGCGGCGAGGATGGCGAGCTTGTGCGCCGCGTCCACGCCCTCGATGTCGAAGGCCGGATCAGCCTCCGCAAACCCGAGGCGTTGGGCTTCGGCCAGCACGGCGGCGAAGTCCGCGCCGGTCGCTTCCATCTCGGACAGGATGTAATTGCAGGTGCCGTTGAGGATGCCGTAGACCTTGGTGAGCGCGTTGGCCGAGGTGCCTTCGCGCAGGCCCTTGATGACCGGGATCCCGCCCGCGACCGCCGCCTCGAACTTCAGCGCGGCATTGTTCGCCTCTGCCAGCTGGGCAAGCTCCAGCCCGTGATGCGCGATCATCGCCTTGTTGGCGGTGACCAGCCCCTTGCCCGCCCCGAGCGCCGCGCGCGAGCAGGCGAGCGCCGGGCCATCCGACCCGCCGACCAGCTCGACCACCACGTCAACGTCATCGCGCCGGGCGAGCGCGGTCATGTCGTCTTCCCAGGCGAAGCGGGCGATGTCGACGCCGCGATCCTTGCCCCGCTCGCGCGCGCTGACCGCGACCACCTCGATCGGGCGCCCGGCGCGCGCGGCGATCAGCTTCGCGTTGGTATCGAGCAGCCGGATCACGCCTGCGCCGACGGTGCCGAGCCCGGCAATGGCAATGCGCAGCGGTGCGGCGGCGGTGTTGGCGGTAGTCAAGCGGCCCTCCATCAATGACGGGGACAGGCGCTTAACCGTGCCGGGCCTGCGGTCAAGCGTGGATACGTCTTCCTAGCCCTGCGTGATCCGCCGCTCGCAAGCACCGAGTGCCGCGCGCACGAAGGCATAATCGCCCGCCGCCAACCGCCGCTCGTCGGACTCGCGGGCAAGGTTGGCGCTGCTCGGCAGCTGATCGGGCAGCGAACAGGCGAGGCGATACCAGCGCAATGTCTCAGGGCTTGGCGCGCGTGCGGACGAATCGATGATCTCGCCCCACGACACGCCCCACTGCGGTGCCTGCCCCGGACGGCGCAGGATCGTGATGGCGACCGGTGCGCGAGTTTCGGTGGCGAGGAAGATCTGCGTCTCCGATTCGCCTACCAGCGTGCCCGGCACCGCCAGCGCGTCGCTGATCCCGGTGATCCGGGGCGGCACGTCGGGCCCGTAAAGCTCGGTCAGGATCGGGCGCAGCCGGGCCTCGAGCGCGGGGGAATAGTCGAGCTGGCCCTGCTTCGAGACCAGCTGCACCGATCCCGCCCGGCCCGGCACGGCGCGCGCGAACAGCAGAAACTCCCGCTTTTTCAGCTTCGGCACCTTGCCCTTGGCGTCCAGCGGAACGTCGACGACATAGTTGAGCGCGCCCCCGATGCTGCTGCGTCCGGCGATCAGCGCCACGGTCTGCGCCTCGACATAAAGCCGCGCGAATCCCGGTGCGAGGCCCGGCGCGCGCTCGGGCTTGAGAGCCGTAGCGGCGCGAATCTGCACCCGGATCACCAGCTCGGAAGCCTCCGAAAGGGTCGCCAGATCGGCATAGGTCGGCCCGTTTTCGGACACCGCGGGCGCGGCCGGAAGGGTCTGCGCCTGCCCTGCAACGGGCACCCAGATCAGCCCTGCCACCGCTGTCATGGAAAGCTTCAGAGGATTGAAAAACGGCATTAATTCATCCTTAACCTGTGGCCCTGCCGGTGCCTGCGAACGGCGCCCGAACGATGCTCCCCTATCATGTCTTATTGCACATCGCTCGCAGTGAATTGGCGCTGAACCGCAAAAGCGTTTGATCGACTAGGGGTTGCCCGTTAAAGCCCGCAGTGCTGATTGCGCGGGACTGGGGACATTGCCGCTCAGACAGTTCAGGTTGCGTATAGGGTCCCTAAGCCCTGTATGTGCCAGCCGGGGAGAGTTCGGGCTTTGCGTTTATTGCGCAGGCCGCCCTGCTTCTCATCCGGCGTGGGAGGACCGAAATGACCGGGATCCGCTCGCCGACCGCAAGGCCGGCTGGGTGGGGAGTGTGCCGATCGCATGATCGGCGAGTATTTGGAGAGAAAGCGCTGGATGTCCTACGCTAGCCAAGCCCAGGCCGGGAACAAGACGACCTCAATCGTGATGGTGGCGCTGATCCACATCGCGGTCGGGTATCTGCTTGTGACCGGACTTGCCATTGACGCTGTGAAGCAGATTGCCGAGCGCGTCACCACCGTCGAAGTCAAGGAAGAAGAGCCGCCGCCACCGGACGAGCCGCCGCCGCCGCCGGAAGACACCCCCGAACCGACTTCGCCGCCGCCGCCCAACGCGCCGCCGATGCCGTTCGATCTGCCGACCAACAACCAGGCAGAAACCACGCGTGATCCCACGCCGGTTGCCCCCGTCGATCCGCGGCCGAGCACGCCGCAGCCGGCTCCCGTGGGCCCGCCGACCCAGCCCAAGCCGCCGTCCAAGGCGCGTGGGGTGAAGACCAAGGGTGAACGTGGCTGGGCCGCGCGCATTCAGGAAGACTATCCGCGTCGTGCTGCGCAGGAAGAGATCGAGGGCACCGTCGGTGTGCGCGTCACTGTGACCGCTGAAGGCCGCGCCACCAATTGTTCGGTCAGCTCGTCGAGCGGTTCGGACATTCTCGACAGCGCTGCCTGCAAGGCGGTGGAACGCTACGCCCGGTTTGAGCCTGCGCTCAATGATGCGGGCGAACCGATCAGCGCCAGCTGGTCGACCCGCATTACCTACAAGCTGAACTGACGGATCAATCGCGCGGGCGGCCCCGACATTCGGGCCGCCGGCCACCCAGACAATTCTTTCAAGAGGACTTTTCGCAATGAACCTTTACCTTCTCGCCGCCGGCGCCGCCGCCGAAGCAGCCCCCGAAAGCAAGTTCGGCTTCGTGCAAGCCATGAAGGAAGGCGGCCCGGTCGCCTGGTCGATCCTTGCCATCATGGTGATCATGTCGGTCGGCTCGTTCTACATCATGTTCACCAAGCTGTTCGAACAGAACAAGGTGATGAAGCAGTACAAGACTGTCGAGACCGCCTTCTGGCGCGCGCCGAGCCTCAAGGAAGGCGCGACCAAGCTCGAGAAGAACAGCGCATGGCGCCAGCTGGCCGACGACGCCGTCAAGGCCCAGGAAGACCACGGCAAGATGACCGACAGCCTCGAATCGCATGACTACATGCACGGTTCGCTCCAGCGTTCGGAAGATTCGATCAACGCCGTTCTGGCCGGTGGTCTGCCCTTCCTCGCCACCGTCGGTGCGACCGCGCCGTTCGTGGGTCTGCTCGGCACCGTGATCGGGATCTACCGCGCGCTGATCAACATCGGCATCGCCGGCAACGCCTCGATCGACAAGGTCGCCGGCCCGGTCGGTGAAGCGCTGATCATGACCGCGATCGGTCTGCTCGTCGCTGTGCCTGCGGTGTTCGCGTTCAACTGGCTGCAGGGCCGCAACCGCAAGATCGCGGCGCTGCTGAGCACCTTCTCGACCGACCTGCTCGCCTACATGAACTCGAACGGCGCGGTGAAGCCGGCTGTGACGGCGGCTCCGGCCCCGGCGGCCAAGCCGGCTGCCAAGCCCGCTGCCAACCCGACGCTCAACAAGTCCTGATCGTCATTGCCTTTGCTCGGCGGGAGCTGGCTTCGGCCTCTCCCGCCGCTGCCCCGGTCACAGCGCACCGCGCCGCCGCCGGGAAGGCTCATCAAGTCAATGTTTTGACAGGCTAGGAATTCACAATGGCGATTTCTACGGGAGGCGGGGCCGATACCCCCATGTCCGACATCAACACCACGCCGCTGGTGGACGTGATGCTGGTGCTCCTGATCATCTTCCTCATCGCGGTTCCCGTGGCGATCCAGACGATCGAGAAGCTGGAGATCCCGGTCTTCGAATCGGTCGAATCGAAGACCAAGGTGGAAAACCTGCTGCTCACGGTCAGCACCACCGACGATGCCGGCCGCGCAGCCGGGGAACCGGGCTTTGCCGGCGCCTCGCGCAACGGCGAATGCCGGGTTTACTTCAACAACATCACTCCGGTGACCTCGGCCGAGCTGGAAAAGCAGGCGTTCGAGCGGCTTGACGCGATCGTCAAGCGCGCAGGCGGGGCCGAGAACCTGATGAAGAACCCCGAGGACATTCCCCAGGTTCACATCCGTGGCGACGTCAACGCGCCCTGGAAGTGCGTTGCGGGCACGATCTACAACATCCAGCGCGCTGGCTATCCGGTGGTCGGGTTCATTTCGAACCCGGTCGATCCGGGCGCCTGACGCGGCCACTAGGGAGTAACTGACATGGGTATGTCTGGAGGCAAGCTCGACGGCGAGCCGATGATGGACATGAACATGACGCCGCTGATCGACGTTCTGCTCGTTCTGCTCATCATGTTCATCATCACCATCCCGGTGGCGACCCACTCGGTCGACATCGATCTGCCGACCCCGTCGCCGATCAACAATCCGCCGCCGATCGATCCGGTCAAGAACAAGGTCGTGCTCACCATGAACGAGCAGATCCTGTGGAACGGCACGGTCGTCGATGAAGGTCAGCTGATGACCATCCTCGAACAGACCAAGGCGATGGCGGTTGAGCCGGAGCTGCAGTTCGAACCGGAACCGCTCGCAAGCTATGACCTGTCGGCCCGCGTGCTGCAGATCATCAAGGGCTCGGGCGTGACCAAGTTCGGTTTTGTCGGCAACGACCGCTACCGCGACTTCGGCAAGTAAGCCGCGCCGTCACGCGGTGGCCCGCCTTGTCGGGTTTTGCACCGCTGCTGTACGGTTTTGCACAGAGACAAGGGGCGCTGCGAGTGATCGCGGCGCCCCTTTTTCATGGGCGCCGCGGCGCGCTGTTCGGTTGCTGTCCTGATACCGGTACGCATTAGGCAACTGCTTGGTTTTGCGATAAACTCCATCCAGCAGCACGGCCGCCCCCTGCCGCCGATGCTGCAATGAGGAGAGCGCCCCATGCCGCACACCGTGTCCCGCCCCAACCTCTACGGCCCCCGCCCCCGCCCGATGGGCGACATGAACGTCACCCCCTTCATCGACGTGTTGCTGGTGCTGCTGATCATGCTGATCCTCGCCATCCCCGCCCCGGTCAATGTCACCCCGGTCGACCTGCCCAAGGGCGAAGCGAGGCTCCCGGTGCTGGAGAGCAATACCGTCACCATCGACGCCGACGACCGCCTGTCATGGAACGGAACTGCCGTCTCGGCCAAGGATCTGCGCGCCCAGATCGCCGCCGCCAGCGCGCGCGCCGATCAGCCCGTGCTGCGCTTCGATCCCGATGCCCTCGCCAGTTACGATGTGGCCGCGCGCACCATCGCCCTGATCCGCGAGGAGGGGGCGGAAAGCTTCACCTTCGTCGGCAACGACCGCTTCCGGAACCTCGACTGATGCCCCACCCGGCGATGCGCCGCAGCCCCGCACCGCGGCGCTTCGACCACGGCCAACCGATCCGCGGCATCGACACGCGCCCGATGCTGTTCGTCGCGCTGTTCATCGCGGTGGTGTTCCTGCTCGCCGCAAGCCAGGTCCCCACACACGCGCTGCTGGTGGATCTGCGCCCCCCGCCCGCCAATCTGCCAGACGAGGCCGATCCGCCAATCGTGCTACGCATAAGGGTCACCCCTGAGGATGCCATCTTGTTCAACGGCGTGGCGGTGGATTCCGGGCAATTGGAGGTGCTGCTCAATCACGCCAGCACACTCGAACCGCGCGCGCTGCTGGCCTTCGAACCCGATGGGAACGCCTCCTATAATCTCTCTGTCCATACGCTCGCATTGATCCAGCGAGCGGGCATGATCGACCAATGGTTCTGCATGGACGGGATGAGGCAGCACAAGGACTTCGGCAAGAGCTACGGCCATCCCATGCCCTTGCTGTTCAGCCTGCGGTTGGAGGGCCGGCCCCAGTTCGATGTTCCGGGGGCCGAGGCGATGCTGCCGAAAACCGATACCGACTGCATCCCCGCACCGCTCCACCAGCCGCGCTAATCCCCCTCGAGCGGTGCATCCGGGCGCATCGCGGCGGCGATCAGCCCTTCGGCTTCGAGCAGCAATTCGTCATCCACCGCCCCCTGCGGCACCGCCTCGCGCCCGATCATGGTCATCACCGGCACCGCGAGCGGGGAGACCCGCTCCAGCTCGACATGGACCAACTCGCGCTCCGAGCGCTCAAGCAGGTCAGCCAAGCGCCCCACATCCGTCATCCGCGCCCGCGCATCGGCCCAGGCGGCTTCGATCAACACGTGATCGGGCTCGTATTTCCGCAGCACATCATAGATCAGATCGGTCGAGAAGGTGACCTGCTTGCCGGTCTTCTTCTGCCCCGGATGCTGACGCTCGACGAGGCCGGAGATCACCGCGACCTCACGGAAGGCGCGGCGCAACAGGTGGCTTTCGGTGACCCATTCGGTGAACTCGTGGGTCAGAATGTCAGGCGAGAGCAGCGGCGCGGGGTCGGTGACGGGCTTCAATCCCCACACCGCAAGGCAATAGTCGTTCGCCACGAAGCCGCCGGGGAGCAATCCGCGATCCTCCATCCGCCGGGTGATGAGCATCCCGAGGCTCTGGTTCGCGTTCCAGCCCTCGAAGGTGTAGTAGCAAGTGTATTGCTTGCCCCCGTGCGGGAAGCTTTCGACCAGCAGCTCGCCCGGCGCAGGCAGGCGCGAGCGGTAGTCCTGCATCTCCAGCCATTCGCGCACATCATCGGGAAAGCGCGCCCACCCCGCCCGGTCGGAGAGCATCGCCTGCACCCGCGTGGACAGGTGGGTGGTGAGCGGCAGCCGCAACCCGCCATAGCTGGGGATCGTCGCGCTCTTCTTCGCGGCGCGGACGGTCACATCCATGTCCTTCACACCCTCGACCTCAAGGCTCATGCCAGCGAAGAAGAAGGTGTCGCCCGGGGAGAGTTGCGCGGCGAAGCGTTCTTCGACCTTGCCGAGGCTGCGGCCGTTCTTGAACCGCACATTGAGCATCTCGCTATCGACGATGATCCCGGCATTCATCCGGTGGCGCTGCGCCTGATTGGGGTGCGCGAGTCGCCACACGCCGTCCTTGCCCCGCACGATCCGCTGGAACCGGTCATAGGCCTTGAGCGCATAGCCACCGTTGGAGACGAACCCCAGCACGCGCTGGAAGGTCGCCGCGTCCACCCAGCTATAGGCCAGCGCAGACCGCACCTCCGCCAAAAGCACATCCTCATGGAACGGCCCCGCGCAGGCGCAAGCCATCACGTGCTGGGCGAGCACATCGAGGCTGCCGGGGCGGAACGCCTCGCCATCGCGCTGGCCTTGGTCGACCGCTTCCTTTGCCGCCATGGCTTCGAGGAATTCGAAGCGGTTGCCCGGCACCAGCACCGCGCGGCTCGGCACATCGAGCCGGTGCCCCGCGCGCCCGATCCGCTGGAGCAGGCGCGATGACCCCTTGGGCGCGCCCATCTGCACCACCAGATCAATGTCGCCCCAGTCGATCCCGAGATCGAGGCTGGCGGTGCACACCAGCGCGCGCAAGTCCCCCCGCGCCATCGCCTCCTCGACCTTGCGCCGCGCCTCGGTGCTCAGCGAGCCGTGGTGGATGCCGATGGGGAGGTGATCCTCGTTCGCCTCCCACAGGCACTGGAAGATGAATTCGGCGAGGAAGCGCGTGTTGGTGAAGACCAGCGTGGTGCGATTGGCCTTGATCGCCTCGTAAAGCTGCGGAACGGCCCAGCGCCCGGCATGGCCGCCCCAAGGGACGCGCTCTTCCTGCGGGAGCAGAATCTCGACCTCGGGATCCGCGCCCTCCTCGCCTAGCACCAGCGCCGCCGCCGCGATCTCGCCGTCTGCGCCGGACTGGGGTGCGAGCCATTCCTGGAAGTCGCGCGGGTTGGCCAAAGTGGCTGACAGTGCCACCCGCTGGGCCTGAGGCGCGAGCGCGTGAAGCCGCGCGAGGCTCAGCGCCAGCAGATCACCGCGCTTGTCGGTGGCAAAGGCGTGAACCTCGTCGATCACGACCCGCTTCAAACCGCCAAACAGCTCGGCGCTTTCGGGGTAGGAGAGCAGCAGCGAGAGGCTCTCGGGCGTGGTCAGCAGGATGTGCGGGGGGCGCTCGCGCTGGCGTTTCTTGCGATCCGAAGGTGTGTCGCCACTGCGGGTCTCGACCTTGATGGGCAGGCCGATCTCTTCGATGGGCGTCAGCAGGTTGCGCTTCACGTCCTGCGCCAGCGCCTTCAATGGCGAGACGTAGAGCGTGTGCAGCCCGTCATGCGGCGGCGTGTCGCCCGCAAAGTCGCACAGGGTCGGCAGGAAGCCCGCGAGCGTCTTGCCCGCCCCGGTATCAGCCACCAGCAGCGCATGGCGGCCCGCGCGTGCCTCGGCGAGCATATCGAGCTGATGGCGGCGCACGCGCCACCCCCGCGCGGAAAACCACGCGGCGATGGCAGGCGGCAGCGGAGGAGCGGCGGCCTCGGCGGCGGTCACATCAGTCGATTTGCGGCGGCTCGGGCGCCATCACCGGGGAGGTCGAGACGATACTGCTCTCGATCTCCTCGACGCTCATGCCGGTCAGCTTTGCGACCTTGGCCTTGTCGGCCTTGCTCAGATCAGAAAAGCTGCGCGCCGCGGGCAGGTTCGCGGTGCGCTCGGTGATGCGCGATTCCATCTGGCCGATCATTGAAAACAGCGCGGGCATGGCCTCCATGCTGGCGGCCATCAGGCGCGGGTCGCTCGCCATCGAGAGGGATTCGCGCGCATACTTGCTTCCCGCTTCGGTCGTGAAGAAGGTGTCGATCGCGGCAAGTTCGGTCTCGGAGAAGCGGATCGCGTAAAGCTCGGCCATGGCGCGGCGCATCGGCGGCTCCATCACGTCCATGACCTCGCCCAGCAGTTCGGGGATCATCGCCTTGGTGGCAGCCTCACGCTCCTGCCACGCCGGATCGAGCAGGGCGAGCGCCTCGGCTGCCTGTTCATCGGAGAGCGGCTCCACATCGAACGGCGACAGCGACAAGGCGCGGGCGAGCGCAGGCTTGGGGCCGGAGGGCATATCCCCCAGCCCGCCAAGTCCGCCCAGCCCGTCGAACATCCCGCTGGTCAGCTCGGCCATCGCGCCCTTGGGCATGATCCGGTCGATCAGCTTTTCGGCAGCAGGAAGGCGTGCCTGCTGTTCGGCGGTGAGCGGTTCGGCCTTCGCCATCCCGCCCATCATCCCGGCGAGCGCGGCCATTGCCTGCTCGTCGTCCGAAAGCTGCTCGCCGTCATCGGTTGCAGGTTCGGCTTCGATCATCGGCACGGTTTCGTCCTGCGCCGCAAGGGTGGCAGGGGCCGCCAGCAGCGACAGAGCCGAACCGGCGGCAAGCATCAGGCGCAGGGATTTCATGCGATTCTCTCCATTTCGATGGAGCCTAAGTGCCCCAGCATCGGCCCTCTGGATAGGGGTTAAAGCGATTGCAGCAGTTCCTTCGATACCCGCCCCGGCGCCTTGAGCGTCGCCTCGATCAGCGCGGTTTCGGCCTTGCAGCGATCGGGGTGATCGGGCTTGGTCAGGGCAGCGACCAGCCGCTCCTCGGGCAGGCCGCTGCCCTTGATGGTCTGGTCCACCAGCCAGCCCGGGATCGAATAGCGGATTTGCCTGCCCTCTGGCTTGTGGTTCAGCACCTTGGCTTCGAGCAATTGCTTGAGCAGCGCCTGTTCCCTCCCGCGCTGCTTCTCGTCGAGCTTCAAGGGCAAGCTCGCGAAGTCGGCGGCCATGATGTTGCGGCAGACATCGGGCGACTGGGCGAGCGCGGCGCGCATCCAGCTACCGCGCAGGTCGGCGCGCACCACCAGCTCGTCATACTCGGCCACCTCGGCCGAAGCCGCCGCACGGAACCGCACGAAGGCGAGCGCGGCATCGGTGTTGCTGCCCTGCCCGACGGCGAGCTTCCACTGATCGACAAACACCGGATCGGCCTTGCGCACGGTAGCCAGATCGGTGCCGGGGCCGAACACTTCAGCCGCCGCGATGCTCAACTGGGCCTCGATCAGCGCCTGCGAGACTTCTTCGCTCGAAGGTGCCGAACCGTCGCTGTCGTCGCTGGCAAGATTGCCCGCCAGCCGCACCAGTGCCGATCCGACCAGCACCAGGATGAAAATCCACCGCACCACGCTCGGCCCGGTGCCGCCCGGTGTCCCGTCCAGCGCCCCGCCCTTGTCCCACGAGGCGACCCGTTCGGGATCGAGGTGGCTTTCCAGTTCGGGATAGCGCTGGCGGATGCCGGTCAGCAGCTTGTCGACCTCCAGCCGCTTGACCTTGAGCCGGTCGAAGAACCCCGCCCGCCCGGGGCGCGAGAGTTCCGTCCACGCCTTGTGCAGCGGGTGTTCGGGCTTCTGCACATTCTCGTGGAAGCGCATCCCCTTCAATCGCTGGTTGAGGAACATCAGCGCCGGGCGTTCCTCCAGCGCGCCAGCCTCGCCCAGCCAGCCGAAGGCGGCGTTGGCAGGCTCGACGAAGGGGGCCGAGCGCGGCCAGGTGCGCGCGAAGACTTCGGCCAGCCCGTCATCAAGCGCATCATTTTCGGCCAGATCGGCGACCTCGGCCCGCGCGATCAGCACATCGAGCGCGGCAAGGCCTTCCTCCAGCTCGGCATGAGTGACGGCCTCGTCGCTGTTGGCGCCATCGGGATAGAGCACATCGAGCAGCGTGTTCCACGCCGCGCGGGCGCGCCGCTGGTCTTCGGTCAGCTCCGGCTGGGGCGCGGAGCCGAAATCCGGGTCGGCCTCGCCGGGACGCTGGATGCCGGGCGCGATGTCCCATGCGCCGCCATCATCCAGCCAGTCGTCATCGGGATCATCGTCAAGCGCGCCGAGGCCGTAGAGCTCGCCCTCATCCTCGTCCTCGTCCGTTTCCTCCGCGTCCTCGCGCACGCCCTGCGCCGCCAGCCACAAGGCAGAATCGCGCGCGCGGCGCAGTTCGGCATAGCCGGCGATATCCTCGTCGACATTGGTCGCGCGCAGGATGTCGGCATAGGCCTTGCGGATCGCCCCCGCATCGCTGGTGGGATCGATCCCGAGCCGGCTCCACGGAAAAGGCCGGCTCATAGCGGCGGATTGGCCTCGATCTGGTCAAGCAGCCCGCCCAGCGCGTCGCGCGCGTCGGCGATGATGCGCGGGTCCTGCTTGTCGAGCGCGCCCTGAAACTCGGTGAGCGCCTGCCCGATATAATCGCGCACCGGGCCGGTGAAGCCTTCATAGGCGCGTTCGGCGCGCGCCAGCATGGCGACATTCTCCGCTTCATCGCGCGGATGCACCTTCAGCTTGTCCAGCGCCTTGCGCCGCGCCTCGATGTCCTTCTGGCTGCGGCGGTCATCCTCGTCGACGATCACCAGATTGCGCTTGAGCCCGGTCACGGGCACCTCGACATCCACCTCCAGCAGCCCGCTGGTATCATAGGTGAAGCGCACATCGACCCCCACCTCGCCTGCCGGGCGCGGGGGGACGGGAACCTCAAGTTCGCCCAGCTTGACGTTCTTCTTCACGTCACGCGCTTCGCCCTGATAGATCGCGAACAGCACCTTGCGCTGGTTGTCGCCGAGCGTGAAGAACCGCTCGATCCGGCTCACCGGCACGGGGGTGTTGCGCTCGATGATCGGGGCGAAGATGTCGTCGTGAAACCGGCCATGCGCATCGCGGGTGGCGGTGTTGACCCCGAGCGTGAAGGGCGCAACGTCGGTGATGCGGATTTCCTCCAGCCCATCCCCGCCCGACAAGAGCCCCGCCTGAATGGCCGCGCCCAGCGCGACGGCATGATCGGGGTGGACGGTGGAATTGGGGAAGCGCCCGAACATCCGGGTCAGCGCCTTCCTCACCACCGGCATCCGCGTCGCCCCGCCGACCAGCACGATGTCCGACAGGCTCTTCACATCGATATGGCAGTCCCGCAGCGCGCGGATCACCGGATCGCGCAGGCGCTTGACGAGGCCGGCGGCGGCCTCCTCGAAGGCTTCGGTGGTGACCCTTGCGGTGACCGGCGTGCCATCGGCAACCACGTTGAAGTCGGCGGCTTCGGAGGTGGTGAGCGCGCGCCGCGTGCGTTCGGCGGCGAGGTTGAGCAGCGCGCGGCGGCGGTCTGCCGGGATGCGATCCAGAGCGCCGGGGTTGTCGAGCAGCGGCTCGACCAGCTTCACCAGCGCCTCGTCGAAATCATCGCCGCCCAGCCGGTTGTCCCCCGCCGAGGCGCGCACTTCGACGATGCCTTCGAACATCTCGACAATCGAGACGTCGAAGGTGCCCCCGCCAAGGTCGAACACCAGAAACGGCTCGCGGTCACCCCGGTCGGCAAGGCCGAAGGCGAGCGCGGCGGCCGTGGGTTCATTGATGAGGCGCTTGACCTCAAGCCCGGCGATCTCGCCCGCGCGGCGGGTGGCGCGGCGCTGGCGTTCGTTGAAATAGGCAGGGACAGTGATGACTGCCGCTGTGGGCCGCTCGCCCATCGCCGCTTCGACATCGTCGGCCAGCGAGCGCAGCACCATCGCCGAGAGGTCTTCGGGGCTGAGGGTCGTCCCCGCCAGCGTGACGGTGGAGGCGGTGCCCATCATCCGCTTGAAGCTGGTGACGGTGTCCGCCGGATGGGTCGCCATGCGGTCTAGCGCGGCTTCTCCCACCCAGCTCTGCCCGCCCTTGGCAAGGCTGACCGCCGAGGGGGTGAGCTCCTTGCCCAGCGCATTGGGCACCAGCTGCGGCGCACCATCCTTCCACACCGCGACCGCGCTGTTGGTGGTGCCAAGATCAATCCCTACGAGCATGGCGGTTGTCATAGCCGACCGCCCGCGTCAGGCAATTGGAATTGCAGGGCTAGTGGCCGACGCTCTCGCCCCGTTCGAGGCCTGATGCGGCAAGCTGCGCGTCGATCTGCGCGAGCAGCCGGTCGAGCCCCGCCTGCGTGTCGCTTTCCGCCCGGGCCACCAGCACGTCCTGCGTGTTGGACGCGCGCAGCAGCCACCAGCCGTCCTTCGTGTTCACCCGCACGCCATCGGTGGTGTTGACGCTTTCAACCTCCGGCCCCGGCGCCGTGGCAAGCCGCTCGGCGATTTCGGCCATCGCGGCGAATTTGCGCGCCTCATCGACCTGAAAGCGCAGTTCGGGGGTGTTGAGCATCGGCGGGATCGCGGAGCGCAGTTCGGTCACCGATTTGCCGAGTCGCGCCGCCGCCGCCAGCAGGCGCACCCCAGCATAGAGCGCATCGTCATAGCCGTAATATTCGTCCGCAAAGAACACATGGCCGCTCATCTCGCCCGCCAATGGCGCACCAGTTTCCTTCATTTTGGATTTGATCAGCGAGTGGCCGGTCTTCCACATCAGCGGCTCGCCGCCGAGTTCGGCCACGCGGTCGAACAGCGCCCGGCTGGCCTTCACATCGGCGATAATCGTCGCATTCGGACGGTTTTTGAGCAGATCCTCGGCATAGATCATCAGCAGCTGATCGCCCCAGATCACCCGGCCCGTGCCGTCGATCGCCCCGATCCGGTCGCCATCCCCGTCGAAAGCCACTCCGAAATCGAGGTTCTTTGCCGCGACGAGCGCACGCAGATCGGTCAGATTGGCTTCCACAGTCGGATCAGGATGGTGGTTTGGAAAATGTCCATCAACATCAGTAAACAGCAGATGATGTTCTCCCGGCAGCCGGGCCGCCAGCGCTTCGAGCGCGGGGCCAGCCGCGCCGTTGCCCGCATCCCAGCCGACGCGGATCTTCTCCAGCGCCTCGGGATCGATCCCGGCCAGCCCATCGAGCAGACGCTCGACATACTCGCCGAGGATGTCGCGCGTGGTGACGCTGCCCATGCCGCTGGCGAACGCGCCGTCTGCTGCCAGTTTCCCGAGCTTCTGGATATCGGCGCCGAAGAACGGCCGGCCAAGAAATACCATCTTGAAGCCATTGTAATTGGGGGGATTGTGGCTGCCAGTTATCTGAATGCCGCCATCCACCTGTTCGGCTGAGGCTTCGGCGTAATAGAGCATCGGCGTCGCCGCGAGGCCGATCCGCACGACATCGCAACCGCTCGCCGTCAGCCCCTCGACCAGCGCGTGTTCGAGCATGGGCGAACTCACGCGCCCGTCGTAACCCACCGCAACGGTCTTCCCGCCCGCCTCGCGCAGCAGCGTGCCAAACGCCCGGCCGATCGCCCGCGCATCATCGGCGCCTAGGGTTTCGCCAATGATCCCGCGAATGTCGTATTCGCGCAGCACGGTCGGGTGGAAATGATGTTGCATGGTGGGCGATGCTCCTCTTTGCCTCAGGCTGGCTACCCGACGGGCGGCAGGATCGTGCCGATGTTCGCATCCATAACGGATTGAACCTCCCGGCTATTCCCACCATTCCCGGCCCGGATCGTCAGACCCCCAGGATGCCCTTGTGTCAATTGCGGGGTTACCGCAGGCCATCATCATCCGAAGTCGGCAGCGGTGCGCCCGGCAGTTCGGCCAGCAGCAGATCGCGCGCCGCATTGGCTTCCTGCATCGCGGCCGTGGTGCCGCCCTTGTCGGGATGGACCAGCGTCACCAGCCGGCGATGGGCAGCGATAATCTCGTCCCGCCCCGCCCCGGCCTCGACCCCGAGCAGCTTGCGCGCGCGGAAGATCGCCTGGCTGCGGGTCGGCGTGGGTCGCAGGAAATCCCACGGCCATTTGCCGGTCGCCCAGCGGCAGAAGAAGCACGCCACCGCAATCAGGATCACCGCGCGCAGCATCAGGCCAACTCCAGCTCCCCTTGTTCACGATCGAAGGCCGGCAGGCTCAAGGCCTTCACCAGCGCGCGCAACTCCTGCCGCGCGACGAGGTGGCTGGTGCCAAGATCGCCGAGGTGCCCCTTGTCGAGCAAGGTCAGCCCGCTCGGGAACAGCTCGCGATAGATCACGCGCTCCGACAGGCCTTGCGTCACCCGGAAACCGACGCGCTTGGCCATCTCGTTCAGCGCCTTGTGCAGACGCGCCTGGTTGCGCGCCTCGACGTGGCCGGTGCGGTTGCGCACCACGATCCAGTCCATCTCGGGCCGCTGCTGCTCGATCGTCATCCGGCTGCGCTTCATCCGCGCCTCCCAGATCAACTCGGCAAAGAACGAAAGCTTGCGCACCTTGAAGGTCTCGGCATCGACCTGCCCGATCAGGTCGAAATCGACGAAGCTGTCGTTCATCGGGGTCACCAGCGTATCGGCGTGTTCGACCGCGATCCGCGCGAAGGGATCATCGCGCCCCGGATTGTCGACGATGAGGAAATCGCACGAGGCTTCCATCCGCCGGATCATCGCGATCAGATCGCCGGTGGTCTCCCCGCGAAACACCTCGCACGCCGGGGTCGGCAGCGTGAGGCCGCGCTTTTCGAGCGTCGCGAGCCGGTTCTCGATGTAGCGATGCGTGGTGCGCTGGCGCGGATCGAGGTCGATCGCGGCCACCCGCGCGCCCAGATAGGACAGCGCCACCGCCACGTGCACCGCCGTGGTCGACTTGCCGGTGCCGCCCTTTTCATTGGCAAAGACGATGCGATGCGCCTGCCCCTTGCGCAGGCGACGCCCGGCGAGCACGGGTTCGGCAGGCTGGACGCTCGATGCAGGCGGCATTGCAGTCACGGGGGCTCTCTGGCAGCGGATCGGCTTGAATTGGGACAGGAAGCGCCGCTAGGGCGCGGTTTCGGTCTAACCGTGGAGGCGTGGCGGTGCAAACGGTCAATGGGTTGCTGATGTTGAGAACCGCTTTGGCACAGCTGCGCGGCGGAGGCGGATCGCCCCGTTCACGCATCGCGCTGGTGCCCACGATGGGCGCGCTGCACGAAGGCCATCTGACCCTGGTCCGCCGCGCCCGGGCCGCGGCCGATCACGTGGTCGCCTCGATTTTCGTCAATCCCAAGCAGTTCGGCCCCAACGAGGATCTCGACGCCTACCCCCGCCAATTGGCCGCCGACGCGGCGCTGCTGGAGGCCGAGGGCGTGGCGCTGCTGTGGGCGCCGACGGTGGAGGCGATGTATCCGGCGGGCTTTGCCAGCAATATCAGCGTCGCCGGGGTCAGCGATGGCCTGTGCGGCGCGGCCCGGCCCGGCCATTTCGACGGCGTGGCAACGGTGGTGTGCAAGCTGTTCAACCAGGTGCAGCCCGATGTGGCCTTCTTCGGGGAAAAGGACTTCCAGCAGCTCGCGGTGATCCGGACGATGGCGCGCGACCTTGATCTGACCGCGCCGCACGTCGACGCGATCATCGGGGTTCCCACCGTGCGCGAGCCGGACGGCCTCGCCATGAGCAGCCGCAACCGCTACCTCACCCCCGAACAGCGCGCCGCAGCAGCGGCGCTGCCCCGCGCGATGAAGACGGCGATTGCCGCGATCGAGGGCGGCGCGCAGGTAACCGCCACCCTCGCCGGGTTGGAGGCCGCCTTGATCGCGGCAGGCTTTGCCAGCGTCGATTACGCCGTGCTGGCCGACAGCACATCGCTCGCCCCGCTTGGCGCGCTCGGCCCCACCCCCGCACGCCTGCTGGTCGCCGCCCGGATCGGCGGGACACGGTTGATCGACAACATGGCGGTCACCCCGCGCCAGTCCTGACACCGGCAAATCGCCGTTGACCTGCCAAGCCAAACAATGGCATTGGGCCGCCAGCCCAGTGAGCGGGTATAGCTTAGTGGTAAAGCTCCAGCCTTCCAAGCTGGCTATGCGGGTTCGATTCCCGCTACCCGCTCCAGCCCTCCCTTTCCCAACCCCATCTTGCCACCCACCGAGGCGACTTCGCCTCGGCGGTTCGTGCTGTGATCACGGCGGGCAGGTGTGTGCCGCCGACCTTGGCCACCTTGTCCGAACACGGCGCGATCTGACGGTGCAGGCCGATTTGAAGAAACCGGTGTCATAGAGAACGCGTGCGTGGCAATGATCGCGCGCGAATCAATGTCGGAGCCGATGATGACGCCTGCCCTCACCCTCCACCCCGATCGCCTGCTGCCGGTCGATCCGGCGATGCGCGACATTGCCCGGCGGCTCTATAACGCGGTCAAAAGCCTGCCGATCATCAGCCCGCATGGTCACACCGATCCGGCCTGGTTTGCGACCAATGCCCCCTTCGGCAATGCGACCGAGCTGCTGCTGGTGCCCGATCACTACGTGCTGCGGATGCTCTATTCGCAAGGGATTGCGATGGAAGACCTCGGCGTTGCCCCGGTCGGCGAGGAGAGCCGCGCCGATCCGCGCGCGGCGTGGCGCCTGTTTGCCAGCCATTACCACCTGTTCCGCGGCACGCCTTCGCAGATCTGGCTCGACTGGGTGTTCGCCGAGGCCTTCGGGCTCGATGTGCGGCTCTCCGCCGCCACCGCCGATCACTATTTCGACCACATCACCGATCGCCTCGCCAGCGATGCCTTCCGCCCGCGTGCGCTGTTTGAACGCTTCGGGATCGAGGTGATCGCCACCACCGAAAGCCCGCTCGATCCGCTCGCCCACCATCAGGCGATCCGCGACAGCGGGTGGCAGGGCCGGGTGATCACCGCCTATCGCCCCGATCCGGTGGTCGACCCGGAATTCGAAGGCTTCGCCGATAATCTCGCCCAGCTTGCCGCGATCACCGGGGAGGACTGCGAGAGCTGGGACGGCTATCTCGCCGCGCATCGCCAGCGCCGCGCGTTCTTCGCGCAGATGGGCGCAACCTCGACCGATCACGGCCACCCCACCGCAGCCACCGCCGACCTGCCCCGCGCCGAGGCCGCGGCGCTGTTCGCCCGCGTGCGCGGCGGGAAGGCCACCCCCGCCGATGCCGAGCTGTTCCGCGCGCAGATGCTCACCGAAATGGCGGCGATGAGCCTTGAGGACGGGCTGGTGATGCAGATTCACCCCGGATCTTTCCGCAACCACAACCCGCAGCTGTTCCACCGCTTCGGCCGCGACAAGGGCGCCGACATCCCGACCCGCACCGACTATGTCACCGCGCTGCGCCCGCTGCTGGCGAAGTTCGGCAACGAAGCGGGGCTGACGATCATCCTCTTCACGCTCGACGAGAGCGCCTATGCCCGCGAACTCGCACCGCTGGCCGGGCATTACCCCGCGCTGCGATTGGGCCCGGCGTGGTGGTTCCATGACAGCCCCGAGGGGATGCGCCGCTTCCGCCGGATGACCACCGAGACGGCGGGCTTCTACAACACGGTCGGCTTCAACGACGATACCCGCGCTTTCCTCTCGATCCCCGCGCGCCACGATCTCGCCCGGCGGATCGACTGCGGCTATCTTGCCGAACTGGTCGCCGAACACCGGCTGAGCGAGGACGAGGCCGCCGAGCTGGCGCGCGATCTCGCCTACAACCTCGCCAAGCAGGCCTACCGGCTGTGAGGCTGTCGCGCGCGCAGCTCGATCATCTGCCGCCCGCGGTGCTGCGGCCGCAGCGGCTGCCGCAGGCCAGCGGTATCGTCCATTTCGGGATCGGCGCGTTCCACCGCGCGCATCAGGCGTGGTACACCGAGGCCTGCATCGCGGATGGCGCGCAGGAATGGGGGATCAGCGGCGTGTCGCTGCGATCGGACAGCGTGGCCCGGCAGCTGAACCCGCAGGACGGGCTCTACACCCTCACCACGCGCACCGGAGCGCGCGCCGAGACCCGCGTGATCGGGGCGGTGCGCGAGGTGCTGGTCGGCTCTCCTGACCGTCAGGCGATCATCGCCCGGCTGGCCGCACCCGAATGTCACATCGCCAGCTTCACCATCACCGAAAAGGGCTATGCCCGCGCGCCTGACGGGGCGCTTGACCGGGCGCAGGCCGCTGGCGGTTTCTACCCGCTGCTGGAAGAGGCGCTGCGCCGCCGCCGCGCTGCGGGCCTTCCCGGCCTCACCCTGCTCAGCTGCGACAATCTGCCGGGCAATGGCACGATTCTGGGCCAATTGGTCGGCGCATGGCTCGATGCCGCCGATCCGGCGCTGGCGCGCTGGTTCGCGCAGGAATGCACCGCGCCCGAGACCATGATCGACCGCATCGTGCCTGCCTCCTCTCCCGCCGATCGTGATGACATCGCGGCCATGATCGGGATGCGCGACGAGGGCGCGGTGTTTGCCGAGCCGTTCAGCCAGTGGGTGATCGCCGGACGCTTTGCCGGGCCGCGTCCCGCGTGGGAGCACCACGGCGTGCAGATCGTCGCAAATGTCGCGCCTTACGAGAACGCCAAGCTCAGGATGCTCAACGGCGCCCATTCGCTGCTGGCCTATTGCGGGTTGGCGCGCGGGCACGCCTATGTTCATCAGGCCATCGCCGATCCGGCCTTGCGCGCGCTGGCCGAGGCGCTGATGCGCGAGGAGGCCGCACCCACCATCGCCGCCGGGCCGGGCCAGCGCCTTGACCCCTATGCCGATGACCTCATCGCCCGCTTTGCCAATGCGGCGCTCAATCACCGGCTGGCGCAGATCGCGATCGACGGCAGCCAGAAGATCCCGCAGCGCTGGCTGGCGACGCTGGCCGACGCGCAGGCGCAGCAGCGCGGCTGCCCGGCGATCCTCACCGCGCTTGCCGCCTGGCTGCGCCATGTGCGCGGCGACAACGGGCCGGTTGATGATCCGCTGGCCGATCAGCTGGCGGCCGTGTGGGCAAGGGAAGGCACGGGCGGGATCGTCACCGCGCTGTTCGGGCCGCAGGGGCTGCTGCGCTCGGCATGGGTGCCCACCCCTGACGAGAGCGCCTTCATCGCCGCGCGTCTGGCACCGGCCAGCGCATAGGGCTCGGCTTGTCGCAGCAGGCCTTGCCATGCGCGCCGCCGTCGCCAAATGTGAGGCCAAGACAAGGTGCCGCGCCGGCCCGCCCGCGCGCCGATCAGGAGAATTCGTGATGACCCGTGCCAAGGCCTTTTCGCTCGCAATCGCTGCGCTCGCCCTGCCCGCTGCCGCGCTGCCGCTGGCGGTGAGCGCACAGCAGAGCGCGCCTGCGCCTGCGCCTGCCGTCTTTACGCTCGCGCCATTGCCCTATGCGCCCGAGGCGCTTGAACCGGTGATCGATGCCGAGACGATGCGGATCCACCATGGCAAGCACCATCAGGCCTATGTCGACAATCTCAACAAGGCGATCGCCGCCGATCCGTCGCTCGCGGGGGTGCCGCTTGAACAGCTGGTCGCGCGCGCGGGCACGCTGCCGGCCGCGATCCGCAACAATGCCGGCGGACACTGGAACCACACCTTCTTCTGGGAGACGATGGCGCCGGCAGACAAGGTCGGCGCGATTTCCCCTGAGCTGGCCGCGGCGATCGACGCACAGTTCGGCGGGATGGACAAGTTCAAGGCGGCGTTCAAGGCCGCGGGCACGGCGCGGTTCGGATCGGGCTGGGTGTGGCTGATCGTGGGCGCGGACGGCAAGCTGGCGATCACATCGACCCCCAATCAGGACAACCCGCTGATGGACGCAGCCGAGGTCAAGGGCACGCCGGTGCTGGGCAATGACGTGTGGGAGCACGCCTATTACCTCAAGTGGCAGAACCGCCGCGGCGACTATCTCGATGGCTGGTGGCAGGTGGTCGACTGGGGCAAGGTCTCGGCGCGTTATGCGGCGGCGACCAAGGCGGGCTGATTGGCGGCTGGCGCTGCCCTGCCATTGCAGGTTTTACGCAGGTGTTACGCAGCGCTGGCGCGGCAAGCACCGGCGCTGCGGTGATGTTTCACGTGAAACACTGGCGCTATCGCAGGAGGCGCGGCGGGGCTAATCGCCCGCCATGTCGCCTGTGCTGCCCAGTTGCGGTGCCTCATGCGTCGCCCAATCGGCATCGGGCGAAGGGCGCTCGGGAAGCCCTGCCGGGCCGGGCACCTCGCCCCCCTCACCCAGCCGCAACCGGTGCAGATGCACCTTGGCGATCAGGTTCGCGCTGACCGGCGCGGTGAGGAAGAGGAAGGCCGAAACGAGGATCTCGTGGGTGGTCCACACCCCCTCGCCAAGTTGGAACCACACCACCGACGCGACAAGGATCGCGCCCAATCCCAACGTCGTGGCCTTGGTCGGGGCGTGGAGCCGCTCCATCAGCGAAGGCAGGCGCACCAGCCCCCAGCTGCCCACCAGCGCAAAGCCGGCCCCCAGCACGATCAACGCGCTGACAATGATCTCGGCAGCGGTCATTCGATGATATTCCCGCGCAGCACGAACTTGGCATAGGCCGCCGTGCCGATGAAACCGACCATCGCCAGCAGCAGCGCCGCCTCGAAGGACGTGCCGCTCCCGGTGGCGATCCCGGCGAGCACGATCAGGCCGATGACATTGATCACCATCGTATCAAGCGCAAGGATCCGGTCGGCCACCCCCGGCCCCTTGAACAGCCGCCACAGGTTCATCGCCAATGCGAGCCCCAGCGCCGCAAAGCCGAAGGCGAGCGCCCCCTCAAGCACTGACAGGCTCATGCGAAAACCTCCTTCAGCCGGGCTTCGTAGCGCGCCTTGATCTTGGCAATTTCCGCTGCCGGATCAGGGGCATGGAGCGCGTGGACGAGCAGGAAACGGCCACAGGCGGAAACATCGGCAGAGACCGTGCCGGGGGTCAGGCTGATCGTGCCCGCCAGCACCGTGACCGCCTCGGGCGAGGCAAGGTCGAGCGGGATCGTCAGCCATGCGGGGCGCAGATCGCGGGTCGGCTTGAACAGCACGATCGCCGCGACCTCGAAGTTCGCGACGATGATGTCCCGCACCACCAGCGCGCAGAAAGCGAGCCCCTTGCCGAACCGCACCCGCGGTCGCCCCGGCCACCAGGGTGCGGTGAAGATCGGCACCAGCACGGCGAACACCAGCCCGAGGAACAGCGCGCCGAAGGTGAGGTCGCCGACCATCACCATCCACATGACGACCAGCAGGACAGAGAGGCCGGGATGCGGCAACAGGCGGCTCATGGTGCAGGCTCCTGTCCCAGCACCGCAGCGCGGTTGACCAGCGGTTCGAGCACCTGCCAGGCCGTCTCGTCGGCATAGGCGCTCGCCCAGCCCGCACCCGCCGACAGCGCCGCCAGCAGTGCCAGTGCGACAGCAGCGGGCAAATGGTCGAGGCGGGACACCGTCCGGGCTGGAGCATCGCAGTCCTCCCGCACCTTCCAGAACACTGCACTGCCCACGCGGGCAAAGCCGACCACGCCGATGAAGGTCGTCCCCAGGATCACGCTCCACACCCAGCCCCAGCCGGATTGCCCTCCGGCGGCGGTGAGGATCAGCAGCTTGCCGATGAAGCCCGACAGCGGCGGCAGGCCGACCGCGGCAATCGCGGCAAGCATGAACAACAGCGCGACCCCGCTGCGCCCGGCAAAGTCGGGGCCGGGCTGCGCGGCATCGCCAAAGCTCCCCCTGCGCCGAGCGGCAATGTCGGCGATCAGGAACAGCGCGGCGGCTGCCAGCGTCGAATGGACGAGGTAATAGAGCCCCGCTCCAAGGCTCGGGCGGGTGAAGGCGGCGACCGCGATCAAGAGCGTGCCGGTCGACCCGATCACGCCGTAAGCTGCCTGTTCGGCCATGCTGCGCGCGGTGAACACCCCGGCAAAGCCGACGCAGGCGCTCACCAGCGCGGCGATCCACAGCCACTCGTAACCCGCCCCCGCCGCTGCGACCGCGTCCACGCCGAACACCTGCGGCACCACGCGGATGATGGCATAGACGCCGACCTTGGTCATGATCGCAAACAGCGCCGCGACCGCCGGGGTGGCCACCGCATAGGTGCGCGGCAACCACAGGTGCAGCGGCACCACTGCGGCCTTCAGCGCAAACACGCTCACCAGCAGCAGCGCGGCGATCCGCAGCAGGCCTTGGTCAGCAGGCGGCACCTCAGCAACCCGCAGGCCCATGTCGGCCATGTTGAGCGTGCCGGTCAGCGCGTAGAGCATCCCCAGCGCGATCAGGAACACCGCCGAGCCGACGAGGTTCACGATCACATATTGCACCCCGGCCTTCAGCCGCGCCGCGCCCTGCCCGTGCAGCATCAAGCCGTAGGAGGCGATCAGCAGCACCTCGAAAAAGACGAAAAGGTTGAACAGGTCGCCGGTCAGGAACGCGCCATTCAGACCCATCAGCTGGAACTGGAACAGCGCGTGGAAGTGCTGGCCCTTGGCCGAGGCCCGCGTGATTGTCGCATGAGCAAGCGCTATGAGCGCCAGCACCGCGGTCAGCACCAGCATCATCGCCGCGAGCCGGTCTGCCACCAGCACGATCCCGAAGGGCGCGGGCCAATCGCCCAGCGCATAGACCGAGACCGTCCCATCCGCCGCCTGAACCATCAGCGCCAGCGCGGCGGCCAGCATGGCGAGGCACGCGGCAAAGCCCAGCCCGGCGCCCAGCGCGCGCCGCCGGCGCATGATGAGCAGGATAATCGGTGCTGCCAGCGCGGGGATCGCGATGGGAACGACCGGCAGATGATCGGCGAGGGTCACGGCTGGTCGCCCTCCGCCTCGTCCGCAGCCAGCCCGTCCTGCGGATCGCAGGGGACGCGCGCACCGTCGACATGGTCGCTGCCGCTCTCAAGGAAGCTGCGCAGGGCGAGGATCACCACAAAGGCCGTCATGCCGAAGGTGATGACGATCGCCGTCAGCACCAGCGCCTGCGGCAGCGGATCGGTATAGGCGCTCACGGTCTTGTCCCAGATCGGCGGGCGGCCGATCACAAGCCTGCCGCTGGCAAACAGGAACAGGTTCACCGCATAGGAGATCAGGGTCAGCCCCAGCACCACCTGAAAGGTGCGCGCTCGCAGGGCGAGGAATACGCCGCCTGCCACGAGCACGCCGATCGCGCTCGCCACGAGGAATTCGTAGCTCATGCCGCGTCCTCCTGCGCCTTGGCAGCGGCGCTGTCAGCGCGTTTGGAAATGTGGCTCAGCTGCGCCAGCGCCAGCATCACCGCGCCAAGCACCGTCAAGAACACGCCAGTATCGAACAGCATCGCGCTTGCGAGCTCGAACTTGCCGATCAGCGGAAGGCTGAAATAGTCGAACCAGCTGGTCAGGAACGGCGCGCCCAGCGCCATCGCCCCGAGACCCGTGGCCATCGCCACCAGCACGCCCCAGGCAATCAGGCTGTGCTCGGCGAAGGGCTTGCGCGCGTCCGACCAGTCAAACCCGGCGGCGAGATACTGGACGAGGAACGCCGCTGCCACCACCAGCGCGGCGATGAACCCGCCACCCGGCTGGTTGTGGCCGCGCAGGAACAGATAGATGCCCACCAGCAGCGTCAGCGGCAGGATGATCCGGCTCGCGATGAGCAGCATCATCGGATGGCGCTCGGGCGAGAGCGGCATATCCGCGCGCCACGCCCTGAGCCGCGCGCCTGCCGCTCCGGTCGCCGCGGTGTCGAGCAGCGCGAAGATGCCGAGGCCGGCGATCCCCAGCACGATGATCTCGCCGAGGGTATCGAAGGCGCGGAAGTCGACGAGGATGACGTTGACGACATTGCTGCCCCCGCCGCCGGGCTTGGCATTGGCGAGGTGGAAGGCGGCGATGCTCGCGCCCGGATCGCGCGTCAGCATCGCCCAGGCGATCCCGCCGACCAATACGCCAAGGCCCACGGCCAAAGCCCCGTCGCGCCACTTGCGCGGGGCAGAGGACAGCATCGGCGGGCTCTTGGGCAAGAGGTGCAGCGCGAGCAGCATCAGCAGGATCGTCACCACCTCGACCGAAATCTGCGTCAGCGCGAGATCGGGGGCGGACAGTACGGCAAAGGCGAGGCTGACGACGAGGCCGATGACGCTGACATAGATCAGCACGCGCAGCCGGTTGCGGCTGTCGTTGACCACGGCAGCCGTCGCCGCGATCAGCAGCGCCCAGGCGATCACGGCCGGGACGGGCGCGGGGATGCCGGGGCGCGCGCCGGTCAGCACGCCGCCGCCGATCATCGCCCCCTCGATCACCAGCAGCGCGATCACCGCGAAGCTCGCCAGCAGCATGGTCTGGAGCGAGGGCGTATGGCTCGCGACCATCGCCTTGCGCACCCAGCGGTCGGCAAAGGCCATCACCCGCTCGAACAGGCGCTTGGCATCGGGCAGGCGGGCGCTCTCCCATGCGGCCAACAGCAGCCTGTGTTGCCATAGCATCAGCGCCCCGCCCGCGACCGCGATCAGGCTGAGGATCAGCGCGAGGTTGACCCCGTGCCACAGGCCAATCTCGACCGCGGGGCGAGGCAGGCCGGTGACAGCCCCCGTCACCGCCCCCACCAGCGGCGCGGCCAGCGCCATCGGGACAAGGCCGAGCAGCACCGCCAGCGTGGTCAGCAAGGCGGGCGCGGCCCACATCCCTGCGCCCGGATCATGCGCGCGGGCAAAGGGCTCGGCCTCGCGCGGTTGGCCGAAGAACAGGTGCCCGGCGAGGCGCAGCGAATAGCCGACCGAGAATGTTGCCCCGATCGTCGCCAGCACCGGCAGCAGCCACGCCATTCCGAACAGCGCCAGCTTGGGCGTCTGGTAGAGCATCAGCTCCTTGGAAATGAACCCGCCCAGCGGCGGCAGCCCCGCCATCGACGCGGCGGCGAGCGTCGCGACGGCGGCGGTGATCGGCATGGCCTTGGCCAGCCCGCCAAGGCGGCGGATGTCGCGCGTGCCGGTTTCGTGCTCGACAATCCCGGCGGACATGAACAGCGCGGCCTTGAACGCCGCGTGGTTGAGGATGTGCAGCACCGCCGCCATCGCCGCCGCCTCAAGGCTGAAGCCCAGCAGCATCACCAGCATCCCCAGCTGCGAGATCGTGGAATAGGCAAGGATGCTCTTCAGATCGTGCCGGAACAGCGCGACGCCCGCGCCGAACACCATCGTCACAAGACCGACCGTGGTGACGGTCACGGTGTAGAGTTCGGTTCCCGCCAGCACCGGCCACAGCCGCGCGAGCAGGAACACCCCCGCCTTCACCATAGTCGCGGAGTGCAGGTAAGCGCTGACCGGGGTCGGCGCGGCCATCGCGTGGGGAAGCCAGAAGTGGAACGGGAACTGCGCGGATTTGGTGAAGCAGCCGATCAGGATCAGCGTCAGCATCGCCGGATAGAGCGGCGATGCCTGCACCGCCTCCGCCCGCGTCAGGATCGTCGCGAGGTCGAAACTCCCCGCCGTCATGCCCAGCAGCAGCAGCCCCGCAATCAGCGCGAGCCCGCCGCCGCCTGTCACCGCCAGCGCCATGCGCGCGCCCTGCCGCGCTTCGGGCTTGTGCTGCCAGAAACCGATCAGCAGGAAGGAGGCAAGGCTCGTCATTTCCCAGAAGATCAGCAGCAGCAGCACATTGCCCGCGATCACGATGCCCAGCATCGCGCCCTGAAACAGCATCAGGCTGGCAAAGAAGCGCCCGGTCGCCTCGCCCGGATAGAGATAGAAATAGGCGAAGATCACCACCAGCAATCCGATCCCGAGGATCAGCAGCGCGAACATCCAGCCCAGCGGATCGACCATCAGTGTCAGATCGAGGCCGATGGCCGGCACCCATGCCCACGCGGCTGAGGGCACTTCGCCGCCCATAACCGGCCCCGCAAGGCTCGCCAGCAAGGCCAGCCCGCCCGCGCTTGCGCCTGCCGCCAGTGCCGCATGGAGCGCGCGCGATGCCGTGTGCAGCAGCGCAATTGCGAGCGCGGCGGCAAAGGGCAGCGTGACCAGCAGCAAGAGCGTCAAGGCATAAGCCATTGGCGGTTCCGGTGGTTCCCTTTGGCGTGGATCGGCGAGGCGAGCGGGCGCGCCCGGCACCCATTAGGGGCTTAGACGAGCGGGTTACATGATTACAACCCCGCGCGGCTCGCCCGGGTTCCCCCGGCGTGCGGCAGCGCGTTCAGTCGCCTTCGAATTCCATCAGCGAGGCGACGGTAATCCCCGCAGCCCGCAGGCGATCGGCACCGCCGAGGTCGGGCAGGTCGATCACGAACAGCGCATGGCTGACCACAGCGCCCGCCTTGCGCAGCAGCTCCGCCGAGGCAAGCGCGGTGCCGCCGGTGGCGATCAGGTCATCGACGATCACCACGCTCTGCCCGGGCACAACCGCGCCAGGGTCCATCTCGAGCCGGTCGGTGCCGTATTCGAGCGCATAGTCGATGCCGATGGTATTGATCGGCAGCTTGCCCGGCTTCCTCACAGGCACGAAGCCCACGCCCAGCTGCTCCGCCACCGCCGCGCCGAAGATGAAGCCGCGCGCTTCCATCCCGGCGATCTTGTGCGCGCCCACATCACCGGCGAGCGCGGCAAGGTGGTGGACGCTCGCGGCCATGCCCTGATGGTGGCCGATCAGCGTGGTGATATCGCGGAACTGGATGCCCGGTTGCGGAAAGTCCGGCACGGTGCGCACCAGCGCTTTCAGCTCGGCGGGAGAGAGATGCGGTGATGCCATGTCCGAGAAGCCCCTTTTGCCCCCTCAAAGCAGAGCGCCCCGCCATCCGCAAGGGATGACGGGGCGCCAATGCGTGCCGGAGCGAGAGAAGCTTACGACTTCTTCGGCTTCATCCCGGCCCAGATCTGCTTGTAGCTGAGGAAGGCCAGCACGGTGGCGAACAGCAGGAAGCCGATCACGAACATCCCGGTCTGCTTGCGCTCCACCAGCGAAGGCTCGGCGGTCCAGGTCAGGAAGGCGGCCACGTCAGCCGACATCTGCGGGATGGTCGCCTTGGTGCCATCGGCATAGGTCACCTGCCCGTCAATCGAAAGCGGCGGGGGCATGGCGATGTTCACGTTGGGGAAGTGCTTGTTGAAGTAGAGGCCCGCGGGGGTCTCGAAACCAACCTTGGCTGCCTTGGCGGGATCGGGCTCGCCATAGCCGGTCAGCAGGTCATAGACGTAGTTCGAACCGTCATGACGCGCCTTGGTCATCAGCGAAAGATCGGGCGGAATGGCGTTGTTGTTGGCCGCAGCCGCCGCGATGTTGTTCGGGTAGGGGCTCGGGAAAGCGTCGGTCGGCTCGCCCGGACGGGTGGTGGTCTCACCGGTCGCCGGGTCGATGCCGGGGACGGTCCAGGCCGCCGCTTCGGCGTCAACTTCGGCTTCGGTGTAGCCGAGTTCCTGCAGGTTGCGGAAGGCGACGAACTTCAGGCTGTGGCAGGCCGAGCAGACCTCCTTGTAGACCTGATAGCCGCGCTGCAACTGGGCATAGTCCCACTTGCCGAACACGCCGTCGAACGAGAAGCCGGCTTCGGGGCCATGGCCATGCTCGTAGAAGGCATAGGACGGCTGCTTTTCCGGCGCCGGGCCGAAGGCGAAGTTGTAGGCACCGGGCAGGAGCGACCAGAGCACCAGCACCGCGGTGATGGCAAGGCCTGCAATGATGCCGCCGAGACGAATAGACATGACCGAACTCTTTCTCGTTATCGGTTCAGATTGCTGGGGCGTGCCCCCGGCCGATTACTCGGCCGGTTGCAGCGAACCATCAGGAAGGGTGCCGGCGTCACCGCCGTCGACATTGCCAGCGCGCGGGGCTTCGGCCGCCTTGTCCTTGCCGACCACCGCTTCGGTGATCGAGAAGGGCAGGGGCTTGGGCACCTCGATCTGGCTGACGATCGGCAGCACGACGAGGAAGTGCAGGAAGTAGTACGCCGTCGCGATCTGGCTGATGATCACGTAGGGCTCTTCCGCCGGCGCACCGCCGCAGATGAACAGCGCGATCATGGTCGGGATCAGGCCGAACCAGAAGAACTTGCGGAACATCGGACGATAGTGACCCGAACGCACCGGGCTCTTGTCCAGCCAGGGCAGGATGAACCACAGCAGGATCGAGCCGAACATCGCGATCACGCCAAGCAGCTTGGCCGGGATCAGCACGATGCCGGTGAACGGGATGCTGAGGTCGCCGGTGAAGGCGCGCAGGATCGCGTAGAACGGCCAGAAGTACCATTCGGGCACGATGTGTGCAGGCGTCGAGAGCGGGTTCGCCTCGATGTAGTTGTCCGGGTGACCCAGCGCGTTGGGCAGGAAGAACACCATGGTGGTGAACAGGATCAGGAACACGCCGAGGCCGAAGCCGTCCTTGGCGGTGTAGTAGGGGTGGAACGGCACGGTGTCCGATTCCTGCTTCACTTCCACGCCGGTCGGGTTCGACGAGCCGGGGATGTGCAGCGCCCAGATGTGCAGGATCACGACGCCCGCGATCACAAAGGGCATCAGGAAGTGCAGCGAGAAGAAGCGGTTCAGCGCGGCGTTGTCCGGCGCGAAGCCGCCCAGCAGCCAGATCTGCAGCGGCTCGCCCACCAGCGGGATCGCGCTGAACAGGCCGGTGATGACCTGTGCGCCCCAGAAGCTCATCTGGCCCCACGGCAGCACGTAGCCCATGAAGGCGGTCGCCATCATCAGCAGGAAGATCACCACGCCCAGCAGCCAGATCATCTCGCGCGGGGCCTTGTAGGAGGAGTAGAAGAACCCGCGGAAGATGTGCAGGTAGATCACGATGAAGAAGAAGCTCGCCCCGTTGGCGTGGGCGTAGCGCAGCATCCAGCCGTAGTTGACGTTGCGCATGATGTGCTCGACCGTGCCGAACGCGACCTGCGCGTTGGCGGCGTAGTGCATCGCAAGCACGACGCCAGTGACGATCTGGATCATCAGGCAGAAGCCGGCGAGCACGCCGAAGTTCCACATATAGTTGAGGTTGCGCGGCACCGGATAACCGGCCCCGACCGCATTGTAGACCAGACGCGGAAGCGGAAGCTTCTCGTCAAGCCACTTGGTCAAGGCGGTTTGCGGTTCGTACTGCTTGGCCCAGGCGAAACTCATGGCGTTCTCTCGGCTTGATCGATGAAAAGATGGGTCGATTATGGTGTGCGGTCAGATACGCAGGCTTAGCCGACGCGGATGACGGTGTCGGAGGTGAACTCGTAATCCGGAACCACGAGGTTCTTGGGCGCCGGGCCTTTGCGGATGCGCGCGGCGGTGTCGTAGTGCGAACCGTGGCAGGGGCAGAAATAGCCGCCGAACTCGCCGCGGTTCTCACCTTCGGCCGCACCCAGCGGGACGCAGCCGAGGTGGGTGCAGACACCCATGGTGATGAGCAGGTCTTCGTGACCGGCCTTGGTGCGCTCGGCGAGGGTCTGGGGATCGCGCAGGCTGCCGACGTCGACCTTGTTGGCCTCTTCGATTTCCTTGGCGGTGAGGCGGCGCACGAACAGCGGCTGCTTGCGGAACACGGCCTTGATCGCCTGCCCTTCGGCGATCGCGCTGACATCGACTTCGGTGGTGCTCGCCGCCTTGACGTCGGCCGAAGGGGCCATCTGGCTGACCAGCGGAAACAGCAGCGACGCGCCGCCAACGCCCGCGGTGCTCAGTGCCGCAATGTGGATCCAGTCGCGGCGACGCACGCCATCGGCGGTGCTGAGTTCGTTGGAGGCGGCCGTGTCAGTAGCCATTTCGTCTTACCCTGCTCGTTTTGCCGCGGCGGAGAGGCGTCCCGCGCGGCGTGATGTTCCAATGGCGAGGCTTGCGCCCCGGGGTGCGTATCCGTCGATTGGTCCCTGTTCCGGAGTTTGGAGCGCCTTGCGGCACCCTCCCCCCGAAACTTGGGCGGGGCAATTAACGGCAATCCAGCAAGATTCCAACCGTGTTTTAAGCAAGCCACGTTCGGCAGCGTGCAAGCCAACCTCAGGGCAGCGCGATCATGCTGATCTGCCTGCCATAATTCGCCTCACCCGCCTTGGTGGCGCGCCTGTGCGAATGGTAACGCGCGACGTGTGAGAATGTATCCCGCCCGACATCAGCAATTTTGCTAAGCCCCGCCGCAGCCAGCCGCGCCATGATGAACCCGGGCAGGTCGAACTGCCAGCGCGGGGCACCCTCTCGGTCAGGCGCCGCGGCAAAGAAGCGCGCGGCATCGGGGGCAAAATGGGCGCGGAAGGGAGCATCGACCTCGTAGCTCGCCTGCGCGATGGTCGGCCCGAGCACCGCGGCGATGTTCGCCCGCGTGGCCCCCAGTGCCTCCATCGCGGCGATGGTGTTTTCGAGCACGCCGTCCACGGCCCCGCGCCACCCGGCATGGGCTGCGCCGACGACACCTGCGGCGCGGTCGGCAAACAGGATCGGCCCGCAATCCGCCGTGACGATCCCGAGCACGATGCCGGGCGTGGCGGTGACGACAGCATCGGCGACCGGACGGCCCTCGGCGCTGTCGTCCCATGCTGCAGTGACGGTGACGACATCGGGCGAATGCACCTGATGGGGCGCGGCGAGCTGGCCGCCGGGCAGGATCGCATCGGCTGCTGCGGCGCGCAGCGCCCGCACCTCGGCCCCATCCCCCGGCCCGCCGAAACCGAACTGGTGGGCGCCGCCGCTGCTGCCGAAAAAGCCATGCGGCACGCCTTCAAGCAGCGGCGCGGTGTCGGTCTGGAACGTCACCTGCTCAACCTTCCAGCGAGCGGCTGACCTGCTCGAAGGTATCGCGCGACAGGTTCCCCGCCGCGAGGATCCGCTCCAGCTCGCCCTTCATCAGCGCCGCCCGGCCCGCCTCGATCCGCCGCCAGCGCCCCAGCGAGGGGACGAAGCGCGCCGCCGTCTGCGGATTGATCGGATCGAGCGCGAGGATGACATCGGCCACCATCCGATACCCTTCGCCATCCGCCTTGTGGAAACCCTTGGGGTTGCCCGCAAAGGCCATGTGCAGCGAGCGCACGCGGTTGGGGTTCTTCATGGTGAAGTCGGGATGCTCGGCCAGCTGGCGGACATGGGCGATCACATCGGGGTGGAGCGACAAGGCCTGCAAGGTGAACCACTTGTCGATCACCAGCTCGTTGCCCTTGTAGCGCTGGTAGAACGAGGCGAGCCGCTCAGGCCGCTGGGGGCAATCGAGCCCGCACAGCACCATCAGCGCGCCCTGCCGGTCGGTCATGTTGTCGGCGGCGTCGTATTGCGCCGCCGCCAGCGTGGCCGCGGTCGCCGGGTCGGCCGCCGCGATCAGGGCGAGCGCGATGGTCTTGACCTTGCGCGCCCCGCGCCCGGCCGGATCGTCAAGCGCAATCGCCGATGCTCGGGCGTGGAGTGCGGCGAGTTCAGCCGCGAGCGCCGTGCCGATGGCAGCCTTCAGCCCCTCGCGCGCGGCGTGGATCGCACCGGGATCGGCCTTGCGCTCTCCGACCGCCATCGCTTCGAACAGATAGGTTTCGGACGGCAGCACCAGCAATTCGCCGCGCATCGCATCATCGAGCGCGTTGTCGGTAAGGCTTGACCGGAACGCGCCGATGATCGCCGCCTCACCCGCCGCCTGCGCTTCTGCCGACAGCGTGCCACTCGCCGCGCCCACGAGGTGCCCGACGGCGAGTTCCTGCAAGGCTTCCGAACGGGCGAAAGGATCATCGTCATGCGCGGCGAGGAACACCAGATCCTCGCGCGCCAGATCACGCTCGATCACGACAGGCGCAGTAAAGCCGCGGTTGATCGAGACCACCGGATCGGCGCCGGCGAGCGGCAGATCGAAGCACTGATCCTCATCGGTCAGCACGATCAGCTGCTCAGCCCCAAGCGCGCCCGAGCGTGCGTGGAGGGCGACCCGCAGGGGAATCGGCATCGGCAGCTTGTCGGGCTGGCCCGGCGTGACAGGGACTGTCTGCTTGAGGGTGAGCTTGAGCGTGTCGCCCGCGACCACCTGCGATACGGCAATGCGCGGCGTACCGGCTTGCGCATACCAGCGGCGGAACTGGGTGAGATCGATCCCCGCGCCGTCTTCGATGGCCTTGATGAAATCCTCGCAGGTCGCCGCCTCGCCATCGTGGCGGTCGAAGTAGAGGTCGCACCCTGCGCGGAACCGCGCCTCGCCCACCATCGCGCGCATCATGCGGATGACTTCCGCGCCCTTGTTGTAGACGGTGGCTGTGTAGAAATTGCTGATCTCGCGGTAGCTGTCAGGCCGGATCGGGTGCGCGAGCGGCCCGGCATCCTCGGGGAACTGCGCGGCGCGCAGGATGCGCACATCCTCGATCCGCTTGACCGCCTCGCCCCGCATATCCTGGCTGAACAGCTGGTCGCGCAGCACGGTGAAGCCTTCCTTGAGGCTCAGCTGGAACCAATCGCGGCAGGTGATGCGGTTGCCCGACCAGTTGTGGAAATATTCGTGCGCGATCACGCCCTCGACCGCGTCGAAGTCCGCGTCGGTCGCGGTGTCGGGATCGGCCAGCACATACTTGGTGTTGAAGACGTTGAGCCCCTTGTTCTCCATCGCCCCCATGTTGAAATCGCTGACCGCGACGATGTTGTAGAGATCGAGGTCATATTCGCGGCCGAAGGTGTCCTCGTCCCACTTCATCGAGCGGTGGAGCGATTCGAGTGCATGGTCGGTGCGTTCGAGGTCTTCCTTGCGCACCCAGACATTGCATTCGACCACGCGGCCCGAGCGGGTGGTGAAAGGCTTGGAGTTCGCCACCAGATCGCCCGCCACCAGCGCGAAGAGATAGGACGGCTTGGGCCAGGGATCGTGCCATTCGGCCCAATGGGTGCCGTCGGCGTTCTCGCCCTCGGCCACGCGGTTGCCGTTGCACAGCAGGATCGGGAAGAGCGCCTTGTCACCCTCCATCCGCACCGCATAGGTCGAAAGCACGTCGGGCCGATCGGGGAAGAAGGTGATGCGGCGGAAGCCCTCCGATTCGCACTGGGTGCAGAGCATCCCGTTCGAGGCGTAGAGGCCCATCAGCTGGGTGTTGGCGCTGGGGTCGATGGTGGTGACCACTTCGACCATGTGCTTGTCGCCCGGCAGGGTCACGATCAGGTCAGGCCCATCCATCCGCCACTCGGCCGGTGCGCCATCCACTGTCACGCTTGTCGCGGTGAGGCTGTCGCCGTTGAGGCGCAGTTCGTTCGTCGGCGCGGCGGCGGGGTTGCGCTCGACTGCGAGGGTCGCGGTGACATGGGTCGCGCTCAGCCCCAGCTGGAAATCGAGCTTCGTCGTCGGCACAGCCCAGGCAAAGGGCGTGTAGTCCTCGCGCCGAATGACGGGCGGCTCGTGCGGGGTGGGGGCGGCGTCGGCCAGTTCGGGGTTGGCTTCGGGGGTGATCGGGGTGCTTGCGATGTCCATGAGCGCCGATTTAGGTTGATTCGCACGGGCGTCCAATCTTTAGGTTGGCCGCATGGCGCATTTGCTGATCTTCGGCCTCGGCTACACCGCCGGGCGTATTGCCGCCGCGATGCGGGCGCGGGGTTGGCAGGTAGCCGCCACAGGGAGCGCGGGCGACATCGCCTTTGCCGACCGCGATGCGGTGCTGGCAGCGATGGGCGAGGCGACGCATATCCTCTCCTCCGTCCCGCCCGAACGGGCGAGCGGCGGCGATCCGGTGCTGGAGGCCTATGGCGAAGCGCTGCAAGGCAAGGCTCTCTTCTACCTCTCCTCCACCGGCGTCTATGGCGACCGCGCGGGCGCATGGGTGGACGAGGCGACGCCGACCATCGCGCAAAGCGGAGAAGGCCGCCGAAACGCCCGGGCCGAGGCTGACCTCGCATGGCTCGGCATGGGCGCGCGGGTGTTCCGGCTGCCGGGCATTTACGGCCCGGGACGCTCGGCGCTTGACCGGGTGAGGGAAGGCAAGGCGCGGCGGATCGACTTGCCCGGACAGGTGTTCAGCCGCGTCCACGTCGACGACATCGCCAGCGGGGTGGTCGCGGCGCTGGTGCAGGATGCCCCGGCGGGAGCCTACAATCTGGGCGACGACCTGCCGTGCAGCGGCAATGAAGTCACCGAGCACGCGTGCCGGCTGCTCGGCCTAGCCTTGCCGCCGCTGGAGTCGCTGGAGAAAGCGAACCTCTCCGAGATGGCGCGCGGGTTCTACATGGAGAACCGCCGGGTCGCCAACGGCAAGGCCAAGCGGGTGCTGGGGTGGTCGCCGCGCTATCCCACCTATGTCGAGGGGTTAGCGGCGCTGCTTTGAACGCAGCGCCAGCCCCATGCCGAGCAGCGCGAGCGCCATGCCGCCGGCCGAGAGCGCGTCCCACACGAAGCCCTCGAACAGGGTCGACAGCCCCATCGCCACGCATACCGTCACGATGCCGTTATAGGCGGTCTTCCCCGCGCCAATCTGGCGCACCAGATTGTAGTGCAGCGGAAAGGTCACCACCGATCCGATGATCGCGAGATAGGCCGTCCCCGCCCAGAACTGCCACCCGCTCGGCACCACCGGTGGGCCTTCGGTGGCGAGGGCATAGACGAGATCGAAGAGCACCCCATAGACCATCGCCCAGGCAAGGAAGCTGACCATCGGCACGCCCCTGCCGGTGGGGTTGGCCTGCACCACATTGGCGATCGAGGCCGCCATCATCCCGCCCACAGCCAGCACGATCCCCAGCAACACGTTGCCACCGAGCGGCGCGGCGTTCCATTCGTGCACCAGCAGCATCGCCACACCTGCAATCGCCACCAGGCTGCCGCCGACAAAACCGCCCTGCACCCGCTCGCCGATAAACACCCGTGCGAAGATCGCATTGGGCACCATCAGCAGCGCGAACATCACCGCGACGATGCCCGAGGTAATGTGCTGCTCGGAATGATAGACGAACAGGAAGTTGCCCGAAAACTGCGCGATCCCCACGCCCAGCGCCAACAGATGCTCGGGCCGGTTGAGCCGCAACCGCTGGCCCATGACCATCGCCAGCGCGAACAGCGCCGGGGTCGCCAGCATGAAGCGGTAGAACACACCCCACGCGGCGGGCACATCGGCGATCTGGCCGGTGATGACGAACCAGGTCGAACCCCAGATCGTCCCCGTCACGAGGAACGGGATCAGCACCTTGGGGCTGAGCATCGACGGAGCGGCGGTGTCACTCACAGCGCGGCAATCGCCTTGCCCAGCGCGACGGCATCCTCGCTGCGGGTGTTCCATGCGGTAACGAAGCGCGCGCTATCCGCGCCCCAATCGTAGAAGGCGAAATCCTGCGCCCGCAGCGCCTCTCGCTCGGCAGGCGTCAGGCGGACGAACAGCTCGTTCGCCTCGACCGGGTGGAGCAGGCGGTCGCCGCAGCCCGCGGCCACCTCTTGCGCGGCGGCATTGGCGTGCGTCGCGTTGGCGAGCCACAGCCCGTCATCGAGCATCGCGAGGATCTGCGCGGCGAGATAGCGCCCCTTGCATTGCAGATGCCCGGCGCGCTTGCGGCGATAGCGCACCTGATGCGCCGCCTCGGGATCGAAAAGCACCACGGCTTCCGCCCCCATCCCGCCGTTCTTGATGAAGCCGAAGGCGAGGCTGTCGACCGGGCCGCTCGCATTGCGCGCGGCATCCTCGGGCGAACCGCCAAGGAAAGCCGCCGCATTGGCAAACCGCGCGCCGTCCATGTGCAGGCCGAGACGACGTTCCTTTGCGAAAGCCCCCAACGCCGCCAGCTCAGCGGGCGAATAAGCGCGGCCATATTCGCTCGCCTGCGTGATCGCGACGGCGTGGGGCTGCACCTGATGGACGTCATTGCGGATCGGGTCGATCAGAGCGGCGATGCCCTCAGGGGTCAGCTTCGCACCCTCGCCTTCTGCCAGCATCAGCTTGGCCCCGTGGAGGAAGAACCCCGGCGCGCCGCCCTCGTCCACCTCGATATGCGCCTCGCGGTGGCACACCACCCCGCCGTGGGGCGCGCACATTGTCGCCAGCGCGAGGCAATTCGCCGCCGTCCCCGTCGCCACCCACAGCGCGGCACATTCGCGCCCGAACAGCGCGGTGAAGCGCGCATCGAGCTCGGCAGAGAGCGCGTCCCCGTCATAGGGATTGTCCGGCGCATCGGCCGCGCGCATCGCCTCCCACAGCTTGGGGTGGACGGCGGCGGCGTTGTCGGACAGGAAGGGCTTGGACAGAGTCATCGGCCAAGGCCTCTAGCCGCGCGCGCGGGCTTGGCAAGCGGGAGCACAGCCACATGAGCGAAGACAGCGAAGCGCTGACCATCACCCACCACGTGGCCGGCACGGGCGGACGCTATCTGGCCTGCCTCGAAGGCGCGAGCGAGCAGGGCTATCTCGAATGGGAAGCGGGCGGCACGCGCGATGGCAAGGAAGTGCGGATCGCCGCGCACACCATCGTGCCGCGCGCCATCGGCGGCCGGGGGGTGGCGGGCGCTCTGGTCGATCGCCTGATCGATGATGCCCGGCGGCAGGGCTTCCTCATCCGCCCGGATTGCTCCTATGTCGCCAGGAAGTTCGCCGAGAACCCCGACTGGGCCGACCTCAGAGCCTAGGTTGCGGCACCTGCGGGCGAATCGAGCCGCGAATAATCGGTCGCGCTGATCGTCTCCAGCACAGCCGCGCGGATCGCCCGCGCCTCGGCGAGCGGCACCCCGCGCATCGCCATGGTGCCGCCCGCAAGGCCCAGATGCAGCGTCGCATAGCCTCGCCAGCGCGCCAGCGGGCTCTGCGCGATCTCGACCGAGTGCAGCTTGAGCCGGGTGGCGATGGTGCGGGTGGGCGAAAGGAAGCCGTGGCTGGCGTAGATCTGGCTGTCGTCGATGGCGTGGCGGCGGAATTCCCATGCGTATAGGCTCGCCCCGGCCACAAACACCGCGATGCCGAGCGGGATCAGGAACACCCCCGGCGGGGCGAACAGCGCCACCGGGATCGCCGCCAGCACGAACAGGCCAGCGCCCAGCACCAGGCTATCGGTGCGCTGCCGGGGGCTGGCGCGGTGCCAGGGTGTCGCGTCACCGGGCAGGCGGAACCCCGCCGCGCTGGCGATGGGGGCAATCTCCTCCATCCTTGCGAAGGGCGCGACGATGTGGCTTTCGTCCTTCGCGTCCTGCGCGAGACTGACGAAGCTGAGGCCGTGCCAGCCAAAGCGATAGCGTAGCACGCCGGTGCCGATCACCAGCGCCTGCACCCGGTGCGCGGGCATCACCACATCGGTGCGGGTCAGCAGCCCGCGCTGCCGCCGGAACCCGCGCGCCGAGCGCGTGAGGGTGAAGCCCCAGTCGCGGATCACCGTGCGCACCACGCCGGTGGCAAAGCCGATCACCACCAGCCCGAACAGCCCGGCCAGCGCCCCGGCCGCCTGGGCATAGGGGCCAAGGCTGGCAGCGGTGCTTCCGGTTTCCTTCAGCCAGCCCCACCACAGATCGGCGTCCCAGACATCGATCGAACTGACATTGTCGAGATATTGCAGCGCGCCGCCCAGCACCGCGAAGACCGCCAGCGAGAACTCGAACAGGCCGAAGGTCACCAGCCGCGCAGGCGTGAGGGCGTAGAGCACCTCGCCCTCACCTTCGACCGGTGCGATGGGCGCAGCCTCGCTGCCGGACGCGGCCACAGCAACCGCCTCCTCGTCGCGGCGCTCGCGCACCACCTGGCGCAATTCCTCGCCCTGCGCAGCGGTGAGGTATTCAAGCGCGAGATCATCGCCCCCGCCTGCACCGGTCTCGAACTTGACCGCCACCAGCCCGAGGAGGCGGGGGATCGGCTTGGCCTCGAGGCTGACATCCTGAATCCGCTCATAGGGCACCGAGCGCGCCGAGCGGCTGAAGATCCCGCTTTCCACCCGGATGTCGGCCGCGCCGATGGTATAGGTGGTGCGCCGCCAGCCGACATAGCTGAAGGCAAAGCCGATCACCGCCGAAGCAAGGCCGACCCCCAGCGCGATCCACAACCGCCCGCCGCCGCCAATGCCCGAGAAGGCGATGGCGATGGCCGGGAAGATCGCGCTGCGGATGGCCCCCAGCCCGCCCAGCACGACGCTGAGCGGCGCGGTGCGTTGCGGCTCGCTCATGCGGCGCGCCTCACTGCGTCTCGCGCCGGATATGCGCGCGGATGTCCTCGCGCATGGTGGCCGCCAGATCCGCGCCGAGCCCCGGCAGGGAGACACTGGCATTGTGATTGCCCGCCGTGTGCAGCGTGAGGCTGGCGATGCCGAAGAAACGGTCGAGCGGGCCTTGGTTGAGATCGATATGCTGCACCCGGCCAAACGGCACCACGGTGTCGCGCCGGAACATCAGCCCGCGCACCACCCGCAGCCGGTCGGCGCTGATCTGGTAGCCGCGCGCATTGTAGCGTGTCGCGGGGATGCGGATGATCAGCACCAGCGCGATCACCAGCACCGTTCCGGCGATGATCCCGCTCGGGAACAGCCCCTCCCCCAGAAACGCGCTTTCCAGCACCAGCGCCCCGATCAGAAAGGGGATCGCGGTCAGCGTCGTGCGCACCCGCAACGCATGGGCGTAATTGGGGTGCAGCCGGGTGAGCGGGCCATCGTCATCGAGCGCGGCCGGAGCGGGGGTGGGGGCGTGATCCATGGTGGTTTATGTGCGCAACACAGCCTGCCCGTGCAAGCAATTTTGATCGAACGCCCCGCCTGCCCTGCCCCCTAGCGCATTTATGAGGGCGACGCTGGCCGCGCAGCCCCCTAGAACCAGCGCCAACGACTATCAGGGAGAGCCGCAAAGCCATGATCACGCTCCATTCCAGCCTCGGGCCCAACCCCCGCCTCGTGCGGATGTTCATGGTCGAAAAGGGACTTGAGGAAGGCCGCGATTTTGCCCGCGTGCATTACGACATCATCACCGGCCAGAACCGGCAGGATGCCGGCTACATGGCGAAGAATCCCCAAGGCACCACCCCGACGCTCGAGCTCGAGGACGGCACCTGTCTCACCGAAAGCTGGCCGATCTGCGAATATGTCGAGGAGCTGCACCCCTCGCCCAACCTGTTTGGCGAGACCGCGCTCGAACGCGCCGCGGTGCGCAAGTGGGTGCGCTTGTTCGATCAGGAGGTGGTCGTGCCCATGACCATGGGCTTTCGGGCCACCACCGGCCGCCCGATGTTCGAACCGCGCATGACGGTCGTCTCGCCCGAAGCCGGGGCGGAACTTTTCGCTCTCGCCGACGAGAAGTGGCGGATGTTCGATGCCATACTGGGAGACAGCAACCACATCGCGCTGGGCCGCTTCACCTTTGCCGACCTGATCATCTTCGCCTTTGCCAATTTCGGCTTCACCGTCGGCTGGAAGCTGCCGGAGGGAACGGACAACCTCGCGCGCTTTGTCGAAACCCACAACCAGCGCCCCTGCGCCGCCATCTGGCAACAGGCCGAATAATGCCCGACCTGTCCGGCAAGGTGGCGATCGTCACCGGCTGCGCGAGCGGGATCGGCGCAGCGACGGTGCGGCGATTGCGCGCCGACGGGGCCGAAGTGCTCGGCACCGATGTGAACGCGGCTGCGGGGCAAGCCCTGTGCGACGCGGTAGGCGCGCGGTTTGCCGCTCACGACGTCGCCGATATCGCCGCCTGGCCCGCGATTGTCGCTTCTGCGGTGGAACGCTGGGGACGGCTCGACATCCTCGTCAACAATGCCGGCACCGTCTCGGCGCTCAGTATCGAGGATGTCACCGACGAGGCGTGGGACCTGATTTTCGGCATCAACGTCAAGGGCACGATGGCCGGATGCCGCGCAGCCATCGCCGCGATGAAGGGCAATCCGGGGGGATCGAAAGGGGCGATCGTCAACATCGCCTCGACCACCGCAATGGCCGCCTTGCCGACCGATGTCGCCTATTCGGCGAGCAAGGGCGCGGTCAGAGTGCTGACCCGGTCGGTCGCTGTGCATTGCGCCCAGAAGGGCTATGACATCCGCTGCAACACGGTGATCCCCGGCGCGACCGATACCGGCATCCTCACCCATGCCGAGGGCGTGACGCCGGGGCTCAAGGCGGCGGTGGCGAAGACCTCGCCGCTGAACCGGCTGGCCGACCCGGCGGAAACGGCGGCGGCGATTGCTTTCCTCGCCAGCGACGAATGCCCTTACATGACCGGCGCGGAACTGCTGGTCGATGGCGGGATGATGGCCATCCATCCGGGGTTCTAGCCGCCGCGCATCTTCTCCAGATAGCCGCTCGGCCCCATCTGGCGGGCGGTCCAGACGAAGATCGCCAGGCTGGCGATCCCGGCCGCCAGCGACACCCCGAACATCGCGATGGCGAGCGCGCTCTCGCCCTGCATCGGGGTCAGCGCGTCGCTCATTGCGCCAATCACGAACAGGCTCAACGCCTGCCCGATGAGGTTGTTGAAGAACAGCGCGGTGGCGACCGCAAAGCCCCGGCTCGCCGGTTCGACCGCGGCCTGTATCCCCGACATGATCCCCGCCTGACTGGCGACATAGATCGCATAGGCAAGCCCGAACCAGCCGAGGAACGCGCCGAAGCTCTCCGAGGTCAGGCTGAGAGCGAGCGGGATCAGGCAGCCCAGGCTCGTCACCCCCGGCAACCACGCGCGCCAGCGCTCATCGCGCAGGCACAGCCATTGCGTCACATAGCCGCCGAGGATCGGCCCCGGTATGCCGCCCAGAAAGAAGGTCAGCCCCAGATAAAGACCCACATCGCCCGTCGAGATGCCGAAGGTGCGCAGCATCACGGGGGCCATCCAGAAGGCGAGCGCATAGCCGATCATGATCTGCACCGCCCAGCCCAGCGCCAGCCCGGTGAACACGCGATTGGTCGCAAGGCTGCGGATCGTCTCACCCAATGGCCTTTGCGCCATGTCGGTGCCCGCCGGGGCATAGCGTCCGCGCGGCGCCTCGCGCATGGTGACATAGATGATCGCGCCCAGCACCACCCCCGGCAGGCCCATCAGCACGAAGGCCCAGCGCCAGTCGAAGATTTCGGCAAGCTGCCCGCCAATCAGGAGCCCGCCAGCCGTGCCCATGCTCGCCCCGATGGTCAGGAACCCCATCGCCTTGGCAAGCTCGGCGCGGGTGAAATAGTCGGCGACCAGACTTTGCGATGAAGGGCCGGAACACCCCTCGCCCACGCCCACACCGGTGCGGGCGAGGAACAGCGTCCAGAACCCCGTCGCCAGCCCGCAACCCGCCGTCATCAGGCTCCAGAAGCTGATTGCGGCAGCGACGATGGTTTTGCGGGTCGATCGGTCGGCCAGCCGCGCGGCGGGGAAGCCTGCGATCACGTAGATGATCGAAAACGCCGCTCCGCCGAGCAGGCCCAGCTCGGTGTCCGTCAGGCTGAAGGCCGCCTTGATGTCCTGCAGCAGGATCGAGAACACCAGCCGGTCGGCAACGCTGAACGCGCTCGTCAGCGTCAGCAGGCCAAGCACATACCAGCGGTATGCGCCGGGTCTGCTTCCCTCAGTGGTGCGGCCGGGCGTAGAGGCCATTGTCCACCGGGATCGTCAGGCCGTTGAGGAAGCGCGCTTCATCCGAGGCGAGGAACAGCACGCAAGCAGCGACGTCCTTGGGTGCGCCCAGTGCATTGGCGTCAAGCGGGCCATCGGGCACGGCCATCAATTCCTGCCCCGCCCGGCCCGAAATGTCGCGCACCATCGGCGTCTCGATCCCGCCGGGCGCAAGCGCATTGACCCGGATGCCGTAGCCCTTGTCCTGAAAGTCGACCGCCAGACTGCGGGTCATCCCCGCAATCCCGGCCTTGCACGCGGCATAGGCGGGGATGTTGCCATAGCCCATCAGCGCCGCGGTCGAGGCCATGTTGATGATCGAGGAGCCGCCCCCGCCCACGGTCTTGTGGCGATGCTTCATCAGCGGGACGGCATATTTGCACCCGAGGAAGGTGCCGACCACATGGATGTCGAGGTGCAGGCGGAAATGCGCAAGGCTGCAATCCTCGATGCTCTCGAAGATCACGTTGCCCGCATTGTTGACGAGGATGTCGAGCCCGCCGTGGCGTTCCTCGACCGCGCGCATCACCTCGATCCATTGCTCTTCGTTGGTGACGTCGAGGGCAAGCGCATCGCCGCCGATGGAATCGGCCACCTTGTGCGCCAGTTCGGCATCGCGGTCGGTGACGATCACCTTCGCGCCCTCGCGCGCCAATGCCTCGCAATCGGCCTTGCCCAGACCCATTGCGCCCCCTGTCACGAGCGCAACCTTGCCCGCTACCCGTCCTGCCATTGCGCTCTCTCCCAAAAGCTTTTCCGTTGTCCGCAGCCTATCGGGCGCAGGCGCACCCGCCACTGTCGAAAGCGCGAGGGCGCCGAACGCAGCTCGCAATGTATTCTGCCGCGCAAGGGAGAGGCGAGCATGATCGAGGCCGAGGAAGTCGCGCAGCTGAAGGCGCTGATGGAGTGGGAGGGGCGCCGCACCGCCGTGCCGGACGGCTTCCCGGTGCTGCCCGATATGCCCGCCGGCCGCTACACCAGCGCGGAATATTTCGCGCTCGAACAGCAGCACATCTTCCGCAAGAGCTGGCTGTTTGCCGGCCATCTCGACGAAATTCCCGAACCCGGCTGCTATATGCGCTGGCACAATGCGGGCGATCCGATCGTCATCGTCCACGGCATGGACGGGGTGGTGCGCGCCTTCCACAACACCTGCCGCCACAGAGGCGCGCCGGTGGTCACCGAAGACCGCGGCAAATCCAGCCGGTTGATGTGCGGCTATCACAACTGGACCTACAAGACCGACGGGAGCCTCGTCGGCGTGCCCGAAAGGCGCGACTTCCCGGCCGATTTCGACATGAGCTGCCGGGGTCTCCTGCCGGTGCGCTGCGAGCTGTTTGGCAAGGTGATCTTCGTCAACTTCGATATGGAGGCGATGCCGCTGCTCGACTGGCTCGGCCCCATCGCCCGCGAGTGGGACGAGTTCGCCTTCGACCGGATCAGGCTGGCGGCGCGGCACAGCTTCGACCTCAAGTGCAACTGGAAGGTGGCAATGGAGGCCAACATGGAGGTCTACCATGTGCCCTTCATCCATCCCAACACGGTCGCCCCGCTGGTCGACAGTTCCCGCAACTACAACACCATCTATCCCAATGGCCACGCGCGGATGCTCGCCCCGCCGCCGCTTGCAACCGACCGCGAGCACGTGCGCGCGATCGACTCGCCGCCGGGCTGGCAGCAGATCGATACCGTCGGCGAGCTGGGCCGCACCTGCACCCAGAGCTACACCCTGTTCCCCAACTGGGTCAGCCCCTTGAGCAACTACTTTGTCCCGCCGCTGCTGTTCTGGCCCACGTCCCTCAACACCACCCGGCTGGAGCTGGTGACGATGGCACTCGACTGGGGCGACGCGCCCGCGCCCGACCTCTGGACCGTGCCCGATGCCAGCCAGCCGAACGGTCGCCAGATGAGCCCGATCATCCTCGAAGACACCCAGTTCGGCGAGGCGATCCAGCATTCGATGCAGGGCTCGGCCTTCCGCTCGGTGCCGCTGTCCTATCAGGAGGCGCGGATCTATTCGTTCCACCAGAGTCTCGACCGGATGATCGGCGCGGCCAATATTCCCGCGCATCTCCAGGTCGAACAGGTGATCGGGCCGGAGTGGGTGTGGCCCAATGATCCGCGCCGCGCGCAGATGTCGCGCGAGGCCGCACAGCCCCGCGAGGCGGCAGAGTGACGTTACGGCTTTGCTGCGTTCGGCCCGCTTTGACAGCGGGGTGTGGCGCAATTGTCGCAGTTTCGCCGGGTCACTATCGCTTTTGCTGATGGTGCGCTCGCCGCATGAACATACACCTGCACACCATACCGAAAGGCGTGAGGAGACACGCCCGAGGGTTGGGGAAACCAGGGCACGCGGGGGAGCCGCGGCCCGATGGGGAGAGAGAACCATGAACACACTTCGTGCCCGATTTGCGTGCGCAACCCGTGCCTCCGGAATGCGCCGTGCCCTGCTGTGCGGCGCCGCGCTGAGCGGCCTCGCTGCGATGCCGTCTGCCGCCTATGCGCAGGATGCCGATGAAAGCGCTGACGCGCCCGAGGAAGATCGCGTGATCGTCGTGCAGGCCCGCCGCCAGAACGAGAGCCTTCAGGAAGTCCCTGTCACCGTCACCGCGATCGGCGGCGAGACGCTCCAGCGCTTCAACATCGACCAGGTCGCCGACGTCACCAGCCGCGTGCCCACCTTGAACGTGCAGGTCGGCGGCTCGGGCTCGGGCGGCCAGCTGAGCTTGCGCGGTGTGGGCTCGTCGAACATCTCGGCGGCGTTCGATTCCGCGGTGGCCTTCGAATATGACGGTGTGGTCGTCTCGACCATGCGCATGGTGCAGGCCGGCTTCTTCGACGTCGAGCAGATCGACGTGCTGCGCGGCCCGCAATCGCTGTTCTTCGGCAAGTCGGCCACCGCGGGCGTGCTGTCGCTGCGCTCGGCCAACCCGACCTCCGACTGGGAAGTCGGGATGCGCGCCAACTACGAATTCGAAGAGAAGGGCTACCTCCTCAACGGCTATATCTCCGGCCCGCTGACCGACACGCTCGGCATCCGTCTGGCCGCGCAGTTCAACGACATCGACGAATTCCAGCTGGCCCAGCCGGGATCGCCCGCGGTCAACCAGAAGCGTGGCCTGACCGACTTCATCGGCCGCCTGACGCTCGACTGGCAGCCCTCGGATATGTTTCGCGCCAACTTCAAGCTGCAATACACCAAGCATGAAAATGACGGCGCGCTGGGCACCGGCGAAGTCTCGTGCGGCGCGAACGGCGTGGCCGATCCGATCTTCCTGCTCCAGGGGGCGGTGCAGCTGCCCGCGGGCTACAACTGCAACGTCTATGACGAGCTCTACTACTTCACCGACACCGCCGCCCCGCTGGCCGGCGGCGTGCCGACCCCGTCGAAGGCCGCTGGCCGCAACGGCGTGCCTTTCGGCGAGACCGACATCTGGTTCGGCCGGTTGCAGTTCGAACTCGACCTCAGTGAAAAGCTCAAGCTGACCTCGGTCACGGGCCTGCTCAACATGAAGGCGGTCGACTTCGAGAGCTATTCCTACGGCGGCTTCATCCCCGGCCCCAACGGCACCCGCCTGCCGGGCGGCGCGGGATCGTCCGACCCGATCAACAACCTGGAACAATACACCCAGGAACTGCGCCTGTCCTCGGACAATGACGGGCCGTTCAACTTCATGCTCGGCGCCTTCTACGAAGATCGCACGATCACCTTCGACACCTCGCAACAGGGCGTGAACATCTCGTTCCTCGGGCCTGACCCGGCGACTGGCTTCACCTATGACTGGGACAAGACCCACCTCACCAAGACCGAAGCCCTGTCGTTCTTCGGCAGCGTGATGTTCGACCTGACCGAACAGCTCGAACTGTCGGGCGGGATCCGCTGGACCGACGAGCAGAAGGTGCAGACCATCAGCGTGCCTTACGTGCACACCTTCCTGCAGGGCCCCGCCTTCGTGCGGCCGGGCTTCTTCTCGGGCCCCATCAACTTTGCCGATGACAACTTCTCGCCCGAAGTGACCCTGAAGTATCAGGCGAGCGAGGACTTCAACGTCTTCGCCTCGTTCAAGACCGGCTTCAAGTCGGGCGGGATCGACAACTCCGCGCTGCCGTCGAACAGCCTTAGCCAGGCAGCGGCAAGCGGTGATTTCAGCTCGCTGATCTTCAAGTCGGAAGAAGCGATCGGCGGCGAAGTGGGCTTCAAGTCGCAGTTCAACAACCGCGACGTGACCTTGAACGTCACCGCCTACCAATACGTGTTCAAGGATCTGCAGGTGCAGAACTTCAACGCGCAGACCATCCAGTTCGTCACCAGCAACGCGGGCGAACTGACCACCAAGGGCGTCGATCTCGAAGCCAAGTGGCGCACCCCGGTCGACGGGCTGAGCTTCTCGTCGAACATTTCCTACCTCGACGCGAAGTACACCGATGACTTCCTCCAGCCGGGCGGTCAGGGCGGCACCATCAACCTCAAGGGCCGTCGCGGCAGCCAGGCGCCCGAATGGTCGGGCAACGTCGCCGCCGACTGGGCGATCCCGCTCAGCGACAGCCTCGAGCTGTTCTTGTCGGGCAACGCCGCCTACAATGATGGCTACATCACCGACGAAACCTCGCTGAACGACTTTGTTCAGGAGAGCTTCTGGATGTTCGATGCCAACGTCTCGATCGGCCACCCGGACGGCAACTGGAAGCTGTCGCTGGTCGGCCAGAACCTCAGCGACAAGATCATCGTCATCACCAGCGGCGGGCGTCCGTTCCTGTCGCCGACCGGGGACGACATCTTCCTGACACAGAACCGCGGCCGTCAGGTGTTTGCGGAAGTCAGCTTCCGCTTCTGACCGGGTTCAACAGGGGAACATGGGGGGCGGGCCAGCGATGGCTCGCCCCTTTTGCTTGGGCCGGCTTGCTTTGCCAAAAGTGATCATTGCCGTGACCTGCGCGAAGGCGGATGCTGCCCTGCAAAAGACATCTGGGAGGAACGGCAATGTCACGCGAAACGCTGGTCGAAATGACCCGCAATCTGGTCGCCCACGGTGCGGCCGACACGATGGAATATGCCGACGAGGTCGTGCGTGTGCCCGCCAGCGCCTACACCGACCCGGACGTGTTCGAGACCGAGAAGAAGCAGATCTTCCGCCGCCTGCCGCTGATGGTCGCCCCTTCGTGCGAGCTGGCGAATGTGGGCGACTTCAAGGCGATGGACATCTGCGGCGTGCCGCTGCTTTTGAGCCGCCAGAAGGACGGCAGCATGGGCGCCTTCCTCAATATGTGCACCCATCGCGGCAATCCTCTGGCCGCCGGCTGCGGCAATGCCAGCCGCTTCACTTGCGGCTATCACGGCTGGACCTTCAAGGCCGATGGCGACCTCATCGGTGTCGCCAGCCCGCAGGATTTCGGCAAGATCGACAAGAGCCAGCACTGCCTCACCAAGTTCCCGGTCTACGAGAACGCGGGCCTGATCTGGGTGACGCTCGATCCCCATTCCAAGCTCAGCATCGCGGACTATCTGTGCGGCTATGACGAGCTTCTGAAGGCCTTCGAATTCGAAGGCTGGACGCTGTTCTCGCAGCGCACGCTCGCCGGGCCGAACTGGAAGACGGCCTATGACGGCTATCTCGATTTCTACCACTTGCCCGTGCTCCACAAGGACACCTTCGGCGCCGATTTCTACAACCGCGCCAACTACTTCGCCTTCGGCCCGCACCAGCGCCTCAGCACCCCGTCGAAGTTCGCGATCAAGGTGCAGGGGGACGACGACCAGCAGATGGACCTCGAAGCCATGGCCGACGACGAACTGCCGCAGGAAGTGCTGGTGCAGGGCGTGTGGACGATCTTCCCGCACATCTCGATCGCCAGCTTCTACGGCGGCGGCCAGCGCGGGGCGATGATCAGCCAACTGTTCCCGGGCGACACAGTGGGCGAGAGCTATACCACCCAGTTCTACGTCATGGAAAACCAGCCCGAGACCCCGGAGCAGGTCCAGGCCGCGCACGACCAGTTCAACTTCCTCGAAATCGTTGTGCGCGACGAGGATTACGCCACCGGCAAGCGCCAGCAGCAGGCCTTGGCGTCAGGGCTGATGAAGGAAGTGCTGTTCGGCAAGAACGAGAAGGGCGGCCAGGTGTTTCACCAGTGGGTGAAGCGCCTCGTGGACGCCAGCGACGATGATCTGGTCGAGATTTTCGCACAGGAACACCGGCAGGCGGCGGAGTAGGCCGCTTTCCCACCCCCGACCCCTCCCGCAATCGGGAGGGGAGGTAATTCGCGCCACCCAATCCCCCTCCCGCTTGCGGGAGGGGTTAGGGGTGGGGCCGGGTTAGATCACCCGAAGGCCGGGCGATAATTGCTCTCGCCCCAATCCTGCGCCTTGGTCCATTCGCCCATCGTCTGAAGCTTGCCCTCAAGCTCAGGGAAGCGTTCGTAGACGTGGTCCATGTCGACCGCGAAGGGTTTGGTGGGGGCGGTGTTGTTGTATTCGTAGAAGTCCTCGATCCCCTTGGCGAAGGTCTCGCGCATTTCGGCGGGCATCGAATCCCCAGCAGCTTCGACGAGGTAGCGGCCGAACTCCGCGGGCGAGCAGGGGTCGTATGTGATCTCCTTGCCCAGCGCATCGGACAGACACTGCGTCACCTGCTTGCCGACCAGCCGCTCAGGGCCGCCGATGTTGAGCCAGGCGCCTTCCATGTCGGGCCGTTCGAGGCTCGCCAGCATGAACCGCGCGACATCGTCGAGGCTGATCCAGTTGGCTTCCAGATTGGGGTTGTGGGGGTACACATAGCGCCCCTCATTGACGATGAAGGGCCGCGCCCAATTGGTCAGCAGGTTGTCCATGAACAGCACGCTGCCGAACACCGTTCCCGGCGCGCCGGAGCGCCACAGGGCGTTGATGCCCTTGGTGTTCTCACCATAGGTGAAGGGATCGCCGGGCTTGTCGGGGATCCAGCTCGAGGTGTTCCAGACCACGCGCTTGACGTTCAGATGCGCGGCGACCTTGCCGACTTCCCCGATCAGGTAGGCGCGGTCGGCACGGGCTTGCAGGGGGTGGGTGTAAAAGATGTAGTCGCTGCCCTCGAGCGCGGCCTCGAAGGTGGAGGTGTCGTAGAGGTCCATCGGCCGCACCTCGACCCGCTCGACGCCCTCGACCGGCGCGCCTTCCAGCGCATCGGGGCGGCGCGAGATCGCGCGGACATCATACCCGGCGGCGAGCGCCTGACGCACCTGCGCAAGGCCTTGCCGCCCGCTTGCGCCGATCACTGTAACAAGTGCCATTGGTCTCTCTCCCTTATGTTGTGTGCTGGCGAGACTAGGTAGCCCCCTCGCCTGCCGCACCGCGCCAAAGTGATAGCCGGGCGGCCACCCGCCCCTAGCGAAAAGGCGAGGTTGCCGTAGCGGTCTGGGGGGCCATCAAACCGCCATGGACAACCGCATCTGGCGCATCGCGCGCCGCCCCGAGGGCACCGATTTCGCCGCCGCGCTGGCGCTGGAGCACACCGCGCTCGCCCCGCTGGCGATGGGCGAGATCCGCATCCGCAACACCCACCTGTCGATGGACGCAGGCACCCGGATGTGGCTCTCCGACCGCGAGGACGGCTATCAGCCGCCGCTGCCCGTGGGCGGGCCGATGACGGGCCTTGTGCTCGGCGAGGTGATCGAGAGCCGGGCCGAGGGTTTCGCCGAGGGCGATCTGGTGCGCGCCTTCGGGCAGTGGGCCGACATCAGCACGGTCGATGCGGTCATGTCGGGCGCGCTGCTGCTTGATCCCACCGTCGCTGACCGGCGTGCGTGGTTCGGGCCGCTGGGCATGAACGGGTGGACCGCGCTGTGGGGCATCGAGCAGACCGGCGCTGCGCAAACGGGCGAGCGGGTGCTGGTCTCCGCCGCTGCCGGGGCGACCGGCATCCTCGCGGTGCAGATCGCCAGATTGCTCGGCTGCGAGGCATGGGGCATCGCGGGCGGCGCAGCGAAATGCGCTTACCTGACGGAGGAATTGGGGATTGCCGGGGCGGTCGATTACAAATCGGGTGATCTGGCCGGGCAACTCGATGCAGCAGGCGGCTTCGATGTCTATTTCGACAATGTCGGAGGCCCGTTGCTCGATGCGGTGCTCACCCGCATGAACCACTATGGCCGGATCGCGGTGTGCGGATTGCTGGCGGACTACACCGCAGGCACCCGCACCGCCCCCAAGGAATTCGATCAGGTGCTGATGCGCCGCCTGCGGATCGAGGGCTTCTTCTCGCCCGACTTCATGCACGAAGGCCCAACCCTCACCCGCCGCCTGCGCGAATGGACCGAAGGCGGCGATCTGGTGATGCCTTACGATGTGACGCACGGCCTCGAAAACACCCTCACCGCCTATGCCAAGCTGTTCAATGGCGCGAATATCGGCAAGGTGATCGTGGAGCTTGAACCATGACCGGCACCCTGGAAGACCGCGAGGCGATCCGCGACATTCTTGCCGCCTATGCCCACGCCATCGACCGGCGGCGCTGGGGGATGATGGAGCGCCTGTTCCACGCGGACGCTACCTTCCGCTTCGGGATGATCGAGGGCGATTGGCGCGGCTTCGTCGATCAGGCCCGCGCGGTGATTGACCCCTGCCTCGCGACCCAGCACCAGCTTGGCCAAACGGTGTTCGGCTTTGACGGCGACACCATCTGCCACACCGAAACTTACATGACCGCGATGCACACCATCCCCTCCGGCTACCCGCTGGCGGCGGTGTTCCCCGACAAGGGCGTGATCTACTCGGCGATCGTCGCAGGGCGCTATGTCGACCGGTTCGAGAAGCGGGCAGGAGAATGGCGCATCGCCCAGCGCACGGGGCTTTACGACTGGCGCGAGTTCCGGGTGGTGGAGGGCGTCGACCTCTCCGACACGCCCGAGGGCGCGGCGGGATACCACGACGAGCGCGATCCCTCGACCGCGGCGGTGAGGCGGTGGCTCGGCTAAGGCCGCTTGATCGCAAATACCCCACTCATCGTCGCCACCTGCTCCTCGCCGCGCCACACCCCGCCCGAGGTGTAGGCCGTGCGCCCGCCCAGCCGATCAATCCGCACGCGCGCTTCCAACCAGTCGCCCAGCTTTGCGCCCGCGAGATAATTGACCGTCAGCGTCACGGTGGACGGGGCGAGCCGGGGGCGCTCGGCATCATACACGGCGTGCGAAAGCGCCACATCGGCGAAGGTCGAAATCACCCCGCCGTGGGCGGCGTCCTGGTAGTTGATGTGGTGCGGGCAGACAGCCAAGCCCACCACGCGCACCCCGCCCACCGCTGGCCCCAGATAGTAAGGCCCGCCGTGGTCGAGAAAGCCGGGCGTGAAGCCGGCGGGTTCGAAGCCTTGAGGTATCGCCATCCGCACACCCTACCCCGCCGCGCGACGCTTCGCCCGCTATGAATTGTGCCAATGACACGGCCCCCGGCGCGGGCTATCCCCTCGCCCCATGGGAGAGACAACAGCACAGGTCGCAGAAAGCTTCTGCGACGTCGTCCGCGAACACGCCCGCAGCCAGGGCGATGTGATCGCCTTCAGCTATGCCGGCGAGGAGATCAGCTTCGCCGAGATCGACGCGGGCGCCAACCGCGTGGCGAACGGGCTTGCGGCGCTGGGTGTGAAGCCGGGCGACCGCGTGGCATTCCTCGGCAAGAACCACCCGCTCTATTTCGAGGCCTTCCTCGGCGCGAACCGCATCGGCGCGGTGATGACCCCGGTGAACTGGCGCCTCGCCGCGCCCGAGGTGGCCTATGTGCTCGACAACTCCTGCGCGAAGGTGGTGTTCGTGGGCGAGGGGTTTGCCGAGGTGCTCGGCCAGATCCGCCCCGACTGCCCCCATGTCGACCAGGTGATCGGCATCGACGCGCCCGACTTCGCGGGGACCGATTACCGCATCTGGCGCGACGGCTTTCCCGCCACGCCCCCGGCCCATCGGATCAGCGCCGAGGACGACGCGCTGCAACTCTACACCTCGGGCACCACCGGCAAGCCCAAGGGCGCGGTCATCACCCATGGCTCGCTGCTTTCCAGCCGCGATGGCACCGCGGCGGGCGACGCCATGCGGGAATGGCAGGAGCCGATCCCGGGCGACGTCACGCTGCTCGCCATGCCCTGCTTCCACATCAGCGGCACCGGCACCGGCATCGGCACGCTGGTGGCGGGCACCAATTCGATCGTCCTGCCCGAGTATGACCCGACCAAGGCGCTCGATCTGATCCAGAATTACAATATCTCGAAGATCTTCCTCGTCCCGGCCGCGCTGCAGATCCTGCTCAATCACCCCAAGGTCGGCGAGGTCGATTTCAGCCGGTTGAAATATGTCACCTACGGCGCCTCCCCGATCCCGCTCGAACTGATGCGCGAGGCGATCCGGGTGATGGGCTGCGGCTTCGTGCAGATGTATGGCATGACCGAGACCTCAGGAACCATCGTCGCGCTCGATCCCGAGGATCACGTGCCCGAAGGCTCGGTGCGGATGCGCTCTGTCGGCAAGCCGCTCGCAGGCGTCGAGATCAAGGTGATCGACGAGGCGGGGAACGAAGTCCCTGCCGGCACCGTGGGCGAAATCGCGACCCGCTCGAACAAGAACATGCGCGGCTACTGGAATAACCCCGATGCCACCGCTTCGACCATCGACGCCGAGGGCTGGCTGCGCACGGGCGATGCCGGGTATCTCGACGAGGACGGATACCTCTACATCCACGACCGGGTGAAGGACATGATCATCTCCGGCGGCGAGAACGTCTATCCCGCCGAGGTCGAGAACGCGCTCTATTCGCACCCCAAGGTCGCCGATGTGGCGGTGATCGGCGTGCCCGATCCCAAGTGGGGCGAGGCGGTGAAGGCCTGCGTCGTCGTGAAGGCGGGCGAAGACTTGAGCGAGGCCGAACTGATCGCCCACGCCCGCACGCTGATCGCGGGCTACAAGTGCCCCAAGTCGGTCGATTTCATCCCCGCGCTGCCGAGGAACCCCTCGGGCAAGATCCTGCGCCGCGAGCTGCGCGCGCCCTATTGGGTGGGGAAAGATCGGGCGGTGAACTGAGGTGCTCGCCGTTCGCCAGCTTGCTTACAAGGTCAACGATCTTGAGGCAGCGGCGGCAGCGCATCACCGGGCTTTCGGATCGGGGCCGTTCTTCGTGCTGCGCCATGTCGCGCTCGCGTCATCGCAGCATCGCGGGATCGAACAGCCGTTCGATCACTCCAGCGCCTATGGCCAGTGGGGCAGCGTCATGGTCGAGCTGGTGGTGCAGCACAACGCCGAGCCATCCGCGCTGCACGAGATGTTTCCCCATGGCTCAGGGACAGAGGGGCTGCACCATGCGGCGCTGTTCGTCGATGATCTGGAAGCGAGCATTGCCCGCTTCGAGCGCGAAGGCGCGCCGCTCGAGCAGCTTTCGGTGACGGCAGGCGGCACGGCCTTCGCCTTCGTGGATACGCGGGCGAGCCTCGGGCATATGCTCGAATTGTATGAACCGACGCCGCAGCTGACGGGCTTCTACGCGATGATCGCCAAGGCCGCCGAGGAATGGGACGGCAAGGAACTGATCCGGGAGTTGGGTTAGCCATTCTCCTCGTCATTGCGAGGCCGAAGGCCGCTGCAATCCATGGACCGACAAGCGCGATTGCGTGGTTCGGTCATGGATTGCTTCGCTACGCTCGCAATGACGAAGGGTGGTTAGCCCCCCGCCAATTCCGCCAACCCAACCTGCTCCGCCCGGCACTCCGCATCCGCCAGCGCCGCCAGCACCGAGAAGGCGACGAAGCCCGCCTCGCCCAGATGGGCGACCACCGCCGCCGCTTCGGCATCGGTGATCGCCGTATGCTCGAACGGCATCCGCCGCGCATAGGCGAGGCACAGGCGGGTGCCCTCATCCAGCCCGGCCTCATCCGGCGCGCGCCCCATGCCGTGCACCGCTGCGACCGCCTGCCGCACCAGCGCCACCAGCGCCGGATCGAGCGCGGCTTCGGTCTTGCCCCGGAAGTCGGCGTAATGCGCGGCGAGCACCGGATCGGCCGCCAAGGCTGCACACACCGCGCTCATTCCGCCGCCTCCAGCACGGCGGGGGTCGGCAGCACGGTGCGATCCATCGTCTCCGGCTCCAGCCCCAAGGTGATCAGCGCCTTGGCGAGCGCGAGGAACAGCGTCACGCCGAGGCCGAGTTCGGCGATCTGCGCGGGCGTGAGATGGCGCTGCAAGGCCGCCTTCGCATCGCCGGTCAGCAGCTCGGGATCGTGGATCAGCGCATCGGTGAATTTGAGCACTGCCTTCTCGGTGTCGGAGAGCCGGTCGGAGGTCTCATAGCCATCGGTGATGTCGTCCACCACCTCCTCGCCCAAGCCCTGCGCCACCGCCTTGTCGAAGCGGACATTGCGGCAGAAGCCACATTCCGTGACGCGCGCATTGCGCATCCGCGCGACTTCCTTGATCCGCGCGGCGAGCACATCCGAGCCCCAGAACCGGCCATAGAGCGCGAAGAAACTTGCGGCGATGTCCGGCTGATGCGCCAGCACCGATCCGAAATGCGGCGGCTCGCCCGGAAGGGCGGAGGAAACGCGGGGTGTCGTGGACATGGTCGTTCTCCTTAGATCACCCGGTAATCAGGGTGCCCGCTGGCGATGATCTGAAGCACAGGCAGGGGGAAATCGGGGTTGGGTTCGTTGCCGGGCTGATCGTCGAGCGGCAGCTTCCAATCCATGATGTAGCGGCGCGCAGCGATCTTCCATTCGCCCTCACGCTTTTCGAATTCATCGAGATAGCGCCCGCCATAGAGCCCGCCCGACCAGGTGCCGTCCTCGCCCTCGCGGATGCCCGTGGCGAACCCGTAACACTCCGCGCTCGCCCGGTCGGGGCCACGCAGCGCGATCGAGGGCGTCGAGAGAAAATGCCAGCGCCGCTGGCTGGCGCGCTCGATCCCCATGACCACGGGAATGAAATCCGCCGCCGCGCCGGTGAAGAAGCCGTAGTCGATCGGCGCATCGGGCCAGAAGCAGCTCGCCTGCCCGGCATCATCCAGCCAGTCGAGCGTGCGCGAATAGCGTTGCAGCACCTCGCTGATCGCCTGCTTGTCGAGCAGTTCCTGCACTTTGGCTTCGAGGGTCATGCCCGCGCCTCCCACCATGCGGGGATCGACAGGGGAAACCGCTCCTGCGCCGTCCGCATCGCCGCGCTGGCATCATCGGGCAAAGCGGGGTCGGTGGTAGGTGGCAGCCCGCCACCTGCGCCTTCCACGGGGTCGATATATTCGAGTTTGATCCCCGCCAGCACATCGGCGAAATCGTGGCCCTCGTGATGGTCGCTCATCTGGTGGTGATAGAAGGCCCACTTGTCCTTGAAGGAGAGCAGGCAGTAATAGCTGAGCGGCTCCTGCCCCTTCCAGTATTCGTAGCGGATCACGCCCTCCTCGGTGCCGAAGGTATGGTGGACCATGTCGCGCATGATGGCCTCCCACTTCGCCTCCTTGCCGGGCTGGATTTGAATGTGCGCGAGCAGGCTGGCCATCAGGGGGTCTCCGTGGGTGTGAGGGTGAGCATCAGCCGATAGATCCCGAGCATGATCCCGCCCTGATGGCGGAAATCATTGCCCGGCGCGAAGGCGAGATCGGCGAAGGCGTCGCACAGCTTCTCCCACGCGATCATCTGTTCGAGCCGCGAGATGTTGGAGCCCGGGCACGAGCGCGGCCCCTGGCTGAACGCGAGATGGCGGGTAGCGGCCTTGCGGTCGAGCTTCAATTCGAGCGGATCGTCGAACTCGTCGGGGTCGATATTGGCGGCGGCCCAGCGCAGGTGGAGCATCGAGCCGGCCGGCACCGCGACGCCCTGAAACACCTCGTCGCGCGCGCAGATGCGGGTCGAGAGGCCTTGGGTGGGCGAGCGCAGCCGCATCCCCTCCTCGATGAAAGTGCGGATCGCCGCCCGGTCGCCGCGCAATGTGGCGAACATCCCCGGCCGCTCGCACAGCAATTGCGCCTGTTCGGCGAGGGCATATTGCGTCGTCTCCAGCCCGCCGATCACCATCGCATAGACCACGCCATTGATCTCGTCATCGGTGAGCTTTCGTCCGAGCGCCTGATATTCGACCTGCGTCAGGAAGCTGATCATGTCGTCCTGCGGGCGGGCGCGCTTTTCACGGGTCTGCTCGGCGACATATTCCTTCATCCCCGCGAGCAGCCGGAACTTCTCGGCGCTCTGTTCGGGGGTGAGGATGTTCTTGTGCGTGGTCCCGATCACGTAGGACATGACCTGCGCATTGCCCCATTGTTCGAGGCGCGGGATGTCCTCCATCGGAAAGCCGAGCACGCTAGCCATCACTCGCTGCGGCAGGGGCCGGGCGAAATCGGCGACGAAATCGACCGGTTCGCCCGCGCGCGCCTTGGCCAGAATCCCGGCGATCAGCGCATCGACGTGCCCCGCGATCATCCCCGCGTGGCGGGTGCAGCCCGGCCCCACCCACGGATCGGTCAGTTCCTTGCGGTGCGCGCGCCACAGCTCGGGATCGGGACGCAGCGAGACGATGCTCGCCACCATCGCGTCGATATCGGGAATGTGGGTGGGCATTTCGCCCGAGGACTGAATATGCGCCACCAGCAGCGAGAGTGTCGGCGGGAAGCGGTCCCAGTCCTTCACAACCCGCGAAATGTCCGCGTATTTGGTGAGGACGAAGGCGTCGGTGCCGGGGGTCAGCCCCTCGCCGGGGAGGCGCTGCACCGGAGCTTCCTCGTGGAGGATCGCATAGGCCGCATACCAATGCTCCTGCGCGCCCGGAGCGAACAGGTCGACATCGGCCAGTGTGCGCGGTTCCACGCCTCGCAAGTCCGCCTCTCCCTACGCGGAGCGGTTCGCCTGCTTAGCGAATCCGCCAATTGCTGATGCCCGGGTTGTCCCGCAGCCTCGACCTTACGGAAACGGGCGAAAATGCCAGTGCCGAGTGGGGAGAGAGACCTGTGAGCCGTATCGAGAAACTTCCCCCTGACCAGTGGGACGCGCGCCTTGTCGCTGCGATCCAGCCGGACAACCTCACCGATCTGGAGCAAGGCCTGACCCGCTATTTCGCGCATTGCCCCGAGCAGGCGCTGGGGCTGATGGGCTTCGGCGGGGCGTTGAAGCGCAATCGCTCTCTGCCCGAACGGCTGGTGGAGCTGGTGCGGCTGAGGGTCGCCTTCTTCAACCAGTGCCGCAGCTGCATGGCGATCCGCTATTCGGACGCGGTGGCGGATGGGGTCACGGAAGGGCTGGTTTGCTCATTGGAGCGTCCGCAGGAGGCCGAGAACCTAAGCGCCGCCGAGAAAGCCGCAATCCGTTACGGCGAGCTGATGGCGACCGATCATCTCGCGATTAATGACGCGGTCTATGCCGACCTGCGCCAGCACTTCACCGAGGCGCAGATCGTCGAACTCGGCATGACGGTCGCTTTCTTCGTTGGCTTCGGCAGGCTCGCGGCGACGTATCACATGGTCGAGGAACTGCCCGAGGCGTTCCAGACCGCGGAAACAATCGCCCCTTGGGGTGCCGACAAGATCGAGGTGCGCTGATGAACCAGCCGCCCCAGATCAACCTGTTCGACCCCGCGCTCCAGCAGTGCCCCTACGATGCCTACAAGGTGCTGCGTGACGAAGCGCCGGTCTACAATATCCCCGGCACGCAGATCTATGTCGTCAGCCGCTATGACCATGTGCGCGAGGTGCTGATGGACCCGGCGCGCTTCCCCTCGACGGCGGCGAACGAGCTAATGCGCGCCTCCCCGGTCGACATGGAGCGCGGACGCAAGGTCGCCGAGCGGTTCCGCGAGAAGGGCTGGCTCCCCGCCCCGACCCTCGCCGGGCGCGACGATCCCAATCACAAGCAGATGCGCGCGATGTTCAACGAGGCGTTCAAGCCCAGCCGCATCAAGGAAATCGACCCCCGCGTCGAAACCCTCGCTTACGAGCTGATCGACGAATTCCTCGCCGACGGCAAATGCGACTGGGTGCGCCAGTTCTGCGTCCCCCTGCCCCTCTTCATCATCGGCGAGCAGATGGGCGCCAAGCGCGAGGATATGTGGCGGATCAAGGGCTGGACCGACGCCTTCTTCCACCGCATTTCCCTCATGCTGCCCGAGGACAAGCATCTGGAGATGGTCGACCGCGAGATCGAGGCGCAGCACTATTTCCAGCCGATCTTCGAGCGCTTGAGGGAGCATCCCGATGGCTCGCTGATCTCCGTTCTGGTCAACACCGTGATCGAGGGCTGGGGGCGGCCGCTGAACGACAATGAACTCCACGCCGAGATGATGGCCGATACCTTCGTCGGCGGATCGGAGACCACCACCAATGCGCTCGCGGCGGGGATGAAGCTGCTGATCGAGAACAAGGATGTGTGGGCGAAGCTCAAGGCCGACCCAGACAAGTATATGCGCAACTTCGTCGAAGAGGTGCTGAGGCTCGAGAGTCCGGTGCAATCGCTGATGCGCTTCACCCATGCGGACGTGGAACTGGACGGGGTGACAATCCCCGCAGGCTCGGTGGTCAACGTCCGCTACGGCGCGGCCAACCGCGACGAGCGCGTCTTCGAATGTCCCGAAAAGCTCGATCTCGACCGGCCCAAGGCGGGCGCGCACATGGCCTTCGGGTCAGGCACGCACCATTGTCTGGGCGCGCCGCTCGCCCGGCGCGAGCTGACCTGGGGCTTTCAGGCCGTGGTCGACCGGTTCGAGGACATGGACTTCGCGGACGGAGAGAACGACTTCAGCTACCACCCGCACTTCCTGCTGCGGAGCCTGAAGCAGCTGAACATCGTGTTCGAGGCGAAGAAATAGCCTCTTTCGTCATTGCGAGGAGCCGCAGGCGACGCGGCAATCCATCTACCGGTCGCTTGCGGCGGCTTGAGGCCATGGATTGCTTCGCCTTCGGCTCGCAATGACGAACTAGAGATTGGCGAGAGCCGCCGTCCGCCCCGCGATGTAGCCATAGGTCAGCGCCGGGCCGAGCGTTCCGCCCGCGCCCGCATAAATCCCTCCCGTCGGGCAGGCGATGGCATTGCCCGCCCCGAGCAGGCCCGGAATCGGCGCGCCGTCATGGCCGAGGATGCGCGCCTGTCCGTCCGTCCTCGGGCCGCCATTGGTGCCGAGCAGGCCCGAGGCGATCTCCACCGCGTAGAACGGCGCTTCCCGGATCGCGCCAAGCGTGACGGCGGTGCCCTCCCGCGAACGGTCGCCGTAGAAATGGTCGTAGGCGCTTGTCCCGCGCCCGAAATCGGGATCGTGGCCCGCATCGGCATGGGCGTTGAAACGCGCCACGGTTGCGGCCAGCGTGTCAGGGTCGAGCCCGATCTGATCCGCCAGCCCCTCCAGCGTGTCCGCCCGCATCACCCAGTCCGGCATCGGCTGTCCCGGCTGGCGAAGCCCGAGCGGATAGCGCGCGGCATATTGCGCATCGACGATCAGCCACGCGGGCAGGTTGAGATAGTCGTAATTCGCCGGGTCGAACTGGTGGAACACGCCGCCCAATGCCGAATAATTCGCCGCCTCGTTGCAGAAGCGCCGCCCCGAGCGGTTGACCATGATCGAATGGGGCACGGTGCGCTCGATCAGGATGATCTGCGCGCGTGGCTCGCCGCTCGCCCAGGGCGCGTCGGGCGTCACCAGAGTGGGCGCCCACCACGCGCTGGTCATGTTGCCCAGCTTCGCGCCCGCCGCCATCGCCAGCTTCAATCCGCCGCCGGTGCCGGTGGGCGGGCTGGCAGGCGCGGTGACGGGGCCGCGCAGGAAGGTCTGGCGCAGCTCTGCGTCCCATTCGAAACCGCCGGTGGTGATGATCACCCCGCGCCGCGCGGTGAGCGCAAAGGGCGCGCCGTCGCGGGTGCCCTCGATGCCGGTGATGCGCGCGCCGTCTTTGACCAGCCGGTGCGTTTCCACCCCGAGCACCGGTTCGATCCCGCGCACAAGGCACGCCTTCAGGAGCCGCCCCACCATCGCCTGACCAAAGCCGCATTGCTGCGCGGCCATGCGCTGCCCCAGCACCTCCAGCGGCGGCAGCGCGGTCGCGCCGCCCAGCGGCGTTTCGCGCAGCATCAGCGGCTTGGGTTCCTCGATCGCGTAGATTTTCGCCGCCCAATCGCCCAGCTCAGGCAGATCGAACAGATCGTGGTCGAGCGCGCGCGAGCCTTCCGGCTTTGCGCCCGGCCGGTCGGTGTAATAGTCGGGATAGCCCGGCAGCACCGACACGCTGAGGGCTTCGATCCCTTCAAGGAAGGCCAGCGCTTCCGGCCCACGATCGACAAAGGCCTCCAGCGTCTCGTCCACCAGATCGCCGTGATCGAGACTGCGGAAATAGGCGAGCGCGTCCTCGCGGCTGTCAGCCATGCCCGCGGCGCGCATCCGGGGGTTGTCGGCGACCCAGATCACCCCGCCCGAGATCGCCGAGGTGCCGCCGATACGGTCGTATCGCTCGATCAGAGCAACCGATGCGCCCGCTTCGTGTGCCGCAAGCGCAGCGGCCATGCCGGCCGCGCCTGTCCCGAGAATGATGACATCGACTTCGCTCATGGTGCCATAGACGCCTTGCGAGGCCGGCGCGGCAACCCGTCATTTTGGCAAGGTGCCTTGGGGTTCAGTCCTCTCTATTCGTCATTGCGAGGAGCCCGAAGGGCGACGCGGCAATCCACGGACTGCCCTCGCGCCCGGAAGCAATGCCAGTCCCTGGATTGCTTCGCCTAAGGCTCGCAATGACGAGAAAGAGGGCAAGCAATGAAACTCGCAGGAAAAATCGCCGCCATCACCGGGGGCACGGCCGGCATGGGGCGCGGGATCGCCGAGGCGTTTCTCGAAGAGGGCGCGAGCGTCGCGCTGTTCGCGCGCAATGCCGAAAAGGGCGCGAAGGTGCTCGAGGAACTCGAGGCCAAAGGTTTTGGGCGCGATCGGGCGATCTTCGTCGCGGGCGACGTGATGAGCCAGGCCGATCTCGAAGGCTTCGTCGACCAGACCATCAAGCATTTCGGCACGCTCGACATTCTGGTGAACAACGCGGGCGGCGCGGGGGATTTGCAGCCGCTCGTCAACCTGTCCGATCACGCCTTTGACGAGGCGATGAAGTGGAACGTCTATTCGACCTTCTGGGCCACCCGCCGCGCGCTGCCCACGATGCTCGAAAAGCAGGACGGGCGGATCATCAACATCTCCAGCATGGAGGGCAAGCACGGCAAGCCGGTGCTGACCGCCTATTCCGCCGCCAAGCACGCGGTGAACGGCATGACCAAGAGCCTCGCGCGCGAAGTCGGCGCACAGGGGGTGACGGTCAACGCGATCTGCCCCGGTCTCGTCATCACCGACATCATCAAGAACAACGGCCCCGCCACCGCCAAGGCGATGGGGATGGAGCTCGACGAGATGATCGCGCTGTTCGCCAGCGAGGCCGCGATCAAGCGCCCCAACGAGGTCGAGGAAATCGCGGCGGTCGCGGTGCTGCTCGCCAGCAAGGCAGGCGCGGGGATCACCGGCGCGCAGATCAGCGTCGATGGAGGCACGGCGCAGTATTGAGGGCTTTGCGCAGGCCTTGTCGGGTTTTTGCAGCCGCCTGCGATGTTTCACGTGGAACATCGCAGGCGCAAGCAGGCCTAGCTTTGCAGCTTCGCCATCGCCGCGCCGACGGCGGCGGCAACGTCATGGGCTTGCGGATTGCCGCGCATGATAAGGCCGCCATTGGGCTGGATGTTGGCCCCTGTGACATAGGCCTGATCGGTCGAGAGCCACAGGCAGGCGTGCGCCACGTCATCCACCGTGTTGAGCCTGCCCATCGGGTAGCGCGGCAGGAAGGCATCGGTCAGGCCCGGCACCTGAAAGCTGTCATGCGTCATCGGGCTGTCGGTGAAGGCGGGGGAGACGGTGTTGGCCTTGATCCCGAGGTGCCCGTAATCATTCGCCACGCACTCGATCAGCGCCTCGCTGCCGCGCTTGGTGCCGATATAGGCCGCGTGGTTGGTGATGATCGCCTTGGTGGTGGCCGAGGACAGGGAAATCAGTGATCCGCCCGTGGGTTGCTGGGCCGACATGACCCGGACGAAAGCCTGGAGGAAGTGGTGCACGCCCTTGAACTGCAGGTCGACGATCTGGTCGAGCTGTTCGTCGGTGATCTCCTCCATGCTGGCGAGCAGCCCCCAGCCGGTGGTGTTGATCGCGATATCGACCCGCCCGAACGTGGCGACCGCCTTGTCGGCCATGGCATTGACCTCGGGCTTCCTGGCGATGTCGCACAGGGCGTATGCGCCCCCGATTTCCTGTGCCAGCGCGGCGAGCGGCGCTTCCTTGCGGCCCGCGACCATGACCTTCGCGCCCTCCTTCGCGAACAGCCGGGCGATGGTCTGGCCCATGTTGCCCTCCGATGCCGCACCCAGAATGACGGCGGTCTTGCCCTGCAATTGTCCCATGATGTGTCTCCTCTCTTGCTGCGTGGAGTAACACGCCCGGACGCGCCCTCACCCTTCCCAAAAGTGGGCATTGTCGCTTGGCGGTCTGGGGGCCGATAGCCGGAACCAGCAAGGGAGAGAGAACCATGTTTACCGGCCCACTCGAAGATCGCGTGGCGATCCATGAATTGAACGGCACCTATGCCGATGGCGTGGTGCGGATCGATGCCGACACCTGGGCGACGGTGTGGGCCGATGATGCCGATTGGGATCTGATGGGCCACAAGACCAAGGGCAAGGACGCGATCGTGGCCTTCTGGAACGGAGCCATGTCAGGGCTGGAGGCGGTGAGCTTCCACTGCGTCCCCTGCATGATCGCAGTCACCGGCGACACGGCGCGTTCGCGGGTGCAGACGCAGGAAATTTTGAAGCCCAAGGACGGCAAGGCGCGCCATGTCGGCGGGCTGTATGAAGACGAGTTGAAAAAGGTCGATGGGCGCTGGCTGTTCACCAGCCGCACGTTCAAGATCGTCGCGGAATTCGGAGTGGAAGGCTAACCCAATGGCAAAAATCGTGATTTCCGCGCAGATCGACCTCGACCCCGCCCAGCGCGAGGAAGCGCTGCGCAGCGCGCGCCCGCATATCGAGGCCGCGCTCGCCGAGAAGGGTTGCATCCACTACGACTGGAGCGCCTGTTCGATGAACCCCGCCAGGGTCAATGTGTTCGAGGAATGGGAAAGCGAGGAAGACCTCGCCGCCCATTTCCGCGATCCGGCCTATACCGGGATGCGCGATCATATCGGCAAGTTCGGCATCACGGCGGCGGTCAGCAAGAAGTACCGTGTCGATGCGGAGGGGCCGGTCTACAATGCCGAAGGGCAAGCGACCGAAGCATTTGACTAGGCTGCTGGGAGCGATCCTGGCCGGCGGACAGGCGCGGCGGTTCGGCAGCGACAAGGCGCAGGCGCTCTATCAAGGCGCGCGGCTGATCGACCGGGTGGCTGACGCGATGGTGCCCCAGTGCGCTGGCCTGATCGTCTGCGGGCGTGAAGAGCCGGGGTTCCGCTGCATCCGCGACTGGCCCGAGGTCGGCCTTGGCCCGCTCGGCGGCCTCGCGGCGGCGCTGCGCCATGCGGGGGAGCAGGGCTTTTCCCATGTCCTGTCCGCAGGTGTCGACGCGCCCGATCTGCCGCATGATCTGGCCATCTGCCTTGCAGGCGACGGGGCAGCGATTGTCGAGAGCCAGCCGGTGGTCGGGCTATGGCCGGCCGGGGCCGCCGCCGCGCTCGAAGCCTTCATGGCCGGCGGCGGCCGCTCGCTCTACCGCTTCGCCGACCATATTGGCGCGCGGCGGGTCACGCTTCCCGCGCCGCTGATGAACGTCAATTACCCTGAGGATCTGGCCTAGAGCTTCAGCAGCTGCTTGCCCCGGTTCTGCCCGCTGAACAGCCGCTGCAAGGTGGTCGGCGCGTTTTCGAAGCCGTGCTGGATGTCTTCCTGATACTTCAGGCTGCCATCCTTGACGAAGCCTTCCAGCCGCTTGCGGATGCCGGGGAATTCGCTCGCCCAGTCGAGCACGATGAAGCCCGCCATGGTGCCACGCCGGAACACGAGGTTGAAGTAGTTCTCAGGCCCGGCAGGCAGGCTCCCCGTCTCGTAGCGGCTGATCCCGCCGCAGATCACCACACGCGCACCGGTGGCGATGCAGGCGAGCATATCGTTCAGGATCTTGCCGCCGACATTGTCGTAGATCACGTCCACGCCGCGCGGGCACAGCTCGCGGATCTGCGCCTTCACATTGCCCGCCTTGTAGTCGATCGCGGCGGCATAGCCGGCCTCGCCCACCAGCCAGTCGCACTTGTCCTGCCCGCCCGCGATGCCGACCACGCGGCACCCTGCGATCTTCGCGAGCTGGCCGACGATGCTTCCCGTCGCCCCCGCCGCGCCCGATACCAGCACGGTATCGCCCGCCACCGGCTTGCCCACCTTGAACAGCCCGCAATAGGCGGTCAGCCCCGTCGTCCCCAGCACCGAGAGCACGGCGGTGGGCGAGATTTCGGTCTCGACCTTGGTCAGCTCCTTGCCGTCAGTGACGAGATATTCGGTCCAGCCGGTGGTGCCGAACACCATGTCGCCCACAGCAAACCTGCCGCCGTTGGAGGCGACCACCTCGGCAATCCCGCTGCCGCGCATCACGTCGCCGATGTTCATGGGCGCAACGTAATCGGCGATGTTCTCCATCCAGCCCTTCTGCGCCGGATCGAAGCCGAGATAATGGGTCTTGAGCAGCATCTCGCCCGGGGCAGGATCGGGGAGCTGGGTTTCGATCAGCTTGAAATCATTGTCGATCTCGATCCCGCGACCGCGCGGGTGACCGTTCAGGAGCCATTGGCGGGTGGTGGTGGGCATCGGGTATCGCTCCATCTGTCAGAGAATTGTTTGCCTGCCCTATTGCGGGCGCGCCGCCGCGCTCTCCACGGACAAAAGTATCAGTCGAGCCCCCTGCCCCCTGTGGTAGTTTGCGCTCTCCAAGGAGAGAGATGATGGGCGTCGAGACTCACAAGACTTTCTGCCGCTTCTGCCATGCCAACTGCGCGATGGAAGTCGATGTCGAAAACGGGAAGGTCGTCGAAGTGCGCGGCGATCCCGACGATCCGGCCTATGGCGGCTACACCTGCATGAAGGGGCGCGAGCTGCCCGACAGCCACAATTCGGAAAACCGCCTGCATCACAGCCTTGTGAGGAACGCGGACGGCGAATTCGTCTCGACCCCGATGCCCGAGGCGCTCGCCCATGTGGCGTCGGAACTGCGGCGGATCATCGACCAGCACGGCCCTCATTCGGTGGCGGTGTTCATGGGTTCGGGCGGCTTCCAGAACTCGGCCGCGATGGCCGCATCACTGAGCTTTGCGCAAGCGGTGGGAAGCCGCAATTTCTACACCTCGGTAACGCTCGATCAGCCCGCCAAGGTCTTCACCACCGCGCGCTATGGCAAGTGGATGGCGGGGCCGAATACTTTTTCGGAGAGCGACGTCGCCTTCTTCATCGGCAACAACCCGATCGTCTCGCACTACGCGCCCGTCGGCGGCGTCCCGCCCTTCAGTCCCTCGCGCCGCATCCGCGATCAGAAGGCCAAGGGATTGAAGCTCATCGTCGCCGACCCGCGCGAGAGCGATGTCGCGCGGCTTGCCGACATCTACCTGCCGGTCAAGCCGGGCGAGGATCCGGCGATGCTGGCGGGGATGCTGAATGTGATCATCAGCGAAGGCCTCTACGACCGCAACTTCGTCGCCGCGCATGTCGACGGCTTCGACGAATTGGCGGAGGCGGTGAAGGCCTTCCCGCCCGAAGTCGCCGCCGAACGTGCAGGGTTGGACACAGATCAACTGGTCGCCGCCGCACGGATGTTCGCGACCGGCTCGAAGGGCTGCGCGGTCACCGGCACCGGCCCTGAAATGGCGGGTAACGGGACGCTGACCGAGTATCTCGTGGTCTGCCTCAACACCATCTGCGCCCGCTTCAAGCAGGAGGGCGAGAAGGCCGCGATCCCCGGCGTGTTCAGTCCTTACCAGAACGCCCGGCGCGCGCAGGTCGGCCCGCCTGTGCCGATGTTCGGCGCGGAAGGGATGCCGAAGTCGCGCTTCCGCGGCCTCGGGCATCTGGGCTGGGAAATGCCCTGCAACGTGCTCGCCGATGAAATCCTCACCCCCGGCGAAGGCCAGGTGCGCGCGCTGATTTCGGTTGGCGGCAATCCGGTGGTGGGCTTCCCCGATCAGGCCAAGATGGCCCGCGCGCTCGATGATCTCGAGCTGTTCGTGCAGATCGACCCGTGGATGAGCGCCAGCGCCAAGCGCGCCACGGTGGTGCTCGCGCCCTCGCAATGCCTCGAGCGCGAGGACATCACCAGCCTCTCCGAATGGTGGCATGAAGAACCCTATGCCCGCTACACCGAGGCGGTGGTGGAGGCGCCGGGCGATTGCATCGACGAATACGAGATGTTCTGGACGCTGGCGCACCATCTCGGCATCCAGATGAACCTCGCGGGCGGCCCGCTGCCGATGGACAGGAAGCCCACCAAGCAGGAGTTCCTCGACCTGGCCGTGACCGGCTGCCTCGTGCCGCCCAGCCAGGTGCGCAAGGACTGCGCGGCCAATGGCGGGGCGGCGGTGCTCTATCCCGAAAAGCACCCCAAGGTGGAGCCGGTCGACGAGAGCGAGTTCCACCGCTTCGATCTCGCCGTGGGGGCGATGCCCTCGCAAATCCTCAAATATGCCGACGCCAGCGCCGCGCGCGAGGGCTTCGACTTCCGGCTGATCAGCCGCCGCTCGAAGACGCGGTTCAACTCGATCGGCCACCCCTTGAAGAAGCTGCAAGCCAAGACCACCACCAACCCCGCCTTCATCCACCCCGACGACATTGCCGCGCTGGGCCTCGAGGAAGGCGGACTGGTGGCGATCACCAGCCCCCACGCCACCATTCACGGGGTCGTCAAGGCGAGCGACAAGGTGCGGCGCGGGATCGTCTCGATGGCCCATGCCTATGGCGATGCCGATGCGACGAAGGAGGATGTGCGCGAGCGCGGCTCCTCGACCAACCGGCTGGTGAGCGAGGTGGTCGATTACGATCCGATCACCGGCCAATCGCTTCAGAGCGCCATTCCGGTGAAGCTCGAACCGGCCTGATTTTCACCCAAATCGAAAGACTGACATGCCCCAGAACCGCCGCTTCCTCCTCCAGCGCCGCCCGAAAGGCACGCCCGTTCCCGATGACTTCGCGCTCGTCACCGAGCCTACCCCCGCTCTGGAAGAGGGCCAGTTCCTGATCCGCAACCACTACGCCTCGTTGGATCCGGCGATGCGCGGGTGGATGGATGCCGAGGGCAACTATATGCCGCCGATCCCCTTGGGCGATCCGGTGCGCGCCAGCACCATCGGCGTGGTCGAGGAAAGCCGCGCCGAGGGCTTCGAACCCGGCCAGTGGGTGATGGGCCTCAACGCGCTCGAAGACTATTCGATCGGCGTCGCGGGCGGCTTCACCCAGCCGATCGACCCCTCACTGGTGCCGAGCGTCACCAACTACCTCTCGATCTTCGGGGCGGTCGGAATGACCGCCTATTTCGGCTTCCTCGATGTGTGCGAGCCCAAGGCGGGCGAGACCGTGCTGGTCTCGGGTGCGGCGGGCGCGGTCGGCAGCCTTGTCGGCCAGCTCGCCAAGATCCACGGCTGCCGCGCGGTCGGGATCGCGGGCGGCCCGGCGAAGTGCGCGCGGCTCACCGAGAAATACGGCTTCGATGCCGCCATCGACTACCGCGGCAAGGACGAAGCCGCCCTCACCGCTGCCATCGCCGCAGCCTGCCCGGACGGGGTCGACGTCATCTTCGAGAATGTCGGCGGGATCATCCTCGATGCCGGGCTGATGAACCTCAACCTCCATTCGCGCATCGGCCTGTGCGGCCTCATCAGCGAATACAACACCGAGCCGCGCGGCATCCGCAACCTGTGGCAGTTGATCGTCAAGCGCGCGCATATCCGCGGGCTGCTCGTCGCCGACTACGTGCCGCGCTTTGCCGAAGGTGCAGCGCAGATGGGCGTGTGGGCCTCGCAGGGCCGCCTCACCATCGACGAGCATATCGACGAGGGGCTGGAGAACGCCTTCGACAGCTTCATGCGGCTGTTCGCTGGCACGAATGACGGCAAGATGATCCTCAAGATCGCCTGAGACCGATGACCCGTTCGCTGCTCGTGCTGTCAGGAGGCCATCCTTACGAGGCAGGCCCGTTTGACGAACTCCTGCACAGTCTCGGCGAATGGGACATCACCCACCTGATCCACCCCGAAGGCGGCGCGGCGGACGCGGCAGAGGCCATCACCGCGGCCGACGCGCTGCTGTTCTACGACATGGCGGGCTACAGCTTCGGCGCGGGCACGGTGACAACCCGCCCGCCGCCGCCCGCCTTGCGCGACGCGATCACCGCGCGCTTTGCCGCCGGCAAGGGCGCGGTGGCGATGCACCATGCGATTGCCGGGTGGGCCGAGTGGCCTCAGTGGCATGAATGGCTGGGCGGGCAGTTCCACTATCAGCCCGGCGCACACGGGCTGGACTCCGGCTACCGTCACGATGTGAGCTACCAAGCGCGGGTCGTGGCCGATCATCCGGTCGTGCGGGGCTTGCCGGAACGCTTCCCCGTCACCGACGAACTCTATCTCTGCCCCATCGATGAGAACGCCTTCACGCCGCTTGTCCGGGCCGAGGGCTTCGCTTTCACGGCTACCAACTTCTACTCCGCCGCGCTGGCTGTTGCCGGGGCAATGTTCAGCAATGAAGGCTGGAACCACCCGCCGGGCAGCAACTGCATCGCCTGGGAAAGCCGCAAGTGCCCCGCCCCGCTCGTCTACCTGCAATGCGGCGACGGCCCTGCCACCTATGCCAACCCCCATGTGCGCCAGATGCTGCGGCAGGCGCTCGATTACATTTCGGGAGGACCAACATGACACCCCAGCAAACCGTCGAGGCCTTTATCGGCCATTGGAACGCCTGCGATATCGACGCGATGATGGCGCTGTGTGCGCCCGACATCGTCTACCACAACATCCCGATGGAACCGGTCAACGGCACCGCCGAAATGCGCGCGATGGTCGAAGGCTTTTTCGTCAATCTCGCAGGATGCGACTGGCAGACCCACGCCATCGCTGCGAACGGCAACACCGTCCTGACCGAGCGCACCGATGGCTTCACCTTCAAGGACGGCCGCCATGCCGCAATCCGTGTCATGGGCACCTTCGAGATCGATGCCGACGGCCGCATCAGCGCCTGGCGCGACTATTTCGATATGCTTGAATTCCAGCGCGAATTCGCCGGCCAGTGATGCGCACCGCGCAATCCTAACACAAACGCGCATCGCATCCGGGGCGCGAGGGCAGCTAGGCTTGCCCCATGATAACCCGTGGGTCTGGAGCCGCTTCCCATGAACAAGCCTGAAGGCAATGTCTTTGCGCCCGAAACGCTGATCGATCCGTTCGACTACTACCGCGCCATCCACGAAGCCGGGATCGCGATCGAGCACCTCGAAGGCATGAACACCTGGGTCGTCTATTCCTACGACCTGTGCAGCGAAGCGGCGGCCAAGCCCGAGATTTTCTCCAACGACTTCACCGCGCTGATGGGCCGCGAGGCCGACGAGGACATTCAGGCGATCCTCGCGGAAGGCTGGCCTGACCTGCCCACCCTGCTCACCGCCGATCATCCGGTGCACACCCGCAACCGCAAGCTCGTCAACCTCGCCTTCTCGGCCCCCCGCGTGAATGCGATCGAGGCCGATATGCGGCAGAAGTCGATCGACCTGATCGAAGCCTTTGCCGACCGCGGCCACTGCGAATTCGTCGAGGAATTCGGCGTGCCGCTGCCGGTGGCGATGATCGCCGGGCAGATCGGGCTTGATGACGATCCCAAGCGCGTCAAGCGCTGGTCGGATGCCGCGGTCGACCGCTTCAGCCAGATGGTCGATCATGAGCGCAAGCTCGAATGCGCGCGCAGCCTCGTCGAGTTCCAGCACTATATGAAGGGCTTGATCGACGACCGCCGCGCCAATGGCGGCAATGACCTCCTCACCGATCTGGTCGAAGCCCGCGTCGAGGGCGAGACGCCCCTCAGTGATCCCGAGATCATGTCGCTGATGCAGCAGTTCATGGTGGCCGGCAACGAGACCACCACTTCGACGCTCGCGGGCGGCCTGCTCCAGCTGATCCGCAATCCCGACCAGATGGCCAAGGCCAAGGCGGCCGCCGGGGGGCGCGACCCCAAGGTCATCATGAACCTCGTCGAAGAGGCGCTGCGTTACGAAACGCCGACCGCAGGGATGTGGCGGATCGTCAAGCAGGACACCGAGCTTGGGGGGATGAAAATCCCGAACGGTGCGGTGGTGCAGCTGCGCTATGCCGCAGCCAACCGCGACCCTTCGAAGTTTCCCGATCCCGACCGCTTCGACATCGAACGCGCCAATGCCCGCACCCACCTCAGCTTCGGCAAGGGGCCGCATATGTGCGTGGGCAATATGCTCTCCCGCAAGGAAATGCTGGTCGCCTTCGACGAGCTGCTCGAACGGCTCGATAACTTCGCGGTCGCGGACGAGAAGGAAATCCGCATCCTCCCCAACATCCTGCTGCGCGGTGTCACCCACCTGCCGATCACCTTCACGCGGAAAGCCTGAGCCTCATGAATTTCGACCTTTCCGAAGAACAGCAGATGTTCGTGACCTCGGTCGAGCGCTTCGCTGCGCCGATCGATGTCGAAGCGCGGCGCAAGCTTCGCCTGTCGCCCACCGGCTATGATCGCGGTCGCTGGCAAAGCCTTGCCGAGATGGGCCTGATCGCGCTCGCCGCGGGCGAGGATGCGGGCGGCATGGCGGGTTCGCCGGTCGATCTGGCGCTGGTGTGCGAGGCCATCGGTAAGGCGAACGCGCCCGATCCGCTGCTCGAACACGGCATCCTGCCCGCCCTGCTGCTCGAACGCGGCGGCGCTGGCGCGGTGCTAGACGGCGTGCTGTCGGGCGAGAGCCTCGTCACCTTCGCGTGGACGGAACGCGGGCAGCGCTACAGCCTCAAGGCCAAGGGGATGAAGGCCGACGCCGCCGGGGACGGTTTCACCCTCACTGGCGAGAAGACGATGGTGATGGGCGCGCTGATGGCCGACCTGTTCATCGTCACCGCCGATCTTGGCGGGGAGACCGCCTGCTTCCTGGTGCCGCGCGATGCGCCCGGTCTGGAAGTGCGCGCCTATCGCCTCGCGGACGGCAGCATCGCGGGCGAGATCAAGCTGACCCGCACGCCAGCGAGCGCGAAGCTGGGGCTCGATCCGGCAGCGCTCGATGGCATCGTGGCCGACCTCAGGCTCTATGCGGCAGCGGAAATGGTGGGGCTCGGCCAGCGCCTCCTCGACGACACGCTCGCCTATGTGAAAGAGCGCGAGCAGTTCGGCGTTGCGATTGGTTCCTTCCAGGCTTTGCAGCACCGCTTGGTCGATTGCTACGCCAAGGAAGAGCAAGCCCGATCAATGCTTTACCGCGCAGCATTGGCCGACCGTGCCGACACCGCAAAGTGGCACAAGGCGGCGGCCGGGGCCAAGGCCTATATCGGCGAGAACGTCGATGCCATCGCCCGTGAGGCGGTGCAGATGCATGGCGGCATGGGGATCACCGACGAGCTGGCCATTGGTCACGCCCTGAAGCGCGTGCTGGTGCTCGCGCGGCTGTTCGGCGACGTCGACACCGTGCTTGCGGAATATGCGCTCGCGGCATGACGCGGGCCTGAGGGGGACTGAACAATGGGCGAAAAGATCGACCCGAACCTGTGGAGCGACGGGGCGCAGCCGCATCTGATGGGCGGCAGGCTGCCTTCGGGCCAGATCGTCTTTCCGATGCCTGTGGGCGATGCGGCGGAAGGCGTGGAGCCCTACAAGCTGTCGCGCCGCGGCACGCTGTGGTCGTGGACGAGCCAGGGCTTCCTGCCCAAGGAGCCCTATGAAGGCCCAGGCTCCGGCCCCGGCGAAGGCCCGCCCGATTTCCAGCCATTCCTATTGGGCTATGTCGAGCTGCCCGGCGAAGTGATCGTCGAGAGCCGCATCGTCGACGCGCGATTGGAAGACCTCCATCTCGGCATGGAGCTCGAATTCTGCATCGTGCCGTTCAACGCGCGCTACGACACCTTCGCCTTCCGTCCTGCCACCGCCAGCGAAAGCAAAGCCGCATGAGCGAGAACGTCTATATCATCGGCGCCGGGATCCACCCCTTCGGCCGCACCGACAGCCGCTCGGGCCGCGAACAGGGCGTCTATGCCGTGCGCGAGGCGCTCGCCGATGCGGGCCTCGAATGGCCCGACATCGAATGCGCCTATGGCGGCTCGGCAGCGGCGGGCAATGCTGACATCATGGTCAACGAGCTGGGGCTGACGAGCCTCCCCTTCACCAACGTCGCCAATGGCTGCGCCACCGGCGGCAGCGCGCTCGCGGCCTCGCAGCAGGCGATTGCGAGCGGGATGTATGATCTCGCGCTCGCGGTCGGCTTCGACAAGCACCCGAGGGGCGCGTTCAACGCCAAGCCATCCGACTATGGCCTGCCCGAATGGTACGGCCAGACCGGGATGATGCTGACGACGCAGTTCTTCGCGCTCAAAATCCAGCGCTACATGCAACTCCATGGCATCAGCCGCACGACGCTGGGGCGTGTCGCGGAGAAGGCCTTCCGCAACGGCACGATCACGCCCCATGCGTGGCGCAGGAGCCCAGTCGATCTCGACACGATCATGAACGCGCCGATGATCAATGATCCGCTCACGAAGTATATGTTCTGCTCGCCCGCCGAGGGCGCGGTGGCGCTGATCCTCGCCAGCGAGAAGAAGATGAAGGAACTGGGCGCAGACGGGGTCAAGATCCGCGCGGTTTCGGTGAAGACCCGCCCGCCCAACTCCTTCGAGGTGTTCCAGGCCGGCATCAGCATCGAGGAAGGCGGAAAACCCACGGTCCTCGCCTCCAAGGCCGCCTTCGAGAAGGCCGGGATCGGCCCGGAGGACATCTCGGTCGCGCAGCTGCAGGACACCGAAAGCGGCGCGGAAATCATGCACATGGCCGAAAACGGCTTCTGCAAGGATGGCGAGCAGGAGGAATGGCTCGCCAATGGCTGGACCGAGATCGGGGGCGGCAAGCTGCCGGTGAACACTGACGGCGGGTGCCTCGCCTGCGGGGAGCCGATTGGCGCTTCGGGCCTCAGGCAGGTCTACGAGAACGTCACCCAGTTGCGCGGCCGCGCAGGTGAGCGGCAGGTGCCCGGCAAGGTGCGCTTCGGTTATTCCCACGTCTACGGCGCACCCGGCCTGTCGGGCGTCGCTATTCTGGAGCGCGAATGAGCAGGATGCAGGGCAAGGTCGCGCTCGTTTCGGGCGGCGCGGAGGGGATCGGGGCTGCGGTCGCGCGGTTGATCGTGGCCGAGGGCGGCAGCGTGATGCTGGGCGATGTGCAGCTGGAGAAGGCCCAGGCGCTGGCGGCTGAACTGGGCGAGCGCGCGGCGGCGACCGCGCTGGACGTGCGCGATCTTGCGCAATGGGAGGCCGCCGTCGCGGCCACGCAAGCCCGCTTCGGCAAGCTCACCGTGCTGTGCAACATCGCGGGCATTTCCGAGCCCGGCACGATCACCGACGGCACGCTCGACGTGTGGCAGCGCACCATCGACATCAACCTGAATGGCCCCTTCTACGGGATGCGCACCGCGATCCCGGCGATGGTCGCCAGCGGCGAGAAATGCGCCATCGTCAACATCGGCTCGATGATCGCGCTGCGCCCGGCAAGCTTCGTCGCAGCCTATTCCGCCTCCAAGACAGGTCTGCGCGGCCTGACGCAAAGCGCTGCGCTCGATTGCGCGGAAAAAGGCCTGCCGATCCGCGTCAACATGGTGCACCCCGGCGCGATCCGCACGCCGATGTATGAACGCTACCAGTTCTCGGGCGCCGACACGCCGGAAAACATCGAGGCGAACTTCGCCGCGACCCACCCGATGAACCGCATCGGCGAGCCCGAGGAAGTCGCCCGCGCGGTGGTGTTCCTCGCCTCTGACGACGCAAGTTTCACCACCGGCTGCGACTTTACCGTCGATGGTGGCGGCAGCATCAGGAGCTAAGCATGGGCGCACAACCTGCCACCCGCATCGACGCGCACTTCATCGCCGCGGGCAAGTATCACGATATTGATTACCCCCGGCTCGAGATCCTCAAGCTGCTGGCCGAGCATCCCCACATCCGCACCACCGTGGCGGCGGACTATTCGGGGCTGGAGCGGCTCGACCAGTGCCGCTTCCTCATCACCTATACCTGCGATCTTATGCCGACCCGCGAGCAAGCCGCGCAATTGAAGGCGTGGATGGAGAAGGGCGGCAAGTGGATGGCGCTCCACGGCACCAATTCCATCCTCGTCTTCACCGCCGAGGGTCTTGTCGATGCGCCCGACGAGCGGCCCGACGTGATGGAAATGCTCGGCACGCAGTTCGTCGCCCACCCGCCGATCGACAAGTTCCCGGTCGAGGTGGTCAACAAGGACCACGAATTGACCCGCGGCATCGCGGATTTCGAGGTAGTGGACGAACTCTACCTCTCCAAGACCACCGCGCCGATCGACACGCTGATGCAGACCACCTTCGAAGGCGAGGCGACCGGGTTCACGCAAAGCCAGTGGGGCAAGACCACCGTGCCTATCGTTTATACGAGGGATATTGGCGCAGGCCAGATCGTATACAATGCGCTGGGGCATTGCCGGGGGCATTACGATCTTCCGGGCATGGCCGACTTCTACCCGCACAAGGAAATGTGCGCCTGGAACTACGACGTCTATTATGACCTGCTGCGGCGGACGATCCGCTGGGCCATGCGGGACGGGAATTGAAGCTGGCAGGGGCGCTGCGGCGTATCTTGCGGGATCGCAACTGGGATTGACTCGAATGGACATGGACTTCTCGCCCGAGGACATCGCCTTCCGCGAGGAAGTGCGCGCCTTCCTCAAGGACAACCTGCCCGAACGGCTGCGCGATGGCGCGCGTCGCACGCCCGGCGTCTTCGTCGAGCCCGATATCGGGATGGAATGGCACCGCATCCTCTACAAGCAGGGCTGGGTCGCCCCGCACTGGCCCAAGGAAGATGGCGGCACCGGCTGGACGCCGACGCAGAAGTTCATCTTCGAAAAGGAATGTGCGCTCGCCGGCGCGCCTGCCCTGGCGATCCTCGGCCTGCGCCTTGTCGGCCCCGTCATCTGCGAATTCGGCACGCCCGAACAGAAGGCGCGTTTCCTGCCGCGCATCCTTTCGGGTGAGGATTACTGGTGTCAGGGCTATTCCGAACCCGGCTCAGGCTCCGACCTCGCCAGCCTCAAGACTGCGGCGCGGCTCGAGGGCGATGAATATGTCATCAACGGCTCCAAGATCTGGACGACCCACGCCCACCACGCCGACTGGATTTTCGCGCTGGTGCGCACCGATGCGAGCGTGAAGAAGCAGCAGGGGATCAGCTTCCTGCTGGTGCCGATGGACCAGCCGGGCGTCAGCGTTACGCCGATCCATTCGATGTCGGGCGATCACGAGGTCAACGCGGTGTTCTTCACCGACGCGCGCACCGGGCAGGAGAACCGCATCGGGGCCGAGGGGGCCGGATGGAGCATCGCCAAGTTCCTGCTCGAGAACGAGCGCGGCGGATCGTGCTACGCCCCGCGCCTGCTCCAGAGCATCGACCGGCTCGAGAACCTCGCCCAGACCCAGCCCTCGGGCGTCAACGGCGCGATCGCGCATGACCCGCGCTTCCGCGACCGGCTCGCCCGCGTGCGGCTTGAGGCCGAGGCGCTGGAAGTGACCGAGCTGCGCATCCTCGCCGAACTCGCCAAGGGCAAGGCGCCCGGTCCGCAGACCTCGCTGGTGAAGCTCTTGGGATCGAACATCGGCCAGAAGGTCGATGTGCTGCGACTGGAGCTGCTCGGACCGGATGCGCTGCAACTGCCATTGGAACGCCCGCTCTACGGCAACGAGGCGCCCGAGCCGGTGGGCAGCGAATATGCCCAGACCGCGATGGGCAAGTTCCTCAACAACCGCGCGTCGACCATCTTCGGCGGATCGGACGAGGTGCAGAAGAACATCATTGCCAAGACCGTACTGGGGCTTTGACCAAACCCCTCCTCGTCATTGCGAGGAGTGAAACGACGAAGCAATCCATGGCCCTTCCCCCGAGCCGCTGATGGCGGGCCATGGATTGCCGCGCCGCCTGCGGCGGCTCGCAATGACGACAACAGAGGACACGACCAATGGACGCTTCGAAACTGATGTTCCGCGACGGCTTGATGGCAGGCGAGCGCATTCTCGTGACTGGCGGGGGCACCGGCCTTGGGCGCGAGATGGCAGAAGCCTTCCTCAAGCTCGGCGCGACCGTCTACATCTGCGGCCGCCGCCAGAACAAGCTGGACGAGACCGCCGCCGAACTGACCGCGCTCCACGGCGGCAAGATTGTCGGCATGGCCTGCGACATCCGTGATGCGGACGCGATCCACACCATGGTCGACGCGATCTGGGCCGATGGCGGGGCGCTCACCGGCGTGGTCAACAACGCCGCGGGCAACTTCATCAGCCGCACCGAGGACCTCTCGGTCAACGGCTTCAACGCCATCGCCGACATCGTGATGCGCGGGACGTTCTACGTCACGCTCGACATCGGCAAGCGGCTGATTGCCGAGAAGAAGAAGGCGAGTTTCCTCTCGATCCTCACCACCTGGGTGTGGTCGGGCAGCGCCTTCGTGGTGCCGAGCGCCATGAGCAAGACCGCGATCAACGCCATGACCCAGAGCCTTGCGACCGAGTGGGGCCGCTATGGCCTGCGCTTCAATGCCATCGCCCCCGGCCTCTTCCCCACCAAGGGCATGAGCGCGCGACTGCATCCGGGCGGCGCGGGCGGCAATTCGGGGAACAACCTCAATCCCATGGGCCGCGCGGGCGAGATGCATGAGCTTGCCAATCTCGCGGTGTTCCTGATGGGGCCGGGCGCGGAATATGTGAACGGCCAGACCATCGCCATCGACGGCGCGGGCTTCCAGGCCAATGGCGGGACGTTCTACCCGATGCTCAGCGCCTTGGGCGATGCCGAGTGGGAGCAGTTGCGCGCGATGATCAAGGGCACCAATGCTGCCGACAAGGCGGATCGGACGGTTGGTTAGGTAACCGCCGCGCGCTGGTTGAACTCTTCGCGCTGCCATTCGCCGCTTGCCAGCACCTCGGCGAGGTGGCGAGCGGCGGCGGCCATGTTGGCGAAGCTCAGGTAGGCGGGCGCGAAGCCCAGCCGCAGAACATCGGGCGCGCGGAAATCGCCAATCACGCCGCGCGCGATCAGCGCCTGGCAGATCGCGTAGGCCTCGGGGTGGCGGAAGGAGAGCTGGCTGCCCCGGTCGCTGGCGCGCGGCGGGCTGACCAGCTCCAGCGTCACATCATGCGCCATCAGGCTTTCGAGGAAGAACTCCGAAAGCGCCTGCGACTTGGCGTAAAGCCGGCCGACGCCGATTTCCGCGATCAGATCGACACCCACTTCCAGCGCCGCCAGCCCCAGCACCGGGGGCGTGCCGCATTGCAGCCGCTCGATACCGGGAGCGCCCGCGTAATCGTCCGAGAACGCAAAAGGCGCGGCGTGGCCGAACCAGCCGGTGAGCGGTTGCTGCAATGCCGCATGATGCCGCTCGGCGACGAAGGCGAAAGCGGGCGCACCCGGCCCGCCGCACAGGTATTTGTAGCCGCAGCCGACCGCGAAATCCGCGTCCACGCCATTGAGATCGACCGGCAGCGCGCCGGTCGAGTGCGACAAGTCCCACAGCACCAGCGCGCCCGCTTCATGCGCGGCTCGGGTGAGCGCGGCCATGTCGTGGAGCGCGCCGGTCTTGTAATGCGCATGGGTCAGCATCAGCAGCGCGACATCATCGCCCAGCGCCTCGGCCAGCCTGTCTCGCTCCGCCAGCCGCCGGGTGGCGAGGCCTTGCGCCTCCAGCCCTGCGATCATGTAGAGATCGGTCGGGAAGTTGCCCGGCTCGGACAGCACGACCTTGCGGCCGGGTCGCATGGCGAGCGCGGCGGCGATCAGCTTGAACAGGTTTACGCTCGTCGAATCGCAGGCGATCACCTCGTGCGGCTGCGCACCGATCAGCGGCGCGATCTTGCCGCCGACGCGGCCCGCCATGTCGAACCAGCCCGCGTCGTTCCATGAGCGGATCAGCCCCTCACCCCATTCCCCTTCGATCACAGCCTGCAACCGCGCCGGGGTCGCCTTGGGCAGCGCGCCCAAGGAGTTGCCGTCGAGGTAGATCACCCCTTCGGGCAGGGTGAAGCGTTCCCGATAGCCCGCCAGCGGATCGGCGGCGTCGAAGTCGGCGGCGCGCGCCTCGGGGGTCATATCGCCGTCCTGACGCTGAGGAGCTCGGGGAAGAAGGCCTGCTTCAGCACCCCTTCCAGATAGGGCACCCCCGGCGTGCCGCCCGTGCCGCGTTTGAAGCCGATGATGCGCTCGACGGTCTTCAGGTGCCCGAAGCGCCAGCGCTGGAAGTGGTATTCGAGGTCCACCAGCTTCTCGGCCAATTCATACAGATCCCAGTGCGCCTGCGGGTCGCGATAGATCGCCGCCCATGCCGCTTCGACGCTGGGGTCGGCCACGTAAGCCGCAGACGGATCGCGCGCCAGCACGCCCGCGTCGATCACCAGCCCCCGCCGCGCCAGCAGCCGGATCGCCGCGTCATAAAGGCTCGCGCGGCACCGTTCCGCCTCCAGCCGCTCGGCCCAGTCGGCGTTCGACTTGTGGAGGCGCACGTGCTTGCCGTCGCGCCCGCCGAGCATGAATTCCATCATCCGGTACTGCGCCGACTGAAACCCGGAGGACGCGCCCAGGTGCGGGCGGATCGCCGAGTAATCATGCGGGGTCATGGTGCTGAGCACATCCCAGCTCTGGATCAGCTGCTGCTGCGCCCGCGCCACCCGGGCGAGCATCTTGAAGGCGGGCCTGAGGTCATCAGCCTCGATGCACTCGCGCGCAGCGGTCAACTCGTGCAGGCACAGCTTGAGCCATAGCTCGCTCGCCTGGTGGACGATGATGAACAGCAGCTCGTCATGCGCCTCGGAGGCAGGGTGCTGGGCCGCGAGGATGCGGCCCAGATCGAGATAGCTGGCATAGGTGACATCGGCGCTCATGCGAGACTGTTAGCGCGCCGCGTCGCCTGAGGAAACTAGCCCTCGATCACGCGGGTCTGCGGATGGTGCGCGTCGATGTGCTTGATGAGGATGCGCAGGTTCTTGGAGTTCGAACGGAACACAAGGTCAGCGGCATCGCCGATCAGCGGGATCGCGCCGATCGCCGTATCGAAGAGGACGTTCATGCCCATCCGCGCCAGCTTCCACTTGGGCAGGCCGAGGTTCTTGGCTTCCCACACGATATACGCCCCCATCGCCGTGGTCACGACATCGCCGAGCACCGGCACAAGGCCGACCAGCGCGTCGAGGCCCACCGGCATATTCACGCCGGGGATGGTGAAGCTGCGTTCAAGCAGCCGCTCGAGCGCGACCACGCGGGCGCGCACCGAGGCCGGATCGTTGCCGGTCGGCAGGTTGAAGGTCATGGGCTCGGGGCGGCGGGGCATGGGCTGTTCCATACCGCATTATGTGGTGGGCTGCGACAGCGGGAACAAGGGGTGCAAGCCCCAGGGGTTGGGCAGGTAACCCCGGATCGAGGCGCGCACCAGCGCCCAGCGCACGGGCGCACCGAGCGGGATGTAGACTTCGCGTTCGACGAGCGCGGCATGGGCTTCGACAAGCAGCTGCTCGCGCGCGGCGGCATCGGGCTCGGTGAGGGACTGGCGCACCAGCGCGTCGGCCCGCGGTGCGCACAGGCCTGCCCCAAGGCTGCAATTGAACTGATTGAGATACCAGCGCGGCGATGTGTAGCGGGCGAGCGTGTCGCGCAGCTCGAGATCGGCGGCCTCGCCCGGTGCGGCGCGCTTGACCGTGACCCCGATCGCACCCCATGCCTCGGCGAGCTGACGCAGCAGCAGGACACTGCCCGGCCCGCGCGGCAGGGCCACCTTCACCACCGCCTTACCGCCCGAGCCGGCATAGGCACGGACGCGCGCGGCGGCGATGCGGCGCCGATCGTCAAGCGAGGCGCCATCCCACCGGTCGTCCTCATAGGGCGGAGCGCTGTATTGGGTCGGCGGGACGATCCAGCTGCTGTCACGCCAGCCGCTGATGCCGAAGCTCTGGATCAGTGCGGCGCGGTCGATCGCCATCGACAAGGCCTCGCGCCGGCCGGGGTCGGCCATGAACCCGGTCTCGCGCCGCACGACCAGCCCGAACAGGCCAATCGCCGGGTCGACCTGCACGGTCCCGCGCGACAGGGGGCCGACCTCTGCCTGGGGGAAATCGGTGAGCGTCCCGCCCATCACCAGATCGACGTCCCCGCGAGAAAAGGCCGCGACGGCATCCTTGGCCGAAAGCGCGCGGACAGCGATGGGGCGGGCGAGCTCTTCCCAATCCTCGCGCGCGGGCAGACCGCGCGTTTCGGGGGGCAGCGCGGTCAGCCGGGCACCCTTGATGGCATCGTCGCGCGACATCGCCATCGGCCCTGCGCCGCTGCCGCTCCTGACGAAGCCCAGTTCGGGCTGCGCCATCAGGCGCAGGAAATCGGGCATGGGCGAGGACAGGCGCACCTCGATCACGCGCCCGGTCATGGCGCGAACATCGCGCACCTTGGCCAGATCAAGCCCCAGCGAGGTGCCCCGTGTCCGGTCGATTGCGGTGCGCAATTGCTGGCGGATATCGACCGCCGTGATCGCCTCGCCGTCCGGCCAGGTGGTGTCGCGCAGGCGGAAGATGTAGCTCAGGCCGTCATCGGTGACGATCCAGCGTTCGGCAATCGCGGGCACCACCTGACCAGCCGCGTCGAGGCCGACCAGCCCTTCCTGCGTCGCCCCGCGCATATGCTGCGCCGCAGCCGGCAAGCGGACGCCTTGCGCAAAGGGGTCTTCGCGCGCGCCGATCATCGCCACTTCGACCGTTCCGCCGCCGTTCGAAGGGCCACAGGACGCCGTTGCCAGCGCAGCAAGCAAAGTCAGCCAGAATCGCATCGCTGCCTGCCTAGCAGGTTGCGGCGCGCGGGTCAGCGGGGGGTGCAGGAAAGCGGTGGGTGCCGCCTGATGCGACGATCAGATCTTGCGCAACCGGCCCGGCTCGGGCGGGGGCGGAGCGCGGTGCGCCCACGAAGGCTTGACGATCGCGGCCGCCGGCGTGTCACCGGCCTGAAGCGGGCGCCGTGCCTTCTGGGAATCGATCTCTTCGTCGAAGGCAATGCCGAAACGACTGTCCTGAACCCAGGCGACCGTGCCGCCGACTTCGCCGATATTGCGCAGCTCGATGGCGAGGCGATTGCCGCGCTGGACGCGCAGCTGCCCCTCACCCATCATCCCGCCATCCGACAGGTTGCGCACCCGCACCCGGTGGACTTCGGTGCCCTGCTCGACGCGAATATCAGCCAGCAGAAACAGGCTGTCGCGCGCGACGCTGCGTGTCTCAACCCCTGTCATTGCTGCAAGGCCTCCTTGGCAGAACATTGTCTTGCGACCTGTGCGGCGCGCAACAAATGGCACCGCGGCATAGCGAGCGTGGTGCCGCATTTGCGGTTAACAAGGCGTAAAGATTGCCCTGCGCAAACTCCCTGTTTGCAAGGGCGTACCAAGCCGGGACAAGCTGTCCGCCAGCCCTTTACGCCTAGTCGTCGCGCGAGACCTTTTCGCGGCGTTCGTGGGCTTCCTGCGCCTCGACCGTCATGGTCGCCACCGGCCGCGCGATCAGACGACGCAGCCCGATGGGATCGCCGGTGACCTCGCAATAGCCATATTCGCCCGAATCAATCCGCCGCAGCGCCGCGTCGATCTTCGACACCAGCTTGCGTTGCCGGTCGCGGGTGCGCAGTTCGATGCCCCAGTCGGTCTCGCTTGAGGCGCGGTCGGTGAGGTCAGCTTCGCGGATCGGACCATCGGCCAGCGATTGCAGCGTCTGCCCGGCGGCGGAATGGATCGAGCGCTTCCATTCGAGCAGCAGCATCCGGAAATAGGCCTGCTGGCGCTCGTTCATGTATTCCTCGTCCTCGCTCGGCACATAGTCCGGCGCGAGCATACGCTTGGCCTTTTCGAGGATGTCGATATCGTCAGACGCGGCGGTTGGCATCAAGCTTTCTCATCCCGTGAGCCGCTGGGGAGACCATCGCGTCCTGACGCCCTGAATTTTTTCATTGGCTCACCTGGTCCCAGCAAGCGAAGAGCAATGCGCCGCCTATAGGCAAGCCCCCCTTGGCGCACAAGCGGCTTTGGGAATGATCGGGGGGCAAACCGGCCGAGGCTCGCGGGAGCCGACAAAGTGCAACCGCTGTTAACTAATTTTTGACCATAAACGCCGCACTCCTTGCAGCACGGAAGGTCGCCGGGGGGCGATCTGGTGACTGACGGGGACCACTTATGACGATCATCACTCTGAACGCGAATGTCGCGCAGCACGCCGCCGAAGATACCATGCTGGGCGCATGGCTGGCCGCCGCAAGCGAAGGACAGGCAGGCGCCTGCTTCGATCTCGGTGTCGCCTTCTCGACCGGCAGCAACGGCGCGCCCTGCGATCTCATCGAAGCGCACAAGTGGTTCAACCTCGCCGCTGCGCGCGGGCACGAGGAAGCGGCCCATTGCCGCGCCGACATTTCCGACGAAATGACCGCCCGCGAAATCGCCGAAGCCCAGCGCCGCGCGCGCCAGTGGCTCGCCGAGGGCCGCCTGCGCGCCGCCTAATCTTTGCGGAACGGGGTGCGACTGCCGAGGTAGAGCTGGTCGCTCGCCACCCCGGCGCGCTCGCGTTCGAGGAAATCGGCGACCGCCGCGCGAAAGCCGGGATCGGCGATCCAATGGGCCGAAAGCGTCTGCACCGGTTCGTAGCCCCGGGCGAGTTTGTGCCCGCCCTGTGCTCCCGCCTCGACCCGCGCCAGTCTGCGCGCAATCGCAATGTCGATCGCCTGATAGTAGCACAGCTCGAAATGCAGGAAGCGCACCTCGCGCGTGCAGCCCCAATAGCGCCCGTAGAGCGCCTCCTTCCCGGCGAAATTCAGCGCCCCGGCAATCGCCTCGCTGCCGTCATAGGCGAGGATCAGCACGATCCGGTCGCCCATCCGCTCGCCAAGCAGACTGAAGGCCTCGCGGGTGAGATAGGGGCTGCCCCATTTGCGGCTGCCCGTGTCCTGATAGAATACCCAGAAGGCATCCCAATGCGCCTCGCGGATGTCTGCGCCGGTAAGGTGGCGGATGGTGAGGCCTTGCGTGGCGGCGGCGCGCTCCTTGCGCAAATCCTTCCGCTTGCGGGAGGAGAGCGCGCCGAGGAAATCCTCGAAGCTTGTGTAATTGCGGTTGAACCAGTGGAACTGGATGTCGCTGCGGGTCAGCCAGCCGCCGGCCTCGAACAGCGCGATCTGATCGTCAGCGATGAAGGTTGCATGGGCCGACGACATGGCGTTCTGCAGGCACACGGCCTCGGCCCCCTTGAGCAGATGGGGTGCTAGGCTCGGGTCGGACAGGAGCAGGCGCGGGCCGGTCGCAGGGGTGAAGGGCGCGGCGATCTGGAGCTTGGGGTAATATCGCCCGCCGGCGCGGTGCCAGGCATCGGCCCAGCTGTGATCGAAGACATATTCGCCCTGGCTGTGCCCCTTGGCATAGGACGGCATGGCTGCGAGCAGCTTTCCGCCTTCGTCGGTGATGACGATCGGCGCAGGTTCCCATCCGGTGCCCGGGCCGACGCTGCCCGAATCCTCCATCGCGGTCAGGAATTCGTGGGAGACGAAGGGGTTGTCGTTCCCGCCGAGCGCGTTCCATTCCGCGGCATCGAAACTGCCGACCGAGGGCGCGATGCGGACGGTGAGACCGCCTTCATTCGGGGCGTCGCTCACGCCAGCCCTTCCCCTTCAGCGATCAGCGCATCGGCCAGGGCAAGACCGGTCGCCCGCGTCTCAGGCGAGCGGACTGTCCACGTCAGCAGCGGGCCGCCTCCGGCACGCCATGCCGCTGCCTCGGGCCGGTGAAGGTCGCGCACATCAATGGCGAGGAAATCGGGCTGCGCGGCAGCAATCGCCTCGGGGGTGCGCCACACGCCCTCGAAGCCGTTCTCGAAACTGTCCGTGCCGACCAGCCCGCGGGTGATGGGCGAGGCGGCATCGGCAAACCATTCTGGCACACGAGGATCAAAACTCATCACCGCTACGGCACCTTGGTAGTCGGCCAGCCGCGCCGCCACCGCCGCACAGGAGCGGGCGACATCATAGCCGGGCATCGACTTCACCTCGATCAGCAGCGGCACCTGCCCGGCAATCAGGTCAAGCAGCGCTTCCAGTCGCGGCGGGCGCTGATCGGTGCCGAGCAGGCCGAGCGCGCCGAGGGCATCGGCGCTGAACATCGCGACTAGCCCGATTGCGCCGGTCAGCCGCGACAGCTCCCAATCGTGGAACACCATCGCCGCGCCATCGGCCGACATCTGGATGTCGCACTCGATCCCCATGCCACGCGCGATCGCGCCCTTGGCAGCGGCGAGCGAATTCTCCGGCACGCCCGCACCGTGCAGCCCGCGATGGGCAAACTCCCACCGCGTCAGCCAGTCGGGAACGGGCCTTGCGCTCATGCCTTGAGGGCAACCACCGCATCAACCTCGACCGCCGCCCCGCGCGGCAGGGCGGGCACGCCCACGGCAGCACGCGCGTGCTTGCCAGCATCGCCGAACACCTGCTCCATCAGATCGGACGCGCCATTGGCGACTTCGGGCTGATCGGTGAAGTCGGCGGTGCAATTGATGAAAGCACCGAGCTTGACGATCCGCTCGACCTGCTCAAGCAGCCCGGCCGCATCGAGCTGCGCGACGATCATCAGCGCACAGGCCCGCGCCGCAGCCTGACCTTCGGCAACGCTGACATCATCGCCCAGCCGGCCTTTGATCACCTGGCCATCGGCAAAGGGCAGCTGGCCCGAAACATGGGCAAATCCGCCATGCACCACGACCGGCACATAGCTTGCCACGGGTGCGGCGGCTTTGGGCAGGGTAATGCCGAGCGTGTCGAGTTTTGCGCGGATTGTCGTCATTCTTAAGCTCCTCAAAGTCGATCCAGCAGCCACGGAAGCGCTTCGTCCCAACGGTCGATCCGGGCTTCGGCGTGGCCTGATTTGTGTGCGCAATCAATGGCATGGGCAATCATCGGTTCGCCGCACAGGTGCAGGCGGGTAACCTGCGGAGTGATCTCTGCAACCGAGGCATGATGCTGCGCCAGATCATCGATGAAGAACGCCTTGGCGGGCGCATATTCCTCGATAATCGCCTTTAATGCCGGGCCTTTGGGGCCCTGATTGGTGAACACCCGGGCATTGATTCCGACCTTGGCCAATTGCTCGGCCCGGGCATCGCGGTGGTGGTCGGTAAGGTTGGTCAAAATCACAACATCGGCCTTTTCGGCGAGGGTGTTGATCCCCTCGACCGCGCCAGCGATGGGCATTTGCGAATCCATTTCGTTGTCGAAAAAGAGCCGCAACATCCGCCAGATATCGGGCGGGGCGAGCAATTCTCCGCTCTCCTTCCAGCGCAGCGCCTCGGCGAAATTGTGGCCTTCGAGGTGGAAGCTGACGCCCTGGCTCGCCTCCAGCCAGTCCTTGAAGGGCGCTACCATGTGCAGCAGCACTTCGTCGCAATCGGAGATGATCAGGGGGCGGGTCATGCTTGCAAAGCGTCCTTGGCGGCGACCAGTTCCTCGGGCGTGACGGCAAGCGCCTCGGCCGCGCGGATCAGGTCGGGTTCGTGATTGGCGAGGAATTCCAGCGCCGAGGCGAGGATCAGGGGATCGCCCAGCCCGCTGCGCAGAGAATCGGGATCGAGCCCGGTCAATTCAAGATAGCGCGCGGCGCGATCCCCACATTCCAGCACCCAGCCAAGCGCCGCCAGCGCCAGCATTTGCGGGTTGGTCGGCTCGGGGGCGGAGCAAAGCGGGATTGTTCTGTCCTTTGCGCGGGGTTAATCGTAAGGCGGTCGTTATGCGGGGCGTGCAGTGACAAAGCGGATCATGGTTGTCGAGGACAATGACCTCAACCGGAAATTGTTCTGCGACGTCTTGCGCGCGAACGGCTTCGATGTGGAGCCGGTGGCCGACGGTAATCTGGTGCTGGAGACGGCGCGGCTGGTGACCCCGGATCTCATCATCATGGACATCCAGCTCGGCGGCGTCTCAGGCGTTGACCTGATCGAGGCGGCCAAGCGCGACCGCCGCCTCTCGGGCATCCCGGTGCTTGCGGTGACCGCCTTTGCCGCCAAGGGCGACGAGGAACGCATTCGCGCCGCTGGAGCCGAGGGCTATCTGTCGAAGCCGGTGTCGATCGGGCCTTTCATGAATGCGGTCAACGCTCTGGTGTAACCGGCGTCACGCATAACGCACTGCGATTTCTATGAAAAACGTGATCGCCGTCAGACACATGCCGAACATGAAGCTCTTGTAGGCGTAGGCGAGGAATTTGTACTTCTTGCGCTGGAGCACCTGCCCGTTCTGGTAAACATCGTGCAGCATGGTGCGAAACACCGTTTCGTCAGCCCGCAGTTCGGACAGCACGCTGTCGGTCCATTCACTCTCGTCCATGTGCGTGAAGTATCCGAAAAACAGCTTGTTCGGCACGCCGTCATTGAGTTTCGCCGATTGCGGGGTGCTGACCGAGGGTAGCACCGCAAACACCGCGCACATGGCCGAAATGAAGGCAAACAGCGCCAGCACCGCGAGCGATATCGGCAGCGATCCTCCACGCGCCTGCCCGACTGCGATGGTGAAGACGAGAAAGGTCGCGCCCATAAGGATCGAGGCCTTCTGGTCGGCCATCTGGCTCAGGGCGAGGTTGATCTGCTGGGTGGTGCGCACCAGATGGATCGCGTGATTGGAATAGCCCGATGGCGAGGGAAGCGACGGCGCAGCCTTGGGCACTTCGCCATCGGTCGGATTTTCAGCCATACTTCCCCCCCGGAAAGGCCGCGCCACCCTGCCTTGGCGCGGCGAAAACTTGACAAGCTGCATCATCCGCCGCTTTGCAGCCGTATTACCGGGCTAAGGCCCGCGCGACAACCGACCCGAAGAAAGCACCTCGCCATGACTCCCGCAGAAGTCGATGCCACCATCCGCAATCTTGTCGCGCCCTTCAACAAGAAGGGCATCGCGATCGAGGATGCGACCACCTTTGCCGGCGATCTCGAATTCGACAGCCTCACCGTGATGGATTTCGTCGCTGCGATCGAGGACGAGTTCGACATCATAATCAGCATGAACCAGCAGGCCGAGATCGAAAACTGGGGTCAGCTCGTCGCCGCAGTCCACAAGTTGCAGGATAGCTGATAATGGCAACCGCCATGACCGAAACGACCACCGCTGCCGAGCCCGTCGACCTGCTCGCCAAGTTCGATCCCATCATCCAGACCCGCGAGCAGCTTCTCGCCGCCGGGGTGGAGGATCCGTTCAATCTGGTGATGGAGCAGGTGCTCTCGCCCACCCGCGCAGTGTGCAACGGGCGCGACACGATCCTGCTCGGCACCTACAACTACATGGGCATGACCTTCGACCCCGACGTGATCGCGGCCGGCAAGGCGGCGATGGAGGATTTCGGCGCGGGGACGACCGGCAGCCGCGTGCTCAACGGCACCTTCCGCGACCACCGCGATGTCGAGGCGGCGCTGCGCGATTTCTACGGGATGGACCATGCGATGGTCTTCTCGACCGGGTATCAGGCCAACCTCGGCGTGATCTCGACGCTGGCGGGCAAGGGCGATTACATCATCCTCGACATCGATAGCCACGCCTCGATCTGGGATGGCTGCAAGATGGGCGATGCCGAGGTCGTCCCCTTCAAGCACAATGATATCGAAGCGCTCGAAAAGCGCCTGAAGCGGGTGCCGGCGGGCGCGGGCAAGCTGGTGGTGCTCGAAGGCGTCTATTCGATGATGGGCGATGTCGCACCGCTCAAGGAGATGGTGCGCATTTCCAAGGCCCACGGCGCGATGGTGCTGGTCGACGAGGCCCATTCGATGGGCTTCATCGGCGAACATGGCCGCGGCGTTGCCGAAGAACAGGGCGTGCTGGACGATGTCGACTTCATCATCGGCACCTTCTCCAAGAGCGTCGGGACGGTCGGCGGCTTCTGCGTCTCCAACCACCCGAAGTTCGAGGTGATGCGCCTCGTCTGCCGCCCCTACGTCTTCACCGCCGCGCTCCCGCCGAGCGTGATGGCCAGCAGCGCCACCTCGATCCGCAAGCTGATGCACGGCAGCAACAAGCGCGCGCATCTGTGGGAGAACAGCCGCACCCTGCACAAGGGACTGCGCGACCTCGGCTTCAAGCTCGGCACCGAAACCCCTCAGAGTGCGATCATCGCGGTGATCATGCCCGATCTCGAACGCGGCGCGATGATGTGGGAGGCGCTCTTGAAGGAAGGCCTCTACGTCAACCTCGCCCGTCCCCCGGCAACCCCGGCAGGCATGACCCTGCTGCGCTGCTCGCTGTGCGCAGAACATTCGGCCGAGCAGGTGCAGACCATCCTCGGGATGTTCGAGCGGGCTGGCAAGGCAATCGGGATTATCTGATCCGGCTGCTGCCGTCGTCGAAGGCGTTGTGCGTGACCTGTTCGGCGAACAACGCTAGCAGCCCAGTCGCGTGCGCGGCGTAGGGATCGATGTCGAGCGTTGCGCCGTCGGCAAACCGAACGCGCGAATGCCCCGTCCAGCGCTTGCCGAGATCGACGCAATCGCGGATGGATTGCTGGCGCGCGCAACCCTTGCCGGACCAGACAAGCTCATCCCCGCGCCATCGCAGGCCCATGCGCAGCAGGTGTGAAATCTGGAACGCCACGTAGGCTGCACCCAGTGCAAAGGTCGAGGCCAGCAGAAAAGCCCAGCGCATCTGCTCTGCCGCATCATGGCGGGCAGAACCGACAAACAACCATACCCAGCTGATCAGCAATGACAAAGCCCAGCTGCCCAGCACAGCGAACCAATGCGACGCCGACGGCGCGATCAGCCGCCAGCCCCGCGGCTTCTGACGCCGTGACAAGGCAATCATCATCGCCGTCAGGCCAGCCAGCACCAACCCATGCGCAGTGAGCAGCACAGCCAGCGGCAGTTCCGTAACGTGATCTTGCAGCACAGCGCGTCGTCCTTGGGGGGTCCGAAGACGGCAGCTTGGCGTGAAAAGCGCTAAAATTCAGTGGATGGAAATGATCCCGTCGACGGCGCGCCATTCCTGCGGGCCGATCAGGTGCTTGTGTGCGACCCGCACCGAATGCAGCACCGCGTCGATCTCGCGCCGCCAGAAGGCGAGGAAGCGATCGAGCTCGGGAAACTGCGGGGCGACGTCATACTGCTGCATCACGAATTGCTGCAGCAGGCTGCGGTGATCGGGCATGTAGTAATGGATCTGGACGGTCGTCAGGCCGTAGCCTGCCATCTGTGCCAGGAACGCGCGGTCTGTCGTCATCACTCCTCCTCGCAAGCGACATGAAGAAAAGCTTGATCCGAGAATCGCACGAATCCGTTTGTCGTCAATGGGTCAATTGCCAGATGACCCCACATCCCTCCGCCGAAAGTGCGCGCCTGACATAACCGATATGGTTATTTATCTTGACATCGTAACGCTATCTGGTTAGGAAGAGGCATAGTCGAGAAATAGCGATTCGCCAGCAGGCGGCCCTCCGATCGGGAGCGCCGCCTTTTTTGTCTGTGCGCGAGGAGAACCCGACATGGCCAATGCCAAGCGCGTCACGATCCGCCCGAGTCTGCGACAGGGCGAGGCCGATCACGTCAACAAGCAGTGGCGCGCGACATTCCTCGACCATCTGGCCGAAAGCTCCAATGTGACCACCTCCGCTGCCGCTGCGGGGATCAGCCCGGGCCGCGCCTACAAGGTGCGCCGTGAAGACCCCGAATTTGCCCGACTATGGGGGGTGGCGCTGGCCGAGGGCTACCTGCATCTCGAAATGGACGTCGTGCGGCGCTTGCGCGAAGGCGACACGAAGACGGCCGACGAGGGCAAGTTCGACTTCGCCAATGCCATCCGCCTGCTCGCCGCCCACCGCGATGCGGCTGCGCGCGGTGCAAACCAGGTCCGCGATGTCAGCGCTGCCGAAGTGCGCGCCTCGATCGACCGCAAGATCGAGGACATTCGCCGCCGGATCGCCCGGCAGAAGGCGGCTGCACAGGGCCAGCACCAATGAGTGGCCCCTATGACGAAATGGTCGACCAGATGGCCGACCCTGACACACCCGAGGGCGAACGGGCCGATAGCGAAAAGGTCTATCGCGCCCTCGCCGACATACTGAACCAGAACGAGAAGAACAGCTTCGACTACCTGTGGGACTACACCGCCCGCAAAGAGCAGCTCCCTCCGCAGGGCGATTGGCGGGTCTGGATGATCATGGCCGGTCGCGGCTTCGGCAAGACCCGTGCAGGGGCCGAGTGGGTGCGCATGATCGCAGATGCCAACCCCCACGCCCGCATCGCGCTCATTTCCTCCTCGCTTGCCGAAGCGCGCGCGGTGATGGTTGAAGGCGAAAGCGGGCTGCTGGCGATCTGCCGGCCCGATCACCAGCCCATCTTCGAGCCTTCGCTCCACCGCATCCGCTTTGCCAGCGGGGCGCAGGCGCAATTGTTCTCCGCAGCCGAACCGGAAACCCTGCGCGGCCCGCAGCACAGCCATGCCTGGTGCGACGAGATCGGCAAGTGGCCGCTCGCCAATGAACGGGCGACGCGGTGCTGGGATAATCTCCTGCTGGGGATGCGGCTGGGTGAAGACCCCCGCATCGCCGTCACCACCACACCGCGCGCGGTTCCGCTGGTCAAGCGGCTGGTGGCGCAGGCGGCAGACGGCGACGCAGTGGTGATCAGCCGCGGCTCGACCAATGACAACAGCTGCCTGCCGGAACGCTTTCGCGCTGCCATCGCCAGCGAATATGGCGGCACGCAGCTTGCCCGGCAGGAGATTAATGGCGAGCTGCTCGAGGACATCGAAGGCGCGTTGTGGACGCGATCGCTGATCGAGCGGTCGCGCGAGGATGGGACGGTGCCTGAGGCGGCCCGGGTGGTGGTCGCGGTCGATCCGCCTGCCAGCGCCAGTGGTGATGAATGCGGGATCATCGTCGCCATGCTCGGGATCGACGGCATCGCGCGGGTGGTGGCCGATTGTTCGCTCGGCGGGGCTGCGCCCTCCGAATGGGCGCGGCAGGTTGCCGATGCAGCGCAGCAGTGGCAGGCCGACCGCGTCGTGGCAGAGGCCAACCAGGGCGGCGCGATGGTGGAAACCGTGCTGCGCGCGGCCGACCAGACCCTGCCGGTCAGGCTCGTCCATGCGAGCCGCGGCAAGACCGCCCGCGCCGAGCCTGTCGCCGCGCTCTATGCCGCCGGACGGGTGCGCCATGTCGGGGTGTTCGCGCGGCTCGAGGATCAACTGTGCGGGCTGCTCGTCGGCGGCACCTATGCCGGCCCCGGACACAGCCCTGACCGCGCCGATGCGGCAGTGTGGGCGCTGACCGAGTTGCTGCTCGGCAAGACCATGCGTCCCAGCATCACACCCTTGTGACGGCCCACACAACCAAAGGAAAACTCATGGCCTTGCTCGACATCTTCCGCTCCGCCTTCAAGGGCGGGGAGCAGACCCGTGTGCCGCTGACGGCCAGCGCAATGCAGGGCTGGCTGCCGGCTTTCGAGGCCGGCCCGGCCCCGCGCAGCTACGAATATCGTCGTGCCATTGCGGAGGGCTTTCTGGCCAACCCCATCGCCCAGCGGTCGGTGCGGCTGCTGGCCGAGGGTGTGGGTCAGGCGCCGCTCGACTGCTCCGAACCGCGGCTCGCTGCGCTGGTGACGGCCACGAGCGCCGGACAATCGCTGGTCGAAACCCTGGCAGCCAGCCTGCTGCTACATGGCAATGCCTATGTGCAGATCATCAAGGACGCCTCCGGCACGCCCATCGAACTGTTCGCGCTGCGGCCGGAACGGGTCAAGGTGGTGCTTGATGCAAGGGGCTGGCCCTGCGGCTTCGATTACGCCGTCGACGGACACACCACGCACCTTGCCAGCGAAGACGAGAACGGCTGGCCCAGCGTGATCGCGATCCGGGCGATGCACCCGCTCGATGACCACTGCGGCGCAGGGGCGCTCGAAGCGGCATGGCAGGCGGTGCTGATCCATAATGCCGCGACCGCATGGAACCGGTCGCTGCTGGAGAACGCCGCGCGCCCCTCGGGCGCCCTGGTCTATGAGACCGGGGACGGCGCAGCACTGGCGCATGAGCAGTTCGAACGCTTGCGGCGCGAGCTTGATATTGCCTTTTCAGGCGCGACCAACGCGGGCCGCCCCATGCTGCTGGATGGCGGACTGAAGTGGCAAAGCATCGCGCTGTCCCCGGCCGACATGGACTTCGCGACGCTCAAGAGCGCGGCGGCCCGGGACATAGCCCTTGCCTTCGGCGTGCCGCCGATGCTGCTCGGCCTGCCGGGAGACAACACCTACGCCAATTACCGCGAGGCCAACCGCGCGCTGTGGCGGCTGACCTTGCTCCCGCTCGCCGAGAAGCTGTTCGCCGCTCTGCGCGAGGGGCTGGCGCCGTGGTTCCCCGAGGCTGCGCTTCGTATCGATCTCGATCAGGTGCCGGCCCTGTCCGAGGATCGCGAACGCCTGTGGTCGCAAGTCTCCGATGCCGATTTCCTGAGCCGCGCCGAAAAGCGCCAGATGCTGGGCTTCCCAGCCGAGGAGAATGCCCCATGAGCCGTGAAGACATTTTGGCCAGCCTGATGGCGCAGGCGCGCGAGGAGGGAGCCGGCCTCGTCACCCTGCGCGCCATCGTCGAGGAAGCGAGCGGTCTTGCCACCGACCGCGCTCTCGAACGCCTTGGCCTCGGCGATCCGGGCGCGGAAGGCGACCTGGGCGAACTGCGCGAGCTGCTCCAGGCGTGGCGCGATGCCAAGACCAGCGCCTGGAAGGCTTTCATCGAATGGATCATTCGCGGCGCACTGGCGCTGCTGCTGATCGGCATTATCGTAAGGCTTGGCGCATGGGACCGGCTGTGAGCGCGGCCCCGATGCGGTTTGCCGGCTATGCCGCACTGTTCGACATTGCCGATGCCGGACGCGACACGATCCGGCGCGGCGCCTTTGCACGGACATTGGCGGCCCGCGATGGGCCGCTGCCGCTGTACTGGCAGCACCGTCCCGACCAGCCGATCGGCATCATTGAAAGCGCTGCGGAAGATGCGCGCGGCCTGAGGGTGATCGCCCGCATCGATCGGCCTCAAAGCCGGGCGGCCCAGTTGCTGTCGCAGCGCGCGGTCAATGGTCTGAGCTTTGGCTTTCGTGCCCGCACCGCGCGCCAAAGCCCGGCTGGCCGCGAACTGATCGAGGTCGACCTCTTCGAAGTCAGCCTGGTCACGCATCCGCTGCACCCCATGGCGCGGGTGCATTTGATCAAATAGCCTCAAGCGCCGGCGGCCGCATCCGCGGCCTCGGCTTTCCTCGCTCCCTCCGGTCGCTGCGGGCGGCCGGTCGGCCTTGCGGTCGCTGCGCGACCGAAATCCCGCAAAACCGCAACCCTTCCACCGGCCGCCACTGGGGCGGCCTTTTTTCTGCCCAACCGAAAGGCCTCTGCCCCATGGACAATACCTCTACCCCCAATGGCCCCGCCACCGATCAGCTCGACGCCAGCTTTGACATCCTTGCCCGTCAGGACGAGGCTGAGGCGAACATCGCAGCGCTGCGCAATGATGTCGACGAAGTGAAGTCCCGCCTCGACAAGGTCGCGCGGGCGGCCAGCCGTCCGGCGATGGGCGGCGCGGCACCGGCTGGCGACCCGGCGGAGGTCAAGAGCTTCGTCGATGGCTATCTTCGCCGCGGTCGCGAGACCGAACTCAAGTCGATCACCGGTGTCACGCCCGCCGATGGCGGCTTTGCCGTGCCGCGCCAGATCGACGCGGCGATTGCCTCGCGGATCGTCAAGATGAGCCCGATCCGCTCGATCGCGCAGGTCGTGCAGACCGGAACGGCAGGCTACCGCAAGCTGGTGGCGACCACCAATGTGGCCTCGGGCTGGGTCACCGAAGCAGCCGCGCGTCCGGAGACAGGCACCCCGCAGTTCGCGGAAATCGCGCCTCCGAGCGGCGATCTCTACGCCAACCCGGCGGCCAGCCAGGCGATGCTCGACGATGCCGCTTTCGACCTGGAAAGCTGGCTGGCGACCGAGATCGCCAACGAATTCGCCCGCGCCGAAGGGGCCGCCTTCGTCAAAGGCACGGGCACCAATCAGCCTGAGGGCTTTCTGACCGGCACCAAGGCCACCACCGATGACAGCGTGCGCCCCTTCGGGACGATGCAGTATATCGGCACCGGCAATGCGACCGGGCTGGGCACCACGCTCGATACCAAGCTGATCGATCTCATCCACACGCTGCGCCCGGGCCATCGCCAGGGCGCCGTGTTCGTGATGAACTCGGCCACGCTTGCCGCCGTGCGCAAACTGAAGACGGCAGACGGCGCCTTCATGTGGCAGCCGGGACTTGTCGAAGGCCAGCCCAACCGGCTGCTGGGCTATCCGGTGATCGAGGCCGAAGATATGCCCGATGTGGCAGCCGGCGCCTTCCCGCTGGCCTTCGGCAATTTCCGCAACGGCTATCTCATCGCCGAACGCAGCGCGACCCGGATCCTGCGCGATCCCTTCACCAACAAGCCCTTCGTCCATTTCTACGCGACCAAGCGGATCGGCGGGAAGGTGCTGGATTCGGCGGCGATCAAGCTGCTCAAGGTCGAGGCCTGAGACACCCCCGGCTTACCCCCTACCGGACGGGGCGTGTTCCCCTTCGCGCCCCGTCCGGACTCTCGCGCCCGCATCGCCTCAGGCCGTTCCTCCCGCCTGACACACGCGATGCGGGCGCAACCTTGTGGATCACTCATTGGGAGAAACCGCGATGCAGCGGACAATCGTGCAGCCCCCGGTGGCGGGCGCGCCTGCGCTGGCGGAGCTCAAGCACTGGCTCGGGATCAACCGCGACAACGAAGACGAAACGCTGATGGCGCTGCTCGATACGAGCCTGACCATCTGCGAGGCTTTCACCGGCAAGGCGCCGCTGCGCCAGACGGTCGAGGAAGTCATCCCGCTGGTGAGCGGCTGGCAAGAGCTGGTCTCGCGGCCTGTCACCGACCTGACCGCTGGCGCGCTGATCGCGCCCGATGGCAGTCGCACACCGATTGCGGTGCTGGCCGAGGTGCTCGAGTGGCGCATCACGGCCAGCGCCTGCGTCCAGATCCTGCGCCCGTTCGAAGGCCGAGGGCTCGCTTTGCAGCTTGTGGTCGGAGTTGCCAATGACTGGGCGACCCTTCCGCCGCCCCTGCGCCACGGGATCATTCGCCTCGCCGCGCATCATTTCCGCGACCGCGAGGGCAAGTCCGCTGTCCCCCCCGCCAGCGTCACCGCCTTGTGGCGGCCATGGCGCGAAATGCGGCTCGGATGATCCGCGCCGTTCTGCGCGCAGGCCGCGTGGTGCAGCAAATGCGGGCGCGGGCCGCAGCCCTTACCGCAACACAGGCTGCAACCCGCGCCCGCCGATCGCGAGCGGACTGGTATTCCGCAGCAGCGCTCTGGCCTGACCTTTTCGGAGATAGCCGCGATGGAAAATGACCTGCGCGCAAGCCTGATCGCCTGGCTCGCTGCCGATCCGGCCCTCGCCGAATTGCACGCGATCGAGGAAGAAGCGCCGCTGTCCGTCACCCCGCCCTGGCTCGGCATTGCCGCCAGTGCATCGGCCGACTGGGGCACGAAGGATCGCGCCGGGCGCGAGGTGCGGATCGCGCTTGAGCTGCAAAGCCACTCCGATCTGACCGCAGGCGACGCGGCCTTGCTGGGCGCGATCGAACGACGCGTGCTCGATCTGCCGCCGTTCCACCCCGGCTTCGAACTCGCCTCGATCCGCTTCCTGCGCTCGCGCAGCGAGGCCCGCGCGGACAACCGCCGGGCGGCGCTGGTCGAATACCGCTTCCGCATTCTCGAACCGCTTCAAGGAGCCTGACCCATGCCCGCACAATCCGGCGCCGCCTTCCTGCTCAAGATCACCAACGGAGCCTCACCCCCGGCCTATCAGACCATCGCCGGCCTGCGCACCACGCAGATGTCGATCAACGGCGACACCGTGGTCGTCACCCACAAGCAATCGGGCGGCTGGCGCGACCTGCTGTCGGGGGCGGGCAACCGCTCGGTCTCGGTCAGCGCGGCGGGAATCTTCCTCGGCAGCACGGCGGAAAGCGCAGTGCGCGCCCACGCCTTGGCTGGGACGCTCGACGATTACGAGCTGTCCTTCGAGGATGGCGAGAAGCTGCGCGGGCGGTTCCTCGTGCAGCGGCTCGATTATGCCGGGGATTTCAACGGGGAGCGCAGCTACACGCTCCAGCTCGAAAGCTCCGGCCCGGTGGTGGCGGCGTGATGCCCGCGGCCAATCCCCTGCGCGGTGAAAGCTCGCTTGCCGTAGCTGGCCGCCATTACGTGCTGCGCCCGAGCTTCGAAAACCTGGTGCTGGCCGAGGCCGAACTCGGCTCGCTGTTCGCGCTGGTCGAGCGTGCCGCCGCGGGCACGCTGACGCTGACCGAAATGACCGCGCTGTTGTGGCACTGCCTGCCCGCCGAGGGCCGCCCGGAGCGGATCGCGGTCGGGCAGGCGGTGCTGGCGATGGGGCTGGTCGGCGCGACCCAGCCGGTGCGCGCGGTGCTCGCGCAGGTCTTGCAGGGCGAGGCATGAGCGCGTCCTTCGCCGAGGCCGCCGCCCGCTGGTGCGCGCTGGCCGCACGCCTGCTGGGCTGGCGACCGGGCGAATTCTGGAGCGCCACCCCGGCCGAACTGGCGATGGCACTCGCCGCACCCGAAGACCCTGCCACCCCTCCCCCACCCACCCGCGAGATGATCGCCCGCATGATGGAGCGCGATGCCCATGACTGACACGTTCGAGGAAATGGTGATCGAAGTGCGCGCCAGCACCGATGGCTTTGCCAGCGATGTCGAGGGGATGCGCCGCTCGCTCGACGGCTCGCTGGTCGATGGCTTTGCGCGGGCGGGCAACGTGCTGGAGCGCGGCCTGCTGGGTGCGTTGCGGCGCGGGAGCCTGGGCTTTGACGATCTCAAACGGGTCGCCTTCAGCGCGCTGGGCGAGATTGCGGGGTTTGCGCTGCAATCGGGGATCGGCAGCCTGTTTGGCGGCGCGGGCGGGAGCGGGGGCGGCGGGCTCGGCAATCTGCTGGGCCAGTCGATCGGCGCGCTGTTCGGCCTGCCGGGCCGCGCGACTGGCGGGCCGGTATCGCCCGGGCGGCCTTACCTCGTGGGGGAACGCGGGCCCGAGCTGTTCGTCCCGACCCAAGCCGGGCGGGTTGAAACCGGCGCGGCGCCGGGCCGCGATGTGCGGGTGGCGATCCAGGTCGCCGTCCCGCGCGGGCAGGCCGCGCCCACCGCCATGCAGCGCTCGTCCCGCCAGATCGCCAGCGCTGTGCGCCGCGCCCTCCAGCAAGCCTGATCGAAGGAACACACCCATGGCATTCTGGCTCGCCCGCGAACGCCGGGCGCAGGAAAGCACCTTCATCCAGCGCTTCGATCCGCGCTTCTGGACCGTCAACTTCCCGCGCCCTGCCATGGCCAGCGTCGTGACGACCGGGCCGGACAGCCTGCGGATCGATGTCGAACTGCACCATGCGGGCGAGCTCGTGGGGCTGATCTGGGACAGCGCCGACACGCTCGATCACCCGCTGCTCGCCTATGCCAACGACCGCGACTATTCCCACACGATCCTGAGCTTTCGCTGGCAGTCGGACGGCGTGATTGCGCTCGACCAGCCCAATGGCCCGACGCTGACGATCGAAGGGCGCGACGCGGCAGGCTTGGCCCGCACCTGGTATGTGCGCCTCTGGAACTATGCCGAAGGCTCGCCGACCGATGCGCGCATTAAGCTGCCGTTCTCGGCGCTGGAGAGCGGTTACGGCTTGCCGGGCGAGCCGATCCATCCCGCCGATATCGACCGGATGTTCATCTCGCTGGTCGCTCCCGGCTTCGTCGCGGGCAGCACTGCGCCCCTGCCCGCACGGTTCGAGGGATCGGTCACTCTGTCCGATATCCTCGCCGACGGGGCAGGGGCGATGCTGGAGCTGGGCGATGTGCTCGTCCCCCCGCATGGCGAGCGCATGGCGACCGCCTATGACGATGCCTACAACCAGACCCCGGCCCGGCTGCTGCGCGCGGTCATCGGGCTCGGCTACCGCGAGGATCTTGTCCACTATGTCGGGATGAGCCACTTCATGCGGCTCGCGCGCCAGCCGGACGGATCGCTGAAAGCGGCAGCGGACGGTGCCCTGTGCGCCCCTGCCGCCGCCTGGCACACCAGCTTCCTCGCGCTTGCCAAGGAGAGCGGGTTCGAGGTGATCGCCTCGCTCTCCTACGAATTGTTCGACGCCTATTGCCCGGAAAGCTGGAAGCAACGCACCGCCAGTGGTGCGCCCGCGCTGACCGGATGGGTGCCGCCCTCCTCGCTGCTGTCGCCTGCCAATCCGCAGGCGATGGGGTGGCTGGCGGACGTGGCGAAAGGCTTCGTCGGGCTGCTGCGGGCGAGCGGCCAGCCGGTGCGCTTCCAGATCGGCGAGCCGTGGTGGTGGGTCACACCGGCGCGCGAGATCTGCCTCTACGACGATGCCGCCAAGGCTGCATTCGGAGGCAACCCGCCGGTTATCGCCGACATCGCAGCGCCCCAGAACGCCGCCGCCACCGCGCTGCTCGATGCGGCAGGTGTGTTGCTGGCGCAATCGACTGCCGCGCTGACCGCCGCGGTGCGCGCGGCGGCGCAGGGGCCGTCCGAAGTGCTGCTGCTGGCCTTCACCCCGACGATCCTCAACCCCGCCACGCCCGAGCTTTACCGCGCCAATCTGCCGACAGGATGGGCCGCGCCCGCCTTCGACCGGTTGCAGCTGGAAGATTACGACTGGCTCACCGCAGGAGCCGATGCTGCGCGGCGCGCGGCCTATGAACTGGTGAACGCGCGGCTCGGCTATGCCCTTGCAGATCAAGACTATCTCGCCGGCTTCGTGTTCGACCCGGCCGATGCCGAGCCGTTCTGGACGCGCATCGACGCCGGGATCGATGAAGCCGCCACGCGCGGCATCACGCGCCGCTATGTCTGGGCGCTGCCGCAGGTCAATCGCGATGGCTACACCCGCCTCGCCTCTCCCCCGGAGCAAGCCATGGATCCCTTCGACGACGTGCTTTACCCCTTTGCCCTGGGGCGCAGCGCCTCGGTCGCGCCGGAATTCTCGACCTCGATCGCGGTCACGGCCTCGGGGCACGAGAGGCGCAATTCGCTGTGGTCGGACGCAAGGCTGCACTTCGATGTCGGCCCGGGCATCCGGTCGGAGGGAGAATTGTCCGAACTGATCGCCTTCTTCCGCGCCCGGCGCGGGCCTGCGCGGGGCTTCCGGATCGCCGACCCCTTCGATAACAGTTCGAACGGCATGACCGGCGCGCCGACCATGCTCGACCAGTTGCTCGGCATCGGGGACGGACTTCGCGCGGACTTCCAGCTGTCCAAGGCCTATGGCGGGGCCGAGCCACAAGTGCGACCGATCACGCGCCCGCGGGCCGAAACGCTTGTGGTCAGCGTCGGCGGCGCGGCCAGCACCGGCTGGACGCTGGGCGACAAGGGCGTGCTGCGATTTGCCTCTCCGCCCCCCGCAGGTGCCGAGGTGCGCGCGGGTTTCCGCTTCGATGTGCCGGTGCGCTTTGCCGAGGATCGCCTCGACATTTCGGCAGTCAGCTTTGCCGCTGGCGAGGCACCTTCCGTGCCGCTCATCGAGATCAGGGAGACCGCCTGATGCGCGTTTTCTTCGACCGCGAGCTCGATACGGTCGCAACCTTCTGGCGCATCTATCGCCGTGACGGCGTCGCGCTCGCCTTCACCAGCCACGACCGTGATCTGACCTTCGGCGGCATCCGGCACATGGCGGCCCCCGGCATGGTCCCCGCCGCGATCCGCCTTACCGCCGAACTCGCGAATGACAGTGCCGAGGTGCAGGGGGCGCTCAACCACGCCTCGATCCGAGCCGTTGATCTGGCGGCCGGACTTTTCGACGAGGCCGCCATCGAGATCGGGGCGGTCGACTGGAGCGATCTTGGGCACCATACGCTCTACACCGGCCAGATCGGCCGGATCGAGGACGACCAGTCGCAATTCGTCGCCGAGCTCAAGTCGAACAAGAGCCTGCTCGAACAGGACTTGGTGCCGCGCACCAGCCCGACCTGCCGTGCCGAGTTCTGCGGCCACGGCTGTGGGCTCTCGGCGGCGCGGTTCTCCTCGGTTCAGGCGCTTGCCGCAATCGATCTCGACGCCAACCGGGTTCGCTTCGCAGGACTCGATAGCGAGGCCCATGTCGATGGCAGGATGCGCTTCATGGCGGGGCCGCAAACGGGATTGGCCTTCGGGATCATCGACGCGCAGGATGGGTGGCTGGTGCTCGACAGGCCATTGGTCGCAGGTACGCTGCCGGGCACCCGAGCGCAGCTGCGCGAAGGCTGCGATCACACGCTGGGCACCTGCTCTTCCCGGTTCGGCAATGCGACGAATTTCCGCGGGGAGCCGTTTCTTCCGGGCAATGACCTTCTTGCCCGTTATGGCCAGCCATGACCGGGCCCGTCCCGGCTTTGGCCGAGGCTGCACTCGCGCTGGTCGGCTGCCCGTTTCGCCTGCATGGACGCGATCCCGCGACCGGACTGGATTGCGTCGGTCTGGTCGCAGCGGCCCTCGCTGCAACGGGCGCGGAACCGGTGGCGCCTAGCGGCTATGGCCTGCGCAATCTGAGTATCGGCCAGTGGCTGCCGCTGGCGCTCCCGTCAGGTCTGGTGCCAGCCGATGGGCCGATCCGGGCGGGCGATGTGCTGCTGATCGCGCTTCCTCACAGCCAGCATCACCTTGTCATTGCCGTCGACCCCGCAAGGGTCGTGCACGCCCATGCCGGACTCAGGCGGGTCGTGATCCAGCCGCGCGATGTGGCCTGGCAGGTTGTGTCGCAGTGGCGTTTGGCCAATCGAAGGGAAGGCTAAGGCAATGGCAACTCTGCTTCTCACTGCGATCGGCACCGCGATCGGTGGCCCGATTGGCGGCGCGCTGGGTGCACTGGTCGGTCAGCAGGTCGACACGCGCCTGTTCGCGCCCGGGGGCCGCGAAGGCCCGCGTATGCGGGACCTGACCATCACCACATCGAGCTATGGCCAGCCGATCCCCCGCCAGTTCGGGAAGATGCGTGTCGGCGGATCGATCATCTGGTCGACCGACCTGATCGAAAGCAAGCGCAAGGAAAAGGGCCGCAAAGGCCAGCCTTCGACCACGGTCTATTCCTATTCCGCGTCTTTCGCCGTTGCCCTTTCCAGTACGCCGATTGCCCGTCTTGGACGGATCTGGGCGGACGGCAATCTGCTGCGCGGCGTGCAGGGCGACCTGAAGGTTGGCGGCACCTTGCGCGTCTATCGCGGCTTTGGTGATGACCCGGTCGATCCGCTGATCGCGGCCGCCAAGGGCAACACCGCGCCCGCCTTTCGCGACTGTGCCTATGTCGTCTTCGAGAATCTCGAACTGGGCGACTACGGCAACCGGATCCCTGCGCTGAGCTTCGAGATATTCGCCGACGGCGGCGAGGAAAGCGTGTCGCTTGCAGGGCTTGTCCCCTCGGCGGCGACACTGACCCGCGCTTTTTCGCTGGCGCACACACGCGGCTTTGCCGACGAGGGAGGGCCGCTCGCCTCGACGCTTGCGGCGATCGATCAGGTGGTGCCGCTGGTATGCCTTTCGGGGAGCGAAGGGCTCGCGATTGCCCCGCGCGCGGAAAGCGACGCCGATGTCATGACCTTGCCGCAGCAGCTTGCCACCGCCGGCTGGGGCAATGATGAGGCCCGCACCAGGCAACGCGCCAGCGCGCCTGCCCGGACACCGGCCGCACTGCGCTATTACGATGAGGAGCGGGACTACCAGACCGGTGTTCAGCGTGCCGCCGGGGCGCGCGAAGCCGGGCGCGAAGTCATGATCGATCTGCCTGCCACGATGATTGCCAGCGGCGCGCGCCAGCTCGCAAACGCCAGCGCCAACCGGGCGCGCTGGCAGCACGAAACGGTCACCTGGCACATCGCCGAACTTGATCCGCGCATTGCGCCCGGCAGCATCGTCCGGCTCCCCGATGCCCCCGGCCTGTGGCTGCTGAAGAGCTGGGAGTGGCTTGATCGCGGCATTGCCCTGGAGCTGGAAAGGCTAGCGCCGACCGGAATTGCGCCGCGACAGAGCGATCCGGGGGAAAATCTGCCGCCAATGGATCTGGTCATCCCCCCGACACACCTCGCGGCACTGGAACTTCCGCCCGACAGCAACAGCAATCCCGCCAATCCGCTGATTTTCGCAGCCGCATCAGCCGCGAACAGTGCATGGCGCGGCGCAGCACTGTTTGCCGTGCAGGGCAGCAGCCTGATCGATCTTGGAACATCCGGAACGCAGCGCGCGGTTCTCGGGGCGCTTGCCGCGCCGCTGGCGCCATCCTCCGGACTTCTGCTTGAGCCTCAGGCAAGTGCCACCATCAGCTTGGTCGCCGACGATCTCGACCTTGCCGGAACCGATCTTGCGGGGATTGCCGCCGGGGCCAACCGGTTGCTGATCGGCGGAGAACTGGTGCAGTTCCTGCGCGCAGAGCCGCTCGGCGGCGGTGGCTGGCGACTCTCCGGTCTCCTGCGCGGGCGAGGGGGAACCGAAGCCGAAGCGCTCCGCGGGCATCGGGCGCTGACCTCCGTGGTGCTCATCGATGATGCGTTGGTGCCGCTTGATCCGCTGCTGGTACCGCCGCTTGCCACTTCGCAGATCGCTGCGATCGGCACCGGCGATGCTGATACGGTCGTCGCCAGCCTCGCCAATGCAGGCCTGTCCCGCCGACCGCCCTGCCCCGTGCATCCGCAAGCCAGGATGCGTGCCGACGGAACGCTGCTGCTTTCCTGGACGCGCCGCGCGCGCGGGCAATGGCGGTGGGAAGACAGCGTCGAGGTGCCATTGGTCGAAGAACGCGAAGCCTACCGCGCCGGCTTTGGCCCGACCGGGGCACCCCATGTGGTGTGGGATCAGGATGAGCCCTCGCTTCTGCTCAGCGCAGCCGAACGCAGCAATCTGGTCACCCTTTATGGCCCAGGCGCGCTCTGGGTCAGGCAGGTTGGCACTTACGACCATTCCGAAGCGCTGCTTCTTGCAACCTTGATGTGATCCAACGGGAGACTGCGCGTGTCCGATCCGATTACCTTCCCCAGCTCAACACCCGTCATTCGCTTGCCGTTGCTGATTGCAGGTCAGGCGCAGAAGGAATTCTTCGTCAATCAGGCGCTGTGCCTGCTTGATGCGCTTCATCCGCAAGCTGTCACCGCATCGCTGCCAGCCCCACCCGCGACCGTCGGCGATGGCGAGTGCTTTCGGGTCCTGGCGCCGGCAAGCGGCGCATGGGTCGACCACGAGGATGAGATCGCCGTTTTGATCGGCGGGGACTGGCATTTCGTCAGCCCGGTTGAGGGGATGCAGCTGTTCGACAGGGCCGCCGACCACACCTTGGTGTTCCGATCCGAATGGCGATATGCCGCCGCACCCGCCGCACCCACTGGCGGTCTTGTGGTCGACACCGCGGCACGGGCCGCTCTGGCAGCGTTGATCGACGCGCTGATCACGCTCGGAATACTGGATTCGCCGAACACCTGACACCGCCGAATGGCTGATTCTCGCGCCTTTTGGCGTTGAATTTTTTTCCACAGGTGCTGCATCGCGACATTCTTGCAACACCAAGAGGGCATTGATTGCTTGCCTCTAGGATGGGGAAAAGATAGAGACACGTGGTGCCTCAAGTCCAATACAAAGGGGAATTCTAGAATGCGCAAACTCGTCATTGGTATGGCGATGGCCTCGACCGCGCTGACCTCGCCTGCCGCGGCCCGTGAAGGCCAGTGGTACATCGAGGGTGATGGCGGCGTGATGATCGTCGAAGACCAGAGCCTGGATGTGAACGGCGCGCCGGATAACGCGGTTGCCAACTATGAAACCGGCTACGACTTCGGCGGCATCGTCGGCTACGACTTCGGCGCTTTCCGCCTCGAAGCGGAAGCCAGCTACCGTGCGACTGACCTGCAGGACGTGCAGGCTGGCAACCAGGGTCTGGCGCTGAACTCGGGCGCGAACGTCCCGGGCGGCATCTCGACCTTCACCGGCACCCGCGAAGCGCTGGGTGAAGTGAACGCCCTGAGCTTCATGCTCAACGGCCTGTTCGATTTCGGCTCCGACGATGGCCTGCAGGCCTTCGCTGGCGGCGGTATCGGTGTGGCGCGCGTCGACATGGACGGCCGCGTGAACGCCAACGGCCCGGGCGTTTGGAACGATTCGGACACCGGCCTTGCCTGGCAACTGCTTGCGGGCGTCCGCGCTCCGCTGAGCGACTCGTGGGATGTCGGCCTGAAGTATCGCTACTTCAACGTGCCGGATGTGGGCCTGATCGATCCGCTGGGTCGTTCGCTCGAAACCAAGCTGAGCACCCACTCGCTGCTCGGCACCATCACCTACAACTTCGGTGGTGAAGAGCCTGTGGCTGCACCGGTGGCTGTGCCCCCGCCGCCGCCCCCGCCGCCCCCGCCGCCTCCGCCGCCTCCGCCGCCGCCCCCGGCTCCGCCGAAGGTGCCGTGCAACACTGGCCCGTACATCGTGTTCTTCGACTTCGATAAGTCGGACATCACTCCGGCGGCTGCGAACATCCTCAACAGCGCCGTCAGCGCCTATGCCAACTGCGGCACGGCGAGCGTGATGCTGGCTGGTCACACCGACCGCGCCGGTACGCCGAAGTACAACATCGGCCTCGCCGAGCGTCGTAACGCGGCTGTCAGCGCCTACCTCAGCGGCCGTGGCATTCCTGCCTCGCGCATCACCGGCCAGGCTTTCGGCGAAACCAAGCCGAAGGTGCCGACCGCCGACGGTGTCCGCGAAGCGCAGAACCGCCGCGTGGAAGTGACCTACGGTCCGGGTTCGGGCATGTAAGTCACCGTTCCGACGGAACAAGAAGAGGGGCCGGAGCGATCCGGCCCCTTTTTCTTTGCCCGCAAGCTATCTCGCTGATTCCATCAGGCTCCGGTCGCGTGGCCCAGCCCCCGGTCATGTCGGCTAGCCTTTGCCGGACAGATCAGCTGAGCAAGCGAACTTGCCAGCGCGCATCAAACCGAGATACGCGCGAACGCCCAATCAGCGCCCGCAAGGAGTAAGGGCGCAGCTCCAAGGCCGCGGCACGTGTGCGGGCTGGATCGCGCAGGCCTTGCTGCATGCCCTCGCCCTGTGACGATGCAACGGGCAGCCTTCAGATCAGGTCAGTCGGCTTACGAGAAGACCGATTCGGCCAATTGCCCGGATGCAGCCTGCGCCCGCTCCACGATGGTCGCTTCGGCCTTGGGCAGTGTGCGGTAGGCGTAGATCAGTAGCACCAGCGAGATCGGGGCCACCCCGATCAGCGACAGCACCCCGATCCGCAGGCTCCCGCTCAGGTCCGAGATCGTCCCGACCATGAACGGCCCGAGCCCCAGCCCGACCAAGGTCGTTGCGAGGAAGAACGACGCCGTCGCCGTCCCGCGCATTCGCGGCAGGACAAGATCCTGCGTCGTCGCCGCCGCTGCACCCAGCGCGGTCGCCGCGAACATCCCGGCGAGGAAATTCATCACATAGAACAGCAAGGCGCTGTCGGTGGTGAAGCCGATCCAGATCGGAATGATGGGCGCAAGAATCCCGAACATCACGACCAGGATCCGGCCCGAAGGATTGCGCGTGCGCAGCCAATCGGACATTCGTCCGCCCAGAATCACGCCGAGGAAGCCTGAAGCCGCCCCGCAACCGCCAAGTACGAAGGCAAGTTCGCTCTTGGGCAGTTTCAGCACGGTCTCGGCATAGGGCGCCGACCAGAACGCCAGCGCATAGGCACCCAGCGACACCAGCCCATAGCCCAGCGCGGTGCAGATGAACGCCGGCGTGCCCCAGATCAGCTGGAATGTCGCCGGATCGCGGTGGCGCAAGGTCGATGCCCACGAGAACACGGCATAATAGCCAAAGGCGATCGCCCCCCATTGCTGCGGGTTCTTGGTGAGCTGGATCATCACCAGCGCAAACCCCGTCATCGCCGCGGCCATGACCAGATTGACCACGACTGCCTTCGCCCCCCGCGTGGCTGCGTGAACCAGGGTGAACGGCGGCAGCAGCATCGACAGATCGACGAAAAAGTCGAGCAAGGGGTGGCGCTCACCCGTCGCGGCATCGGGCTGGCGGACGGGCTCGCGCAGCGATGCGACCCACAAGGCCATCAGCACCCCCGGCAAGCCCACGGCGACGAAGGCCGCCTGCCAGCCCACCAACCCGCCGATCCCGCCGCCCGGATAGGCCGCATCCCACCATTTCGAGATGTTGGCGCCGATCAGCAGCGACACCCCGCCGCCGATGTAGAGCCCGGATGAATAGACCGCGAGCGCGGTCGCGCGCTGCCGGGAGGGGAAATAGTCCGAGATCAGCGAATAGGCGGTCGGGCTGGCGGTCGCCTCACCAACACCCACCCCCATACGCGCCAGCGACAGCGTCGCGAAATTCCGCGCGAAGCCCGACAGAGCGGTCATCGTCGACCACAGCAACAAGCCGATGGTCAGCAGTCGCACCCGGTGCCAGCGATCCGCCAGCCGCCCGAGCGGCACACCGAACAGCGCGTAGAACACCGCGAAAGCCGCGCCCCCGAGAAAGCCCAGATCGCCGTCGGTCAGTCCGAGATCGCGCTTGATGTCCACCGCGAGGATCGCGAGAATCTGCCGGTCGATGAAGTTGAGGATGTAGACCACAACCAGCACGCCCAGCACATACCAGCTGTAAGCGGACGCAGGCGCTTCGCTGCGGTCAGGCGCCGCCGTGGTATCCTCGCTCAAAACCGATCCCCTATCCCGTATGCGTACCCGAGACCAGCCACCGACCGGTCAGACGTTATAGCCTGTGCTATCGACAATCCCGGCCTCGGCAAAACCCTTTTTCCGCAGGCGGCAGGAATCGCACAGCCCGCAGGCGAGCCCCTCCGGCGTCGGGTCGTAACACGACCAGCTCCACGCCGGGTCAAGGCCGAGCCGGGCACATTCGCGGGCAATGTCGGCCTTGGTCATGTGTTGCAGCGGCGCATGGATCGTGAACGGCGCACCCTCCACCCCCGCCTTGGTGCCGAGCCGCGCCGTCTCGGCAAAGCTGGCGATGAATTCCGGGCGGCAATCGGGGTAGCCCGAATAGTCGAGCGCATTGACCCCGATGAACACATCGCGCGCACCCGCCGCCTCGGCACAGGCAGTGGTCAGCGCCAGAAACACCAGATTGCGCGCCGGGACATAGGTGACCGGGATATCCTCGCCGACACCGCCCTTGGGCACGTCGATCGCGTCGGTCAAAGCCGAGCCGCCAAAGGCGCGCAGATCGAGCGCGATCTGCGTGTGCCGCACCAGCCCCAACTTCGCGGCGATGCGATGGGCGGACTCCAGCTCCAGACGGTGCCGCTGACCATAGTCGACCGTCAGGCCATGAACCGCAAACCCCGCTTCCTGCGCGAGTGCAGCCGTCACCATCGAATCCAGCCCGCCGGACAGCAGCACGACGGCGAGCGGCTTGGTCTGTTCCAGATCACTCATGGCGCGGCCCTACCACGGGCGCGGTCAAACGCAATCCGGCGTCCGATCCCTCAGCACGCTCCGGTGCGGCGCGCCTCGGCGGTCATCTGGAACGGCATTCCGCTGTGAATGCCCTGGCTTTCAAGCTGCACGAGCGTGCCCGTCTCGCGGCGGATACTGGTGCGGCCATAGCCATTGCCGGGACAGGTGTACTGCACCGTAACCCGCGCCGCGCCATCCTCGACGACAAACTGGCTGCACCCGCTTTCACGGTGCATCAGCTGGATCAGCTCCGCCCCTGATTTGAGGCAGACCTTCCGATCGGGCGCGCTGCCGCGCTGCTTGATGGTCCATTCGCCCTTGGTCAGCGTGCCGAGCATGGCGAGCCCGTTCCCCTGTGCCAGCACCGGCACGGCGAACCACAGCGCTGCCCCGCTCAGGATCGCTCCCAGGGCCAGCGCGCGTTTCCTGCTGTCGGTTCGATCAGTCATGCCTGTCCTCATGCCACAATCTGCCTGCGGGGAATTGCATATATTGGCCCTTTGTGGAGCCTTTTCGACGAACGGTCAGATCGCCAGAGCGAAGGTCTTCGAGCAGAATGCGCAGTCGACCGCGATGATGCCGTCCTCGCTGCGCATCGCGGCCTGTTCGTCGGGCGGGAAGCGGGCGATGATCGTCTCGTAATGCGCCGCCGAACACCGGCACCCGCGCGAAAGGCCCGCGCCCGGCTGGACGCGCACTTCCTCTTCCTCATGGAACAGCCGCCAGGCGATCGCCTCCATCGAGAGCGCAGGGTCGAGCAATTCGTCGTGGCTGATCGTGCCAGCGATCACGGCGACGTGCTCCCAATCGGGATGGTCGAGCCGGACGTGCAGCCGCTCGCGCCCTTCCTCGCCATCGGGCAGGTGCTGCACCAGCAGCCCCGCCGCCATGCGGCCGCCGCGCCCTGCGCGGCTGGCCACGCGGATCAGGGTCGGGATCTGTTCGGACTGGCTGAAATAGCTCTCGCAGGCCTGCGACAGGCTGTCGCCTTCGAGCGGGACGATCCCCTGATAGCGCTGGCGGCCCTCGGTCTCGAAGGTGATCGCAAGATAGCCCTCGCCGAACAGCGCCGTAAGGCTCGGGTTCGCGCCGAGCGTGGCGAGACGCTCGCCGTCGAAATCGGCATAGCCGCGCACCGCACCCGCCCGGTAATCGCACACCAGCAGCTTGACGATCCCGCCCTGGGTCTGCGCCTGCAGGGTCATCTGCGCGTGTTCGCCCTTGAGCAGCCCACCCATCAGTGCGCCCAGCACCAGCGCCTCGCTGAGCAGATGGGTGATCGGCGCGGGGTAATCATGCGCCGAGAGCACCTCTTCGAGCACCCCCTCCATCCGCACGATGCGCCCGCGCGCATTGCGGCCGGGCAGGGTGAAACCCAGCAGGGTGTCGGAGAAGGTCTCGGCGGTGGCGGTCGTGTCAGTCATGCGCCGCCATATGGGGACGCATGGCGCGCGGCGAAACCCCCTGTTAGTGCCCGAGCATCCCGAAGGCCCACAGCAGCACCGATTTCTGCGCGTGGATGCGGTTTTCGGCCTCGTCGAACACCACGGATTGCGCGCTCTCGAACACGTCCGCGGTCACTTCCTCGCCGACATGGGCGGGCAGGCAGTGGAGGAACACCGCATCAGGCTTGGCCAGCGCCATCAGGTCGGCATTGACCTGATAGGGCGCCATAGCGGCGAGCTTTTCCTCGGCATGGGCCTGACCCATCGAGATCCAGGTGTCGGTGACGATCACATCGGCCCCGCGGGCGGCGGCAACAGCATCTTGCGTCAGCGTGACTGTCGCCCCGCCCGCGCGGGCGAGTTCGACGAAGGCCGGATCGGGCTCGTAGCCCGCAGGCGTTGCCACGCGGACGTTGAACTTCATCAGCCCCGCAGCCTCAAGGATCGAGTGCAGCACATTGTTGCCGTCCCCGAACCACGCGACCTCAAGCCCCGGCAGCGCCTTGCCATGCTCGATCACGGTGAGCAGATCGGCGACGATCTGGCAGGGGTGCGACATATCGGTGAGGCCATTGATCACCGGCACGCTGGCATGGGCCGCCATTTCCTCGATCTTGGCGTGATCGTCGGTGCGCAGCATGATGCCATCGACCATCCGGCTGAGCACCCGCGCGGTGTCGGCAATGCTCTCCCCTCGCCCGAGCTGGCTTGAGCCCGAATCGAGGATCAGCACAGAACCGCCCAGCTGCCGCATGGCGATGTCGAAGCTGACGCGGGTGCGGGTCGAGTTCTTCTCGAACACCAGCGCCAGCACCTTGCCCGCGAGCGGCGCGTCGGCATCGCTCGCACCCTTGGGCAGATCGGCACGCGCAGCCTTGCGATCAATGGCATCATTGATCATCGCCGCGATCGCATCGCCCCCGGCGTCGCCGAGGTTGAGGAAATGCCGGTAGGTCATGCCGGTTCAGGCACCTTGAAGCTGGCCGCGCCGGCCGACAGCTTGTCCATGAACTCGTCCATTTCCGCATCGCCGATCACCAGCGGCGGGATGACACGGATGGTGTTGTCACCCGCGGCCACGGTCAGCAGCTGGTGATGGTCGCGCAGGTGGACGTAGAACGGGCGGCTCTCCATCTTCATCTTGAGGCCGAGCATCAGCCCCTTGCCGCGCACCAGCTCGAACAGCTCGGGGTAGTTGCCGATGAACTGCTCCAGCCGCGCGCGCAGGCGCTCGCCCTTTTCGGCGACGCTGTTGAGGAACTCGTCGTTGGCGACAGCCTCCATCACCGCCGTCCCCGCCGCCATGGCGAGCGGGTTGCCGCCATAGGTCGATCCGTGGGTGCCGAAAGTCATGCCGCGTGCGGCCTTTTCGGTGGCGATGCAGGCGCCCAAGGGGAAGCCACCACCAATGCCCTTGGCGGTCGCCATGATGTCCGGCTCGATCCCGTAGTGCTCGTAGGCATAGAGCTTGCCGGTGCGCGCCACGCCGCACTGCACTTCGTCGAGAATCAGCATCAGGCCATGCTCGTCACACAGCGCGCGCAGGCCTGCCATGAATTCCTGCGAGGCGGGACGGATGCCGCCCTCGCCCTGGATCGGTTCGACCAGAATCCCCGCCGTCTTCGGCCCGATCAGCGCCTTGGCGGCTTCCAGATCGTCGAACGGCGCATATTTGAACCCTTCGAGCAGCGGCGAAAAGCCGTGGTGCATCTTGGTCTGGTTCGAGGCGGAGATGGTCGCCATCGTCCGCCCGTGGAAGGCGTTGTGGAAGGTGATGATCTCGAACCGCCCGGCATCGCCTTCGTCGCCCGCGTTCTGGTGATAGGCGCGCGCGGCCTTGATCGCGCATTCGACCGCCTCGGCGCCAGAATTGGTGAAGAACACCGTGTCGCCAAAGGTGCTGTCGACCAGCATCTGCGCGAGGCGTTCGCCCTGCGGGCTGCCGTAGAGGTTGGAGACGTGCATCAGCGTCGCCGCCTGCTGCTGGATCGCGGAGATCAGCCCTTCGTGCGAATGGCCGAGCAGGTTGACCGCGATGCCGCTGGCGAAATCGAGGTAGCGGGTGCCGTCCTCGTCGATCAGGTGGCAGTGCTCGCCGCGCACCGGCCGGACACCGCAACGCGGATAGACGGGCATGAGCGGAGTAATCGACATGATGCTGTTTCCTGAATGCAAAGCGTTTTGGGGAAAATGAAACGCAAATGGCGGCCCTGAACCAGAGCCGCCACCTGCTTTACCGTTTAATCTTCCGCTTCCCCCCGGTCAAACCGCGGGGAGCGGCTTGCGGCTGGGTCAGCCTTCGATCGGTGCCAGATTGACGGCGGAGTACTTCCCGCGTCGATCGACTTCGAGATCGAATTCGTAGCGCTCGCCTTCATTGATGGCAGAGAGGCCCGAACGCTCGACCGCGCTGATGTGGACAAAGGCGTCCGGCTGGCCATCATCGCGCACGAGGAAGCCGAAGCCCTTCATCGCGTTGAAGAACTTGACCGTGCCCTTGGCGCGCTCACCGGTCAGCTCGCGCTGCGGTGCGGCAGGCTTTGCCGCCACGGCGATCACGTCACCCACGACCTGCAGATCCTGCGCCGACACCTTGCCGCCGCGATCCACGAGGTTGTACTGGAGCTCCTGCCCTTCGGCGAGGCCTTCGAGGCCGGCACGCTCGACCGCGGAGATGTGCACGAACACATCTTCCCCGCCGCCATCCTGCTGGATGAAGCCGAAACCCTTCTGGCTGTTGAAGAACTTCACGGTGCCCTTGCCGGTGCCGACGATCTGGGCCGGCATACGGCTGAAACCGCCGCCGCCGCCACCGCCGCCGCCGCCCGGGCCACGCGGGCCGCCGCCGAAGCCGCCGCCACCGCCGCGCGGTCCGCCACCGCCGCCGCCGTAGCGGTCACCACCGCCACCGCCGCCGTAGCGATCTCCGCCGCCGCCGAAACGGTCACCCCCACCGAAACGGTCGCTTCCAAAGTCGCGGGGGGGCGGAAAACCGTCATTCCCGCCGCCAAACGGATCGAAGCCATCTTCGCCGAAACCGTCGCGCTTATCGCGTCCGCGCCGGCGTCCCCTATCGTAACCCATAGATCAGTACGTACCTTGCCACACTGCCCGCTCTCCATTGCGCCGATGCCGTGGACAGTAAGCCGCACCGGACACAGACGCGCCGAGCTTGATGTCCGGTGCGCACGTCGGGTCAGGTATAGCGCACAAAAGCTTGCTTTGCGAACGAAATTACCGGGCGGCCTGCGCCCCTTCGCCGTAGCGGCATGGGCAAGCTTGTGCCTGCCACAAGCTTTGGGCATGACATCAGCCAACGACACCGCAGAAAAGCAGGACAGACCGATGAGCGATTTCCGCCGCCTCAACGAAAATGTGATGGTGAGCCCGCAACTTGCGCTGGAGGATATCCCCGCCGCCGCAGCATTGGGCGTGGCGACAATCGTCAACAACCGCCCCGACGGCGAGGAGCCTTCCGCACCGCAGGGTGAGGATATTGCCGCTGCCGCGGCTGCCGCCGGCCTCAACTATGTGGCGATTCCGATCGGTCATTCGGGTTTCTCCGAACCACAGGTCGACGCGATGATCGCGGCGATGGAACAGGCCGAGGGGCCGATTCTCGCCTATTGCCGTTCGGGCACCCGCTCGACCCTGCTGTGGGCGCTGGCGAGCGCCAAGCAGGGTGAAAACCCCGACACCATCGCCCGCACCGCAGCGCAGGCAGGCTATGACGTCAGCCCGATTCGCAGCCTGATCGATATGCTCAGCCAGCGCTGAGGCCTCTGCTGCGGTGGAACTTCTGATTCAGACCGCCGGCTCGCTCGTCGCGATCCTCGCGCTGGCGGGGCTGGCGTGGTGGATGAAGCTTGGCGGCAACCCTGCGCTGGACAGCGACGCCGCCGTGCGCCGCGCGGCGGGCGAGGTCGAGGATGGCTTCGCTCCGGTTGCGACCGCCCATGACGGCAAGGCAGCGCTCGCCCGCGATGCGCAAGGACGGATCATGGTGATCAAGCGCCATGGCAACCGCTTTGCCGGACGCGTGCTCGGCCCCGCGGCCAGCGCGCGGTTGTGGCAGGATCGCGGCGAGGCCGCGCTCGAAGTCGATCCCGGCGAAGCGCGCTTCGGCACGGTGTTCTGCGACATCCCCGATGCGCAGGCTTGGGCCGATGCGATCAATCGGGTAAAGATGCCGCAGGATGCCTGACTTCAACCCCACCCAATATGCCGTGCCGCTGTTCGTGCTGGCGGTGCTGGCCGAGATGATCTGGGCCAAGCTGCGCGCGCCCGAGGCCTACGAGCCCAAGGACACGCTCGTCAGCCTCGCCTTCGGGCTCGGCTCGACTGTGGCGGGCGCGCTGCTGGGCGGGTTCGCGCTCACGGTGTTACTTGCCGCCTACGAATACCGCATCTTCGATTTCGGCCCCCAATGGTGGGCGGTGTGGTGGGCGTGGCCCGTTTGCTTCGTGCTCGACGATCTCAAATATTACTGGGTCCACCGCGCCGGGCACCGCATCCGCTGGATGTGGGCGTCACATGTGAACCACCATTCGAGCCAGCACTACAACCTCTCCACCGCCCTCAGGCAGACGTGGACGGGGATGTTCACCTTCGGCTTCCTTTTCGCGGTGCCGCTGGTGCTGCTGGGCTTCCACCCGGCGATGATCGCGATCTGCGGCGGGTTCAACCTCATCTACCAGTTCTGGATCCACACCGAGGCGATCAAGCGGATGCCGCGCTGGTTCGAGGCGGTGATGAACACACCCTCGCACCACCGTGTCCACCACGCGACCAACCCGCGTTATCTCGACACCAATTACGCAGGCGTGTTCATCGTCTGGGACAAGATGTTCGGCACCTTCACGCCGGAAGTGGACGACGAGACAATCCGCTACGGGATCGTCAAGCAACTGGGCAGCTTCAACCTCTTGTGGTCGGTGTTCCACGAGTGGATCGGGATGCTGACCGACATCTGGCGTGCACCGTGGAAGCACAAGCTGTCCTACCTCCTGCGCGAGCCCGGCTGGAGCCATGACGGCAGCCGCGAGACCTCGGACATGATCCGGGCGAAGTGGCAAGCGCGGGTCGGCACTGTTGCGCCACTCGCAACTTCAGTAGCGGATCGAAACCCGATTGCAGGCAGCGCAGAAGCTGCCTAATCTCGCCCGCAAAGGGAGAGATCATGGAAAGTTTCGACTACATCGTCATCGGCGGTGGCAGCGCGGGCAGCGCTGTGGCCGGGCGTCTGGCTGTGGACGGCACCCGCCGGGTGTGCCTGCTCGAAGCGGGCGGCCGCAACGACAATGTCTTCATCAAGACGCCGGGCTTCATGCCCTTCATCCCCGAAAAGTCGAACTACCGCTATGAGACCGTGCCGCAGAAGGGACTGAACGGCCGCACCGGCTACCAGCCGCGCGGGCGCGGGCTCGGCGGCTCCTCGGCGATCAATGCGATGGTCTATATCCGCGGCAACCGCTGGGACTACGACAACTGGGCGGCCGAGGGCTGCACCGGCTGGGCCTATGACGATGTGCTCCCCTACTTCCGCCGCGCCGAGGCGAACGAGCGCGGGGGTGATGATTTCCACGGCGCGGGCGGGCCGTTGTTCGTCGAGGATCAGAAGCACGCCAACCCTGCCTCTCACGCCTTTGTCGATGCCGCCGCCGCGCTCCAGCTGCGCACCAACAGCGACTTCAATGGCGAGCGGCAGGACGGCTTCGGGCTCTATCAGGTCACCCAGCACAAGGGCGAACGCTGGTCGGCGGCGCGCGCTTACGTGGAGCCGATCCGCGATGCCGGGAACTTCGCGGTGCGCACCGACACGCTGGTCGAGAAGCTCGTCATCGAGGGTGGCCGCGTTACCGGCGTGAAGATCCGGCGCGGCGGCGCGAGCGAGACGTTGATGGCCCGCCGCGGTGTCATCCTGTCCGCAGGGGCGTTCAACTCGCCCCAGATCCTCATGCTGTCAGGCATCGGCCCGGCCGATCACCTCAAGGCTCATGGGATCGATGTGGTGGTGGACCGCGCAGGAGTCGGCAGCAATCTGCAAGACCATATCGACTATGTCTCCGGCTGGGAGACGACCAGCGACGTGCCGATCGGCAGCACCCTCAAGGGCACGCTGCGGATGGCCGCCGCCGTGATCGAACACCGTCGCAAGCGCACCGGGGTGATGACCACCTGCTATGCCGAGGCAGGCGGGTTCTGGACGGTGATGCCCGATAGCCCCGCACCGGACGTGCAGTGGCACTTCGTCCCCGCGGTGCTGGAAGATCACGGGCGCGAGAAGGTGAAGGGGCACGGCTTCTCGCTCCACGCCTGCGTGCTTCGCCCCGAGAGCCGGGGAACCGTGCGCCTCGGCAGCGCGGACGCGGCGGCAGCGCCGGTGATCGATCCCAATTTCCTCGCCGACGAGCGCGACATGGCGGTTTTGCGCGCAGGCGTGCGCCTGTCGCACCGCATCGCCGAGGCGCCGCCCTTGCAGGCCTTCGGGCCAAAGGATCGCCACCCGGTCAACCTGCATGATGACGCCGCGCTCGACGCTCTGATCCGCAGCCGGGCCGACACGGTCTATCACCCGGTCGGCACCTGCCGCATGGGGAGCGACGGGGATGCCGTGGTCGATCCGACGCTGAAGCTGAACGGCCTCGAAGGCCTGTGGGTGGCCGATGCGAGCATCATGCCCAAGCTCGTCAGCGGCAACACCAACGCGCCGAGCATCATGATCGGCGAAAGGTGTGCCGACTTCGTGATGCAGGCTGAGAAGTCCTGAGACCCAGCGAGCCATAAAGCGCAGTTCCGGCCCGCCAACGGACGGGCCGCAAGCGCGACCGCGCGCCCGCAGGCGCTCGTGCGGAGCACGAAACGCGCCGAGGACGACCCCGCGGAGGCGGGGTCGCAAAACAAGCATCAAACAAAAAAGGGCCGGAGGGCTTATCGCCACTCCGGCCTTATTCAGTTTGTTCGTTCGCAGGAGGAACAAGGTGAGGCGGGGGGAGGGGAGAGGGAGAGAGAGGCCTCCCCCCGCCAAGCTTGGTGGCAAGGGGCTTAGTTGTAAGCCCGCTCGCCGTGTTCGGAGATGTCGAGGCCGTTGGTTTCGGCTTCGGCGTCGGGGCGCAGGCCCACGGTGACCTTGAGGATCAGGAACAGCGCGGCCGAGACGACGCCGGTCCACAGGATCGTGGTGCCGACCGCCCAGCACTGGGTGATCACCTGGCCGACGAGGTCGTATTCGCCAGCCACCGCCACCGGCGCGGTGTAGTCGATCCAGCCCTGGCCGCCGAGCGCCGGGTCGGCGACGATGCCGGTCCCGATCGCACCGACGATGCCGCCCACGGCGTGGATGCCGAAGACATCAAGGCTGTCGTCGTAGTTGAGCTTGTTCTTCACCGTGGTGACGAAGAAGTAGCAGACCACCGAAGCCACAGCGCCGAGGATGATCGCGGTGCCGGGGTGGGCAAAGCCTGCCGCCGGGGTGATCGCCACGAGGCCGGCCACCACACCCGAGACCCCGCCGAGCAGCGACGGCTTCTTGTGGGTGATCTGTTCGATGATCGCCCAGGCTGCACCCGCTGCCGCAGTGGCGACGAAGGTGTTGATGAAGGCGAGCGCGGCGAAGGCGTTGGATTCGAGCGCCGAGCCGGCGTTGAACCCGAACCAGCCGATCCACAGCAGGCTGGCGCCGATCATGGTCATCACCAGGCTGTGCGGGGGCATGGGCTCCTTCTTGTAGCCGATGCGCGGGCCGATCACGATGCAGCCGATGAGGCCAGCGATGCCTGCATTGATGTGCACCACGGTGCCGCCAGCGAAGTCGAGCGCGCCCCAGCCCCACAGCAGACCGGTGTCGGTCGGCGCGGTGTGCAGGAAGTCCGGGCCGGCCCAGTACCACACCATGTGCGCGATCGGGAAATAGGCGAGCGTCATCCACGCGACCACGAAGATGATCAGCGGGGTGAACTTCACGCGCTCCGCGAAAGCGCCGACGATCAGCGCGGGCGTGATGCAGGCGAAGGTCATCTGGAACATCACGAAGACGAGCTCGGGCAGGTAGACCCCGTTCGAGAAGGTCGCCGCGAGCGAGGTGACGCTGACCCCCTTGAGGAAGGCCTTGTCGAGCCCGCCGAACAGCGACGGGAAGGGCGTGCCGGTCGAGGTGAAGGCCATCGAATAGCCCCAGCCGAACCACACCAGTGCCGCGACGCAGACGATGGTCAGCACCTGCATCAGCACGCTCAGCATATTCTTGGCGCGCACCAGGCCGCCGTAGAACAGCGCGAGGGCGGGAACGCTCATCATCAGCACCAGCGCGGTCGAGACCATCATCCAGGCGACATCGCCCTTGTTGACCATCTCGGCGGTGGGCGTGAACACGGCAGGCGCGGCGGCGGCGGCGGCATCAGCCGCGGGCGCGGCGAAAGCCGGCGCAGCAAGGAATGCCGCCCCGGTCGCGACCGTCGCAAAAGTGGAGAGAATGCGCTTCATCGATTGGGTCCCCTTACAGCGCGGTTTCGCCGGACTCGCCGGTGCGGATGCGGGTGGCGGATGCGAGATCGAGCACGAAGATCTTGCCGTCGCCGATGGCGCCCGTGTTGGCGGTCTGCTGGATGGTTTCGACCACCTGCGCGGCGATTTCGTCGCTGGCAGCGATCTCGAGCTTCACCTTGGGAAGCATGTTGGTGGAGTATTCTGCACCGCGGTAGATTTCGGTCTGACCCTTCTGGCGTCCGAAGCCCTTGACCTCGGTCACGGTCATCCCGGCGATGCCGATACCGCTCAAAGCTTCACGCACGGTGTCGAGCTTGAACGGTTTGATGATGGCGATGATGAACTTCATCTGTGGCCCCTGTTGCACCGGATCGGTTCCGGCTGAGGGAGTCACAGCAACAAGCGTGCCAAGATTGTGTAACAGGCCTGACGCAATGGAATCAGCGCGTTTCTTCGCACCTGCGGGATAATACCTGCCTAATTTTTAATCAGGTGATTAACACTTGGGCAAGATTTTCGCGCAAGCGCGGGTCACTCGCCCGCGATGTAGCGATCCGTCGCGCGGGTCGGCAGACCGTCGATGCTGCTGGTGCGGGTCGCCATCTTGGCCTCCCATTGCGCGGGATCGGACTGGCGGTGCGCCTTCTTGAGCGTCTCGCGCTCGCCCTCCAGCGCCATGAAGGGCACGCCCCAGCCGCAGGAGGACTGCACGCTCTCCACGGCAATGTCGAAGATCTGGCGGGTGCCGGGCATCAGGGTGAAATGCGCCGCGAGCGCCTCCCACTCCGCGTCCTGCGGCAGCACCGCCTGCCCGCGACCATAGATGCGCAGGATCAGCGCGGGCTGCTGGAAGTTGCAGAACATCACCGTGATCCGGCCTGCGTCGGCTTGGGCTGCCGCGAGATGCGCGTGAGTCTCGTTCCCCGATCCGCCAAGGTCGAGATAGGCGACCCGGGTGGGCGAGAGCACGCGGAAGGCGTCATAGCCCTTGGGGCTGAGGTTGATCCGCCCTTCCGCCGCCGCCGTCGCCACGAAGAACACCGGCTGGGCGGCGATCATGGCGATGTGCTTTTCAGTCAGCGCCTCGGTGAAATCGGCCATCGGACGCTCCTTTCAAGCCGTCAGAGGAAATCGCGCAAGGTGGCGATGAAGCGGTCGAACTGGTCGTGGTGGAGCCAGTGCCCCGCTTTCTCGAACTCGATCACGCGCGCGGTCTTGAAGTGCGCGATGCGCCCGTCCTTCTCCGGGTTCGAGGCCCAGCTATCGGCCCCGTAGAGCAGCAGCGTCGGGCAGGTGATCGCCCCCCACAGCGCCTCGACGAATTCATCGCCGATGTCCTCGACCGGCCAGACGTTGAGGTGGGGGTCGAACTTCCAGCTATAGGTGCCGTCCTCGTTGCGGTTGACCCCGTGGACGGTCAGATGGCGCGCCTGCTCCTCGGTGAGGTAGGCGTTCTCCTCGATCATGCGGGCGAAGGCGGCTTCGATGCTTTCATATTTGCGCGGCGTGCGCCCGGCGGCCTTGCGCTTCTTCTCGATCCATTCGGCGAGGCGTTCGGGATAGGGCTGGCTGCGCTGCTTGGCGCGGTATTCGGGCGAAGGGCCGAGGCCTTCGATCGCGACCAACTTGGTCACCATGTCGGGGAAGGCACCGGCATAGCGCAGCGCGACATTCCCGCCCATCGAATGCGCCACCATGCGCACCGGACCGACGCCCAGCTGGTGGATCAACTGCGCCAGATCATAGACCATGTCGGCGGCAGAATAGACCCCGTCCGAAACCCAGTCGGAATCGCCATGCCCGCGGTGGTCCATGGCGATGACATGGTAATCCTCGCGCAGCGCCTCGGCGGTCCAGTCCCACGAGCGCGCATGATCGCGGCCCCCGTGCACCAGCACCAGCGGCGGCTTACCCCGGCCACCCCAGTCGAGGTAATTGAGCTTGAGGCGCTGCGAGATGAAGCTTTGCGAGGTTGGGCCGGTGTCGTGCATGGGTGATGCCATGCCGCGAAGCCGCTCCGCCCGCAAGACTAGCGTTCCTTGGTTGCCGAGAAGGTAAGCTCGGGGTTCTTCTCGACCTGATAGGTCACGTCCCACGGGCTCTTGGCCATGAACACCATGTCCCCGTCGCGGTCCTTGGCAAGGTTGGCGCGGTTGAAGCTGGCGAAATCGTCGAGCGCCTTCGTATCCCCCTTGATCCAGCGCGCGGTGGCGAAGGGCGAGGGTTCGAGCACGGCCTCGACCTTGTATTCGGCCTCGAGCCGGGAGATCAGCACTTCGAGCTGAAGCTGCCCAACCACGCCGACGATATGGGCTGAGCCGATCTCGGGGTAGAAGACCTGGATCACGCCCTCTTCGGAAAGGTCGTCGAGCGCCTTCCTGAGCTGCTTGGTCTTGGTGGGATCCTTCAGCTGCACACGGCGCAGGATTTCCGGCGCGAAGTTGGGGAGGCCCGTGAAGCGCACTTGGTTGCGCTCGGACAGGGTGTCGCCGACCCGCAGCGTCCCGTGGTTGGGGATGCCGATGATGTCGCCAGCCTCGGCCGTGTCGGCGAGCTCGCGGTCCTGCGCGAAGAACAGGATCGGTGAGTGGACGGCGATCGGCTTGCCGAGGCCGCTCGGGGTCAGCTTCATGCCGCGTTTGAAGGTGCCCGAGACCTGCCGCATGAAGGCGATGCGGTCGCGGTGGTTGGGGTCCATGTTGGCCTGCACCTTGAAGATGAAGCCGGTGACCTCGTCGCGTTCGGGGCTGATCTGCTCCTCACCCGCAGGCTGGGGCCGGGGCGGAGGGGCAAACCGGGCGATGGCGTCGATCAGCTCGGTGACGCCGAAGTTCTTGAGCGCCGATCCGAAATAGACCGGGGTAAGGTCGCCATGGCGGAAGGCCTCGAGGTCGAATTCGGGATAGCCGCCGCGCGCCAATTCGATCTCGTCGAGGAAGCGCTGGGGGATGGCGGCGGTGTCACGGGTGCCGAGGAACTCGCGGCTCGGCCCTTCGGGGCGGCTGATGGTTTCGGTGGCGAAATCAAGCAGCCCCTCGAACTCGCCGCCCATGCCGATGGGCCACATCTGCGGCGAGACATCGAGCGCCAGCATGTCGGCGACCTCGTCCAGCGTCTCGAAGGGATCGCGGCCCTCGCGGTCGACCTTGTTGACGAAGGTGAGGATCGGCACCGAGCGCAGACGGCACACCTCGAACAGCTTGCGGGTCTGCGGCTCGATCCCCTTGGCCGCGTCGATCACCATCACCGCCGAGTCCACCGCCGTCAGCGTGCGGTAGGTGTCCTCGGAGAAGTCCTCGTGACCCGGCGTGTCGAGCAGGTTGAAGACGATTCCGTCCTTCTGGAAGGTCATCACCGATGACGTGACCGAGATCCCGCGCTGCTGCTCGATCTTCATCCAGTCCGACCGCGCCCGCCGCGCCGCGCCGCGCGCCTTGACCTCGCCCGCAAGGTGGATCGCGCCGCCCTGCAACAGCAGCTTCTCGGTAAGCGTGGTCTTCCCCGCGTCGGGGTGCGAGATGATCGCGAAGGTGCGGCGGTTGGAGGTCACTGGGTGTCGCGTGCAACGCGGAAGCCCGCGAAGTCCTGGTTGACCGGCATCAGCTCGATGCGGTTGATGTTGAGATGCGGCGGCAGGCTGGCGATCCAGCCGATGGTGTCGGCGATGTCCTCGCCGGTCATCGGGTTGACGCCCGCGTAGAGCTTGTCGCTGGCGTCCTGGCTGCCGGTGCGCACGAGGGTGAATTCGGTCTCGACCATCCCCGGCTCGATGCTGGTGACGCGCACCCCGGTGCCGTGCAAGTCGGCGCGCAGGGCGAGCGTGAAGTGGTTCACGAAGGCCTTGGAGCCGGCATAGACGTTGCCGCCCGGATAGATGTAGCTCCCCGCCACCGAGCCGATGGCGATGATCGCGCCCTTGCGCTCGATCAGCTGCGGCAGGAGCTTGCGGGTCAGCACCACCATCGCGGTGATGTTGGTGTCGATCATGGTCTGCCAGTCATCAAGGCTGGCGTTCTGCGCCGCCGACAGCCCCTGCGCGAGGCCCGCGTTGTTGACCAGCAGATCGATGGCGCGGAAGTCCTCGGGCAGGCCCGCGAGCGCGGCGTCCAGCGCGGCGGTGTCGCGCACATCGAAGCACAAGGGCAGCACCTTGTCCGCGCCGAGTTCGGCGACCAACGCGTCGAGCCGCTCCTGCCGCCGCCCGGTGGCGACGCAGCGCCAGCCGTCCTTCACAAGACGGCGCACCGTGGCGAGGCCGATTCCGGCGGTGGCGCCGGTGACGAAAGCGGTCTTGCTCATCCGCGCAGCTCCCCGCCCAGCTTGGCAGCGGCCGCGACGACCTTTTCGGCGATGGCCTTGAGGTCGGCATCCTTGAAGCTCGCCTCGCCCGGCTGGAGGGTGACTTCGACCGCGATGGACTTGTGGCCCTCGGGCACGCCTTGTCCTGCGAAGACGTCGAACACGCGCACGCCGGTGATGAAGGCCTTGTCAGCGCCCTGCACCGCCCGCACCAGATCGCCCGCAGCCAGTGTCGCCGGGACGAGGAAGGCAAAGTCGCGGGTCACGGCTTGCAGCGCCGGGGGCGTGAAGCCGGGGCGAGCAAAGGCTGCACCCTTCTTGGCCGGGATCGCGTCGAGGAACAGCTCGACCGCCGCAATCGGCCCATCGGCATCGAAGGCCTTGAGGGTCGCAGGATGCACCATCCCGAAGCGCGCCAGCACCACCTTGGGGCCGAGCCGCAGGGTGGCCGACTGGCCCGGGTGGAACTGCGGCCCCGCCTCGCCCATCACCATCAGATTGGCGACCGGCGCGCCCGCCGCTTCGAGCAATGCAAGCGCGAGCGCCTTGGCGTCATAGGCGTCGAAGGGCTTGGCCTTGCCGCTTTGCCAGCCGCGCGCGGTCTTCTCGCCCGCGAGCACGATGCCCAGCGTCGGCTTCTCGTCGCTGAGGCCGTTCGCGCCCCGGAAATAGCGCCGCCCGATCTCGAACAGGCGTGAGGAGGCAGCGCCGCGATCGGCATTGCGCTTGGACGCCATCAGCAGGCCGGGGAGCAGCGAGGGGCGCATCGCCTTCATGTCCTCGCTGATCGGATTGGCGAGCACCCAGAGCGGCTGGTCGGAGCCGAAATGCTCCGCCGCCCAGGTGGGCAGGAAACTCCACGTCACCGCCTCGTTCAGCCCGCTCGCGGCGGCTGCACGGCGCAGACCGCGCTCCAGCTTCTGCTGCGGCGTTGCGGTGGGGCGGGCGACGCCCTCAACCCGGGGGAGCGCGACGCTTGCGACCTTGTCGAGGCCGTGGATGCGCACGACTTCCTCGACCAGATCGGCCGGGCCTTCGATATCGTGCCGGCGCAGCGGGCAGGTCACCTGCCAGTCGGCCGAAACCGCGAAGCCCAAGCTTTCGAGAATGCGCTTCTGCTCGCCCTCGGGCACATCCACCCCGCCGAGGCGGAGCGTCTGGCCGGGGTCGAAAGCGACAACCTTCGCGTCAGACGGCGGCGAACCGGCACGGACTGTCTCGCTCGGCGTGCCGCCTGCCAGCTCGACGATCAGGCCGGTGAGCAGATCGAGGCCCGCATCCAGAAACTCAGGGTCGACCCCACGCTCGAACCGCGTGCGCGCGTCCGACGACAGGCCGAGCTTGCGCCCGGTCGCGCCGATGCGCGCAGGATCGAAATAGGCGATTTCGAGCAGCACATCCGTGGTGCTCTCGGTGACGCCCGAATGCTCGCCACCCATGATCCCGGCGATATCGTGAACGCCCGCGTCATCCGCGATCACGACCATTTCGCTGTCGAGCGTATAGGTCTTCTCGTTGAGCGCCAGCACCTCTTCGCCGTCCTTCGCCCGCCGCGCGACCACCGCGCCCGAAAGCTTGGCCAAGTCGTAGGCGTGCGCCGGACGCCCATGCCCAAGCATCAGGTAGTTGGTGAGGTCGACCAGCAGCGAGATCGGACGTTGCCCTGCGCTCTTCAGCCGCGCCTGCAGCCAGTCGGGCGAGGGGCCGTTGGTCACGCCCTTCACCACGCGGCCATAGAAGGCGGGGCAGCCCTCGGCATCGTCGGTGCGGATTTCGACCGGGCACGCGCTGCTCGCCGCGAAGGCAGGCATGGCGATCGGCTTCAGCGTCCCCAGCCCCTTGGCCGCGAGATCGCGGGCGATGCCGTAAACGCCCATGCAATCCGGGCGGTTAGGGGTCACGGCGACCTCGATCACCGGATCGCTGCCGTGATAGGCGGCGAAATCGGTGCCGACCGGCGCATCGTCGGGCAGTTCGATGATGCCGTCGTGATCCTCGCCCAGCTCCAGTTCGCGGGTCGAGCACATCATGCCGTTGCTCTCGACGCCGCGGATCGCGCTCTTGCGCAAAACCATGCCATTGGCGGGGACGACCGCGCCGGGCAGGCCCAGCACGCCCTTCATCCCCGCGCGCGCATTGGGCGCGCCGCACACGACCTGCAGCGGCTGGCCGTCTCCGGTGTCGACGGTGAGCACCTGTAGCTTGTCGGCATCGGGGTGCCGCGCGGCGGTGAGCACGTGAGCGATGCGGAAGCCCGCGAGCTTTTCTGCCGGGTCTTCCACGCCTTCGACTTCAAGCCCGATGGCGTTGAGCGCGTCGCAGATGTCCGCAACGGTGGCGTCGGTTTCAAGGTAATCCTTGAGCCAGGTCAGCGAGAACTTCATGCGCGTGCTCCCACACCAGCGGAGAGGGTCGGCTGGTCGAAGGGCGAGAAGCCGTAATGCGCCAGCCAGCGCGGATCGCCGTCGAAGAAGGCGCGCAGGTCGTTCATCCCGTATTTGAGCATCGCGATCCGGTCGATCCCGAGGCCGAAGGCGAAGCCCTGCCACTCCTTGGGATCAAGCCCGGCAAACTCCAGCACGCGGGCGTTGACCATGCCGCTGCCTCCCAGCTCCATCCACGCATGGCCCGGCGCATCGCCGTGCCCGCCGACCACGCGGCGGCCGCCTTCGGTAGAGTAGCCGACATCGACCTCGACGCTCGGTTCGGTGAAGGGGAAGTAGCTGGGGCGCAGGCGCAGGGTAATGTCCTCGCGCTCGAAGAAGGCCTTGAAGAAGGTCTCCAGCGTCCACTTGAGGTGGCCGAGGTGAATATCCTTGTCGATCACCAGCCCTTCGACCTGATGGAACATCGGCGTGTGGGTGGCGTCGCTGTCCGAACGGTAGACCCGGCCCGGGGCGATAATGCGGATCGGCGCGCCCTGATCGAGCATCGAGCGGATCTGGACGGGGGAGGTGTGAGTGCGCAGCAGCACATCCTTCCCCTCGGCGGTCTTGTCCGGGAAGTAGAACGTATCATGCATCGCCCGCGCGGGGTGGGTTTCGTCCATGTTGAGCGCGGTGAAGTTGTGCCAGTCGTCCTCGATCTCGGGGCCAGTCGCCACGGCGAAGCCGAGGTCGGCGAAGATTTCGGCGAGTTCGTCCATGACCTGCGAGACGGGGTGCACCGAACCCTTGGGCGCGGCCACGGCGGGCAGCGTCAGGTCGACCGTTTCGCGCGCCAGCTGCTCTTCCAGCGCGGCAGCCTCCAGCGCGGCCTTCTTGGCATCAAGCGCCTCGGCAATGGCCGCGCGTGCCGACTGGATCGCGGGGGCAGCGGCGGTGCGCTCCTCGGGGCTCATGCCGCCGAGCGTCTTCAGGGCAAGGCTCACCCAGCCCTTTTTGCCGAGCGTTTCGAGCCGCTCGGCCTCAAGCGCATCGAGGGTGGTCGCCGCCGCAATCGCGGCCAGCGCGGCCTCGGTCTGGGATGTGATATCGGTCATGGTTTCGGGCGTTCTGCGCAAAGGAAAATGTGGCCCCGCCCGCTAGCGGCAAATCACCCGGATTGCAAAGCGCCAGTCAGGTCAGGCGGCCTGCGGCGGCGCGGTGTGACCGACCGGCGAGTGGAGACCCTGCACCGCCGTGCCCGCGACGGCCATGCGCGCCTGCGCCGCGGCGGTCAGCAGCGGCTTGTCGGCCTTGGCATAGGCCGAGGGGCACATCCCCATGAACCGCCGGAAGTCGCGCACGAAATGCGACTGGTCGTGATAGTGGCAATCGAGCGAACCCAGCCAGGTGCGCGAGGGATCGAGCATGAAGCGCGAAAGGCTCCTCAGGAACCGCTGGCGGCGCAGCAGCAGCTTGGGCGGAAAGCCGAAGGCGCGCGCCGACAACCGTTCGACCGAGCGCACCGTCATCCCCAGACGGGTGGCGAGATCGACCACGGAGAGGACGTCGGGATCGACCAGCGCGGCATTGAGCGCGAGGATCGGCGCCTCATCGATCGGCGGCGCATCCGCGAAAGCCTGCGCCATGTGGGTCTCGATCAGGGTCAGTTGACTGTCCCAGTCACCGTCGCTGGCCGCCAGCGCTGCGGCGAGCGGCCCGAGCGGGGCGAACACCGGGTCGGCAGCGCCATCGACCGAGCGATCGGCATAGTCGCTGGCCGGCACCCCGCGCAGCAGCCGTGCCCAACCCAGCGGCAACAGACCGATCCCCCAGCTATAGCCCGTCCCGATCCGGAAGCGCACGGCGCGGCTGGTCGGGCCGGTCACCGTGAAGCCGGGGCAGGCCTCAGGCTCACCCGCCCCGACCACCGACTGCGCCGCACCCCTGGCGAGAAAGCGCAGGTTTGCCCATTCGGGGTGCAGCCAGTCCTCCAGCCAGCGCGCGCGCGGCGCACAGATCACGTCGGTGCGGTAATAGGTCGTGACATAGGGGCGCAGTGCGGGGCTCGGCAGGGCGAAGCGCAGATGCACCAATTGTGTCGCCGGCATGTGCATATGTGACCACCCCCTGACCACCGTGTGACCGCCATAGTCGGCGCGTCGTGTCCTTACAACGTGCCCGACTGACAGCAGCTTACAATCCCCGGTTCAAGGGGTCGGGGGGAGATGATGCATGATGAGGAATGCAGGATTTGCCGTACTCGCCGCAGCGCTGGCGATGCAGACAGCGCCGCTGGCGGCCAAGGACAAGGAGCCGCCGCCCGAGCTGGTGCGCTGCGATGCGCCGATCGGCTCGATCGCGCTGGTCGAGGGCGATCAGGCAGGCTGGACCGAATGGGGTCTCGGATCGCCCCGCGCGCTGCTCAATGCGCTGGTGACGGAAAGCGGCTGCTTCACCATCGACAATCCCAATGATGCCGCCCCGGCGCGGTTTCTGGTGACCGCCATCGCGGGCAGCGCGGAGGAGGTCGACAAGGGCATGGAGCTGGCCAAGGGCGCCGCGACCGAAGCGCTGGTGCGATCGGGCGCGGCATCGTCCCTGCTGCGCGGGGTGCCGGGCGGCGGCGCGGTGCTCGGGATGTTCGGCGGGCTCGGCGGCAAGAAGAAGACCGTTGCCGCAGGCCTGCGCGTGGTCAGCCCGGCCAACGGCATGACGGTCGCGGCAGGACAAGGCGTGGTCAAGAAATCGAGCCTCACCTTTGGCGGGCCGTCGGCAGGCTGGGCAGGCACCGCCGCCAATGCCTCGGGCTATCTGGGCAGCAAGGACGGCCAGATGCTGACCGAGGCCTTCGTCCTCGCCTTCAACCAGCTGGTCGCCCAGCGCGAGCTGATGGCCTCTGCGCCCGAAGTCGCCGCCGCCGCTCCGGCAGCGCCCGATGCGGTGGTCGCGGTCGACACCGTGATGCGCGCCGCGGCCAGCGCCGATGCCGCCGCTGTGCGATCCTTGCGGGCCGGAACCGAGCTTGATGCCACCGGCAACCGCGAGGGGCTGTTCATCGAGGTGAGGGACAATTTCGGCACCACCGGCTGGGTCTCGGTCGAAGACCTCAAATAGCGCGATCAGCGCGGCGGCGCAGGCGGATCGAGCGTCTGCGCCGCACTCCCCCACACCCGCGCCCGCGCCTCCATGAACGAGGTCAGGATCGGGTGATCGAGCGCGGCATATTCGGACGGGTTCATGGTCATGAACTCGCGGAACTCGCGGGTGAACTGCGCCTGATCGTGGTAATGCGCGTCCATCGCCTCGGTCCAGCGGCTACCGCGCGTGAGCATGAAGGTGGTCAGCGAACGCATGAAGCGCTGGCGGCGCATCAGCAGCTTGGGCGAAAACCCGAAATAGCGCATACACATCCGTTCAAGCGTGCGGATGCTCATGGCGCAGGCATCGGCGAGGTCATGGACGGCGGCGTGTTCGCCGTTCACCAGCTCGTGGTGGATGCGGCGGATGCGGCTATCGTCGCGGGTCGGGCGCATCCGGCGCTCCATCGCGGTGACGATCGCCTGATACTGCTCGTCGGGATCGGCCTCGGGATGACACAGCACCTCGGTCAGCCCGGCAAAGTGGCGGAAGGCGGGATGGGTGGCGCCGTCGCAGATCATGTTGATGCACGAACTCGCATCGGAATCGAACAACCGCGCCCAGCCGAGCGGGAGGATCCCCACCCCCCACATCCGCACCGAAGGCATGGAGAAGCGGCACGGCAGGGTGCTGGCCCCGGTGCCGACGAAAGATGCACCGCGCACGCTGGTGCTGCCGATGGCCGCTTCGGGCAGGCCGCCGCAGAAAAACCGCAGATTGGCCCATTCGGGCTGGAGATAGTCGACCAGCGGGGGCGCCGCCGGATCGAGCGTCAGGGTCATGTGATAGAAGGTCGTGAAGCAGCCTTCGAACTGCGCAGGCGGTTCGCGGAAATCGGCCTTGAGCCGGTAGGCTGACGGCGCGGCAGGCTCGCGCATGGCACTGTGCATCACTCCCTCCCCACACCTTCAGATAGCCGCAGATGGCGCAGTTATACAAGGGTGGTGACGGAATTCTACAAATCGCCAACAACAAGGGGCGGGCGCCCGCAGGCACCCGCCCCTCGATAATCGGCCAGCCATTGCGGCTGCCGGAAAGCTTACGCCGGAAGCGCAGCCCCCGCCCGCTTTACGCGGGCAAAGCCGCCTTGGCCTGAGCGATCACGGCCTTGAAGGCGCCGCCTTCGTTCATGGCGAGATCGGCCATCGCCTTGCGGTCGAGTTCGATGCCGGCGAGCTTGATGCCGTGCATGAACTGCGAATAGGTCAGGCCTTCCATGCGGACAGCCGCATTGATGCGCTGGATCCACAGAGCGCGGAAGGTCCGCTTCTTCACCTTGCGGTCGCGGTAGGCATATTGCCCGGCCTTCTCGACCGCCTGACGGGCGATGCGGATGGTGTTCTTGCGGCGACCACGATAGCCCTTGGCCTGGTCCAGAATCCGCTTGTGCTTGGCGCGGGTGGTAACACCCCGTTTGACGCGTGCCATATCAGTATATCCTTATCTTGAGGATGCGCAGGGCCGAAGCCCGGCTCGCATCAATCCAGCCCGTAGGGCGCCCACTTCTTGATCGTCGGCGTATCATTGGCCGACAGGACCGAGGTGCCGCGGTTGGTGCGGATATACTTGGCGTTGTGGCTGATCAGACGGTGACGCTTGCCAGCGACGCCGTGCTTGACCTTGCCGGTGGCGGTGATCTTGAAGCGCTTCTTCACACCGCTCTTGGTCTTCAGCTTGGGCATTTTCATCTCCTGTTCGAGACACGTCGGAACCGGCCATGGCAGCCCTTGTCGCCAGGCTGGCTGATTGATTCGTGTCAGTGAAGTGCGCGCGCTTAGGCGGAAGGTGCGCGAAAGGCAAGCGGCTTGGGGCTTGCGGGCCGGAACGGCGGGTTTCGGGAACCGACGGGGCGCAGGCGAATGGCGGGGAGTGGGTGGGAAGGCCAACGGCGGCCTGCCTGAATTCTGCATACGATAGGTTCTTCAGTCGCGAGCCTTTGTCTGGACCGTCGCTTCGCTTCGCGAGGGCAAGGCAGCGGTTCCCAAATGCCTCGGGCGTCCTTTTCGTTGAGGATGAGGCGCGCGAGACTACTCGAACACTTCTCGTGCTCCATCTGCGCCCATTTTCTTCTTGATGCGTTTACCTGAGACAAAGGCGAAACAGCCGACAATTACCGCCGGAACTGCATAATCGAAAAACGCGTCCCATTCGTATGGGCCTCCGTTCGCCTGCCCGTAACCCGCGCCGATTGACCCAAGGAGATAGGCGACCAAAACGGACGTCAGCTTCCCTTTGATCGGGTCGTCAAACACCCTCTGGCACACAGCCCACTCCACGAGTGCAGCAACGACGAATATTCCTATCATTCCCCCAAATATTTCGCCCAAGAGGTTAGCGAAATATAGACTTGTCATGCTCCACCTGCCGCATCAGGAATCAGGAGGAACGCGCCGACGCGCGCAGCGCTTTCTGTCGGTAGGTTTGCGATACCCTCGTAGAGATTCTTGCCGACTGCGCACTTACGGGACTGCGATAGGGCAGACACGGTCCCCTCGTTCACATGCTGCATCTCCTCCAGCGTGGTGCCGAGATTGAGCATATTCTGCGACAGGGCATCCCAGTCCGCAGCTGTCGGCTCTTCCCGAACGACGGGCGAAGCGCGCCCTGCCGCAGCCGCATTGATCTGGAGCGCGCTGGCCTCCGAGATCACTTTCAGTACGTCGGGTGACAGCTGCGCGCTTGAGGAAAGCCCTTCAAATGCAAACTGCCCGCAGTAGAACTCCGATGACCTCGACATGACTTCCATCAGCTCTACATGCTTATCGAGCACCCTTTGGATATCGCCAGAAGGGGCTCCGCCGAAATCCTTTTTCAGAGACAGGGTGAACTTCCGCATGGAATCGAAGCCATACTGACGCACGTCACCCTTGTTGCGCACGACCGTGCTGAGCCCTGCGATGAATTCATCATATTTTTGAGGGTATTTTTCCTTCATGGCCGCATACATCGCGGCTTGTGAGGGGTTCTCGTCAAAAAACGACTGAAGCTTGTCATCAATCGCCGATGGCGTGGAATTTGCGTAGCTAATTGCTTCGCGCGTACCCCCTTTCACAATCGCGCCGACCACGCCTGCGACTAAAACAGCCATCACTATGCCAGCTGCCGCTTTGAACCGGCTACCGCCACCACCTTCGTAAGCCATTGCGCCCCCTGATTACATCCAGTCCGATAGCACCAAAGTCATAACAGATATTTCTGATTTGTCATCCACTTAAGGTGGTCGAACGCTCTCCGCCCCGCGCTTGGCCGACAATGGGTGGGATACTGCCCCGCAGTCAACGTCGCCCCGTGCTTGAGACGGGGATAGGCTCTACTTCTACTCTGAAAGCGCAACAAAAAAGCCAAGCCCCGTGTCAAGCACGGGGCGACGGGGGTGGAGATGACCAATTTGGGGTCGGTTGCGGAATGGCAGCTTTCGGCGCCCGGCCATGCCGAACCGGACATTTCCTACACCGCCGGACCGCGTTACGCTGCCGTCCGCTCTTTGCCATTGTCGGAAGGGAGGTCGCACGACCACCAAGCGCGTTTTCTTTCGCGGATTCTTATGTCCATCCGCGCGCGGAGAGGCATTAAAGCACTGTTTTAAGCAGGGAAAATGCCCTGTTGGTAAGTTGACACGGTGTCACCTTTGTAACGCTTATTGCGCGCCTTATGCCTCCAGCTCGACGTCCCAGTACAGCCAGTCGCGCCAGGTTTCGTGGAGGTAGCCGGGCGGGAACAGGCGGCCGGCCTGTTGCAGCTGCCAGCTGGTCGGGCGGATCGGGGGCTGGTGGAGGCTCATGCCCGCCTGTTTGGGGGTGCGCCCGCCCTTCTTCATGTTGCATGGCGCGCAGGCGGTGATGATGTTCTCCCACGTCGTCCGGCCCCCAAGGCGGCGCGGGGTGACGTGATCGAAGGTCAGGTGTTCGTGGCTGCCGCAATACTGGCACTGGAAGCGGTCGCGCAGGAACACATTGAAGCGGGTGAAGGCGGGAAACTCGCTCTGCTTCACATATTGCCGGAGCGCGATGACGCTCGGGATCTTCATGTCGAAGCTGGGCGAGTGCACGCTGCGGTCATAGCTCGCGACGATGTCCACCCGGTCGAGGAACACCGCCTTGATCGCGGTCTGCCACGGCCACAGGCTGAGCGGGTAATAGGACAGCGGGGTGTAATCGGCGTTGAGCACCAGCGCCGGACAGGCCGACAGGTTGCGCGTCGGGTCTTCATCGACCCCGCGGAACCGGGCCACTTTCTCGATCAGTTCGGCATTGAACACTGGTAGCGTTCCTCCCTGATTGGCTGCATCGTGAACTGACAGGCGAAAGAGTCAAACCCGTTACAGGGGGCATATCCACAGGCACAGGCTGTGGAGAGGCTGTGGATAGCGTAACAATCTGTCGTGTGGCATGGGGCAGCGATGGATCACCCCGCCCCGCTCGTGACCCGTTTCGCGCCCAGCCCCAACGGGCGGCTGCATCTGGGCCATGCGCTGAGCGCGATCGTGGCGCATGATCTGGCCCGGGCAGGCGGAGGGCGGTTCCTGCTTAGGATCGAGGATATTGACGGGCCGCGCTCGCGCCCCGAACTCGCCGACGAATTCCGGCGCGACCTGGAATGGCTGGGGCTGGAGTGGGAGGAGGTGCCCGCCCAATCCACCCGGCTTGCCAGCTATGCCGCCGCCGCCGAGGGGCTGCGGGCGCGCGGGCTCATCTATCCCTGCACCTGCACCCGCTCGGAGATTGTCGCGGCAGGGGCGGCCGAGGGCTCGGATGGCCTGATCTACCCCGGCACCTGCAAGCACCGCCCGCCCGATCCCGACCGTCCGGCGGCATGGCGGCTGGATGCGGAGCGGGCCTCGGCCGAGACCGGCCCGCTGGTGTGGGAGGATGCGCTGGCGGGGCCGCAGCCGGTCAATTGGGCGGGGCTTGGCGATGTGGTGCTGGTGCGCAAGGACTTGCCCGCCAGCTATCACCTCGCCGTCACGCTCGACGATGCGGCGGACGGCGTGACGCTGGTGACGCGCGGGGCCGATCTGTTCGCGGCGAGCCATGTGCATCGCACCTTGCAGGCCTTGCTCGGCCTGCCCGTGCCCCGCTGGCACCACCACCGGCTGCTGCTCGATGCAAGCGGCGAGAAACTGGCCAAGCAGCGCGGCTCACCGGCGCTGGCGGAGCGGCGCGCGGCCGGCGAGGACGGCAGGTTGCTTGCCGAGCAACTGCGCCTGCAACATTTGGCACTTGGAACCTGAGGCAGGTGCGTCCATTTAGGCTCCATGAAAATCTTCCTTGTCCTCCTGCTGCTGGTCCTGATGGGTCTGGTGGCGTTTTCGCTGATCAAGGGCATCGTCGCCTTCCTCAAGACGACCAAGATCGATCTTGAAACCGGTGAAAGCACCACCGCGACCGAGATGCAGCTGGCCCAGAACAAGGCGATGTTCGCCCGCGTGAAATATCAGGCGATGGCGATTGCGGTGATCATGGTGCTCGGCCTGCTGGCAGCGGGCAGCAACTGACAGCCGCACCATGGTCAAATTGAACCGGATCTACACCCGCACCGGGGATGACGGGACGACGGGACTTGTCGATGGCTCGCGCTGCCCCAAGCATTCGGCCCGCATTGCCGCGATGGGGCTGGTGGACGAGGCGAACAGCGCCATCGGGCTCGCGATCTGCGCGCTCGAAGGGGCGGGCGAAAAGGCGCTGCTGACGCGCGTCCAGAACGACCTGTTCGATCTCGGCGCCGACCTTGCCACCCCGGCGGAAGGCGGCGACTTCACGCCCTCGGAGATGGTGCTGCGGATTGTGGCGAGCCAGCCGCTGTGGATCGAAGCGCAGATCGATGCGCTCAACGAACGGCTCGAACCGCTCACCAGCTTTGTGCTTCCGGGCGGGAGCGAGGCGGCGGCGCGCGTCCACATCGCCCGCGCCACCACCCGCGCGGCAGAACGGGCGATGGTCGCACTGGCGGCGGAGGTGCCGGTCAATCCGGCCGCGCTCGCCTATATCAACCGCCTGTCCGACCTGCTGTTCGTGCTCGCCCGCGTGGCCAATGCCGATGGCCGCGCGGACGTGAAGTGGGTGCCGGGCGCGAACCGCTAGACAATTAGTGCGCTAGTCAGGCGCGCTCTTCCTCGCTAGGGCGGCGGTCTTGCTGCACTTGCGAAGGACATACCCCATGCGCAAAATCGCCGTCATCGGCGCCGGTCAGATGGGCACCGGCATCGCTCAGACTGTCGCCGCCCATGGCATGAACGTCATGCTCACCGACGTCGACCTGGCGCGCGCCGAGGCGGGCAAGGCCAATATCGAGGCCGCGCTGGTCAAGCTGATGGGCCGCGGCAAGATCGAGGCGGCCGACGCCGAAATCCTGCTCGCCCGCATCACGCCGGTGTGCGACTACGCCCCCTTCAGCGAGGCCGATCTGATCATCGAAGCGGCGACCGAGCGCGAGGAGATCAAGAACACGATCTTCGAAAAGGCAGGCAAGGTGCTGAATTCGGCGGCGATCATGGCCTCGAACACCTCGTCGATCCCGATCACCCGGATGGCCAACCACTCGCCCGATCCGGCGCGGTTCATCGGGCTTCACTTCTTCAACCCGGTGCCGGTGATGGGGCTGATCGAGGTCATTCCGGGCCTCGCCACCGCCAAGGACACCACCGACCGCGTCACCGCCTTCGCCAAGGGGCTGGGCAAGGAAGTGGTGCTGAGCCAGGACGAGCCCGGCTTCGTCGTCAACCGCATCCTGCTGCCGATGATCAACGAGGCGGTGTTCGTGCTCGGCCAGTCGACCGCGGGGATCGAGGATATCGACAAGGGCTGCCGTCTCGGCCTCAATCACCCGATGGGGCCGCTGCAACTGGCGGATTTCGTCGGGCTCGACACCTGCCTCGACATCATCAACGTGCTCTACACCACCACCCGCGACAGCAAGTACCGCCCCGCGCCGCTGCTGGTGAAGTATGTCGAAGCCGGATGGCTGGGCCGCAAGACCGGGCGCGGGTTCTACGACTATTCGGGCGACGCGCCGGTGCCGACGCGCTGATCGGGCGCGCTACTCGGGCTCGATCGTCATGTCCCTCTCGGTGATGACCGGCACGCCGGTCTGACCCGATTCGAGCACCACCGCGTCGGACGAGAGCGGAGCGGTCATCAGATCATAGCCCGGCGGCGGCGGCCCCTTGGGGGCGACAACCTTGGCCGCAGCCTGCTTGGCTGCGGCTTCATCGGCCGGGGTGTAATCACCGAAGACGTTGGGTTCTGCGTCCCACGGCGACTTCTTCTGCGAGGGCTGATCCCCCTGGCTGCGGCTTTCGGCATAGGCCTGCGCCTCGCTGGCGATGGCATCGCGCTCGGCCCCGAAGGTATCGGCCGCGCGGGTGACGAGGCCGGCATCCTCGGATGTGCCCACCATCGAAAAGGCGCTGAAAAGGATCATCGCGGCGAAGGCGAGCGCAGCCTTGCTGTTCTGGAAGACGGCCTTGTACATGGCGCCGCCATAGCCGCATCACGGTTAAGCCTTGGTTGAAATCACCCTCGGCTGCGCGGCAGATCGCGCTTCCATTGATACAGCAGGTCGAGCGCGTCTCGCGGCGTCAGCGCATCAAGATCGGCGGCGCGCAGGGCATCGGCGAGTTGCTGTTCGGGGGTGGCGGGCTCCGGCTCGGCCGCGCGCAAGTTGGCGAAGAGCGGCAGATCGCCCAGCCCCGCTGCGATCCCCCCCGTCGCCTCGCGCTGGGCTTCCAGCTTGGCGAGCACCGCCTTGGCGCGGGCGACGACATTGGCGGGCACGCCGGCGAGCCGCGCGACCGCCAGGCCATAAGACCGGTCGGCGGGGCCGTCTGCCAGTTCGTGCAGCAGCACCAGATCGCCCTGCCATTCGCGCGCGCGGACATGGTGGAGGCTGAGCGCTTCGCAGGTTTCGGCGAGGCGGGCGAGCTCGTGGTAGTGGGTCGCGAACAGGCAACGGCAGCCGATCTGCGAATGCACCGCCTCGGCCACCGCCCAGGCGAGCGCGAGGCCATCATAGGTCGATGTCCCGCGCCCGACCTCGTCGAGGATCACGAAGCTGCGGCTAGTCGCCTGCGCCAGAATGGCGGCGGTCTCGACCATCTCGACCATGAAGGTCGAGCGGCCCCGCGCAAGGTTGTCGGCAGCGCCCACGCGGCTGAACAACCGGTCGACGAGCCCGATGCGCGCCGCGCTCGCGGGGACAAAGCACCCGGCCTGCGCGAGCAGCACGATCAGCGCGTTCTGGCGCAGGAAGGTCGATTTGCCGCCCATGTTCGGGCCGCCGATCAGCCACAGGCGGTTGATGTCCGAAAGCTGGCAATCATTGGCGACGAAGCGCTCGCCGGTCTTGGCCAGGGCCGCTTCGACCACCGGATGGCGGCCTGCGGTGATGGCGAGCCCTGCATCCTCGGCGATACCCGGACGGCACCAGTCACCCTCCGCCGCCCGCTCGGCATTGGCTGCGCCGACATCCAGTCGGGCGAGCGCGGCGGCGGTGGCGGCGATGGGTTCGCGGGCCGCAATGACCGCGGCCACCAGTTCCTCGAAATGGGTCTCTTCCGCCGCCAGTGCATGGCCCCCCGCCTCGGCGATCCGGGCCGCTTCCTCATGCAATTTCAGCGAGTTGAACCGCACCGCACCGGCCATCGTCTGGCGGTGGGTAAAGCCGCTGTCCGGGGCCATCAACGCGTCGGCATGGCGCGCGGAAACCTCGATAAAATAGCCCAAAACCCCGTTATGGCGGATCTTGAGGCTCGCGATCCCGGTTTCCTCGCGATACCGCGCCTCCATCGCCGCAATCGCGCGGCGCGCATCGCCCGAGGTCGCGCGCAATTCGTCGAGCGCGGCGTCATAGCCGTCAGCGATGAAGCCGCCATTGCTGCGTTCGGTCGGGGGTGAGGTCACCAGCGCGCGGGCGAGCAGATCGGTCAGCGCGCCGTGGCCTGAGAGCCGCGCGGTAACCTCCGCCAGCAGGGCCGGTGCATCGGGCGCACCGCTCAGCCAGTGATGCAGCCGCGCGGCCTCGCTCAGCCCGTCGCGCAACTGACCGAGATCGCGCGGGCTCCCCCGCCCCGCCACCACCCGGCCCAGCGCACGGCCGAGATCGGGCACGCTGCGCAGAATGTCGCGAACCTGCGCGCGTTCAATCGGGCGGTCGCGCCAGAACTGCACCAGCGCGAGCCGCGCCTCGATGGCCGCCATATCAAGCAGCGGCGCGGACAAATCCTCCGCCAGCAGCCGCGAACCTGCTCCGGTGACACAGCGATCGACCGCCGCAATCAGGCTGCCCGTGCGTCCGCCGGTGCTGGCTTCGAGGATCTCGAGGCTCGCCCGGGTCGCGGCATCCATCGCCATCGTGCCCTGGCTTTCGCGCACCACCGGGGGCAGCAGCAACGGCAGGCTCCCGCGCCCGACATGGTCGAGATAGGCAATCAGCCCGCCCGCCGCGCCCAGCATCGCGCGGGTGAAGGCACCGAAGGCATCGAGCGTCGCCACCCCGTGCACCGCCTTCAGCCGCTCGGCCCCGGCATCGCTGGCGAAGGTGGTGCGGGGGCGGAAGATCGCCTCGTCCGGGCCGTGCGGCCAATCCTCGGGCACCACGACTTCGCTGGGCGAGAGCCGCGCCAGCACCGCGCCGAGCTGATCCGCCGGACATTCCTCCAGCACCATCGCGCCGGTCGAGACGTCGACCGCCGCGATCCCCACCGTGCCGCGCAGCTCGGCCAGAGCCGCCAGCACATTGGCGCGGCGCGGTTCGAGCAGCGCTTCCTCAGTGAGCGTGCCCGCCGTCACCAGCCGCACGATCGCGCGGCCGACCAGCGCCTTGGACGACGGCGTGCCCTCGCGCTTGGCGCGGGCCTTGGCTTCTTCGGGCGTCTCGACCTGCTCGGCAATCGCCACGCGGCAGCCCGCCTTGATCAGCCGCGCCAGATAGCTCTCCGCCGAATGCACCGGCACCCCGCACATTGGGATCGGCGCGCCACCGTGCTCGCCCCGCGTGGTGAGCGCGATGTCGAGGATCGCCGCCGCGCGCTTGGCATCCTCGAAGAACAGCTCGAAGAAATCGCCCATCCGATAGAACAGCAGCGCATCGCCTGCCTCTTCCCGCAGGCGCAGATATTGCGCCATCATCGGGGTGGGCTTGGAATCGGGAAGCGCGGCCATCCCCCTCGCCTAGCGCCTTCGCCTGCGATTCGGGAATGTCGGCAGTTGCAGCTTTCCCCCGACCTGGTGCGATAAATCGCCTATCGCATCGGCGCACGCGGCGCTAAGTCAGCCTCGGTTACCGTAACGGACGGATCGAGGGGACACGCGACCATGGCAGACGACAACGCCACGCCCAGCAAGGGCGGCTTCACCGCGCGCGAGGCGCTGTTCTACCACGAAACGATCCGCCCCGGTAAGCTCGAGATCGTCGCCACCAAGCCGATGACCTCGCAGCGCGACCTGTCGCTGGCCTATTCGCCCGGCGTGGCCGTGCCGGTCGAGGCCATCGCGGGCGACCCGTCGCTCGCCGCGCGCTACACCGCCAAGGCGAACCTTGTCGCGGTGATCTCCAACGGCACCGCGATCCTCGGGCTCGGCAATCTGGGCGCGCTCGCCTCCAAGCCGGTGATGGAAGGCAAGGCAGTGCTGTTCAAGCGCTTCGCCGACGTCGATTCCATCGACATCGAACTCGCCACCGAAGACCCGGAAGCCTTCATCAACGCCGTCGCGCTGATGGAGCCGACCTTCGGCGGCATCAATCTGGAAGACATCAAGGCGCCCGAGTGCTTCATCATCGAAGCCGCGCTGCGCGAGCGCATGAAGATTCCGGTGATGCACGATGACCAGCACGGCACCGCGATCATCACCGCAGCAGGCCTGCTCAACGCCTGTCACATCACTGGACGCGACTTCAAGGACGTGAAGGTCGTCGTGAACGGCGCGGGTGCGGCGGCGATTGCCTGCACGGCGCTCATCAAGGCGATGGGCGTGCGGCACGAAAACGTCATTATGTGCGACCGTTCCGGCCCGATCACGCCGGGCCGCGAGGGGATGGACCAGTGGAAGAGCGCCCACGCCGTCGCCACCACCGCCACCAGCCTCGAAGAAGCGCTCGCCGGGGCCGACATCTTCCTCGGCCTGTCGGCAGCGGGCGCGCTGAAGCCGGAGTGGGTCAAGAAGATGGCCGACAAGCCGATCATCTTCGCCATGGCCAACCCCGTGCCCGAAATCATGCCCGACGAGGCCAAGGCCGTGCGCCCCGACGCGATCATCGCCACGGGCCGCTCGGACTTCCCCAATCAGGTCAACAACGTCCTCGGTTTCCCCTTCATCTTCCGCGGCGCGCTCGATGTGCAGGCGACCACCATCAACGAGGAAATGAAGGTCGCCGCCGCGCAGGCGATTGCCGAGCTGGCGCGTCAGCAGGTGCCCGAGGAAGTCGCCTCTGCCTATGGCAAGAACCACAAGTTCGGCACCGACTACATCATCCCCGCCCCCTTCGACCCGCGGCTGATCGAGGTCGTCTCCTCCGCCGTAGCGAAGGCGGCGATGGACTCAGGAGTCGCGCGGGCAAAAATCGAGGATTTCGACGCCTACCGCGTCGCGCTGCGCAGCCGCCTCAACCCGACCACCTCGGTGCTCTCGGGCGTGTACGAAATCGCCCGCAGCAACCCCAAGCGCATGGTCTTTGCCGAAGCCGAGGAAGAAGTGGTGCTGCGCGCCGCGATCCAGTTCCGCGATTTCGGCTATGGCACGCCGATTCTGGTAGGCCGCACCAAGGCCGTGCTCGACAAGCTGCACCAGCTTTCGGTCGGCGATCCGGGCAGCTTCGAGATCCAGAACTCGGCCGACAGTGAACACGTGCCCGCGATGGTCGCCTATCTTTACAAGCGGCTCCAGCGGCGCGGCTATACCGAGCGCGATGTGCGGCGCATGGTCAATCAGGATCGCAACGTCTTTGCCTCGCTGCTGGTGGCACTGGGGCATGGCGACGGGATGATCACCGGCATGACCCGTACCTTTGCGCAGACCGTGCGCGAGGTGAATCTGGTGCTCGATCACAAGGAAGGCGCTGTGCCTTTCGGCATCCACATGATGATCGGCAAGAACCACACCACCTTCCTTGCCGACACCACGATCAACGAACGGCCCGATGCGCCGATGCTGGCCCATATCGCGCGGGAAACCGCCGCCGTCGCCCGGCGCATGGGACATGAACCGCGCGTCGCCTTCCTCAGCTATTCGACCTTCGGCAATCCCTCGGGCCAGTGGCTCAATTCGATCCGCGAGGCGGTCGCGATTCTCGACAGCGAGGATCCGGGCTTCGAGTACGAGGGCGAAATGGCCCCCGATGCGGCGCTCAACCCCAAGGTGATGGCGCTCTATCCCTTCAGCCGCCTGTCAGGCCCGGCCAATGTGCTGGTGATGCCGGGGCTGCAATCGGCCAACCTCTCGGCCAAGCTGCTGCGCGAACTGGGCAGCAATGCCACGATCGGGCCGATGCTGATCGGGATGGAAAAGCCGGTGCAGATCGTGCCCATGACCGCGAGCGCGCCCGACGTGCTGACGCTGGCGGTGCTGGCGGGTGCGGGCATCGTGGGGTGAGGGTGCTCGGCGCAGGCGCCGCCTATTGGGCGGTGGTCTTCGCGCTGGGATTCGTGCTCGGCACCATCCGGGTGCTGTGGCTTGCGCCGCTGGTCGGGTTGGTGCCTGCCACGCTGATCGAACTGCCGGTCATGCTGGCTGCCAGTTGGATCGCGAGCGGCTGGCTGATGCAGCGTTTCGCGATCACCTGCCAAAGCGCGGCGCTGGCGATGGGTGGCCTCGCCTTCGGCTTGCTGATGGCAGCGGAGTGCGCGCTCGCCGCGGCGCTAACGGGCGAGACGCCCGCGCAGTGGCTCGCAGGCCTGCGCCAGCCACACGTGCTGTTGGGGCTGGCAGGTCAGGCGGCCTTTGCGCTGATGCCGTGGTGGCGGGCCCACCGTGATGGCACGGCGCGCGCCTAACCCGACCCGGCCAGCGCCTCAAGCTCGCGCACCGTCAGGGTGTTGGGGCGCAGCGCCTGTTCAATGCCGCCCGGTTCGGCCGCGTTCTGCTTGAGCAACTGGCCCTGACGCCGGGCGCTGTCGGTATCGTAAATCGTGGGCGGCACATATTGCGCAATGTCGAAGTTTTCCGCCCCTTGCGCTTCGGCCTCGCGTTCGAGATCGGCGATGATCGCGCGTTCCCACATCTCCCGGCCGGCATCGACGAAGGCTGCCGGCTCGTCCATGTCCGGGCTGGCACAGGTCGGCGGCAGCGGCTCGCTGCGCGGGCGACGGTTGAGCCGTCGTATCCCCGTCCAGCGGTGGGTGGCATCCCAACGCGGGCCGAACAGATAGACCGCGCCATATTTGGTGACCACTTCAAGCCACGACAGGCCGCGCGCGCGCATCGCTTCGCGGAACACCCAATGGGTCGCCCGCCACGATCGCTCCATCGTGTCGCAATAGCGATCATGGATGATCGCAGCGTCACGGTAATTGCCCGAAAGCGGCCCGCCGGCGAAGGTCCACAAGGAGCGCGGGATCGAGGCACCATCCGACCGCGCGCCGATAGGAGCGGTCCACAAGAGATCGTTCGAATCGCGAAAGTCGAGCCGCTCGACCAGCTCGATGCACGGCGCAAAGGGCAGCAGCCTGACAACCGGGTGCCCCGAAAATCCGCTTGCCTGCATCGCCAATGCCCCCTTCGCGCTGACCAGCACCGGGGCAATGGCGGCCGTACGAAGAATGTCTCTGCGAATCATGGTGCCCCCCGGCTTGCCGCGCATGATACGCCAGACCGGCGACTTGGAAAGGTCGCAAATCCGGTCGCTTAGCGCCGCCTCAGCGCCCGCCACCCGGCAAGGATCGCCGCCCCGTCGCTGCCGCGGTGGGGGGCGAGATTGAGCAGGCCGAGGATCACCGACAGCGCAATGAACAATTCGCTCAGCGCCTCGCCCCAATCGGCCAGAGCCTCTTTGCGGCGGCGGGCGCGAACCTTGGCAAAGATGTCCCCAACATCGGCCTCCGAAGGCAGGCGGATCGCCGGTGCTTGCGCAGGCGGCGGTGCGCCGGGGTCGATCGTGGTGACGGGCGAGGGGCCGGGGTCTGCGGGCTTGCCAGAGGGCAGCGAGACCACCGCAAGCAACCCCGCCAGTCCCGCCACCACCGCCGCCGAGACAAGATTGGCGAGCGGCCCGGCAGCGGCAATCACCATGTCCTTGCGGGTCGACCCCCTGTCGCCGCCCTCGAAGGTGTAGCTGACATAGCCGGCAATATCGCGCGCCGGCAGTTCCGGCTCGAACCGCAGCGCGCGGCGCGAGGTGTCCCACACGAAAGGCACCGCGCAGATCGACCAAACCCGCGCCCCGCACCGCCACGCGGCCCAGGCGTGGCCCAGTTCGTGGATCACGACGATCACGAATTGCAGGCCGGCAATCGCCACGAACGCAATCAGCCAGTTGTCGCCGAAGGCATCATACTTCGACGCTGTGACCCACAGCACCGCGCTGGCGAGATACCAGAGCGCATGGACAATCCGGTCGCCGAGGCCTTTCACCGCCGCCAGAACCGGAGCCGGAAATGCCGCGTCATGTAACCTATCTTGAACAAGACACTGAATTGGTGAACGGCGGAAAGCCGCATAAGTTCAGCCCCCTAGAAACCGGCCATGTCAAAGCTTTCGCTGATAGGGTAGCCAGAGCGTGATTGTGGTTCCTTGCGGGTTGTCACTTGCAGCGTCAAGGACACCGTGGAGGGCGGCAGCGCGGGCACGGATGTTGGCGAGTCCCTTGCCGGGCCGTTCCTGCGCCGTGTCGAACCCCCGTCCGTTGTCAGCAACATAGGCGGCAATGCCGGCAACGCCGCCGCGCGTCTCTTCGCGGCAGCCGATCCGCATCTCGGTCGCGCTGGCATGGGTCAGCACATTGCCGATCGCTTCCTGAAAGATGCGCAGCACGTGCAGCGCATTGGCGGCATCCAGCCATTCGAGCGGGCCGCAGGTGTCGACCTCCCACCGACACATCACGCCCGCATCGCGCAGGTCGCCTTGCATCCGGTGGCGCAGGTTGCCGATCAGCGCGACCAGATCGCCTTCGACCGGTTCGAGCGAATCGACCGTGATCTTGAGATCGGACAGCGCCCGGTTCAGCGTCTTGATCGTGCTCGATGGCTGGTTCTGCTGCCGCGCCACCGCCAGCGCGGTGATGAGATTGGAGCCGATGCCGTCGTGCATCTCCTGCATCAGCCGCTCGCGCTCGCCCGCCAGTGCCTGCCCCACCACCAGCTCTTGCCGCGCGGCTTCCGAGGCGGCGAGTTCGGCGCGGGTTTCGGCGATGCGGCGTTCGAGGTTCGCATTGGCCGCCGCCAGATCGCCAAAGGCGTCAAGCGCGCGCTTGCCGAACGAGATCAGGAAAGCGACCGAATAGGTGAACCCGCCGAACACCGCGAGGTAGAACCCGTTGCCGTCCCATCCCCGGTGGCCATTGGCGAGCGTCACATCATACAGGCTGAAGAACGGCGCAATCAGCATCGCGACGCTGATCGCGCCATGTTCGATATTGCGGTGCCGCCCGAAGTCCCGCAGCGACAGGCCCGCCACGGCGAAGATCAGGATCGTGGTGGGGATATAGAACACCAGGTTGGACGCGCCGAACTGGGTGTGCGCCACCGACAGCGGCACCCCCAGCGCGAACAGCGCGGCGATGATCCGGTTGGTGTTCGGCAGCTTGATGAAGTGGAAATAGAACGCCGCCGTCGCCACGCTGGCAAAGTAGGTGGCATAGACCGTCAGCGCGTTGAAGACCGCGATCTGGAACGGCGTGACCTCGGCGAAATACTGGTAATTGCGCAGGAACCACAGGATCGTGGAGGCCGAAAGCCACGCCAGCTCGATCTCCTGCCGCCGCCCCAGCCAGAACAGGAAGGCCAGGATCCCCATGATCAGCATCGCGAAACTGGCGGCGAGCGGGGCGGTGATCTGCCAGAAATACTGGGTTTGGTAATTGGCGCGCACCGCGCTGTCCGGCCCGATGATGACCCGCCCGATCCCGACCGAATCCTGCGAACTGGCGCGGATCTCGATGGTGTTGGTGCCAGGGACCAGCGATCCGGCGGGCAGCGCGACGAGATAGGGGCGATACCACGCCAGCACCTGATCGGAATGCTGGGCGAAATTGCGCCCGACCTCGCGCCCGTTGACGATCACGGCGAACTGGTTGCGGGTGCTGACGGTGTAGAGCGCCAGTGGCTCGGCCCCCAGCGCGCTGCGATCGAAGCGGAAGCGCCCGGACATGATGTGGAATTCCCCGGTCTGCCAGTCGGTCTCGCGGATGCGGATGATGTGGGGATTGGGCTTTGGCTGCCAGCCGGTGGCGGGCGGGGCGATCCCCTCTGCCAGCGCGAATTCGCCCGAGGTGAACTCGATCACCGGGCCATCGGCGGTGGTGGCGGTGGTAAAGCTGGAGGCTGACTGGGCGAGAAGCGCGCCGGGCCACATGAGCAGGGCCAGTAATATCAGCGCGATGCGGGCCATCAGCGAAGCATTCGCGCTCTATTGGCGCCCCAGGAAACCCTGTATTGACGCCTCATACAAGGCCTCCGCCCGGCTGTTGACTTCCAGCTTGCGGTAGATGTTTTTGACATGGGTGCCAATCGTGTTGGCCGATACCGTGAGGATTTCGGCACATTCGGCATTCGAAAACCCGCGCGACAGCAGGTTGAGCACTTCATATTCGCGTTCCGACAGCGGCGAGGCCGGGGGCGGGCGGGTGTCGGTCGGGTCAGGGGCGATCTGCCCCAGCAATTGCCGCGCGATGATCGGGCTGATCGGCGATCCGCCGCGGCGGATGTTGCGGATCGCCTCCATGCAATCCTCGATCCGCTCATCCTTGAGCAGATAGCCGCGCGCGCCCGCCCGGATCGCGTCGAGCACCTTGTTCTGGTTGGCGAAGATGGTGATCACCAGAATGTCGGTATCGCGCCCCGTCAGCGCCTCCTGCCGGATCAGCCGCGCGCCGTCACCATCGGGCAGGCCGAGGTCGCACAGCAGCACGTCATAGCCGCCCGCCTCGATCATGCCCCCCGCCTCGGCGACGTTTTGCGCGGTGCCGGTCACCATCATGTCGCCGCACCCCTCGACCGAGGCGACCAGCAGGTCGCGCATCATCGGATCGTCTTCAATGATGGCGACTTTGATCATGCGCTGCTCCCACCCGAGAGCGGAAATACCACTCTCGTGCCCAAGTCACTACGCCCTTTGCGCGGCGCGCCCCATCACCCGATCAGGTGATTGCCGGTGATGCGGCCCGGCACCCATAATCGCCAGCGTCTGGCCGGAGTGGCCGGTGTGACGGGGGGACTGGTGATGACGCGCAAGGCCTGGCTGCTGCTGAACTGCATGACGTTAAGCGCCGCGCTGATCGCCCCCGCCGCCGCGCCGGTTGCCGCTCAGGAGGCAGGCGTCAACGGCACCAATGTCGCCCGCGTCGAATTCAACCAGGGCCGCGTGATCCAGAAGGCGGCGGCCAAGGTATGGGTCGAATATGACCCGGCAGGCAATGCCGCCTTCCGCTTCGAGGAACGCGGGCGGGATGAATGGTCGGTCTATCTCTACGATCCCAGCCGCAACATGCGGCTCGCGGTCGATCTGCACACCCGCACGCTCAGCATCGACCTTGCCAGCGGCGAAAGGCAGGTGATCGGGACGATCACCGGCGCCTCGGTGACGCCGCGCACGGCGGCGCGCCAGCCCGCCCAGCCGCAGCAGATGCCGACCCCGACCCCGCCGCCGGTCTATCAGGCCCCGCCGCAGCAGCCCGCCTTCACCCGGCCCGCTGCCCCGGCCAGCACGGCTGCGCCTGTCGATGACGACTTCAACCCCTTCGCCGATCCGGCCCAGCCCGGCGCGCAGACCGCCACCACCACCACACCCCCGCGCACCACGCCGCGCGATGTCATCACCGCCGCCGCGCAGCCCGCCTTCACCCGCGGCGCTGCTGGAACCTCCGGCCCCGCCGCCGCTGCTCTCAGCTTCGATGGCCCCTGGGTCGCCGACACCAAGCTCGCCCAGAGCAGCGGTGACGGGATCGCCGATGCGGTCACCTGGACCATGCGCGAGGCCTTGTGGATCACCTCCACCGACAGCGCGATCACCATCCACTTCGATGCCAATCCGGCCGGGTCGGTCACGCTGATGAAGGTCGCCGACAGCCAGTATCAGGGCGATGGCTATTCGGCGGCCTTCACCGTCATCGACCGCAAGACCATCCGCCTCGCGCTGACCGGCGGGGGCAGGTCGCGCGAATATGCGATCTCCAAGGGGCCTTCGGGGATCAAGCTTTCACGCACCCGCACCCGCCCGGAAACCGACGACGAAATCGACACCTTCACCGCGGGCAACCTCGTGCCGCGTTACAAGGATATGTTCTTCAGCTTCCGGTCGGAGAAGATGGATCTGTTCAACGCCAACCGCGGCCGCGCGTTGCAGATCTTCAAGGAGCCGGAAAGCACCGATTTCTCGATCGAGAGCAACTTCCAGTCCAAGACCATCCCGCTCGGCCTGCGCGCCGAAGAGATTCGCCGCACCGAGGGCAACCAGCTTGAAGCGGTGATCACCAACACCTCCTCGTTCGAAAAGTCGATGTCGCTCAATTTCGGGGCGAGCGGATCGTTCAAGGGCGTCAACAGCGCGTGGGAATACAGCCGCGAGGAAAGCAAGGGCGCAGACCGCACCGACGGCACCACCAAGGCCTTCGGGCTCGCGCGTTCGGAAGTCTATGCGCTGCTGCTCGACAAGCCCAACATGCTGCTGAGCGCCGATTTCAAATACGACATCCTGCAACTGGCACAGGGCCGCACCAGCGCGCAGGCGATTATCGGCAAATATGGCACGCACTATGCCAATGCGATCCATTACGGCGGGATCGGCAAGGCCCAGCGCAGCGTCACCACCTCCGAATTCAAGCAATGGGCCAAGGAATCCAACGGCTTCAAGCAGGAAGGCGGGTTCGACGGCGGCCCGGCAGCCAGCATCAAGGCCAAGGGCGGCCTCACCATGGCCAGCGGGGATTCGCGCGGGGGATCGAGCATGTTCTCGACCGAGAGCTGGTCGGCCTCGGGCGGATCGGGCAGCATGACCTCGCTCGGCTGGAACGTGGACGAACGCAATGCCGTGCCGGTGCGCTATGACCTGCGCCCGCTGTCGGAACTGATCAGCCCGATCTTCTTCGGCGAGGAATGGAGCACCGCCCAGCGCGCCGGGCTGTTGCAGGCGCGCGCCAGCCTTGACGCGGAGATCACCCGCTACCTGCAAAGCCAGCCCCGCGCCGACGAACGCACGCTTGGCCCGGCGGTCTATCAGCTGACCTTCCACGGCCTGCAATGCGTCAACAACGGCGATGAGGGGAAGGCCGACGCCTACCTCTACGGCGATATCAACGTGCAGGTGATCGGGCAGGAGCCGGGTCAGACGGTCAATCTGTTCACCGCCCAGGAAAGCAACCCGACGAAGATTTCGTGCAATGGCGGGGCAGAACACCCGATCAACCGCACCGTCTTCGTCACCGGATCGCGCAAGGGCGATGGGGCGGCGAGCTTCCTGATGTCGGCGAGCGGGCTTTTCGAGGACGACAACAGCTTCACCGATCTCGACGATCCGATTTACGTCTTGGGCAAGCCGATCATCCCCGGCCAGCCCATGTTCGGCACCACACCGGCCTTCGTCACCTTGCGTGACTGGCGCGCGGATCGTCCGCGCAGCGATATCGAGGGCACCACGATCACCAATGCGCCCGGCGTCACCTATGGCCCCGAACTGCGCGTCAGCGTGTCCTTCAAGGAAATCCAGTAAGGAGCCGGCATCATGCATTTCCTCAACAAATACGTCCTGTTACCCGCCGCGCTCGGCCTTGCTGGCGTGCCCCAGGTCGCCGCCGCGCAGGAGCCGCAATTCGCGCCGGTGATGGCCGAATTCTCGGGCGAGGGTGCTCTGATGCTGCCGCCCATGCCGGCGCTCGACATCAATGGCGCGGGCACGATCGAGCTGTGGATGGCCGCCCGCTGGCCGCAAGACCCCGGCTATGATCCCGCGCTGATCGCCTATGTCGGCCCGCAGGGCGCGCGCTTTGCCGCAGTGATCACCGGCGACCGGCAGGCCATCGGGGTCTATGCCGGGGCCAATTATGCCGAAGTCCCGTTCGATTTCTCCGACGCGGGCCTGCACCACATCGCGCTGATCACCATGGGCGACACGATCAGCGTGATGGTCGACGGCGAGACGCTGGGCGAACTCGACTTCGGCTTTGCGATGCTCCCCGCCAACAGCTTCACCATCGGCGCGATGGGCAAGTATTCGCCCTTTATCGGCGGGATCGGTCAGGTGCGGATCTGGGACGAGCCGATCGATCCGGATGTGCTGATCCAGTACAGCTGGCGGCAGATCGCCGAGAGCGGGCCCGACGCCCATCCCGATATCGACGCGCTGGTTGGGGTGAGCGCCTTTGCCAATCCCGAAACCGGGGGCTTCATCTTCGTCGGCGACCCCGAAGATGCCGAGGCCGCATCCTTCCGCGAAGACCCGATCGACGATGCCGACATCGGCAACTGACCCCGCAGATTGGCCAAACAGTCCATGACAGGAGATGCCATCATGAAAAAATCGACCCCGCTGCTGATGCTGGTCGCAGCCGCCCTGATCGTTCCGACTGCGGCCGAGGCTGACAAGGGCCGCAGGCCTGCCCCCACCGCCAAGGTGCCCAAGCAGGAACGCAAGCAGCAGACCGCCTTTCTCAAGTCGCAGGTGAGCGTGGCCAAGGCCACGGTCGCGCGCGGCAAGCCGGTGCTGAAGCAGGCCAAGGCCGATGCCGCCGCCGCCGCCAAGACCGAAGCGGCAGCGCGCAAGGCGCGGCTCGCTTCCAAGGCGCGCTATGATGCCGCCTTGCAGGAATACCGCGCCACCGGAACCCCGGCCGCCAAGCAGCGCATGGATGCCGCCAACATCGCCCACACGCCGGTCAAGCAGGCGCACGAGGATGCGCTGACGGCCAAGCGGGTTGCCGATGCCCGTGTCGGCCGCTTGAGCGCGCAGCAGACGCAGGCGCTCAACCAGTTGAAAACCGCCTCGCGCGAGGCGCGGATCGGGCCCAATCCGGGTCTGCGCCCGCGCGTGGCGCAATGGGCGCAGGTGCGATCAGCCCCGACCAATGCGGCGGTGGTGCAGAACCCGGGGGTGGTCTATTCGCAGCTCCCACCCGCACCGCGCCAGCAGACCCAGATCTACAGCAACAACGGCCTCAACGTGCCCGCGCCGCCGCCCTTCAGCCTGCCGCCCCCGCCGCCGCAGTTCCGGCAATATGATGTCGTGCCGCCGCTGCTCCCGGCCGATCCCCGCCAGCGCCCGCTGCCGCCGCGTCCGGTGCGCCAGAACATCTACGAGGCGGTGGACTCGCCGCTGGTCATCTGAACCCCGCCCCTGCCGAGGAGACAGGCCATGCGATCCCCATCCGCATCCCCCGCGCTGATCGCCGCGCTGCTGCTGACGGCCTGTTCCGCAGGCGAGCCGCCCGACGACGCCGCGCCCGATGCAGCCGGCACGCCGGTGGCAGGCGATGCCGAACCCGGCACCAGCCTCGCCTTCGAATGGAGCGCCAACGGGTTCGAACAGGTGAGCGCGGACTACAAGTGGACCGGATCGGGCGTGCGCGACGATGTGTTCGAGCCGCACTTCGCCCTTAGCGTGCCCGAAACCGACGATGCGATCTGGTCGTCCGCCTGCGCGTCCGGTGGCAAGGTTGAAACCCGGCTCTATCTCGCGCCGCCCAAGGGGATGCAGGACAATCGGGCCACGTTCCAGTTCGAGACCGACAGATCCGCCGCCACCCTCAGCTATCCGGCCAGCTATGTCGCCAACGGCCAGTATGACGGCTTTGTGATCGTCCAGCGCGCCGATGACCCGATGTTTACCGCGATGAAAGCGGGGCAATGGGCCTATATCCAGATCGGCGAGGGCAGTGATGCGGCAAAACTGCGCGTCGATCTGGCCGGTGCGGGTCGCGCGCTTGGCGCCTTCCTCCCGGCGTGCTCCGGTGCTGCCAGGCAGGCGGCGCCGCCAGCCGCTGCCAGCACGACGGTTGCCTATGCCTGCGAGGACGGGACAAAGCTCACCGCCAGCTACCTCGACAATGACACGGACACGCCCGTCGCCCGCATCGTCATGGGCGGGAAGGTCTTGCTTTTGTCGCAGGCGATTGCAGGCTCGGGTGCACGCTATGAGGGCGAGAGCGCGGGCGTCAGGATGACTTGGCTGACCAAGGGGGATGGCGGCGTTCTGGTCATGGCGGATACCGCAGACACCGCAGGCGAGAGCGAACAGACCACACGCTGTTCTGCACAGTAGTCAGCGTTATCGTCCGAAGGGATCGCGGGCAGGTGGGCGACAGGGCGAGACCTGCCGGGTGCGCCATTACCTTTCGCCCTGTGTGACTGCCGCCCAATCGAGCCCGAACTTGGCCAGATATTTGCGCAGCCTGTCACCGTCATTGGTCGAGGTGCGTTGCTGGCGGGAGGCGGCGAAGAGGTGGCGGCCGGCTTCGGACAGGTTCGGGCTCTGGCGGCACGTGGTGACCACGTATTCGAGCTGCACCCGATCGAAGGGATCGATGGCTGCCAGCGCTTCGTCCCCCATCAGCGCCGCCAGCGCCGGGCCAGCGCCAGCATTCGCGCGCGCGCCGGACCACAATCTTGCGAGCCGCTCCGTTTCCATCCTCACAGCCTCGACATCGATCCGGCCGCTGGGGCTGAGCGTCGCCATCCGGGTGACGCTGGCGGCAAGGTCGCGGAAATTGCCGGGCCAGCGCGCCGCCGGCCCGGTGGCGAAGGCGAGGTAGCGGGCGCGCGCTTCGCTGTTGAAGGTCACGCGGGTGCCTTCGACTTGCGCAAAGCGATCAAGTTCGAAGTCGAGATTGGGCGCGATATCCTCGCGCCGCTCGGCGAGGCCCGGAAGCGTGAACGTCCACAGGTTCAACCGCGCGAACAGATCCTCCCGAAAGCGTCCGGCGGCAACCTCCTCCACCAGATCGCGGTTGGTGCCGGCGATCAGCTGGAACGCGCTGTTGGTTTCGCTGTCCGCACCGACAGGAAGAAACCGGCCCTCCTCGATTGCGCGCAGGATCATCGCCTGTTCGTCGAGGCCGAGCTCGCCGATCTCGTCGAGGAACAGCACCCCCTTGTGCGCGGTCTTGAGCAGGCCGGGGCGATCCGCGACCGCGCCGGTAAAGGCGCCCTTGCGGTGCCCGAACAGCGCCGACATCGCGCTGTCGCCCTTCAGGGTCGCGCAATTGACCTCGACGAACGGCCCGCTGATCTGATGGCGCAGTTTCTTGAGTTCATAGACCTTGCGCGCCAGTTGGCTCTTGCCCGCGCCGGTTGGCCCCATCAGCAGGATCGGCGCGCGGCTGCGGCCAGCGACCTGTTCGATCTCGTCGATCATGCGGTTGAAGGCCGGGTTGCGGGTGTCGATTCCGCTCTTGAGGAAATGCGTGCTCTCGGCACTCGCCTCGGCAAAGCGGGTGGCGATGGAATCGTAGCGCGACAGATCAAGGTCGATCGCCGCCCAGGTGCCGACCGGCTGCGGCGCCCCGCGCGCAGGCTGGGTCTGGAGCAGGCGGCCGGGCAGATAGCGGGCCTCGGTCAGCAGGAAGAGGCAGATCTGCGCCACATGGGTGCCGGTGGTGATGTGGACGAGATAGTCCTGCGCTTCGGGATCGAAGGGAAAGGCCCGCGCGAAATCGAGCAGCTTGCCGTAGACTTCCTCGAAGTCCCACGGATCGGCGAAGTCCATCGCCAAGGGGGTGACTTCGGTTTCGGGCGAAACGCTGGCGATGTCCTCGGCGACCAGCTGGGCAAGGCGATTATGCTGCGTGCCGTGGATCAGCACGAAGCGGTCGATGCGCAGGTCTTCCTGCATACAGATGCTGACGCTCGGCCGCCACTTGCTCCAGCGCGCGGGGCTGAACGGCCCGGCATCGAGGGTTGAGCCGAGAAAGCCGATGAGGGTGGTGGGCTTCATGGAGCGTGACGATAAAATTTTATCGTGTGCGATACAAGGCTATCGATAATCGTTGATTGGCGTCGCTAGCCCTGCGCGGGCGTTTGGCTATTTTATGATGATTTACCAGATGGTTGATTGGGCGACCTGCGCCTCTGCCGCAGTTTGGCACGCGCCATGCTGTAGGAAAAGCGCCGGGCTGTCGAACACCCGGTATGCGGCAGGACATGGGCGGCCGGAATGGGCCGGCCGCCCAAAGCCTGCTAGAGGATTTTGGCAATGACGCAGACCACCTACGAATTCCACCAGCACGAAGGCGGAGCGCCGATCAAGATGTGGACGCGCGGCGTGCCCGTGGAAGACGAGGCGCGCGCGCAGCTCGCGCGGGCGGCGCAGATGCCGTTCATCTTCAAGCACGTGGCCGCCATGCCCGACGTTCACGTCGGGATCGGCGCGACCGTGGGCTCGGTGATCCCGACCAAGGGCGCGGTGATCCCGGCCGCGGTCGGCGTCGATATCGGCTGCGGGATGATGGCTGCGCGCACCTCGCTCGTCGCGAGCGATCTGCCGGACAACCTTGCGGGCATCCGCTCGGCGATCGAGGCGGCGGTGCCGCACGGGCGCAGCGTGGGGCGCGGCAAGCGTGACAAGGGCGCGTGGGGCGAACCGCCCCGCGTGGTGGTCGACGCCTGGGCAAAGCTCGCCGAACGGTTCGGCCGGATCGTCGCCAAGCACCCGCGGCTGCGCAACACCAACAACCTCATGCACCTCGGCACGCTGGGGACGGGGAACCACTTCATCGAACTGTGCCTCGACGAGGAGCAGCGCGTGTGGGTGATGCTCCATTCCGGCTCGCGGGGTGTGGGCAACGCGATCGGCACGTTCTTCATCGAGCTGGCCAAGCAGGATATGCGCAAGTGGCACATCAACCTGCCTGACCAGGACCTCGCCTACTTCCCCGAAGGAACCGACCATTTCGACGACTATGTCGAAGCGGTCGAATGGGCGCAGGACTTCGCCAAGCTCAACCGGCACGTGATGATGGCGCACGTGATCGACGCGCTGCGCAGCCAGATCGCCAAGCCCTTCGATGCGGAGTGCGAGGCGGTGAACTGCCACCACAACTACGTGACGCGCGAGCATCACTTCGGCGAAAACGTGCTCGTCACCCGCAAGGGGGCGGTGCGCGCGGCCAAGGGGACGCTGGGGATCATTCCGGGTTCGATGGGCGCGAAGAGCTTCATCGTGCGCGGGCTGGGCAACCCTGAAAGCTTCGACAGCTGCTCGCACGGGGCAGGCCGGGTGATGAGCCGAACCGCGGCCAAGAAGCTCGTGACCCTCGACGAACACCTCGCCGATACCGCCGGGGTCGAATGCCGCAAGGACGAAGGCGTGATTGATGAAACGCCCAAGGCCTACAAGCCGATCGAAGCCGTGATGGCCGCGCAGGCCGATCTGGTGGAGATCGTCCATACCTTGAAGCAGGTGGTGTGCGTGAAGGGGTGATCCCCCTTGCGGGCATCACCTGCCCCAATCCAGAAGAAGACACATGATCACCATCGACGGTTCCGAAGGCGAGGGCGGGGGGCAGGTGCTGCGCTATGCAGCGGCCCTCTCGCTGCTGACGGGGGAGCCTTTCACGATCCGAAACATCCGCGGCGGGCGCGCGAAGCCGGGGCTGATGCGCCAGCACGTCACCGCCCTCGAAGCAGCGGCGGCGATTGGGTCGGCGGAGTGTTCGGGGCTGGCGGTCGGCTCGACCGAGCTGACCTTTCGGCCCGGCAGCGTTGTGCCGGGCGAGTACCACTTCGCCATCGGCACCGCCGGTTCCACCGCGCTGGTGGTGCAGACCGTGCTCGTCCCGCTGATGCTGGCCGACGTGCCCTCGCGCATCGTGATCGAGGGCGGGACGCACGCGGCTTCGGCCCCGCCGTTCGAATTCCTCGCGCACACCCTGCTGCCGGTGCTCGAGCGCATGGGCCCGCGCCTGTCGGTGACGCTGGAGCGCCACGGCTTCTTCCCGCGCGGCGGGGGACGGATCGTGCTCGACATCACGCCCGCGCCGCTCGTGCCGATCGATTGCACGCAGCGTGGCGCGTTCAAGGCCGGCAAGGTCGAGGCTCTGGTCGCGGGCATTCCCTTCGACATCGCCGACCGCGAACTCAAGGCCGCCCGCAAGGTGCTGACCGATTGGCCCGAGGATGCCTTCGCGCCTGTCCAGCTGCCCGCCGAGCACGGCCCGGGCAACGCGCTGCTGATCACGGCCCAATGCGACAACGTGACCGAGGTGATGTCTGCCTTTGGTCAGATCGGGATTCCGGCAGAACGCCTCGCCAAGACCGCAGCCAAGCGGATGGCGGGCTACCTCGCTTCAGGCGCGTTCGCCGGGCCTTATCTGCAGGATCAATTGCTGCTGCCCTTCGCTTGCGCCGGGGCGGGGGCGTTCACCACGGTCAAGCTGAGCGAACACGCCCGCACCGCTGCCGGGTTGATCACGCGCTTCACCGGGCGCGCGTTCCACTTCGGCGAGGATGGCGAGGGGCGGTGGCTGGTCCGCATGGACTGAGCCACCGCCCCCGGCTTCATCAACGCTTCAAGCGGAAATCCGCCCCCGCATAGACCCGCACCGCATTGCCGCGCTCGAGCGCCTGATGTGCTTCCCATTGCGCGCGCCGGGCATCGCTCGCCGCCTCACCGCGCCGCTCTGCCAGCAGGATCGCGAGCTTGAGCCGCGCCAGCTTGCGATTGGCGTGCTGCGAGCGCTGTTCCTGCGCGGTGGCGACGAGACCGGTGGGAATGTGCACCGCCCGCACCGCGCTGTCGGTGGTGTTGACGTGCTGTCCACCCGGCCCGCGGGCGCGCATCGTCTGGTAGGTGATCGCTGCCTCGGCGAGATCAGGCACCGAATCGGGCTGCGGAGCGAGCGCTACCCCGACGAACCAGTTGCGGCGCTTGTGCGAAGGGCGCAGCGTGCTGGTGCCGATCCACTGGATGGTGCCCACCCGCGCGGCGGCAAAGGCCTGTGCGCCCGGCCCTGTCACTTGCAGCAGCACCGAAGGCGGCAGCGCGTCTGCCCCCTCCAGCACCTCCGCCTCCAGCCCCTGCTCGCGCGCCTCGGCGATGAACGCGCGGGCGAGGCGGCCTGCCACCCAGGCGCATTCCTGCGGTCCCTTGCCCGCCGTGATGTGGAGGATCACTGTGCCGCTCATGCTCCGGCCCTCGTCTTGTAGCTGAGCAGCGGGCGCAGCTTGGCGATGACCCGGATCAGCTGCGCGTCTTCGAGGTCGGCGATGACCCCGCCGATGTCCTTGTAGGCCTCGGGCGCTTCCTCGAAGATCAGGCGGCGGTCCTCGCAGATCACCGCACTGCCGAGCGCGGTAATCTGCAACCCGGCCACCGTGGTGCGGCGCGAGAGGCGGGCGTGGGCATCCTTGCGGCTCCACTTGCGCCCCGCGCCGTGCGCCAGCGAATGCAGCGCGAAATCGGCCCGCTCCGGCAGCGGATCGACCAGATAGCTGAAATCCCCGCGCGAACCGGGGATCACCACCGGGCCGCCATCCGCCGGGGCCGCGCCCTTGCGGTGCAGCCAGCCGCCCTGATGCCGCGTCACGGTGTTGTGGCTGATGTCGAGCACCTGGCGCCCCTCCATTCCGAGGCAGCGCAAGAACCGCGCTGCGATCACCGTGCGGTTGACCACCGCCCAGCCGAGCGCCGCATCGTGACCGGCAAGGTAGGCGCGCGCCTCTGGGCTGGCGGCGGCAATACCGCGCGCCGGATCAGGCTGACGATGGCGCTCGAGCACCGCCTGCCCCAGCCCGCGTGAGCCGCTGTGAACCATAAGCCACACCCGGTCACTCGACAGCCCCAGCGCCGCAAAGCGTTCGGGATCGGCCACCTTCTCCACCCGCAGGAACTCGGCGAAGTGGTTGCCGCCGCCAATCGTGCCAAGCGCCGGGCTGGCGAGATCGGGCGGCAGCCCGGCCGCGGCCAGCGCCGCGGCGCCGTCCCCGTCCCACGGACCATCGAGCCCGGTCAATCGGCGGCTTGCGGCATCGCGTCGGAACTTGCGCAAGAGGCCGGTGGTCTCCCACAGGCCCATCCCGCAGCCGATGTCGCTCCCCACCAGATGCGGCCAGATCCGATCGGGCGACCAGAAGGCCGCGCCGACCGCAATGCCGGTGCCGGCGTGGAGATCGGGCAGGGCGACGACCCGCGCCATGCCGTCATAGGCCGCCGTGCGCGCCAGCTGGTCGAGCGCTGCGGGATCGAACCGCTGCGGGTCGCGGGCGATGAGGGTGATCGGGCTCATGTCCGCACCCCCACGCCTGCTGCCAGCAACGCATCGAGCACGGCAATATCCTTGAGGATCCCGTCGCGCGGGTCGACGAACAGGGTGCGCCAGCGCCACCAGCTGCGGTGCGCGCTGAGAACCTCGCCCTTGAACATCCACTCGCCCCCGCGACCGATCGAGACGCGGGTGATGACGATATCCTCGATATGCTCGCGCACGTGCATCTTGACCGTGTGGCCGGTATCGAGATGCGCGCAGATGTCGCGGAACACATCATTCCACACCCGCCCGCGCTGACGGCGCAGATAGCGGCGCAGCGGGCCGAGGTTCTCGTTGAGGCTCTTGTCGTAGGGCGCCCCGATCCGGACATGACGCTTAAGCCCGATCTGCTGGCAGTCAGGGTGCGGGCCAAGGCGCAGCTTGGGCGATGCGGCGTGGTTCGACCCCCAGCGAGGTCGCTCGACGATCACCTTGAACATATCGTCACGCATGGCGCACCTCCCCCGGATGGAAGATGCGACACAGCGCAGCGACGGCAGAATTGTAACGAAAGGCAGCGTCAGCGACGCGGCAGAAGATCAGGCGAGATGGCTCGCCCGTGCAAGAATTGCCCATGCAATCTGTTCCTGAACACAGGGAAATAGGAAGTGACGTTTGTGACGGGCGTTATCGGCACGCATGGTCGTCTCCTCCTCGTGTTCAGAATCAAAAAGCCGAGATTGGCTGGCGGCGCCCTTAGGCGAAAACGCCGCCGATCTCAAGCATTTCAGCCGAGCGGCAGGTCGAGCGCCTCGGCGACCGCCGCGTGGGTGATCTTGCCGCCCGCCACGTTCAGCCCTGCCGCGAGGTGCGCATCCGCCGCCATCGCGGCCTCGGCACCCATGTTCGCGAGCTTCATCACATAGGGCAGCGTCGCATTGCCGAGCGCGATGGTCGAGGTGCGCGCGACCGCGCCGGGCATATTGGCGACACAGTAGTGGATCACGCCGTCAACCACGAACACCGGGTCTTCGTGGGTGGTGGCGTGGCTGGTTTCAAAGCAGCCGCCCTGATCGATCGCGATGTCGACCAGCACCGCGCCGGGGCGCATCGTCTGGATCATCGCGCGGGTGACCAGCTTGGGCGCAGCCGCGCCGGGCACCAGCACCGCGCCGATCACGAGATCGGCCCCCGCCACGGCCTCGGCAATCGCAGCTGACGAGGCAAAGGCGGTGCGCAGGCTCGCGCCGAACTGGGCATCAAGCTCGGCGAGGCGGCGGTTGGAGATGTCGAAGATCGTCACATCGGCGCGCAGGCCCACCGCCATCTGCGCCGCATTGACGCCCGCAACCCCGCCGCCAAGGATCACGACCTTGCCCGGCTCCACGCCCGGCACGCCGCCGAGCAGCACCCCGCGCCCACCCTGATGCTTTTCGAGATAATGCGCGCCGCACTGCACGCTCATCCGCCCGGCCACTTCGGACATCGGCTTGAGCAGCGGCAGCGAACCATCGGGGGCGGTGACGGTTTCATAGGCGATTGCCGTGGCCCCGCTCGCCATCAGCCCCTCGGCCTGCGGCTTGTCGGCGGCGAGATGGAGGTAGGTGAACAGCACGTGGTGCGGCCGCAACATCGCGACTTCGTTCGGCTGCGGTTCCTTGACCTTGACGATCATCTGTGCGGCTTCGAACACGCTCGCCGCATCGGGCAGGATCGTTGCGCCAGCGGCGAGATAGGCGCTGTCGGGAAAGTCGACCCCAAGCCCGGCGCCGCTTTGCACCACCACCTCGTGGCCCGCGCGGGTCAGCTCGGCCACCGCCGCCGGGGTCAGGCCGACGCGGTATTCATTGTTCTTGATCTCGGTGGGGACGCCGACGCGCATGGGTGCTCTCCTGGGGGTTCTCTCTCGGGCGCAGAATTACCACAGCGCCCTTGCGCGTTCTTCGCAATGTTCGGCACACACCGGGGCATTGATGCGAAAATCTTGCAACAGAGCGGCCAAGAGCGCATGAATTTCCCGCATGGACCGCATCGACCGGAAAATTCTTGAACTGCTCGCCGCAGACTCGCGCCTCACCGGGGAGCAACTGGGCGAGCGGGTCGGCCTCAGCCCTTCAGCGGCGCATCGCCGCGTCAAGGCGCTGGAGGAGGCCGGCGCGATCCTCGGCTACCGCGCGCGGCTGTCGCGGGCGGCGCGGGGGAACCCTTCGACCGTGTTCGTGCAGGTGACCCTGACCGATCAGCGGCAGGCGACCATGCTCGCCTTCGAGGCCGCCCTTGCCCGCACCGAACAGGTGGCCGAGGCCTATCTGATGAGCGGCCAGTCTGATTATCTCGTCAAGGTGCTGGTGCGCGACGATGACAGTTACGAACGCATCCACCGCGAAATCCTCTCGGCCCTGCCCGGCGTGCAGCGGTTGGTGAGCCAGTTCACGATCCGTACATTGGAAGGCGGCGAATAGGCGCGCCGCAATTCGTCGCAAACGCGCCACAAGCGTGACAGCCGGATGACAGTCGCTTGTCCGATCAGCCTTGCCGCTGATCGCCTGCCTCTTGTTTTTCCGACAGGAATCACGATCTGGCGAACCTTTCCTGTTACAATTGCGGGACAAGATTGCGGTAGAAAGTTAGTTTTCCGACACGTATAGGACTGCCATGGCCACCCCGATCTACGAATTTGCGCAAATCCCGCGGGTGGACCCGGCGCTGAAGGCGCGTGGCCGCGCGCGGCGTGTGCGCGATGCGGGGCAGGCGCCCACGGTCGGCGTGATCTACAATCCCCGCAGCCACCGCAACCTTGGCGCGGATTTCGATTGCGGCGTGTGCCCGCACGTCCACATCGCCCAGCCGCGAGAGCGCGGGCAGCTGCCGCAGGCGCTCGCCGAGTTTGCCGACAAGGGCATCGACCTGCTCGTCATCAATGGCGGCGATGGCACCGTGCGCGATGTGCTGACCACCGGACAGGCGATCTTCGGCGACGATTGGCCGGCCATCGCAGTGCTGCCCAAGGGCAAGACCAATGCGCTGACTGTCGATCTCGGCGTGCCGGATGACTGGACGCTGCAGGACGCGATCGACGCGCTCGATCACGGCAGCCGCGTCTGGCGCCGGCCGATGACGGTGGCGACCGCAGCCGAGCCGGGCAAGCGCGTGGCGGGCTTCATCCTCGGCGCAGGCGCCTTCACCAAGGCGACGCAGGCCGGGCAGAGCGCGCACAAGCTGGGCGCCTTCGATAGCATGGTGGTGGCCGTCACCGGGCTGTGGGCGCTGCTGCAATCGCTGTTCGCCACGCGCGGCAATCCCTGGCGCAAGGGCGCGAAGATGGCGATCGGCCTCGGTTCCTCGGACGCGCCGATGGCGCATAGCGGCCACGGCGACCCCGCGATGCGCCAGCTGCTGTTCGCCTCGACGCTCGAACGTCTGCCCGCCGGGATCAAGCCGTTCGGCCCGCTCAAGAACGGGCTGAAGCTGGTCGCGCTCGACCAGATTTCGCGCCGCACCACCGCGCTGATCCCGCTGGTGCTGCTCGGCAAGATCAAGGGCGGGCTGCGTCAACGCGGCATCCACCAGCTTGCGGCGAGCCAGTTCAGCCTCAGCATCGACGATCAGTTCATCCTCGATGGCGAGGCCTTCCCTGCGGGCGATTACCGGATCGAGCAGGGGCCGGAGCTCGCCTTCGTCGCGCCATGACCGGGGCGCCCACCGGGGCGCTGGCCGACCGGATCGCCGCGCGCCTTGCCGTTCCCGTCATGCCTGCCGTGGAAGCCTTCGCGCGTGCACTTGCCGCAGCGGCGGGCGCGCGGGCGGTGTTGTTCTATGGCTCGAACCTGCGCACCGGATCGCTGGACGGGGTGCTCGATTTCTACATCCTGCTGCCCGGCACCGATGAAAGCGCGATCTGGCCGACAGTCAGCTATCACGAACGCGATCACGAGGGCGTGACCCTGCGCGCCAAGGTCGCGACCATGCGGCTGGCGACCTTTGCCAAGGCGGCGAGCGGCGATCTGACCGACACCACCATCTGGGCGCGCTTCGTCCAGCCCTCCGCCCTCATCTGGGCCGAAGACGAGGCCGCGCGCGCCGAAGTGATCGCGGCTATCGCTGCTGCTGCCACCACCGCTGCCCGCCTCGCCGCCGCCCTCGGCCCGGCGCGCGGCACGGCGGAGGATTATTGGCGCGCCTTGTTCCGCGCCACCTACAGCGCCGAATTCCGGGTTGAGAAAGCGGGACGGGAGAATGACATTCTCAGCGTCAACGCCGATCACTTTGCGGGGCTGCTGCCGCTGGCACTGGACGCGGCAGGGATTGATCCCGGCCTTGCGGACGCAACCCTCAACCCGCGCCTCTCCTCGGCCGAGCGCGATCAGACCCTGCGCTGGTGGAAACAGCGCCGCCGCATGGGCAAGCCGCTCAACCTGCTGCGGCTCGTCAAGGCGAGCACCACCTTCGAGGGCGCGGCGCGCTATGCGGCGTGGAAGATCGAGCGGCACACCGGGATGCCGGTCAAGCTCACGCCATTTCGCGAACGCTGGCCCTTGCTGGCCGCGCCGCAGGTCTTGTGGGACTTGAGCCAGCACCGCCGCCGCCAGCGCGACGGCTGATGCGCCTCAGAGATATTGCATGTTGATCGTCATGCGGGTGATGCCCTCACCCGCACGGAAGCGCACCTTGTCGACCGAAGGCGGGCGCGGGACGAGGCCGAGGATCTTCTTGATCCCGGGGTTGTTCGACATCCCCGCGCCGTCGGTCGACACGTCGGTCTTGCGGTTGCCGTTGGCGTCATGCTGGACCGCGATGGCGAAATCGCCGGTGGCCGGCAGCGGCACACACACCGTCATGCTGCCCTTCTGCGGGCGCGCATCGACGCGCATGACGTAGCGCTTGCTCTCCAGCCAGTCGCTGGCGCGGGCGGGGTAGGCACGCACGAACAGGTTGCCGTCGCCAGACTTCAACCCGTTGATCGTGACCCGCACCGCCGGCCCCTTGGCGCCGGGGGCGCACAGGTTGAGATCGTTATTCATGCTGCGCGCATAGGTATAGGTCTGCGCGGCGAGCGGCGCGGCAACCGCGGCGCCAGCCAGCACCACACCCGCCGCAAGGGCAGGCCAGTCGGGCAGGCGGAAGGAAAGCAGTCGGGCGGTCATGGGCGTCTCTTGCGTAAGGGTGAGGGCGGCAGGGCGCAAGCGGGCTGCGCGTCAGGGCCAGAGGGTGATTGATCCGCCTTGTGCACCATCCCGTCTGAATTGCGGCTTAATTGAACGCACACCCGTCCCAGACCGTGGAAAAGCCTGCCCTTGCGCCTTGTCCCCTGATTCACGGCTCCCGTATGGCTGGTAGAGCGTCATAAAGAGGCCCGCTGCCGCGCCATGCCATCACCGCTTATTTCCCCTTCGATCCTGTCTGCCGACTTTGCCCGGCTGGGCGAGGAGGTGCGCGCGGTGGATGCGGCCGGGGCGGACTGGATCCATATCGACGTGATGGACGGGCATTTCGTGCCCAATATCACCATCGGCCCCGATGTCGTGAAGGCATTGCGCCCGCACACCCGCAAGCCGTTCGACGTCCACCTGATGATCGCGCCGGTCGATCCCTACCTTCAGGCCTTTGCCGAGGCAGGGGCGGATATCATCACCGTCCACCCCGAAGCGGGCCCGCACATCCACCGCACGCTGCAGGCGATCAAGGGGCTGGGCAAGAAGGCCGGGGTGGTGATCAATCCGGGCACGCCGGTCGAGGTGCTCGACAACCTGATGGACATGGCCGATCTCATTCTGGTGATGAGCGTGAACCCCGGCTTCGGCGGGCAGAGCTTCATCCCCTCGCAATTGGACAAGATCGCCCGCATCCGCTCGATGATCACCCGCTCGGGCCGGGCGATCCACCTCGAGGTCGATGGCGGCGTCAATGCCGAGACCGCGCGGATGTGCGTCGAGGCCGGGGCTGATGTGCTGGTCGCAGGCTCGGCGACGTTCAAGGGCGGGCCGGATGCCTACGCTGCCAATATCGCGGCGTTGAAGGGCAGGGGATAATGGCGACGCTGCTGCGCTCTCCGGCCGCCGCGCGCGCCGAGGCGCTGGTGGAACGGGCCGCGGATGCGCCGCTGCTGATGCTGTCAGACACGCCTGAGCCGACCGCCGAACAGGCCGATGCGCCCCCACCCGCAGAACCGGGGCGGGCGCTGGCGCTGTCGGATGTGATCGCGGTCAAGTCCGGCCCCGGCGAGGCGCTGATCCGCTGGGCCTATCGTCTGGGCGTGCCCGGCCACGCGCTCGCAGCCCCCTTCCGCCGCCCCCAAGCGGTGCGGGTGCTGGCGACTGTTACCAGCCCCAATCGCGGCGACCGCGCGGCAGGCACGGCGCTGCGCGCCGGGCACTTCCTGATCCACGGCGTGCGCCTGCCGATCGCCAGCTTCGATTTTTCCGCCCCCGCGCGCCATGCACCCGGCGTGGAGCGGGTCGTGCATTCCTTCGGCTGGCTCGCCGATCTCGCCGCCAGCGCCGCGCGCGCCGAGGCCTCGTCGGTGGCCGAGCGGATCGCGACGCTGTGGCTCCACAGCCACCGCGACATCGGCAAGGGGCCAGCGTGGGAGGCGGAATATACCGGCCTGCGCCTGATGGCCTGGCTGGTCCACGCTCCCTTGGTCTTGGGCGGCACCGACAAGACGCTGAAATCGCGGATGCTCGCCGCCATCGCCGAGACCGCCGGCTGGCTCGACAAGCGCGCACCGAAGGAGCCCGCCGGGTTCGGGCAGGTCGCCGCTTTTGCCGGGGTCGTGGCGGCGGGGCTGCTGCTCCCTCACGGCAAGCCCCGGCGGCTGTTCGGCGAGGCGGGCCTCGTCAAGGCGCTGGGCGACATGGTGGGCGAGGATGGCGGCGTGCTGTCGCGCTGCCCTGCGGCGCAGCTCGACGCGATCCGCCTGCTGACCGATCTGCTGGCGTGTTACGATGCCGTGGACATCACCCCGCCTCCCGCGCTCGCCGTCATGCGCGAGCTGCTGGTGCCGCCGCTGCTGGCCTTGCGGCACGGCGACGGCGCGCTGGGCAATTGGCAGGGGCAGGGCGCAATCAGTGCCGAGCGGGTCAGCGCCGCGATTGAAGCCTCGGGCGTGCGCACCCGTCCGCTCGCGCTGGCGGCCGGGTGGGGTTACAGCCGGATCAAGGCGGGCGACACGCTGCTGCAATTCGACACCGCTCCGCCCCCACGCGCGAAGCACGCGCGGGTCGGCTGCGCTTCGACCCTCGCCTTCGAACTCAGCGACGGGCCGCAGCGGATCATCGTCAATTGCGGGGGTGCGGCGCTCGCCGGGGGGTTGGTGCCGGCGCGCATCGGGCAGGGCTTGCGCGCCACGGCGGCCTTTTCGACGCTGGTGCTCGACAATGCCAATTCCACCGCCGTCCAGCTCAACGGCCAGCTTGGCAAGGGGGTCGAGACGGTCGAGCTGGAGCGCCGCCAGATCGCCAGCCGCCGCGGGCGCGAGGCGACCCGGATCGAGGCCGCGCATGATGGCTATGCGGGCCGCTTCGGTCTCTCCCACCGCCGCATCCTCACCTTGAGTGGCGACGGCACCGAACTGGCGGGCGAGGACATCCTTGTCCCCGTCGGCAAGTCGGGCAAGCGCGGCAAGATCGCCTTTGCGCTGCGCTTCCACCTCGGGCGCGGGGTCGAAGTGCAGCTTGCCCCCGACAAGCGCGGGGCGAGCCTGCTGTTGCCCGACGGTCGGCTCTGGCAATTCCGGCTCGGCGGGGATAGGGGCGAGGCCGACGCAATCACCCTGTCCGCCGAGGACAGCCTGTGGGTCGACGGCGAGGGCCGCCCGCACGCCACAGAGCAGCTGGTGATCGAGGGACTGGCATTGCGCAGCGGGGGGCAATTCTCCTGGCTGTTCAGGAAAACAGGGTAGATTTCAGCATGAGTGAAGGTGCGATCCGGCGGGCGCTGCTGTCAGTGTCCGACAAGAGCGGTTTGGCGGAACTGGGCGCGGCCCTTGCCGAGCGGGGTGTGGAACTGGTCAGCACCGGCGGCACCGCCAAGGCCTTGCGCGATGCGGGGCTTGCGGTGAAGGACGTCTCCGATCTCACCGGCTTTCCCGAGATGATGGACGGGCGGGTCAAGACCCTCCACCCCACGGTCCACGGCGGGCTGCTGGCCCTGCGCGACAACCCCGAGCACGTCGCCGCGATGGAGGCCCACGGGATCGGCGCGATCGATCTGGTGGTGGTCAACCTTTACCCCTTCGAGGCGACCGTGGCGAAGGGTGCCGACCGCGCGGAAGTGATCGAGAACATCGACATCGGCGGACCTTCGATGGTGCGTTCGGCGGCGAAGAACCACGGTTTCGTGACGATCCTGACCGATCCCGCCGACTACGCCACGCTGGTCGCTGAAATGGACGCCAATGGCGGCGCGACGACGCAGGCGTTCCGCACCCGCATGGCGGGCAAGGCCTATGCCCGCACCGCTGCCTATGACAGCGCGATTGCCAGCTGGTTCGCCTTCTCCCCCGCCGCCTCGGACGAGCCGACACTCTTCCCCGAAACGCTCCCCATGGCGCTAAAGCGCGCCGATACGCTGCGCTACGGCGAGAACCCGCACCAGATGGCGGCGATCTATGTCCCGCAGGTGTCGGGCACCGCAGGCGTGCCGCAGGCGACGCAGTTGCAGGGCAAGGAGCTGTCCTACAACAACTTGAACGACGCGGACGCCGCGCTGGAACTCGCCGCCGAGTTTGCCGGGCAGGAACCGGCGGTGGTGATCGTCAAGCACGCCAACCCTTGCGGCGTGGCGCAGGGCGGATCGCTGCTGTCGGCGTGGGAAGCGGCGCTGGCCTGCGATTCCGTGTCGGCCTTCGGCGGCATTGTTGCCGTGAACACCGAACTCGACGCTGCCACGGCTGAGGCCATCAGCGCCATCTTCACCGAAGTCGTGATCGCCCCCAGCGTGTCCGCCGAGGCGCGCGAGATCTTCGCGAAGAAGAAGAACCTGCGCCTGCTCGAATGCGGCGCGCTGCCCAACCCGCGCCGGGGCGGGCTGGCGCTCAAGACCATTGCCGGGGGCGTGCTGATCCAGTCGCGCGACAACGGGGCGATTTCGGCGGATGACCTCAAGGTCGTAACCAAGCGCGCGCCCACCGAGCAGGAACTCAAGGACTGCCTCTTCGCCTGGACCGTCGCGCGCCACGTCAAGTCCAACGCCATCGTCTATGCCAAGGACGGCGCGACTGCCGGGATCGGCGCGGGCCAGATGAACCGCCGCGATTCGGCGCGCATCGCCGCGATCAAGGCCAAGGAAGCCGCCGAGACCTATGGCTGGCCCGCCCCGCGCACCCAAGGCAGCGCGGTCGCCTCAGACGCCTTCTTCCCCTTCGCCGACGGGTTGATCTCGGCCGCCGAAGCGGGCGCGACCGCCGTGATCCAGCCGGGCGGCTCGATCCGCGACGACGAGGTGATCGCCGCCGCCGACGCAGCGGGGCTGGCGATGGTCTTCACCGGGATGCGGCATTTCCGGCATTGATTTGTGTGCGGGGGCGCCTCCGCGCCCCCGTCCTCGGTGCTGCTTCCTTCGCTTCGCTACGGAGCACCTGCGGCTCGCGCGCGTGCGCTCGCGGCGCTGCGCGCCGGAATGGGTGCGTGAACGCCGCCGCCTTTACGCACTTACACGCAGTTCGTCGCAGGCCGGACACCTCTCGCCCCGCCCCTAGACCCGGCGCAACTTTTTCACAGGGCTTTCGTAACCACTCTAGGGCCGCAACCTAATCGGGCCTGACCGCCATGTTCATCCCGCCGCAATTCGGCGTCGGGCAGAGGCCACGGCGGAACCCACGCGAATCACGAGCCTCTCATGCGCTTCCTCTCCTCCGACCTGTTTCGCAATTTCGGCATCGGCTTTGTCCTTGGGGCAGTGCTGGTCGTCGGCGCGAACGCGGAAGATTGGGACGCGACCGGGGCGCCTGCGCAGGCAGCCGAGGTGCAGCCCACCGCCCCCGCTCCCGCGCCTGAGTTCGTGATCGCGCCTTCCGAAGGCTGATCCCATGCACAAATTCGCCGTTCTTCTCGCCGCCGGTTCGCTGGCGCTGAGCGCGTGCGCCGGCCCCGTTGCTGCCGCCGAAGAGCCGGTCAACACCCCCGCCGCCACCCGCGTCGCCAAGGAGAAGCCCGGCCTCAAGACCGCAATCTTCGCCGGCGGATGCTTCTGGGGGGTCGAGGGCGTGTTCAGCCATGTGAAGGGCGTGACCGGCGCGGTGTCGGGCTATCACGGCGGCACGGCCAAGACCGCCAAGTACGACATCATCACCAGCGGCGTCACCACCCACGCAGAAAGCGTCAAGGTGACCTATGACCCGGCGGTGGTGCGGTATGACCAGCTGTTGCGGATCTACTTTGCGGTGATCGCCGATCCGACCCTCAAGAACCGCCAAGGCCCGGACGTCGGCGCGCATTACCGCACCGCAATCGTCCCGATGAACGCCGAACAGAGCGCGGTTGCCGCCGCCTATATCGCGCAGCTCGGCAAGGCCAAGCTGTGGTCCAAGCCGATCGTCACCAAGATCGAACCCTACAAGGCGTTCTATGCGGCGGAAGACTATCATCAGGACTTCATGCTCAACAATCCCAAGCACGGCTACATCCTGCGCTGGGACGCGCCCAAGGTGGCGGCGCTGAAGGCGATGTTCCCCAAGCTCTACCGGGCGACTTTCCTGAAGGACGCGGGGTAAGGCGGGGCACCCCACTGGCGTTCGCCCGCCTGCTCCATTATATCCCCGCCCATGGGACAGCACGCGCATACGCATCACGAACATTCCGGCGAAAGCCTCGTCGCCGAGGCGGCCCGCGCGCTGGTCGCTTGCGGAGAGCAATGGACTGCCATGCGCGAGGCCGTGTTCGCCGAGCTGGCACGCCATGAACGCCCCGTCTCGGCCTATGACATCGCCGACAACCTTTCCGCCGCGCGCGGCAAGCGGGTCGCGCCCAACTCGGTCTATCGCATCCTCGATGTGTTCGTGACCAACAACCTCGCGATGCGGGTCGAGAGCGCCAATGCCTATCTCGCCAACACCCATCCGGGCTGCGCGCATGACTGCATCTTCCTCGTGTGCGACGAATGTGGCGAGGCGGCGCACGTCGACGACGAGGAGGTGAGCCGTGCGGTGCGCGCCATCGCCGCCGCCCGCGCCTTCAAGGCCGAACGGCCCGTTCTGGAAATCCGCGGGCTGTGCAAGGCCTGTACATGATCGGTCGGCGCGTCTGACGGCGCGGGGGGCCGGATGGATCAGGGGGGAAAGCAGCACTGGGTGAGACTGCGGCAGGCGTTGCTGCTCGCACTGGCACTGGCGCTGCCGTTCCTTACCCCGCTGTTGCCGGTCACCGCCGATCTTGAGCGCGGGATCGAGGATGCCTGGCGCCACACGCTTGCAGCGCGCACGGATTATGACCGCGATATCGCGCTGGTGCTCTACAATGATCAGGTCGCGCGTGCGGCGGGCAAGACCAGTCCGATCGACCGCGCCATGCTCGCCCGTGCGCTGACGCAGATCGCTTCGGCAAACCCGCGCGCGATCGGGATTGACCTCGCTTTCGTGCAGGCCACCGCCGATCAGGACGCGCTGATCGCAGCGATCCGGGCGATCCCGGTGCCCGTTCATATCGTCTATGCCGACCCGGAAGGTGACCGCGCGACCTATTGGGAGCGCACCATCGACAGCGAAGCCCGCGCCGATCAGGAGGCCTTCTGGGCGGCGCTCGCCGGGAGCACCGCGCGCCGCGCTTCGCCCGCGATCGGGGTCGATAGCGCGCGCATTGCCCGTCACTGGCCCGACACCGCGCCCACCGCCGCGCCGCTGCTGGCCCATGCGCTGGCCGACACGCCCGCAAGCTTGCGCAGCTATCGCGGGGCGATCCGTTACACTCTGCTCGATCCCGAAGTGCTGGCCGCAGCGGGCACCGATATCGACGCGGCGACCGGGATGTTCCCGGCCTATGCGCTGAACGATATGGCCGACGATCTGTTCGCCGCCGATTATCTCCCCAATCTCACCGGGCGGATCGTGCTGGTGGGCTCGGATACCTTTGGCGCAGACCAGATCGCGACCCCGATCACGCGGTTTGGCGGACATGAACGGGTCGCGGGCGTCACCGTTCACGCGCAGATGCTGCGGCAGGCGCTCGACCGCGATTTTCCCGCACCGCTGGGTTGGGGATGGATCGCGGCGCTGGCGCTGGCGGCGGTCGTGGCGGGCGTGGCTACGGCGCGGATCGACCGGCGGATCGGGCTGCTGATCGCATGCGGAGCCGCGCAGCTGGCGGTGATCGCAGGCCTGCCCGTGGTGTTCGAGACGGCAGGCTATGACTATCTCGGCCTGCCGGTGCTCGGCCTCGCGCTGGGCTGGCTCACCGCCTACCTCGCCGCCGCTGCCGCCGCCCGCGCGCGCAGCAGCGAGGAGCGCGCCTTCGCCCGCGGCGCGCTGGGCCGTTATGTGCCCGAAAGTGTGGCGCGCGAGATCCTCGCCGATCCCTCGCGGCTCGAACTGAAGGGCGAGGCGCGCGAGCTGACGCTGATGTTCACCGATCTCGAAGGCTTCACCCGCTTCTGCCACGGCCGCGACCCGCGCCAGACCGCGGCGATCCTCAACGCCTATCTCGATGCGATGAGCGCGGTGGTGCTGGCGCATGGGGGCACGCTCGACAAATATGTCGGCGATGCGATCGTCGCCTTCTGGGGCGCACCGATTGCGCGAGAGGACGACACCGCCCGCGCGGTCGCCTGCGCGCTCGCCATGCAGGCCGCTGCCGCCGAGGTCGCCGCGCGCACCGAGGCCGAGTTCGGCACCAGCCTCGGGCGCACCCGCATCGGCATCCACCGCGGCGAGGTGGTGGTCGGCAATTTCGGCGGAACCAACCGGATGCAATACACTGCGATGGGCGACGCGATGAACATCGCCGCGCGGCTGGAGGGGGCGAACAAGTATCTCGGCACGACGATCCTGGTGAGCGAGACGGTGCGCGCCGCCGCGCCGGAACACGCCTATCGTGCGCTCGGGTTGGTGGCGGTGTCGGGTGTGTCCTCGGGCCTTGCGCTTTACGAGCCGCTGCCTGCGGACGCCTCCGGATATGCGCAAGGCTGGAATGATGCTATCGCCGCACTGCAATCCGGGGGGGAGATCGCGGCTTGGCGCGCGCTGGTCGCGGCGCACCCGCAGGATGCCGCCGCCGCCGCGATGGATGCACGGATCGCGGAGGTGATGAGGGGGGAGGTCTATGCTCTGCAATCGAAATAGCGGCGTGCTGCTGGCGGCCGCGCTTTCGCTGATGCTGGCGGGCTGCGCGAAGGACAGCCTCGGCTCGGGCGGAGCGCCGATGACCGGATCCGTCCCGGGCCGCGCTGCCGCCCCGCCGCCGCCTCCGCCTCCGCCCCCGCCGCCATCCCCCGCGCCCGCCGTCTACCGCGTCGCCAGCGGATCGCCGAGCGTGCTCGCCCGCCTTCCGCGCGGCACGCTTGTCACGCGCGAGACCGCGATCTGCCTCAAGGCGGGCGAGCAGATCACTGTCTCCGGATCGAACGGGCAGAGCGTGACCTATAGCGGCCCCGGCTGCCTCAAGCGCAGCGCGCCAGCGACCCCGCAGAACCTCGGCGGCTTCACCTTCGGCTGGCGCGCGCCCATCAGCGGCGAGACGGAGCGGGGGGCCGCGAAGTGAGGGCGGCGCTGCTGGCAGCGGCAATACTGATGTCCTGCGCGCTGCCGCTTGCCGCACAGGAGAGCGCGCCTGCGCCCGTCGCCCCGGCCCCTCCGCCGGAACCCGGCCCGATTGTGCTGGTGAGCGGCCCCAAGGCACTCACCGCCCGGCTCGGCGACACGCCGCTCGATCCCGCCGCCGAGCTTTGCCTCGACAGCCGCGAGGAAGCCGTTCTGGCGAGTGACCGCGTCACCTTCACGCTCACCGGCAAGGCCTGCGTCATCCCCGCGGCCGCCGAACAGGCGACCTGGGACGCCTATCGCGCCGCCATCGTCGAGGAAGCCCGCACCGCTCTGATCCACGCCATGTATGACGAAGAGCCGGAGGCGCTCGCGGCCGCACGGGCGGAATATGTCCGGGTGATGCGCGAGGTGATGGGCGTGGAGACCGACGGGATGATCGAACTCCCGGAGGTCGAGGAAGTGGTGGTCGGCAGCGCCGAGGATGAGCCCCGCCCGCGCAGGCGCGTCCGCACCGGCGCATTGCGCGGCGACCCGCCCCCGCCGCGCCCGGTAATCTTCCGCATCGCCAGCGGATCGCCCGCCGTCCTCACCCGCTTTCCGCGCGGCACGCTGGTGCAGCGCGGCACGGCGCTGTGCCTCAAGGGGGGAGAACAGGTGACCGTCGCCGGGAGCAACGGCCAGAGCACCACCTATTCCGGCCCCGGCTGTCTGGGCCGCACCACGCGCCCGACCCGCGAGAATGTCGGCGGGTTCACCTTTGGCTAGGCGCGCCGTGCCCTTTCTGCGGGCGGCCGTGCTGGCTGCGGCGCTGGCGCAAGCGGCTCCGCTCGCCGCACAGGACACGCCTGTCGGTTCGATCATCGCGATAGACGCGGGCGGCGCGCCGGGCGTGCCACCGGGAGACGCCCCGCTCGATCCCGCCACCCGGCTCTGTCTCGCCAAGGATCAGGTCGCGCTGTTCGCCAGTGACCGGGTCACCTTCCAGATCGCGGGCGAGGCCTGCGTCACGCTCGCCGAAGCCGAGGCCGAGGCCTTCGCCAACCAGGGGTGGGCGCTCAGGAGCCAGGCGGCCGAGGAGGCGGGCGAGCGCTACAGCGCTGCCCTCGACAGCGGCGACGAAGGTGCTCAGGATCGGGCCTTCGAGGAATACCGGGAAGCCTCGGAAGCCGCAGGCGAAACGCGCTGGGAGGACGAGATCGCACGGTCGGTCGAGGAACAGCGCGCCGCACGCGACTATGCCGAGAAGATCAAGAACATGCCGCCTGCTGCCGGGCCCGTCCCCAGCTGGCCTACCTCGAGCACGCCGCTCGGGCCGCGCCCGATCATCTTCCGCCTCGCAAGCGGCTCGCCCTCGGTGCTGGCGCGCTTTCCGCGCGGGATGATCGTCCAGCCCTCGACCGCCTTGTGCCTGACCGGGGGCGAGCAGCTGACCATCAGCAGCAGCATCGGCCAGAGCGCGACCTACACCGGCCCCGGTTGTCTCAAGCGACAGGGCAAGCCGACGCGCGAGAATATCGGGGCTTTCGTATTCGGGTAAGCCAGACGCGGCCTGTGCATTGACATCAATCAAGCCTTACATCGACAGGCGCAATTTCCGTGTGTAAGGCTGAAAGTTATGAATCAACCGCCGCACACGCCGCTTCTCGACCTCGTCAACACGCCTGACGACCTGCGCCGCCTCAAGCCCGAACAGCTCCGCCAGCTCGCCGATGAGCTGCGCGCCGAAATGATCGACGCGGTGAGCGTCTCCGGCGGCCACCTCGGATCAGGGCTGGGCGTGGTCGAGCTGACCGTGGCGATCCACTATGTCTTCAACACGCCCGACGACAAGCTGGTCTGGGACGTGGGCCACCAGTGCTACCCGCACAAGATCATCACCGGGCGGCGCGACCGCATCCGCACCCTGCGCCAAGGCGGGGGTCTGAGCGGCTTCACCAAGCGCAGCGAGAGCGAATACGACCCCTTCGGCGCGGCGCACTCGTCCACCTCGATCAGCGCGGCGCTGGGCTTTGCCATCGCCAACAAGCTCCAGAACAAGCCGGGCCGCGGGATCGCGGTGATCGGTGACGGCTCGATGAGCGCCGGCATGGCCTATGAGGCGATGAACAACGCCGCGCAGGCGGGCAACCGGCTGATCGTGATCCTCAACGACAATGATATGTCGATCGCGCCGCCCGTCGGCGGGCTGTCGGCCTATCTCGCGCGGATGGTGTCCTCGAGCGAATATCTCGGCATCCGCAGCCTTGCCAGCCGCGCCGTCAAGAAGATGAGCCGCCGCCTCCACGACACCATCGGCAAGGCCGAGGAATTCACGCGCGGCATGGTGACCGGCGGCACGTTGTTCGAGGAACTGGGCTTCTACTATGTCGGCCCGATTGACGGGCACAACCTCGATCACCTGCTCCCCGTGCTTGAGAATGTGCGCGACACCAGCGAAGGCCCGGTGCTGATCCATGTCGTGACCGAAAAGGGCAAGGGCTATGCCCCGGCCGAAAACTCGGCTGACAAGTATCACGGCGTGCCCAAGTTTAACGTCGTCACCGGCGAAAAGGCCAAGAGCGCGCCGTCTGCGCCCGCCTATCAGGATGTGTTCGGCCTGACGCTCGCCAAGCTTGCCGAGACCGACGACAAGATCTGCGCGATCACCGCCGCCATGCCGAGCGGCACCGGCGTCGACAAGTTCGCCAAGGCGCACCCCTCCCGCACCTTCGATGTCGGCATTGCCGAGCAGCACGCGGTGACCTTCGCGGCGGGCCTCGCTGCCGAGGGGATGCGGCCCTTCGCGGCAATCTATTCGACCTTCCTCCAGCGCGCCTATGACCAGGTGGTGCACGATGTGTGCATCCAGAACCTGCCGGTGCGCTTCGCCATCGACCGTGCGGGGCTGGTCGGCGCGGACGGGGCGACCCATGCGGGGAGCTTCGACATCACCTATCTCGCCACCCTGCCCAACATGGTCGTCATGGCCGCCGCCGACGAGGCCGAGCTGGTCCACATGACCTACACCGCCGCCGAGTATGACGAAGGCCCGATCGCCTTCCGCTACCCGCGCGGCAACGGCACCGGGGTGCCGCTTCCCGAGGTTCCGGTGAAGCTCGAAATCGGCAAGGGCCGCTTGGTGCGCGAAGGCACCAAGGTCGCGATCCTCTCGCTGGGCGCGCGGCTGACCGAGGCGCTCAAGGCCGCCGACACGCTCGAGGCCAAGGGGCTCTCCACCACGGTCGCCGACCTGCGCTTTGCCAAGCCGCTGGACGAGGAACTGATCGCCAAGCTGATGCGCAGCCACGAGGTGATCGTGACGGTCGAGGAAGGCGCCATCGGCGGCCTCGGCGCGCACGTGCTGACCTTCGCGAGCGACACCGGCCTCACCGACAACGGGTTGAAGGTCCGCACGCTGCGCCTGCCCGATACCTTCATCGATCACGACGATCCGATGAAGCAATATGACGAGGCCGGGCTGAACGCGCCGCAGATCGTGGATACCGTGCTCAAGGCGCTCAAGCACAACAGCGCCGGGATCGAGACGGGCGAGGAAGTGCGGGCCTGACAAGGTGGCTGCGGGCGAGCCTTTCGTCGCGCGTTTTTCACCGCTCTTGTTGTTTTTTTGGTTGGCCTTGTCGGCGGCAATGGCCTTGCTGGCCCTGAAGACCGTAGGCCCGGTGCTCGGCAGTCCCGCGCTGGTGTTCTTTGGGGGGATCGCCGCCGCGCACGCCATCCGCCTCTTCGACCGGCGTCCGCAGGTCATCATCGACGGCGGAGGGCTGTATATCCGCTCACATGGCGAAAAGCGGATCGCTCTGCGCTCGATCAAGAGCCTGCATGCCGACTGGGGCCGCCTGTCGGTAACGGTGCACAAGCCTGCGATGTATCCGATCGAGCGTTTCCATCGCCGCATGATCTACCGCGTCAACGGCAGCGCGGCGCGTGGCTTCTTTGGCGATGCCTGGATTTTCACGATGTTCCTCGATCAGCCGCAGACCGCCATCGTCGAGGCGATCCGCGCCCATCGTCCGCAGACCGAGTTTGAACGGCAACTTGAGGAACGGATTGCAGGCACCCGCTAACGCGGCTGGGTAATCGCAATCGCCTCGGGGTTGGCCGGGGGTTCGGGCGGGGTGGCATCGGCGGGCGGCTCCGCTTCGGCGGGCGCATCTGCCTCGGGCTCGCCCTTCAGTTCATCAAGCCGCATCTGATCCATTTCCGAAATCGGCTCGCCCTTCAGCTGGGCGATATCGGCGCGGCGTTTGGCGAGGTAGGTTTCGCGCCGCATCAGGTAGGGATCGTCGGAGGACTGGATGCGCGCCAGCTCCTCGTCAAAATCGAGCCGCTGATCGAGGCCGTTCACCACGAAATAGGTCACCGCATATTCGGGCCGGTTGAAAGGCTTGCCCACGACAAAGGGCAGCAGCGCCTGATCGAGCGTGCTGCCGACCAGATCGCGCACCGTGGTTGCGCCTGTCACCGGCAGATAGAGGTATGGCCCCGGCCCCACCCCGTAGAAGCCCAGCGTGTTGGCAAAGCCATTGCGACGATAGGGGATCTTCGCGCCCTTGCCCGCCACATCGAACAACCCGCCCACGCCGATGGTCGAGTTGATCGCGAAGCGCCCGAGGCTGCCGAACGCCTTGCCGACCTTGCCTTGCAGCAGGAAATTGAGCGCATTGCTCGGCTCGCCCAGATTGCGCACCACGTTGCCGAGGCCATCGCGCACCGGTTCGGGCAGGCCATCGCGATAGGCATAGGCGACCGGCTCGATCACGGCGGAATCGACCGCCTGGGTAATGCGGTAGGTTTCCTCGTTGACGCGCTCCATCGGATCGGACTTGGGCGGGCCATATTCACCCTCGACCACGATTTCGCTGACCGGCTCGTCGCCCTCGGGTGCCGGAGCGGATTCGTCAGTGGGCGGGGGCGCGGCGGGAGGCGCTTCTGCGGGCGGGTTGGCCTGTTCGGCGGCGGCGAGGCTCCATTCCACCGGCAGCGGTGCAGGCGCGGCAGGCAGTGCTGCGGCGAGCATTCCGGGCGACACGGCAAGCAGGGCAAGGGTGGGCAATCAGGTTCTCCGCTTCGCCCCCTATCATTAGCAATGACGACAGGTTGCCTGTCTTGCCCTTGCCATGCCCCGCCTATACGCAAGGTGAATTATATGTCGCAAACGTGCAAGGTTGCTTATGTCGTTGATCCAGATTGCCAAGGAAGGCTCCGTCACCATCCTCACCCTTGACCGGGCCGAGACCATGAACCCGCTGGGCGCGCCGGGGGATGGGGACGAGTTTGTCCGCGTCGCCAATGCGATCAACCGCGACATGGAATGCCGGGTGGTGATCCTGACCGGCGCGGGCCGGGCCTTCAGCGCGGGCGGCGATGTCAAGGCGATGCGTGACAAGACCGGCACCTTCGGCGGCTCGACCCCGGCGATTTCCGATGGCTACCGCGACAACATCCACCAGATGCTGCGCGCGCTGTATGGGTTGCGCGTGCCGGTGATCGCGGCGGTCAACGGCCCGGCGATTGGGCTCGGCTGCGACGTCGCCTGCCTCGCCGACATCCGCATCGCGAGCGAAACCGCGAAGTTCGGGGTGACGTTCCTCAAGCTCGGCATCATCCCCGGCGATGGCGGCACCTGGATCCTCCCGCGCGTGATCGGCATGAGCCGCGCTGCTGAGCTGTTCTACACCGGCGATGTGATCGACGCCGCGACGGCGAAGGATTGGGGCTTGGTCAGCCGGGTCGTGGCTCCGGAAGCGCTGATGGACGAGGCGCGCGCGCTGGCGGGCAAGATCGCCGCTCTCCCCCCTCACTCGCTGCGCCACACCAAGAACCTGCTGCGACAGGGCCAGCAGACCAGCTACGACACCGCGCTGGAACTCGCCGCCAACACCCAGGCGATGATGCACACCACCGCTGACCATGCCGAAGGGATCGCCGCGCTGCTGGAAAAGCGCAGCGGCGTGTTCACCGGCGAATAGTCAGCCCACCCAGCGCCACACGCCCGCCGGGATCCCGGCGTGCCACAGGTGCACCCAGCTGCCCGCAAGCCACAGTGCGGTGCCCGCCACCAGCGGCACCGCACCCACGCTGAACAGCTGGCCGAGCCGCGGCCAGTAGGAGGTCTTCGCCGACCATTCACCCCAGGCCGCGCCCATCAGCCTCGCCTTCTTGCCGTCCTGCAGTTTCGACCCGGCCAGTGCCAGCACGCCCATCGCGAAGGCGGTGATCATCGTGCGGGTGCTCCAGAACAGGATCAGGTGCGAGGCCGCCCACAGGCCGATGGCCCACATCATCGGATGCCGGGTGACGCGGAACACGCCCTTGGGCTCGCTGCGCGCCTGCGCCTCCGCCATCGGGGTCGGCAGGGCCGGGTTGCCGATGAAAGAGCCTGCCAGCAGCACCATCGCCAGCCATGTCAATACGCTTGCGGCGATCCAGCCCGCTGTGCCCGATCCGGGCAAGTCGCCCCCCGGTGCCACGCCAAAGGCATGGGCGACCCAGCCCAGCGTCGCGAAACTCACCACCGTATAGGCGAGAGTGAAGCCCTTCTCCCCAAGCGCCCGCACCATCGGCGCCCTCAGCGGGTGCGACATGGCAAAGTGCGAACCGACGAAAGCGGCATTGGCCGCGGCGAGCGTGATCAGATCCCCATCCATAAGCCACAGGCTAACACGGGTCGGCGGGCCGGGCTAGGCGGCCGCAGCGGTGGGAACAATCCCGGTGGGGACAATCGTCGCCTGCGCGGCGGCAACATGGACCGGAGCCTCGCCCTCGCTTTCCGCCCAGACATCGGCGCGCACCACCACCTGCCGCTTGCCCGCGCGGATCACCGTTCCGCGGGCGCGCAGCCGCTCCCCCTTGGCCGGGCGCAGGAAGTCGATGGTGTAGCCCCCGGTCACCACGTCCCCCGCGACCGAGGCACCCGCCCAGGCGCAGGCATTGTCCGCCATCAGGCCCACAATCGCGCCATGGGCATAGCCATGGTGCTGGGTCATTTCGGGCCGCAGGTCGAGCGTCAATTCGCTCTCCCCCTCCCAGACCTTAACCGGTTCGACCGCGAGCCAGCTCGAAAAGCCCGACCGGGCGACCGCCACCTTCTTCATGTAGGCGATGGATTCCTCAGGCGAGGCGAAGCGGTTGGGGAGGGGAGTGGCCATGGTGCGGGGTCCTTAAAGTCTGCAATGCAGATGTTATGCCGCTTGCCATCAGGCCGCGCAAGTCTGATAATCAGACCGATGAAGACCTATCGCCCCTCGCGCGCGCCCTGCCCCATCGCTCGTGCCGCGCGCGTGCTGGGGGATCGCTGGGCGCTGCTGATCCTGCGCGATGCGTTTCTGGGGGCAGAGCGGTTCGAGGAATTCGTCGAGCGGCTCGGCATCAACCGCGCCGCGCTGACCTCACGCCTGGCAATTCTGCAGGAGGCCGGGCTGATGCGGCGCGACCCGCCCGAGGGCAAGCGCGCGCGCTATGTCCTGACGGACAAGGCGCGCGCGCTGGTGCCGCTCTATGAACAGCTCGGCGCGTGGGGCGCGGAGCATCTGTTCGACGCAGACGAGAACCCGGCGCGCTGGCCGCAGCAGGGCTGAGCCATGATTGCGCTGACCCGCGCCTACCAGTCGTAGGCCTTGGGCCGGTTGCTCTCGTCAAGGTCGAGATAGCGGTCGCGCAGGCGGGTCTGGTGGTTGGTGAGATCCTGCTTCACCCCGCCGATGAACACCGTGCTTGGCACGCTGCCCACCTCCAGCGGATCGTCGGTCCAGATCACCACATCGCCCAGCGCGCCGGGCTTGAGCACCCCCGCCTTGCCGCCCATGCCGCTGATCTCGGCAGGGACGGAACTGATCGCGGCGAAGGCCTGATCCCAGCTCAGGCCGGTCGCGCCGGGCATTTTGGTCAGCGCCACCAGATTGCCCGCCACCTGCTGCAAGCGGCGCGGGTCCTGCATGGTCGCGGCGTTGACCGCGACCTTTACCCCCGCCTTGGCGAGCCGTCCGACATTGGACTGGGTCGCGCCCAGCTGCTCGAAGGTTTCGGGCAGGTCGATGAGGCCATTGGCGATCACTGGCACCCCGGCAGCCGCGATCTCGTCGGCGACCAGCCAGCCCTCGGTCGCGCCAACCAGCACCAGATCGAGCTTGGGATATTCCGCCTTCAGCGCCAGCACGGCGCGGATATCGGCCATCCGGTCAGCCGCGACATAGAGCTTCTGCTTGCCCGTCACCACCGGCACCAGCGCCTCGGCGTCGAAGCGGCTGAGGAGCACTTCGTCATCCTTGCCGATCTCGGTCGTCTCGGGGATGCCGGGCTTGCCGGCCAGTGCCTGCGCCTCACGCAGCGCCGCGCGCAGCAGCGCGTGCGCGGCCGAGCGGCTGCCGCCTGCCCGGTCTGCCCCGCCTTCGCCGAGGTTGATCATCTGGAAGGCGCGCGCCTGCATCACCGGCCTGGCATCGCCATCCAGATCAATGATTGCGCCCTGCCCTGCGAAGATCGAGCCCGCCGGCAGCATCGAGGTGGTCGCCCGCGTGATCCCGGCGGCCTTGTGGACAAGGATGTGCTGCGAAGTCGGGTTGATCGCCGTCGCCGCATCGAGCGCCGCGCTGAACGGGGTTTCGCCCGCGGTGATGTCGTTGCTCTCATCCACCGCCGACACATCCGCGAGGCCGAGTGTCGTCACCGTGGCGAAGATGCCGGGGGTGACCCACGCGCCGCCCGCATCGACGAGCACATCGGTGGAGAAGGTCTGTCCGGGGGTCGGCTTGCCTGCAAACACGACCTTGCCGTCATCCACGATCACGACACCGCCCTCGATCGGCGCGGAGCCATCGCCGATCACCAGCTTGGCGTTGGTGACGACCAGATCCTGCGCCATGGCAGGGGCGGAAAGCGCCAGCGCGCTGGCGGCCAGGGTGAGGCCAAGGTGGGAGAGAGCCTTCACTTCACATCTCCTTCACCGGGCTGGCCGAGCTCGAAATCGCTGACGGGCCTTGTCTTGGGGTTCATCGCGTCGAACATCAGTGCGCCGTCGATCCAGACCTTTTCGGGGCGTGAATAGACCGACAGCGGATCGCCGTTCCACAGCACCACGTCGGCCATCTTGCCGACCTCAAGGCTGCCGGTCTTGTCGGCAATGCCCATCGCCTTGGCCGGGTTAAGCGTGATCCAGCCGATCACGGTGGCATCGGAAATGTCGATCCCCACGCGCTTGCCCGCGGCCTGCGCCTTGGCGGCCTCCTGATTGAGGCGCTGGATATCATTCTGGTCGTCCGAGTGGATCACCACGCAGGCGCCCTCCCGCTGGAGGAAGGCGGCATTTTCAAGGATGCCGTCGTAGCTTTCCATCTTGAAGCCATACCAGTCGGCCCAGATCGCCGAGCAGACCTCGTTCTCTTTCAGCAGATCGCCGATCTTGTAGGCTTCGACCGCGTGATGGAAGGTCGACACCTTGTAGCCCATCTCCTTGGCCATATCGAGCACCAGCGCCATCTCGTCGGCGCGGTAGCAGTGGTTGTGGACGAGGATTTCGCCCTTTAGCACGCCCACCAGCGTCTCCTTGGCGAGGTCGCGCTTGGGGTCTTTCTCGTTGGCGTAGTCGATCGCGGCGAGCCAGGTTTCGCGGTTGACCGCGAAGTTGCCCATCCGGGTCGAAGGCATCCGCCCACGCCCGCCATAGACGCGCTTGGGGTTCTCGCCGCAGGCCATCTTGAGGCCATAGGGCGCGCCGGGGAACTTCATCCCCTGCACCGTGCGCGCGGGCACGTTCTTGAGCGTCACCGAACGCCCGCCCATCAGGTTGGCCGAGCCGGGCAGGATTTGCAGCGCGGTGATCCCGCCATTGGCCATCGCGCGGCTGAAGCCGGGGTCTTGCGGCCAGACCGAATGTTCGGCCCACACTTCAGGCGTGGTCGGCGCGGTGGCTTCGTTGCCGTCGGAATGGGCCTCGACCCCGGGCGAGGGGTAGTCGCCAAGGTGCGAGTGAATGTCGATGATGCCGGGGGTGACGAACTTGCCCGTGCCGTCGAACACCGCGATGTCGGCCGGGATCGGGGTGTCCGGCCCGCCGACCGAGGTGATTGTGCCGCCCGACATGAACACCACGCCGTTCTCGATCTTTCCGCCCTTGCCGTCATAGATTGTCGCGCCGCGGATGGCGGTCGCGACATTGGGGAAGGGCTTGTAGGTCGAGGCGAACACCGGATCGCCCGCCTTGGTCGCGGCGAAGGTCTTGTCCGACTTTTCCGGAGCGTCCGAAGCATTGGCGGGCTTTGCCCCGCCGCCCGAAGTCGAGCACGCTGCCAGCGCCAGGGCACTGGCGAGGGTGAGAATTACGCCGGCGCCCCTGCTGCGCCGCTTGGTATCTGCAAACATTCAAACCTCGCGTTATTCGAAGTTCTTGTTGGAACCGAAAACGCGAGGTTTGTCCATGCTGTTGGACGATTGGAGCGTCCGCTTTTCGTTACTCGGCAGGCTCGGCCTTGGCGAGTGAAGGGCCGTCCGATACGGGGGCGGTGTCCTTGAGCGTGTCGAGGTGCATCCACTTCTTCACAACCGGGCTGACCAGCAGCACCGCCACGGCGGCCCCGATCGCGATCCAGCCGAACAGTTCGTAGATGTCGAGCAGACCCTGCTTGGTCATTTCGCCGCCATGCCCGCCGGTCGCTTCGCCGATCTTGCCGGCCACGAAGTTGCCGACCGCGGTCATGTAGAACCATGCGCCCATGATCAGCGACGCAAGGTGCTTGGGCGCCAGCCGGTTCATCGCCGACAGACCGACAGGCGAGAGGCACAGCTCGGCAGTGGTGGCGAAGAAGTAGTAGGCGAACACGAGGATCACCGGGGTCATCGCGGCGATGCCATAGGCTTCCGCGCCCCACACCAGCACGAGGTTGGCGAGGCCCATTTGCGCCAGCGCCAGACCGAACTTGGCCGGGGCCGAGGGCTCGCGCCCCTTGCTGCCGAGCCACTGCCACAGCCCGGCAAAGACCGGCGCCATCAGGATAATGTAGATCGGGTTGATCGACTGGAAGATCCCCGCCGGCACCCCGGCGCGGTCGACAAAGCGATCGGTGAACAGGTTCATCGATCCGCCCGCCTGCTCGAACAGACCCCAGAACAGCGGGTTGAGGCTGATCAGGAACAGGATCGCGAACATCCGTTCACGCGGTTCCTTGGGCAGCTTGAAGCTCTCGAACAGCACGTAGCCCAGCAGCGCCACGCCCGAGATCGCCAGCAGCGTCTGGATCACGTCCTGATACTGCACCAGCGCCCAGATCACCGCGACGGCGGCAAAGCCGATGCCATAGAGCCCGTATTCCGTGCCCTTGGTCAGCAGCTTGGGCGCCTCGCCCGCGCCGCGCAGGCTGGCCTTGCCGAGCACGAAGACGATCAGGCCCAGCAGCATCCCGATGCCCGCCAGACCAAAGCCGAAGCCCCAGCCGAAGGAGGGGTGCTGGCCCAGGTAGGCGACCAGAATCGTGCCCAGCGCCGCACCCACGTTGATGCCCATGTAGAAGATCGTATAGGCACCGTCGCGGCGCACGTCGGTGAGGTTGTAGAGCTGACCGACCATCACCGAGATGTTGGCCTTCAGGAAGCCCGAGCCGACGATGATGAAGGCGAGCGCAGCCCAAAACACGTTGATCGTGGGATCGTTCTGCCCGCCGGTGCCCTCGACCGCCATCAGCGTGTGACCGATCGCCAGCAGCAACCCGCCAAACAGCACCGCCTTGCGCTGGCCCAGATAACGGTCAGCCAAATAGCCGCCGAGCACCGGGGTGATGTACACCAGCGAGGTGTAGGCGCCGTAGATCAGGTTCGATTTGCCGTCGGAAAACAGCCAGTGCTGGGTGAGGTAGAAAATCAGAATCGCGCGCATACCGTAGTAGGAGAAGCGCTCCCACATCTCGGCGAAGAACAGCATATAGAGGCCTTTGGGGTGGCCGGCGAACTCAGGCTCGCTCTGCACCGCGATCTTGGCCCCGATCGCCAGAAACACGATCAGCACCAGCACGGCGATGGCCGCAATCCATTCGGCCTCCGCCCACAGCGAAATATCCATCATGTATTCGATCCCCATCGAATGGTTAGGGGGAGGTGCCTCACCACACCACCGCAATGGGAGCGCACCCTAGCGCCTGATGCGCGCGTGTGAAGCTTTTGTTGCGTGCAAGCGTAATGGAATGCCCAAAGCGCAAGGCGGAAACACAAACTGCGACAGCGCGAGGTCGGTCGCGCTAGCGACCGCGAGCGCACGCGCGCGAGCCGCAGGCGATCCGGCGCGAAGCGACGGAAACTCGCCGAGGACGTGCCCGCGGAGGCGGGCACGCAAATAAAATTGACCGCATGGCTGTATTATGGCACTGATGCACCATGAACCCCAACACCAACCGCCCCGTCTATCTCAAGCTGCGCGACCAGATTGCCGCGGCGATTATCGACGGGGTCTATCCGGAGGGCGCGATGCTGCCTTCGGTGCGGGCGCTGGCGGCCGAGCAGGGCGCGAACCCGCTGACGGTGGCGAAGGCCTATCAACAGTTCCAGAACGATGGCCTTGTCGAAGTGCAGCGCGGGGTGGGGATGTATGTCGTGCGCGGTGCGGCCGAACGCCTGCGCGCTGCCGAGCGCGAGGCCTTCCTGCGCGAGGAATGGCCCGAAATCCGCAGCCGGATGCAGCGGCTCGGCCTCGATCTGGCGGAACTCGCTCTTACTTAGGGATAATTCGCGCTTACTGACACTTATGCAGGTTGCGAAGTTTCCCGAATTCTGACAGTCTGTTCATATTCCAAACTCGCGGGTTGCATAACCCGCAAGGGTGGGATTAATGGGGGCGCCTCACGGGTCGGAGGCGAGTTGAGGAAACGACGGGGTAACCCGCATTGACGGCGTGATTTGGCGGCTCGACCGTCCATGGGCGTCGTGGAGATCGCCATGATCAGATCCGAATTGCTGCAAGAACTGCACAAGGACAACCCCGACCTGCGCGCTGACGAGATCGAGCAGGTGGTGGATATCTTCTTCGACGAGATTGCCCAGCGGCTGGCCGAAGGGGGCCGGGTCGAACTGCGCGGCTTCGGTGCCTTTTCGACGCGTGAGCGCGAAGCAAGAAGCGGGCGCAACCCGCGCACCGGCGAGACAGTCGATGTGCCGGAAAAGCGCGTGCCCTATTTCAAGGCCGGCAAGGAAATCCGCGAGCGCCTGAATAAGTGAGCCCCGAGGGCGCGTTCGCGCCCTTGTCCTCGGCGCTATTCCTCCGCTTCGCCACGGGCGCCTGCGGGCGGCCGGTCGGCCTTGCGGCCCGTATGCTGGCGGGCCGAATCGGCGCGATTCTCAATATGGTGCTATGATCGCGGTCGCTGCGCGGCCGGAGGCGTTTGGCCCGAATGTTTCACGTGAAACATTGGAGGCAAAGGCATCACGCCGCGCGCGGCATCGGGTCGTCCCTGGCAAGGCCGGGCACCGGTAGCGCACGTTCACGGCCGAGGGCGGCGAAGACCAGATCGGTCAGCCGCTCGGCCCCGCCGCTCATGCTCATGTCGACCGGCACCAGCCCCAGTTCGGCCATCTCGCCCGCCTCGTCCGCCCCCGGCACGGCGATGATCCGCGACACCCCCGGCATCCGTTGCTGTGCGAGCGGGGTGACTTCGCGCGAGACCGCGGTGTCGCCGGTCGCGATCACCAGCACCTGCCGCCGGTCGATCCCGATGGCATCCCAGCTGCGCGGGTCGGCGGGGTTGGCGCTGTGGGCGTGGTAGCCATCGGCCAGTGCCATCTGGAAGCGGTCGTGATCGGCATCGACTGCGAGGTAGGCGATGTCGTTGAACGCCAGCGCATCGGCCACCGCCCGGCCTGCGGGGGTGAGGCCGATGATCAGCACCGGCGCATCATCGCCTGCCAGCTTGGCATCAGGCGGCCCTTGCCGCAGGCGCCCGGCCAGCTTGCGGCCGATGTTCGAGACCAGCGGCGTCACCGCGAGGCTGATCGCGATGGCGGTGACCATGGCGGACACCAGCCGCGGTTCGGCCAGCCCGGCGACCGCGGGCAGCGCCAGCAGCACCAGCGTGAACTCGCTCCCCTGCCCCAGCAGGAAGCCGAGCTGGATCGACCCGGGCACCGACCAGCGGTTGAGCAGCGCTGCGCCCATGTTGAAGGCACATTTCAGCACCACCATTCCCAGCGTCAGGCCCACCACCAGCACCCAGTCGGCCACCAGCAGCGCCGGGTCGATGCTGAGACCGACCGAGATGAAAAAGAAGCTCAGGAACAGCCCGCGGAAGGCGTCGATCTCGGTCTGCACCAGAATGCGATAGCGCGAATCCGCCACCGCCATGCCGCCGAGGAACGCACCCAGCGTCAGCGAGAGCCCCGCCTGCCCCGTCGCCCATCCGGCGGCGAGCGCGATGAACAGCGCGGTCGCGGTATAGACCTCGGTGGTGCCCGCGCGGGCGATCAGGCCGAACAGCGGCTCGGTCAGGAACCGGGAAAACAGCACCGCGATCCCGAAGGCGGCGAGCGCCTTGGCCGCGGCCATCCCCAGTGCCGGGCCGAGCGCCCCGCCCTCGGCAATCGCCCCGGCCGTGACCAGCAAGGCGATCGCGGCGATGTCCTGAAAGATCAGGATCGATTGCGCCGCGCGGCCCACCGGGCAATCCTCCTGCCCCCGCTCGCGCACCAGCCCGATGACGACCGCGGTTGAGGAGAGGCCCATGCCGAAGCCCGCGATCACCGCGAACACCGGGGGCAGGCCCATCAGCCAGAACAGCGCGGCAAATCCGCCGCCCGCCACCAGCATCTGCAGGCTGCCAAAGCCGAAGATATTGCCCGCCTCGGCCCGGATCCGCCCCAGGGAGAAGTGCAGGCCAAGGTTGAACAGCAGGAACATCACCCCCGCTTCGGCCATCGCGGCAACCACCGGGCCGCTGAAATCGGCCGCCGTGCCGAGGCTCGCCAGCCCCAGCCCGAGCCCGAGATAGCCAACGATCGGATTGAGCCGCAACGCGCGCGAACCCAGCGCGGCGGCAATGCCGAGACCCAGCAGCGTGATCGCCGGCTGGATCGTCGCCACCACCGAATGCGCGTCTGATGCTTCGCCCGCCATGCCACGCGCCCCTTGTCGATTGCCAAGCGCCCGAAATGGCGGCTTGGTGCGCTGCTGGCAAGCTCTGGCCTTATCCTGTCATTCTGTGCCAAAGGCTGGCGTCAAGCGGGCGTGGCGGAATGGTAGACGCCGGGGACTTAAAATCCCCTGAGCTTTGCTCGTGCGGGTTCGAGTCCCGCCGCCCGTACCAGTCCCGGCCCGAAGGAAGGCGGGAAACGCCCCGCCGCCCCTACGTCATTTGACAGGGCACAAGCGCGACAGCGGTTCTGTCTCATTATCACCCTCTTAACGCCTTGTACGTAATCCATGATTGGAAGCAGGAGACAAAGGCGTCTTCTGCGTGTCTCGCCAGTGCCAGGACCAGGGGCTGTCGGATTGGGACAACAGGACATGGAACCAGCGACCTCTCCCGCATCGCTCGAACCGAGCCCCGACGTCGGCGGCAGCGAACTGCGCGCCGCGCCGCGCTTCACCCTGCTGATCCGCGCCGCCAAACTGGTCTCGGCCCAGGGCGAATTCGTGTGCGTGATCCGCGATGTCTCGGAAACCGGAGTGAGCGTGCGCCTGTTCCATGCCCTGCCGGTGTGCCAGGATTTCGCCCTGCATATGCCCGCGGGCGCGGTCTATGAGATCACCCGCAAGTGGCAGCGCGACAACGAGGCCGGCTTCGCGTTCCTCGAACCTGTCGCAGTCGAGCAGCTGGTCAACGAATCGAGCGACTATCCCAAGCGCGGCCTGCGGCTGGGGCTGTGTTTCCCGGTGGTGGTGACCACCCTGTCGGGCCAGTTCGAGGCGGTGGTCGAAAACCTCTCGCAGCAAGGCGCGCGGCTGACCTGCGATCGGCTGCTGGCGATCGACCAGACGGTGCGAATCGCTGCGCCCGGTCTTGCCGGGGAAACCCGCGATGTCCGCGCCAAGGTGCGCTGGCGGCGTGATCGTCAGTATGGCGTGGTGTTCGACGACACCTTCACGCTCGGCGAGTTCGCGCGGCTGGCAGCGCAGCTTCAGGCGCCGGCGCTGCTGGACGACAACGCCGCCTAGGCAGGGACGAACTTCAGCGCGACCCCGTTGATGCAGTGCCGCTTGCCGGTCGGGCGCGGGCCATCATCGAAAATGTGGCCCAGATGCCCGCCGCAATCGGCGCAGTGCACTTCGGTGCGGGCGTAGCCGATGAGGTAATCGGTGCTGGTACCGACCGCGCCCTTGTCCACCGCCTGCCAGAAGCTCGGCCAGCCGGTGCCGCTGTCATACTTGTGCGCCGAGGCATAGAGCGGGTTGGCGCAAGCCGCGCACACGAAGGTTCCTTTGCGCTTTTCCTTGTTGAGCGGCGAGGTGAAGGCGCGCTCCGTCCCCGCTTCGCGCAGCACGTGATACTGGTCGCGGGTCAGCAGTTTCTTCCATTCGGCGTTCGACTTGCCCTTGGGATAGGACTTCGCCTCGGCAGGGGCCGCCCCGCAGGCGCTCACGAAGGGCAGCGTCGCGGCAAGGCTGGCACTGGCAGCGATCAGGCGGCGGCGGGTGAGGACAGGCACGTGCATCGGTGTCTCCGTGGCAGCGGACATCGCGCCCGCTCCCCTTATACGCCGAAAACCCGCCCGAAGTTTCACACCCGCCTGCCGTCGCGGCATCAGAAGGTGGTGATTTCCACTTCGAGCTTGCGGAATCCGTGGACGAAGTTCGCCCGCACCCGCTCGACATCGCCCGCGACGTGCACGCGGATCCGGCGCTTGTGCATTTCCTCGAGCAGCACCCGCAGCTGAAGCTCTGCCAGCCGCGCGCCCACGCAGCGGTGGATGCCGTAGCCGAAGGACAAATGGCGGCGGGCATTCTCGCGGGTGATGTCGAGCTTGTCGGGATTGTCGAACACCTCTGCATCGCGGTTCGCGCTGATGTACCACAGCACGACCTTGTCGCCGGCCTTGATCTGCTGGCCGAAGACCTCGGTATCCTCCGTGCAGGTGCGGCGCATATGGGCCAGTGGCACCTGCATCCGCAGGATCTCCTGCACCGCGTTGGGGATCAGGTCGGGGTTTTCCTCGTAGAGCTTGCGCTGGTCGGGGAACTTGTCGAGCGCGTGGATGATCCCGCTCATCGTGTTGCGGGTGGTATCGTTGCCGCCGACGATCAGCAGGATCAGATTGCCCATGAATTCCTCGGGCCGCATCTGGTTCATCGCCTGCGAATGGATCATCATCGAAATGAGATCATTGCCCGGCTCGCTGTCCATCGTGCGCTCGATCCACAGCGACTGGAAATAGGCCGCCATTTCCTGAAGGATGCCCCAGCGCATCTCGTCGAGTTCGCGCACCGTGGCGAGCTCGGTATCGCCCGACCAGTCCGACCAGAAGGTCAGCAGGCGGCGGTCTTCCCAGGGGAAGCCGAAAAGGATCGCGAGCATCCCGGTGGTCAGCTCGATCGAGACGGTATCGACCCAGTCGAACACTTTGCCGCGCGGCAGGCTGTCGAGCAGCTCGCCGGTGCGCTGGCGGATCTCGGCCTCCATGTCCTGAATCGCCGTGGGCGTGAACTTGGGGGCAACGGTGCGGCGCTGGCCGGTGTGCTGCGGGCGGTCCATCGCGATGAACATCGGCAATTCGCGGCTTTCGACCCCGCTGGCGGCAGCCTCTTCTTCCGACAGACGGTTCAGGATAGTGATCCCGCCATGCTCCCAGCTCGACGAGAAGGTTTCTGGCAGCGCCTCGATATGCTGGATCGCCTTGTGGCCAACCACTGCCCAATAGGGGCCGAACGGGCTTTCGGGAATCCAGTGCAATTGGCCTGCCGCGCGCATCTCGGCAAAGATCGGCTGCCAGCGGTCCTCGAAATAGATGTCCGAACGGCTCACATCCCACGGATGGGGGTGGCTGAGGCGCTCTTCGGGATGGTTCTCGAAGTGGGCCTTGAGCGCATCATAGGACGAAGGTTCGCGGCGCACTTGCGGGCGCTGCACCGGGGTGGGCGGGGCAATCGTGGCCATATCTGTCTCCCGTCGGGCGGCCTCGTGGATGGGCCACCCTGATCCGAGTCGCAGTCTGCCTTAACTTACAGCCTTGTCAATAGTAGGTTGCGAATCGGAACCGATCAGGCGGCGAGGCGAGCGTTTTTGCGGGACTTGTCGCGTCCCGCCCCACCCGATTTCATCACCCGCTTGCGGAACAGCAGCGAGCCGCCCTTGACCAGCGCCACCACAGCAACCGCCTGCCAGGCGAGGGCAACAACGTGCGTCCACACCTCGGGCTCCATCGCCGCCCGCGCCAGCATCGCGAAGGGCGAGGACAGCGGGAAGGCAATCGCGGCGAGTTCCAGCGCGGAACCGGGCTGCTTGATGGTATAGGCGGCGAGGAAAAACACCATCAGCTGCATCATGGTGACGGGCATCGACAGGGTCTGCACCTCGCGCACCGAACTCGCCATCGAACCGATGGTGAGGAACAGGGCGCCGAGCAGCAGGTAAGCCATCGCGAAATAGACCACCCCCAGCGCCACGAACAGCGGCCAGCCGACCGCAGGCGCGGGCAGGTTGGCGATGTTGAAGCCGGTGACCTGCGTGATCGCATCGCCGCCCAGTGCAAACAGCCCCCAGGCAACCGTGCCCCACACCGCGATCCCGACGAAGGAGACCGCGAGCATCGCAAACAGCTTGCCCATGAATACAGCGTCCATCGGAATAGCGGCGGCGAGGATCTCGATGATCTTGTTCGCCTTTTCCTCGACCAGGTTCGACAGCACCATGCCCGCCAGCAGCATCGTCAGCAGGAACAATAGCATCTGCGCGATCTGCGCGGTCTGGATGCGGGTCGTGCGCTCGGAAGCGGCGCTGGTGGTGACAACTTCGGTGCTGACCGGCGGGAAGCTGGCCGGTTCGGCGCTGGTGGCTTCAGCGGCGACGAGGCCGATCGGCCCCTTCCAGCGGCGCAATTGCCCCTGCGTGCCGACCAGCGTGGGCTCGGCGAGGGTGCCGGTCATGATCGCGGCATAATTGCCCCGGCGCGCTTCCATGAAGGCGCGGGCGTTGAAAGCGGGGTCGCTCGCCGCTTCGGGCACGGCGCGCAGATCGGGCAGCGCGCCGCCGAGCTGGCCCGACAACCGCTCGCCCGCAGCGATCATCGCGGCGTTTTCCTGCGGGGTCATGGCAAGGCCAACCTCAAGGCTGACCGCCTCGCGCTGCACCTCGCCGCCGATGCTTCCGGCAAGGCCGCCGACGATCACCGGGAACAGCGGCCCCAGAAGGAAGAACAGGAAGGCGCGGGAGAACAGCACGGCGACGAAATCGCGCCGGGCGATGACCCATGCGGCTTCGAGCGCGGAGAGGCGCGGGCGGAGATTCTCGCTCATCGGGCGGTTCCCTCGTTATCGGCTTGCAGCTGGCGCGCGGCGGCCTCGCCCGCGATGGCGACGAAGGCATCGTGGAGGCCTGCGCGCTCGATCGAGAGCGAGAGGATGCCCGCCTCGCCTTCGATCAGGCCCTTGAGCAACGGCTCGATCCCGGTGGCGGGCAGGGGGAATTGGAAGAAGTCGCCGTTGCGGCGGGTTTCAGGCGGCAGGAAGCTGAGCCATGCGCCTTCGCGCGCCCGCGTTTCCAGCCGCACCTGCGCCGGGATGCGGTCACGGGCGGCCTCGACAGACCCCGCATAGGGCACCTTGCCCCCGGCGATGATCGCCACGCCTTCGCACAGGCGTTCGGCATGGTGGATCACGTGGGTGGAGAAGATCACGGTCACGCCATCATCGGCAAGCGCGCGGATCATCAGTTCCAGCTTGCCCTGATTGATCGCATCGAGGCCGGAGAACGGCTCGTCCAGCACCACCAGCCGGGGCTTGTGCACCAGCGTGCCGAGCAGCTGGACGGTCTGGGCCATGCCTTTGGACAGCTGGCGGATCTGGCGGTCTGCCGCATGGCCAAGGCCATGGCGTTCGAGCAGCTCCACCGCCCGAGCGCGGCCCTCTTTCAAGGGCAAACCCCGCAGCGCACCCATGAAGGCAATCGCCTCGATGCACTTCATCGCCGGGTAGAGCCCGCGCTCTTCGGGCAGGTAGCCGATCAGCCGGCCAATATCATGCGGGCGGTCATGCCCGAACACGCGGCGCACGCCTTCATCCGGGTCGATGATGCCGAGCAACATCCGCAGCGTCGTGGTCTTCCCCGCACCGTTGGGGCCGAGAATGCCGTAGATCGCGCCCTCGGGGACGGAAATGTCCACCCCGTCCACCGCGCGCGTGCCGTCAAAGCTCTTGACCAGCCCGCGCGCCTCGATCGCCAGCGGACGCGCATCGGCGGGAACGGCGATGGAGCCGTCCCCGTGATTGCCCGTCGCCGCATGATTGCTTACCGCCATATCCATGGCATACGCGGTTAGCGGGCAGGATTAAACGGGAGCCTCTCCAGACATGGTTAACGCGCCCGCAACCCTTCCTGACAGGATCGCCGAACGGGCGCTGGCCGAGGGCTTTGCGGTATGCGGCTTTGCCAGCGCGGGGGAAGACCCGCTGCGCGCTGCGCGGCTGGAGCAATGGCTGGGCGATGGGCACCATGGCAGCATGGAATGGATGGCAACCCGCCTCGATCACCGCCGCTCCCCACAAGGGCTATGGCCCGAGGCGAAAAGCGTGATCGCGCTCGGCATGAGTTACGCGCCTGCGCATGATCCGCTGGCGCTGGAGGGGTCGGATACCCACGCCCGCATCTCGGTCTATGCGCAAGGCAAGGACTATCACGATGTCGTCAAGAAGCGCCTGAAGGCGCTGGCCCGCTGGCTGGTGGAGGCGGTGCCGGGCGCGCAGGTGAAAGTGTTCGTCGACACCGCCCCGGTGATGGAAAAGCCCTTGGGCGAGGCGGCGGGGATCGGCTGGCAGGGCAAGCACACCAATATGGTCAGCCCCACCCACGGTAGCTGGCTGTTTCTTGGAGCAATCTACACCACGCTCGATCTGACCCCGGCAGAGCCGCACCGCGACCAATGCGGAAGCTGCCGCGCCTGTCTTGATGCGTGCCCCACCGATGCCTTCCCCGCGCCCTATCGGCTCGATGCGCGGCGGTGCATTTCCTACCTCAACATCGAGCACAAGGGGCCGGTGCCCGAGGAACTGCGTGCGGGACTGGGAAACCGCATCTACGGCTGCGACGATTGTCTGGCGGTGTGCCCGTGGAACAAGTTTGCCTCGGCCGCACAGGCGATGCGGGAATTCCTCCCCCGCGCCGAACTGGTCGCACCGCGGCTGGGGGAATTGCTGGCGCTGGACGATGCGGGGTTCCGGGCGCTGTTCTCCGGCTCCCCGATCAAGCGCATCGGGCGCGACCGGTTTGTGCGCAACTGCCTCTATGCGGCGGGCAATAGCGGCAATGCGGCGCTTACCGCACAGGTGACGGCGTTAACCGACGATCCCGATCCGGTCGTTGCCGAGGCGGCGGAGTGGGCCTTGGGCAAGCTTACAGGAGGTCCTTGAGCGCCACCTCAGGGTCGGCCAGCACCGCCGGATCAATCTTGCCGCAGCCGCTCTCGAGCAGCTTTCTTGCCTGCACATAGTCCTTCATCGTGCCCACACAGTCGAAGGCAATCGGCTTGCCGTGTTTCATGTAGACCACGGTGAACTTGCGCGTCGCCGGATCGCCGCGCAGCACGGTCGCATCGAATCCGAGGCTGAGGCCGGCAGTCTGGAGCTTGAGATCATACTGGTTCGACCAGAACCACGGCAGCGCATGATAGGGCTGCTTGTCGCCCATGATCGCGCGGGCCACCGTGTTTGCCATGTCGTTGGCATTCTGCACCGATTCCAGCCGGATCACGGCGCCATCGGCAAAGTCGTTGGCGTGCGCCGCACAGTCGCCGATCGCAAAGACATCGTCGAGCGTCGTGCGGCAGTACTCATCAACGTCGACCCCGTTCGATCCCGCCGCGCCTGCCGCAATCAGCGGCGCGACAGCGGGCACGATGCCGATGCCGACCACCACCATGTCGCAGGCGACCTCGTCGCCATTGTCGAGCCTGACGCCGGTGACCTTACCCGCCTCCTCGCCCAGCACCGCGTGCACCCCGGTTTCGAGCCGCACATCGACCCCCTGACGGCGGTGCTCCTCGGCATAGAAGGCCGACAATTCCTCGCCCGCGACCCGCGCGAGCAGGCGCGGGAGCATCTCGACCAGCGTGACCTCGCAACCGAGCTTGCGCAGGACGGCAGCCGCCTCCAGCCCGATATAGCCGCCGCCGATCACCAGCGCGCGTTTTGCCCCGTCGGCCAGTGCCTGCATCATCGCGTCCGAATCGGACTTGTCGCGGACGTAGAACACCTGGGGCAGCACCGCGCCCGGCACGGGCAGGCGGCGCGGATCGCCGCCGCCCGACCAGATCAGCTTGCCATAGGTGACCTCGCCCCCATCCGACAGGGTCACGCGATGCGCATGGGGATCGATCGCCGTCACCGCCGCGCCCAGATGCAGGGCAATGTCCTTCTCCGCCCAGAACCGCTCGGGCCGGATCATGATCCGCTCGAAGCCCTTTTCGCCCGCGAGATATTCCTTCGAGAGCGGCGGCCGTTCGTAGGGCGGGGCATCGTCGCGGCCGATCATCAGGATCGAGCCGTCAAAGCCGTGCTGGCGCAGCGCAATCGCCGCCTGCGCGCCGCCGTGGCCGGTGCCGACGATGACGATGTCGGCGTGCTGGTGCGTGGATTCCATGGTCTGTCTGTGCCCCTCCGGCAATGTGCGGGCCTTGATGTGGCGCAAATTGCCGAAGGGTCAAGTTAGCGGATTGGCTGTTCGCTGGAGCGAAGCGGCGGGGCGGGCGATCTGCGAGCGCGTCAGCGCTCCAGGAGGTTGCGCGCCTGACTGGCGATCTGGGCGAGCATCGCCGCGCCCACCGGGGGGCGGGCCTGCGCGCGGGCGATCAGCTGGCGGAACTGCGCGACGCCTGCAGCATTGCGCGCCGCCCAGTCCGCCACCGCGCCGCGCGGGTCGCTGGCCGCGGTCTTGTCCTGCATCAGACGGCGCAGGAACTCGATCCGCATCTGCTGGAAATCCCGCGCGAGGCCCGACACCAACAGCCGCTCCCACACGTCCGAAGGCGACATATGCGCCGCCGTCCCCTGCGCCCAGTCGAGGCCGAGCCGGGTGCCGATGTCGGTGAAGGCATGGGTGAGCCGCTTGGCCTCGATCCCGCTGGCGAGCGAGGCTTGCGCGAGGCCCACCGCGCCGTCGAAGTCGAACAGATTGGCGACCCGCGCTGCCAGCCCGTCAGGCGCACCGGCGGCGGTAAAGCCCGCCTTCAGCGCCAGCGAGCGGGCGCGCGGCTCGTCGGTCAGCAATTCCTCGCGTCCGGCGACCAGCGCGGCGACGCCATCGGCCAGCGCGCCGATCATCGCGCCCGCCGCGACCTTGCCCGCAGCGGTGCGCAGCACGTCGCTCATCAGGTTGCCGACCGCAGCCGCAAGCCGGTCAAACAGCGCCAGCCGCGCCGCTTCGGGAATGTCGGCAGCATCAAGATCGCGCCACAGCGGGGCGAGGTTGAACAGGTTTTCGGCGACCACGAAAGCGCCCGCCACTTCGGCCAGGCCCACGCCTTCCTCCTCGGCGAGTTCGAAGGGGTGCACCATGCCGAGCCGGTTGACGATGCGGTTCGACAGGCTCGTCGCGATCATCTCGCGCCGCAGCCGGTGGCCCTTGATTTCCGCCGCATAGGCCTTGCGCATCGCCGAAGGGAAGCGCGCGATCAGCAGCGGTTCGAGCACCGGATCATCGGGCAGGCTGCTCGCTTCGATCGCCGATTGCAGCGCCAGCTTGGCCGATGACAGCAGCACCGCCAGCTCGGGCCGGGTCAGCCCGTGGCCCTCGCCCGCGCGGCGGGTGAAAGTTTCGGCATCGGCCAGCCCCTCGGTGCGACGGTCGAGATCGCCGGCTTCCTCCAGCCGCTCGATCAGGCGGACATAGGCCGATGTGGCCGCCGCCCCGCCGGTCTCGGCCACCGACAGCGCGAGCGCTTGCAGGCGGTTGTCCTCCAGCACGATATCGGCGACCTCGTCGGTCATCGTCGCGAGCAGGGTGTTGCGCTTCTTCGGGCTGAGCCTGCCGCTGGCTGTCGCCGCAGCCAGCGCGATCTTGATGTTGACCTCGTTGTCGGAGCAATCGACCCCGGCGGAATTGTCGATGAAGTCGGTGTTGATCCGGCCCTCCGCCAGCGAAAAGGCGATGCGCCCCGCCTGCGTCACGCCGAGGTTCGCGCCTTCGCCGATCACCTTGGCGCGCACGTCCGTGGCATCGACGCGCAGGGCATCATTGGCCGGGTCGCCGACCTGGATATTGTTCTCCTGCGGCGCCTTCACATAGGTGCCGATCCCGCCGAACCACAGCAGGTCGACCGGCGCCTTGAGGATCGCGGTAATCAGCGCCTCGGGTTCGATTTCCTTGACGTCGATCCCCAGCACCTCGCGCGCCCGCTTGGAGAGCTTGATGACCTTGGCCGAGCGCGGGAACACGCCCCCGCCCTTGGAAATCAGCGCTGTGTCGTAATCGTCCCAGCTCGAGCGGGGCAGGGCGAACATCCGCGCGCGTTCCTTCCAGCTGGCGGCAGGATCGGGGGTGGGGTCGATGAAGATATGGCGGTGATCGAAGGCGGCGACCAGCTTCAAGGCCTTCGACAAGAGCATCCCGTTGCCGAACACATCGCCCGACATATCGCCGCAGCCCGCAACGGTGACGCTGTCGGTCTGGACGTCTATGCCCATCTCGCGGAAGTGGCGCTGAACGCTGACCCACGCCCCGCGCGCGGTAATGCCCATCGCCTTGTGGTCGTACCCGTTCGACCCGCCGCTGGCGAAGGCGTCATCGAGCCAGAAGTCGCGGCTCTGCGCGATCCCGTTGGCGATGTCGGAGAAAGTCGCGGTGCCCTTGTCGGCGGCGACCACGAAATAGGGGTCTTCCCCATCGAGCACTTCGACGGCCTTGGGGTGGACGACCTTGCCATCGACGATGTTGTCGGTGACCGACAGCAGCGTGCGGATGAACACCTCGTAGGAGGCACGGCCTTCCGCTGCCCAGCTATCCCGGTCGATCGCGGGGCTGGGGAGCTGCTTGGGATAGAACCCGCCCTTCGCGCCGGTGGGCACGATCACCGCGTTCTTGACCCGCTGCGCCTTCATCAGACCGAGGATTTCGGTGCGGAAGTCGTCGCGCCGGTCAGACCACCTGAGGCCGCCGCGCGCCACCGCGCCCGAACGCAGGTGAATGCCCTCAACCCGCGTCGAATAGACGAAGATCTCGCGCCAGGGCAGCGGCTTGGGCAGGCCCGGAACCTTCGCGGATTCGAGCTTGAAGGCAAGCGCCTCGGCCGCGGCCGGAGCAAAGGCGTTGGTGCGCAGCACCGCATCCAGCACCGCGCGGTAGAGCCGCAGCAGGCGGTCATCGTTGATCGCGGTAACCTTTGCCAGCCCGCGGGTGAAGGCGGCCCCCGCAGCGGCCACCGCTTCGTCGCGGTCGCCCTTGAAGGCCGGATCGTGCCGCGCCTGGAACAGCGCGATCATCGCCGCTGTCACTTGCGGCGCGGCGACCAGTGCATCGACGACAGTGTAGATCGTGTAGCTCACCCCGGTCTGGCGCAGATAGCGATAGATCGCGCGCATCCAGTTCGCCTCGCGCAGCGACAGGCCGGCGGCGGGGATCAGGCGGTTGAAGGGATCGTCTTCTGCGCCGCCGCTCAGCACGTCGGCCAGCGCTCCCTCGATCAGGCCTGCGCGGTCCAGCAGTGCCCCGGCTTCGCGACCGGCGGGCAGGGTGAGCACGAATTCGTGGATCGACCCGAGGGTCGGATCGGTCAGGATCGTCGGCACTTCGGCCAGCACCCGGAACCCGAAATTCTCGAGCGCGGGCACTGCGTCCGACAGCGCGAGCACGCCATGGGGGACATAGACCTTGAGCCGCAGCGTCTCGGCCCCGTCGGCGGGCCAGCGATAGAGCCGCACAGCCCGATGCCCCGCGCGCTGCGCTCCGCCCTCTCCCAGCGCCAGAGTGCGCAGCTTGGCGATATCGCGCGCGGCTTCTTCGGGGCCATAGGCAAGGCGGTAACCGGTCGGGAAGGCCGGGGCATAGCGGCCAGCAAGCGCGGCGGCACGGCCCGCCTCCTCGCCGGTGGCGGCCAGATGGCCCTCGACCGCCTCGTTCCACCCGCGCAGCAATTGCGCCAGCTGCGCCTCGATCGCGGTATCGTCAGGCAGATCGGCGCAGGCGCGCACATCGATCAGGAAGCGCAGCAGGGCGAGCGTCGAACCTTCGACCTCAAGGCTCCAGTCGAGCAGCCGCGCTCCCGGCGCCTGAAGCAGCATCGCCTGAATCTGCAAGCGCACCTCGGTCGACAGCTGATCGCGCGGCAGCCAGACGAAGGCGAAGACATGGCGCTCCAGCATCGATCGCACCATGATGAGGCGCGGGCGCGGCCGGTCGATCAGCGCCATCTTGGTGGCAACCAGATCAGCAACGCGCGCCGGATCGAAGGCGGTCAGCAGGTCGTTGGGCAGCGAGGTGAAGGCGTGCACCAGCGCCTTGCCATTGTGCCCGGCCGGATCGAAGCCGAGCCGCGCGGTCATGTCGGCGACCATGCGGCGCAGCACCGGCACTTCGGACGGCCGCTCGTTCAGCGCCGCACTGGTCCACAGCCCGGCATGGATCGAAAGCGCGGTGATCGTCTTGCCTTCGCGCACGGGCACGATGAACAGGTCGAGCGGGCTGGCGCGGTGGACGCGGGCCTGGACGTTGGACTTGATCGCCAGCAGTGCCTGCGGGCGGCCCGCCGCGTCGTGCCGGTCGAACCATTCGAAGGCGCGGGCATAGGAGGTATCGGCCAGCAGGTCGTGCGCCGAGGCCCGGCAGATGCCGAGCCGCGCGGCACTGGTGCCGTCACGGTGGCGGGTGACATGGCCGAGCTGGGTCAGCATCCCCGCCCCCAGCCACGACAGCAGCGCGCCTGCCTCGGGATCGACCGCGCCCGCCAGCGCGGCATCGGCGGTGATCGCGGCCTGCATGGTCGGCCAGTCGCCGACCGCTGCCTGGACATCGGCCAGCGTCGTCTCGAGCGCGGCCAGCAGTTCGCGCCGCTTGCGGGCGTCGACGCGCGGGGTTTCGATGTAGATCAGCGATTCGCGCGCGCCTGTCTTGCCCAGCCCAGCGATGGCACCGGCCGCGTCACGCTCGACCGGGGTCACGGGGTGGAGCAGCAGGTCGATTCCCACGCCCTGCGCGGCAATCGTCGCCGCGACAGAATCGACCAGAAACGGCATATCGTCATTGATGAGGCCGATGCGCAGGTGACGGCGGTCGCCACCGGCGGATTCGAGCGCGACCAGCGACTGGCCGGGGGCGCGGGTGGCGGCGGCGGTGAGCAGCCAGCCCGCCGCCTCGTCGAGCGCCGCCTTGCCGAGCGGCGGATCGCCGGGCAGCATCGAGGCTTCCAGAGCCACCCGCAGAGCCTTGATCAGCGCCTTGGAAGGCGCGGCGACGGTGGTTTGGGGCACCATGAAAGGCTCCTGCTCGTCCTGCGTCCGGCCTGCGCTTCGTGCGCAACATTATTATGCCGGATTGTTGTTATCGTATGATGTGGCGATACACTTTCATCTGCGCCGTGCCAAGCGGGATGATGACGTAGCGTCAGGCGGCGGGCACGGTCTGGCAGGCGTCGAGCGTCAGTTCGAGGCTGCGGATGCGCGCGTCCGGGTCGTAGGTCGCGCCGCAGAGCATGATTTCGTCCGCCCCGGTGCGCTGCACGAAGGCGGCAATCCCGTCGCGCACCTGTGCGGGTGTGCCAACGGCAGCGGCCTGCCCGATATGCGCGAGCATCGCCTGCGCGGGGGCGGGCAGGGTTGCGGTGTAATCCCTGATCGGTGGCGGCAGCCTGCCGGGCTGGCCCGAGCGCAACCGCACGAAGCTCTGCTGCTGCGAAGAGGCGAGCAGGCGCGCCTCGGCCTCAGTCTCGGCGGCAAAGACATTCATCGCGACCATCACATGGGGGCGATCCAGCGCGTCTGACGGCTGGAAGTCGCGGCGATAGACCGCGAGCGCGGCGTCCAGATGATCGGGCGCGAAATGCGCCGCAAAGGCATAGGGGAGACCAAGTTTCGCCGCGAGCTGCGCGCCGAACAGGCTCGATCCCAGCATCCACAGCTCGACCTTGGCGCCGAGGCCGGGGGTGGCGGCGATCGGCATCTCGAGATCGCCGGTCAGCAGCGCGCGCAGTTCGACCACGTCCTGCGGGAAGTATTCGGCGGCCTGGTGGAGGTTCTTGCGCAAGGCGCGCTGCAATTCCGGCCCGGCCCCCGGCGCGCGGCCCAGCCCGAGGTCGACCCGCCCGGGGAACAGCGCGTCCAGCGTGCCGAACTGCTCGGCGATCTGGAACGGGGTGTGGTTGGGCAGCATGATCCCGCCCGATCCGATGCGGATGCGGCTGGTGGCATTGCCGATATGCGCGAGCACCACCGAGGTCGCGCCGCCCGCAATCCCGTCCATCGCGTGATGCTCGGCCACCCAGAAGCGGTCGCATCCCACCGCCTCGGCGGCGCGCGCCAGCTGCGTGGTGGCGGCGAAGGCTTCGGTGAGGGTGCCGCCCTCGCGGACGGGCACGAGGTCGAGCACGGAAAAGCGGGTCATTGTTGCAGAGCCTCCTGGGCGGGCGCAGCGGCAGTCTCGCCTGCCCCGCCCAATTGCGCAAGATAGCCCTTGGCGGTGGCAGCGGCGGGATGTTCGGGGGCGAGGCTGATCACCGATTGCCAGCTCGCCCGCGCGGCCTCGTCACGCCCGGCCAGCACTGCGATCACCCCGGCCTCAAGCCCGATCTCGGGGCCGAGACCGGCGCTGCCCGGGGCGATGGCCGAGGCGCGCTCGATCGCGGCCTGCGCCTCGCCAAGCCGGTCGAGCCGGCGCAGCAGCGTCGCCTTCAGGAGCCAGCCCTCGGCCCGGTCAGGCGCGGCGGTGGTGGCGATGTCGAGCGCGGCGAGCGCCTCCTCCCCCCGCCCCAGCGTCACCAGCGCGCGGGCGCGGTCGGTGGCGGCGATGGCTTCGAGCGGGGCGGAACCGGCAGCGCGTGCCTCGCCCTCGGCCAGCGCCAGCAGCCCTTCCGCGCCCGCCGCATCGCCTCCGCCCAGCGCGGCGTTGCCCGCCAGCGCGGCATAGCGGGCGCGGGTGCGGGTCTCGTCCTCGGGGGTTTCGGCACGGGCGGCGGCAAAGGCGGCGCGGGCATCGTCCCACAGGCCCAGCTCGCTCGCGGCAAGGCCAAGACAGTGGTTGGCGAGCACCCGGTCGGCCCCTTGCGTCTCGCTGCGGCGGATTTGCGCCGTGGCATGGGCGCGCGCCGGGTCTTCGGCGAGCTGATCGAGACAGGTTTCGAGCCAGGCGCTGGTCGCGTTCAGCTCGGTCTTTGCCGCCTCGGCCCGTGCGGGCCGATCGCGCACAAGATCATCGCCCTGCATCCCCCCGCCGAGCGGATTGGGGCCGACTTGCAGCAACACGGCGAGGATCAGGGACATGGGGCGCTATCCGTAAAAACCGGCCACGATGGCCTTCAATGCGGCAATGTCGCTGTCACGCGACAGGCGGTGATCGCCGTCCTCTACCAGCGTCACCTGAACCTCAGCCGACCCGAGCGCCGCTTTCAGCCTGAGGCTGATCTCCCACGGCACATCGGCATCGGCCTTGCCGTGGATCAGATGCACCGGACAGGCGAGATCGAGCCCGCGCTCCAGCCGCAGGTGACATTCGGCATCGGCGAAGAAGCCGGGATGGGTGGGCGTCGGCTCGGGGCCATAGGGGTTCGGCTCGAGAATCGTCTCGCCCGCCGCCAGCGCTGCGCGCTGTGCCGCGGTGTAGCCCCAACGGGTGAAATCGGGCGCGGGGGCAATGCCGATCAGCCCGGCGAGGCGGTGTTTCAGATGCTCGGCCACCAGCAGCATCAGCCATCCGCCCATCGAGGAGCCGACCAGCAGCACCGGCCCACTGACATAGGACGCCACCAGCGCCAGCACCTCGTCCCGCCACTTCGACAGGGTGCCATCGGCGAACTCGCCGTCACTCAGCCCGCAGCCCGAATAGTCGAGCAGCAGGCAGGCGCGTCCGGCCAATTCAGCCTCGGCGAACAGGGCGCTCGCCTTGCTGCCGCTCATGTCGGACATATAGCCGGGCAGGAACACCAGGCACGGCCCTGACCCATGGGTGTAGCGAAACGCGATGCGGCGGCCATCGTAAAGGGTGTGGTGCACAATGTCGGTCATGCCGCTCCCATGCCTTGCGCCGCGCCGCAAGCGCAAGCATTGTCACGCAAGCGCAACGGGAGAGGACTACGCGCACCGCCATGCCCAACACCACATCTGCGGGCCTGCCCGCCGCCACCGCGCTCACCCGCCGCAGCTTGTTCACCCTCGCCGGAGCCGGGGCTGCCGCTGCCGCCGCGCCTGCCGTAGCGCAGGGCTTCGGCACCGGCTTCACCCACGGCGTTGCGAGCGGCGAGCCCTCGGCGAACAGCTTCCTTTTGTGGACCCGCTATGTCGGGGACGCAGGCCGGATCGAATACATCGTCTCCAAGAGCGCCGACATGAGCCGCCCGGTCGGCGGCGGATCGGTGCCCGTCTCGGCCGAGCGCGATTACTGCGTCAAGGCCGAGGTGATGAGCGATCTCGAACCTGACACGTGGTATTTCTACCAGTTCATCGCCCCCGATGGCACCAAGTCGCCCGTGGGCCGCACCCGCACCCTGCCGCAAGGGCCAAGCGCGCGCTTCCGCCTCGCGGTGTTCTCCTGCTCGAACTATGGCTTCGGCTGGTTCAACGCCTATGCCCACGCCGCCGAGGCGAACGATGCCGACCTTGCGGTGCATCTGGGCGACTACATCTACGAATATGGCGCGGGCACCTATCCCACCGCCGGGCAGGCTCACCCTGACCGGGTGCTGGCCCCTTCCACAGAGATCGTCGCGCTGACCGATTACCGCCTGCGCTACGCCACCTACCGCGCCGATCCCGACCTGCAGCGCCTTCATCAGGTGCTCCCCATGATTGCCGTCTGGGACGATCACGAAAGCGCCAATGATTCGTGGAAGGACGGCGCGCAGAACCACCAGAGCGACACCGAGGGCGAGTGGGCCATGCGCAAGGCCGCCGCCAAGCGCGCCTACCGCGAATGGATGCCGGTCTCGGACGATCCCTACAAGGCCTATCAGGTCGGCGACCTTGCCACCCTGTTCCGGCTCGACACCCGGCTTGAGGGGCGCGAGCAGCAGTTCAGTCTTGAAAAGCTGCTCGACGGCAAGACCGATCCCGCCGCAGCCGCAGCCGCACTCGATGCCTTCCGCGACGGGGCATGGTCGGACACCGAACGCCAGTTGCTCGGAGCCGCGCAGGAGGCGTGGCTGGCCGATGCACTCAAGGCTTCGACCAAGGCTGGCACGTCATGGCAGGTGCTGGTGCAGCAAGTGCTGATCGGCAACCTCAAGACCCCCACCGCGCTGGTCGAGGGGCTGGGTGCCGGCGTGCCCGATTTCGTCGCCAAGCGCCTCGCCGCCGCCGCGCAGGCGAGCAAGGCGGGCCTGCCCTCGAACATGGACGCCTGGGACGGTTACCCCGCCGCGCGCGAACGCGTGTTCAAGGCGGCATTGAACGCAGATGCGAACCTCGTGGTGCTGGCGGGCGACACCCACAATGGCTGGGCCTTCGACCTGACGCAGGACGGCGCGGCCGTGGGGGTGGAACTGGGCGTCTGCTCGGTCAGCTCGCCCGGCTTCGAAAGCTACCTGAACTTCATCAAGCCCGACACGCTGGCAAGCGCGATGGTGGCCGAAAACCCGCAGCTCCAATGGGCCGATACATCGCAGCGCGGCTACATGGTGGTCGAACTGACCCCGACGCGAGCGGAGACCGAGTACCGCTTCTCCAGCGGCGTAAGGCAGCGCTCGGCCAAGCTGGCGGGGACGAAGCGGATTGCGACCGACAAGGGTTCGGGCAAGCTGGTGGTCTAATCCCGGCAGAAAATCGCCTCTATCGGCAGGCCGAACACCTCGGCGATGGTGAAGGCAAGCGGGAGCGAGGGATCGTAGCGGCCATTCTCGATCGCGTTGACGCTCTGGCGCGAGGCTGTTCATAAGGGGTGACAGGCGAACGCCATAAGCCTATGGACGCCCGCATGGCACAGACGCTCGCCACCACCTGCACCACCACCACGACCCGGACTACCATCCGGGGGCGGGGTGCTGCGGCATAGAGCCTGCAGCCCGCCGCCCGGATCGGGGCGGCGCGGTGTTCTCCCTGATCCGGTACCTCGCCCAACACCGCTCTTCCGGTGCGATGCCCTTTGTCCTAAGGCGCGCCAAACGAGACGGATTTGAACGATGACCGAACTGCTCAAGATCAGCCTGCCCGATGGCTCGGTGCGCGAAGTGCCGCGGGGTTCAACCCCGGCGGACATTGCCGCGGCGATCGGCCCGGGCCTCGCCAAGGCAGCGATTGCTGCGCGCGTCGATGGCGAGTTGCGCGATCTGACCCGCCCCTTCGATGGCGACGCGAACCTCGCGCTGGTCACCTCGCGCGACGAGGCCGATGCGCTCGAACTCGCCCGCCACGACTATGCTCACGTGCTGGCCGAGGCGGTGCAGTCGCTGTTCCCCGGCACGCAGATCACCTTCGGCCCGGCGACCGACGACGGTTTCTACTATGACGTGAAGGCGCCGGACACGCGCGAACCCTTCGGCATGGACGATCTGCCCGCCATCGAAGAAGAAATGCGCCGCATCATCCGCGCCGACAAGCCGCTGCGCCGCGAGGTGTGGAGCCGCGAGCAGCTGATCGCCAAGTGGGCGGGCGAGGGCGAGACCTTCAAGGCCGAATGGGCCAAGGAACTGCCCGAGGGCGAGGAGCTGACGGTCTATTGGTCAGGCAACGACTGGCTCGATATGTGCCGCGGGCCCCACCTGCCCTCGACCGGCAAGCTCGATCCCGATGCCTTCAAACTGATGCGCGTCGCCGGGGCCTATTGGCGCGGCGACCAGAACAATGCGCAGCTGACCCGCATCTACGGCACCGGCTGGCTCAACAAGAAGCAATTGCAAGCCCACCTCACGCGTCTGGAAGAGGCCGCCAAGCGCGACCACCGCAAGCTGGGCCGCGAGATGGACCTGTTCCACTTGCAGGAGGAGGCCCACGGGAGCGTCTTCTGGCACCCCAAGGGCTACCGCATCTGGCGCGAGCTCGAGAGCTATATGCGCCGCAAGATGGACGGCGGCGGCTATCGCGAGATCAAGACCCCGCAGCTGATGGACGTGCGCCAGTGGACGCAATCGGGCCACTGGGGGAAGTACGCGCAGAATATGTTCGCCGTCCCCGACATCGTCCCCGATGTCGACGAGGAGAGCGGCGTCGCCTCCCCCAAGGTGGCGGATGACGCGGCATGGATGGCGATCAAGCCGATGAACTGCCCGGCGCACGTGATGGTCTTCAAGCAGGGGATCACCTCCTACCGCGACCTCCCCATTCGTCTGGGCGAAATGGGCTGCTGCCACCGCAACGAGCCCCACGGCGCGCTGCACGGCCTGATGCGCGTGCGCCAGTTCACGCAGGACGATGCGCATATCTTCTGTACCGAGGGGCAGGTCGTCAGCGAAGTGCAGGCTTTCATCGCGCTCGCTGACAGCGTGTATCGCGACTTCGGCTTCACCTACGACATCAAGCTCGCCCTGCGCCCCGAAAAGCGCTTCGGCAGCGAGGCGGACTGGGACAAGGCCGAGCAGGAGCTGCGCGATGCTTTGACCGCCAACGGCCTCGAATGGGAGGAACTCCCCGGCGAGGGCGCGTTCTATGCCCCCAAGCTCGAATGGCACCTCACCGACGCGATCGGGCGCACCTGGCAGGTCGGCACGATCCAGTCCGACCGGGTTTTGCCCGAGCGTTTGGACGCGAACTACATCGGCGAGGATGGCGAAAAGCACCGCCCGGTGATGCTCCACCGCGCGATCTTCGGCAGCTATGAACGCTTCATCGGCATCCTGATCGAGCATTTCGCGGGCAAGCTCCCGACCTGGCTCGCCCCGGTGCAGGCGGTGGTGGCGACGATCGTTTCGGACGCGGACGCCTATGCCCATGACGTCGAGGCGCAGCTCAAGGCGGCCGGCATCCGGGTCGAGACCGACACCCGCAACGAGAAGATCAACTACAAGGTGCGCGAACACTCGCTCGCCAAGGTCCCGCACCTCTTGGTGGTCGGCAAGCGCGAGGCCGAGGAAGGCACTGTCGCGGTGCGCACATTGGGCGCGGAGCACCAGAAGGTGATGCCGCTCGCCGAGGCGATCGCGATGCTGCGCAGCGAGGGCACCCCGCCCGACATCGCCTGACGGGGCACGGACCGCCATGCCGACGATGATCACCCTCTCGCTGCTGCTGAACATTGCGGTATTGCTGCCGGTGACGGGGAGCATCCTTACGAATGCAGGGTGGGTGGAGGCGGCCTACGGCCCGCCCTCGCCCGCCCGCGGCATTCTGCTCGCGGTCTATCTCGCGATCCTCGCAGGGTCGGCGGCGCTGCTGTGGAAGCCGCTGCCGCAGATGGTCGCCGCGCTGCTGCTGGTGCAGATCGCCTACAAGCTGCTGACGCCGTTCACCGTCGGCACGCTCGCCAATCCGGTCGTGCTGAGCAACCTCGCCATTGCCGCCTTCCACGCGGTGACGGTGACGCTGATCGTCAGGGGCACGACCGCCTAGATGGAGGTCTTCGGGGGCTTCACCGCGATCCAGATCGCTGTCGCCTTCGGGGCAGCGCTCGGCTCGGCCTTCGTGCGTGGGCTGACCGGGTTCGGCATGGCGATCCTGCTGGTGCCGGTGCTGGCCCTCGCCCTGCCCCCGGTTGAGGCGGTGGTGCTGACCAACGCGCTGTCACTGATGATCGGCGCGACCGAAATCCGCAGCCTGGTGCGCGATGCGGAACGGAGCGCGTGGGTGATCGGCGCGCTGGTGGTGGTGACCACGCCGCTGGGCCTCTACGCTCTCTCGCTCACCGGCAAGGATGTGGCGCGGCTGGTGATCGCGCTGATCGCGCTCAGCGCCTTTGTCGCGATCCTGCTCCCGCGCCGGGGCGAGGCCATGCCGGGGCCGCTGGCGACCGGCGGGGTGGGCGCGCTGAGCGGACTGATGACGGGCTATGCCGGGATGCCGGGGCCGCCGGTGGTGCCCTATTATGCCGGACGCACCCTGCCGCGCGCGACCATCAAGGCCTCGATGCAGCTGATCTTCACCATTGCGGCGAGCGCCGGCCTGGCGAGCGCAACCTGGCTCGGCATCCTGCGGTGGGAACTGCTGGCCTTCGCACTGGTGATGCTGCCGCTGATCATCGCGGGCAACCGGCTGGGCGCAAGGGTGTCCGGGCGGGTGAGTGATCCGGTGTGGCGGGGATTTGTCGGACTGGTGCTGGGCGGCGCGGCCGTGGCGGCGCTCGTCCGTGTCCTCTAGGCGACCCAGCGCGCGGCGAGCACCGTGCCGCCGCCCGGCTGGCGCAGCACCAGCGCATAGCGATCTGCCCCCGGCACCTTGAGTTGGCCCGCGTCCAGCGCAAGCCGCGCCTGGCCGCCCGCCCATTCGCCGATCTTGGTCTCGGCGCGCAGCACGTTGGTGTAGCCGATCCGGCGCCCGCCATTCTCGCCGCTGCCGATGCCGACCGTCACCCGGCGGGTCACGGCAAGCAGAACCAGTTCGGCCTTGCCCGGCGTGCTGCCTGACAGATCGATGGCATAACCCGTCCTGTCCCGTGCCACCCGGATGGCCGCGCCCCCTGCCTGGCCGAACCGCGCGACCCCGTCAGCGATGCTCCGGGCGTTCGAACCGACGGCGCCAAACTGGCCGTTCACCACCAGCTGCGGGGTATAGACCCCGTTGCGCCCTGCAAGACCCCGGCGCGCGTAGTTCTGCTGGAGCGCGGTGTTATCCTCGCGTGCCAGCGTGTCTTTCCACCCGAGCCGATCCCAATAGGTGACAGGCCGCGCGATCACGACAAGGTTGGGATCGGTTGCCAGCGTCTCGGCAAGCCTGTCGGCCGGCGGGCAGGACGAACAGCCCTGACTGGTGAACAGCTCAAGCAGCACCGGCTCGCCGGTCACCGCAACCGGATTGCGCGTGGCGGGCGCAGCGGGCGCATCATGCGAGACACCAAGCGTCGCCGCGCCCAGCACGACGAGCGTGCCGAACAGCGCAATCACAGAGCGATTGAAGGTCATCAGGTCATCCTCGCCGAACAGGGTCGAGGTTGCTTTCGCGGATTCGCCGCGGCCGGTTACGCGCAGGCGTTCAGCGGAGAAAAATCAGAACGGCAGTGCCTTGCCGGCAAGGATCAGCGCCGCGCCGCAGCCAAGCACGATCATGCGCCGCGCCAGTTCGACCGAATCGAAGCGGGCCGAAGGGACGAAAGGCAGGGCCAGAGCGAGTGCGCGGTTCATGGCTGCGCAATCTCGCCCCAAATCCCTAACGAAGCGTTAAAGCGCCGGCATCTGCTGGCTGGCACAGTGGAAGCCGCCGCCGCCGGCCAGCACCGCCTCACCCGGCAGGCCGACGCACTCGCGGTCGGGGAACAGCGCGGCGATGGCGGCGACCCCGTCGGCATCGTGGGGGGAGCCGAAGGTCGGCACGACCACCAGATGTGTGGTAATCGCGAAATTGACGTAGCTCGCCGGTTCGACCCGGCCCTCGCGCTCGATCCGGCCGGGCGAGGGGATGCGCACGACTTCGACCCCGAAAGCCTCGGCGCGGGCGGCCGCATCGGCGTAGATCGCGGCGTTGGGATCGTCCTTGCCGGTCGCGTCAGGCACCACCAGCCGGTTCGGGCCGACAAACCGCGCGAGATTGTCGACGTGCCCGTCGGTGTGATCATTGATCAGGCCGTCGCCCAGCCACAGCACCCGATCGAAACCGAGATGCGTCGCCAGTTCCGCCTCGATTGCGGCGCGATTCATCTGCGGATTGCGATTGGGGTTGAGCAGGCATTGCTCGGTCGTCGCGACCAGCCCGGTGCCATCGCCATCGACCGCGCCGCCTTCGAGAATCATCGGCGTGTGGGTAACGGTGAGGCCCGCATCGCGCGCGATGGCCTCGCCGATCTCCATGTCGCCGGGCATCAGGTACTTCCCGCCCCAGCCGTTGAAGCCGAAGCGCCGGGCGATGCGGGTCTGGCCATCAGTCACCACCAGCGGCCCGGTATCGCGCAACCAGACATCGCCATAGACGCGGCGATCGAGCGTCACCTTGCTGCTCACCAGCGCGCGCGCGCGGGCTTCGTTGGCCGCGTCGCGCACCAGCAGGCGCACCTGCTGGCCGCTCTCGGCAACGGCGCTGGCAAAGGCCGCCATCTGCTCCTGCGCCGGTTCGAGCCAGCCCGGCCATTCCTCGGCGAGATGCGGGAAACCGATCCACAGCCAGTCCTGCGGAGCCCATTCGGGAGGCATGATGTAGGTCATGGAGCGGCCCATCGCAGAGCGACCGCACGCACGCAAGCGCGCGCAACCTCTTGCGGCAGCGTGTACGCGGGGCCAGAGAGGCGGGCGATGGGAGAGACACTCACACCAGACTGGGCGGGCGCGCTCCGCCGGGCGCGGGCCCATTCGCCGTTTCTGGCACGGGCGCTTGATCGTCAGCCCGATCTGGCCGCTTTGCTGGAAGCAGGCGAAGGCGCGGCCGCGCTGGCATGGGCGCGCACGCAGAGCCAGCACCCCGACGCAGAGATCGCGCTGCGGCGTGAACGCCTTGCCCTTGCCGCCGCACTGGCGGTGGGCGATTTGGCGGGCGCCTTCCCCCTCGCCCAAGTGGTGCACGAACTGACCGCCTTCGCCGACCGCGCGCTCGACACAGCGATCCGCACCGCGATCACCGAACGCACCGATCTGGACAGCGCGGATGGCTTCATCGCGCTCGCGCTCGGCAAGCAGGGGGCGGGCGAACTCAACTATTCCTCCGACATCGACCCCGTGCTGCTGTTCGATCGTGATCGCCTGCCGCGCCGGGCGAGCGATGATCCGGGCGAGGCTGCGCAGCGCTATGCCCGGCGGGTGGTGGCACTGCTGGCGGCCAACACCGCCGATGGCTATGCCCTGCGGGTCGACCTCAGGCTGCGCCCGGCGAGCGAGATCAACCCGCTGTGCGTGCCGGTGGGCGCGGCGCTGACGCATTATCAGGGCGCCGCGCTGGCGTGGGAGCGCGCCGCCTTTACCCGCGCGCGGGCAGCAGCGGGGGACATTGCCGCAGGCGAGGCGTTCCTCGCCCAGATCCGCCCCTTCGTGTGGCGCAGCCAGCTCGATTTTGGCGCGATCGAGGAGATCAGCGCGCTCACCATGCGCATCCGCGACAGTCACGCAGGCCCACCCCTCCCCGGCCCCGGCTTCGATGTGAAGCGCGGACGCGGCGGTATCCGCGAGATCGAGTTCTATGCGCAGACCCACCAGTTGATCCACGGCGGGCGCGATGTCTCGCTGCGGGTCAGGGGCACGCGCGCAGGCCTCGATGCACTGGCAGCGGCAGGCTGGATCGACGCCGAGAATGCGCGGGTGCTCGGCGAAGGCTATGACCGGCTGCGCGCCATTGAGCACCGCCTGCAGATGGTTCACGACCGCCAGACCCATGCCTTGCCCGAGGGCGAGGCGCTCGACAATGTTGCCCGGCTTGACGGGCTGGCGGATGGCGCGGCGCTGGTGGCGGAACTGACCGACCTCACCACGCGCACCGGGCGCATCTACGAAGAGCTGATCGGGCGCAGCGCCGCCGCCCCGGTCGCGGTCGCCATGCCCACAAGCCGCCTTGCCCGGCAACTCGGGGATTGGGGGCTTGCCGAACCCGAGGTGTTGGCCGAGCGAATCGAGACATGGCGCGACGGGCGTCATGCCGCGATCCGCTCACCCCAGGCGATCGAGGCGTGGGACAGGCTCGCACCCGCCCTCCTCGAAGCGATCGCGCACAGCGATGATCCGATGCGCGCGATCACCCGCTGGGAGCGCATCATCGAGAGCGTGCCTTCCGCGATCACGACGTTCCGCCTGCTCGACGCGCGGCCCGATCTCACGCGCCGGCTGGTCGCGGCGCTTACGCTTGCACCCGTCCTGTCTGACGAATTGGCGCGCAAGCCCGAACTGCTCGACACCCTGATCGACCGCGACGCGCTCGAACTGCCGGGCGAGGTGCCTGCGATCATGGCCCGGATGCGCGGCGCGGCGGTGCGCGAGGATTACGAGGCGCTGCTCGACGCAATCCGCATCGTGACCGGCGAGATCCGCTTCGCGCTCGGGATCCAGCTGATCGAAGGGCTGGCCGATCCGCTCGCGATTGCCCGCGCCCTGTCCCGCACCGCGGAGGCAGCGCTCCAGCTTGCGACGGACGCGACGGTGGCCGAATTCACCGCCAAGCACGGGCGCATTGGGGCAAGCGAGCTGCTGATTCTCGGCCTCGGGCGGCTGGGGGGCGGGGCGCTGACCCATGCGAGCGATCTTGATCTGGTCTACCTCTTCACCGGCGATTTCGCCGCGCAGTCAGACGGCCCGCGCCCGCTGGGCGGGACGATCTACTACAACCGTCTCGCCAGCCGGGTGAGCGCCGCGCTGTCGGTGCCGACCGCGCAAGGCGCGCTCTACGAAGTCGACACGCGCCTGAGGCCGCAGGGCAATCAAGGCCCGCTGGCGGTCAGCTGCGAGGCTTTCGGCAAGTACCAGCGCGAGGCGGCCTGGACGTGGGAGCACATGGCGCTCGCCCGCGCGCGGGTGCTCTATGGTTCGGCGGCGGCACGGGCGCAGTTGGAGGCGGTGCTGGCCGAGGTGCTCCACGCCCGGCGCGACAGGGCCGCCTTGCGTGAGGCAGTGCTGGGGATGCGCGCCGAGATGGCGAAGCACAAGCCGCAGGCCGGGCCGGTCGATGCCAAGCTCGCGCGCGGCGGGCTCGTCGACATCGAGTTTCTCGTTCACTACCTGCAATTGAAGGGCGAAACCGCCGATGGCTCTCCGCTGGCCGAAACGGCCCCCGAAGCGCTGTCGCCCGATCTCGAACAGGCGCTGGCGGGCCTTGCGGCCGCAGGCCTCGTCCCTGCCGATCTGGCCGAGCCGCATGGCCTGATGAGCCGGATGCTCGTCGCCGGACGCCTGCTCGCCCCCGATGGCCGCGAACCCCCGCCGTCGGGCGCGCGGGCGCTGGCGCGGGCCTGCGGGTGCGATTCCTACGCCGCGCTGCTGGAGGCTTTCGCCGCCGCGCGGGCAAGGGTCGCGCAGGTGTGGAAACAAATTCTGGGCACAGACATTCTCGCACACGAACAGGAGAACCCCGCATGAGCAACTTCCCCGGCGTCGGTGACGCCATCCCCGATATCGCCATGGAAACCCCCGAGGGCGGCAGCGTGAAACCGTCCGACTTTGCCGGTTCCAAGCTGGTGATCTTCTTCTACCCCAAGGACGACACCCCGGGCTGCACCACCGAGAACAAGGATTTCTCCGCGCTGAAAGACCAGTTCGAGGCAGCGGGCACCAAGCTTCTCGGCGTCAGCAAGGACCCGGCCAAGAAGCACGCCAAGTTCATCGCCAAGCACGGCCTCACCGCGCCGCTCGCCACCGATGCCGAAGAGGGCGGCCTGTCGGACGCGCTCGGCGTGTGGGCGGAAAAGCAGATGTACGGCAAGACCTACATGAGCATGGTTCGGGCGACCTATCTGATCGGGCCGGACGGCAAGATCGCGCGCATCTGGGACAAGGTGAAAGTCGCAGGGCACGCCGAGGAAGTGCTGGCAGCGGCCAAGGCGCTGTAAGCCGGCTTCCATGCAAACCATCGCCCGCGCCATCCGCGCCGCGCTTCTGACCGCAGAGCCGCGCGCCAAGTGCTTTGCCACCCGCCAGCTCGCGCGTGATTGGCGGCGGGGCAAGCTGGCGTGGGAATTCGACGTCGCGATGCCGGACCAGCCCGCCTGGCCCGACGCGCCCGAACTGCTCCCGCCGAATCGGATGCCCAAGCGCGGCAAGGGCGGCAGCGAGCGGGCGCGAATCGCGCTGTGGCACAGCCTTGCCCATATCGAATTCGTCGCCATCGATCTGGCGCTCGACATGGCCGGGCGATTCGGGGCCGGGATGGGCCGCGAATTCGTCGATGACTTTCTCAGCGTTGCGGCGGACGAGGCGATGCATTTCGCGCTGCTCGCCCGCAAGCTCGAGTCGATGGGCAGCCATTACGGCGCCCTGCCCGCACACGCCGGCCTGTGGGAGGCCGCCCACGCCACCCGCGCGGATGTCGCGGCACGCCTCGCCGTGGTGCCGATGGTGCTCGAGGCGCGCGGGTTGGATGTCACGCCAGCGACGCTCGAACGGGTCGCGGCCAGCGGCGATGCCCATGGCGCGAAAATTCTCGCCCGCATCCTTGACGACGAAATTCGCCACGTCGCGGCCGGCACCAAGCACTTTCTGCGCTGTGCCGAAATGGCGCGCGCGCAGCCCGAATCCCTGTGGCAGAGCCTCGTAAAACGGCACTTTCGGGGGCACGTTAAGCCGCCGTTCAACGACTCAGCGCGTCTTGCAGCCGGTTTGTCGCGCGGATTCTATGCAGAGATTGCGCATTAACGACTCACCCGGATAACCAAGGCTCAGCCAAGGCGCGCATCAGACGTGCCGGAATTTACCTTCGGTTCCACCTTCCGAAAAAGGCGGGCCGCAATCGGGATCCGGGTCCATTATGAATTTTGCCGTGCGCCACGTGTTGAAGCTCGCTTTCACAGCTTGCTCCGCAATTCTGGTTTCCGCCGCTGCTCCGGCCCTCGCCAATACCGCGACCGCCACGACCACCACCACCACCGCTGTCGACGTGACCGCACCGCTCAAGGAAGGTGAGACCCCGGTGGTCGACACCGGCGATGCGCGCTTCAAGTCGCTGTTCTCGAGCTGGAAGCAGCTGGAAGCCACCAGCCCGACGCTCGGCACGGGTGAAGAGGTGGTGACCGCCTATTCCTCGCCCGTCCCGACCCGCAGCATTTCGGTGCCGTCGCGGATGCCGCTCGAAGGCGCGCAGCTGACCAGCGGTTTCGGGATGCGCACCCACCCGGTGCTCGGCGGCCGTCGCCAGCACGCCGGGATCGATCTCGCCGCGCCGACCGGCACCCCGGTCTATGCCACCGCCGACGGCGTCGTCAGCCGCGCCGACTGGTTTTCGAGCTACGGCCTCTACATCAGCATCGAACATGGCGCTTCGATGCAGACCCGCTTCGGCCACTTGTCGCGTCTGGCGGTTGCCGCGGGCGACAACGTCAAGAAGGGCGACCTGATCGGCTATGTCGGGTCGACCGGCCGTTCGACCGGCCCGCACCTGCATTATGAAGTTCGCGTGGATGGGGTTGCAGTCAATCCAATTCCGTATATGGTGGAGAGCGAAGCACAGCTGGCCTACGCCCGCGATGCACGCCTGACCGGTCAGGGCGGCGAGTAAGCCCCCTCCCCCGCACGGCTATTCGAGATTGCTCGCTGTAGGCGAGCCGGACATTGGAGAGGGTGTCCGAACATGGGCGGCGGGTTATCCCGCCGCCTTTTTTTGCGTCTGCGGCCTAGGCTGATGCCGTGACGGCCTCGTGACAAATTGGCGGTCACCGCACACAAATTGGGTAGCATTTCCCGTACCGTTTTTGCTTGCGGGGGCGCGCGGCTTGCGTAACTTTCCCGGCCAAGCCGACAGCCGTCCACAGACGCGCGCGGCAAGGGAGAGAGAAGATATGTCGATGCACCCGATCGCCTATGCCGCGACCCGGCCCGACCACCCCGCCGTCATCATGACCGGATCGGGCAAGCAGATCACCTATGGCGAAATGGACGCGGAATCGAACCGCTTTGCCCACCTGCTGCGCGCGCACGGGATCGGCGCGGGCGATGCCTTTGCGGTGCTGCTGGAAAACCGGATCGAATACTTCACCCTGATCTGGGGCTCGCAGCGCGCGGGCACGATGCTGGTGCCCATCTCAAGCCGCCTGACCGCGCCCGAGGCGGCCTACATCATCCGCGACGCGCAGGCGAAGCTGCTGATCACCAGCGGCTATTTCAGCGGCATTCTCGGCGACATCCGCGCCGAGTGCCCCGGCCTTGCCGTGCTGGTGATGGATTCGGGCGATGCAGAGGATTTCGCGGCTTCGCTGGCGGCCCAGCCTGCCACGCCGATCCCCGACCAGAGCGCCGGTCTGCTGATGCTCTATTCCTCCGGCACCACCGGCCGGCCCAAGGGTATCCGCCCCGCGCCGCCCGAAGACCCCGATCCCGCTGCGCCCGTCCCGCTGCTGGGCCTTGCGACGATGGGCATGGGGATGCCGGCCGATGGCAGCATGGTCTATCTCTCCCCCGCCCCGCTCTACCACGCCGCGCCGATCGGCTGGTGTTCGGTCGTGCACCGGCTGGGCGGCACGGTGGTGATGATGGAGAAGTTCGATCCCGAAGAGGCGCTGAAGGCGATCGAGACCTACAAGGTCACCGACAGCCAGTGGGTGCCGACCCACTTCGTGCGCTTCCTGCGGCTCGACCCCGCGGTGCGCACGAAATACGACCTCTCAAGCCACCAGCGCGCGATCCACGCCGCCGCGCCCTGCCCGGTGCCGATCAAGCGCGAGATGATCGACTGGTGGGGGCCGATCGTGAACGAATACTACGCCGGCTCCGAGATGATCGGGATGACGCTGGTGAAGTCGGAACACTGGCTGATGAAGCCCGGCACGGTCGGGGTCGCGGTGCATGGCAAGGTTCATGTCTGCGGGCCCGACGGCGAAGAACTGGGGCCGGATGAGGACGGGCTGATCTTCTTCGAGAACGTCAACCTGCCGACCTACCACAATGATCCCGACAAGACCCGCGAGGCGATGCATCCCAAGGGCTGGATGACGCTGGGCGACATCGGCCATTTGGACAAGGACGGCTTCCTGTTCCTGACCGACCGCAAGAGCCACATGATCATCAGCGGCGGGGTCAACATCTACCCGCAGGAAATCGAGAACCTGCTCGTCACCCACCCCAAGGTGATGGACGCCGCCGTGATCGGCGCCCCCTGCCCTGACCTTGGCGAAAAGGTCGTCGCGGTGGTGCAGCCGCGCGACATGGCGCAGGCCGGGGCGGCGCTGGAGGCGGAGCTGCGCGAATTCCTGAGCGGCAGCCTCTCCAAGATCAAGATGCCCAAGCTGTTCGACTTCCGCGCCGACTTGCCGCGCGAGGCCAACGGCAAGCTCTACAAGCGCGAGCTGCGCGATGAGTATGCGGCCAAGGCCAAGGAAGCCGCGGCATGAGTGAGGCTGTCCTTTCGGGCGACCTCGCCCGCGCGGTGATCGACCCGCACGGCTATGCGCAATGGGACGGGCTGCTCGACACCTTCGACCACATCCGTGCGACCACCCCGGTGGCAAAGGTGCAGCCCGACACGCCGGGGCTGTTCGATCCCTTCTGGCTCGTCACCCGCTATGACGATGTGATGCGCATTTCGAAGGACAACACCGCTTTCCTCAACAACCCGAGGCCCGTGGTGTTCAGCTTCAACCAGGCGATCGAATTCAGCCGCGCGGCGACGGGTTCGAATATGCTGGTCGATTCGCTGGTGGTGTTCGACGCGCCGGTGCATCCCAAATACCGCAAGCTGACCCAGGAATGGTTCATGCCGCGCAACCTCGCCAAGCTTGAGGGCGAGCTGCGCGCGCTGGCGGCCCGCACCGTCGAGAACATGATCGCTTCCGGCCCGGAGGTGGACTTCGTCAAGCTCGTCTCCGGCCCCTATCCCTTGCGTGTGGTGATGCAGATCCTCGGCGTGCCGCCCGAGGATGAATTCCGGATGCAGATGCTCACCCAGCAGCTGTTCGGCGGGCAGGACAAGGACTTGTCGGGCACCGGGATGGATCAGATGACCCCCGAACAGGTCGTCCAGATCGTCGCAGGCGCCGTGAAGACCTTCGAGGACTACTTCGCCGCGCTCGCCGAAGATCGCAGGAAGAACCCGACCGACGATGTGGCAAGCGTCATCGCCAATGCGCTGGTCGACGGCCAGCCGCTCCCGCCGCGCGACATGGCGGGCTATTACATCATCGTCGCCACCGCCGGGCACGACACCACCTCGGCCAGCACCGCAGGCGCGATGCAGGCGCTGGCGAACGATCCCGAACAATACGCGCGCGTGCGCGCCGATCGCTCGCTGCTCCCCGGCATCGTCGAGGAAGCGATCCGCTGGACCAGCCCGGTGCAGCACTTCATGCGCACCGCAGCCGAAGATTGCGAGCTGGGCGGGCAGCAGATCAAGGCGGGCGACTGGCTGATGATCAACTATGTCGCGGCCAATCACGATCCTGCGCAGTTCCCCGACCCGCGCCGGTTCGATGCGGCCCGTTCGCCCAACCGGCATCTTGCCTTCGGCGCAGGCGCGCACCAGTGCCTCGGCCTGCATCTGGCGCGGCTGGAGATGAAGATCCTGTTCGAGGCGATCCTCGATCGGGTCGCGGCGGTCGAACCGGCAGGCGCCGCAGCGCGGGCCAGCAGCACCTTTGTGGGCGGCCTCAAGACCCTGCCGCTGAAGGTGACGCCGGCCTGAAAATCGGCATCGGCCTGTCCGATTTTCCTGTTACCCCCTCGCGGTTTGTCCTAGTTTTACCGCCATGGGATACGAAGTCCGCCTCGACTGGGCGGGGGCAGCGGCATGAGCCTGCTTGAACCGCACAACCTGCCGTTCGTGATCGCGCTCGCGATGCTGGCGGTGATCGCGCTGGTGCAGGTCACGGGCGCGGCCGATCTGCTGGACGGCGCGGGCGATGCCGATGCCGCCGATGGGCTTGAACTTGGCGGGCTGGGCGATGCGCTGACCGCCTTGCTCGGGCTTGGCCGGGTGCCGCTGCTGATCTGGCTCGCCAGCCTGCTGCTGATGTTCGGCAGCCTCGGCCTGATCGGGCAGGCCTGGATTGCCGACCTCCTCGGCGCGCCGCTTTCGGCCGGATGGGCGATGCTGGCGGCGGGTGGCGCAGCGCTGCCGCTCAACAGCCTTGCCATGCGTCCGCTGGGCGCGGTGATCCCCAAGGACGAGACCACCGCGATCGATCTCGACGATCTGGTGCGGCGCGATGCCGAAATCCAGATCGGCACGGCGCGCACCGGCTCCCCGGCCCGCGCCAAGGTGATCGACATTCACGGGCAGGCCCATTTCGTCATGGTCGAACCCCATGACGCTGCAACCGAATTGCGGACGGGTGACACCGTCCTGCTGGTGCGCCGCGAAGGCCAGACCTTCTTTGGCGTGCTCTATGAAAGCCCGTTGCTCGGGCTGGACCGTTAAAGGGGAACGCAAATGTCTTTGACCACCACCACCACCGGTGACGTCGTCGCAACCGGCGATCTGGCCACCTCGACCGGAGACCTCATCACCTATGGCGTGGTCGGCGTCAGCGCCGTGCTGTTCGTGGTGGTGTTCTTCGCCTTCCTCGTCCGGCTCTACCGCCGCGCGACCAAGGAAACCGCCTTCGTGCGCACCGGCCTTGGCGGGGAGAAGGTGGTGATGAACGGCGGCGCGCTGGTCTTCCCGGTGTTCCACGAGGCGATGCCGGTCAACATGAACACCCTGGTGCTGCCGGTGGTGCGCCGCGATACCGAGGCGCTGATCACGCTCGACCGGCTGCGGATCGACGTGAAGGCCGAATTCTACGTCCGCGTGCGTCCCGATGCGGCGGCCATCGCGATGGCGGCGCAGACCTTGGGCCAGCGCACGATGCAGCCCGATCTGCTCAAGGATCTGGTCGAAGGCAAGTTCGTCGACGCGCTGCGTTCGGTCGCGGCCGGCATGACGATGAACGAGCTGCACGAACAGCGCGCCGATTTCGTGCAGAAGGTGCAGCAGGTCTCGTCCAACGACCTCGCGATGAACGGGCTGGAGCTGGAGTCGGTCTCGCTCACCGGGCTCGACCAGACCAGCATCGAACACTTCAACGCCAACAACGCCTTCGACGCCGAGGGTCTGACCAAGCTGACCGAACAGATCGAGGCGCGCAAGAAGCTGCGCAACGACATCGAGCAGGACACCCGCGTCCAGATCGAGACCAAGAACCTCGAAGCCAGCAAGCGCAGCTTCGAAATCAGCCGCGACCAGGAATATGCGCGGCTCGAACAGGAGCGCGAGGTCGAAGTGCGCCGCGCCGCCCAGTCGGCGGAGATCGCGCGCGAGCAGGCCGAGCGCAACCGCGAGGCCGAAGCCGCCCGGATCGAGGCGAAGAAGCAGGTCGATGCCCAGCAGATCGAGGCCGACCGGCTGGTCGAGGAGGCGCGCATCATCCAGCAGCGCGCGCTCGAAATCGCCCGGCAGGAACAGCAGATCGCGGTGCAGAACAAGAGCCGCGAGGAAAGTCAGGCGAAGGCCCAGGCCGATGAAGCCCGCGCCAAGGCGGTCGAGGCCGAGGAACGCGTCGCCACCGCGCGCGAAAGCGAAATCGCCGAGCGCCAGAAGAAGATCGAGCTGATCGAAGCGGCCAAGCAGGCCGAACGCGACGCCATCGGGGTCAAGGTGCAGGCCGAGGCCGAAAAGGACGCTGCCGCCAACCGCGCGCAGGCGCTCAAGCTTGAAGCATCAGGCGAAGCGGAGGCCGAAAAGCTGCGGGCGGAAGCCGCCGCGGTGCGCTTCGAAGTCGAAGCCGCGGGCCAGCGCGCGATCAACGAGGCGGCCAACATCCTCTCAAGCGACCAGATCAGCCTCCAGACCAAGCTGGCGCTGCTCAAGGTGCTGCCCGAGGTCATCCGCGAGAGCGCCAAGCCGATGGAAGCGATCGATTCGATCAAAATCGTGCAGGTCGATGGCCTTACCAATGGCGGGCGGGCGGCCAATGATGGCGGCGCGGGCGGCGGTTTGGGCGGCGGGTCAGGCTCGGGCAACCTCGCCAGCGATGCGGTCGCAGCAGCGCTCGCCTACCGCGCGCAGGCACCGGTGCTCGACGGGCTGATGAAGGAACTGGGGCTCGACGGATCGTCGCTGTCCGGGCTGGTCAAGGGTGCAGCGGAGGCTGAGGCAGAACCGGCTCCGCCTGCCCCGGCCAAGCCCGCCAAGCCCAAGGCCATCGCGCGCGACAATGACGCAGGCGATGCGCCCACCGGCGAAGCGGCGGAGTAACGCAAGGGTCGGGGGGCGGTGGTGCCGCCCCTCAGCCGCTACTTGAGCAAATCCAGCGCAATCGCGCGCACTTCGGCGCCCATGTCCGGGCGGGACAGCGCGATCGCCAGCGTCGCTTCGACAAAGCCGACCTTGCTGCCGCAGTCATAGCGTGCGCCATCGAAAGTGACCGCGTGGAACGGCTGCTGGCCGATCATCTTGGCCATCGCGTCGGTCAGCTGAATCTCGCCGCCTGCGCCCTTGCCCTGGTTTTCCAGCACCCGCATCACCTCGGGCTGCAAGATGTAGCGGCCCGAGACGATCTTGTTCGAAGGCGCTTCGGCGACCGGGGGCTTTTCCACCAGCCCCTTCACCTCGGTCAACGCGCCGTTGGACGCGCCGGGGTCGATCACGCCATAGGACGAGACCTGCTCCATCGGCACTTCGAGCACCGAGATCAGGTTTCCGCCGACCTGATTATAGGCCTCGACCATCTGCTTCATGCAGCCGCTGCCGCCTTCGCGGGCGACCATCAGCTCGTCCGGCAGGAAGATCGCGAAAGGCTCGTCGCCCACGATGGCACGGGCGCACCAGATCGCATGGCCGAGGCCGAGCGGCACCTGCTGGCGCACCGCGATCACATCGCCGGGCGTGGCGCGCGCGCAATCGAGCACCGACAGGTCCTTGCCGCGTTCGGACATGGTCTTTTCAAGCTCGAAGGCGATGTCGAAATGCTCGACGATGCCGGTCTTGCCGCGCCCGGTGACGAAGATCATCTGCTCGATCCCCGCCTCGCGCGCTTCGTCCACGGCGTACTGGATCAGCGGACGGTCAACCACCGGCAGCAGTTCCTTGGGCACAACCTTGGTCGCGGGGAGGAAGCGAGTGCCGAGGCCGGCAACGGGAAAAACGGCTTTACGGATCGGCTTGGGGGACATTTTACGCCTTCGCTTGATCAAATCAGAACATCGACCGCCCGCGTTTTTCTTTGTGCCGTGCCGCGCCGCGCGAGGAAGGTCAATCACCCATCCACACCCAGCCTGAGCGATTTGCACGAATTGCGCTTTTCGCTAAGGCAGGAGCCATGGACAAACTCATCATCCGCGGCGGCAACCGCCTTTCCGGCTCGATCCCCATTTCCGGCGCCAAAAACGCCGCGCTCACGCTCATTCCGTGCGCGCTGCTGACCGAAGAGCCGCTGACGCTGCGCAACCTGCCGCGCCTTGCTGACATCGACGGGTTCCAGCACCTGATGAACCAGTTCGGTGTCACTACCGTGATACAGGGGACCCGGCCCGAAGATTTCGGCCGGGTGATGAGCCTTGAGGCGACCCGCATCACCTCCAACGTCGCGCCCTATGATCTGGTGCGCAAGATGCGCGCCTCGATCCTGGTGCTGGGGCCGATGCTGGCGAGGAGCGGCGAGGCGACCGTCTCGATGCCCGGCGGCTGCGCGATCGGCAACCGTCCGATCGACCTCCACCTCAAGGCTCTGGAAGCCTTCGGGGCCAAGATCGAGCTGGCGGCCGGCTATGTGAAGGCGATGCAGCCCGATGGCGGGATGCCGGGGGGCGATTTCGACTTCCCGGTGGTGAGCGTCGGCGCGACCGAGAATGCGCTGATGGCCGCCGTGCTGGCGAACGGCACCAGCCGCTTGTTCAACGCTGCGCGCGAGCCGGAGATCGTCGACCTGTGCAATATGCTCGTCGCGATGGGCGCGGAGATCGAGGGGATCGGCACCTCCAACCTCACGATCCACGGCGTCAAGCGCCTCCACGGCGCGACCTACCGCGTGATGCCCGACCGGATCGAGGCCGGCTCCTATGCCTGCGCTGCGGCGATCACCGGGGGCGAAGTGCGGCTTGAGGGCGCGCGCGCGGACGAGATGATGGCGACCATCCATGCCCTGCAAGCCATCGGCTGCGACGTGTCGTGGGACGCCAAGAGCGTCACTGTCGGCGCGAGCGGCCCCTTGAAGGCGACCAACCTCACCACCGCGCCCTATCCGGGGCTTGCCACCGATATGCAGGCCCAGCTGATGGCGCTGCTGTGCAAGGCCGAAGGCGCGAGCGTGCTGAAGGAAACGATCTTCGAAAACCGCTTCATGCACGTGCCCGAACTGGCGCGCATGGGCGCCGACATCACCACCGAGGGCCGCACCGCGATCGTCAAGGGTGTCGACCGCCTGACCGGCGCGGAAGTCATGGCGACTGACCTGCGCGCCTCGATGAGCCTCGTGATCGCCGCCCTCGCCGCCGAAGGCGAGACGACGGTGCGCCGCCTCTACCACCTCGACCGCGGCTATGAGCGGCTGGAGGAGAAGCTTCAGCTGGTGGGCGCCGATATCGAGCGAGTGGACGACTGAGGCCCATACCTCGTCATTGCGAGCGCAGCGAAGCAATCCATGGCCTGAGCTTGCCGCAGACGGTCGGTCCATGGGTTGCCGCGGCCTTCGGCCTCGCAATGACGACGGTCAGGCGTTCACCACCAGCCACACCCGGATCGCGCTGGCGAGGCCGGGAGGCGTGGGCGATTTGATCCGCTCGGCATCGATGCGGGCGACGAGGGCGGCGACCGCCAGCCCCTCGCGTGCGGCGGCGGCCTTCAGCATTGCCCAGAACAGCGGTTCCAGGCTGATCGAGGTCTGGTGGCCTGCGATGCTCAGCGAGCGCTTGACCGGTGGGTGATAAGGCGACGTCATCCGTGCCCCATTACCACTTAAGCCGCTTCGAAGTCGTCCACATATTCGGGGAGGAACACCGGCTCGCGCTCGGACCAGCCGGGCGCGGTGGCGGCGGCTTCGCTCAAGCTTTGCAGCAGCAGCTTGCGGCGCTGCGGGGCGATGCTCGGCAGGGCGCTGGCAGCGCAGAAGGCGGCGGGCAGGTACGGCCGCACCCGCGCGCCAAGCAGGCGTTCATAGAGGAAGCGGAAGGCCGAGAAGCTCGCCAGCCGTTCCTGCTCCAGATCGAAAGCCGCAAGGCGCACCAGCTTGCCGAGGAAGCGTTCGACCTCGAAGGGGGTGCCCTCTTCGGGGATCAGCCCGCGCAAGGCTTTCAAATCCTGATAGGCAACATATTGCTGGCGGATCGCGGTATTCTCGTGCTCGGAGCGGCCCCAGCGCCGGAAGGCGTCGGTGCGGGCAAGGCCGATGTCGAGGCTGCGCTTGATGTAACGCTGCTCGGCAGGGGCGAACCCGGCGAATTCCCGCATTTCGGCGATCGGCATCATCATGGCGCGTCTCCTTCGGACGGGGAGAACGTCGCACGCCATGGTTAATTAAGCGTTAGGTAGAGTCTTTGTTGTCCGCAGCCCATCCGGGCTGCGAAATCCTCGCGCCCTTTGGGCGCTGCGGGCGGCCGGTCGGCCTTGCGGCTGCTGCGCAGCCGTTTCACCGTCACACGCTGGGTTGGTTAGATGAGACCCGCCAGCGGCGAGCTCGGATCGGCATACATCCGCCGCGCCATACGGCCCGCGAGGTAGGCCTCGCGCCCGGCTTCGACTGCGAGCTTCATCGCGCGGGCCATGCGGATCGGGTCTTTGGCTTCGGCGATGGCGGTGTTCATCAGGATGCCGTCGCAGCCGAGTTCCATGCCGACTGCCGCATCCGAGGCCGTGCCGACGCCTGCGTCGACCAGCACCGGCACCTTCGCGCCTTCCACGATCAGGCGGATCATCACCTGATTCTGGATGCCGAGGCCTGAGCCGATCGGCGCGCCCAAGGGCATGATGGCGACCGCGCCGGCATCTTCGAGCTGCCGCGCCGCAATCGGATCGTCGGCGCAATAGACCATCGGCAGGAAGCCCTCCTTGGCCAGCACCTCGGTCGCCTTCAGCGTCTCGCGCATATCGGGATAGAGCGTGCGCGCCTCGCCCAGCACTTCGAGCTTGACGAGATCCCAACCCCCCGCCTCGCGCGCCAGCCGCAAGGTGCGGACGGCCTCGTCACCGGTGAAGCACCCCGCGGTGTTGGGGAGGTAGGTGATCTTTTTGGGGTCGATGAAGTCGGTCAGCATCGGCGCCTTGGGATCGGACACATTCACCCGCCGCACCGCGACGGTGACGATCTCTGCGCCGCTGGCCTCAACCGCGGCGGCGTTCTGCTCGAAGCTCTTGTATTTGCCGGTGCCGACGATCAGGCGGGAGCGGAAAGTGCGGCCCGCGACCGACCAGGTGTCCGCCGCATGATCCCCCCCGCCGACGAAGTGGACGATCTCCAGCACATCGCCCTCGGCCAGCATCGCCTCGCCCAGCGTCGAGCGGGGGACGATCTCGCCGTTGCGTTCGACCGCGACCTTCTCAGGCGCAAGGTCCAGTTCGCGCACGAGGTCGGCGATGGTCGTGGCGCCAGTCCGGTGCGGCGCGCCGTTGAGGGTAATGCTCTTGCTCATGGCGCGAGACATAGGCGCTCGGCCACGCGGTGCAACAGCGCGTTTTGGTCAGTGCGGGACTTGCTCAGTGCGCGGCGCGCAGGTTCAGCCAGTGCGCGACCGAAACCAGCCCCACGCCCAGCAGCGTCAGCACGAATTCGTTGGTGCCATGCGGCACGATCAGCGCCGCCGCCATCAGCGCCAGACCGCCGAGCGCGATGACGAACGGCAGCGCGCGGCGGTGGCGCACCAGACCCCAGCCCATCGCAACCGCCGCCACCACCAGCGCCAGCCCCAGGCCGATGCGGTGGATGTTCTCTTCGAGCAGGAAATGTCCGCCCAGCCCGAGCGCCGAGACGATCACCAGCGTCAGCAGGCAATGCACCGCACACAGGCCCGCCAGTCCGATCCCGAGATAGTCGAGTCGGCGCCGGCGCGAGGGGCGACTCGCAGGGGGAAGGGCATCATGCGGCATGATCACAGGGGCAAATATGTGATGTTGTTACATTCTGCAAGGTGCGATGCGGAATTGTCGCCCGGCGTCCGGGCAGCGCGCGCTTGCGCCTGTCGCACCGGGGCTTGCGGCAAACGGGCTTGCGCCGCGCCGCGAGCAGGGACAAAGAGCGCTGGTCATGGCCACGTCCGCCCCCAAGTCGTCCAGCGTGTCGAACCTGTTCGCCGCTCCGCCGCACACCCGCGCTCGCCCGCTGGCGGTCGCGCGCTGGCTTGAGGCGGTGGCCGCACTGGTGATGCTGATCGTGGTGGTCGGCGGCATCACCCGCCTGACGGAGAGCGGGCTTTCGATCACCGAATGGAACGTCGTCAGCGGTATCCTCCCGCCCCTCACCGAAAGTGCCTGGGCGGCTGAATTCGCCAAATACCGCCAGACGGCCGAGTTCCGCATGGAAGCCGGCCCGGCGGGGATGGATCTGGCGGCGTTCAAGTTCATCTTCTTCTGGGAATGGTTCCACCGCATCCTTGGCCGGGTGATCGGGCTGGCGTTCCTGCTGCCGCTGGTGATTTTCGCCGCGCGGCGGATGATCCCGACAGGTTATGGCTGGCGGCTGGCGGCGATGTTCGCGCTGATCTGCGGGCAGGGCGCGCTGGGGTGGTACATGGTGTCCTCGGGCGTGGGGAACACCGATCTCACCGATGTCAGCCACTTCCGCCTGTCGGCCCATCTGCTGACCGCGCTGTTCCTGCTGGCAGGACTGGTGTGGACGGCGCGCGATCTGCGCAACCTCGCCCGCGATCCGGCCTCGCGCCCGGCGCCGCTGCGAGCCGGGGCTGCGCTGGTGGGGGCGGTGCTGTTTGTCCAGCTGCTGCTGGGTGCATGGGTCGCCGGGCTCAATGCCGGCCATGCCGCCTATGACTGGCCGCTGATGAACGGGCACTTTTTCCCTGAGGCCGACTGGTCGAAGGGCGCCTTGTGGGCTGTCACCCATGATCCCTTCCTGCTGCAATTCCTCCACCGCTGGTGGGCCTGGGTCGCCGTCGCGGCGCTGGTATGGCTGGCGCGGGCGATCCGCAAGACCGATCGGTTCGCATCGGTCGCCGTCCATTCCGCCTTCGGGACGATGGTATTGCTCGGCATCGCCACAGTGATGAGCGAGGTTTCGCTGTGGGTCGCCGCTGCGCACCAGCTGGTCGGTGCCCTGACCGTGGCCGCAACCGTGTGGGCGATGCACAGCTATGGACGCGCGCAGCGATGAGCGGTGCGGCGCTGGTCTGGTGCCCCTTCCCCGACGCCGACAGCGCCCGCGCCGCCGCCGATGCGCTGCTCGATGACCGGTTGATCGCCTGCGCCAACCTCTTCGGCAGCATCGAAAGCCGCTTCGTGTGGGACGGCGCCCGCGCCACCGGGAGCGAGGTCGGCGTGCTGTTCAAGACCACCGCCGGGCGGCTCGAGGACGTGATCGAACGGCTTGGCGCGCTGCATCCCTATGATACCCCGGCGATCATCGGCTGGCAGGCCGATGCGGCCCATCCGGCGACGCTGGCATGGCTGTTCGGGAGCGTTTCGGGCTAGCGGTATTATTTTACCGCATCCAAAAACCGCCCTTTTGCTTGACTTTCGCGCCCCTGACCGACATTTGCGCGCCACTTCCCTCCCGGCTCGGCCGCAGGAGGGGTGATTCTTGGCGGATCATCTCCGTCCAGGAGCAGTTTCGAACCAAGGACACCACAGCCATGAAGGCGCTCAGCAAGCAGACCCGGTCGATCAAACCGGCCGAGGTCGAAAAGAACTGGCACATCATCGACGCCGACGGTCTCGTCGTCGGTCGTCTTGCCTCGATCATCGCCAACATCCTGCGCGGCAAGACCAAGCCGAGCTACACCCCGCACGTCGATTGCGGCGATCATGTGATCGTCATCAACGTCGACAAGGTGAAGTTCACCGGCAACAAGATGGGCGACAAGGTCTATTACAAGCACACCGGCCACCCGGGCGGCATCAAGGAAACCACCCCGGCCAAGGTGCTGGGCGGCCGTTTCCCCGAGCGCGTGCTCGAAAAGGCGGTGGAACGCATGATTCCGCGCGGCCCCCTCGGCCGCAAGCAGATGAAGGCGCTGCACCTTTATGCCGGCACCGAACACCCGCATGACGGCCAGAAGCCGCAGGTGCTCGACGTCGCTTCCATGAACCGCAAGAACAAGGTGGCCGCATAATGGCTGACGAAACCACCACCGTCTCGGATCTCGCCGATCTCAAGGACATCGCCGCTGGCGTCCCGCAGGGTGACGCTGCCGAAATCGCCCGCGTTGCCGCTCCGCTGCGTGACCGTGAAATCGACGCGCAGGGCCGTTCCTACGCCACCGGCCGCCGCAAGGATGCGGTTGCCCGCGTGTGGGTCAAGCCCGGCACCGGCAAGATCACCGTCAATGGCCGCGATCAGGAAGTGTACTTCGCACGTCCGACCCTGCGTCTGGTGATCAACCAGCCCTTCACCATCACCGACCGCACCGGCCAGTACGATGTCATCGCCACCGTGCGCGGCGGCGGTCTGTCGGGTCAGGCAGGCGCCGTGAAGCACGGCATCGCGCAGGCGCTCAGCAAGTATGAGCCCGAGCTGCGCGCCGCGGTGAAGGCCGAAGGCTTCCTCACCCGCGACAGCCGCGTGGTCGAGCGCAAGAAGTACGGCAAGGCCAAGGCCCGCCGCAGCTTCCAGTTCTCGAAGCGCTAATCGCGTTTCCTTACCGGACACAGAAAGGGCGGCTCCCGCGAGGGGGCCGCCCTTTTGTCATGCAACGCCGCAGGGGAACATCAGCGTTGCAACAGCAAGATCCCCCAGGCGAGACCGCTGCCGGACAGAAAGATCGGCCATGACCAGAAGAACTTGGCCTGTGCCAGGTGCACCATGTGGATCGCCAGCGGCCCGGCGCTCACCCCTTGCGAGCCAATCACCATCGCCAGCGTGGCCGACAGGATCGCGCCGAGCGTCAATGCCTTGATCATGTCCATTGCCGTTCCCCTCTTCACCGGACGCTGAAGCGGCGCGTCGCGGGCCAACAGGGCAGGGCAGGAGAGGGCCGGCACACCGCAAGCCTTCTCCGCCTGCGGCCGCCATTTCACCAACAAATCCTTAACGGCAGAAATAGAGAAAGGGTTAAACGCCGCCCCCGTCAGATTACCGGGGGTACGACCCCAATCAGCCGCAGGTGCGTCTCGATCACCCCGCCGGGCGCGCAGTCGATCACCCGCCAGCACGCAGGCGCATCGTGGCGCAGCCGGGTCGAGAGCGTGCCGGTGCCGATCGTGCGCATCACCTGCCCGCCCTTGCGGCGCTGCTCGTCGAACGGAACGTGGACATGGCCGGAGATGATCGCATGGGCGCCCGCCTCGGCGATCCGGGTGAAGGCTGTATCGCCTCCGATCGTCGGATTGCGGCGCTTGCCCGCAGGCCCAAGCAGCGGGTGATGCGCGATCACGATGATCGTGCGCGGATCACCCTTCAACGCCTCGAGCGCGGCGAGCGTTTCGCGCAAGGCGGCCGGTTTCACCACCCCGTCCGACCACGGAATCCGCGTTTGCGCGCGCACCGTGGTGCGCAGCGGCACCAGCACGACGTCGGGCGATTCAAACCCGCCCGCCACCGCCGCGCGCAGGCGCTCGAACCGGCGGAAGGGATCGGTGAAGCGCTCCCAAGGGTTGTAATAGGGCATATCGTGATTGCCCGGTTCGAGCACCACCGGCACGCCCAGCCCGGCAAACCACTCACGCGCGGCGGCATATTCGCGGCGCTTGGCGCGCTGGGTGAGATCGCCGGTGCACACCACAGCCGCGGGCCGCTCGGCCGCGACGGCGGCAGCGAGCGCATCGAGCGCGGCGCGATCCTCGGTGCCGAAATGCACGTCGCTGATGTGGAACAGGCGGGTGGTCATGGCACGTGTCCGTCAGATGCGCCGCGTCAGGATCAGCCAGGCGGCTCCGGCATTGCACGCCGTATAGATCGCATAGCCGAAAGCGGAAGCCGGCCAGCCCTTCACCGAAAGCATCAGCGCCACCAGCAGCACGGCAAATTCGCTCGCCAGCGCAGCCCGGCGGCCAAGCGTCTGGCTGATCTGCGGCAAACGCGCGAACAGCGGGTGTCCGCTTTCGAACACCGCCCGGTTGATCGCGAAATTGGCGATTCCCAGCACGAAGATGACGACCGTCGCCCAGTTCATGGGGCCAGTATGGCGCTGCGCCGGTCGATTGAAAACCGCCATTTGTCGCCGCTTTCGCGCCATTGGTCATCGCGACCCCCCGCCGGTCGGATGAGCGGACGGGGTTGATCGAAGGTCGCGTGAAGCCCCCGGCGCTGCGGCGTATCAAGGGTTCAGCAGGACGTCTGACAGTCCCCCCGGATCGGCCCCCTAACCCGATCTCAGGCCCCTGCCCAACGGAGGATGAGAGAGATGAAGCCCCTTGCGAAAATGATCACCCACAGCGTTGCCGCCCTCGGTCTGGCCGGCGCCGCACTCAGCCCCGCATTCGCGGGCAACGTCCAGACAACGACCATCAGCGTTACCACCGGCGACCTCGATCTCGGCACGGTCAAGGGCCAGAAGACCCTCGATGCCCGCGTCGAGAAGGCGGTGCGCTCCGTGTGCCGCACCACCAGCGTGACCACCGGTTCGCGGGTGATGAGCCAGGAGGCGCGCGCCTGCCTCGCCAAGGCCCGCTCCGACGCACGGCAACAGGTCGCAGTGCTGCTTTCCGACGAACGGCGCGGCGGCTGAACCGCCCGGCGATCCTGCGCTCCGGTCGCCCCGCAGCACCGGCAGGCGCAGCTGATACGGCCCGAACCCTTCCAGTCCCTGGGGTTCGGGCCGTTTTTTTATTTCGGGGGACTTATTGGTGGTGCAGGCCTCCCGGAGTCCTTGTTTTGCGATCGCGCTAGCGCGCGATGCATACCACCCGCCCCGCCTCCCCACCCGGCCACCAATAGTACCACTATGTTATGGTGGCCGGGTGGGGAGGCGGGGCGGGAGGTCTGCGCCACCGAAGGTGGCCGAAGACAAAAACCTCTACCGCCCGGCCATCGCCTTGACGCGCGCCAAATAGGTGCGGCCGATGCGCAGCGCCTCGCCGTTCACCAGCTCTGCCGACCACACGCCGAGCCCGTCGTGGCGCAAGCCCCGGATGTGGTCGCGGCGCAGGATCGTCGAGCGGTGGATGCGGATGAACTGTTCGGGATCGAGCCGCTCTTCCAGCCCCGCGATGGTCTGGAGCAGTAGATAGGACCGCCCGCTTTCCGCACCGCCGACATGGAGGCGCACATAGTCGCGCTCGGCGTCGATCTGGTGGACTTCGCTCACCGCGATGCGCAGCAGTTCGGAGCGGTGCGGCACCCACAGCTCGTCGAGATAGCGGCTCGCCTTGTTGCGACGCTGGCCGCGGCGGGCGACGGCACGTTCGATCGCGCGGGCGAGCCGGTCGGCAGAGACGGGCTTCAGGACATAATCGACCGCCTCCAGATCGAAGGCTTCGACCGCGAAATGATCATGCGCGGTCACGAAGATCACCACCGGCGACTGCGGCTGTTCGGCAAAGTGCCGCGCCACGCCCAGCCCGTCGAGTTCGGGCATGGTCATGTCGAGCAGCACCAGATCGGGGGTCAGCTTTTCAGCCAGGCGCAGGGCGGCGGCGCCATCGCTGGCGGTGCCGACCACGCGCACCTGCGGGATCTCGGCGCAGATCACCTGCACGCGCTCAACCGCGAGCGGCTCGTCATCGACGATCAGGGTTCTGAGGGCGGTGGTTTCGATGTCGGTCTCAGGCATGGCGGGGTCTCGACAGGGGGATACGGATTTCGGTGCAATAGCCGCCCGGCACAGGGGCGGAGACAAAGCCGATATCGGGGCCGAAGCGCGCCTCCAGCCGGTCACGCACATTGGCGAGCCCGATGCCGAAGCCGTGCCGCGTGCCCTGCGGCACGCCCGGGCCATCATCGCCGACGGTGATGACCAGCCGGTCGAACTCCTCGCGCGCCGCCATGGTGATCGTCACCGGGCGCGAGACGGGGGAGACAGCATATTTGACCGAGTTTTCGACCAGCGGTTGCAGGATCATGCCCGGCACACGGGCCTCTTCAAGGTCGGCGGGCAGATCGAACACGGTCACCAGCCGGGTGGGAAAGCGCACCGCCTCGATATCGAGATAGATCTTCTGGAGATCGAACTCGTCGCGCAGGGCGACATCGGCGGTCGGCTCGTTGGCGAGGCTGTGGCGATAGAAACGGCTGATCGTCTGGATCATCCGCTCGGCGCTGTCGGTCTTGCCGGTCATCACCAGCGCCGAGAGCGAATTCAGGGTGTTGAACAGGAAATGCGGGTTCACCTGATAGCGCAAGCTGCGCAATTCGGCAGCCTTGGCGGCAGAGCGGAACTGTTCCTCGCGCTGCTGTGATGCGCGCGCCTGCACGCCTGCCAGCAACGCGAAATAGGTCGAGGCCCAGGCCAGCAGCAGGAAGTAGCGCCCCAGCGCCACGTCGAGCAGCTTGCGCCAGAAATCGCTCGCCGTCTCGGCCGGTTCGATGATCACCGATTGCGTCGCGCCGGCCGCATCGCCCTGTTGCACCGGCACTTCGACCAGCAGATTGCCGCTCTCGTCGCGGCGCAGGTTGAGGTTGTTCTTCTGGGCATAGGCCTGCTCCATCGCCGGGGAGAGGTCCTTGAACACCCAGTAATTGACCTGCCCGATCGCCAGCGCCACCGGCAGGGCCAGCACGATCGCGGCGGAAATCTTGAGCCACAGCGCGCGGTTGTCGAACAGGCGCAGCAGCAACCAGAGCACCAGCGTGAAGCCGACGCCGATCGCGGTGACCAGCAGCCGCCGCCAGCCGAGCTCGAACTGGAGGCCGAAATCCATCACCAGGCTGCGCACCGTGGTGAGGACGAAATAGGTCGCCCACAGCACCGCCATCGAGACCAGCACGGTGCGGAAGGACACGGTAGCCGGGGCTTCCGCCGCGACAGGTTCGCTGAAATTGTGTGTCGACATTATGCCGATCACCGATACCGCGCCCGCCCGGTGATGGGAACCGGGCGGGGCGCATATCGTCGGGCCGTCTCAAGCCTTGGTCGAATGATGAACAGCCGTTCAGGATCGACCAACGTTGTTTAATCCCGCGGCTTGATCATGTCGGAGGGCACAACCCACTGCGCAAACTGCTCTTCGGTCAGCAGGCCGAGCGCCAGTGCGGATTCCTTCAGCGTCGTGCCTTCCGCGTGCGCCTTCTTGGCGATCTTGGCGGCGTTGTCGTAGCCGATGTGCGGGTTCAGCGCCGTCACCAGCATCAGGCTTTCGTTGAGCAGCTGGGTGATGCGGGTGGTGTTCGCCTCGATCCCGACAACGCAATTGTCGGTGAAGGCATGGGCGGCATCGCCGATCAGCTTCATCGACTGGAGCACGTTGTAGATGATCACCGGCTTGAACACGTTGAGTTCCAGATGCCCGTGCGACCCGGCGACCGTCACCGCGACGTGATTGCCCATTACCTGCGCGGCGACCATGGTCATTGCCTCGCACTGGGTCGGGTTGACCTTGCCCGGCATGATCGAGGAGCCGGGTTCGTTCGCGGGCAGGCTCAGCTCGCCAAGGCCCGAGCGGGGGCCGGAGCCCAGCAGGCGGATGTCGTTGGCGATCTTCATCAGGCTGACCGCGAGCACATTCAATGCGCCCGACATCTCGACCATCGCATCATGCGCGGCGAGGGCTTCGAACTTGTTGGGCGCGGTCACGAAAGCGTGGCCGGTCTCGGCCGCGACTTCGGCAGCGAAGGCGGTATCGAATCCGACCTTGGCGTTGATCCCGGTGCCGACCGCCGTGCCGCCCTGTGCCAGTTCCAGCACGCGCGGTAGCGCGGCTTCGACACGCGCAATCCCGTATTCGACCTGCTTTGCGTAGCCAGAGAACTCCTGCCCCAGCGTCATCGGGGTCGCATCCTGCAAGTGGGTGCGGCCGATCTTCACCAGCGGGGCGAACTCGGCCGCCTTGGCGTCCAGCGCTCCGTGGAGCTTCTTCAAGGCCGGAATCAGATGGTCCAGCGCCTCGACCGCCGCGGCAATGTGCATGGCGGTGGGGAAGGTGTCGTTCGACGACTGGCCCATGTTGCAGTGGTCATTGGGGTGGACGGGCGTCTTTCCGCCCTTCTTGCCGGTGAGGATCTCGTTCGCGCGGCTCGCGATCACCTCGTTAGCGTTCATGTTCGACTGGGTGCCGCTGCCGGTCTGCCACACCACCAGCGGGAACTGGTCGGCGAGCGTCCCGTCGATCACCTCGCGCGCGGCCTGGACGATCGCCTCGCCGATTCCGGCATCGAGCACGCCGAGCTTCATGTTGGCCTTGGCTGCCGAGAGCTTCTGCACGCCCAGCGCGCGGACGAGCGCGGGGGGCATCTTTTCGCCGCCGATCGGGAAGTTGACGATCGAGCGCTGCGTCTGCGCGCCCCAGTGCATATTCGCCGGAACCGCCACTTCACCCAGCGAATCGGTCTCGATCCGCACGTCACCGCTTGCTGCCGTCATGTCACTCATCGAAGCCATCCCTCACTAAGTCGAATTGCACGCCACAGGTTTTGGCGCTCCCCTAAGCCCCAGCGCGGGCGCGGTCAAAGGCGTAAAATCGCGAGTCCATGATGGCGGCGATTGCGGGCAAAAGCCTTGGAAGGCAGCCTCCACGCGTTTAAGGAGAGGGTTGACCAGCTGTATTGCGATACTAATACAGTAACCCGAGAAACGATGAGCACCATGACAACCACCCTTCCCGACACCCAGATCGCCCGCCGCGCGATGATCGACAGCCAGCTGCGCACCAGCGGCGTCAACGAGGAATATGTGCTGGCACGGATGCTGGCCGTCCCGCGCGAAGAGTTCCTGCCCGCCGCCAAGCTCGCACAGGCCTATACCGACCGGGCGATTGCGCTGGGTGAGGGCGGCCATCTCGCCGCACCGCTGTTCTATGGCAAGCTGCTGCTCGAAGCCGCGCCTGCGCCCGACACGCGCGTCCTGGTCGTGAGCGGCGGCACCGGCTACCTTGCCGCGCTGCTGCGCCCGCTGGTCGCCAGCCTCACCGAAATCACCGCCGCTGACGCCGCCACGGCATCCGGCACCGGCAGCTTCGATCTGATCGTCATCGACGGCGCGATCGAGCAGCTGCCCGACACGCTTGCCGCGCAGCTGGCCGAGAACGGCCGGATCGTCACCGGGCTGGTGCTGCGCCAGGTCACCCGGCTCGCCGCGGGCCGCAAGATCGCGGGCGCCGTCAACCTGCAACCGATCGAAGACCTCGGCATCCCGGTGCTCCACGCCTTCGACGCGCCCAAGGGCTGGACATTCGCGTGACCCTGACCCGCGCCTCCGTCGCTCTGGCCGCATCGGCAAGCCTGCTTGCGCTGGCATCGCCCGCTCAGGCCGACAATCTGCGCGAGGCGCTGGCGGAAGCCTATGCCACCAACCCCACGCTCGAAGCCGCGCGCGCCAACCAGCGCGCGACCGATGAGGGCGTGCCGATTATCCGCGCACAGGGCATCCCCTCGGCCAATATCACCGCGACCCATATCGAATTCGTCCAGCAATCGGCCAACGCCTTCACCGCGCCCGAACGTAACCTCAGCGTTGCCGCACAGGTGCTGGTGCCGGTCTATTCGGGCGGGGCGGTGCGCAATTCGATCGCCGCTGCCAAGGAACGGGTCGAGGCCGGGCAGGCCGACCTGCGCAACACCGAAAGCGCGGTCTTCAGCCAGGTTGTCGCGGCCTATATGGACGTGCTGCGCACCGAGGCGCTGGTGGCGCTGGCGACCAACAATGTCGCCGTGCTGCGCACCAATCTCGAGGCGACCTCCGACCGCTTCCAGATCGGCGATCTCACCATCACCGATGTCGCCCAGTCGCGCAGCCGCCTTGCCGTGGCCGAGGGTGACTTGCAGACGGCCGAGGCCAACCTGATCGCCGCGCGGGAAAACTATATCCGCCGTGTCGGCCGCGCGCCGGGCGAGCTCGAACCGCCGCCGCCGCTGCCGGGCCTTCCCGCCACCGTGGGCGAGGCGATTGTCAGCGCGCTCGAAAACAACCCCAATCTCGAAGCGACCCGGCAGCTTGCCGAAGCCGCCGGGTTCGACACCAAGGTCGCGGGCGCTGGCCGCCTGCCGACTGTCGGCCTGTTCGTGAACGGCGAATACAGCGATTTCTACGGCACGCTGGGCGGCCCGGTGGCGGCGCAGTTCGCCCAGAGCGAGAAGACCGCCAACGCGGGCGTGCGCGTCACCATCCCGCTGTTTCAGGGCGGCCTTCCCGCCGCCCGCCAGCGTCAGGCCGGCGCGCGCGAGAGCGTGGCGCTGGAAAACGTCATCGCGGCCGAGCGCGAGATCATCGCCGAAACCCGCTCGACCTACGCCAACTGGCAGGCCGCCAATGCCGTCATCAAGAGCGCGCAGGCCGCGGTCGAAGCCGCCGAGCTCAGCCTTGAAGGCGTGCGCGCCGAACAGTCGATCGGCAACCGCACCGTGATCGAAGTGCTCAATGCCGAACAGGAACTGGTGGTCGCCCGCGCCCAGCTGGTGACCGCGCGGCGCAACGCCTATGTCGCCGGATTCGCGCTGCTGGCGCTGATGGGCAAGGCCGAGGCGCGCGATCTCAACCTCGATGCGGGCGGCGTGCTGTATGATCCGCAGGTCAACGCCGACCGGGTCAGCAGCAAGATGTGGGACTGGGACCGCGATCCCGAACCCGCCCCGAAATCGACCAGAACCGTTGACATTCCCCCTGCCAAGGCAACAATCGGCCCGCAATTGCTGCCCGGCGAGTGATTCCGATCCCGATTCGGGACAGGCCGGGTAGAGTGAAACGGGGCGAATGATGGGCCAAGACGCCATGAATCAGTCTGGGGAGGCATCGGTCGAGGAAATCCTCGAATCGATCAAGAAGGTGATCGCACGCGACAATCGGGTCGGCGCGCTTGAAGCGCGGCGTCGCCGGATGCTGGTGACCGATGAACCCGAAGCCGCCCCCGCCCCGCTCGCTCGCACCCATCAGGTGCGCGATGCGGAAGACGTGCTCGATCTCGGCGCGATGGAGGTCGAGGCCGAAGCTCCGGCCATGCCGATGGCCGAGACCGAAGCCGACGAATCCCCGCTGATCGCCGACACCGTGCGCGATGCGATGCAGGAAAACCTCGCCGCGCTCGCCATGCTGGCCGAACCGCCCGCGCGCCCGCAGATCGTGCGTTCGGGCGAAACCTCACTGGAAGGCCTGACCCGCGAATTGCTCCGCCCGATGCTGGCCGAATGGCTGGAGGCGAACCTGCCCGCAATGGTCGAGCAACTGGTGCAGGCCGAAATCGCCCGGATCGTCGGCAAGCGCCGCTAAGCTCTGGCGTCAGGCGGGCGGGCGGGCTAATCCCGCTGGCCATGCGAAACATTCTTGCTTTCGGCGCGCTTGTCGCCGCTGTCGCCCTGTCCGCCACGCCGCTGGCTGCGCAGGATGCCCCCTCGCCTGCGATCCCCGGCCTCGCCCACCCGCCGATGAGCGCGCAGGATCTGGTGACGCTCCCCCGCCTTGGTGCTCCTGCGGTGAACGCGGCGGGGACGATGGCGGTTTACAGCGTCACCGTGACCGATCCGGAGACGCTGAAGCGCTCGCCGAGGCATTATCTGCTCGACCTCACCAAGCCGGGGGCCGCGCCCGTCGAGATGGAGGCCCTCATCGCCTCCGATCTTGCCTTCGGGCCGGACGGCTATCTCTATTTCCTCAGCGACGCCGCGCCGGAAGAGGGCGGGCTCGAAGTCAGCCGGGTGTGGCGCATGAAGGTTTGGCCCGATGGGCGGATCGGCATTCCCGAGGTGGTCGCCGGGTTCGACACCAACATCGCCGGGTTCAAGCTCGCCCCCAACGGCAGCGCCATTGCGATCTGGGGCGAAATCCCGCGCGATTGCCCGACCTTCGGCTGTGCCGACGCCAAGCCCGCGCACCTGCCCGGCCCCGGCACCGGCAGGCTCTATGATGCCAAGGACGGCTTCGTGCGTCACTGGGACCGCTGGGCCACCCCCGGCATCCACAACCGCATCTTCACCTTCCCGCTGGTGAATGGCGTGGCCCAAGGCGAGGGCCAGCCTGTCGATGGCAAGGACCCTGCCACCGGCATCACCGCCGACAGCCCGACCCTGCCCTTTGGCGGGGGCGAGGAAATCGCCTTCGCGCCCGACGGCAAGACGCTCTATTTCACCGCGCGGCTCTCCAACGCGGCCGAGCCGACCTCGACCAATCTCGACATCTACGCCGCGGACCTCTCGGGCAACGCGCCGCAATTGGTCAGCATCGGCAACGAAGCGACCGACACCACCCCGGTGCCTTCGCCCGATGGCCGCTATCTCGCGTGGCTGGCGATGGATCGTCCGACCTACGAGGCGGATCGGCTTTCTGTCCGGCTGATGGACCTCAAGACCGGCGCGGTGAAGAAGCTGACCGAGAGCGTCGATCTCTCCTTCGCCAGCCTCGCCTGGGCCGCCGATGGCAAGAGCCTGATCGCCACCGCGCAAAAGGTGCTCGATACGCCAGCCTTCCGCATCGATGTGGCGAGCGGCAAGGTGACCGAACTCAACCTGATGGCGGGCAATGAGGCGCATATCGCCAATCTCGTGCCGCTGCCGGGAGGCCGCGCGCTCTTCACCCGCGATTCGCTGGGGTTGCCGCCCGAACTCTACCTGTCCGACGGCATGGGGCAGGCACGCCCGCTGACCGATGTCGCCACCACCCGCATGGGCGCGATGGCGAACATCGTCACCCGCCGCTTCAGCTTTGCCGGCGCGAACGGGGAGACGGTGTGGGGCCAGATCACGCGGCTTGCCGACCAGACCGGGCCGATCCCGGCGCTGCTCTATATCCACGGCGGGCCGCAGGGCAGCTATAACGACAGCTGGTCGACCCGCTGGAACCCGCGCGTCACCGCGTCGCAGGGCTACGCCGTGATCTCGATCGATTTCCACGGCTCGACCGGATACGGGCAGGCCTTCACCGATGCGATCAACAAGGACTGGGGCGGCGGCCCGCTTGAGGACTTGCAGAAGGGCTTCGAGGCCGCGATCGCGCTCGACACCCAGATCGACGGCACCCGCGCCTGCGCGATGGGCGCGAGCTATGGCGGCTACATGATCAACTGGATCGCCGGGAAATGGCCCGAGCGCTTCAAGTGCCTCGTCAACCACAACGGGTTGTTCGACAACCGCGCCTTTGCCCATTCCACGGAAGAACTGTGGTTCCCGCACTGGGATTTCGGCGGCTCCTATGAAGAAGCGCGCGAGACCTACGAGAAATGGAACCCCGCCAACCACGTCGGCAACTGGAAAACCCCGATGCTGGTGGTGCTGGGCGAGAAGGACTTCCGCGTGCCCTATACCCAGGGCCTCGGTGCCTTCACCATCCTGCGCCAGCGCGGAATCCCGGCGCAATTGCTGGTCTTCCCTGACGAGAACCACTGGGTGCTCGGCGCGAAGAACTCGCTGCAATGGCACAACACCGTGTTCGCGTGGCTCGATCGCTGGCTGAAGCAGGAGCAGCCTGAGTGACCCGCGACGAGGATCTGCTCTGCGCACAGACCAACCTCGCCCGGCATTTCGGCGATCCGGCCAAGGGCACGGCGATCACCCGCCACATCATGCTCTGCGCGCTGTCGGAGAAGCAGAAATGCTGCTCGCGCGAGGCGGGGGAGGAGGCGTGGGGCTTCCTCAAGTCGCGCCTGAAAGAACTGGGTCTCGTCGGCCCGCAGCGCTCCGATGACAGCGCGCGCGGCGCAGGCGGCGGGGTGCAGCGCACCAAGGCGGACTGCCTGCAACTCTGCGCCGCAGGGCCGATCGCGGTCGTGTGGCCGGAGGGGGTATGGTACCACTCGTGCAGCCCCGCGGTGCTCGAACGGATCATTCAGGAGCACCTGATCGGCGGCGTGCCGGTGGCGGAATTCCGGCTGCATCCGGCGGGTTAATCCTCGCCCGGGCTCCAGAACTCGTCCTTGCCGGGCAGCTGGTTATCGACCGATTCGTCGTGCCCCGTGCCGTTGGAGAGGAACACCAGCCCCATCAGCCCGCCGCCCAGCAGCATCGTCAGGCTGATCCCCAGCGCCACCGCGATGTAGAAATGCACCGAAATCATGCCGTTGAAGGCGAACAGCAGGCCCATCGCGATAGCCACCACCAGCACCGTCGCCGCCAGCAGCCAGCGCATGATCTGGCGGTAGCGCGCCCAGGCGTGGGCGGCGTTCACGGGATCGTCGAGCGGGGACTTGCGGGTCATACCGCAGCCATGCCGCGCCAACGGCCCCTTGGCAACGCGCGAAAGCTGCAAGTCGCGGTTCGCAGGGTGCAAGTCACCGATTCGCCTTTTGCCCGAATCCGTGTCATTTTCTCATCCTGAGAGAGTGGGAGAATGCCATGACCATTGCCCGTATCATCGCCCAGCGCGGCCCTTCCGACATCATCGCCTGCGACGTCAGCACGCCCGTGTCCGAGGTGGTGCAGACCCTCGCGACCCGGCGCATCGGCGCGCTGCCGGTGCTGCGGGATGGGCGGGTGGTCGGCATCGTGTCGGAACGCGACGTGATCTACCGCCTCGCCGACCGGGGCAAGGAGTGCCTCGATGTCGCGGTCGAGGATATCATGACCTCGCCCGCCGTCACGGTCGAACCCGGCACTACGGTGGACGAAGCGCTGGGCATGATGACCCGCCGCCGCTTCCGCCACTTCCCGGTGGTCGAGGACGGCGCGCTGGTCGCCTTCATCTCGATCGGCGATCTGGTGAAGCACAAGATGGACGAAGTGCAGCACGAGGCCGAAGCGCTGCGCAATTACATTCAGGCGGTGTGACGGGTTGAGAACCGCCCCCGCGCGCCCTAGATTGCTACCATGAGCGCCGAGCCCCTGATCCTCACCCCGTCTGCCGCCAAGCGCGTGGCCTTCATCGCCAGCAAGCAATCGCGCCCCGCGATCCTGCGCCTTGCGGTCGAGGGGGGGGGCTGTTCGGGCTTCCAGTACAAGTTCGATCTGGCCGACAGCGCCGAGGCGGATGATTCCGTCTCCGAAACCGACGGCGTCAAGCTGGTGGTCGATCCGGTCAGCCTCGATCTGATTGCGGGCAGCACGGTCGATTTCGTCGAATCGCTCGGCGGCGCGGCCTTCAAGGTCGAAAATCCGCAGGCCGCCGCCGGATGCGGCTGCGGGGCGAGTTTCGGGATTTAGGTTAGACCCGCGCTGCGGATTGCGGCACAAGCGCGCGCATGAAAATCGCCACCTTCAACATCAACGGCATCAAGGCGCGCGGCCCGCGTCTGATCGAATGGCTCGAAGAAACCCGCCCCGCGGTCGCCTGCTTGCAGGAGATCAAGACGCAGGACGAGGGCTTTCCGGCCGCCGATTTCGAGGCGATCGGCTATTCCGCGATCTGGCATGGGCAGAAGAGCTTCAACGGGGTGGCGATCCTCGCCGATACGCGCGCAGGCTATACCCTCACCGAAGTGCAGCGCGGGCTGGGCATTCCGGGGCCGAACGAGAGTGACGAGGAGCAGGCGCGTTACCTTGAGGCGGATGTCTCGGGCATCCGCATCGCCTGCCTCTACCTGCCCAACGGCAACCCGCATCCGGGGCCGAAGTTCACCTACAAGCTGGCGTGGATGGCGAAGCTGCGGGAGCGGATGGCGCAGATCTGGGCGGAGGAAGTGCCCGCCGTGGTGCTCGGCGATTTCAACGTGATCCCGCATGACGACGATGTGTGGTCAGTCAAGGCGATGCAGGACGACGCGCTGATGCAGCCCGAGAGCCGCGCCGCCTATGCGCGCTTCCTCGCCGATGGCTGGACCGACGCGATCCGCACCCACAACCCGCGCGGGGGCGTGTGGACCTATTGGGACTATCAGGCGGGCGCCTGGCAGCGCGATCACGGGTTCCGGATCGACCACATCCTCTTGTCGCCCGAATGCGCCGACCGGTTGGAGGCCTGCGGCGTCGACAAGGCCTATCGCGGCCGCGAGAAGGCCAGCGATCACACGCCGGTTTGGGTGCGGCTCAGGGCCTAATCAGCCAAAAGGCGGTGATCGGCGCGCAGCGCCGCGAGGGCGACCGCCCGCCCGCAGCGACGCGCCCGCAGGGCGTGTGAGCGAGGATCACCTATAGAAAATATGCGTGTCGATCTGGGCGAGGCGCGTCTTGGTGCGGCTCCAGCTCGGGCGGACGCGGGTGGCGTGGAAGAACACTGCGTCTTCGGCAGGCGATTCCCACAGGCCTTGATGCGCGATCTGCGCGATCGCGACAGCGCGGTCCCAGGCTGCGGTGCCTTCGCGCACAGCCGGCATCCGGGTTCCACGCATGAAGGAGAACTGGCCCGGCTGCGCCACCACACCGCAATAGGAGCGCGGGAAGCGGCCATCCTCGGTGCGGTTGATGATGACCTGCGCCACGGCCAGCTGGCCTGCGAGTTCCTCGCCGCGAGCCTCGAAATAGACCGCGCCCGCAAGGCAGCGCAGTTCATCATTCATCGGCGTGTCGGTGTCGACCATGCCGACCAGCTCGGTCAGCGATCCGGCTTCGGTGAGGGTGGGGGTGGGGGCATCGGTGCTGGCAGCCAGCGGCTGCACGACCGGTTCGGACACGTAGGCGATGTCCTCAGGAACCAGCTCGGCATCCGGCATCAGAGCGGGCGCGGTGATCTGGTCGGGGGCGGCTTGCGCCAGAGCGGCGGTGTCACGGCCGCTGGGAAACAGAGTGGTTGCGATGGCCAAACCGGCAATCGCGGCAATCGTGGCAGTCTTGCGACTCATGAAACATACAAATCGGGCGGTGAGCGCGCGCTGGCGCAGGCGGGAACCGTGATCCCATCGCTGAGGATGTGGGAGGTTCGCAAAAGCCTGCCGGCCGCTCCCCGTCTGCGTGCTGGTGATGCGGCCGAATTGCCGCGGCTTGCCAGCCTGCGCTTACGAAGTCGCGGGGCCGTTAGCCGGATTGCCGTTTACGTCAACGCAATTCGTCGAGCTGTGCGACGAAGCGTTCGGGATCCGCGATATCCACCTCGATCAGCCAGCAATCTGCGTCCTGACGGCGGCGGCGGGCCAGATATTCGGAAAATTCTTTCGGATTTTCATTGTCTTCCCGCTTTGCAGCAACAAACTTGCGGGTTCCGTCCAGCTGCGGCATCCTTTCGTAAAGCACGCCGCCATGCCCGCGACACAGCGTTACCAGAAGGATCGTGCCCGCATCATGCTCGCCCTTGGCCAGCACGGTCGCGAATCCGCCCTGCGCCTCGGCCAGCCGCACAATCGCGCTCGCCTCAAGGTGGGCGGGCAGTCGCGCGGTCATAGAACCGAGGGGCCACCCGCCGCATATCCGGGGAGGCTGGAGAGCGGGATGCGGCTTTTCATGAAGGTGCCGGTGCCGCGCCCGATCTCGTCGCCTTCTTCATCCACCAACCGCGCCTCGGCGACGAACACCCGGCGGCGACCGCTGACCCAGTGGCCCTCGGCGGTAACCTGACCCGCGCGCACGGGCTTCGAAAAGAACAGGTTGAAGCTGGTGGTCAGCAGGAAACGGTCGGTCACCAGCGAATTGGCGGCATAGAAGGCCGCATCGTCGAGCATCTTGAAATAGATCGTCCCGTGCGCCGCGCCGGCTGCGTGGTAATCCTCGGGGGTGACGGTGAAGGTCAGCCGCGATCGGCCCTCGGCGGGGATGTGCAGCTGGCTCGCGAACTTGGCGTTGACCGGCGCGGAGGCATAGAGCCGTTCGAGCGCCCGGTAATGCTGGTCAGCGCCGCTCGCCGGGGGGATTACGTCACTGGCAGCCATGGCAGGTGGATCGGATCAGGCCGCGTCGCGCAGGAACTGGTTGGTCAGCAGCGCATAGGCCGCCTCGGTCGTCGGCGCATCGGCGAGCATCTGGAGCATCGCCTCGTCGCGCGTGAGGCGCGAGATCGCGGCGAGCGCGTGGAGGTGCGTCGCCCCGGCATTCTCGGGCGAGACCAGCCCGCACACCAGCACCACGGGCCGCGCATCGGCGGCGGCGAAGTCGATCGGCTGTTCGAGCCGGATCAGCGCGAGGCTGGGGCGGCGGATGTCCTTGCTGCGGCAATGCGGGATCGCCACCCCTCGCCCGAACCCGGTGCTGCCGAGCGCCTCGCGTGCCTCGAGGTTTTCGAGCACCTCGCTCTCGTCCAGCCCATAGGCCTCTGCCAGCAGCTGCGCCGTGCGCGCGAGCACCTTGGGCTTGGAATCGAGCCGGGCAAAGGCAATCGCCTGCGGTGAAAGGGCCAGATTGACGTCCATGAAACTTCGAATCCCGATCGAATGCGCCCGTATTGGCGATGATCCGGTCCGGTCATGCTTCCACTCGAAGCATCGCCGGGCCGGGGCGGTGCCCCCTCCTGCTACCGCCGCCTGGATCGCTGGTTGATGGCCCGCGCCGAAGGAGACCTTCCCCTACGGCATGGGCCATCTCGACCCTATTTCGGCTCAACCCAACCGATCGAGCCATCGGCACGCCGATAAACCATATTATGCCGTCCGGTGCCAGCATTTTTGAAAAACAGCGCCCCGGTGTTCCTGAGATCGAGCATCATCACCGCGTCGGCAACCGTGGCGGTGGGGATGTCGACACGGGTTTCCGCGATCACCAGCGGGGCATCGGCGACGACTTCCTCTTCCTCGTCCTCCTCGACCGCGAAGATGGTGTAGGCCGCCTCTTCCTCGCCGCGCGCGTGATCGGCCTGTTCGTGGCGGTCGGTCAGGCGGCGCTTGTAGCGGCGGAGCTGCTTCTCGATCTTGGCCACGGCATCGTCAAAGGCAACGTGGACATCATGCGCGGATCCTTGCGCCTTGAGGATCAGGCCTTGCATCACATGGGTGACGATGTCGCAGGTGAAGGCTCCCGCAGGCGCCTTGCCGAAGGTCACGTGGCTCGACAGCGCGCGGTCGAAATACTTGTCGACGATCGCGCCGAGGCGATCCGAGGCGTGAGCCTGAAGTGCGCTGCCGGTGTCCAGCTGGTGGCCCGAAATCCGAATGTCCATGTAGCAAAGTCCTCCCGTCCAGGTTGAGGATCCCAAAGTGAGCAAGCGGGGGCGCCAAAGGCCTCAGCGCGTCCAGATTGCGTCGGTTATTCCCGCGATGAAAGCGGCATGACGTTCCAGCTCCTCCGGGCTGGCAACATGAGGGCGAGGTTCCCGCCGCGGCTTGTCCACCGGCGGGCGGTGCCAGGGCATATTGCCCGGCTGAGGGGCAGCGCCGGCGGTATCGGCCGGGCCGGGCGCAGCGGCATCATCGACCAGGCCAAGCCCGATCTGCCGCCCGCCGGTGAGTTCGACATAGACCTGCGCCAGCAGTTCGGCATCAAGCAGCGCGCCGTGCTTGACCCGGTGGCTCCGGTCGATCCCGTAACGGGTGCACAGCGCATCGAGGCTGAGTTTCGCGCCGGGGTGCTTCTTGCGCGCGATGGCGACCGTATCGACCATCCGCTCCATGCTGATGGGGGTGCGCCCGACCAGCTCCAGCTCGTTGTTGAGGAAGCCGAAATCGAACCCGGCATTGTGGGCGACAAGGTTGGAATCGCCAAGAAATTCCAGCAGCTCGTCCGCCGTTTCGGCAAAGCGCGGCTTGGTGGCGAGGAAGGCGGCGGAGAGACCATGCACCCGCTCGGCCTCGATCGGCATATCACGGTCGGGGTTGAAATAGGCGTGGAAGGTGCGGCCCGTTTCCACCCGGCCGACCATTTCGACACAGCCGATTTCCACCATGCGATCCCCGGTCTTGGGGTCGAGCCCGGTGGTTTCGGTGTCGAAAATGACCTCACGCATTTGCAGGACTATCCTCCCTCAATCCGAGTCTTGCAAGCGGTCGCTGCAATCAAAGTGACGCAATCAGGGCAAGCACTTGGGCGCGGGTCTCGGCAAGGGTGGTTCCGGTGTCGATGACATGATCGGCGCGGGCGCGTTTCTCGGCATCGTGGAGTTGCAGCCCGTAGATGTGTTCGAACTTCTCCACCGTCATGCCCGAACGGGCGAGCACGCGGGCGCGCTGCACGTCCTCGGGCGCCGAGACGACCACGATGGTATCGACCGCCTCGTGGCCCCCGCGCTCGAACAGCAGCGGGATATCGAACACCACCGCGGGCTTGTCGGCGTTGGCTTCGAGGAAAGCGGCACGCTTCGCGGCGACCGCCGGGTGGACGATGGCCTCCAGCCGGGCGAGGGCGGGTTTGTCGGCGAAAACCTGATGGCCGAGCTTGTCACGGTCGACGCCGTTGGGGCCGGTCGATCCGGGGAAAGCCGCCTCGATCGGGGCGAGGAGTTCGCCTCCCGGCCCCTGCATCGCGCGCACCTCGGCATCGGCATCGAACACGGGGATGCCGGCCTCGGCAAACATCGCCGCGACGGTCGACTTGCCCATGCCGATGGAGCCGGTGAGGCCGATGATTTTTGGCTGTGTCATTGGGTGAGGATCGCTCGCAATTCGGCATCGTGCTCGCGCGGGGCGGGGTGGCCGAAGAAATGTTCGAAGGCCACGGCCGCCTGTCCGATCAGCATGGCGAGGCCATCGATGGTGCGGTGCCCTGCGGCGCGGGCGGCTTGCAGGAAGGCCGTGTCGCGCGGGGCGGTGACGATGTCGTAGGCGATGCTGCGCGGCGGGGCATGGCTCCAGTCGAAGGGCAAGGGTGGCTGGCCGATCATCCCGAGGCTGGAGGCGTTGATCACGAGATCAAGGCACCCCTCGCGGTCGTCGAAAGCGAAATCGGTCGGATCGGCGAAGTGGGCGAGAGGGGGCGTGTGATGCTCGCCGCCGGGTGCCAGTTCATCGAGCAAGGCGCGCGCCTTGCCCGGATCACGCCCGGCCACCACGAGCGTGAAGCCCTCTGCCGCCAGCGCCGCGATGATCGCCCGCGCCGCGCCGCCCGTGCCCAGAATACGCGCCATGCGGAAATAGTGCGCCTGCGCCAGCTCGGCCCTGAGCGGTTCGAGGAACCCGGCTGCATCGGTGTTGGTGCCGCTCAGCTGGCTGCCGGCAACCGGCAGCACGGTGTTGACCGCACCGATGGCATCGGCGGGCGGGTTGATCCGACCTAGCAGCGGCATGATCGCCTGCTTGTGCGGCATGGTGACATTGCATCCCCGCCACAGCGGGTCGGCGCGGCGCGCGGTGAGGTAATCGGCCAAGCCCTCAGCGGTCACATGGCAGGCGCGATACTCGGCATCGATCCCGAGCTTGCCGAGCCAGAAGCCGTGGATTGTCGGCGATTTGGACTGCGCGATCGGGTCGCCGATCACGTCCGCATAGGGTTTCACGCCAGCAGCACCCCTTGTTCGCGCAGCGCGCCGAGCAGCGGCAGCAGCGGCATCCCGAGGACGGTGAACTGGTCGCCTTCAATCGCCTCGAACAGCTGCACCCCCGGCCCTTCGATGCGGAATGCGCCGACGGTGTGTCCGATCGCGGGCCATTCGCAGGCGAGGTAGTGTTCGATGAAATCCTCGGACAATTCGCGGACATGGAGCCGGGCGAGGGCGGTGTGGCTCCATTCGCACCCGCCATCGCGCAGCAGCGCGGCTGCGGAGTGCAATTCCATTACCTTGCCGGAGAAGAACCGGAGGTGCTCGGCGGCCTCGTCGCGGCTTGCGGGCTTGTCGAAGCGGCGGGCGCCGCACACCACCAGCGAATCCGACCCCAGCACGAGGGCACCGGGATGAAGGGCTGCGACGGCTGCCGCCTTGGCGACCGCCAGGGCTTCGGCGACGTCGGCAGGCGAGGCACCGGCCAGCCCTGCCTCGACCGCGCGTTCGTCGATATCGGCAGGGATGCTGTCATAGGTGACGCCTGCGGCATCGAGCATCGCCCGGCGCGAGGCGCTCTTGCTGGCGAGGATCAGTTTCATATCGGCTTTCCTGTCCCGCCTTCGCCCACGGGCCGGCGGTCACGCTCCTGCGCCAGGCGGATGATCGCCGCGGCGGTTTCCTCGATCGAGCGGCGGGTGACGTCGATCACCGGCCAGCCATTATCGGCGAACATCCGCCGGGCAAATTGCAGCTCGGCCTTGACCCGGTCATTGTCGACATAGGCGGTCTCGGTGGCTTCGTTGAGCGTGAGCAGCCGGTTGCGGCGGATCTGAATCAGCCGCTCGGGCGATGTTGTCAGCCCGACGATCAGCGGGCTGCGCAGCCGGAACAGCGTGGCGGGCGGAGGGCTTTCCACCACCAGCGGGATATTCGCTGTCTTGAACCCGCGGTTGGCCAGATAGATCGAGGTCGGCGTCTTGGACGAACGCGAGACCCCGACCAGCACGATATCGGCCTGCTCCCATTCCTCGTGGCCCACGCCATCATCATGCGCGATGGTGTACTGGATCGCCTCCACCCGCTTGAAATAGCTCTCGTCCATCATGTGCTGGCGGCCCGGGCGGCCGTGGGCCTCCTGCCCGAGCTGGGCTTCGAGCGCCGCCGTCACCTGATCGAGCACCGGCACGGCGGGCAGGCCGAGGTGGCGGCAATGCTCCTCCAGCCGCTTGCGGGTTTCGGGGTTCACCAGCGTGTAGAGCACAAGGCCGGGATGCGCGGCGAGATCGGGCACGATCCGGTCGAGGTGCTGCAACGACCGCACCATCGGCCAGAAATGGCGGTTCACGCTCGGGTTGTCGAACTGGGCGAGGGCCGCCTTGGCGATCATCTCCAGCGTCTCGCCGGTCGAATCCGATACAAGGTGGAGGTTGAGTCGGTTCATGCCGTCAAAGCGCCTGTGGACAGATCGCCGCATAAACCACGGGAGGGAGTGCCGGACAAGCTGTGGGGCACTTTTCATGCCCGCTTCCGGCCATTTCACAGGGCTATTTGCCCACACGGGACAAGTTTTGTCGACAGGCTGGGAATAGTGGGGATAAAGCTGGCTTGACGTCCAATCCGTGCGGATTCGGTGGGGGAGTGAGTCAGGGGGGCAGGCTGGGGGCAATCGGGCAAGGCCCGGTAATTCCCGCTTTCCACAGGGCCAACAGACTCCATCCATCCTTTTAAAAATTGATTTGTTTTGCTCTAAGGAACCCTATGCCCGGTCCGCTTCTCGATACGCTCAAAGGTGTCCGTCAGGACGTCGCTCCCGTGTGGCTCATGCGACAGGCGGGGCGCTATCTCCCTGAATATCGAGAACTTCGGGCCGAAAAGGGCGGGTTTCTCGAACTGGTTTACGACAGCGAGGCGGCAGCCGAGATCACGGTGCAGCCGATCCGGCGGTTCGGGTTTGATGGCGCGATCCTGTTCTCCGACATCCTGATCGTGCCGCACGCGATGGGGCAGGGACTGACCTTCGCGGCCGGCGAAGGCCCGCACCTGTCGCCGACGCTGCTGGAGGTGGAGCTCGACTCGTTCACCCCTGCCTTCGAGCGGTTCGAGCCGGTGTACGAGACCGTGCGCCGCACCCGCGCGATGATCGGCCCGGAAGTGACCATGCTCGGCTTTGCGGGAAGCCCCTGGACGGTCGCAACCTACATGATCGCGGGCGAAGGCTCCAAGGATCACCACACGGCACGATTGCTGGCTTACCGCGATCCTGTGCGGATGCAGGCGATCATCGACGCCATCGTGGACGTGTCGGTCACCTACCTGCGCGGCCAGATCGATGCGGGCGCGGAAGCGGTGCAGCTGTTCGACAGCTGGGCGGGCAGCCTTGCCCCCGACCAGTTCGAAAAGTGGGTGATTGCCCCCAACGCTGCGATCACTGCCAAGCTCAAGGAAAGCCACCCCGATACCCCCGTGATCGGCTTCCCCAAGGGCGCGGGCGCGAAGCTGCCGGCCTATGCGCGTGAGACCGGGGTGGACGCGGTCGGCCTCGACGAGACGCTCGATCCGGTCTGGGCGCATCAGAGCCTTCCTGAAGGGATGCCGGTGCAGGGCAATTTCGATCCGCTGCTGCTCGAAGCCGGCGGCCCGGCGCTGGCGGCGCGGGTCAAGACGGTCATCGCCGCCTTCGAGGATCGCCCCCATGTCTTCAACCTCGGCCACGGGATCGGGCAGTTCACGCCGATTGCGCACGTCGAAGAATTGCTCGCCGCGCTAAGGGGTTAAGCCTGTGCAGGACACGCTGCTGTCGATCTATCTGTTCCTCAAGTCGGGCCATGTGATCTTCATGGTGTTCTGGCTCGCGGGGCTGTTCATGCTGCCGCGCCAGTGCATTTATATGCTCGATCACGAACCCGGCTCGGCGGGGGAGGCCAAGTGGGCCACGCGCATGGGCAAGCTGCGCGCGATCATCCTGACCCCGTCGCTGATCATCGTCTGGGTGCTGGGGCTGTCGATGGCCTACACCATGGGCTTCTTCAGCCAGGGCTGGCTCCACGCCAAGCTGACGCTGGTGCTGGCGCTGACGGGCTATCACGGCTGGCTGGTCGGCCAGACCAAGAAGATGGCGCGCGGGGAACGCCCCCTGAGCGAGACAACCTTGCGGATGATCGGCGAGGTGCCCGGCCTGCTGCTGATCGTGATCGTGCTGCTGGTCTATCTGAAGCCCTTCTGAGCGCGCATATTCGCTGATTGACCTCTCCCTCACGCGCTCCTATTTCCTACGCACCTATCCGGCATTCGGAGCGTGAGCGCGCTCCCACAGGTCTGCTTTCTCCAAGCCCAGCCCCGCCGACGGACCAACTTTCGGGGGGCACCTCTGCCAGCCAGAGGCACTGACCGTCCGGCCACCTTACCAACTTTCGGAAATACCAAATGCATCTCAAAGACTTGAAGCGAAAGACCCCGGCCGAACTGGTCGCGATGGCGGAAGAACTCGGCGTCGAGGGCGCCTCGACCATGCGCCGGCAGGATCTGCTGTTCTCGATCCTGCGCGAACTCGCCGAGGACGAGGAATATGAAGAGAAGATCATGGGCATCGGCACCATCGAGGTGCTGCAGGACGGCTTCGGCTTCCTGCGCTCGCCCGAAGCGAACTACCTTGCCGGGCCGGACGACATCTACGTCTCGCCCAACCAGGTGCGCCGCTGGGGTCTGCGCACGGGTGACACCGTCGAAGGCGAAATCCGCGCGCCGCGCGATGGCGAGCGTTATTTCGCGCTGACCAGCCTCGCCAAGGTCAATTTCGACGATCCCGACGCGGTGCGCCTGCGCACCAATTTCGACAACCTCACCCCGCTCTATCCGGATCAGAAGCTGACGCTCGACACGCTCGATCCCACGGTGAAGGACAAGAGCGCGCGGGTGATCGACATCATCGCGCCGCAGGGCAAGGGCCAGCGCGCGCTGATCGTCGCGCCGCCGCGCACTGGTAAGACCGTGCTGCTCCAGAACATCGCCAAGGCGATCACCGACAACCACCCGGAAGTGTTCCTGATCGTGTTGCTGGTCGACGAACGCCCCGAGGAAGTCACCGATATGCAGCGCTCGGTGAAGGGCGAGGTGATCTCCTCGACCTTCGACGAGCCGGCCAACCGCCATGTGCAAGTCGCTGAAATGGTGATCGAAAAGGCCAAGCGTCTGGTCGAGCACAAGCATGACGTGGTGATCCTGCTCGACTCGATCACCCGTCTCGGCCGTGCCTACAACACCGTGGTGCCGAGCTCCGGCAAGGTGCTGACCGGCGGTGTCGATGCGAACGCGCTCCAGCGGCCCAAGCGCTTCTTCGGTGCTGCGCGCAATATCGAGGAAGGCGGCTCGCTTTCGATCATCGCCACCGCGCTGATCGATACCGGCAGCCGCATGGACGAAGTCATCTTCGAAGAGTTCAAGGGCACCGGCAACTCGGAAATCGTGCTCGACCGCAAGGTCTCGGACAAGCGCATCTTCCCCGCGCTCGATGTCGGCAAGTCCGGCACCCGCAAGGAAGAACTGCTCGTCCAGAAGGACAATCTCAGCAAGATGTGGGTGCTGCGCCGCATCCTGATGCAGATGGGCACCGTAGACGCGATGGAATTCCTGCTCGACAAGATGAAGGATTCCAAGACCAACGAAGATTTCTTCGCTACGATGAATCAATAGCTTACCCAGTCCTTGCGGGCCATGGGGTCGGCTCGCAAGGATAGGTCAGAGGGACGGGAATACGTGCTCAGCCAGTATCTCTACATCAGCACCGCGCCGACCCTGCCGCGCGAGGAAGTGGACGCTATCCTCGCCGCGAGTGCGCGCAACAATCCCGCCCGCGGGATCACCGGGCTGCTGCTGTTCAACGGTCGCAACTTCCTGCAATTGCTCGAAGGCGAGGAGGGCGAGGTCGCCGCGTTGATGAACACCATCACCGCCGATCCGCGCCACTCCGGCGTCTCGGTGCTTGATCGCCGCTCCGTTGCCACGCGCGCCTGCCCCGACTGGGCGATGAACCGCGTGATGATCGCCGAAAGCATCGACAGCCGCCGCGAGGCGCTCGAGCGGGATCTGCCGCAGGGTCTTGATCCTGAAGTGCGCAAGATGATCGTCAACTTTGCGGTGCTGAACTGACCCCCTCGGGAAATCCCCTAAGCGCCCGGAAGCGCGTTTGAGGGGGCGGCGGTGCTAGGGCGGATGGGTTGTTGGAAGGGACAGCCCGATGCGCCGCATCATCTATCGCAGCACTGCATCACCGGATCTCGACCGGGCCGAGCTGTTCCGGCTGATCTTCCACGCGCGCGCCGCCAATGAGGCGCGCGGGCTTACGGGCGTGCTGCTGCGTGCCGACCAGCGCCTGCTTCAGGTGCTGGAAGGGCCGACCTGGAAGGTGATTGCCACCTTCGAGACGATCCGCCGCGATCTTCGCCATGTCGGGGTTGCGGTGATCGACGAACGCTCGATCCCGCAAGCCACCTTCCCGGACTGGCCGATGCGCTACTTCGACAACAGCGATATTGCCAAGGCGGTGCGGGTGATGACAGCGGCCGCGGGCGGGGAACTGCCCGGGTCGATTGCCGAAGCCATGCGTGATTTCTTCGTCGAGGCCTATATCTGCCCCGAGAGCCTCACCCCTTCGCCGCCGCCAGCTGTGTCGCCATCATCTCCCAGACCTTGTTGATCGCCTTCAGCGGCCGCACCATCACCTTGAAGTCGGTGATCTGGCCGCTGTCATTCCAGCGGATGATGTCGACGCCGTTGATCGCGATTCCGTCGAGCTCGGTGACGAATTCGAGCATCATCTCGTCCCCGTCCACCAGCTCACGCACGTAGTGGAAGCTGTCATTGCCGAGGACGTGGCTGGCGGCAACGAGATAGGCCATGACGATGGGTTTGCCCTTTTGGGGCGTGTGCACCACGGGGGAATGGAACACGGCGTCTTCGGCGAGCAGATCGGACAGCAGGGCGGGATCGCTCCCGCCCTCCATATAGGCGTGCCAGCGGGCGAGATTGGCCCCGCTCATCCGAGGTGCTCGGCAAAGAAGGCCGCCGTCCGCGCGTCTGCCAACTGTGCGGCCTCCTCATGGCGGCGCTGGCCGTGTTCGGTGGCAAAGCCGTGATCGAGGCCTTCGTAATCGTGCAATGTCACCTTGGGATGATCGTCCAGCCCCGCGTGCATTGCCGCCTGTGTTTCACGTGGAACAAAGCCGTCCGCGGTGGGGATATGCAGCATCACTGGGTGCGCGATGGCGTGCTTTTCGCCCAGCAGGCCGTCGATCCCGACCCCGTAATAGCCGACGCTCGCATCAATATCGGTGCGTGCGGCGGTCATGAAAGCGAGCCGCCCGCCGAGGCAATATCCCACACAGCCGACCTTCGCGACGCCGAGCGTGCGGCGGATATGGTGGATGGTCGCTTCGATATCGCGGATGCCCGCATCCTGATCGAACTCACCCATCATCGCGATCGCGCGGGCGAACTGGTCGGGCACGTCGGGGTCGGTTTCGAACCCCGGCTCCAGGCGCCAGAACAGATCGGGGGCGACCGCGAGATAGCCTGCCGCGGCGAGCTTGTCGCACTTCTGGCGGATACCCGGGTTCACCCCGAAAATCTCCTGAATGACGATGATCGCGGCGCGCGGGCTTCCCTCGGGGCGGGCGACATAGGCACCGAACTGCGCGTCACCTTCGAGGGTGGGGATGGTGGTATTGAGGCTCATGGGACTCTCTTGCGTTTGGGGTATCGGGCAAGGTCTATCTCTTGCCTTGCTCGGCTGCCAAGCCCAAATGAAGATAGGACCACAGGGAGAGGAGCCTGCCCGATGAAGATCACCATCGAAATCGACTGCACCCCGGAAGAGGCGCGCAGCTTCATGGGGCTGCCCGATGTGAGTGCGGCCAATAATGTCTATGTCGAGAACCTGACGGCGGCGATGCGCGGCGTGTCCGATCCGGGCCAGCTGCAGCAATATGCCAGCGCGCTGGCGCCGATGGGGCAGGTCGGGCTCAAGCTGTTCCAGAACTTCGTCGAGGGCGGGATGAAGATGGCGGCAGGCGGGGCCGGGGGATCGTCGAAGAAGTCCGCCGACTGACGTTGTGAGCGCCCGCGACACGATCTTCGCGCTCTCAAGCGGCGCGCCGCCGGCGGGCGTGGGGGTGATCCGCGTCTCCGGGCCATCGGCGCGGTCAGCCCTCGACACGCTGGCCGGGCGCGTGCCCGAGGCGCGGCGGGCGTCGCTGGCGAGGCTGCGTGATGCCACGGGGGCACTGCTCGATGAAGCGCTGGTGGTGTGGTTTCCGGGGCCGAACACGGCAACAGGCGAGGATCTGGCCGAGCTGCACTGCCATGGCGGGCGTGCGGTCATTGCTGCTGTCGAAGCCGCGCTCGCTGCGCTTGACGGGGTCAGACGCGCCGAGCCGGGCGAGTTCACCCGTCGCGCCTTTGCCAATGGCCGGATCGATCTGGCCGAGGCCGAGGGGCTGGCCGATCTGCTCGCCGCCGAAACCGAATGGCAACGCGCCGCCGCGCTCGCGAATGTCGGGGGCGCCTTGTCGCGGCAGGTCGAGGCCTGGCGCGAGCGGGTGCTGGCGTTGTCGGCCGAGGTCGAGGGCGTGCTCGACTTCTCGGATGAAGAGGACGCTGCCGATTTGCCCGAATGTTTCACGTGGAACATTGGTGCGCTCGCCGGAGAACTGGCCGAATGGCTCGCCCGCCCTCGCTCCGAGCGGTTGGGGGAGGGTTTCCGCGTTGTTCTCGCGGGGCCGCCCAATGCCGGCAAATCGACCTTGTTCAACGCGCTGGTGGAGAGCGAAGCCGCGATCACCTCGCCGATTGCGGGGACGACCCGCGATGTGATCGAACGCTCTGTGGCCATCGGCGGCGTCCCGTTCACCTTTGCCGATACGGCGGGCCTCAGGGATGCGGAGAGTGCCGACGCGATCGAGGCCATCGGCATTGACCGCGCCCGTAATGCGCTTGTGCGGGCCGATCTGGTGCTGTGGCTCGGGCCGGAGGGCGAAGGGCCGGACGGCGCATGGGAGATTGCCGCGCAGGCAGATCGCGAGGATTTCGTCCCGAAGCCCAGCGCGCGCTTTACCGTGTCGGCAGCGACCGGCGCGGGTGTGGCGGCGCTCAAGGCGGCTCTGTGCGAGGCGGCGCGCATGGCCTTGCCGAAGCCCGGAGAAGCCGCGCTCAACGCCCGCCAGCACGCGCGCCTGGGCGATGCTGTGGACGCGCTTCACGCAGCACAGGTGCTGACCGATCCCCTGCTGGTCGCCGAGGAACTGCGCCGCGCCCGCCTTGCTTTCGACCGGCTGATCGGTCGCGCGACCACCGAGGATATGCTCGATACGCTGTTCGGCCGGTTCTGCATCGGGAAGTGATTTTCCGAGGGCTGGGCAATGTTTCACGTGAAACATTTCTTCCACGTGGAGCGAATGTTTCACGTGAAACATTTTGAGCGGCACCCGGACAAGGCGTGAATGGCCCGGCCATGAATCGGCTTTGACTGTCCGACGCCTGCGCCCTATCTGCGGCCCATGCATAGCTTCGATGTCCTTGTCATCGGCGGCGGTCACGCCGGGGTGGAGGCTGCCTGCGCGGCCGCGCGCATGGGTGCGCGCACGGCGCTGGTGAGTTTCGACCTTTCCGCCATTGGCGCGATGAGCTGCAATCCGGCGATCGGCGGGCTCGGCAAGGGACATCTGGTGCGCGAGGTCGATGCGCTCGACGGCGTGCTGGGCCGCGCGGCGGATGCGGGGGCGATCCATTACCGGATGCTCAACCGCTCCAAGGGCAGCGCCGTCTGGGGGCCGCGCGTTCAGGCTGATCGAGTGCGCTTCAAGGCGGCGGTGCAGGCAAGTGTGCGCGCGCAGCCGAATCTGACGCGGGTGCAGGGCGAGGCCGCTGCACTGGTGCTCGAAGGTGGGCGGGTCGCGGGGCTGGAGCTCGCCGACGGCACAATGTTTCACGTGAAACATTTGGTGCTGTGCACCGGCACCTTTCTCGGCGGGATCCTGTTCCGGGGCGAAGAGCGCTTCGAAGGTGGGCGCATTGGCGAGAATGCCGCGCACCGCTTGGCGCAGCAGTTGCGCGGGGCCGCGCTGCCGATGGCGCGGCTCAAGACCGGCACGCCGCCTCGGCTCGACGGCCGCACCATCGACTGGGCGGTGCTGGAAGAGCAGCCCTCGGACGGGGAGGCCTGGACCATGTCGCCGCTCACCCCGCGCCGGATCAATCCGCAGGTCTTCTGCGCCATCACCCGCACCACGCAGGCTGGGCATGACGCGATCCGCGCCAACCTCCACCGCTCGCCGCTGTTCTCCGGCGCGATTGCGGCGGCGGGGCCGCGTTATTGCCCCTCGATCGAGGACAAGATCCATCGCTTTGGCGACCGTGAGGGGCATCAGGTGTTCCTCGAACCCGAAGGGCTGGACACGCACCTTGTCTATCCCAACGGGATCAGCACCTCGCTTCCCGTCGATGTGCAGGAAGAGGTGGTGCGCACCATGCCGGGCTGCGCGCGGGCGCAGATCGTGCAGCCGGGCTATGCGGTTGAGTATGACCATATCGACCCGCGCGCCCTGACGCCGGACTTGCAGGTGCGCGCGATCCCGGGGCTTTACTGCGCGGGGCAGATCAACGGCACCACGGGCTACGAGGAAGCCGCCGCGCAGGGGCTTGTCGCGGGGCTGGAGGCCGCGGCCGCGGCGCTCGGCAAGGCGGTGCCCCGGCTTGACCGGGCCAATTCCTATATCGCGGTGATGGTCGATGACCTGACCTTGCAGGGCGTGTCAGAGCCCTACCGGATGCTCACCGCGCGGGCCGAATACCGCCTGCGCCTGCGCGCCAACAATGCCGCGACCCGGCTGACCGGGCTGGGCATCGCGGCGGGCTGCATCGGGGACGAGCGCCGCGCATGGTGGGAACGCCGCGAGCGCTTGCGCGAAATGTTTCACGTGAAACATTCGCAGACAGTGCACGCGCGCGAGCTTGCTGACCTCGGGCTTCCCGTGCGGCGCGATCATGGCGAGAAGACTCTTGCCGAGTGGCTGCGGTTCGATGGCGTGACGCCCGAAGCGCTGGCGCCCTGGCTCGGGGACATCACCGCACTTGATCCGCTGCTGGCCGAGGAGATGGCGGAGGACGCGGCCTATGCGCCCTATCTCGCCCGGCAGGATGCCGAACTGCGCGATCTGCGCGCGAGCGAGGCGCTGCCGCTGCCCTCGGATTTCCCCTATGGGGAGGTGCCCGGTCTTTCCAACGAAATGGTCGAGCGGCTCACCAAGGCGGCACCGGGGACGCTGGCAGCCGCAGGCCGCGTTCCGGGTGTGACCCCGGCGGCGCTCTCGGCGCTGCTTGTCCATGCCCGTCGCAGGCTGGCGGCATGATTACCACGGAAGACGAAGCCCGCGCTTATGTCGCCGGGCTGACCGACGATGCGGGCATGGCGCGGCTCGACACCTTCGCTGCGCTGGTGCTGGCGGAAAATCAGCGCCAGAACCTCATCGCCAGGGCGACCGAGCCGCACCTGTGGCAGCGCCATATCGCCGATTCAGCGCAGCTGCTGGACAATGTTTCACGTGAAACATTGGGGCCGAATGCGCGCGGGCCGTGGCTTGATCTGGGCAGCGGCCCAGGCTTTCCCGGTCTTGTGATCGCGGCGCTGTGCCCGAATATGCCGGTGGTGCTGGTCGAATCGCGCGCGCGGCGGGTGGCGTTTCTCGAAGAAGCCATCGCGGCGCTCGATCTGAAGAAGTGCCGGGTCGAAGGCCAGCGGCTCGAACGCGTTGCACCCTTCGAAGCCCGCGCCATTTCGGCACGTGCCTTTGCGCCGCTCCCCAAACTTCTCGAACTATCCGCACCCTTCTCCACAAGGCGCACAGTCTATGTGTTGCCCAAGGGGCGCTCGGCGGCGCAGGAGTTGGAGAGCTTGAAGCCTTCGATTCGGGCAATGTTTCACGTGAAACATTCCTTGACCGATCCCGAGGCCGGGATCATCGTGAAGGCCTGACACGCGAACAGGCGCAGATTCCACATGAATCCGCGCCGGGGAAGGACGGACGAGACCCATGCTGACCATCGCGATTGCCAATCAGAAGGGTGGCGTTGGCAAGACCACCACCGCCATCAACATCGCCACCGCGATGGCGGCGACCGGGTGGCGCACGCTGCTGATCGACCTCGACCCGCAGGGCAATGCCTCGACCGGGCTGGGTGTGCACTCGGCCGCGCGCGAGGTTTCGAGCTACGATCTGCTGGTGGATGAGGTGTCGCTCGATTCGGCCATCGTCCCCTCGACCATCCCGCGCCTTGATCTGGTGCCGGCCACGGTCGATCTGTCAGGCGCCGAGGTCGAGCTGGTCGCGGTCGAGGGCCGCACCCACCGGCTCGACAAGGCGCTCAAGGGGCACACGGGGCACGATATCTGCTTCATCGATTGCCCGCCGTCGCTCGGCCTGCTGACGCTGAATGCCCTGTGCGCGGCCGATACGCTGCTGGTGCCGCTGCAATGCGAGTTCTTCGCGCTCGAAGGTCTCTCGCAGCTGCTCCAGACGGTCGATCAGGTGCAGCAGCGCTTCAACCCCGATCTCGGCATCATCGGCGTGGCGCTGACCATGTATGACCGGCGCAACCGGCTGACCGATCAGGTGTCGGATGACGTGCGCGACTGCCTCGGCAAGCTGGTGTTCGAGACGGTGATCCCGCGCAACGTCCGCCTCTCCGAAGCGCCAAGCCACGGGCTCCCGGCGCTGATCTATGACCAGCACTGCACCGGCAGCCGCGCCTATATGTCGCTGGCGCGCGAGCTGATCGGGCGATTTCCCGCAGAAAGACAGGCCGCATGAGTGATAATTCCGCCCAAAGTGCTGAAATAACTGCCAATTCGCGGGGTGACGATAAGCCCCGGCGGCTCGGGCGGGGGCTGGGTGCGCTGCTTGGGGAAACCCGGCGCGAGGAACCGCTGGTGCGCCGCGAGGATGCGCCTGCTGAAGCCGCTGCGCTCGGCACATCGCCGCTGCGCAACCTTGCGCTTGCCACCATCAAGCCGCTCCCCGGCAACCCGCGCAAGCACTTCGATGAAGCCGCGCTGAGCGAGCTGGCGGCCTCGATCGCCACCCGCGGCGTGATCCAGCCGGTGATCGTCCGCCCGCACCCGAATGGTGAGGGCTATCAGCTGGTTGCCGGTGAGCGGCGTTGGCGCGCGGCACAGAAGGCGCGGCTGCACGAGATCCCGGCGCTGGTGCGCGACCTGTCTGACCGCGAGGTGATGGCGCTTGCCCTGATCGAGAACCTGCAGCGCGAAGACCTGAGCCCGGTCGAGGAAGCGCGCGCCTATCATCGCCTCTCCGAAGAGGAAGGCATGATCCAGGTCGACATCGCCAAGATGGTCGAAAAGTCGCGCAGCCACATCGCCAACATGATGCGGCTGGTGACCCTGCCTGACCGCGTGCTCGACCTGATCGAAGCGGGCAAGCTCACCATGGGCCACGCCCGCGCGCTGATCGGACGCGAGGATGCGCTGCATCTGGCCGAAATCGCCGTGGCCGAGGGGCTTTCGGTGCGCGATATCGAAAACCTGACGCGCAAGCCCGGCAAGACCCCGGACGCGCCTGCGCAGCCGCCCTATCAAACCGCTGAAAACGCCGATATTCTCGCGGTGCAGCAGCACCTTGAGGAGTTCCTTGGCCTCAATGTCCGGATCAAGCCCGAGGTCGATCCGCGCAAGGGGACGGTGACGATCCGTTACACCACGCTCGATCAGCTCGATCTGCTGTGCCAGCGGCTGACCGGCGGGGAATTTTAGAGGGATAACCCTCCCACCGGACACAGAAAAGCCCCGCAAGCTCGCCTGAACTTGCGGGGCTCTTCCTATCTCCCCTTGGGGAAGCGTCGGGTGATCACCGCTGCTTGATCATCTTGGGCGAAGGGCGCGGGGCCGGATCGGGGATCACGCGCGCCGCGCCGGGGACGGTGTAGGTCTCGTAGCGCTCGGTCTCGCGCACCACCACCTGCTGCTGCACCTCGGTGCGCACCGGCACCAGCACCACCTGCGGCGGCGGGGCATAGGTGTAGCCGTAGGAATAGGCCGGGTAGCCATAGCCGTAGCCATAGGCCGGGCCGGCCGGGTAGGGGTAGGCGATCTCGCGGCTGGCGATGCGGGTGCCCGGCGCGCCATATTGCGACAGGTAGGCGTCGAGCGCGGCCTCGCAGTCGTAGCGGTCGTCGTCATCGCCATCGAACAGGCTGCCGAGGAGACCCCCGATCAGCCCGCCGCCCCCGACACCCAGCACGGTGCCGAGCACGCGGTCGCCTGCGCCGGCGATCTCATAGCCCGCAAAGCCGCCGGCAATCGCGCCGAGCAACCCGCCGATGATCGTGCCGGTGTCGTCACGGTTCTGACCCTTGGTGCGGCGGCGACATTCTTCGATCCACTGCTCGCGCTCGAACACGGCGGGCGCGGCGGCATAGGTCATCGCCGGAGCATAGCCGTGCGGGGCGTAGCCAGCCTGCGGTGCAGCAGGCAGCGGGCGCGGCGCGTCGATGCGGCGGGTGCGGGTGATGGTCTCGACCCCGTTGATCACGGTCACGGTTTCGGTGTTCTGCATCGTCGCAACCGAGGGCGCAGGGGCTGCGCGCATATCGGCGGGCAGTGTGCGCACCTCGGTCTCCGCCATCGGCGTGAGTGGCGGCAGATCGGCATAATTCTGCGCCCCGGCCGCCGCCGGAAGGGCAAGCGCGGCGAGCGGAAGAATCGAAAACAGCTTGGACATGGGCAAATCCCCCTGAATCAGCCACGGTTAGCTGATGGTTAGCGAAAGCTTACCACCGCCAAGCCTCATGCCCCAAGCGATGCTGTCGGTGCTGTCCCGTTTCGGGAAGCCCGGAGCCTGGGTCAGAGCCGCGGGCCAAGCATCGCGGCAAGCGCTTCGATCCCCGCCGCGTCGGCCTCGGTGAAGCGCGCAAGCGAGGGGCTGTCGAGATCGATCACCGCGATCACGCGCCCGTCGCGCACCACCGGCACCACCAACTCGCTCGCGCTGGCAGCGTCGCAGGCGATGTGGCCGGGAAAGGCGTGGACATCGGCGACCAGCTGGGTCGCGCCGCTCGCCGCTGCCGTGCCGCATACGCCCTTGCCGAAAGGGATGCGGATGCACGCCGGGCGGCCCACGAACGGCCCCAGCACCAGTTCATCGCCGCCGCCCGTCTTGGCCGGGCCGACGCGGTAGAACCCGGCCCAGTTGAGATCGGGCAGGAATTCCCACAAGAGCGCCGCGACATTGGCCATGTTGGCGACGCCATCGGGTTCGCCATCGGTCAGCGCATCGGCGGCGGCGAGGAGATCGCGGTAGAGCTCTGCCGGATCGGCGGCAGTGGGCTTGAAATCATACATGGCAGGCCTGGCCTTCGCAGCTTGTGTGTTGCCGCCGGGACGGGGCGGCTCTATCCCGTCCCACATGGCAATCTTCCGCAAAATCGCAATCGCTTCCGGTGTCCTCGTCGTCATTGGCGCAGGCGGGTTCTGGTATCTCAGTCAGGGCGATGTCGCCGATCTGTCGGTCGAGGAGGTCGCGGGCACCGATCCGGTGCTCAAGGAAGGCGAGGCGCAGACCGTCCCCACCGTCCAGATCGCCGAGCCGGTGGGCTGGGCCAAGGGTGAGGCGCCGGTCGCGGCCGAAGGGCTGGAGGTCGCGCGCTTTGCCGAAGGGCTGGAACACCCGCGCACCATCCACACCCTCCCCAATGGCGATGTCCTCGTCAGCCTGACCCGCGCCCCCAAGAGCGAGGGCGGCGGCGGCGTGCTCGACGCAATCTATGGCTGGATCGCCAATCAATTGCTGAGCAAGGCGGGCGCGACCGGCGAATCGCCCAACCAGATCGTGCTGCTGCGCGATGCCGATGGCGACGGTGCGGCCGAGACCCGCAAGGTGATCCTCTCCGAAGGCCTCGATTCGCCCTCTGGCCTCGCGTGGAAGGACGGGACGCTCTACGTCGCCAACCACAACGCGCTGCTGGCCTTCCCCTATGCGCTGGGGGCCGACGCGGTATCGGGCAAGCCTGCCAAGCTGATGGATCTGCCCGGCGGCGGCGGGCACTGGATGCGCAATCTGGAGCTCTCGCCCGATGGCCAGCGGCTCTATGTCGCGGTCGGATCGGTCAGCAATATCGGCGAATCCGGGATGAAGGCCGAAGAGGGCCGGGCGATGATCTGGGAATATGATCTCGCCGCCAAGCGCCAGCGCCAGTTCGGCGTGGGGCTGCGCAATCCCAACGGCATGGATTTCAGCCCCTGGAGCGGCGAGCTTTGGACCACCGTGAACGAGCGCGATATGCTCGGCAGCGATCTGGTGCCGGATTACCTCACCAACGTGCCGGTGGGCGCGCAATATGGCTGGCCGTGGGTCTACTACAAGACCAACCGCGACCGCCGGGTCGATGCGCCGATGCCGCGCTTCCTGATGGAATATGTGCGCAACCCCGAATATGCGCTGGGGCCGCACGTTGCGGCGCTCGGGCTGGTGTTCTCGAAGGAGGGCGACCGTATGGGCGAAGGCTTCGCCAGCGGCGCCTTTATCGCGCGGCACGGATCGTGGAACCGCAAGCCGCCCTCGGGCTATGACGTGGTGTTCGTCGACTTCGACGATCGCGGCAATCCGGTGGGCAAGCCCAAGCCGGTGCTGACCGGCTTCCTCAAGGATGATGGCACCACCCGCGGCCGCCCGACCTGGGTGGAATGGGCAGGTGATGGGTCGCTGCTGGTGTCGGATGACACGGCCGGGATCATCTGGCGGGTCCGCGCCCCGAACGCCGCGCCCGCCCCGGCGATTTCGAAGCTGGGGGGCGAATCGCTCAAGCCAGTGACCAGGCTGCGCGATCCGCGCGCCGAGTTCGAGGCCGATTACCTGCGGCGGCAGGCGGGGCAGAAGGTCAACTAGAGCCGCTTTCCGGCCCGGCCCGCCAATTCGGTAGCGAATTGCAGCGCGGTGCGGCCAGACCGGTTGCCGCGCTGGATCGCGAAGGCCATCGCCTCCTCGGCATCGAAAGCGAGGCCGAGCGGGGCGGTGTAGCCCTCCAGAATGGCGAGGTAGGTGTCCTTGTCCGCCGGGTGAAAGCCCAGCGTCAGCCCGAAGCGGTCGGCCAGCGCCAGCGCATCGTCGCGCTCGTCGCGCTCGTGGATCGCACCGGAGGTATCCTCGCGCTCGACAATCCCGCGCCGGTTGGCGGTGACGACGCAGCGGATATGCGCCGGACGGGGCGCGATGCCGCCTTCGAGCAGGCTGCGCAGCGCGAGCATCTCCGCCCGCCCGTCCGCGCCGAAGCCGAGATCGTCGATGAAGAGGAGGAAGGCGCGCTCCACGCCCGCCAGCGCAGCGATCAGCGCGGGGAAGGTCGGCAGGGTGCCGGGGGCGAGCTGCACCAGTGCGAGCTTCGGCGTCTCCTTCTGCACATCGGCGACACAGGCGCGCACCAGCGCCGATTTGCCCATCCCCCGCGCGCCCCACAGCAGCGCGTCATGCGCCGCCGCGCCGCTCGCCAGACGGGCGCACAAGTTGCGCAAGCCAACTTTCTGCGCCTCGATCCCGTGGAGCGCATCCAGCGCCAGGGCATCGAGCACCGGAACGGGCCGCGCGCTTTCACCCTCCCACACATAGGCGGGGTGGGCGAGCCAATCGGTCGGAGCGGCAGGCGGGGGCGCGAGGCGTTCGAGCGCGGCGGCGATCCGCTCCAGCGCGTCCCCGCCGTCCATATCAGGCAACCAGCGCTTCGGCGGGCAGAGCGTAGAGCAGCTCCGCTCCCGCCACCGCGCCGGCCTTGAGGCCCGCGGCTTCGGGCACGATCCGGTCGAGGAAGAAGCGCACCGTCACCGGCTTGGTCGCTGCGAGTTCCGGAGCCGCGCCCGCCGCGACAGCCGCGGCCTGTTTGGTCAGCTGCCAGCCCGCCACGCACACCGCGGCCATGGTGCAGAAGGGCACGCTGCCCGCCAGCCTGTCATCGAGGCTCGCATCGTCGCGCATCCAGCGGGCGACGCTGGCGCAGTCCATCGCGAGCGCGGCGAGGGCGTATTCATCCGCTGCCTCGCGCGCGATTTCCTCGAACAGCGCGACCAGAGCCTCGCCGCCCTCCAGCCCGAGCTTGCGGGTCACGAGGTCGGCAGCCTGAATGCCGTTGGTGCCTTCATAGATCGGCGCGATCCGCGAATCGCGCCAGTGCTGCGCGGCGCCGGTCTCCTCGACGAAGCCCATCCCGCCGTGGATCTGGATGCCGAGGCCCGAGACCTCGACGCCGACATCGGTGCCCCACGCCTTGAGCAGCGGGACAAGGATCTCCGAACGGGTCTTGGCCGCCTCGTCGCCAAGGTTCCCACGATCGACCTGACCGGCGCAGTAGTAGAGCAGCGCGCGCACGCCCTCGGTGAGCGCCTTCATGCGCAGGATCATGCGGCGCACGTCGGGGTGCTCGATGATCGCCACCGGGGTCTTGTCGGGCGATCCGGCGCGGGCCGACTGCACCCGGTCGCGCGCATAGGCGAGCGCCTGCTGGGTCGCCCGTTCGGCGATCTGCGCGCCCTGGTTGCCGACATTGATGCGCGCGTTGTTCATCATCGTGAACATCGCCGCGAGCCCCTTGTTGGGGGCGCCGACCAACTCGCCGATGCATTCGCCATTGTCGCCGTAGGACATCACACAGGTGGGCGAGGCGTTAATGCCGAGCTTGTGTTCGAGGCTCACGCAGCGAAGGTCGTTCTTCGGCCCCAGCGAGCCGTCCGCGTTCACATGATACTTGGGCACCACGAAGAGACTGATCCCGCGCGATCCCTCCGGCGCGCCGGGGAGGCGGGCCAGAACGAGGTGGATGATGTTCTTCGCCAGATCATGCTCGCCCCAGGTGATGTAGATCTTCTGGCCGGTGATCTTGTATTTCCCCGCGTGTTCGCCGTCCTCGATCGGTTCGGCGGTCGAACGCAGCGCGCCGACATCGCTGCCGGCGGCGGGCTCGGTGAGATTCATCGTCCCCGACCACTCGCCGCTCACCAGCTTGGGAAGATACATCGCCTGCTGGGCGGGGGAGCCGTGATGCTCCAGCGCCTCGATCGCGCCGACGCTCAACATCGGCAGCAGGGTGAAGGCCATGTTCGCCGCGCCGAGGTTCTCGAGCACGTTGCAGGCCAGCGTGAAAGGCAGGCCTTGCCCGCCATGGGCTGTCGGCGAGGCGATGGCGTTCCAGCCTTGCTCGACATAGGCGTGATAGGCGGCTTCGAACCCGTCCGGCAGGCGCACCACGCCGTTCTCCAACTTCGCGCCCTCAAGGTCGCCCTTGCGGTTGAGCGGCGCGAATTCCCCTGCCGCAAACTGCCCGACGCCTGCGACGATGGCTTCGACCAGATCGGCTTCGGCATGGGCAAAACGGTCGGTCTGGGCGAGTTCGTCGATCCCGGCATTGACGCGGATGGCGAGCAGCTGGTCGGCGGTCGGCGGGGTAAAGGGGGTCACTTCGGGGGCGTCCTTGCGAATGGAAGTTGCAGCTGCACTTGGCAGGGCGGCGAATCGAATATAGCGCCGGGGCATGAGCGGCAAGAACGTTACGGAAGTGCGGCTGGCAGACGCCGATGGGATCGCGCAAGCCGCGCGATGTCTCGAATCGGGCGGGCTGGTGGCGGTGCCGACCGAGACGGTCTACGGCCTTGCGGCGCGGGCGGACTCCGCCGAGGCCGTCGCAAGAATCTATGCCGCGAAGGGCCGCCCGGACTTCAACCCGCTGATCGTCCATGTGGCGGGGCTCGCGCAGGCCGAACGCTATGCGGAGTTCTCGCCCGAGGCGCGGGCATTGGCGGGAGCGCATTGGCCCGGCCCGCTCACGCTGGTGCTGCCCCGCCGCACTGACGCCGGGTTGGCCGAGGCGGTGACGGCAAGGCTGCCGACTGTGGCGCTGCGGGCACCTGCGCACCCGGTGATGCAGGCGCTGCTGGCGGCGGTGGACTTTCCGCTCGCCGCGCCTTCGGCCAATCGCAGCGGGTTTATCAGCCCCACGACCCCGGCCCATGTTCTCGCCTCGCTCGAAGGGCGGATCGCGATGGTGCTCGACGGCGGTGCGACGACAGCGGGGGTGGAATCAACCATCGTCGCCGTGCGCGCAGACGGGCGTGTGGAGGAACTGCGCCCCGGGCCGCTTCAGATCGGTGTGCGGGGTGAAGGCAGGACCCTCGAAGCCCCCGGCCAACTCGCGAGCCACTACGCGCCCGGCAAGCCGGTGCGGCTGGGGGCGACACATGCCGAGCCTGACGAGTTCCTGATCGGGTTCGGCGCGGTTGCAGGTGATGTCACGCTGTCAGCCAGCGGCGACTGCATCGAAGCTGCCGCGCGCCTCTACGCCGCCCTCCACGAAGCCGCCCGTGCCCCGCTGCCGCGCATCGCCGTCGCCCCGGTGCCCGAGCAGGGCGTGGGCCGCGCGATCAATGACCGGTTGCGGCGGGCGGCGGCTTAGGGCTCGTCCCGCGACACCGGGACTTCCGGCAGCAGCGCCCGCATTTCGGCACGGATTTCGGAGGCCTTTTCACAGGCTTCCTCGTCACCATCGCCGCAACGGTCGGCCTGCTTGTCGAGCTCGCGCCCCAACTCGCCGAGGCGTTCCTCGCGCTTGCGGATCTCGCGCCCGCGCTTTTCATCCGCTTCGGACTGGCTGGTGGTGGCCGCATCCACCCCCGCGCTGACCGCGCGCACCGGCAGCGTCACCACGCCGACGACGGCCTTGGCGACACAGCCCGGCAAGGCGAGCGTGACAAGAGCGAGAGCGAGAAGCTGAGGCGCGCGCATGGGGCGACAGTGTCGCGCGCGCCTTGCCAGAAGGCAAATATTATTCTGCGGGCTTTGCCGGAGCTGCGGGTGCGGCCGGAGCGGCGGGCGCTGCCGGGAGTGCCGCTTCGGCGGTCGCCGGGGTCTTTGCCGTCGGTGCCTGCGCGCAGTTGAGCGTGCCCGAGCCAAAGGCATTGACCGTGCACTTGGCGGCTCCCGTCACGTTCACATCGCCCGCGCCGGCGATATTGGCGGTTACCTCGCCGTCAGAGGCAAAAGCGACGTCGCCTGCGCCCCCGATCGACACCTCGGCGGTGTCGGCCTTGAGCCCGGCGAGCTCGACTTCGCCGCTGCCGCCAATGTTGACGTTGAGCGACTTGACCGTCCCGGCCCCGCGGATCGTGCCCGACCCGCCGATGTTGATATCGAGCTTTTCGGCGGCGACCGTGCCGAATTCGACCAGGCCCGATCCGCCGATCGACACTTCGGAGGTGCTGGCGAGCTTGGCCGCCTTGATCGTGCCGCTGCCGGCGATCACCAGCTCGCTCGGCGCGGGCATGGTGATGCGGATGGTGGCGTTCGGCTCGCCCTTCCAGCCTTCTTCGCGGGTGATGCCGATGGTGCGTTCATCGCGCACGAAACGCAGCGTATCGGTGTTCTGGCCTTCGACCGTGATCGCGAAGGTGTCTCCTTCGCTCACGATCACCGTATCGCCCGAAGCGAGCACCACTTCCGAGGGCGGCGCGCCTGCCAGTTCGACGTCAGCAAGGGGCACGCCCTTCTGGCCGTTGATCTCCATCTCTGCGCCTTCGCACCCGGCGAGCGTTGCCGTCCCGGCAAGCATGGCAGCAGCAGCGACAAGGCGGCGGCTGGTGGACTGGATCATGGCACGTCTCTCCCGAAAACTCTTGGCGTATTGCTGATATAATACACCCAACCGCGAGGTGCAAGTCTCGCTCGGCCGTCCAACAAAAAAGGGCTGCCCCGCAGGGCAGCCCTTGATGTCGCGTCAAAGCGGGGAGGCTTACGCTTCCTCGGCGCTTTCGTAGTATTGCGGCGCGTGTTCGCGCAGCACGTCGAGGATCTTGCCGAGCGCGGTGGGCTCGTCGGTCTCTTCCATCGCTGCCAGTTCGCGGGCAAGGCGGCTGGAGGCCGCTTCGAAGATCTGGCGTTCCGAATAGGACTGCTCCGGCTGGTCTTCGGGGCGGAACAGGTCGCGGGTCACTTCGGCGATCGACACGAGGTCGCCCGAGTTGATCTTCGCTTCATATTCCTGCGCGCGGCGCGACCACATGGTGCGCTTCACCTTGGGCTTGCCCTTCAAGGTTTCCATCGCCTGCTTGAGGGTCTTGTCCGAAGACAGCTTGCGCATCCCGATCGCTTCAACCTTGTTGGTCGGCACCCGCAGCGTCATGCGCTCTTTCTCGAAGCGCAGCACGTAGAGTTCGAGCTGCATCCCGGCGATTTCCTCCTTCTGGAGTTCAATCACCCGGCCCACGCCGTGCTTGGGGTAGACAACATAATCGCCGACGGTGAATGCGTTCGCGGTGCTTGCCATGCACATTCCTTTCAATCGGCCGACCTGGCAACGGGAGAGAGAACGACCATCCCGGCGGCGCGACCCAACCCCTCACGGGGCGAGCGCCGGGTGCGGATCGTCCGTTTAGGGGGTTGCTGGTGTCCGGCCTTCCTGGTTTCTGGGCGCCTGCGCGGGCGAGGCCCGGCGCGGTCGACGGATTATATAGCACACCTGCAACAAAATTGCGAGTCGTCGATTTACAAGCGAACCCCGATCCCTGCCCCGACCTGTGCCGGTGCAAAGGTTTGCAGCAAAATCAGTCGCCGTCGCCCGGCGCGTCGCTGAAATACTTCTCGAACTTGCCCTTTTCGCCCTTGTGCGCGTCGGCATCTTCGGGGGGCGCCTTCTGGCTCGTGATGTTGGGCCAGATCGCCGAATACTGGGTGTTGAGCTCCAGCCACTTTTCAAGGCCGTCTTCGGTATCGGGCAGAATCGCTTCAGCCGGGCATTCCGGTTCGCACACGCCGCAATCGATGCATTCGCTGGGGTTGATCACCAGCATATTCTCGCCTTCGTAGAAGCAGTCCACCGGGCACACTTCCACGCAATCGGTGTACTTGCACTTGATGCAGTCTTCGGTGACGACGTAAGTCATTGCGGCTCTTTCAAAAGCGGTCTTCGGGATCGGCGGGCCGGATTTCAGCCCCGAGAGGCGACGCTGCTATGGTCAATTGCCCCATAGGGTCAAGTGCCACTGCGTCAACCTCGCGATAATGGGAACGCGCTTCGGCGGGCGAGCCGCGGCGCGCAGGGAGAGCCAGCAGCTCGATCACCCGCACCTGGCCGCCGACCATCAGGGTCAGCACATCACCGATCCGCACGGCTTCCGACCCGCGCGCTACGTGCTGGCGGTTGCGGCGCAGGCCGCGGCCAGCGATCAGGGCGTCGGCAGCGGAGCGGGTGCGGGCGAAGCGCAGATAGACCAGCAGCCGGTCTGCTCTGAGCGATTCGCCCGCGCCGCTACCGGTCATCCCTTGAGCAGATCCGCCAGCTTGTCGAAGGCACCCCCGGCGCGGGCCGGGCCGGTGTCGGGCTTGGGGAGCGGCGGGCGGCTGTCGCGCTGCGGCCGGCCTCCCGGCTTGCCGGAGCGGCGATCGTCGCGCTTCTCGCCGCGCGGCTTGCTGTCCTGCCGGGGTTTGCCTTCGCCGGGCCGCGAATCCTTGCGGTCAGCCTTGCCGTGCCGGGGGCGTTCTGCCCCGCGCCGCGCGTCCCGCCGCGCCTCGCGTTCCTCGGGACGGCGCGGGCGCCAGTACCAGCGGTCAGGGGCGGCGGGGCCGTGCGCGCCCTCGGGCAACGGCCGGGCGCGCTCGCAGCGGAAGCCCGCGCTGCCGAGCAGGCGGCGGGCGTTCTCGGCCTCCAGCCCGACCGACACGGCCAACGCCAGATCGACCCGGAACGGGCGATTGCGCTCCTTGGGATGGGCCTCGACGACCTTGGCCCGCGCATCGAAGGCGGCGCGGAAAATCTTCTCGGCGAGGTCGACGCGGATCGCCTGGGCACCGGCATAGCGGTATCCGGCGGGCAACCGGCCCTTGGCCCAGCTGCCCTCGGCCAGCACGGGGAGCATCGCCTCCTGAACGCTGCGCGTATCCAGCCCCAGCGCGTGGAGCAAGCGGCGCGGGGCGGGCTTCAGCAGCGGCGCATCGAAGATGTCGAGCGCGCCAAAGGTCACGCCGAGCTTGCGCAGATAGGGGCGCATTTCCTTGGGCAGGTTTTCGAGCCCCGCTTCCTCGCGGCTGATGACGCCGCGCGCCTCGATCAGCGTGATGACCAGCGCGCGCGCCTGCGATCCGGCGTTGGGATCGCGCGCGGCCTCGGCCAGCTTGCGCAGGGGTTCGAGCGGTTCGAGCTGCTTGTCGAGCCATGCGGCCAGCCCCGCTTCGAGCTTCGTCTTGGCGGCATCGGGCAGCAGCGCCACGTCGCGGGTGAGGGTCAGCTTCGGTGTGCCGAAATTGCCTGAACCGGGGTGGCCGGGGAAGGCGATCTCCGCCAGCGCGCGGCCCTGCCAGCGGATCGCGCCGCCGCTGATTTCCAGCTCGGCAATGCCTTGCGAGAGCAGCCACTCGGCGCGGCTTTCGAGCAGCGCGGGCAGCGCCTTTTCGCCCGCCGCGAGCAGCATCCGGCGATCTGCCACCCCTGCGGTGGGATCGACATGGAAGCGGAATCCTTCGAGGCGGCCGATGCTCTCGCCCTCCACGGTGAGGTGCCCGTCGGGTTCGAGGGTGACGGGCAGCGCAGAGGCATCCTGTCCCAGCGATTTCATCAAGAGAGTCGTCCTTCGGTTCACGAAACGCTCGGTCAGCCGCGCGTGCAGCGCATCCGAGAGCTTCGCCTCGACCGCGCGTGCCCGCGCAGCCATTTCGTCGCGCGCCAGCACCCAGTCGGGGCGCTGGCAGATGTAGGCCCAGCTGCGAATCGCCGCAATCCGGCCTTGCAGCGTGTCGATGTCGCCTTGCATCCGGTCAAGCTCGGCGATGCGCGCGGCGACGAAATCCGCGCCGAGATAGCCGGCGCTGAGGTCGTCCCACAGCCGGGCCACGAACCGCGCGTGCTGTTCGATGCCAAGGCTGCGGAAGTCGGGGAGCGAGCACGCCTCCCAGAACCGCCGCACGCTCCCCGCCCCGCGCACGGTGTCGGCGATGGGGTCGGCGGCGAGGCGTTTGAGCACGGCGAGGTCGATCGCCTCGGGCGCAGGCCTAAGCACCGGCTTGTCGGGCCGGGCTTCGAGAGCGGCGATCAGCCGCTCGAGCGAATCGCACCGCGGGTCGGCATCGCGCCAGAACAGGTGGGTGAGGGGCGCGAACTTGTGCTCCTCGATGGCGTAGACTTCCTCGTCGGTGAACTGGAGCGGTTCGCCATCGCCCTTGCCCGTGCCCGAGAGCGTCCCGAAGGTGCCGTCGCGCTGGTGGCGCCCGGCGCGGCCCGCGATCTGGGCCATCTCGGACGGGGTGAGGCGGCGCTTCCTGCGCCCGTCGAACTTGCTGAGGCTGGCAAAGGCGACGTGATCGAGATCGAGGTTCAGCCCCATCCCGATCGCGTCGGTGGCGACGATGTAGTCGACCTCGCCCGCCTGGAACATCGCGACCTGCTTGTTGCGGGTCTCGGGCGAGAGCGCGCCCATGACGACCGCCGCGCCGCCGCGGAAGCGCCGCAAGGCCTCGGCCATGGCGTAGACCTGTTCCACGCTGAAGGCGACCACGGCGCTGCGCTTGGGCAAGCGCGAGAGCTTGCACACGCCCGCATGGCTGAGGGTCGAGAAACGCGGGCGGCTGGTCACTTCCGCGCCCGGGATCAGCGCCTTGACCATCGGTTCGAGCGTCGCAGAGCCGAGGATCATCGTCTCCTCCCGCCCGCGCGCGTGCATCAGACGGTCGGTGAAGATGTGCCCGCGTTCGGGATCGGCGCCCAGTTGGGCCTCGTCCAGCGCCACGAAGGCGTGCTGACCGGCGGTGCGCGGCATGGCTTCGGCGGTGCAGAGGAAATAGCGGGCGTCCGGCGGCTCGATCCGCTCCTCGCCGGTGATGAGCGCGACCTGCTTGTCCCCCTTGATCGCCCGCACCCGATCATAGACCTCGCGCGCCAGCAGGCGCAGCGGGAAGCCCATCATGCCGCTGGAATGGCCGCACATCCGCTCGATCGCGAGATGCGTCTTGCCGGTGTTGGTCGGCCCGAGCACGGCGCGCACGCGCGCGGCTTCGGCAGGGCGGGGCGGGGGGGACTGGGTCACGGGCCTGCGGTTCTGTCAGGCTTGCCGACGGGGGGCAAGGCCGGGTGCGGCCCTCATGGCGATCTACGCACAACACCTTATCGCATCAGCGGCGCGGCTGGTCGCTGGTTAACCGCCCATTTACTATGATCGGGCAGAGAAATGCGACAAGGCTGCCCCCGTACGCACGCTTCCGGGCGGATCGGGTGCAACTCTCGGGGCAGTGATGTTGGATCAGGCAGGCAAATTGACCGACGGGCCGGACGCCCCGCACACGCCCGAGGATGCGTCCGGGGCGGATGCGCGCGCGCTTGCCAGTGTGCCGCCCGAGCCGATCGATGCCGAAACCGCGCGCGAACTGCTTCCCTATCTGCGCAATTCCAAGAAATTCGCGCCGCCCACCCGCACGCAGAAGGCAAAGCGCCGCCTCGCGCAACGGGTCGAGGCGCTGGGCGCGCGTTACGAGGTCTGGCGTCTTGATGCCTCGCGCTGGTTCGACCGGCTCGATCTGGCCCCCGATCTGGCAGAAGAGATCGGCAGCCGCCGCTGGCTGCGCGGGCTGGGAACGATGGTGGGGCTGGGTGCGTTCGCTCTGGCGTTCTGGCCCGATCTCACCCCGCTCGAAGCGCGCGCCGCGATGCCGCAGGGCGAGGATGTGCAGAGCGAGTTGCGCAGCCAGATGATCCTGCCGCTGGCGCTGGGTGCCGATTCCGGCCGCCGCATGGGGCCGACCCCGGCGGTGATCCCCTTGAAGAGCGCGCCCGAACGCCCGCAGATCGCGATGGTCGTGACCCTCGCGCCGGGGGACAGTTTTGCCACGATGCTTCGCCGCGCAGGCGTGGCCGGCGAGGATATCGACCGCGCCGCCGCGCTGGTCGGGCAGGCAGTGGCGGTCGGCGATATTGCGCCGGGCACGCAGATGGACGTCCTGCTCGGCCGTCGCACCGCACCCGGACAGCCGCGCCCGCTCGACAGCCTGTCGTTCCGCGCGCGGTTCGACCTCGAACTGGAGCTGACCCGGCCCGGTGTGGGCATGGTCGGCGCCGATGGTTCCCCGGTGGTGCCCTCCGGCCCGCTGGCCTTGAAGCGCAACATCATCCGGGTCGATGAAACCCCGCTGCGCGTACGCGGCGTGGTCGGCAGCAGCCTCTACCGCTCGATGCGGCAGGCCGGCGTCCCGGCAAGCGCGGTGCAGGAATACCTGAAGGCGCTCGACGCCCAGATCGACATGGATCGCGAGGTCAGCGCCAGCGACGAGTTCGACATCATTATCGCCTATCGCCGCGCCGCCACGGGCGAGCGTCAGGCCGGCCAGCTGCTCTATGCCGGGATCGATCGCGGCGGCAAGCCGCGCACCCAGCTGATGCGCTGGGGCAGTGAGGGGCGCTTCTACGAGGCCTCGGGCGTGGGCGAACAGCGGCGCGGGCTGCTGGCGCCGGTGCCGGGGCCGGTCACCTCGAACTTCGGGATGCGCCGCCACCCGATCCTGGGCTACACCCGGATGCACGCCGGGATCGACTTCAAGGCACGTTACGGCACCCCGATCGTCGCGGTCAGCGATGGCCGGGTCAGCGCCGCCGGACGCGCGGGCGGCTGCGGCATCGCGGTGCGGCTGGAGCATGGCGGCGGGCTGTCGACGCGCTATTGCCACATGAGCCAGATGGCGGTGCGGGCCGGGCAGCAGGTGCGGCGCGGGCAGGTGATCGGCTATGTCGGATCGACCGGCCTGTCGACCGGTGCGCACCTCCATTACGAGATGTATCGCGGCGGGCGGGCGATCAATCCGGCCAGCGTCGCCTTCGTCAGCCGCGCGGAATTGTCGGGCACCGAGCTGATCGATTTCCGTCGCCAGCTGATCCGCCTCAAGGAGATCGAGGTCGGCGCGGCGCTCAAGGATCTGGCCCCGCTCCCGGGCGAAACCAAGGAGCCGCTGCGCGAGATCGAGAAAGTCGAGACGGCGGGCCTGCGCCGCACGGGCACGACGCTTTAGCCGCCAGCTGTAACGAGCACTTGTCGTCCAGCGGGCAATGGGCGTAAGCCTTCCCGCCATGACCGGACACTTCCCCAACACCCGCCTGCGCCGCACCCGTGCCACCGGCTGGAGCCGCGCGCTGCACCGCGAGACAGTCATCACCCCGGCCGATCTGATCTGGCCGCTGTTCGTCACGGCCGGCACCGGCGTGGAGGAACCGATCAAGACCCTGCCCGGCGTGTCGCGCTGGTCGGTCGATGGCATTGTCGCGCGGGCGAAGGAAGCGGTGGGGCTCGGCATCCCCGTCATCGCGCTGTTCCCCAACACGCCGCACGAATTGCGCAGCGACGACGGGGCCGAGGCGCACAACCCCGACAATCTGATGTGCCAGGCGATCCGCGCGATCAAACAGGCCTGCGGCAATGATATCGGCGTGCTGACCGACGTCGCGCTCGATCCCTACACCTCGCACGGGCAGGACGGGCTGATCGACGCGGACGGTTACGTCGTGAATGACGAGACTGTCGCGATGCTGGTCGATCAGGCGGTCAATCAGGCGAACGCGGGCGCGGACATCATCGCCCCCTCCGACATGATGGATGGCCGCATCGGCGCGATCCGCCGCGCGCTGGAGATGAACGGGCATCCCAATGTCCAGATCATGTCCTACGCCGCGAAATATGCCAGCGCCTTCTACGGCCCGTTCCGCGATGCGGTGGGCAGCGGCGGGCTGCTCAAGGGCGACAAGAAGGCCTACCAGATGGACCCCGCCAACGCCGATGAGGCGCTGCGCGAAGTGGCGATGGACATTGCCGAGGGTGCGGATTCGGTGATGGTGAAGCCGGGGCTCGCCTATCTCGACATCATCTACCGGGTGAAACAGCGCTTCGACGTGCCGGTCTTCGCCTATCAGGTGTCCGGCGAATACGCCATGATCGAGGCCGCGCAGGCCGCCGGGATCGGGGACCGCGACGCGCTGGTGATGGAGAAGCTGATCGCCTTCAAGCGCGCCGGATGCAGCGGGGTGCTGACCTATCATGCGGCGCACGTTGCCCGCCTGCTGAATGGCTGAGGGCGGCACGCTTTCGACGACACGCCTGATCCTGCGCCCGCCGGTGGCGGAGGATCTGCCGTGGGTGCTCGAACACATGAACACGCCAGCGGTGATGGCGCATCTCGGCGGCGTGCGCGCCGAGGACGCAGTGGCCGAGAGCCTGGCTGACGATATCGCGGCGTTCCACACAGGCGGGCATCAGCGCTGGACGGTGTGGCTGCGTGACGGCAGCGAAACGCGCGTGGGCCGCGTCGGCCTGTTCCATCTGCGCTCCCCCGCCGCGCCTGAGGCCTTGCGCGGTCAGCGCGAGATCGGCTGGACCTTCGCCGAGGCCCATTGGGGCAAGGGCTATGCCAGCGAGGCAGCCGAGGGAGCCCTCGGCTACGCCTTCGGGGTGTTGGGATTGCCCTGCGTCTATGGCCAGACGAGCGATTCCAATGTCGCCTCGACCCGGATGATGCAGCGTCTCGGCTTCGCGCGGCGGGCGGCGCTGGATTATGTCGATCCCGACTATCCGCCCGCCGATAACCCCACCACCGTCTGGCTGCGGGAGGCGCCGCGTGACTGAATTCCGCCATGACACCGCCCGCCTGACCTTGCGCGACTGGCGCGAGGAGGATTGGCCGGTGTTCCGCGATGTGACCAACACGCCTGCGGTGATGCGCTGGCTTGGCGGGGTGCAGGACGAGGCGGGTTTTGCCGCGGGCCGCGCGCGGATCGAGGCCTATCGCGCCGCGCATGGCCACACCTTCTGGGTGGTGGAGCGCCGCGCGGATGGCGCGTTCCTCGGCTTTTGCGGGTTGAAGCGATCGAACCAGCCGGGCGGGCCGCAGGGGATGATGGAGGTCGGCTGGCGGCTGCGCGAGGATGCCTGGGGGCAGGGTTACGCCAAAGAAGCGGCCTCGGCGGCGCTGGCGCTGGCGTTTGACCGTTTCGGCGCGGACGAAGTGATTGCGCTGACTGTGGAGGGCAATGCCGGCAGCTGGGGTCTGATGCTCCGGCTGGGGATGGTGCGGCGCGCCGATCTCGACTTCGACAGCCCCGATTTCGGTCCTGAAAACCCGCGCATCATCGCCTATGCCATCTCCCGCGAGGGCTGGACGGCCGCGTGACCGCCACCGTGCTCACGACTGAAAGGCTGATCCTGCGCCAGATCGAGGCGGATGACCTCGACGCGCACATGACGCTGTTCAACACGCCTGCGGTGATGGCGCATCTCGGCGGGGTGCAGCCGCGCGATGTGATCGCCGCCAAGCATGCGGCCTCACGCGCCAGTTTTGCCGCGCATGGCTTCGGCTTCATGTTCGCCGAGGAGCGCACCAGCGGCGAAATCGTCGCCCATTGCGGGCTGCGCCATGTCGCCCATTGCGGGCTGCGCCATGTCGCCCATCCGCTCGCGCCCAACCCCGATGATTTCGAGATCGGCTGGGTGGTGCGGGCGGATCGCTGGCGGATGGGCTATGCCCACGAGGCGATGCGCGCGGTGATCGGCTGGGGCTTTGCCGTCCATCACGCGCCGCAGATCGTGGCGATCACCATCGCGACCAATATCGGTAGCTGGCGGCTGATGGAAAAGCTTGGCATGACCCGCCGCGAGAACCTCGATTTCGCCGATCCGGCAGCGGGCGTGACGCAGATCCAGTATGCGATCACCCGCGACCAATGGGAGAGCCAGCCATGACTTCACGACCCGGCGTCAACATCGTCCCGATCCACGGCAAGACGCCGCAGATCCACGACACCGCCTTCATCGCACCCGGCTGCACGATCATCGGCGATGTCGAAATCGGCGAGGGCTCGTCGATCTGGTACAATTGCGTGCTGCGCGCCGATGTCTCGCGCATCGTGATCGGCAAGCGCTCCAACGTGCAGGACGGCAGTGTGCTCCACTGCGATCCGCCGCGCCCGGGCGATCCGGATGGCTCGCCGCTGATCATTGGCGATGATGTGCTGATCGGCCACATGGCGATGGTGCACGGCTGCACGATTCACGATCGCGGCTTTGTCGGCCTCGGCGCGATCGTGATGAACAAGGCGGTGATCGGCTCCGACGCGATGCTGGCGGCGGGCGCGATGCTGACCGAGGGCAAAGTGATGGAGCCGCGCGAGCTGTGGGGCGGCCGTCCGGCGCGCAAGATGCGCGATCTCGATGAGGCTGCAATCATGGGAATGCGCATCGGGACAGCGCACTATGCCGAGAACGCGAAGCACCACGCAGAGGCGGTCGCGGCGGCGCTCGGCCAAGGCTGATGGCGCGCGCTCCGGCTCTGCTGCCGGAAACCGGGGAGATGCGAGCACGGCTCGATCCCGAGGGGCGTCTCGCCGTCAAGGTCACCCCCGGCGCGCGCGAGGAATCTGTCACGCTCACCCCCGAGGCCGTGCTGGTGAAGGTGCGAGCCCCGGCGGACAAGGGTGCGGCCAATGATGCGGTCATTCAGCTGATAGCGCGCGCGCTCGGGCTGGCGCCCTCGCGCGTGACGATGTTGCGCGGCGCAACTTCGCGGACGAAAATGCTGAAGGTGACGCTCTAGCGCTCGATCCGCAGCGCCGCGAGCCACAGTGCCAGCGCCGCGGCTGCGGCCAGCGCTGCCGCAGAGAGCGGCGTGACAAGGCAGAGCGCGCCGCCTGTCGCCGCCCCGGCGGCCAGGGCGCTCCACAAGAGGCCGTAACCTCGGGTCGATTCGAGCGGCTCGCCTGCCAGCCTTGCGGCGATGCCCTGCCCGAAGCGCACCAGTGCGCCGGTCATATAGGTGACGCCGACAGTCACCTCGCCATCGCGCGCGAAGACATTGTTGGCCAGCCCCATCGCCATCGCGGAAAGCCCGAGGAAGGGGATGGCAAACCCGCCCGCCAGCAGCCCTGCTCCGCTGCCGAGCAGCACCGCGACCAGCCCGAGCAGCACCCGCTTGCGCCGCCCCTCGTTGCGCCGTGCGATCATCGCCCCGCCGATGACCCCGGCAAGGAACGCCGCGATCAGCCCCAGCGGGGCGAGCGCCAGCGCGGGACGCTCGACTAGCTCCACCCCCATGCGCGTGGTGTTGCCCGACATGAAGGAGGTGAAATAGCCCCCCGCCACCACAAACCCGGTCGCGTCCACCAGCCCCGCAAGCGCGGCCAGCCCCAAAGCGAGACGTTGGCGCGCGGGGTCGTAGCGGTGCATCAGGCGGCGGGCGTGGGCTGTTTCATGTAGCGCATCATATAGCCGACATAATCGATCTTGCCGATGGGCACGCCCTCGGCGCGCAGGATCGTGTAGGTCGCCATCAGGTGGAAATAGAACTGCGCCGTGGCCCAGTCGCGGCAATATTCATGCGCCTGCATCGCGAAGGCCATGCCGTTGGGGAGGGTGAATTCGACCATGTCGCCGCTCGCGGGCCAGGTGGCGGGATCGGTGTTCGCGACCAGCTCGCGCGCTGCCTTGATGCGCGCGTGGGCCTCGGCGAAGCTTGTGATGTCGCTGTCATCAGCGGCCAGATCGAAGTTCCCGAGCCGCTTCAGCGCGGTCACCACCTGATCGAGCGTGAAGCGGATCTGGGTGTGGAGCGGGAACATATCCTCGGCCAGCCGCGCCTGAAGCAGCGCCTCGCCCCTCTCATGGGCTTCGGCCTTGGTGACGAGGTGATCGAGCGTGCCGAGCATATTGGCATAGGTGGCAAGCGCGGCGGTGGCGTAGGACATGGCATCTCTCTCCGTTGCGATTTGCAACCTATTTGCGCCGTGGGCGGCCCCGCGTCAATCCTTGATCAGCACTAGCTTTCGTCATTGCGAGCGTAGCGAAGCAATCCATGGGCCGACGGCGCACCAAACCGAAAGGGCCGTCCATGGATTGCCGCGTCGGCCCTTCGGGCCTCCTCGCAATGACGAGGGGAGGGGTCTAGTCCTTGATCAGCCCCCGCAATGTTTCCAACCGATCCGCCTCGTGCGCCGGCTTGTCCCAGCGGATGCGGTGGATGCGGGGGAAGCGCATGGCGAGGCCGCTCTTGTGGCGCTTGCTGGCGTGAACGCTGTCAAACGCCACCTCGAACACCAGTTCGCGCTTCACCTCGCGTACCGGGCCGAACTTGTTCAACGTGTTCTGCCGCACGAACTTGTCGAGCTGCTTCAGCTCGGCATCGGTGAAGCCGGAATAGGCCTTGCCGACGGGGAGCAGCTCGGCCCCGGCATCGGGGTCGCCGTCCCAGCAGCCGAAGGTGAAATCGGAATGGAAGCTCGAGCGCTTGCCGCTGCCGCGCTGGGCATACATCACCACGCAATCCACCAGCAGCGGATCGCGCTTCCACTTGTACCAGAGGGCAACCTTGCGCCCCGCCACATAGGGGCTCTCGCGGTGCTTGAGCATCAGGCCTTCGATCGCCTCGTCGCGCGCGGTGTCGCGGATCGCGGAAAGCTGCGCGAAATCCTCGGCCTCGACCAGCTGGGAGAGGTCGAAGTGGCTTTCCGGCAGGCGCGGTATCAGGGCTTCGAGAGTCGCGCGGCGCGACTTCCACGGTGCCTCGCGCCAGTCCTGCCCGTCGAGCAGCAGCACATCGTAGAGGCGCACGAAGGCGGGGTAATCGCGCAGCATCGCCTTGGACACGGTCTTGCGCCCCAACCGCTGCTGGAGCGCGTTGAAGCTCGCCGCGCCCCCGACCTCTCCGCCCTGCGCGGAGCCCCGCACCAGCAATTCGCCATCGAGCACCGCGTCGAAAGGCAGCACATCGAGCAGTTCGGGGAAGGTCGCCGAAATGTCGTCACCCGAGCGCGAATAGACCCGCGTCTCGCCTCCGGCGCGCACCAGCTGCACCCGGATCCCGTCCCACTTCCACTCGGCGGCATAATCGGCGAGATCGACTGTGCCATCCTCAAGCGGGTGGGCGAGCATGAAGGGACGGAAGCGGGGGACGCCGGCGAGATCGGGCGCGGGGCCGCCGTGCGCCGCCCATGCGAACAGCGCAGTGTATGGCGGGGCAAGCGCGTGCCAAAACTCTTCAACATCGTCCAAAGACACGCCAAACGCCTGCGCAAACGCCGTCTTCGCCAGCCTTGCCGAAACGCCGACCCGCATCCCGCCCGTCGCCAGCTTGATCAGCGCAAAGCGGCCCCTGGCGTCGAGCCGGTCGAACAGCGCCGCGAGCTCGCGTGGAGCCGAGGCGCGGGTCAGCCCCGAAAGGCGCTCGACCACCTCGGCAAGTGGCAGATCGGAGCGCTGGGCGCCGTCCGTGGGCTCGGGCCACAAGAGGCTCGCAGTCTCCGCCGTGTCGCCGACGAAGTCGCGGCTCAGCGCCCACAGCACCGGATCGACCCGCTCCATCATCAGGTTGCGGATGGTCGAGGACTTCACCGCCGGGAAATCCAGCCCGTCGGTCAGCGCGGCCAGCGCCCAGCCGCGGTCGGGATCGGGACTTGCACGCAGATAGGCCGCGATCAGCGCGAGCTTGCGGTTGCGGCTGGTGGTGTAGACCAGCGCATCGAGCAGGGCGGCAAAACGATCCATCAGCCGCAGTGCCTCAACTCGTCGATCCGTTCATTGCAGCGCCATTTGGATCCGATATGCCCCGCCTGCGTTTGAAGCAAAGTCCCCAACAAGGAGCCCCGCCAATGAAGTTTTCGCCTCTCGCTGCCCTCGGTCTTGTTGTTGTTGCAGCCGTTCCCGCCGGTCTTGCGGCCCAGACGACGGCTGAAACCCCCGCCCCTGCCGCTGCGGCGACCGCCTTCTCGCTCGACACCCCGATCGAAGCGCTGATGGCCGACGAGCGCGCCAAGGCGGTGGTGGTGAAGCACCTGCCGGGGATCGACGTGCACCCCTCCTACGAACAGTTCAAGACGATGACGCTCAAGTTCCTCGCCCCCTATTCGCAGGGGATGATCACCGAGGAAAAGCTGACCCTGATCGCCGCCGATCTGGCCGCCATCAAGTAAGCCTTCGGGCATGGGGACGAGGGGTTCAGTCATCCTCGTCCTCATAGCCAACCAGCGCCAGCGCCCGCGCGCGGCGCTGGCCCAGCGCACACCAGCGCAGCAAGGCCTCCTCGCGGCCATGCGTGATCCAGGTTTCCTGCGGGTTCACCTCTGCGATCGTGCGGGTGAGTTCGTTCCAGTCGGCATGGTCGGAAATCACCAGCGGCAGCTCGACCCCGCGCTGCCGGGCGCGCCCGCGCACCCGCATCCAGCCTGATGCCATCGCGGTGACCGGATCGGGCAGGCGGCGGCTCCAGCGGTCGTTGAGGGCAGACGGCGGGGCGATGACGATGCCGCCGCGCATTTCATCCTTGGTCGCATCGCTCACCAGCCGCAAATCACCCAGCATCACGCCGTGTTCCTCATAGAGCCGGCACATCGCCTCCATCGCGCCGTGGAGCCAGATCGTCTCGTGGTGGCCGCCCGCGCGAAGTTCCGCGATCACCCGCTGCGCCTTGCCTAGCGCATAGGCGCCGACGAGGATGCAGCTGTCGGGGCTCGCCGCGCGGGCTTCGAGCAGTTTGGCGATTTCCTCGCCGATGGGCGGGTGGGTGAAGACCGGGAGGCCGAAGGTCGCCTCGGTGATGAAGATGTCGCAGGGGGTGACTTCGAAAGGCGCGCAGGTCGGATCGGGGGCGCGCTTGTAATCGCCGGTGATGATGACGCGCTCGCCCGCGTGTTCGAGCAGGATCTGGGCGCTGCCGAGAACGTGCCCGGCAGGCAGGAAGGTCGCCGTCACGCCCCCGCCGATGGCGATGCTCTCGCCATATTCCACCGGCGAGGCGCCTTCGCGGGTCTGGTAGCGCAGTTCCATGATCGCGAGCGTCGCCGGGGTGGCGATGGTGATGCCGTGCCCGCCGCGCGCGTGGTCGGCGTGGCCATGGGTCACCAGCGCGCGGGGCACGGGCCGCGAAGGATCGACCCAGGCGTCGGCGGGGACGATGTGGATGCCCCACGGTTCGGGCCGGATCCAGGAGAAGGGGGCGGCGGTCATGCTGTTCCAAACAAAAGGGGCGCGGGAGAGGTTCCTCTCCCGCGCCCCTTTGGCGTTTTTCGCGCGGTCAGCCCTCGTCCGTTTCCGGAGCGGGGTTCTTGGCGGCAGGTTTCTTCTTCACCGACACCTTCTTGGCAGGCTTCACCTTCGGCGGGGCCGGGGTCATTTCGAAGGCGGGCTTGCCGTCCTTGATGCTGACATGAACCTCGCCGCCGTCGGCGAGCTTGCCGAACAGCAGTTCCTCGGCGAGCGGCTGCTTGATCTTTTCCTGGATCAGGCGGGCCATCGGGCGGGCGCCGTAGAGCTTGTCATAGCCCTTGTCGGCGAGCCAGCTGCGCGCGTCGCTGTCGAACTGGATGTGGACGTTCTGTTCGGCCAGCTGGAGTTCGAGCTGGAGGATGAACTTGTCGACCACGCGCGCGACGATGCTCTTGCCGAGATAGGCGAAGGGCACGATCGCATCGAGGCGGTTGCGGAATTCGGGGGTGAACATCTTCTTCACCGCCTCGTCGCCCGCGTCGGCCTTTGACACATCGCCGAAGCCGATCCCCTGCCGCGCCATGTCCGACGCACCGGCATTGGTGGTCATGATCAGCACGACATTGCGGAAATCGACCGTCTTGCCGTGGTGATCGGTCAGGCGGCCATTATCCATCACCTGGAGCAGGATGTTGAACAGGTCAGGGTGCGCCTTCTCGATCTCGTCCAATAGCAGGATGCAGTGCGGGTTCTGGTCGACCGCATCGGTCAGCAGCCCGCCCTGATCGTAACCGACATAGCCCGGAGGCGCGCCGATCAAGCGGCTGACCGAATGGCGCTCCATATATTCGCTCATGTCGAAGCGCTTGAGTTCGATCCCCATGATCGTGGCGAGCTGGCGCGCGACTTCGGTCTTGCCGACGCCGGTGGGGCCGGAGAACAGGAAGGAGCCGATCGGCTTATCGGGATCGCGAAGCCCGGCGCGCGACAGCTTCATCGCGGTGGCGAGACGCTGGATCGCCTCGTCCTGCCCGAAGACGACGTGCTTCAGATCGCGTTCGAGGTTTTCGAGCGCCTTCTTGTCGTCCTTGCTGACCGACTTCGGGGGGATGCGCGCCATCGTCGCGATCACCTGCTCGATCTCGCGCGCGGTGATGGTCTTCTTGCGGCGGCTGGGCGGCACCAGCATCTGCATCGCGCCGACCTCGTCGATCACGTCGATCGCCTTGTCGGGCAGCTTGCGGTCATTGATGTAGCGCGCCGACAGCTCGACTGCGGTCTTGATCGCGTCGGGGGTGTACTTGACCTTGTGGTGATCCTCGAACGCGCTGCGCAGACCCTTGAGGATCTTGATCGTGTCCTCGATGGTGGGCTCGTTCACGTCGATCTTCTGGAACCGGCGCAGCAGCGCGCGGTCCTTTTCGAAGTGGTTGCGGAATTCCTTGTAGGTGGTCGAGCCGATGCAACGGATCGCGCCGCTGGACAGCGCGGGCTTCAGCAGGTTCGAGGCGTCCATCGCCCCGCCGCTGGTCGCGCCGGCACCGATCACGGTGTGGATTTCGTCGATGAACAGCACCGCGTGGGGCATCGCCTCAAGCTCGGTGACGACCTGCTTCAGCCGCTCTTCAAAGTCACCGCGATAGCGGGTGCCCGCGAGCAGCGCGCCCATGTCGAGCGAGTAGATCACCGCTTCGGCCAGCACCTCGGGCACATCGCCCTCGACGATCTTGCGCGCGAGGCCTTCGGCGATGGCGGTCTTGCCGACGCCGGGATCGCCCACATAGAGCGGGTTGTTCTTCGAACGGCGGCACAGGATCTGGATCGTCCGGTCAACCTCCGGCCCGCGCCCGATCAGCGGGTCGATCTTGCCGCTTTCGGCCTTGGCGTTGAGGTTGACGGTGAACTGGTCGAGCGCGGTTTCCTTCTTGTTGCCGCCCTGCTCCTTGCTCTGCTGCGCCGCTTCTTCCTGCTTGTCGGTGCCCTGCGGGGTCTTGGGCTCAATCTGGCGCCCGCCCTTGCCGATGCCGTGGCTGATATAGCTCACCGCATCCAGCCGGCTCATGTCCTGCTGCTGGAGGAAATAGACCGCGTAGGAATCGCGCTCGGAAAACAGTGCGACCAGCACGTTGGCGCCGGTGACGGTGTCCTTGCCGCTCGACTGGACGTGGAGGATCGCGCGCTGGATCACCCGCTGGAAGCCCGCGGTGGGCTGCGGATCGGCGCCGTCCTCGGTCTTGAGGCTCTGATATTCCTGATCGAGATACTGCTTCACCACCTCGCCCAGTTCGGCAAGGTCGACCCCGCAGGCGGCCATTACCGCAGCAGCGTCCTCATCGTCGATCAGCGCCAGCAGCAGGTGTTCGAGCGTGGCATATTCGTGCCGCCGTTCGGATGCATTGCCGAGCGCATTGTGCAGCGTGCGTTCGAGGTTCTGGGCGAAGCTGGGCATGGGGGAGGCCTTTTCAGCTGAGAGAGGTTGCTCGTGGCGAAGGAGCGGAGGGAGCCGGTTTCCAACAATATGGGTGGGACCGCGAGAATTGCGAATCCGCTAATGTCGATACGCGGGCGATGCGCAAATGGATCATCCGCCCGCTTTCCCGCCGAACAGCGCGTCGGCGGCGGCGCGGTGGGCGGCGGCCTTGTCGCGGTGGGCTGTCACCCGGGCAATCTCGGCCTCGAGCAGCGCGATCCGCTCTGCCAGCTCGGCCTGCGAGTAAGGGCCGAGGTCTTCGCCCGCGAGGCGACTCGCCGCGTCTCCGCTGGGGCGTGGGCGATCGGGTTCTTCCATTGCCATGCAGCATCAGGGGGAAGCGGCTTGCTGTCAATCGGCGAGACGGTTATTCGCACATGAGACATAGTTAACTGCGACGGATCAGGGGGAACGCGGTGGTGATGACAAGCGGGGCGGCCGCCTTGCCCGAAATGATGCAGGCCATCGGCTTCGATGCGCCCGGCGGGCCGGAGGTGCTGCGGCTCCAATCCGTGCCTCTGCCGCGCCTGCGCCCCGATGATGTGCTGATCCGCGTCGCCTATGCCGGGGTCAACCGCCCCGATTGCCTCCAGCGCGCGGGCGCCTATCCCCCGCCGCCGGGCGCTTCGCCCCTGCTGGGGCTGGAGGTCGCGGGCGAGATCGTCGCGGTCGGCACCGAAGTCCCGCGCGAGATGATCGGGCAATATGTCGCGGCCCTCACGCCGGGCGGGGGCTATGCCGAATATTGCGCCGCGCATTGGCAGCACACCCTGCCGGTGCCCGAGGGGATGATGCTGTCCGAAGCGGCGGCCTTGCCCGAGACGCTCTTCACCGTCTGGCACAACCTGTTCGAGCGCGGCCTGGCGCGCGACGGGGAAAGCGTGCTGATCCACGGCGGCACCAGCGGCATCGGCACTATGGCGATCATGCTCGCCAAGGCCTTCGGGCTCACAGTGATCGTCACCTGCGGCGACACCGCCAAATGCGCCGCCGCCACCCGCATCGGCGCGGATGTGGCGATCAATTACCGCGAACAGGACTATGTCGAAGCGGTGCTGGCCCACACCGAGGGCAAGGGTGTCAACATCGTGCTCGACATGGTGTCGGGCGATTATGTCGCGAGGAACCTCAAGTGCCTTGCCGAGGATGGCCGCCATGTCACGATCGCGGTGCTGGGCGGGGCCAAGGCCGACATCAACATGGCGGTGGTGATGATGCGCCGCCTGACGCTCACCGGATCGACCCTGCGCCCGCGCTCCGACGCCTTCAAGGCCGCGCTCGCCGACGAGATCGCCGACAACGCCTGGCCGCTGTTCTGCGACGGGGAGCTGTCGCCGGTGATGGACATGACCTTCCCGCTGGCCGAAGCCGCCGCCGCCCATGCGCGGATGGAAAAGGGCGAGCATATCGGCAAGATCGTGCTCGAGGTGGCGGGTGGCTGAGGCGCTGACCCTCCACGAAGACCCACGCAGCGGGAATTGCTTCAAGATCAAGCTTACCGCCGCGCTGCTCGGCCTGCCGCTGGCGACCCGTGCCTATGACATCATGCGGGGCGAGACCCGGACGCCCGAGTTTCTGGCAACGGTGAACGCCAATGGCCGCATTCCGGTGCTTCAGATCGGGGAAGGGGCAGACGCGCGCTTTCTGCCCGAGAGCAACGCCGCCTGCTGGTATCTCGCCCACGGCTCGGCATTGATCCCGGCGGATCGTTTCGGCGAGGCGGATTGCCTGCGCTGGATGTTCTTCGAGCAGTATAACCACGAACCCAACGTCGCCACCTTGCGCTTCTGGCTGCGCTTTGTGGGCGAGGCCAATCTGTCGGAGCAGCAGCGCGCGCAGATTGGCGCCAAGCGCATGGCAGGCTGTGCGGCGCTGGAATTGATGGATAAGCATCTGGCAGATAACACCTTTTTCTGCGGCGACGGCGTGACGCTCGCCGATATTGCGCTGTTTCCCTACACCCATGTGGCCGAAGAGGGCGGTTTCGGCCTGGGAGATTACCCGCACATACAGGCATGGATCGCGCGCATCGCAGCGTTGCCCGGCTTTGTCCCGATGGACTGACCGCGCGCCTGTCATGGTTCTGAAAACATGACGCGAAACCGCCACCGGCTTGAGAGTCGCGTGTAACAATTGGCTGGCATTGGTGCCCCTGAGACAAGCCACTCAGGAACCTCCCATGACCGGCGCCGACCTCGACGATCTGCTCCCCGACAATATCGCCAGCTTCCCGATTGTCCCCCCGCGCACGCCCGAGCCGGAAGGGCCGGAGCACGACGCCAAGCGGCGTTCCTATCGCACGATCTGGATCAGCGACGTCCACCTCGGCACCCGGGGCTGCAATGCCGCGCTGCTGATCGACTTCCTCGACCATACCGACAGCGAGACGATCTACCTCGTCGGCGACATCATCGATGGCTGGCGGCTGAAGAAGAAGTTCTACTGGCCCGCCGCCCACAACGACATCGTCTGGCGCATCATGAAGCGCGCCCGGCGCGGCACGCGGGTGGTCTATATCCCGGGCAACCATGACGAGATGTTCCGCCAGTTCACCGGATTGAACTTCGGCGGGATCGAGATTCGCCGCGCCGCCTTCCACGACACCGCAGATGGGCGGCGGCTTATGGTGCTGCATGGCGATGAATTCGATGCCGTCATGCTGTCACACCGCTGGCTCGCCTTCGTGGGCGACCATGCCTACCACCTGATGATGAAGTGCAACCTCGCGGTGAACACCGTGCGGCGCTGGATGGGCAAGCCCTACTGGTCGCTCAGCAAGGCGGCCAAGCACAAGGTCAAGAACGCGGTTGAGTTCATCGGCAAGTATGAGGAAGTCGTCGCCCGCGCCGCTGGCGAGCGCGGGGTTGACGGGGTGGTGTGCGGGCACATCCACACCGCCGAGTTCCGGATGTTCGATCACAACGGCAAGCCCATCGAATACTGGAACGACGGCGACTGGGTCGAGGGCTGCAACGCGCTGGTCGAACATCACGATGGCCGCATGGAAATCCTCCACTGGCCCGACGAGATCAAGCGCCGCGCCGCAGAACCGCTCGCCGCCGAATCGGGCGGTGCCATGCAGAGCGCGCGCGAGGCGGCGTGAATCGCCTGGCCGCGATCCCGCTTGAGGGTGCCGCCGTCACCTCGCTTCGGCCGGTTCCGGCCAGCATCGCGATCGTCACCGATGCCTGGCACCCGCAGACCAATGGCGTGGTGCGCACGCTTTCGACCACCTGCGCAGTGCTGCGCGGCTGGGGGCATGAGGTCACGGTCATCAGCCCCGAGGGCTACCGCTCGATCCCCGCGCCGTCCTATCCCGAGATCCGGCTGGCGCTGACCGCCCCCGGCGCGGTCGGGCGGCGGCTGGCGGCGATCGCACCCGAGGCGGTGCATATCGCCACCGAGGGGCCGCTGGGTCTTGCCGCGCGGGCCTATTGTCTGCGGCGCAACGTGCCCTTCACCACCGCCTACCACACCCAGTTCCCGGACTATGTCGCGCGCCGCACCGGGCTGCCCGCGCGCGTCTTCTGGCCCTATATCCGCTGGTTCCACCGTCCGGCGCAGCGCATCATGGTCGCGACCGAGACGATCCGGGCGCAGTTGCGCGACGAGGGTCTGACCCATCTCACCCACTGGAGCCGCGGGGTCGATCTCGCGTGCTTCTCGCCGCAAGCGCCGCTGCCGCCCGAATATGCCGGCATTGCCGGGCCGATCCTGCTCTATGTCGGGCGCGTCGCGGTCGAGAAGAACATCGAGGCGTTCCTCGCCTGCCCCTATCCCGGAACCAAGGTGGTGGTCGGCGACGGCCCGGCCCGCGCGGCGCTGGAGGCGAAGTTTCCGGACGCGCTGTTCCTTGGCAAGAAGAGCGGCGCGGCGCTGGCGGGTTGCTATGCCCATGCCGATGTCTTCGTCTTTCCCTCGCGCACCGACACCTTCGGCCTGGTGATGATCGAGGCGCTCGCCTGCGGCACGCCGGTCGCCGCCTTCCCGGTGCCGGGGCCGCTCGACATCCTGACGGATAGCGTGGGCGCGATGAGCGAGGATCTCACCCGCGCGATCGACGCCGCGCGCTACTGCGACCGCGCGGCCTGCGCGGCCTATGGGGCGAGCTTCAGCTGGGAGGCGGCGACCCGCCAGTTCCTGTCAGGGCTGGTGGCGCTGGAAGAAGAGGAAGCGGTTTCGCTCCAAACTCCCGACGTTTTTTGATTCGCGGTCGCGCTGGCGCGCGACGCAGACCCCCCGCCCCGCCTGACCACCCGGCCACCATAACATAGTGGTACTATTGGTGGCCGGGTGGGGAGGCGGGGCGGGTGGTCTGCGCCACCGAAGGCGGCACGCAAACAAAAGAATCCATTTCTTGCCGTTTGGCCCCAATTCGCCTATCTGGCCCCGCAAGGCGGCCGCTCCGAAAGGGGCGGCCCTTCTATTTTCAACGGAGATTTCCCCATGGCCACCAAGGATCAGCCCAAGCCGCTGATGCCCCATGCCACCGCGACCTGGCTGGTGGACAACACCGCATTGAGCTTCGAACAGATCGCCGAGTTCTGCGGCCTCCACATCCTCGAAGTGCAGGCGATGGCCGATGATCTGGCCGGCAGCAAGTACACCGGCCGCGATCCCGTCCACTCGGGCGAGCTCACCCAGGCCGAGATCGAGAAGGGCCAGGCCGATCCGGCCTATGTGCTCAAGATGCACAAGGCGCCGGTCGAGGTGACCCGCACCAAGGGGCCGCGTTACACCCCCGTCTCGAAGCGTCAGGACAAGCCCGATGGCATCGCCTGGATCCTGCGCCACCACCCCGAGGTGTCGGACGCGCAGATTTCCAAGCTGATCGGCACGACTCGCAACACCATCGGCGCGATCCGTGACCGTTCGCACTGGAACATCCAGAACATCACGCCGAAGGATCCGGTGACGCTGGGCCTGTGTTCGCAGCGCGAACTCGACTCGATGGTCGCCAAGGCCGCCAAGCGCGCCGGGATCACCGAGGATGCGGACGCGCCTGCGGCACCGGTGCGCAATGATCGCGAAAAGCTGATCGAGGAACTGCGCGCCGAGCGTGACGCCCAGACCAAGGCCGCCAGCGAAGCCGCGCAGGAAGCCGAAGCCGAAGCCTGGCTCGCCCGCAAGCGCGAAGCCGAAGCCGCCGAAGAGAAGATCGACCCCGAGAGCGGGTTTATTTGATGTTCTGATTGCGGGGGCGCCTCCGCGCCCCCGTCCTCGGCGCCGTTTCAAGCCCTGCGGGCTTGAGCGCCTGCGGCTCGCGCGCGTGCGCTCGCGGCCCGTCCGTTGGCGGGCCGAAGTTGCTCTATCTCCCTGATGTTTGATTTGGGCTCCGTGTCGGGCACGGGGTGACGGGGATTTGCCATTTGCGGCAGTCGCCCCCCACTTTCGCTTGTGCGCCAAGCGATTGTGCGCCAAGATTACTGACATGACTGTCAGTAGTGTCGCAACCGCCTATCACCATCCCGTCCCGCTCGATACGCGGTTCGAGCCCGCCACTTTGCCCGCGCTGCTCGAACGCACTCTGGCGATGAACCCGCAGGCGCCGTTCCTGCATTTCCTCGGGCGCACCTATAGCTACGCCCAGATCCACAAGGAGGCCAAGGCCTTCGCGCTCGGTCTTCAGGCGATCGGCATTGCCAAGGGCGACCGGGTCGGCCTGTTCCTGCCCAACGTGCCGATCTACGCCGCCGCCTATTACGGCGCGATGATGGCGGGCGCGGTGGTGGTGAACTTCTCACCGCTCTATTCGGTCGAGGAGCTGAGCTGGCAGGTGGGCGACAGCGGCACCAAGGTGCTGGTGACGCTCGACGTGCCCGAGCTCTACAAGACGGCCGCGAAGGTGCTTGAAGGCTCGGCACTGGAAACGCTGGTGGTGGGCAGCCTTGCCGACCAGCTGCCGTGGTACAAGGGGCTCGCGCTGCAATTGCTGAAGCGCAAGCAGATCGCCGATGTGGCCCATGGCCCGACGATCAAGAGCTGGGCCGAGATGATCCCCGTCGGTACGCTCGCCCCGGTCGATGTCGGCCCGCAGGACCTTGCTCTGCTGCAATATACCGGCGGCACCACCGGGCGGCCCAAGGGGGCGATGCTGGGGCATGACCAGCTGTCGGTGAACGCGCAGCAGGTCGCTGCCTTGAATCCCTTCGGCAATCCGACGGGCGAGGTGTTCATGGGCGCGCTGCCGTTCTTCCATGTTTTCGCCAACACCGCGCTGCTCAATCACGCGATGGTGACGGGGGCCTCGATCGCGATGGTGCCGCGGTTCGAGACCAAGCAGGTCCTGGAGACCATCCAGCGTTACCGCTGCACCGGCTTTCCCGGTGTGCCGACGATGTTCCAGGCGATCCTCGATCACCCCGACCTTCCCAAGACCGACCTTTCCAGCCTCAAGGTCTGCATCTCGGGCGGCGCGCCGATGCCGGGGCCGGTGCATGAGAAGTTCGAGGCCGTGACCGGGGTGCGGGTGTGCGAGGGCTATGGCCTTACGGAAAGCGCGGGCGTGGTCTCGGCCAATCCCTATCAGGGCACGCGCAAGCGCGGCACCATCGGCCAGCTGGTGCCGGGAACCGAGGTGGTGCTGCTCGACAAGGAAGACCCCTCGCGCCTCGCGCCCGAGGGTGAGCCGGGCGAGCTGGCGGTGCACGGCCCGCAGGTGATGCGCGGCTACTGGAACCGGCCGGAGAGCGATGCCGAGACCTTCGCGGCAATCGGCGGCAAGCGCTACCTGCGCACCGGCGATGTCGCGCGGATCGACGCCGAGGGCTTCCTTGAAATCGTCGACCGCATCAAGGACATGATCGCGGTGGGCGGCTTCAAGGTCTTCCCCAGCGTGGTGGAGGACGTGATCCTCGAACACCCCGCGGTGAAGGAAGCGCTGGTGATCGGCGTTCCGGAAGAATATCGCGGCGAGGTGCCGCGCGCCTATGTGACGCTGAACGAGGGCGCATCAGCCACGGGTGACGAACTGGCGGCGTGGCTCAATGCCAGGATCGGCAAGCATGAGCGGGTCGACATGGTGGTGGTGCGCGAAAGCCTGCCCAAGACCATGATCGGCAAGCTGGATCGCAAGACGCTGCGGGCCGAAGTGCTCTGACCTCTCTCCTCCCGCAAGCGGGAGGGAGGATGCGGTTCTACTCCGCCGCCTCGACGCTCGGCACGGGCTTGACCACGGTGCGGGCGTTGGGGGCGAAACGGCCGTCGACTTCCGCGCCCTGTTCGATGGTCAGCGCGTCATAGTGGACATCGCCTTCGATCCGGGCGGTCTTGAGGATCACCAGCTCGCGCGCGGTGATCGATCCGGTCACCTTGCCGGCCATCCGGGCGCTTTCGGCCACCACGGCGCCGCTGATGCTGCTCTTCTCGCCCTGCACGAGGCTGGCGCACTTGATGTCGCCTTCGATATTGCCGTCGATGTGCAGATCGGCGGTGGCGCTGATGTCGCCCTTGATCGTCACATCCGCGCCGATCACCGAGAAGGTTGAGCCAGAGGCCATGCCGGAACTCCTGTTAACGGGCCGCGCGGGGGGCGGGGCGGGCTGATCCGGCTGCGCGGACTTCCTTGAGAACATCGGGGGCAGCCTCCAGAAACGGGCGCGGGTTGATCGCGCGGTCATTGATGCGGATTTCGAAATGCAGGTGCGGACCGGTCGAGCGCCCGGTGTTGCCGAGCCCGGCGATGGTGGTTCCGGCCGCGACCTGCTGGCCGACCCGCACATCGAAGCGCGACAAGTGCGCGTAACGGGTCAACATCCCGTTACCATGGGTGATCTCGACGACATTGCCATAGCCCGACTTCTGTCCGACGAAGGTCACCCGGCCATCGGCGGCGGCAAAGACCGGCGATCCGATCGGGCCTTTGAAGTCGATCCCCGCGTGCATCGCGCCGCGCCCGTTGAAGGGGTCGCGGCGATAGCCGAAGCCCGAAGTGATCGACTGGATGCTCGCGGGCACGACCTGCGGGATACCGTCCAGCGCGCGCTCCAGCACGGCCATGCGCGCAAGGCTGAGGCCGAGGCGTTCGAAGCGCGGGTCGATGTCATCGGCGTCGGTGATCGCCTCGAACGGGCCGCCCATCGCTTCCTGGGTTTCGCGGCTGAGGAACTTGGGGTCGAGGTTCAGCTTGCGCATCGCGGCCTCGGCGCGGCGGGCGCGGGCATCGGCGAAGCGGGTGAGGCGCTCGACATAGGCGAGCTGGCGGGCTTCAAGCTCGGCCAGACCCTTGGCCTGCGGGAACAGCGCGCTGACTTTCTTGACGGTTTCGTTCGTGATGGCAGTCGAATCGGTGACAGTGCCGCTCGCTGCGCCTTCCTGCACCATGTCCTCGGGCAGCATCCGGGCCATCTCGTCGAGGAAATCCTGCCGCTGCTTGAGGTCGTTCACGACCTTGTCGAGATCGCCGCCATAGGCCTTCAGACGCTCGCTGGTGGTGGCGACGCGGGCCTTTTCCTCGACGAAGGAGGCAAGGTCAGCCTCCGCCCGGTACTGGCCCCAGGCCATCACCGCGAGCGCGACGAGCCACAGGAACACCAGCGCGACCACGCCGGCGGCGACGCGCATCTGCAGCTTGGCGGAAATCTTGACGAAGCGCACCTGCCCATCGGCGCGCATGAAGAACTCGCGGTCGGGGAACCAACGGCGCAGCCGATCGCCCCAACTGAGTGCGGAATTGCTGTCAGACAAATGCGGCCCCGATTTATGTTCTGAATGCCCCGGGGCGGCGCGCTACCAGCGCGGCCCGGCGCGGTCGAATCCGCAATGATGCGCCGGGGGTGAATCGAAAGGGAATCGCGGTGAAGTGAACGCTGCCAAGTCTGGCGGTGTCATACGCGGTTCTGGCGGGCTGCGAATCGCGGTTCGACTCGCCTGAAACCGCCGCTCCGAGTCGCGCCGCGCCGCGGGCCTGACAGGCGCGCGCAGGGGTGCTAGGACAGGGGCATGACTCAGTCCGCCGCCTCTGCCGTCTCGCCCGACCTGCCTGCGCCCGAAGCGCTGGTGCATGACCTTGCCCGCGCCGCCCGGCTCGCCCAGCGCGCGCTTGCCGCCATGCCGAGCGCAGCGCGCGCCGCTGCGCTCCATCTGGCAGCGGATGCGCTGCGCGCGGCGACGCCTGCGGTCCTGGCGGCGAATGCCAAGGATCTTGCGGCGGGTGAGGCCAATGGGCTGTCGAAGGCGATGCTCGACCGGCTGGCGCTCGACGAATCGCGGCTTGCCGGGATTGCCGATGCGGTCGCGGCGGTGGCCGATCTGCCCGATCCGGTGGGGCAGGTGATCGACGCGAGCGAGCGGCCCAATGGGTTGAAAATGCAGCGCATCCGCGTGCCGATCGGCACTATCGGGATCATCTACGAAAGCCGCCCCAATGTTACCGCCGATGCCGCCGCGCTGTGCGTGCGGGCGGGCAATGCGGCGCTGCTGCGCGGCGGGAGCGAGGCGGTGCATTCCAACCGCGCGATCCATGCCGCGCTTGTCGAGGGGCTGACCCAAGTCGGCGTGCCCGCAGAGGCGGTGCAGCTGATCCCCTCGCAGGATCGCGCCTGCGTCGGCGCGATGCTGACTGCGGCGGGGCTGATCGACATGATCGTGCCGCGCGGGGGCAAGAGCCTCGTCGCAAGGGTGCAGGCCGATGCGCGCGTGCCCGTGCTCGCGCATCTCGACGGTATCTGCCACACCTATGTCCACCACGCTGCCGACCCGGCGATGGCGACATCGCTCGCACTCAACGCCAAGCTGCGCCGCACCGGCATTTGCGGGGCGATGGAGACGCTGCTGATCGATTCGGCCTTTCCGCAAGGGGCGGCGCTGGTCGCGGCGCTGATCGACATGGGCTGCGAGGTGCGCGGCGATGCCCGCGCCCGCACATTCGACCCGCGCGTCATCCCGGCGAGCGCGAATGACTGGGACACCGAATATCTCGACGCGATTCTCTCGGTCGCGGTCGTCGACGGGCTGGACGACGCGCTCGCCCATATCGCGCGCCATTCCTCGGCCCATACCGATGCCATCGTCACCGCCGATGAGGCCGCTGCCGAGCGCTTCCTCACCGAGGTCGACAGCGCCATCGTGATGCACAACGCCTCCTCGCAATTCGCCGACGGGGGCGAGTTCGGCCTTGGCGCGGAGATCGGGATTGCCACGGGCCGCCTGCACGCGCGCGGGCCGGTCGCGCTCGAAGGGCTGACGACCTACAAGTGGCAGGTGCGTGGGCAGGGGCAGACGCGCCCTTAAGCCATGCCTGCAACCACCACCGGGCTCCTCGGGGGCAGCTTCAACCCCGCGCATGGCGGGCACCGGCGCATCACCCTGTTCGCGGCCGAGGCGCTGGGGATGGACGAGACATGGTGGCTGGTCTCCCCCGGCAATCCGCTGAAGCAGCAGGCGGGCATGGCGCCGCTGGTAGCGCGCCTGCTATCGGCCCGACAGCAGGCGCGCCGCGCGGCGATCGTGCCCACCGCCATCGAGCAGCACCTCGGCACCCGCTACACCGTCGACACCCTCGCCCGGCTCACCCGGCGCTACCCCAAGCGGCGGTTTATCTGGTTGATGGGGAGCGACAATCTCGCCCAATTGCACCGCTGGAAGGACTGGCGGCGGATCGCCCGGACAATGCCGATTGCGGTGATCGCCCGCCCCGGCTATGATGCAGGCGCCATGACGAGCCCCGCCATGGCCTGGCTCAGACGCTATCGTGTGCCTGCCGCCAGCTTTCGGAAACGGGGGCAATGGAGCGCACCGGCCCTGGTGTTATTGCGTTTCGATCCGGATCACCGCTCGGCCACGGCCATCCGCCGTGCCCATGCCGGGTGGGCCGCAGCTTTGCTCGGCGAAGGACAAGCGCCACCGGTGCGTGATCGGCTGACATTCCGCATCATCCGGCCAGAGGAACCAGCATGAGGCGTGCCTGCCGCGCCTCGGCTGCCCGTTTGGCCGGTCTGCGTCATGCCCAGCGGTGTTGCCCCGAACTCTGGAGATATGTGATTGCCGATGACCGAAGCCTTGATCGCCGCCCTGCCGCAGGGTGCCGTGCAAGCCGCCGCCACAACGGCGCAATCGCTGGCGCGCGCTGACATGAGCGCCGCTGCCTTGCACGACCTCGTGCTCGCCCAGCTTGATGATGATCAGGCGCAGGAGATCGTCTCGATCCCGCTCGAAGGCAAAAGCTCGATTGCCGATCACATGGTGATCGCGAGCGGGCGTTCGACCCGGCAGGTGGCGTCGATGGCGCAGAAGCTGGCGGAGAAGATCAAGCAGGCCGGCTACGGCCACGCCCGCGTCGAAGGCCTGCCGGCTGCCGACTGGGTGCTGATCGACGCAGGCGACGTGGTGATCCACCTGTTCCGCCCCGAAGTGCGCAGCTTCTACAACCTTGAACGGATGTGGAGCTTCGAGGGCAGCGAAACGTCGATGATGGGGCGCAACTAGTTTTCTTTGCGGGGGCGCCTCCGCGCCCCCGTCCTCGGCGAGTCCTTGTGTTCCGCAGCCCATCCGGGCTGCGAAATCCTCGCTCACGCGGCCTGAAGGCCGCATCGCTGCGGGCGGCCGGTCGGCCTTGCGGGCCTGCGGCCCGTTCCAGTGCATTTCATCGGGGTCTGAGCCATCCTCCTCCACATCATCGCGCGCGGGAAGATTGGCCGGTCGCCGGAGGGCGAGCTGGTGGATCGTTATGCCAAGCGCATGACCTGGCCCTGCAAGATCACCGAATGGCCCGATACCGGTGCGGGCAAGGTGGCTGATGCGTTGACGCCATGCCGCACCGTGCTGCTCGACGAGCGCGGCAAGGCGATGTCCTCGGAGGCTTTCGCGCAGCTACTCGGCAAGTGGCGCGATGACGGCGTGCGCGAGACGCGCTTCATGCTGGGCGCGGCCGATGGCCATTCCGATGCCGAGCGCGCGAGCGCCGACCTCCTCCTCGCCTTCGGGCCTGCCACCTGGCCGCACATGATGGCCCGCGCCATGCTGATCGAGCAGCTCTACCGCGCCACCACAATCCTTGCAGGCCATCCCTATCATCGGGCATGAGCGTGTCATGCGTCGCCGCGTCAGCCTGACCCTCGCTGTCACCGCCCTTGTCGGGGGCGCGGCCATGCTTGCCTTGCCGCCATCGCGTGCGGCGCCCTCGGCGGCGCTGACCGAAGTGGGTGACGCCGAGGCGGCGTTGGCGCGGGCCACGCGCGAAAGCCGCCTTGCGGAGAATCGTGCCGCCAAGCTGACCGCCGAGGCCGAGGCTGCGACCGAGGCTGCCCAGCGCGCGGCCTCCGAGGCCGCAGCACTCGCAGCCCGCATCCAGCAGGCCGAGGCCGAAATCGAAATTGCCCGCGCCCGCCTGACCATCGCCCGCCAGCAGCGCGCGGCCCTGACCGCGCGCCTCGCGGAAAAGCGCGCGCCGACGGCACGCCTTGCCGCTGCGCTCCAGACCGCATCGCGCCGCCCGCTGGCGCTTTCGGCGCTGCAACCGGGTTCGCTCACAGATCTCGTCCATGTCCGCGCGGTGCTCGATAGCGCCGTGCCGCAGATCACCGCCCGCACGGTGGCGCTGAAGACCGATCTCGACCGGGGGCGGGCGCTTGAACGGCAGGCCGGCCTCGCGCTCGAACAGTTGCAATCCGGCGAGGCGGCCCTGCGGCAACGGCGCAGCGAGCTTGCAGCGCTCGAACAGCAGCAGCGCATCGCCTCGCGCACCGCGAAAGGCGCGGCGCAGCGCGAGGCGGAGCGGGCGCTGGCGCTGGCCGAAGAGGCGCGCGATCTCGATGGGCTGGTGGGCAAGCTCGATGATGTCGCGGCCCTGCGGCGCGAGCTGGCGGCGCTGCCCGGCCCGGTGCTGCGGCCTGCCGATCTTGCAGCGGCTCTGCCCGCGCAAGCCGCTCCGGTTGCGGCCACCAATGCCCCGCGCGACTGGCAATTGCCGGTGCAGGGGCGCACGCTGACAGGCTTCGGCGCGAAGCGCGACAGCGGGCTGGCGGCGACCGGCCTGACCCTCGCGCCGACCAAGGACGCGCAGGTGGTTGCCCCGGCGCGCGGGCGCGTGGCCTTCGCCGGAGCCTATCGCGGCTTCGGGCGAATCGTCATCATCGAGCATGACGGCGGCTGGACGAGCCTGGTCACCGGCCTTGGCGAAGTGGCGGTCGCGGTGGGCGATACGGTGATCGGCGGCAGCCCGCTGGGCCGGGCCAGCGGCAGCGCAGAGGGTGTGACGATCGAGCTGCGCCGCGATGGAAAGCCGGTTAACCCCTTGCAATTTATGAGATAATTGACCTTATGCCAAGAGAGCACAGGGTCACACTCGTCTGATATGCGTCCCCCGCGTGTGTCTATCTGGCGTTAAGCGAGGCAAGCCTATACATTCGGCGGACAAAGGAGCCTCCCGCCTCATGAAGATTGCCGCTCTCCTGCGCACCGCAGCCCTCGTCACCACGGTCGCCCTGATCCCCGCCACCACCGCCACGATGGCGCAGGTCGATGGCCGCGCCGGGCCGGAGTTTGCCAAGCTGTTCGCTGTGTTCCAGCGGGTCAAGGCCAGCTATGTCGAGCCGGTCGAGGACGACGTGCTGATCCGCGGCGCGATTGACGGGATGCTGGCGGCGCTCGATCCGCATTCGGCCTATCTCGATGGCGGCGATCTCCAGCGGCTGGAGACGATGATCGACGGGCAATATTCGGGCCTCGGCCTGTCGGTGGTGATGGAGGATGGCGCGGTCAAGGTCGTCTCGCCCTTCCGCGGCAGCCCGGCCGAGCAGGCGGGGATCAAGGCGGGCGACTTCATCACCCACCTCAACGGCAAGCTGATCGTCGACAGCAAGCTCGATGATGCCGTGGCGCAGATGCGCGGGCCCAAGGGCACCTCGATCATGCTGACGATCTTCCGCCCCGGGCGCGAAGAGCCGCTCGAGGTGAGCGTGACGCGCGGGGTGATCGAGCTTGAGCCTGTCACCCACGAACTGGCGGCGGGCAATATCGGCGTCATCACCGTCAACGAGTTCTCGGCCAATGTCGGTGCGGATGTCTATGAGGCGTGGCAGGACATCAAGAAGAAGGCGCCCGGCGGGCGGTTGAGCGGCCTTGTGCTCGACCTGCGCAACAATCCGGGCGGAAGCCTCGATGAATCCGTGGCGCTCTCCGACCTGTTCCTGACCGATGGCCGCATCGTCAGCCAGCGCGGCCGCGCGCGCGGCGAGACGATGCTCTATGATGCCGAAACGGTCTATCGCGGCGACATGGCCGAAGGCGTGCCGATGATCGTGCTGATCAATGCCGGTTCCGCCTCCGCCTCCGAGATTGTCGCGGGCGCCTTGCAGGATCACCGCCGCGCGCTGATCATGGGCGAGCGCAGCTTCGGCAAGGGCTCGGTGCAGTCGCTGCTGCCGCTCGGGAACGACGCGGCATTGAAGCTGACGACGGCGCGCTATTACACCCCGGCTGGCAAATCGGTGCAGGAAGGCGGGATCCGTCCGGATATCGCCGTGCCGCAGATCTCCGACCCCGATTACGCGCTCCGGCAGAAGTACCAGACCCGCGAGAGCGATCTGCGCGGCCATCTCATCAACGAACTTGCGATCAAGGACGAGGAGATGGAGGCCGACAAGATCGCCGATCCGCGCTTCCAACTGACGTCTGCGCAGTTGGAAGAGAAGGGGATCAAGGACTTCCAGCTCAACTACGCGATGGAAACCCTGCGCCGCACCACCAAGAGCACGGTCGCGCTCCGGCCTGCGCCCAAGGCGGGCGCCAAGGTTCAGGCCAAGCCGTAACGGGGCGATAGTGATGGATAATGTGGCAAAGGCGCGGGCGCTGGCCGTGCTGGTGCCCGCCGCGTTGCTCGGCGGGGCCTATATCGGCGAATATGGCTTCGGCCTCTACCCGTGCGAGATGTGCTGGTGGCAGCGTTACCCCCACTTCGCCGCTTTGGCGCTGGGGCTGGCGGCCTATGCGCTGAAGCCCGCGCAGGTGTGGAGCGCGCTGGCGGGGCTGGCGATCCTCACCTCCGGGCTGATCGGCGGGTTTCACGCGGGCGTTGAATATGGCTGGTGGGAAGGCATCACCAAATGCGCGGCAGCGCCGGGCGCCCCGGGCGCGGCGTTCGATTTCTCCGCGCCGATCGTCTCGTGCGGCGTGGTGCAGTGGGAATTGTGGGGGATCAGCCTCGCGGGCTTCAACTTCCTGATTTCCACCTTCGCCGGTGCGGCCATTGTGGCGCTCAGCGCGTATCGGAAGTAGAGCCTTTTTCGAAGGAGCCGATGATGGACCGCGATACCCTCCACCGCATGATCCGGGTCGACCAGGCCGGGGAGTTCGGCGCGACCCGCATCTATGAAGGCCAGTTGGCCGTGATGGGCGACCGCGGGCCGCATTCTGCCGAAATCCGCCACATGGCCGCGCAGGAGGCCGAACATCGCGCCAAGTTCGATGCACTGCTGGCGAAGCGCGGCGTGCGTCCGACGGCGCTGCACCCGTTCTGGTCGGTGGCGGGCTATGCGCTGGGCGCTGGCACGGCGCTGCTGGGGCCGGAGGCGGCGATGGCCTGCACCGCTGCGGTCGAGACCGAGATCGACAAGCATTACAGCGAACAACTCGACAAGCTTGCCGAAAGCGGGGCCGACCCGGAGCTCGCCGAAATGATCGAAGCCTTCCGCGAGGACGAGCGCGACCACCGCGACGCAGCCCTTGCCAACGGCGCCGAACGCGCGCCCGCTTATCCGCTGCTCTCCGGCGCGATCCGGCTGGGGTGCCGCATCGCCATCAAGGTGAGCGAGAGGATCTAAGGCGGAAGGTTAAAGGGGTGCGCGATTTCGGTCGCGCAGCGACCGCGAGGCCACGCGGCCGAGCCGCAGGCGCTCAAGCCCGAAGGGCTTGAAACAGCGCCGAGGACGTGCCCGCGGAGGCGGGCACGCAAACAAAGGCCCCCTCACAAACTCCAGTAAACCAGTTCCTCGGGCAGTCCTTCGCGGCTTAGCGCGCTCTTCACGTCCACCAGCACGCCGCCTTCGCGCACCCTTGCGACCAGATCGGCAGGATTGGCGATATAGGCCGCGTGGTTCACCGCCAGCACCAGCGCGTCGAGCTGGGTCATGTCTTCGGCGGGGCTGAGCGTGATGCCATATTCGTGGCTCGCCGCCGCCGGGTCGGCCAACGGGTCGCTCACCAGCGCGTCAATCGCATATTCGCGCAGTTCGGCAAGGATATCGGGCACCTTGGAATTGCGGATATCGGGCACGTCCTGCTTGAAGGTCAGGCCCATCACGCCGACCCGCGCGCGGCACGGGGAAACCCCGTTCGCGATCAGCAGCTTGACCACCTTCTGCGCGATTTCACGTCCCATGCTGTCATTGATCCGCCGCCCGGCAAGGATCACCTCGGGTCGGTAGCCGAGCTTCTCTGCCGCTGCCGTCAGATAAAAGGGATCGACCCCGATGCAGTGCCCGCCGACAAGGCCGGGGGTGAAGGGCAGGAAGTTCCACTTCGTGCCCGCCGCCGCCAGCACATCGCGCGTCGCCAGCCCCATGCGGTCGAAGATCAGCGCAATCTCGTTCATCAGCGCGATGTTGAGATCGCGCTGGGTGTTCTCGATCACCTTGGCGGCTTCGGCGACCTTGATCGAGGGCGCCTCGTGCAGCCCGGCATCGACAATCGCGCCATAGATGCGCCGCATCCGGGCGAGCGCTGTGGGGCTGTCGGCGGCTATGATCTTGGTGATGGTCTCGAGCCGGTGAACCCTGTCGCCGGGGTTGATGCGTTCCGGGCTGTAGCCGAGCGCGAAGTCGCGGCCCTGCTCCAGCCCCGAGGCGGCGGCGAGCCAGGGGCCGCAGATCTCCTCGGTCACGCCGGGGAAGACGGTCGATTCGAACACCACCAGAGCGCCGCGTTTCAGGCGCGGGCCGATGGCCGAGCAGGCGCGCTCCAGCGGGGTCAGGTCGGGACGGCGCTCTTCGGTGATGGGGGTGGGCACGGTGACGATGATGACATCCGCGTCTTCCAGCACTGCCGGATCATCGCTGACGGCCAGCCCGCATGACGCCAGCCGATCATCGGGGATTTCCTGCGTCGTATCATGGCCCGCCCGCAAGGCGGCAATGCGCTGCGCCGAGATGTCGAAGCCCGCGACGCGCACGCCCTGTCCGCCCAGTCGCTCCGCCAGAGCCACGGCAACGGGCAGGCCGACATAGCCCAAGCCCACGACTGCGATCATTCCGTCCATCGGCCGCGCTTATCTGCAAACCTTTCAAGATTTCGCTAAGTGCGCAGCCGCGGCAGGCTTCACCCTCGGTTCAGCCCCCGCGCACTAGACAAGGGCACCCGGTAACGGGCATTGCTGCGCCACACGCCCCTTAGGATTGATCTGCCATGAAGCACCTCGTTGCCCCGCTCGCCCTGATCGGTCTCGCCGCCGCCGCCAGTCCGGCTGCTGCGCAGAGCGCTGACGAGAAGATCAACATGGTGATCGCCTACAACGCCAGCGAATGTCCCGTCGCGCAGCCGGGCGAGCTGGTGGTGTGCGAGATTCTGGTCGAGGAAGATCGCTATCGCATCCCCACCAACCTGCGTTACTCCGACAACCCCGCCAACCAGTCGCGCGCGCGGCAGGTGGAGGAGATCAAGTATGTCGGCGATTTCGGCGCGATGAGCTGCTCACCCGCGGGCGCAGGCGGCTTCACGGGGTGCAACCAGAAGTTCATCGAGGCCGCCTACAAGGACAAGTCCGAGGCCGAAGCCGTGCGCTTTGGCCAGCTGATCGAAAAGGCGCGCAGCGAGCGCCTCTCCACCATCGACGAGGATGCCGCCGCCGAGCAGGAGCGCGTCGAGATGATCGAGCGCGAATATATGCAGCGGCTGGAGCGTGAGCGCGCGGGCGAGGTGCCGGGCGAAGGCAACATCCCGCCGCCCCCGCCGAAGTAAGCGACGCGCCTAAACCCCGTAGTAATCCCGATACCACGCGACAAACCGCGCCACGCCCTCGCGAAACGGGGTTTGCGGGGCGTAGCCGGTGAGCGTCTTGAGCAGCGCCGCATCGGCCCAGGTCGCGGGGACATCGCCCATCTGCATCGGCATGAAGTTTTTCACCGCCGCGCGGCCGCATTCGGCTTCGATGGCGGTGATGAAATCCATCAGCCGCACCTTGTCACCGTTGCCGATGTTGACCACCCGGAAGGGCGCGACGGGAGAGAGGCTATCGCCCTCGGGGATCGCCTCGGGTGTCTCGGGCCGCACCGGTGCGGCGTCGATCAGCAGGCGGATGCCGCGCACCAGATCGGTGACGTAGGTGAAATCGCGGTACATCTCGCCATCGTTGTAGATGTCGATCGGCGTGCCTTCGAGGATCCCGCGGGTGAACTTGAACAGCGCCATGTCGGGCCGTCCCCACGGGCCGTAGACCGTGAAGAACCGGAACATCGTGGTCGGCAAGTTCCAGAGGTGGGCGTAGGAATGGCCCATCGCCTCGTTCGCCTTCTTGGTCGCGGCGTAGAGCGTCAGCGGGGTATCGACCTTCTGCGCTTCGTGGAAAGGCATCTCGGTATTCGCGCCATAGACCGACGAGGTCGAGGCCATCAGCAGATGATCGACCTGCAATTCGCGCGCGCATTCCATGACGTTGAAGGTGCCGACAAGATTGGCATCGATATAGGCCCGCGGATTTTCGAGGCTGTAGCGCACCCCCGCCTGCGCAGCGAGGTGGACGATGACGTCCGGCTTTTCCGCGAGCGCGAGGCTGTGAAGCGCCTCGAAATCCTCCAGCATCCCTTCGGTGCAGGAGAAGTGCGGGTGTTGCAGCAGCATCTGGTGCCGCCGCTGCTTGATGCGCACGTCGTAGTAATCGGTCATCCCGTCAAAGCCGACGACGCGGAAGCCCTCGTCCAGCAGCAGTTGCGAGAGGTGATAGCCGATGAACCCGGCAGACCCGGTGACAAGAACGGTGCGCATCGCCGCCGCCTACACGCCCGGCGTTAAGAAAGCGCGATGTCGGGCGCGTCTTCCTGCTTCATTCCGACGATGTGGTAGCCCGCATCGACATGATGGGTCTCCCCCGTCACACCCGAAGCGAGGTCGGACAGCAGGTAAAGCCCCGCTCCGCCAACGTCTTCGATGGTGACATTGCGGCGCAGTGGCGCGTTGTATTCGTTCCACTTGAGGATGTAGCGGAAATCGCCGATCCCGCTCGCCGCCAAGGTCTTGATCGGCCCGGCGCTGATCGCATTGACGCGGATGTTGCGGGGGCCGAGATCATTGGCGAGATACTTCACGCTGGTTTCCAGCGCCGCCTTGGCCACGCCCATGACATTGTAATGCGGCACGACCTTTTCGGCGCCGTAATAGGAGAGCGTCAGGATCGCGCCGCCGCTTTCGGGCATCATCGCCGCCGCGCGCTGGGTGATCGCCACCAGCGAATAGGCCGAAATGTTCATGGTCATCAGGAAGTTGTCGAGGCTGGTATCGACATAAGCCCCACGCAACTCGTTCTTGTCGGAAAAGCCGATCGCGTGGACCACGAAATCGAGGCTGTCCCAGCGCGCCTTCAGCGCATCGAAGGCGGCATCGAGCGATTCCATGCTCGACACGTCACATTCGAAGGTGAAATCGCTGCCCAGCTCGGCGGCGAGCGGCTTCACGCGCTTGGCCAGCGCCTCGCCCTGATAGGAAAACGCCAGCTCCGCCCCGTGCTCGGCCAGCTTCTTCGCGATGCCCCAGGCCAGCGACTTGTCATTGGCAAGGCCCATGATCAGCCCGCGCTTGCCCTTCATCAGTCCGTCCATTCAAACCGTCTCCTCAGCGGGCGCATCCGGGGTGAGTTCCTGCCCCTCCAGCGCCAGAGCTGCATTCAATTCCGCGCCGATAACGAGCCCGAGCCCGACGAGCCAGAAAAACAGCAGCGTCACCATGCTTCCGGCAAGGCTGCCATAGGTCAGATCATAGGTGAAGAAGCGCCGCAGCACCACCGGCAGCGCGGCGGAGACCACGATCCACCAGGTCGCGGTGAACAGCGCACCCGGCCACACCAGCGCCCCGGCCTTGCGATATTTGAGCGGGGTCAGCGTCTTGAACAGCACGAACAGCGAGGCCGTCACACCCAGCGCCGGCACGACGCGCGACAGGCTGAGCGTCGCGACGGCCTCGGCCAGCTGCGGGAAGGCGGCGCGGATCACCTCCTGCGCCGCGCCGATCGCCACCTGCGCAAACAGCGACAGGATCAGCAACACCACCGCCCCCAGAATCAGCCCGATCGAACCAAGGCGATAGCGCCAGAATGCCCCCACCGGCGGCGTATCATAGGCGCGCCGCATGATCAGGCGGATGGTTTCGATCAGGCTCGACACCGTCCACAGGCCCACGCCCGCCCCCAGCCACAGCAGCCAGCCCGACCGCGCATAGATCACATCCTCGGCCACCGGCACGATCACCTGCGCCACCGAAGAGGGCATGGCCTGAGCGATGGCGAAGATCATGGTTTCGGCATTGTCGCGCCCGCCGATCAGATCGAACAGCGCCGCGCCGAGAATGAAGAACGGGAAGATCGCCAGCATCGCCAGATAGGCGAGGTTTCCGGCATGGATGAACCCGTCGCGAAAGGTATCGTCGACCACCTTGCAGGCCACCGCCCAGCCTCGCGCGATGAGGCCGCTGCGGCGCTGCGGCGGGCGCGGTGCGGAACTGTCGGTCATCGATACAGGCTCTTACAGCCCGAACTTCTCGCGCGGACGGGCCGGGTCGATCCAGCCTTCGAGCCGTGCTTCGAGACTGGCGAGATCGGCCGGAAGCTGGATTTCGACATTGACCAGCTGGTCGCCGCGTTCGGGCTTGCCGTCGATGGTCTTGCCATTCTTGCGCGTCCAGCCCTTGCCCGCCAGCCGCATTACCGTCCCGCTCGATGTGCCGGGCCGGATGGTGAGCATGACCGCGCCGTCAACCGTCGGGCACTTGACCTTGGCGCCGCGAACCGCCTCTTCGAGCGTGACCGGCAAGTCCATCCGGATATTGTCGCCCTCGCGGCGGAAGAAGGGGTGCGATCCGACCTCGACCATGACGATCCCGTCGCCATTGCCGCCGGGCCCGGGGTGGCCCTTGTCCTTGAGGCGCATCATCGTGCCGTCCTCGACACCGGCGGGCAGTTTGAGGTTGATCGCCTTGCCATCGGCCAGCGTGATGCGCTGCTCGCGTCCGGCGGCGGCTTCGACGAAAGGCACGGCGAGCCGGTATTGGATATCCGCGCCGCGCTTGGGCGGGGGCGGCGGGGGTTGGCGGCCGAAACCGCGTCGTGCGGCACCGGGCTGCGGGCCTTTGCGTCCGCCGAACAGGCCTTCAAACAGGTCGCTGAGGTCGACATCGTCGGTGCCGAACCCGCCGAAATCGCCCGCACCGGGCGCACCTCCGGGGCCGGCGCCATAGGTGCCGCCCCGGCCATAACCGGGCCGCGCGCCCATGCCCGCAAACGGGTTGGCCGGGTTGCCATCGGCATCGATCTCGCCCCGGTCGAACTGCGCGCGCTTGGCCTTGTCGGACAGCAGATCATAGGCGCGGGTCGCCTCCGAGAATTTCTCGGCGGCCTTGGGGTTGTCCTTGTTGCGATCCGGGTGCAGCTCCTTGGCGAGCTTGCGATAGGCGCTCTTGATGTCCGCTTCCGATGCGGTGCGGGGGACGCCCAGAATGGTGTAGGGATCGCGCATAGCGTGTTAGCTAGGTGAGACAGCGCGGCTGCGCAAGCTTGCGCTGGGAGCTGAGGTGCGCCGCGGTCTGTTTCAGGACAGGCGGATGCCGTTGCGCGCGCGATCACGTATGCCGAGCAGGCGGCCGATGGTGTAGGCGATATAGGGGATCGGAACGAGGATCGCGCCCACCACCAGATAGACCGCAACGAAGTCGCTCATCCCCTCCCATGCCCACCGCAGCATCGCGTGTGCGCCCAGAATGATGACGATGAAGCGCGCCGCGCGGTTGGCATCGTCCCAGATCCACAAGTGATCCTTCCACCCGCGCTGGCCCATTTTCCAGACCCTCCACCCGCAATAGGCAAGGCCTGCCAGGAAGAGGACAAGTCCGAGGACGGTGAGCCAGTTCTCCATGCAAGGAAATCTAACCCGTTGCGTGTCCATCGACAAGGCGCCCACTCCGCTCGCCCGGCGGCGGTCTTGCGGCTTTCCCCGCGCCCCGGGCGTAGCTATGGGCGCTTGCAGTCACCAAGGAACCTTCATCCATGACCACCGCCACCCCTCTCGACGATGCCCAGCTGGCCGATAGCGTGCTGCCCGCGGGCGCCGATCCCTTCGTGCTGTTCGAGGAGTGGTTCGCCGCCGCGCAGGTGGGGGAGATCAATGACCCCAACGCCATGGCGCTTGCGACCGCGACGGCGGATGCGGCGCCCTCGGTGCGGATGGTGCTGCTGAAGGGCCACGGCAAGGGCGAGATCGCCGGGGGCGGCTTCACCTTCTTCACCAATGCCGAAAGCCGCAAGGGCGGGCAGATCCGCGCCAATATGCAGGCCGCGCTGCTGTTCCACTGGAAGAGCCTGCGCCGCCAGATCCGCATCGAAGGGCCGCTGACCGAAGTCAGCCCGGAGCGCGCCGACGCCTATTTCCACTCGCGCCCCTACAAGAGCCAGGTCGGCAGCGCCGCCAGCGATCAGTCGCGCCCCCTGCCCGAGCGCCAGACCTATATCGACCGCGTGCAGGCAATCTGGGCCGCGCATGAGGCGGAAGGCAAGGTGCCGCGCCCGGCGCACTGGACGGGCTTCACTTTGTCGCCCCGCCGGATCGAATTCTGGATCGACCGCGACAACCGCCTGCATGATCGCCGCGAATTCACCCGCGAGGCCGCGGATGGATCGTGGTCGGACACCCTTCTTTACCCCTGAGGCCCAGCATGACCCAGACAATCCCCTATTGGCACGTCGATGCCTTCGCCGCGCGTCCCTTTGGCGGCAACCAGGCGGCGGTGATGGTGCTCGAGGAATGGCTGCCCGACGATGTGCTGGTGCAGATCGGCGGCGAAAACCTGTTCGCCGAAACCGCCTTTGTGGTGCGCGATGCGAGCGGCGAGGCCGATTGGGAGCTGCGCTGGTGCACGCCGACGTATGAAATCGCCTTGTGCGGCCATGCCACGCTGGCGAGCGGGCATATCCTGCTCACGCGCGATGGCGGGGAGCGCGTTACCTTCCGCACCCGCAAGTCGGGCATTCTCGAAGTGGTGAAGGCGGGAGAAGCTTACGAACTCGCGCTGCCCGCGATTGCGACCGAGGCGGATAGCGCCGCCAATCAGGCCGAAGCCATCCGCCTGCTGGGCGCCCAGCCGCTGGAGATCGCCCGCTCGCCGCTGGGCTACAACATCTATCTGTTTGAAAACGAAGCGGCGATCCGCGCGATGACGCCGGATATTCGCGGCCTTGAGACGCTGGGCCAAGACCAGTTCATTATCACCGCTCCGGGCGATGCCACCGACATCGTCAGCCGCGTCTTCGTGCCCGGCGGCGGGGTGGACGAGGATTCGGTCACCGGATCGGCCCACGCGGTGCTGACCCCATATTGGGCGAACCGGCTGGGACGCAGCAGCTTCACGGCGCATCAGGCCAGCCAACGTGGCGGCGATCTGACGCTGCGGCTGGATGGCAGCAAGGCCTGGCTCGGCGGGCCATGCGTCACCGTGGTCGAGGGCAGCTTCTACCTCTGAGGAAACGGACCCGCAGGGTCCGCAAGGCCGCCAAGGCTTTCTGGCGCCCGCCCGCAGCGGGCGCGGCTTGCTGCGCGTCTAGCGAGGACCGCGCGCCGGATGGCGTGCGGAAACCTAAGATTCCGGATAGAGCTCCAGCACATCGGCGGCCTGTTGCAGCATCGGCGGGCGCTCGGTGCTGTCGGAATGGCCGAGACGCACCAGCGTTACCTGCTGGGTGGGCGAGACCAGCACATATTGTCCCATGTGGCCGATCAGGCTGAACAGGCTCTTGGGTGCGCGGTCGGGGAACAGCGGGTGCTCGCCCGCTGGCGTGCCGGGGATCGGGCGGTTGAGCCAGGTCTGGAAGCCGTAATGCGGACTGGCGGGTGAGGGGGTCACCATCGCCTCGACCCAGCGCTGCGGCACCAGTTGCTCCCCGCCCGGCGCGCGGCCCTTGCGCCGCAGGAATTCGCCCAGCTTCGCCCAGTCGCGCGCGGTCGCGTGCATCAGGCTGCCGCCGATCAGCGTGCCGCTTGCATCGAATTCGGGCACCATGCTTGTCATGCCGAGTGGGCCGAACAGGCGCTGTTGCAGATAATCCGCCACCGCCTTGCGCCGCACCTCGGGCTTGGTGCTCGCCGTCAGCGCGCGGGCCGCGATGTCGGCGAGGATCACGCTGGTGTTGCTCGAATATTCGAACTGCTTGCCCGGCTCGGCCTCGAGCGGCTGCTCCTCGGCCCACTTGGCCATGTTGTCGCGCCCGTCGAGGAACAGCATCCGCACCTCGGCCGATTCGTAAGGCGGATCACCAGCCTCGGTGTGTCTCAACCCGCTCCGCATCTGGAGCAGGTGGCGCAGGGTGATTTCCGCGCGCGGATCGCCGGGGCGTTGCCACTGCGGGACAGGGGCCGGCGCATCGAGCGCGAGCAGGCCGTCTGACACCAGCATCCCGATCAATACGCCCGTCACCGTCTTGGCCATCGACCAGCTGATGAAGCGCGTGTCCTTCGAATAGCCGGGGCCATAGCGCTCGGCGGCCAGCTTGCCGCCTGCCATCACCACCACTGCGCGGGTCTCCCCCAGTCCCTTCTGGGTGAACAGATCGTCGATTTCGCGCGCGAGCTGATCTTTCGGTGCCCCTGCATCCTTGGTGACGGCCGCCAGCGCTTCGGGCGAAAGCGGTGCGGCGGCAGGGGTGGCCGAGCCGCAGGCGGCGAGCATCAGCAGGGCTGGCGCGAGCAAGGCTGCGCGGTTAAGGACGGCGGCGTTGAGGGTCATCGCGCCCTCATTCCCCGATGCATGAAGGCTTGGCAATGGCGAAATCACCCGCATCGCGCGCACCCGCGCGTCCCCGCACGCGCTGGGGACTGTGGCTGCTTGCGATCATCGCCGCGGGCGTGGGGGCGGTGGTCTTTGCCTTCCGCGAACCGATCAATGGCTATGGCAGCATCGCATCGGCCTATTCGGCGCGGGTCGCCTGTTCGTGCCGCTATGTTGCCGGGCGTCCGCTGGATGACTGCGCCAAGGACAAGCTGGCGGGCATGGAGCTGGTCACGCTGGTCGAGGATGACGAAACCAGAAGCGTCACCGCCCGCTTCCCCCTGGTCGCCAGCGCGACCGCGACCTACCGCAAGGGCTATGGCTGCGTGCTGGAGCCGTGGGAGGGGTGAGAGCGTGCCGTGCGCGAAAATGTTTCACGTGAAACATTTTGTTCACGTGCAGGTGAACGCGCCCTAGCTGCCAACCTTTTCGGTGCTGCCGATCCACCCGCCGCCGACCACGCGATCACCGGCGTAGATCACCGCTGCCTGTCCGGGGGCAACGCCGAATTCCGGTTCGGCAAAGCGGATCGTGACCGATGCGCCATCACCCAGTGCGCCCTCCAGCACCACCGGCACGGGCTTGGCGAGGCTGCGGACTTTCGCCGTCAGCGGGGCATCGGGCAGCGGGCCGATGCGGTTGGTTTCAGTGAGATGCGCCGCGCTCACCGCCAGCATCCGCTTCGGCCCGACCCGCACCTCGCGTGAGGGCGCATCGAGGCCGATCACATAGAGCGGTTCGGGCTGGCCGCCGATTTCCAGACCCTTGCGCTGGCCCACGGTGAAGTGGACGATGCCCTTGTGCTCGCCGAGCACCGCGCCCGTCGCGGCGTGGACGATCTTGCCGGGGGCCGCGCCCTCGGGGCGCACCTTGGTCACGATCTTGGCGTAGTTGCCGTCGGGCACGAAGCAGATGTCCTGCGAATCCGGCTTGGCCGCGTTCCTCAAGCCCGCCGCCTCGGCCAGCGCACGCACCTGCGGCTTGGGCATCCCGCCGAGCGGAAAGCGCAGGTATTCGAGCTGCGCTTCGGTGGTGCCATAAAGAAAATAGGACTGGTCGCGCGCCGGATCGTAGGCGCGGTGGAGCTCGACCCCGTCGGCACCCATCACGCGGCGGACATAGTGGCCCGTCGCCAAACAATCCGCGCCCAGCTCGCGCGCCATGCGGAACAGATCGGTGAATTTCGGCCCCATGTTGCAGCGGATGCAGGGGACGGGGGTGCGCCCGGCGAGATATTCGTCGGCGAACTGCTCGACCACCTCTTCGCGGAAGGCGCTTTCGTGGTCGAAGACGTAATGCGCGATCCCCAGCCGGTCGGCCACGGCGCGCGCGTCGCGGATGTCGTCGCCCGCGCAGCACGCACCCTTGCGGCCTGTGGCGGCACCATAATCATAAAGCTGGAGCGTGATTCCGATCACCTCGGCCCCGCTGGCATGGGCGAGGGCGGCGACCACCGAGGAATCCACCCCGCCGCTCATCGCGACAACGATGCGGCACTCCGCCGCCGGGCGCGGCAGATCGAACAGCGCGGCGGCGTCAGCAGCGGCCATCAGGCCGGAATGGGGGAGCGTGGGGGTGTCCATGAGCGTGCGCGCCTATAGCCGTGCCGCGCTCCCTGCGCCAGAGGCGCGCACGCCGGCACCTTGCGATCCGCGCCAGCACTATTCCTAAGCTGAGGTAAATGGCGGTTTTACCGGATTTTGACGCACTCGGGCTACAAGGGCGAATGATGTTCGAGAAAGCCAAGCCTTTCAATGCCTCGCACGGTCGATCCGCCGCGCCGCCGACCGTGCAGGAGCGACTCGCAAGCCCTGCCGCCCGGCGCGGGGGCGATGCCTTGCGGGCGCTGGAGTGGAGCGAGCTGACCGCGCGGCTCAATGCTGCGCGCGATCTGCGGTTGCTGTTGCGCACCGAAAGCCAGGCTCCGATCGAAGCGGTGGCAGCCAGCTTTGGCGATGCTGCGGCCAGCTATTTTGCGCTTCTCGATGATGACGAACCCGGCGTTAACCCTGATGCTTTAGCGCAATCTAAAGCCTTGGATGCAACAACCGGGTCATGCGATGCAAACCGCCCGGGCGCTGCGACAGGATCACACGCCGACGCGCAGCCTGGGGCGATGCGAGAGAAATGCAATGATTGAGAACCAGGACATCCGCCCCGCACAGGTGATCGGCCCCCTTGGCGAGCCGCTGACCCTTGCTGACCTGCCTTCTCCCCAGACCAAGCGCTGGGTGGTGCGGCGCAAGGCCGAGGTGGTGGCTGCCGTGAATGGCGGCCTGCTGACGCTCGACGAGGCGCTGGCCCGCTATGGCCTGACGCTTGAGGAGTTCGCCTCGTGGCAGCGCGCGGTCGACCGTTCGGGAATGCACGGGCTGCGCGTCACCAAGATCCAGCATTACCGCGACCTCTACGAGCGCCAGCTCAAATACTGACGCGATTTTCGGTTCACCCCATCCCCGGCCCGCTTCGCCCGTAAGGCGTTGCGGGTCGTCGGCATTTCGCGGCACCCCGACCTTATGGGCAAGCCGCCATCTCCGGCTTGGCTTGCCCGAAGTGGGAGAAAGCACATGGGTTGGATTATCGCTCTGATCGTTGGCGGCGTGGCCGGTTGGCTTGCCAGCCTGCTGATGAAGCGCGACGCCTCGATGGGGATCGTCCTCAACATTGTGGTCGGCTGCATCGGGTCGGTCATCGGCAATATGCTCGCCGGGCCGCTGCTTGGCGTCAGCGGCAGCGTGCAGGAGTTTTCGCTCCGTGGCCTGCTGGTTGCCGTTCTGGGTGCTGCGGTGCTGCTGGGGATCGTCAACCTGATCCAGCGCGGCAAGGTGCGCTGACCTCGGGCACCTGACACAAGCATCGCCGTTCCCTCATAAAGCGCCTCGAGCGGAACCAAACCCGAGCGCCCTTCGTCTAGGCGGCAAAGCCACCGGTCGATGATCGCATTGTTCGCGCAGGTGCGACATACTATCAGACGTTGCACTTGGTGACTTATGTGAATAATACACTCCGCGACCGGCCAGGGGGCGACCTGTGGGCCCGGTTCGAGTGAGGGAACGGCGATGAATTACGAAACGACCATCAGGGCCGAGGCGGCCGAAGGGGTGAGCGCCGAAGTGAGCGGTGCCGAAGGCCTCGCCGCGCCTGCCATCCCGCGCTGGCTGATCCTTGGGGGGCTGGGCGTGTTCGGCCTGCTCCTCGCTGTGGCCGCATGGTTTGCGCTTGCCGGCGGCGAGCCGGCCGTCGTTGCCGATGACAATTCGCAGGCGCCCGCGGTTACCGTCGTCACCCCCGGCAAGACCACGGTTGCCGGCGTGATCGAGGCACCGGGAACCCTCGCCGCGCGGCGTCCGATGCCGGTTGGCGTGGTGGGTGAAGGCGGACAGGTCGTTCGCGTCACCGTCGATGCGGGCGACTGGGTGCAGCAGGGGCAGGTGCTGGCGGTGATCGACCGTTCGGTGCAGGTGCAGCAGGCCGCCGCCCAGTCCGCGCAGATCGACGTTGCCAAGGCCGATGCCAACCTCGCACAGGCCAATCTCGACCGCGCGCTCAAGCTGGTCGAGCGTGGTTTCGTCTCCAAGGCCGATGTCGACCGGCTGACAGCGGTGCGCGATTCGGCGCTTGCGCGCGTCAAGGTCGCGCAGGCGCAGCTTGCCGAGCAGCGGGCGCGCAACGAACGCCTCAACATCTATGCCCCTGCCACCGGTTACGTCCTGAGCCGTGCGGTCGAGCCGGGGCAGACGGTCGGTGCGGGCTCGCCCGCGCTGTTCACCATCGCCAGCGGCGGCGAGATGGAGATGCTTGCCCAGCTCTCCGAAGAACAGCTCGCCCAGCTTTCCGTCGGTACGATGGCGACCATCACGCCGACCGGGTCGGAGCAGTCCTTCTCCGGCCAGATCTGGCAGGTTGCCCCGGTGATCGATGCGACCACCCGTCAGGGCACCGCCCGGATCGCGCTGAGCTTTGCGCCCGAACTGCGCCCCGGCGGCTTTGCCACGGCGCGGATCAACGCCGGCAGCTTCTCGGCCACCGTGCTTCCTGAAAGTGCAGTGCTGGCCGACGCGCAGGGCAGCTTCGTCTATGTCGTCGGTTCGGACAACAAGGCCGTGCGCCGCCCGGTCAAGACCGGCGCGGTCACCCCCAACGGCATCGCCATCACGGAAGGCCTGAACGGCACCGAACGTGTGGTGCTGCGCGCGGGCGGCTTCCTCAACCCCGGCGAAACCGTCAATCCGCAACCTTTGAAGAAGTAAGGTCGCTTCCGTCCGCGCGGGCTTTCACCGCGTAACGGAAGAGGCCAGCGCAAGACCGGCGCACAACAGGCAGGAACATCATGGCGCTCAAGGACATCTCGGCCTGGTCGATCCGCAACCCGGTGATTCCGCTGGTGTTCTTCACCGGCTTGCTGTTCGCCGGGATCGTCAGCTTCATGCGGATGGACGTGACCAATAACCCGGACGTCGATTTCCCTGCGGTGGTTGTCAACATCGCCCAACCAGGGGCATCCCCGACCGAGATCGAAAACCAGATCACCCAGCGGGTCGAAAGTGCGCTTCGCTCGATCAGCGGGGTGAATTCGATCCAGTCGACCGCGCGCGAAGGCAGTTCCAACACCTTCGTCGAATTCGAAATCGGCACCAACCTGATCGAAGCGGTCAACGAGGTCGAAACCGCGATCGATTCGGTGCGCGGCAGCTTGCCCGACGGCATCCTCGAACCGCAGGTCTCCAAGGTCGACGTGGTGGGCGAGCCGATCGGCTATGTCGCGGTCGAGGCCGATGACATGACGCTCGAACAATTGAGCTGGTTCATCGACGATACCGTGGCCAAGCGGCTGCTGAAGATCCCCGGCATGGCCGAAGTGCAGCGCTTTGGCGGGGTCGACCGCCAGATCGAGGTGATCCTCGATCCGGCGCGGATGCAGTCTTTCGGCGTGACCGCCTCGCAGCTCAACGCCGCGCTGCGGCAGAGCAACCTCGATGCCGCCGGCGGTCTCGCCGAAATCGGCGGCACCCGCCAATCGCTGCGCGTGCTCGGCAACTCCGACACGGCCTACCAGCTCTCGCAGACCCAGCTCCAGCTGGGCGGCGGACGCACCGTGCGGCTGGCGGACATCGCTCAGGTGCGCGACGGCTATTCCGAACGCACTTCGATCAGCGAAGTGAACGGCAAGGAAGTGGTGAACTTCCTGATGAACCGCGCCCGCGGAGCTTCGGACCTTGCGGTCTATGACGCGGCGCTTGCCGAGATGGACAAGATCGAGGCCGAGAACCCCGGCATCGAATTCATCAAGCTGTCGACCAGCACCACCTATACCCGCGGGCAGTACAAGTCCTCGATGTGGGCGCTGGTTGAAGGCGCGGTGCTCGCGGTGGTCGTGGTGTTCATCTTCCTGCGCGATTGGCGCGCGACCTTCATCTCGGCGGTCGCGATTCCGCTGTCGGCGATCCCGACCTTCTGGTTCATGGATCTGCTCGGCTTCAACCTCAACTTCCTCTCGCTGCTGGCGCTGGCGCTGGTGGCAGGGGTGCTGGTCGACGATGCGATCGTGGAGATCGAGAACATCGTCAGACATATGCGGATGGGCAAAACCGCCTATCAGGCCTCGATCGACGCGGCCGACGAGATCGGCCTGCCGGTGGTCGCCACCAGCTTCTGCATCGTCGCGGTGTTCCTGCCCGTGGGCCTGATGCCAGGCGTGTCGGGGCAGTTCTTCCAGAACTTTGGGATCACCGTGGTGGTCGCGGTGCTGATGTCGCTGGCGGTCGCGCGGATGCTCACCCCGCTGATGGCGGCCTATTTCCTCAAGTCCAAGGGCCATGCCGAACACGGCGAGGGGCCGATGATCGACGCCTATATGCGCGTGCTGGCCTGGACGCTGGACACCGGCAAGATGGTCGCGCGCCGCGCCGGGCTCAGCGGCCCGCGTCACCGCGTCCTCTATGTCCCGGGCCTGCTGCTGTTCCTGCTGCTGCTGTTGATCGTGCCCGCGCTCACCATGTTCGAGCTCGCAAGCGGATCGGTGTCAGCCTCCTTCGCCGAGGGCATGGGTGTCGCTCCGCCGTGGAAGGGGTTGATCGGGCTCGACGTACACAAGCAGATCGCCACCGCAGTATCGGCCGATACCAATACGACGCTGCACAAGCTGGTCGCCAAGGTGTTTGAAGTGGTGATCGTCTTGCTGATCTCGCTCCTGTCGTTCCTCGCGGCCTTTGCGACCTTCCGCGCCTTCGATGCCCCGGCAAGCGGCAGCGGTGCGATGGCCCGCAACCTGCGCTGGATGACGGCGCGGTTCTACGATCACCGGATCTGGATGGTCGGCATCGGCTGGTTTTCGCTGCTCATCACGATCGTGCTGTTCGGCCAGATCCCGGGCCAGTTCCAGCCCACCATCGATGACGAGAACAGCCGCGTCGAAATCGAGATGGTGCCCGGCACCACGCTTGCCGAGACCAAGCGGGTGGTCAACGCCATCGCCGATCAGCTGCGCAAGGAGCCTGAGGTCGAACGCCTGCTCGAACGCATCCGGCTGGGTGAAAGCTCGTCAATCTTCGTCAAGCTGCGCGAAGACCGCCAGCGCACGTCGGTCGAGTTCGAGCGCCAGCTGGCGCCGCAGCTCGCCAAGTTCCCTGACGCGCGGGTGCGGTTCCAGTCGCAATCGGGCGGGTTCGGATCGGGCCGCGACATGACCGTGATGCTGGCCGGCAGCGATCCGGTGCAGCTTGAACAGACCGCAACGCGGCTGGTTGAAGAAATGAAAGGCCTGAAGTCGCTGGTTGCCCCGCGCATCAGCGCCGATCTCAACCGGCCCGAGATCATCATCACCCCGCGCGACAAGATCGCCGCCGAACTGGGCGTCACCACGGCCGCCCTGTCGCAAACGATCCGCATCGCCACCCTCGGCGAGATCGAGCAGAACGCCGCACGCTTCTCGCTGTCGGATCGCCAGATCCCGATCGTGGTGCGCCTGTCGGAAGCGGCCCGTACCGATTTCCGGACGATCGAAAACCTGCCCGTGCCGCTTGCCAATGGCGGCTCGGTGCCGCTGAGCCGGGTGGCTGACATCAGCTTCGGGTCGGGCCCGACCGCGATCCAGCGCTACAACCAGAACCGCCGCGTGCTGGTGGGGGCCGATCTTGCTGCAGGCGTGCTCAAGGGCGAGGCGCAGGCGCAGATCGATGCGCTGCCGGTGCTGCAGGATCTCCCCGTGGGCGTGATCCGTGATGTGGTGGGCGAAGAGGAATGGCAGGCCGAACTCGTCACCAACCTCATCATCGCAATCATCGCCGGGTTCCTGCTGGTGTTCGCGGTGCTGGTGCTGCTCTACAAGCGGTTGATGAGCCCGCTGGTCAACATGACCTCGCTGCTGCTCGCGCCGCTGGGCGGGATCCTGCTGATCTGGCTGCTGGGCCAGCCACAATCCATGCCGGTCTATATCGGCATCCTGCTGCTGCTGGGCATCGTCTCGAAGAACTCGATCCTGCTGATCGACTTCGCGATCGAGGAGATGAACAAGGGCGTGGGCAAGCTCGATGCGATCCTTGATGCCGGGCACAAGCGCGCACAGCCGATCATCATGACCACGGTGGCGATGACGGCAGGGATGGTGCCGGTGGCGCTGTCGCTGTCGGGTGACGGTGCGTGGCGTCAGCCGATGGGGATCGTGGTGATCGGCGGGCTGGTCCTCTCGACCCTGCTGACGCTGCTGATCGTGCCCGCGGGCTTCAGCCTTGCCGACGGGTTCGAAAAGCGCGTCGGGCCGTGGCTGCGGGCGCGGATGCTGACCTACAAGCCGGGTGACGAGCATGGCCCGCAGCAAGCCGCCCCGGGTCTGCCATTTCCTGGCCTTGCCAAGCCCGCGCCGGGCCAGAAACCGGCCGAGTAACGGGAAGGGGTGACGGACTGGCCCTTGCCGGGCTAAGGCCGCTGCCATGGCGAAACGTTCTCCTGTGCCTTTGACATTCGGCGGCCAGCCGCTGAGCGTCGACCGTGCCCGGCGGATGCGCTGGACGGCAACAGCGATGCTGGCGGCGATGGCGGCGATCTTCATCGCCACCCACGGCCTTGCTGTGACGGGTCACCCCGCCTGGGGATACGTCAACGCCTTTGCCGAAGCAGCGATGGTCGGCGGGCTGGCGGACTGGTTCGCGGTCACCGCGCTGTTCCGCCATCCGCTCGGCCTGCCGATCCCGCACACCGCGATCATCCCCGAAAACAAGGATCGCATCGCCGACACGATGGCGGCCTTCCTGCGCGAGAATTTCCTCACCCCCGCCGTGGTCGCGCGGCGCATGGCGGGGATGAACATCGCCAAGGCGGCGGGGGAGTTCCTCGCCGCCTCGCCCGAGCGCGGGGGCGTGGATGAACGCTCGCGCATCACGAGCGGCGCGGCGGAGTTGCTCGCCGAGGTGCTCGAATCGCTCGATCCCGACCGGCTCGGCAATCAGGTGCGGAGCGGCCTTGCCAGCCAGCTCGCCAAGCTCGACATCGCGCCGCTCGCGGGCCGGATGATCGAGACCACCATGGCCGACAAGCGCCACCAGCCGCTGATCGACGGCTTTGTGCGCTGGGCGGGCCTGACGCTGGAGGACAACGAGGAAACCATCCGCGAGATCATCCACCAGCGCGTCTCGGGCGTGCTGCGTTGGGCGGGGATCGACAAGACGATCTCCTCAAGCGTGCTCGACGGCCTCTACAAGCTCCTCGCCGAGGTGCTGGTGAACCCCGACCACCCCCTGCGCGGCAAGGTCGAGGAAGGGCTGGCGAAGCTCGGCCAGGACTTGCAGCACGATCCCGAAACCCGCGCCAAGGTCGAGGACATCAAGCGCGACCTGATCGCCAACCCGGCGGTGGCGGTGTGGTGGACGGGGGTGTGGGAACGCATCCGCCGCTCGCTCATCAGCCGAGCGCGCGATCCCGAAAGCGGGATGGGCGAGGAAATGCGCAATATGCTCGCCGAGCTGGGCGCGGCGTTGCAGGCCGATGCGCGGCTGCAACACCAGATCAACCGCTTCGCCCGCCGCACGCTGGTTGGCGTCGCCACCCGCTACGGCGACCAGATCGTCCGGCTGGTGTCAGAGACGGTCAAGCGCTGGGACGCGACCACGATCACCGCCCGCGTCGAGGGCGCGGTGGGCCGCGACCTCCAGTTCATCCGCATCAACGGCACGCTGGTTGGCGGGCTTGTCGGGATGACGCTGCATTTAATCACCACCGTGCTCTGAGCGGGTCTAGCCGAGCCGATAGGTGATCGACGTCGCGAAGTAGGACTTGAACGCCGCCCCGCTCGCATCGCGCGCGGGCTCGAAAGTGGCGGACTTCATCAAGCGGCAGGCGGGCGATTCGAGTTCCTTGGTCTGGGTCGCATCGATCAAGGTGCAGCTTTCGACCTTGCCCTGTTCCGACACGATCACCCGCATCCGCAGGATCGCCTGTTCGCCCTCGCGCGCCGCATCGCTCGGATAGTCGGACTGGATGCGCCGGACGATCACATCCTGATTGGTCCACACCGGCCCGCTTTGCGCGGTGAGATGCCGGTCGGCATCCAGCCCCCAATCGCGCAGCAGATCGAGCGTGCACTGGTTGAGCACCTCGAAGGCAGCGTTGAGCGGCCCGGTCTTGAGCCGCACTGTCCGCCCGCCCTGCCGCAGCTCGACGAATTCGACCTGCTTGCCCAGCGCCGTGTCGAGCAGGGGCACGGTGGTGCTGTCGGGCATATCCTCGTCATCCCACCCCTCACCCGTCCCGCGGTCGACGGTCATGCCCGAATAGATCACCCCCGTGCCGAACCCTTCGACCGTGCCGGTAAAGGGCTTGGTCTTGTGCGGGGTCTGGCTCTCGAAGAAGCGCAGTTCGGTCGCCGCAAGGCTGCGGAACTTCTTGAACCCCGGCCCGGCCACCGTCAGCCCCGCCCAGCGGCCGGGGGAATATTGCTGGAAGCGCAGGAAGTGCTGGTTCTCGCCTTCCCCGAAGGTGCGCATCAGCTGGCACTTGTCAGGCGCGAAATCGACGTTCCACTGGCTATTGGGAGCCAGTTCGAGCGGCGGCGCATCAGCAGCAGCCAGCGGCGCGGCGACCAGTGTGGCAGACAGGGAAAGCGCGAAAGCGGGCAGCGTGCGAACCATGGGACGACCTCCTGTGAGACCGGCAAACTGCCCGAAGCACGTTACAAAACAAGGACTTTGCGATGAACCGAAGCGCCTTGCCAATCCCGTCTCCTAGTTGAGGCGATAGGTGATCCGGGTCGTATAGAAGCTGGCGACCGGATTGCCCGCGCCGTCGGTGGCGGGGGTGAACTTCGCGTGGCGCAGCAATTGCAGGCAGGCGGTTTCGTTGAACGAAGCCGGGCCGCTGTAAGCTATGACCTCGCAGAAGGTCGGCTTGCCCGTCTTGTCGATCGTCAGCCGCACCCCGACCGAGCCCTGCTGTTCGGTCCGCGCGAGGTGGGCGGGGTAGTTCTCCTGGATCTTGGCCGCCCACACCGTCGCATCGACTGGCTGCGGGCCTTTAGCCATCCCGCCCGCCGCCTTGAAGTCCTGCGCGAGCCGCTTGGTCAGGGCGTTGGTGCAGGCCATCAGTTCGTTCGCCATCGGCAGCACGCGATCAAGCTCGAGCGTGATCGGATTGATCACCCCGCCCGACATTTCGAGCGCGGTGATCTGGCCATAGCGGCGCTTGATCGTGTCCTCGTCCGCATAGTCGGCGAGCTCGGAGTCCGCCAGTGCGACCGTTTCGTCCGCGGTATCGGCGGCGGCGGGCGCTTCGGGCCGATCGGCCAGCAGCGATACCATCTGCACCCCGAACAGCCCCAGCACCGGGCGGCCCTTGCTGGAGGTGGCGGTGATGAAATTGCGCTCCACCGCCTCGCCCGGCGCGAAGGCGACGCGGACATAGGCGCCATAGGGGCTGCGCACCGGGCGCCCGATCAGCGTGATGTTGACCCCGGGGCCGGGGCCGCCCTTGTCGACCCACAGGGTGAGTTCATCCTCGCCCTCGCCGAAGGTGCGGATCATCCGGCACTTGTCGTCATACTCGCGCAGTTCCCACGGCGAAGTGGGCTGGAGCCGCAGCGGCTCGGCGAGTGCCGGACTGGCAAAGCCGAGCGCGGCAAGAGCAAGGCAATAACGTGCGACCATAGAAAAACCCCCGACAAGCGCGCAGCTTGCCGGGGGTTTCTTGCAATTTCAAGTCCTTGACTGAAGGCGCACCTTACAGCGCCCCGGTCAGCTCCGGCACGGCGGCGTAAAGATCGGCGACGAGGCCAATGTCCGCGACCTGGAAGATCGGGGCGTCTTCATCCTTGTTGATGGCGATGATGACCTTCGAGTCCTTCATGCCGGCCAAGTGCTGGATCGCGCCCGAGATGCCGATGGCGAAGTAGACTTCGGGGGCGACGATCTTGCCGGTCTGGCCGACCTGGTAGTCGTTGGGGACATAGCCCGCATCGACCGCCGCACGGCTCGCGCCGATGGCCGCGCCGAGCTTGTCAGCCAGCGGCGTGATGGTCGCTTCGAAGGTTTCCGCGTCCTTCAGCGCGCGGCCACCCGAGACGATGATCTTGGCGCTGGTCAGTTCCGGACGCTCGCTCTTGGCGATTTCCGAGCTGACGAAGCTCGAGGTGCCGGCATCACCGGGGCCGCTGACGGCCTCGACAGTGCCCGAACCGCCCTCGGTCGCGGCCTTTTCGAAGGCGGTGCCGCGCACGGTGATCACCAGCTTGGCATCGGTCGATTCGACCGTAGCGATGGCGTTGCCGGCATAGATCGGGCGGGTGAAGGTCTTGGGGCCTTCGACCGACAGGATCTCGCTCACCTGCATCACGTCGAGATGCGCAGCGACGCGCGGGGCGACGTTCTTGCCCTGCGTGGTGGCAGCGGCGAGGAAGGCGTCGTGATCGGCCATCAGCGCGGCGGCGAGCGGCGCGACGTTTTCGGCGAGGCCATTGGCATAGGCCGCGTCATCCGCGACGTGGACCTTGCCCACGCCCGCGATCTTCGCCGCGGCTTCAGCCACGCCGCCGCAATTGTGACCGGCGACCAGCAGGTGCACTTCGCCCAGCTTGCCCGCAGCAGTGACCACCGCGAGCGTCGCGTCGTTCACCTTGGTGTTGTCATGTTCGACGAGAACCAGAGTCTTCATCTTGATGTGTCCTTATACCTGAAGGGCTGGCGCGCTTACGCGATGCCGAGCGCCTTGACCTTCTCGACCAGCGCGGCGACGTCGGCGACCTTGATGCCGGCCTGGCGCACCGGCGGCTCGGCGACCTTGAGGGTCTTGAGACGCGGGGCGATGTCGACGCCGTAGTCAGCCGGGGTCTTGGTCGCGAGCGGCTTCTGCTTGGCCTTCATGATGTTGGGCAGCGAGGCATAGCGCGGCTCGTTGAGGCGAAGGTCGGTGGTGACGATCGCGGGCATCGTCAGCTTGACGGTCTGCAGACCGCCATCGACTTCGCGCTTCACCACCACGGAATCGCCTTCAACGGCAACAGTGTTGGCGAAGGTGCCCTGCGGACGGCCCATCAGCGCGGCAAGCATCTGGCCGGTCTGGTTGCTGTCGTCGCTGATCGACTGCTTGCCGAGAATCACGAGGCCGGGGGCTTCTTCGTCAGCGATGGCCTTGAGGATCTTGGCGACCGCCAGCGGCTCGACCTCTTCCTCGGTCTCGACGAGGATCGCGCGGTCGGCACCCATGGCGAGCGCGGTGCGCAGGGTTTCCTGCGCCTTGGCCGGGCCGACGCTGACGGCCACGATTTCAGTCGCCGCGCCCTTTTCCTTGAGGCGGATGGCTTCCTCGACCGCGATCTCATCGAACGGGTTCATGCTCATCTTGACGTTGGCAAGGTCAACGCCCGTGCCATCGGCCTTGACCCGCGGCTTGACGTTGTAATCGATCACCCGCTTGACGGGGACGAGGATCTTCATGGCTTGTCCTTCCTCTCAAAGAATCACGTGGCACTTGGGCCTTGGCCGCCCGCCTAGCTTGCGTTTACGTAAACGTCAAGCAGTCTGGAGCGCGCCATAGCGTCGGAAATGTGGGCTTCCCCTCGCTTTGCCTCGGTGCAAGGTCAAGCATTCAATTCACCAGTCCTTTACCGCAGGCATCGCTTCACGATACGTTCGGCAGCGGGGAGAGATGCAATGATCATGCTGATGATAAGGGCGCTGGGGGCATTGGCGGTGCTCGCCGCGGCGGTGCCGGCAGCGGCGCAGGAAACGCGGGTGGCCGTGCCCGGCGAAGCGACCGGCACGGCGACGCTGGGCGATGCCGCGTGGCTGGTCGGTGCATGGAGCGGCGAGGGCATCGAGGGTGCCGAGGCGCACGAAAGCTGGCTTGTGCCCTCGGGCGACACGATGGTCGGCCTGTTCGTGCAGGAGACCGCCGCGGGCGGAATCATGTTCTCCGAACATATGTACCTGATGGAACAGGACGGCAGCCTCGTCGTGAAGCTCAAGCACTTCAATCCCGACCTGACCGGTTGGGAGGACAAGGACGGGATGATCACCTTCCGCCTGATCGCCGCCGAGCCCTGCGCGCTCTATTTCAACGCGCTCACCTATCGCTGCGACGGCGAGGGCGGCATGGTGGTGGCGGTGCGGATGAAGAGCCCCAAGCCCGAGCCGCAGGAGCTTGTGTTCCGCTTCAAGCGACAGCAAACGCCATAAGTCGCCGATCGCGCTGACGAAAAAGAAAAACCCCCGCCGGCGCGAACCGGCGGGGGTTTTCGAAACTCGCGCGTGAAAGAGGCTTACGCCGCCTTCTTCACTTCCGCGACGATCTTCTGCGCCGCATCGCCGAGGTTGTCGGCGGGCACGATCGCGAGGCCCGAATTGGCGAGGATCGCCTTGCCTTCGGCCACGTTGGTGCCTTCGAGGCGCACGACCAGCGGAACCTGGAGGTTCACGTCCTTCGCGGCCTGCACGATCCCGTTGGCGATCACATCGCACTTCATGATCCCGCCGAAGATGTTGACGAGGATGCCCTCGACCGCCGGGTCCTTGAGGATGATCTTGAAGGCCGCGGTCACCTTCTCGGTGGTGGCGCCGCCGCCCACGTCGAGGAAGTTCGCCGGGAAGGCGCCGTTCAGCTTGATGATGTCCATCGTCGCCATCGCGAGGCCTGCGCCGTTCACCATGCAGCCGATGTTGCCGTCGAGCTTGATGTAGGCGAGGTCGTATTCGGATGCCTCGACTTCCGCCGGGTCTTCCTCGGTCTCGTCGCGCAGGGCTTCGATATCGGGGTGGCGGTAGAGCGCGTTGCCGTCAAAGCTCATCTTGGCGTCGAGCACCAGCAGCTTGCCGTCTTCGCTTTCGACCAGCGGGTTGATTTCCAGCATCTCGCAATCGGTGGCGAGGAAGGCATCGTAGAGCTGCTTCGCCAGCTTCTGCGCCTGCTTGTTGAGATCGCCCTGAAGCTTCAGCGCGAAGGCCACGGCGCGGCCGTGGTGCGGCTGGAAGCCCTGCGCGGGGTCGATCGAGAAGGTGGTGATCAACTCGGGCGTGTCATGCGCCACGGTCTCGATGTCCATCCCACCCTCGGTCGAGACGACGAAGGCAACGCGGCCTGTCGCGCGGTCGACCAGCAGCGAGAGGTAGTATTCCTTGGCGATGTCGACGCCGTCAGTGACATAGAGGCGGTTCACCTGCTTGCCCGCATCCCCCGTCTGGATGGTGACCAGCGTGTTGCCGAGCATTTCCTTGGCGTGGGCTTCCACTTCCTCAAGGCTCTTGGCGAGGCGCACGCCGCCCTTGGCGTCGGGGCCGAGTTCCTTGAACTTGCCCTTGCCGCGGCCGCCGGCGTGGATCTGTGCCTTCACGACATAGAGCGGCCCGGGCAGCTTCTTGGCGGCTTCGACCGCTTCTTCGACGCTGAGCGCGGCATGGCCTGCGGGGACGGCGATCCCGTGCTTGGCAAGCAGTTCCTTGGCTTGATATTCGTGGACGTTCATGACGTATCGATCCCTTCGTCTCAATTCCCTGGGGAGAGGTGTGTCCGCGCGCGGCCTAAGCACGGATCGTCCCTCTTGAAAAGTGCCTGCGGCACGGCCAACACGGAAGCCTCTCATGATTGACAGGCAGCACCTTCTGGCCATCGTCCGCGAGGCGGGCAGGATCGCGCACTCGCGTTGGCCCGGGGCGGGCCACGATCTGCACAGCTGGGACAAGACTCCGGGCAATCCGGTGAGCGAGGCCGATCTTGAGGTCGACCGGTTCCTCAAGCGCGAGCTGGCGCGGCTCTTGCCCTCGGCTGCGTGGCTTTCCGAAGAGACCGCGGACGACAAGGGCCGCACCCAGAGCGGGCTGATCTGGCTGGTCGATCCGATCGACGGCACTCGCGATTTCGTGCGCGGACGGCCGGGCTGGGCGGTGTCGGTCGCCTTGGTCAGTGCAGGCCGGCCGCTGATCGGGATGCTCGCCGCGCCTGCGCGGGGGGAAGAATGGGTCGCAGTCGCCGGACAGGGCGCCACGCGCAACGGCGAGGTGATCCGGGCGAGCCAGCGCACCACCTTCACCGGCGCGAGGGTTCCGACCTTCGCCTTGCCCAAGGAAGACAGCGATCTGGTCGCGGTCGAACAGCCCAATTCGATTGCCTTGCGGATCGCGATGGTCGCCGCCGACGAGGCCGATCTGGTCGCGACGCTGCGCTGGGGCTTCGAATGGGATATTGCCGCAGCCACCCTGATCGCGCGCGAGGCGGGGGCGGAGGTAACGGACGCCTTCGGGCAGCCGCTGGCCTACAACAAGCACGACCCGCGGGATTTCGGCGTGCTGGTCTGCTCGCCCGCGATCCATGCCGCCGCTGTCGAACGGCTGGCGGAGCGGGCGGCGGCGCTACGCTGAAATGCAAAACGGGCCGCCCTTGCGGGCAGCCCGTCCTGCATGGGTGTGCGTCTATCAATTCCCCTGACGGGCCGACTGCACATCCTGCTGGCTGACCGGGATGATCTTGATTTCGACCCGGCGGTTCAGCGGTTCGTTGACGTTGTCGCCGGTCTTCACGCGCAGATAGTCATACTGCTCGCCGAAGCCCTGCGTCGCCATCCGGGCGCGTGCCACGCCGCGCGCGGCGAGGTAATCGGCCACCGCCTGCGCGCGCTGTTCGGACAGGCGCTGATTGGTCGCGGGCGCACCGGTGGTGTCGGTGAAGCCGTAAACGTCGATCAGGCTGTTGGGATACTTGATCAGCGTCTCGGCCACGCTGTTGAGCGTGTCGAAGAAGCCCGGATTGATCGCGGCAGAGCCGGTCGCGAAGGTCACGCCGTCGGGCAGGCGGACGAGGATCGCGTCCTGATCGCCCACTTCCTCGACATCCACGCCGCTTCCGGCGGTCTGTTCCTTCAGTTCCTTGATCTGATCGTCATACTGCTTGCCGATCACCGCGCCGGCCGAACCGCCGATGCCCGCACCGATGATGCGCCCGGTGTCGCCGCCGATAGCCCCGCCCAGCAGATAGCCGAGCGTGCCGCCCAGACCCGTGCCGATTGCGGTGCGCGAAATCTTCTTTTCGCCGGTGTTGGGGTCGGTGACGCAGGCCGTGGTGGTGCCCAGCAGCGCCAGCGCCGCGGTGCCCGACATAAGGATGCGCGAAATCTTCATCGTGTGTTCCTCCCTCTTTTCTTGGGCCGAGCATGACATGCCCCCCGCATGGCGGCAAGTTCCCGGCCCGATGGGACAGTGCTGCCCTTGCCCGCCGCTTCATTGACCCACGTTGAACAGACCCGATAACCCGGCATGGCTGGCAAGCGCCTCGGTTTGTGCTAGCGCGAAGGGCGTGACACCTTTTCCATGGACCGATCTGGCGATCATCGTCGCCCTTGTCGTCATCAACGGCGTTTTCGCCATGTCCGAACTTGCGATCGTCTCGGCCAAGACCAGCACGCTCGAAGCCAAGGCGGAAGGTGGATCGACCAGTGCGCGCATCGCCATCAGCCTGGCCGCCGATCCGGGCAAGTTTCTCTCGACCGTGCAGATCGGCATCACGCTGATCGGCATCATTGCCGGGGCCTATTCCGGCGCGAGTCTCGGCGGGCCGGTGGGCGAGCGGCTCGAATGGCTGGGCTTGCCGCCGCAATATGCCGACGAGACCGGCTTTGCGGTGGTGATCGCCTTTACCACCTATCTGTCGCTGATCGTCGGCGAACTGGTGCCCAAGCAGCTGGCCCTGCGCGCGGCGGTGCCCGTGTCGCTGGTGATGGCGCGCCCCATGGCCTTCATGGCCAAGGCTGCCGCCCCGCTGGTGTGGCTGCTCGATTCGAGCTCGGCGGCAATCATCCGGCTGATGGGCCTGCGCGGCGGAAACGAGGACACCGTCACCGCCGAAGAGCTTCAGATGATCTTCGCCGAGGCCACCCGGTCGGGCGTGATCGAGGCCGAGCAGCGCCAGATCCTCACCGGCGTCGTCCGCCTCGCCGAACGGCCCGTGCGCGAAATGATGACCCCGCGCACCGAGGTCGACTGGATCGAGGCCGATGCCGATCTCGCCGAAATCCGCGAGACGATCGAGGACAGTTCCCATTCCTTGCTGCCGGTCGCCGAAGGCTCGCCCGATACGATCCTCGGCGTGGTCAAGGTGCGCGATGTGCTGGCGGCGATGGTCGCAGGCGAGGCGGTCGCGATCCGCGCCATGATGCGCAAGGTTGAGGTGGTGCCCGATCAGCTCGACGCGATGGACGCCCTGCGCGTGCTGCAATCGGCCGAGGTCGCGATGGCGGTGGTGCATGACGAATACGGCCACTTCGAAGGCATCGTCACCCCGGTCGACCTGCTGACCGCGATCGTCGGCAACTTCGCCAGCGATTCGGACGATGGCGATCTGCCGAGCGTGGTCGAGCGCGAGGATGGCTCGCTGCTGGTCTCGGGCTCGCTGTCAGCCGATGCGCTGGCTGACCGGCTGGGGCTGGAATATGGCGAGGACCGCGAATTCGGCACGGCAGCAGGCTATGCCCTGTCGGTCATGAAGAAGCTGCCGCACGAGGGCGAGCACTTCACCGATCAGGGCTGGCGCTTCGAGGTCGTCGACATGGACGGCCGCCGGATCGACAAGCTGCTGGTGAGCCGCGAGGGGGAGAACAGCTAAGGGTCTCGCCAAATCGTTCGAGGTATGCGCTGGAACCGGTCGCGTAGCGACCGCAAGGCCGACCGGCCGCCCGCAGCGACGCGACCTTCAGGTCGCATGAGCGAGGAAATGGCGGGCCGGAGGGCCCGCGCAAATCAAGAAGGAATAACCGTGCTCGCCGACTGGCCGTCACCTTCGGGCGCTGCGACGATGTCGCGGGTGACGCGGCCCTTGGCGACGGTGTTGGTGCCGGTGTCGCCGACCTGCGAACGGATGCTCGGATCGGCGCGACCGGCGCGGTCGAGCACGCTGGTTTCGACCTTGCTGCGCGGCGCCGGGCCGCCGAACAGCGCATCAAGCGCCTGTTCCGAGGCCGTGCCTTCGGCCGGGCGCGGGGCACCGGGGGCGGGCGGGGTCAGGGTGAAATCGGGCGGCACCACCAGCGGCGCCTGACGCTGCACCGCGAATTCATCGGGACGTTCACGGTTGAACACCCCGCCATCGCCGCCGCAACCGGCCAGCGTCGCCCCGGCGGCGGTCAGCACGATCAGGCTCGCAAACTTACGCATTGTGTGTCTCTCCGCGGGGTGCATCCCCCGTCCCGGTTTCGGTGTTGCTGTCGTCCTTGTCGCGCACCAGCAGGCTGCGGGCAAGGATAATGACGACGCCGATGGTGATTGCGGCGTCGGCGATGTTGAAGATCAGGAAGGGACGGAAGTCCCCGATGTGAAAGTCGGCATAGTCGATCACGTAGCCCAGTTCGAACCGGTCACGGATATTGCCAAGCGCCCCGCCGAGAATCAGCGCCAGGCCAAGGATTTCGCCCATCAGCCGCTCGCGCATCATCCATACCAGCACGACAGCAGCGATAAGCGCCGTCACCGCAACGAGGATCCAGCGCGTTTCCATGTCGGTCGCCTGGAACATCCCGAGCGAGATGCCCTTGTTCTCGGTATAGGTGAGATCGAAGAACGGCAGCAGGTCGATTTTCAGCACCTGCCGCAGATTGAGCGGGCCGACGACATACCACTTCACCGCCTGATCCACGATCGCCACCAGCGCCGCCAGTGCGAGGCCGACCAGGCGATTGCGGGTGAACAGCTCGCTCATGCGCCGACCACCGCCCCAACCACTGAGTCGCAGCGACCGCACAGCGCCCCGTCTTCCGCCACATCGGGCAGGTGCCGCCAGCAGCGGCCGCACTTGTGGTGGGAGGTCTTGGTCACGGTCACAGCCTCGCCCTGCCCGCGCGTGACTGTCGCGGTGATGAACAGCTCGGCGAGTTGTTCGTCGCTGACGCCCTCGGGCACGGCGCTGGCGGGCACCACCACTTCGGCCTCGAGGCTGGAGCGGATGGTCTTGTCGCGTCGCAGCGGCTCGATCGCTTCGTTGACCGCATCGCGCAATGCCCGCAGCTGCCCCCACTTGGCGCGTTCGGCAACCACACCGGGGATGCTCGGCCATTCGAGCAGGTGGACAGAGCCGCGCTGGCCCGCGTCATCCTCCTCGCCATCCTCGGGATAGCGGGAGAGCCACACTTCCTCCGCCGTGAACACCAGCACCGGCGCGGCATAACGCACCAGCGCGTGGAACAGCAGGTCGAGCACCGTGCGATAGGCGTTGCGCGTGTTGCTGTCCGGCCCGTCGCAATAGAGCGAATCCTTTCGGATATCGAAGAAGAAGGCCGAAAGGTCCTCGTTGCAGAAATCCACCAGCAGGCGGGTGTAGAGGTTGAAGTCGTAAGCCTCCGCCGCCGCTTTCAGCTTGCCGTCCAGCTCGCTCAGCAGCGCGAGGATATAGACCTCAAGCTCGGGCAGCTCGCCCGCATCGCTCATGTCGCCCACGAACCCGTCGAGCGCGCCGAGCAGGTAGCGGAAGGTGTTGCGCAGCTTGCGATACTGGTCGCCAACACCTTTCAGGATTTCATCGCCGATGCGGTGATCCTCGGTGAAATCGACCGACAGCGCCCACAGCCGGATGATGTCCGCGCCGTAGGTTTCCATCACCTTGAGCGGATCGACCGTGTTGCCGAGGCTCTTGGACATCTTCTTGCCCTTGGCATCCATGGTGAAGCCGTGGGTCAGGACTTGATCGTAAGGCGCGCGGCCCCGCGTGGCGGCCGATTGCAGCAGCGAGGATTGGAACCAGCCGCGATGCTGGTCCGAGCCTTCGAGGTAGAGGTTGGCGGGCCATTGCAGGTCGGGCCAGCGCCCCGATTCCAGCACGAAGGCGTGGGTGCAGCCCGAATCGAACCACACGTCGAGAATGTCGGTGACCATCTCGAACTCGGCGGGGTCGTAATCGGGGCCGAGGAAAGCTGCCTTGTTGGTGCTGTTCCACGCGTCCATGCCCTCCGCGTTCACCGCCGCGACGATGCGGGCGTTGACTTGCGCGTCTTGCAGGTAGGAGCCGTCAGGCCGCACGAACAGCGTTATCGGCACGCCCCAAGCGCGCTGGCGGCTCAGCACCCAGTCGGGGCGGCCTTCCACCATCGCACCGATGCGGTTGCGGCCCTTTTCGGGGATGAATTCGACGCGGGCGATTTCGGCGAGTGCCTTCTCGCGCAGGGTCGAATGATCGTAGCTCACGAAAGGCGCGACCGCCCCGCCGAGCGGGCCGCTGGGCATCACCTCGAAATCGCCCGTGTCGAGCGGCTGGTCCATCGGCACGAACCACTGCGCGGTGCAGCGGAAGATCACCTTGGCCTTTGAGCGCCACGAATGCGGGTAGGAATGCGCGTAGTCCGCGCTCGCGGCGAGCAGCGCGCCCGCTTCGCGCAGGTCCGAACAGATCGGGCCATCGGGCGCGTTGAACTTGGGGTTGATGACGCTCATGCGCCGCTCATCCGCAGCGCCGAGCCAGCCCCAGTCGTCGCGGTAGCGCCCGTCGTCCATCACCGCGAAGACGGGGTTGATGCCGTTCGCCTTGCAGAGGTCAAAGTCGTCCTCGCCGTGATCGGGCGCCATGTGGACGAGGCCGGTGCCAGAGTCGGTGGTGACGAAGTCGCCGGGGAGCAGTGGGCGCGGGGACGCGTAGAACCCGCCGAGGTGGTGCATCGGGTGGCGGGCTGTGGCACCCGCCAACGAAGAACCATCCACTCGGCCGATCACGGCGAAATCAACTTTTGGACCCTCGGGACCGAGTCCAGAGCGCACACGGCTAACAAAACTCTCGATTAGATCGAAGGCGACAAGGAACCGCTGATTTAGGATCCAGTCCTGATGGTGCCAAGCGAAACCCTCGAAGTTCTCATCGTCCGCGCCTGGGCTCCGCTCGCCTTGAGCTTCGAGGATGGCGTAAGAGACGCTCTCACCATAGGCCAAAGCCTGATTGACCGGGATCGTCCACGGCGTGGTCGTCCAGATCACTGCGTGGGCGCCAGTTACTTCTGGGGCGACCGGAGCATCAACAATCTCGAAGGCCACATCGATCTGGGTCGAGGTGATCTCGTCGTATTCGACCTCCGCCTCGGCCAGCGCGGTCTGTTCGACGGGCGACCACATCACCGGCTTCGAGCCGCGATAGAGGTTCCCCGCCTCGGCCAGCTTGAGCAGCTCGGCGACGATCACCGCCTCGCTCTCCTTCTGCATGGTGAGGTAGGGGTGGTTCCAATCGCCCATGATGCCGAGGCGCTTCAGCTGCCCGCGCTGCGCATCGACCCACTTCTGCGCATAGGCGCGGCACTCGTCGCGGAAGGCCTTGACCGCCGCCTCGTCACGCCCCGCGCCGGTGAGGACGGGCTTGGTCTTCTTCTCCTTGCGGTACTGCTCCTCGACCTTCCATTCGATGGGGAGGCCGTGGCAGTCCCAGCCGGGCACGTAAGGCGCATCGCGGCCCAAGAGGTTCTGGGTGCGGCAGACCATGTCCTTGAGGATGTGGTTGAGCGCATGGCCGATATGCATGTCGCCATTGGCGTAAGGCGGGCCATCGTGGAGGATGAACTTCTCGCGGCCTTTGCGCGCTTTGCGCAACGCATCATAGAGCCCGATCGCTTCCCAGCGCGCGGCAATGCCCGGCTCCTTCTGGGGGAGGCCGGCCTTCATGGGGAAATCGGTCTTCGGCAGGAAGACAGTGTCCCGGTAATCGCGCTGCGAAGTCTCTTCGGTCATGGTGGGCGCGGCCTTAGCCTTTCATCCCGCAACTGCAAAGGCTCGTCATTGCGAGGAGCCAAAGGCGGAAGCGAAGCTGATTCGCAGAAACACCTGGCAATCCATGGACTGCACTCGCGTCATGGCGAAATGACCGGCCATGGATTGCCGCGCTACGCTCGCAATGACGAAGAAAGCAACCGCCGCGCCTCGGCGCAATCCTTGTCCATCTGCGCGATCAGCGCATCGAGCGAATCGAACTTCGCCTCGCCGCGCAGATAGTGGTGGAAGGCGACTTCGATCTCCTGCCCGTAGAGGTCGCCGGAGAAATCGAAGAAGAAGGGCTCCAGCAGCTCCTTGGGCGGTTCGAACTGCGGGCGGATGCCGATGTTGGCCGCGCCTTGCAGCACCTGCCCCGTGGCAAGGATGCGGCCCGTGACGGCGTAGATGCCGTATTTGGGGCGCAGGTAATTCTCGACCCCGAGGTTGGCCGTGGGATAGCCGATCACCCGCCCGCGCTTGTCGCCGTGTTCGACGATGCCGCGGATGGCAAAGGGCCGGGTGAGCAGGCGCGCGGCCTCCTGCGGGTCGCCGTCGCGCAGGGCTTGGCGGATGCGGCTGGAGGAGACGACCTCGCCGCCCTCTGCCACAGCCGAGACCACCCGCGATTGCAGGCCCAACTCGCCGCCCAGATCGCGCAGCAGCGCGACATTGCCCTTCGCGCCCTTGCCGAAGGTGAAATCGCCCCCCGTCACCACCCCATGCGCGCCGAAGCGGTCGATCAGGATTTTCGCGATGAAGTCCTCGGCGCTGGTGCCTGCAAGGTCGGCATCGAAGTGGAACACCAGCATCGCGGTCGCCCCGGCGGCGAGGTAAAGCTCCTGCCGCTGTTCGAGCGTCGTCAGGCGGAAGGGCGGGGCATCAGGCTTGAAGAAGCGCACCGGGTGCGGATCGAAGGTGGCGATGATCGAGGGGCGGCCTTCCGCCTTAGCCCATTCGATCGCCTCGCCCGCCACGGCCTGATGGCCCCGGTGAAACCCGTCGAAATTGCCGAGCGCGATGATCGCGCCGCGCAGGGCATCGGGCATGGGATCGCGGTGATCGAGCCAGCGCATCAGCTCTGTGCCCCGCGCCGGAAGGTCAGGAACGAGAACGCCGGGTGCGCGCCATCGGCCGCGTGATCCTCGCGCGCGGTCAGCACCCAGCCCTTGCCCGGCTCCGCCATGAAGGTGTCGCCCGCGTAGTCCGCGTGGATCTGGGTGAGTTCGATCCGGTGGGCGAGCGGCATGAACACGTCATAGATCGCCGCTCCGCCGATCACGGCCACCTCGCCGCTGTCGTTGCCCTGTGCCGCCAGCGCGAGCGCCTCCTTGACCGATCCGGCCATTTCCACGCCGTCTGGCGCGAACCCATCGCGCCGGGACAGGACGATGTGTCGGCGGCCGGGCAGCAGGCCGGGCAGGCTTTCGAAGGTCTTGCGGCCCATCACCATCGGCTTGTGCATGGTCAGCGCCTTGAACCGCTTCAAGTCGGCAGGCAGGCGCCAGGGCAGATCGCCCTCATTGCCGATCGCGCCATTGGCGGCGCGGGCATAGATCAGGACGATTTCGGGAGTCATGGCGCCGCTCACTTCAATGCGTGCCCGACGCGGGTGACATGGCCCATCTTGCGTCCCTCACGCGCTTCGGCCTTGCCGTAGAGGTGGAGATGCGGCTCGCCCGGCTCGGCAAGGATCTTGTGCGCCGTCAGTGCTTCCTCGCCGACGATGTTGCGCATCTCGATCGCCTCGAAGCGGGTCTTGGTGACGCCCAGCGGCAACCCGCAGATCGCGCGGATGTGGTTTTCGAACTGGCTCGTGGCCGCGCCCTCGATCGTCCAGTGTCCGGAGTTGTGCACCCGCGGGGCCATCTCGTTGAACACCGGGCCTTCGCGCGTCGCGAAGAACTCCAGCGTCAGCACCCCGACATAGCCCAGAACATCGGCGACCTTGCGAGCCAGCTCGCGCGCGGCGGGAACCTGCGCCTCGACCAGCGCGCCCGCCGGCAACACCGATCGCGCCAGCATCCCGCCTTCGTGGAGGTTGGCGGTCGAATCCCAGAACTTCACAGTCCCGTCCCTGCCACGCACCAGGATCACCGAGAATTCGGTCTCATAGGTGACAAAGCCTTCATAGATGCAGGTCACGCCGGGGAAGGCGAGCGCGCCAGCCTCCAGCACGGATCGCACGCGCCACTGGCCCTTGCCGTCATAGCCGTCGCGCGCGGTCTTGAGAACGCCGGGCGTGCCGATGGCGACAATGGCAGCGGCAAGGTCGGCGGCGCTCTCCACGGCGCGATAGGGGGCAGGCACCCCGCCGAGGTCAGCCGCAAAGGCCTTTTCGTTGAGGCGATCCTGCGCCACCTCCAGCGCCTTGACCGGGCAGGCAAGCAGGCCTTCGGGCAGCGCGGCGACAGTGCTGACGGGGACGTTCTCGAACTCCCAGGTCACCGCGTCGCAGCCTTGCGCAAACCGCGCCAGAGCGGCGGCATCGTCCCAATCGGCGGTGATGAAATCCGAACAGGCATCGGCTGCGACATTGTCGCCCTCAGGCGCAAAGCCGATCACGCGATAGCCGAGCTGGAGCGCGGCGACCGCCATCATCCGGCCCAGCTGACCGCCGCCGAGAATGCCGATGGTGGAGCCGGGTGGAAGCATATCTTCTTTCTTACCCCGTTCGCCCTGAGCTGGTGTTGCCGCGCAACAGCTTCGCTTCCCAAGGGCCGTTCTGCTTGATCAAGAGACGCGCTAGAAGAAAATGCAGGCCTTCGACAAGCTCAGGCCGAACGGATTCTTGCCCTCAACCCTCCGGCACCTCGGCCACGGCAGCGCTTTTGGCCGCGCGCCAGTCCTGCAAACGTTCCGACAGCGCCTCGTCCGACAGCGCGAGGATCGAGGCCGCCAGCAGCCCCGCGTTCTTCGCCCCGGCCTCGCCAATCGCCAGCGTGCCGACCGGAATGCCGCCGGGCATCTGCACGATCGAGAGCAGGCTATCCATGCCGGAAAGCGCCTTCGACTGCACCGGCACGCCCAGCACCGGAAGGTGCGTCATGCTCGCGATCATGCCGGGCAGATGCGCCGCGCCGCCTGCGCCTGCGATGATCACGCTGAACCCCTCGCCCTCGGCACCCTTGGCGAAGGCCACCATCCGGTCGGGCGTGCGGTGGGCCGAGGTGATGCGCGCCTCATAGGCCACTTCCAGTTCGTCGAGCACCTCGGCGGCGCATTTCATGGTCGGCCAGTCGGACTGGCTGCCCATCACGATTGCGACCTTCCCCCCGGTGGCTTCCATCACGCGTCCTTCAGATAATACCGCTCGCCCACGGGGGCGGTGCCTTCGAACTCATAGACAATCGGCTGGCCGGTCGGAATTTCCAGATCGGTGATGTCCGCATCCGAAATGCCCGAGAGGTGCTTGACCAGTGCGCGAAGCGAGTTGCCGTGCGCCGCGATGATCACCGTCTCGCCCGCCGCCAGCACGGGGAGGATCGCGCTTTCCCAATAGGGCAGCACGCGTTCAATGGTGAGCTTGAGGCTTTCGGTGTTCGGGATGGCGATCCCGGCATAGCGCGGGTCGCTGGCGAGATCGAATTCGCTCCCCGCTTCCAGCACCGGGGGCGGAATGTCGAAGCTGCGGCGCCAGATCTTGACCTGATCGTCCCCGTGCTTCGCCGCCGTCTCGGCCTTGTCGAGCCCGGTGAGGCCGCCATAGTGCCGCTCGTTCAGCCGCCAGTCCTTGACCTCGGGGATCCACAAGCGCCCCGCCGCTTCCAGCGCCAGATGCAGCGTCTTGATCGCGCGGGTCTGAAGCGAGGTGAAGGCATAGGTCGGCAGCACGCCCTTTTCGCGCAGCAGCACGCCCGCAGCGCTCGCCTCGGCCACGCCCTTTTCGGTGAGGTCGACATCCCACCAGCCGGTGAAGCGGTTTTCGAGGTTCCACTGGCTCTGGCCGTGGCGGACGAGGATCAGCTTGGGCATTGTTTCTCCGTTGTTCCGCGCCGCCTGCTCCCCCGCCTTCCACCCGGATGGTAACCCGATAGGCTCCGGGGGGAAGGGCGGGGGAGCAGGCGGCTTGGTTCACGCAATCAATCTCCGCGCGGCGTTAGCTTTCCGGTGCGGAATTGGGAAGGGGCTGCGCACGATCCGAATCGCCAGCCATGCCCGCCGCCGCCCGGCTCTGGGCCTTGCGCCGCCGCAGGTTCTCGCGCAGCTTGGCGGCGAGCCGTTCCTCACGGGAAAGATTCTTGCGCGGGTCTTCACTCATGCGAAACGCATTGGCCTTATCGGGGGCGGCGCTCAAGTGGCAAAGCGACAGGACGATACGGACTGCGCAAGTCCGCTTGACATTGCGAAGGCGCGCGACAATAGGGCGCGCCTGTTTCCGGCGCTGCTGTAGCTCAGTGGTAGAGCGCACCCTTGGTAAGGGTGAGGTCGGGAGTTCAATCCTCCCCAGCAGCACCATTTCCGGCTGAAAGCCACTGAATGGCGGGATTGCCAAGACGCAGAAGCCATCGGCATAATTGGCTGCATGCAAGAACCTATCCCTCACTAGAGCCAGATGGACCAGGATCGCGATTCGTGCGAGCCTATGGTCAATCGAATCGAGCCCCTTCGAGGCCCGCATCCAGCGAGGGAGACGCAATGGATTTCGACAGTTTCATTGGGCAATTAGCAAATGGCCCATTTGTCGTATTTGCGTTCGTTATTGGAATCATCGTTTCCGTCGATGTTTCAGTGGTTGAGTTGACTCGGCAGTATCCCGAAAAGAAGCCAGGCGAAATTTTTAATTCCAGAAAGCTATGGATGGCTTTTTGGCATGCCCTATTTCACTCTGCCTCCTTCTTCCTTTATATGTCTGTGATTTACGTTTTTCAAAAATTTATTTTCATACCCATTGATTTGTTTGATGTCCCAGTTGGGGTGGGGGTCGCCGTAATATCGGTGGTGAATTTTCTTATCGTGTGCTTTGTTTGGTGGACATACCGCGACAAGATTAAGGAGGATCACTCAGATAAAGCATCCGACGAGACTGCAGTGGATAGGCGGGACATGCGACTTCTTGTCGATCTTGTTCGTGCCATCGCGCAAAAATTTGGCATAACAGATGGCGCTCGAGGCATCTCCATAGCTGGTGCAGTGGCGGTCGACATGCTCGCTGTTGGCGCCCTCTTGAAGACATATCTTCTTCCAAATGGTGATAATTTCCCTATATCGACTTTGACCGGTTTTTTATTGATCGACATTTTCATATTTGCGTCCATAATATTTTTTGTTGTGTGCGCAGTTGTGTTCATTGCGCAAACCTTGGGACAAGACCTTCGGGAATTTTTGTCGCAATTCAATTTTATTGCCGCATTGCGCCTATTCGAGCCCTTCGCTGTTTTTGTAATTGTATCCGGCGCGCTTCGATATTTGCTCGAATTTTACAGCGGCCAACCGTCCGGGATCACTGGGTTCTGGGGCTATATTTTTGACGCGGCATTTTCTTTAGCGATTGTTTTTTCTCTCGTTATTTCAACTGGCTTGAGCTGGTCAGAATTGAATGCGATATATTCAAAAGTAAATTACGACGAAAAAGCAACAAATCCTGAAATTTCATTCTCGATGATTTGGGCAGATCTCAGGAGATTAATTCCGCTTGTTGTGTGGCTATTTGTTTCTTTTGCCGTTATTGTCTCTATTATTATTTATTCTTTTTCAACCGTTGAGGGTCCTAATTCACACAATCACTTAGTGGAATCAACGGCGTTTGTTGCAACGCTTGGTTTATTCGGCAGCATTATATTCCTTTACATGCCATCGCGCGCCCTCGATCGGTTGGAGACCGATCAGTCAACTGGGCTTGCAGCTATACAAGGCGAGGGAGTCCGACAGATTTGGTCGCGCTTTTCGGGAGTCCTTACCGCACTAGCGCTGTTTAATGTGTTGAACATCGCCTTTGCCGGCTGGGAAACGGCTGAGGTGCAGGCAATTGCATTTTGGTCGGGGTATGTTTTGCTGACGATGCTGCTATTCGATCTTCGACGTTGGCGCTTTTGCAAAGCAGGTCTATCCGGATCGCCCAACGGACGGCAGAATGACGCGCTATTTGCTGAGGTTGTGTCAGCCTTTGGGGTAGCTTCATCGCTAGTTGCTCTTCTGTCGACGGTGTTCGTGACAACGCTCATTGGTTAGTCAGGGCATTGTTCTCTGAGTTTGCCCCACCCCCCCAAAAGTGCCAATCCGCCCCGCCCCCCCACTCGGCTATCCCCTCAACCCACAACAACCACCCGGGGAGAGGCGCTATGGATCTGGGACTCAAGGGCAAGAAGGTCATCATGAACGGCGGGGCGCATGGCCTTGGCCTCCAATCCCTCAAGCTGTTCGCGGCCGAGGGGGCTGATGTCGCCTTCTTCAGCCGCAAGGAAGACAAGATCGCCGCCGCCGTTGCCGAGATCGACGCCGCGGGGCCGGGCAAGGTCTTTGCCGAAGTTTTCGACATGGCGTCGGGCACCGAAGCCTATCAGGCGTGGCTCGAAAAGGCCGTGGCTGAACTCGGCGGGTGCGATATTTTCGTTCACACCGCGTCTGCCTCGGGCACGGGAGGTGCCGGGGACTGGCAGGCGTGTCTCGACATGGATCTGAAGGGCGCGGCCTTCGCGGTCGAGACGCTCACGCCCTACCTCGAAGCCTCGGGCACCGGGTCGATCGTGATGCTGTCGAGCACTGCGGCGCTCGAAACCTTCATTGCCCCCAACCCCTTCAACGCGATCAAGGCGGCGCTGATCACCTATGCCTCGCAGCTCAGCCAAGCCTATGCCGCCAAGGGCATCCGCGTGAACACCGTCTCGCCGGGCGCGATCTACTACAAGGGCGGCAACTGGGAGATCATCGAGGAGCACATGAAGCCGCTCTACGATGCCACCCTCGCCAAGATGCCGACCGGGCGCTTCGGTGAGCCGGTCGAGGTCGCCAAGGCGATCGTCTTCGTGGCGAGCCCGGCGGTGCCCTACATGACCGGCGCGAACATTGTCGTCGACGGCGGCTTCACCCAGCGCGTCCAGTTCTAAGTCCCTCTCCCTAGAAGGCGAAACATCATGTCCCAGATCGACCGCGACAAGCTGCTCGACATCTACACCCGCACGATGAAGGTGAACCGCACCGACGAGAAGTTCCGCGAGCTGCTGATGGGCGGCAAGGTCGCGGTGATGTATTACTGCGTGCGCGGGCAGGAGCTGGTCTCGGCCGCGGCGATGGCGGCGCTCGAGAAGGACGATTACGTCGTCTGCACCTATCGCGGGCAGGGCGAACAGACCGCCAAGGGCATCCCGATGGAGAAGTGGTGGGGCGAATGCCTCGGCAAGGCGACCGGCACCTGCAAGGGCAAGGGCGGCACCATGCACATCACCGATCCCGAGACGGGGATCATGGTGACGACCGGGGTGGTGGGCAGTGGGCTCCCCATCGCCAACGGCCTCGCCATGGCGAGCCAGAACAACGGTGATGGCCGGGTGACGCTGGTGAGCTTCGGCGACGGCGCGGCCAATATCGGCGGCTTCCACGAGGCGATGAACATGGCCCAGCTCTACAAGCTGCCGGTGATCTTCCTGTGCCAGAACAACCGCTACGGTGAGCACACGGCTTACGCCGACCACACCGACAGCCCCAATATCGCCAGCCGCGCGGCGGGCTACGGGATGCCGGGGGTGACGGTTGACGGCAATGACGTCCACCAGATCTACCCGGCGGTGAAGGAAGCGGTCGACCGCGCCCGCCGGGGCGAGGGGCCGACGCTGGTCGAGGCCATGTGCTACCGCATGATGGGCCACTTCTTCGGCTCGGACTTCAGCTATATGCCGCCCGAACACATCGCCGAGATGAAGGCCGAAGACCCGCTGCCCAAGCTGCGCAAGGTGATGCTGGAGCACCAGTTCACCGAGGAAGAGCTCGACGCCATCGTCGCCGACATCGACGCGCAGATCAACGCGGCGGTCGAACACGCGCTCGCCGCGCCGCTGCCGGATACCGACGAAATCTACAAGGACGTGCTGGAGGAGACCGCCTGATGGCCCAGATCACCATGACCCAGGCGCTGAACCTCGCAATCGACGAGGCGATGGCCGAAGATCCGGGCGTGTTCTGCCTCGGCGAAGACGTTTCCGCCAAGCAGGGCGGCGGGGTGTTCAAGGTCACCTCGGGCCTGACCGAGAAGTATGGCGAGCACCGCATCCGCGCGACGCCCATCAGCGAAACCGCGATCATCGGTGCGGCAGTGGGTGCCGCTCTGGCGGGTCAGCGTCCGATTGCCGAGATCATGCTGATGAACTTCGTCGGCGTGTGCATGGACCAGATCGTCAACCACGCGGCCAAGCTGCGCTTCATGTCGGGCGGGCAGACGCCGTGTCCGATGGTGATCCGCACCACCACCGGCGTCGGCGTGGGCTTTGGCGGACAGCACTCGGATATGCTCGAAGCGTGGTTCGCCCACGTTGCGGGCATTCATGTCGTCACCCCGTCGAACCCGGCCGATGCGCGCGGGCTGATGCGCGCCTCGATCGACGCCAATGACCCGGTGATCTTCATCGAGAACATCCTGTGCTACGGCCTCAAGGCGGAAGACCCCGGCCCGGGCTACCGCGTGCCGCTCGGCAAGGCGGCGATCGCGCGGGAAGGCACCGACATCTCGATCATCACCTATGGCCGCACCGTGCTTGATGCGCTGGCGGTGGCCGATGATCTGGCGAAGGAGGGGATTAGCGTCGAGGTCGTCGACCTGCGCACCATCGCCCCCTATGACGAGGCGACCGTGCTGGCTTCGGTCCGCAAGACCGGCCGCGCGCTGACCCTGCACGAAGCCGTGCGCCCCTTCGGCACCGGCGCGGAAATCGCCGCCAACATTCAGGAAAAGTGCTGGGACAGCCTCAAGGGCCCCGTCCGGCGCGTCGGCGGCACCTTCTCCGCCGTGCCCTTTGCGAGCCACCTCGAACAGGCGTGGATCCCGAACAAGGGCCAGATCATCGAACAGATCAAAGCAAGCATGGGCAAGCTCTAAATGGCCACCGAAATCCGTATCCCCAAGCTCGGCATGAGCGCTGTCGAAATGACCCTCGTCGAATGGATGTTCGGCGATGGCGAGCGCGTGGAGAAGGGCGACATCATCTACACGGTCGAAACCGACAAGAGCACCACCGAGATCGAGGCGCAGGCCAGCGGGATCATCCACCCCACCGGCGAGGAAGGCGCGGTCTACAAGGTGGGCGACTTGATCGGGACGATCGAGGAGTGACGTCCTCAAGTAGCGAAGCGGTAGGACTACAAGGACTCACCCCGCGCGAGATGCTGGCGAAGGTCTACGCCACCGCCGGCACCCGCGACTGGGCGGCGGTCGAGGCGCTGATCCATCCCGATTTCGTGCTCTACGAGGCCAACAGCCTGCCCTTCGCGGGCGAGTGGCGGGGCAAGGACGCGCTCCAGCGCTGCGCCGCCGCGATGTATGGCACCTGGGCCGACACGAAGCTCGAAATGCTCGACTGCACCGGCGGCGAGGCATGGGCGGTGATGGTGATCCGCCTGACCATGCACCCCAAGGACGGCTCTGCGCCCTTCACCCAGACGATCTGCGAGGCAGGCACCTTCGAGGACGGCCTCTTGCGCGAGCTTCGCATCCACTACTTCGACGCCGCCGAGGTCGCCGCGCGGGCGTGAGGCGGGCGGCTTTCGGGCCGATCAGATTCGCGGTTTGTCGGCGGGAACTGGCTGGGGAGGCGGCACCGGGGTCGCTTTCCGAACGTCCGCCTGCGGGCCTCGCTGGGGCCAGCTTCTGCACCCCTCGACCGCTTACGCACAATGGCGTATTCTCCCCGTCCGGGGCGCCGCCATAGAGCGAGGGCACAACAAGGGGGCCAATCCGGTGAAACAGTCGCTCATCAACCTGCTGCCGCCTGCGACCGTCGCGGCGATCCTTGCCTTCTGGGCTTTTGCCCCGGCCGCGTGGGTCGAAGGCGGCTGGGCGATCATGGCGGTGGGGCTGGCGACGCTCGCCTTTGTGCAGCTGCTCGAACTGGTGTTCGAGCGCCACGCAGGCTGGCGCATCAACGGGCGCGAGCTGGCGACCGATGTGTTCTACGTCGCCTTCGGTTACGGGGTGATCGGGTTCCTCACCGAAACGCTGGTCAACGGCCCGCTGGCGGAGCTGAAACAGTCGCTCGGCATCGCCACCCCCTGGCTCGCCGACAGCCCGTTCCTGGTGCAGGTGCTGGTGGTGATGTTCAGCTTCGAATTCGGGCAATACTGGATGCACCGCGCGATGCACAACTGGACGCCGCTGTGGCTGACCCATGCACCGCATCACCACATCACGCAGCTGAATGCGATGAAGGGTTTCATCGGCAACCCGATCGAACTGTTCCTGATCAGCCTCGGGATCACCGCTCTGCTCGATGTCGATCTGAACGCCCTTTTCGGCGCGATTACCGCAAGCGGCGCGATTGCGACCTATGCCCATGCCAATGTGCGCGCCAATCCGCCGATCTGGTTCGGGTTTTTCTTCACCACGATCCGCCACCACTCGCTGCACCACACCGCGCTCAGCTATGAGGACACGCGCTGCAACTATGGCAACAGCGTGATCTTCTGGGACCGGGTGTTCGGCACCTTCAAGGAAGGCGAGAGCGAGGTGGTGGGGCAGGATGACCGCCGCCGCCTCTCGATCTGGGAGCAGTGGACCTTCCCGCTACGCCCCTGGCTGGAAAAACGCGCCGCCGCCAAGGGCTGACGCGAGCTTACTCGTGCCGTAGCGCGTCGATCGGATCGAGCTTCGAGGCGCGGCTGGCGGGGTAATAGCCGAACACGATCCCCATGCCGGCGGCGAACAGGAAGCTGACGAGGTTGATCACCGGATCGAACACGAAGGGCACGTCGATCGCCGCTGCCAGTCCGAACGAGGCGACAAAGCCCAGCGCGATCCCGACGAGCCCGCCCAGCGCGCACAGCACCACGGCTTCGGTCAGGAACTGCAAGCGCACCTCGCGCGCCAGAGCGCCGATGGCGAGGCGGATGCCGATTTCGCGGGTGCGTTCGGTGACCGAGACGAGCATGATGTTCATGATCCCGATGCCGCCCACCAGCAGGCTGATCGAAGCGATCACCGCGACCATCGCGGTTAGCGCGCCGGTCGCCGCGCCGAGCGCCTGATTGACCTGTGCGGTGTCGATCACGTTGAAATCATTCGGTTCCTCGCCCTGCAACAGGCGGCGCTCGCGCAGCAGGGCGACGAGCGAATCCTGGATCACCGAGGCGGAATAGGCCGCGTCATACTTGACCACGAAATAGTCGAGGTTCTCGTTCCCGCGGAACCGCCGCTGGACGGTCTTGAGCGGCATGAACACCGCATCGTCGTCATCCGATCCGCCGCCGCCCTGGCCGCGTTCTTCCATCACCCCGATGACTTCGCACGACACATCGCCGAGCCGCATCTGCGCGCCCAAGGGGCTGGAGCCGGCCGGGAAAATCGCCTCGCGCACCTTGAGGCCAAGCAGGCAGACGTTCTTGCCGGCCTCCACTTCGTCGGCGGTGAAGGCGCGGCCTTCCTCGATCTTGATCGACTGGGCTTCGAGCAGGTCGTTGGTGCCGCCTTCCACCGAGGTGTCCCAGTCCTGCCCGTTGTAGAAGGCGGTGGTGCGCGCGCTGACGCTGCCAGCGGCGAGCTGCACCCCGGCGATCTGCTGGGACACCGCGCGGACATCGGCATCATCGAAGGGGCGGATCGTGCCGCGGGTGGTGCGCACCGGGAAGATGATGAAATTGCTCGCGCCCAGTGACGAAATCTCCTCCTGCACCGAAGCCGTGACCCCGTTGCCGAGCGTCACCATCGTCACCACCGCCGCCACGCCGATGATGATGCCGAGCGTTGTCAGGATCGAGCGCAGGATGTGCCGCCGGATCTCGCGCAGGGAAAGGAGGATGGTGGTGCCGAGCATCAGGCGGGGTGTCCTTCCGCCGCGAGCGCACCCCGATCAATCCGCTCGACCAGCCCGTCGCGGAAGCGCACGATGGTCTTGGCATAGGCGGCCATGTCTTCCTCGTGCGTGACCATCAGGATGGTGATGCCTTCCGCGTTGAGGCGCCGCAGCAGCTCCATGATCTCGACCGAGCGTTCGGAATCGAGGTTGCCGGTTGGCTCGTCGGCGAGCAGCACGTCAGGCTGGGTGACCAGCGCCCGGGCGATGGCGACGCGCTGCTGCTGGCCGCCGGAAAGTTCGGCAGGGGTATGGTCGGCCCACGGCACCAGCCCCACCTGATCGAGCGCGTGCATCGCCGCCTCCCGCCGCTTCGACTTGCTCTCGCCGCGATAGAGCAGGGGCAGTTCGACATTTTCGAGCGCGGTGGTGCGGGCGAGCAGGTTGAAGCCCTGAAACACGAAGCCGAGATAGCGCCGCCGCAGCAGGCTCCTCTGGTCGCGGTCGAGCTTCTGCACCTCCACGCCGCGGAACCGGAACACACCGCCCGTCGGCACATCCAGACAGCCGAGGATGTTCATGGTGGTCGACTTGCCCGAGCCCGATGGCCCCATCACCGCGACGAACTCGCCGCGCTCGATCGTCATGTCGACGCCCTTGAGCGCCTGAAACGCCGCCGCCCCGCTGCCGAAGGTCTTGGTGATCCCTTCCAGCTGGATGAGCGGCGCCTCGGTCATTGCGCGGCGGCCTTGATGCCGGTGACGACCTTCATCCCCGGTTTCAGTTCCTTGGAGCGGACGACAGTGCGACGCCCGTCGCTGCGGCCGGTGACGACCTCGATGGTCTTCAACGTGCCGTCGGCCTGCAACACCTGCACCTGCTGGCGGCTGCCTTCGCCGATGGTGGCCTGCTGCTTGCCGTCCTCAAGCCCGATCTGCGGCTGGAACACGCCGCCGCCGCTATCCTCCTTGGCATCCGGGCGGAACCGCAGCGCGGCATTGGGCACCAGCAGCGCGGTGCCGGTGTCCTGCGTCGCGATGGTGGCCGTCGCGGTCATGCCGGGGCGGAGCAGGCCTTCGGGATTGTCGACCTCGAGCCGCGCTTCGTAGCTGACCACCGATCCGCTGGCCGCGGCGGTCGAGGCGGCTTGCGCTTCGACCGTGTTGCTCGACGCCAGATCGACCCGCTGGAGCCGCGCCGGGAAGCGGCGGCCGGGATAGGCATCGACGGTGAAGGTCGCCGCCTGCCCGCCCTTGACCTGGCCCACATCCGCCTCGTCGATCGAGACGCGCAGCTGCATCTGCGACAGGTCTTCGGCGATCACGAACAGGGTGACGGTGTTGAAGCTCGCCACCACCGTCTGCCCAGGCTCGACCCGGCGGGCCAGCACCACGCCGTCAACGGGCGCGCGGATGACGGCGCGGGTGCGGGTGGTGAGATTGCCGTTGAGCGAGGCCTGCGCCGCCTCGATATTGGCGCGCGCGGAAGCGACGGCAGCAATGTCGCGCTCGACCGCCGCCTGCGCGCGCTCGACCTCGATCTGCGAGGGAACGCGCCCGCCGGAAATACGCCGCACCTCCTCAAGCCGGGCGAGCTGCACCTTGTCGATATCGAGCGTCGCCTGCGCCTGCCCCAGCGCCGCACGGGCCGCGCCGAGGTTGGCGCGCGACTGGGCGATCTGCTGGTCGATGATCTCGGTGTTGATGATCGCGATCACCTGCCCCTTGGTCACGCGGTCGTTCACGTCGACCAGCACCTGATCGATCGGCCCGGTGACTTCCGCGCCGACTTCGACCTGATTGGTCGGGCGCAGGTTGCCGGTCGCGGTGACCGACAGCGAGAGCGATTCCTGCGTCACCGCTTCGGTGATGTAATCGGGTGGCGGGGCTTCGGCGGTGCATTGCATCACGGTCAGCACCAGCAGCACCAGCCCCAGCGCGGGCAGCCAGTACTTCATCCACCGCCGCCAGCGCGGGCGCGGCTTGGTGCCGAGGAATTCGTCGACGCTCGGAGCCTCCTCGGTCGGGGCGGGGGCGGACGCTTTGGTCAGGTCAGTCACTCGGCAGGCTCCCTCGCCGCAGATTGTGCAAGGCCCGCGCCCTCGGGCACCGACCAGCCGCCGCCCAGCGCACGGGCGAGATTGATAAAGGCAATCGCACGCGCGCCTTGCGCGTTGATTTCGGCCGTGCGCGTGCTGAGCAGCTGGCCTTCGGTCACCAGCAGGGTCTGGAAGTCGATCAGCCCCGCCTGATACTGGCTGCGCGCAAGGATTGCGGCGTTCTGCGCCCCGTCACGGGCCTCAGCCAAGGCCTCGACCCGCGTGGCGGTGGCCTTGAGATCGAAGGCGGCGCTTTCGACCTCTTCGAGCGCGGTGAGGATCGCCTGACGCCATGCGGCAAGCGAGCCGTCGGCGGTGGCTTCGGCAGCGGCAATCCGCCCGCGCGCCCGCCCGCCATCGAAGATCAGCTGGCTGAGGCTGGCAAAGATGTTGCCGGTGACAAGGTCGAACAGGCTGCCGGCATCGGTCGCGCTGGTGCCGATCGTGCCCGAAAGCCGCGCGAGCGGATAGAGCTGGGTGCGCGCCACGCCGACACGTTCCAGATCGCCCGCAAGCCGCGCCTCGGCCGCGCCGACATCGGGGCGGCGGCGCAGCGTGTCGGCGGGCACGGCCAGCGCGATCGTGGCAGGCGGCGCAGGGACAGTGCGCGGGGTTTCGATCAGCGCCTGATAGACCCGCCCTGGCGGCTCGCCGATCAGGGTCGAGATGGCATTGGCGGTCGCCACCAGCGAGCTTTCGAGCTGCGGGATGCTCGCTGCGGTCTGCGCGCGCTGGGTGCGGGCCTGTTCGACATCGAGGCTGTCGGCCAGCCCCGCCTGATTGCGCCAGCGTGCGATCTGGAGATTGTCGTCCTGAATGGCGAGGGTTTCCCGCGCGAGGGCGAGCTGCGCAGCGAGCGCGCGTGCGTTGATCGTCTGCGCGGCGACCTGTCCGACGATCACCCGCTCGATATCGCCGAGCGAATAGCCCGCTGCCGCCAGATCGGCGCGGGCGGCATCGATGCTGCCGTCGATCTGGCCGAACAGGTCGGCCTCCCAGGCGGCATCCGCGCCGAGCGAGAAGGTGACGTCATTGCTCGCAAGGTCGCCGACATCGCGCCGCGCGCCGCCACTGGCAGAGATCGTCGGCAAGCGTTCGGCCTGCGCCTGACGCAGCCCTGCGCGCGCCGCACGCAGACGGGCAAGCGCTTGCGCAATGTCGAGATTGCTGCCTCGCGCCTTGGCGACGAGATCGGTCACCAGCGGATCGTCCAGCATCACCCAGTAGCGATCGAGCGGAATGTCGACCGCCCCCGGCTCGGCCAGCACCCAGCGTGTCGGCAGCGGCTGGACATCGGCCATCGCAGGGGGTTCAGGCGCGAGCGAGGTGCAACCGGCCAGCGCCAGCGCGGCAAGCGAGAGGACGACGCCCGCCCGGCCGCCCCGGAGACGCGAGGCGGTCACGAACCGGCCTGCTGCGGTGTCTGTTTCATGTTCTGCGCCCCGTCGCCGCAAGATCGTGATGAAGCAGCGGGGATCCCTTGCCCGCGCAACATTCGGTCCGTTTTCGGCACTTCTAATCCAATGAGTTGCTAACAGCCGCCCCGGACTCGCGCAACGTCGTTTCATCGGGCGGGCGGTATCGCTCGTCGATCACACGCTGACGCCGAACAGGCGGCCGACCGCAGCGGTGCTCGCCATCGCAAAGGCGCCCCAGCCGACGACGCGCAAAGTCGCCGGGATCAGCGGCGCGGCTCCGGCTTTTGCGCCGAGCGCGCCGAGCCCCGCCAGCGCGAGGATCGACACCGCCACCACGATGGCCATGACGCTGCCCGCCGGGGCGAGCCATGCGGCCAGCAAGGGCACCGCCGCCGCCCCGCTGAAGGTCGCGCCCGAGGCCAGCGCTGCCTGCAAGGGCCGAGCGGCGAGGTGATCGCTGAGGCCCAACTCGTCGCGCACATGGGCGGCCAGCGGGTCGGCGGCGCTCAGTTCGCGTGCGACCAGCGCGGCAGTGGCCGGGCTGAGCCCGCGCGCGACATAGATCGCGGCAAGCTCGGCCTCCTCGTCCTGCGGGGTCTGGGCGAGCGCCTCGGCCTCGCGCGCGATGTCGGCCTGCTCGGAATCGGCCTGGCTGGAGACCGAGATATATTCCCCCGCCGCCATCGACATCGCGCCCGCAATCAGCGCCGCCACCCCTGCAACCATCACCGCGCCCTTGTCGGGCGAGGCGGCGGCGACCCCGATGATCAGCGAGGCGACCGAGATGATCCCGTCATTGGCCCCCAGCACCGCCGCGCGCAGCCAGCCGGTGCGGTGGACATAATGCGGATCGTCGGGATGGGCGCTGATGGGCGGGCTCATGGGCTAGGGTGTCTGCCGCTTTGGCCCGCAATGCAAGCCTAGGGTCCTGACCCTAGCAGCGGCGGTAGTTTTCCAGCGTGATGGGCGTGTCGAAATAGTTGGGCGCGATCACCCGCCGCACGCCCCAGCGCCCCTCATCCATCGGCAAGACGATGCAATCCTGCCGCGCCTCGGTCGGGGTGCCGACATGATTGTAGAGGGGCTTGTCGATCCGCACCTGGAAGCGGCGGGCCCGGTCGCCGCGCGGGTCGGGCAGGGCAACGGTGAAGGAATAGCGCCGCCCGAACGAGCGCCGCCGCCCGCTCCGCTGGCTGTCTTCGATCACCAGCGCGGTGAGCTGCGGCGTTGTCTCGACCCCGGTGAAGGCGGCTTGCAGCGTCACAAAGCGCGTGAGGAAGGTCGCGGCCAGCAGCCCGCACACCGGCAGCGCGACCATCGTCGCGATCTGGTTGAACAGCTTGTCTTCCGGCATCTGTTCGATGATCTCGGCCGCGGCGAGAAACCCCAGCCCTCCGCCCAGCAGCGCGGCTGCCAGCGTGAATGGCCAGGGCAGCGGATCGACCAGATTGCCGCGCTGGAACAGTTCGAACAGTAGCGCCGTGCCGATCAGCGCGACGCCGCTGAAGGTGCGCCAGGTGTAGCGCGAGGGGCGCACCGCAGCGCGCCCCATCGGCAGGATCCGATTACCCACCCTTGCGGCTGGCCTCGGCGGCTTCGATCACCTTCTTGTCCCAGGTCACGCGGGTCTGGGTCTGGGGGTTGAAGCGGTTGTCTTCATACTTCGCGGCCTTAGCAGCGGCGATTTCCGCCTTGGTCAGGAACTCGCTGGGCTTGAGGGCGAAAACGTCGATCCCGCGGGTGATCTCGGTGCCGTAGATGTGGCCCGCATACCAGTAGACCGACCAGTACCCGCCGACGATCATCTGCTTGGAGTCGATCGGCCCGCGGTCGAAATAGGCGATCTCCTTGGGATTGGCGCTGTCGGTGAAGTCCATCACCGAAAGGCCGCCCTGATACCACGCCTGCGCGAACAGATCGCGGCCCGGCACCGGGATGATCGAGCCGTTGTGCGCGACGCAGTTTTCCTTGTCGGTCTGGGGCGCGGGCATCTTGTAGTGGGCGCGGAACACCAGCTTGCCATCGACGATGTCGTAGATCGCGTTGGCGCCCCAGGTCTTGGGGTCGGACGCCTTGCAGCGCGGCCGCCCGCCGCCGCCCCATTCGTCGGTGAAGATCACCTTGGTGCCATCATTGTTGAAGGTCGCCGAGTGCCAATAGGCGAAGGTCGTGTCGGTCACCACGTCGATCCGCTTGGGGTTCAAGGGGTCGGCGATGTCGAACAGGATGCCGTTGCCCGAACACGCGCCCGCGGCCAGCTTCAACGACGGGAACACGGTGATGTCGTGGCACTGATCGGTCGGGGCGGTGCGCTGGGTGCCGTCGCCGTGATCGCCGCCGGTCCACAGACCTGCGATGGTGCCGCTCGTCTCGTCGGCAAAGACGCGCGGGGATTTGACGATGCGCGACTTCGACGGATCGGCCAGCGGGATCTCGATCACGTCGATCGAGAACAGCGCGGTGCGCGCATCGCCCGGAATCTCGCCGACGCAGCCCGCCAGTTCCTCGGCCTCGCGCACCCCGGCGGTGCCCGAGTTGTAGACGATCAGCCGGGTGTCATCAGCGCTGACGATCGAATGGGTGTGCGAGCCGCGGCAGGTCTGCACCTGTCCGACCTGACGCGGGGCGGCGAGATCGGAGATGTCGAAGATGCGCAAGCCGCGGAAACGCTCGGCATTGACCTTGCCCGGCGCGCCTTCCAGCCCGCAATCGATCCGCCCGCGGGTCTGCTCGACGCTCATCACGAGGATGTTGCCCACCACCGACACGTCGCCCTGCCCGCCGGGGCACACGACGCTGCTCTTTAGGGCAGGCACGCCGTCCTTGCCGAGCTGGTAGATGTTGAACCCGTGATACGAGCCTGCGACCATCACATCGCCGAAGAAGGCGATATCGGTGTTGGCGAAATCGAGCAGCGGGGAGCGCTCGGCGAATTCGGTGAGGTCTTCCTCCTCGCGCGCCGGGGCGGCCGGGTCTGCGGCGGCCTCGGCAGCGGCGACCGCGGGTTCAGCAGCGGCGGCGGCTTCCTTCTTCTCCTCGCCGTCCCCGTCCTTGTCCTTGTCCTTCTTAGGCGGCACCGGCGGGCGCAGGTCGGCCGGGTTCTCGGGATTGAAGAAGCCCGCAGGCTTGGGCAGGCTTGCGACCTTGGTGAGATTGAGGATCGCCTCGCCCGCATTGTCGAAGCCCGCCGCCAGCCCCGTGCGCGGATCGCCCGAAAGACCGGCGAGCAGCTTGTCCATCCGCTCGATCTCGGTGGTCTGCTCGCTGTCGATGTCGCTGACGAACTGGTAGAGCACCGGATCTGCCGCCGTGCCGTCTTCATCGAGCAGCTTTTCGACCATGTCGACCGCGCCTTCGTGGTGGGCGATCATCAGGGTGAGGAACTGGCGGTCGAACTCGGTGCCCTTGGCAGCGGCCAGCGCCTTCATCTGTTCGGGCGATGCCATGCCGCGCATCATGTGGTGCATATGCTCGCCGTGGCCCGCCATCTTCGGGTCTTCCACCGGCTCGCCGCGCTCCTTGAGCCAGGTCTGCATGAAGGTGATCTCGTCGGCCTGGCTCGATTCGATCCGGCCCGCGATCGCCACCAGATCCTCGGTGTTGGTGCGCTCCTTGACCAGCACCGCCATGTCGACCGCCTGCTGGTGGTGGACGATCATGTGCTGCATGAAGGCGACGTCCGACGCGGTGTAGCTCGCCTGCGCCAGCTTCACCGCCTGATCGGCGGTCAGCGTCTTCGTGGCCTGCCCCGGCGCGCCCGGCTGGACGATCTGGGCGCTCTGGGCAAAGGCGAGGCCCGAGGCGGAGAGCAGCAGGGCAGCAAGCGCAGTGCGCGCGGCGGCTTGGTTGGTCATGGATAGTCCCCTGTGGATCAGTGCGTGGCCGCCAAACTGACGCGCAGCCGCGCGCAGTCAAGGGGTTGGACGGCGCAGCAAGACCCCTTTCGACGAACCCGCAACCCCACTCGAGCAGCCGCATGGCAGCCGTTGTCGCGGCTCTGTCGTAAGGGGCGCACCTTTCACCGCAAGCGCCGCAGCATCCGCTTGCCGCGCCAAATCGCGCGTGGATAAGTGCATCATTAAGCCTGCCGAAACCCTGTTGGAGTAGCTTGTCCGCATGACACGCCCCCGCTTTCTCGCTGCCTTTACCGCCTTTGCGGCCTCGCTGGCGGCGGTTGCCAGCCCGGCAGCGGCCAGCCCGGACGACCTTGAAGAGACCTTCGCGGCGACCTTCGGCACCGAAGTGCGCCAGCCGCCGAGCTTCGAAGCGCTCTACGCCAACAATTTCCAGCAACGCATCGCCGAGCTTGCCGACCCGGCCCAGGGACGGATCGGGGTGGCCGCGGTCGATCTGGCGACGGGCGAGGAAATCATGGTGCTGGGCGACCAGCTGTTCCCGATGGCGTCGACCAGCAAGGTCGCGGTGGCGGCGACCTTCCTCGAAATGGTCGAGCAGGGGCGCTATTCGCTGACCAGCGAGTTTCCGCTGATGCTGCCGATCCCTTCGGCCAAATATTCCTCGGCCAAGGCGCCGGTGCGCGCCGGGCAGACCATGAGCGCGATCGACCTGATCGAGATCATGATCACCCGTTCCTCCAACCCGGCAACCGATGCGCTGCTGGCGGCGGTCGGCGGGCCGGGGCCGGTCAATGACTGGATGCGGCGGCAGGGCATCACCAATTTCTCGATCAACCGCGACATCGCCACGCTGGTGCGCGACGATGGCGAATATAACCCCGCGACCACCATCGACACCCGCGATGCTGCCACCCCGCGCGCCATGGTGCGGCTGCTGGCCGGGCTTTATCGCGGCGATTTCCTGTCGGATCAGAGCCGCCAGGTCTTGCTCGGCGCGATGAGCCGCACGGTCACCGGCAAGCGCCGCATCCCGGCCTATATGCCGCTGGAAGCGCGCGTCAGCCACAAGACCGGGTCGCTCAGCAACACCTCTTCCGATGTCGGGATCATCGAATGTCCCGATGGCCGGGTGATCGCGGTGGCGATCTATGTCACCGGGCAGGGCGGCAAGGCGCAGCGCGAAGAGCGGATCGCCGCCATCGCCCGCGCGCTTTACGATGGCTTTGCAATCAAGGCGCAGACCATCCTGGCGCAAGACCCGACCCGCAACTGGACGAGCGCGCCCTACGCCACCGGCGGCTGAGGCAGGTCATTCAGGGTGAACGCAAAAAGGGCGGCGCCTTGCGGCAGCCGCCCTCTTCGTTTCAGCCTCCCGCCACAAGGGCGGGCGCCAGCAGCTTACTGCTTGGCTTCTTCTTCGGCTTCGGCAGCGACGTTGGCAGCCGCGTCACCGATTTCGTCGGCGGTCTTTTCGGCGGTGTCGGCAGCGCCTTCAGCCGCGGCTTCGACGCCCTCGGCGGTGTCGGTCGCAGCGCCTTCGACGGCGGCACCCATTTCGTCACCGGCGGCTTCAGCGTCGGCAGCCATGGCGTCGACGGCTTCACCGGTTTCGGTTTCGGTCTTTTCGCTGCAAGCGGCAAGGCCGAGAGCCGAGGTAGCGATGGCGGCGGCGAGAATGATCTTGCGCATGATGGATAGTCCTTCTGTCTGCGAATGAGACGCGCCCTTGCAAGGTCACGCCGAGACCGGGTTCTTAATCGACCGGTTCGTTGGCGAAGATAGGGGCAGCAGGACAGGGCGGCAAGGGCAAATGAGGCGCCGCGCCCCAATTTCGCCGTATTTTTGCCACAATTGAGGCCGCGATCCCAAACCCCTACCCGCCGCCTGCGTCCCCTGCTAGCAGGCAGCATGGCCGAAAAGCAGCATCTCTATCTCGTCGATGGCTCCTCCTACATCTTCCGGGCCTATCACCGCCTGCCCCCGCTGACGAACCCGGAAGGCACGCCGGTCGGTGCGGTCTATGGTTACACCACGATGCTGTGGAAGCTCGCCGCCGATCTCGATGCGGCGGACGGCCCGACCCACCTTGCCGTGATCCTCGATGCCAGCGGCGAGAGCTTCCGCAACGATATCTACGAGCATTACAAGGCCAACCGCCCCGAGCCGCCCGAGGATCTGAAGCCCCAGTTCCCTCTGATCCGCGATGCCACCCGCGCCTTCAGCCTGCCGTGCATCGAGGTGCCGGGACTGGAAGCTGACGATCTGATCGCCACCTATGCCCGCCGCGCGCAGGAACGCGGGTGGGATGTCACCATCGTCAGCTCCGACAAGGATCTGATGCAGCTGATCGGCGAGGTCGATGGTAGCCGCATCGACATGCTCGACACCATGAAGAACCAGCGCATCTGGCTGGAGGAGGTCGAGGAGAAGTTCGGCGTCCCGCCGCACCTCGTCGGCGATGTTCTGGCGCTGATGGGCGATTCGGTCGACAATGTGCCGGGGATTTTCGGGATCGGCCCGAAGACCGCGAGCAAGCTGATCGCCGAACATGGCTCGCTCACCGCCGCGCTGGATTCCGCGCCCGCGATGAAGGCCGGGAAGCTGCGCGACCGTCTGATCGAAGGGCGCGGGGATGCGGAACTCAGCAAGGTGCTGGTGACGCTCAAGGAAGATTGCGATCTCCCCCAGCCGCTCGATGAAATGAAGCTCGGCCCCGTCCCGCCCGAACCGCTCGCCGCCTTCCTTCAGACCCACGGCTTCACCTCTCTGCTGCGGCGGCTGGATGCGGGTCATGGCAGCCCATCGCGTGCGACCGACTTGAACCCGCCCAAGCCCACCACCGCCAGCGCTGCCGCGCCCACCGGGGGCGCCGAGGGCAACCGTCAGCCGCTCCCCGAAATGCCGCCCATCGATCACGCCGCCTATGAGACGGTGCAGACGAGGGAGCGGCTCGAAGCCTGGGTCACCCGCGCCCGCGCCGCGCAGGTGGTGGCGGTCGATACCGAAACCAGCTCGCTCGATGCGATCCGCGCCGATCTGGTCGGGGTGAGCCTCGCGCTTGGCCCCAATGATGCCTGCTACATTCCCCTCGGCCACGGCGGGACGGATATGTTCGCGCAGAAGCCCGAACAGGTGCCGATGACCGAGGCCATCGCGCTGCTCAAGCCGCTGCTGGAGGATGAGGCCGTCCTCAAGATCTTCCAGAACGGCAAGTATGACCTCAACGTGCTGGCGCGGCAGGGGATCATGGTCATCCCCATCGACGATACCATGGTGATCAGCTTCGATCTCGACGCGGGCCGCGGCGAGGATGGCATGGGCGGCGGCCACGGGATGGACGAACTCTCGCAGCGCCATCTCGGCCACACCCCGATCCCGTTCAAGGAGCTGTGCGGCAGCGGCAAGAAGGCGATCTCTTTCGCCGAAGTGCCCCTCGACCGCGCCACCGCCTATGCCGCCGAGGATGCCGACGTGACTTGGCGGCTCCACGCCCTGCTCAAACCGCGCCTGTCAGTGGAAGGCGGGAGCAAGGTCTATGAACGGGTTGACCGCCCGCTGATCCCGGTGGTCGCCGCCATGGAGCGCGAGGGCATCCGGGTCGACCGCGCAAGGCTCGCCAAGCTGTCGGAGGAATTCTCGAAGGAGATCGCCCGGCTCGAGGGCGAGATTCACGCAATCGCTGGGCAGGAATTCACCGTCGGCAGCCCCAAGCAGCTGGGCGACATCCTGTTCGACAAGATGGGCTTCAAAGGCGGCAAGAAGGGCAAGAGTGGGCAATATTCGACCGACCAGTCGGTGCTCGAAAACCTCGCCAAGGATGAGGCCGCCAAGCCCATCGCTGACAAGGTGCTCGAATGGCGGCAGCTGTCGAAACTGAAATCGACCTATACCGATGCGCTGCAAGAGGCGATCAACCCCGATACGGGCCGCGTCCACACCAGCTACAGCCTCGTCGGCGCGCAGACCGGGCGGCTGTCTTCCACCGACCCCAATTTGCAGAACATCCCGATCCGCACTGCCATCGGCCGGCAGATCCGCGAGGCCTTCGTGCCCGAACCGGGCAATGTGCTGCTCGCGGCGGACTATTCGCAGATCGAGTTGCGGCTTGCAGCGCATATGGCGGGCGTTGACACGCTCAAGCAGGCTTTTGCGCAAGGCGAAGACATCCACGCCCGCACCGCGCAGGAAATGTTCGGCGAGGTCACCCGCGACACCCGTGCGCGCGCCAAGACGATCAACTTCGCGATCCTCTACGGCATCAGCCGTTGGGGTCTCGCCGGTCGGCTGGAGGTCGAGCCGGACGAGGCGCAGGCGATGATCGACACCTATTTCCAGCGCTTCCCCGGCATCCAGCGCTATATTCACGAGACTCTCGAGAGCGTCCGGGCGCGCGGTTATTCCGAGACCTTGTTCGGCCGCAAGACGTGGTTCCCCCGGATCAATTCGAAGAACCAGGCCGAAAGGCAGGGGTCAGAGCGCGCCGCGATCAACGCGCCGATCCAGGGCACCAGCGCCGACATCATCAAGCGCGCGATGGCGCGGATGCTCCCCGCGCTGGCCGAGGCGGGGCTGCATGATGTGCGGATGCTGCTTCAGGTGCACGACGAATTGGTGTTCGAACTGCCCGAGGGGCGGGTGGAGGCTGCCACCCCGATCATCCGGCAGGTTATGGCCGAGGCGGCGCTGCCTGCGGTGGAGCTGACGGTGCCGCTCGGCGTCGAGATCGGCACCGGGCTCAGCTGGGACGCGGCGCACTGACGCAGGAGCGGGCGCCGCAAATGTTTCACGTGAAACATTTGCGGAACACCGGGCGTCAGTCGTGCTTCTTCTCCCGCGTGGGCTTGAGCATCTCGGGCGAGAAGAACCCGATCGGCTGCACCGCCGCGGCGCGCTTCTTCAGTTCGCCGCGCATCTTGAGGTATTCGTCCTCCATCTCGGGCGTCACGGTGGCGCGCGAGTCCTTCAATGCGGCAGCGAAGTCCTGCGCTTCAACCGCGGTGACTTCTCCGCCCACGCGGCGCAGCGCGGCAAGGCCGGCGCGGCGGACGAGGTCTTCGAGATCGGCCCCGGTAAAGCGCTCGGTCTCCGCGGCAAGGCCCGCAAGATCGACGTCATCGGCCAGCGGCATCTTCGCCGTGTGGATGCCGAGGATATGCTCGCGGCCCGCCTTGTCGGGGGTGCCCACGTAAACCAGCTCGTCGAAGCGGCCGGGACGCAGAAGCGCCGGATCGACCAGCGTCGGGCGGTTGGTCGCGCCGATCACGACCACCGATTGCAGCTCTTCGAGGCCGTCCATCTCGGCGAGGATGGTGTTGACCACGCGGCCCGTGACCTGCGGTTCGCCCTGGCCTGAGCCGCGCGCGGGGACCAGGGAGTCGATCTCATCGATGAAGACGACGCAGGGCGCCACCGCGCGGGCGCGGGCGAAGAGCTTGGCGATCTGCTGCTCGCTCTCGCCATACCATTTGGAGAGGAGGTCGCTCGATTTCATCGAGATGAAGTTCGCCTCGGCCTCCTTGGCGACCGCCTTGGCGAGCAGGGTCTTGCCCGTTCCCGGGGGGCCATAGAGCAGGAAGCCCTTGGCCGGACGGATGCCGAGGCGGCGGAAGGCATCGGGGTTCTTCAAGGGGAGTTCGATCCCCTCCTTGAGCTTGCCCGTCGCCTCCCCCGCGCCGCCGATGTCGTCCCAGCCGACATTGGGCACCTGCACCATCACCTCGCGCATCGCGCTCGGCTGGACGCGCTTGAGGGCGGCGAGGAAATCCTCGCGGCACACGTAAAGATCGTCGAGCACGTCCTGCGGGATGGTGCGTTCATCAAGGTCGAGGCGCGGCATGATCCGCCGCACCGCCTCGATCGCCGCCTCGCGGGCCAGCGCGGCGATGTCGGCGCCGACAAAGCCATGGGTGACGCGGGCGAGTTCATCGAGGTCGAGCCCTTCGCCCATCGGCATCCCGCGGGTGTGGATGCCGAGAATCTCGCGCCGCCCGCGCTGGTCGGGAACGCCGATCACGATCTCGCGGTCGAAGCGGCCGGGACGGCGCAATGCCTCGTCAATCGCGTCGGGGCGGTTGGTAGCGGCGATCACGACGAGATTGGCGCGCTTTTCCAGCCCGTCCATCAGCGTGAGCAGCTGGGCGACGAGGCGCTTTTCCGCCTCGCCCGGCACCTGCGTGCGCTTGGGCGCGATCGAATCGATCTCGTCGATGAAGATGATCGCCGGGGAGGCGCGGGTCGCTTCCTCGAACACTTCGCGCAGGCGCTTTTCGGATTCGCCATAGCCCGAGCCCATGATTTCCGGGCCGTTGATTATGAAGAACTCGGCGTCCGATTCGTTCGCCACGGCCTGCGCCAGCCGGGTCTTGCCCGTGCCCGGCGGGCCGTGGAGCAGCACGCCCTTGGGCGGTTCAACGCCGAGGCGGATGAAGAGCTCGGGGTAGCGAAGCGGCAGCTCCACCATTTCGCGCAGGGCGCGGATGGTCTCCTCCATCCCGCCGACGTCGTCGTAGTTGACGACGGCACGGCCATCGCGCGGTTCCTCGAACTCGGCGCGCAGCTCGACCTCGGTGTTCTCGTCGATATGGACGATGCCCTTGGGCGTGGTCGAGGCGACGGTGAGGCGGATCTGCGTCAGGGCATAGGCGGGCGCGCGCAGCAGCTGGCGCACATCGGCGGGCATATTCTGCACCGGCTGCTGCCCCGTGGTGGCGACGAGATCGCCAGCCACCAGCGGGCGGCGGAAGAAGTTGCGCTTCAGCGCCTGGGTCGGCCCCTGAAGGCGCATTTCGCGCTGGGCCGGGGCGAAGACCACGCGGGTGGCAGGGCGCGATTCGCCGCGCGCGATCTCGACGTGCTCGCCCGATCCGCCTTGCGCATTGCCGCGCTGGAGCCCGTCGAGGCGCACCACGTCGAGCGCGTCATCTTCGGGATAGGCGGCCATGGCGACGGCGGCGGTGACGCGCTTGCCGCGGATTTCGACCACATCGCCCTCGGTGATGCCGAGCTTCTGGAAGGCGGCGCGCGGGATGCGGGCGATCCCGGCCCCGGATTCCTCCTGCCGCGCAGGCGCGACCTGCAAGCGCACGGTGCGGGTCGGGGCGGTGGTTGCGGCATCGGCCATGGGGGCATTCCTGTTCAGCGGTTTCAATGCCGATAGCTAGGAAGGCGGGCCAGCGAATGCAATTGGCGGCAGGGCGTGCCGCGCGTCAGCGAGGATGGTGGCGGAGGGGCAAGAAAAAAGCCCGGCGCGTTCCTGCTGCGGATCTGTGCCGGGCAAGAAAAAAGCCCGGCACGGGGTGCCGGGCTTGAAAAGTTTGGGAGAGGATGCCTGAAAGGCACTGTCTAATTGCCCCACGCGGTCCGATTGTGCAAGTGCGAAAGATGCGTATAAGGTTGCAAAGTATGCAACCTACCCCCCGAAACGTGCAGATTTGTGCGCAAACTTGCAAAGTTCTGCCCAAACGCGCGGCAGTCGCTTAAAAAAGAGGCAGAAAATCGCTTTATGACCGTTTTGCGTCGCAACATGAAAGTTGATTCGACTTTGCGCGCCTGCAGGCGTGACAGCGCCCACCGAACGCACTAATCATCGGTTCGATCCCGCGCCCGCGGCGCGCCTCCGGGCGTCACCTTGGGGCGACCATACAAAACCACAATTGGGGGCAGGCAGGCCGCAATGACCAAGATCTACTCCGACGCCGCCAGCGCGCTCGCGGGCGTGCTGCGTAATGACATAATGATCGCTGCGGGCGGTTTTGGCCTGTGCGGCCTGCCCGAGCGGCTGCTGGACGCGATCCGAGACAGCGGTGTGACGGGCCTCACCTTCGCCAGCAACAATGCCGGGATCGACAACGAGGGCATCGGCAAGCTGCTGCGCACGCGGCAGGTCAAGAAGATGATCAGCTCCTATGTCGGCGAGAACAAGGAGTTCGAGCGGCAATATCTGAGCGGCGAGCTCGAGGTCGAATTCTGCCCCCAGGGCACGCTCGCCGAACGGATGCGGGCAGGCGGCGCGGGCATCCCCGGTTTCTACACCCGCACCGGGGTCGGCACCGAAGTCGCCAAGGGCAAGGAGCACAAGGATTTCCCCGACCGCGATGGGGTGATGCAGACCTACATCCTCGAACACGGCATTTTCGCCGACCTCGCGATCGTCAAGGCGTGGAAGGCGGATGAGACCGGGAACCTCGTGTTCCGCAAGACCGCGCGCAATTTCAACCTGCCGGCCGCGACCTGCGGCAAGGTGTGCGTCGCCGAGGTCGAGGAAATCGTGCCCGCGGGCGCGCTCGACCCGGATCAGATCCATTTGGCAGGCGTATTCGTGAACCGGCTTGTGCTGGGCGCGCCTTACGACAAGAAGATCGAGTTCCGCACCGTTCGTGAGAGGGAGACGGCGTGATGGATAAAAGGCTTTTGGCGCTGCCGCTGCTGCTGCTGGCGGGAACGTCGCTTTCGGGCTGTGTGGCAGCCGCGATTCCCGCGCTCGCAGGGGCCGGGATGATCGGCACGCGGGTCGATGGCAAGGACGCGGGCGAGGGCAAGGAAGCGGCCAAGGGCACGGTCGAGGTCGCGCGTCCTGCTACCGTTGACGCGCCAACGCCCGTTGCTGCTGCCCCGGCCCCCGCTCCGGTCAAGCCGCAAGCTGTGCCCGCGCCGAGCATTGCGGTGGTGACCGCGCCGGCGATCATGGTGCCGCCCCCGGCCCAGCCTGCGCCCAAGCCTGCGCCCAAGCCTGCGGTTGTCCCCCCACCGGCACCGGCGCCGCAGATCATCGCTGCGCCCAATTCCCCGGCCCAGCCGGCCCGTGTCCCGGCTCCGGCACCTGCGCCCGCTCCGACTGTCGCGCCCGCGCCGGCACCGCCAGCGATGATTGCGGTCGTGCCCAACATGGTGCCGCCGCCGTCCGGCCTGCGCGAAGCCCGAGCCTATCCCGATCCGTCCAACCCGATCAGCCCTGACCGGTTCAGCTTTGCGCGGTTCGTGCGTCACGCCCAGGCCGCGGCTCTGGGCGCCAAGGGCGGGGCCGATCCGCTTTCGGCGATCCTGAGCGACCCGCTTGCGCTCGACGGCAAGCGGCGGCGCTGTTCGGCAGGCGAACAGCAGGTCGTGGTGATCGATCTCGACCCGGCAGGCGGCCTGTTCAGCCCGCCCGCCAATCCCGCCAAGCAACCGGGGCTTGCCATCGGTCTTGCCGTGCTGCGCGAGGCCGGGGTGGAGATCGCCTGGCTCTCGGATATGCCGGTCAACGAATCGGGCAGCCTGCGCAGCGCGCTCGAACTGTCCGGCCTCGATCCGCGCGGGCAGGACATCATTTCGCTGCGCCGGGACGAGGCTGACAACAAGCAGCAACGCCGCCAGAACCTCGCCGGGATCGCTTGCATCATCGCCATCGCCGGGGATGAGCGCCCGGATTTCGACGAACGCTTCAAATATCTGCGCAACGCCGAGGCCGGAGTCGGGATCGAGCCGGTGATCGGTGACGGATGGTTTCTGATCGAGCCGCTGCTGGGGGAGTGAGGGGGTGAGACCCGTCTTGCGCGCCCTCGCCGTGCTGGCGGCGGCGCTGGCTTTGCCGGGGCCGCTCGCGGCCGAAGCGGTGGCCCTGCGTCATTCGCCCTGGCTGGCTCTGCGGTTCGAGCAGGGCGGGGCCGAGGTGCCGCTCGCCAACACCGATCTGCTCCGCAGCGAGGTGACGCTGGCGCGCGCGCCCTTCACCATTGTGCTGCCGGTGCGCGGCGCGGATGACACCTACATGATTGCCGGGTGGACGGACGAGGGCATCTTTACCGCTGCCAAAGCGAGCGCGCGCGCAGGCCCTGAACCTCTCACCGAGCTGCCGCCCTATTTTCGCGAGGGCACGGGCATGGCCGATACAGCTGCAGGGTCTGGCGTGCTGATGCTGAACGCCGAGGGGCACAACCACCTCTATGGACTGCGGCTTGGCCCCGATTACTATCGCCATGCCGTCAGCTTTTCCGCAATCGGGTCGCATGATGCCAACGGCGACTGGCGCGAAACCCCGATCAGCGCCGCCAAAGGCCCGGTCTATCTCGTCGCATGGTTCGACGAAGACGCCGACGGCATCATGCGCCATGGCGAATTCGAATTTCTCGTCCTCAATTTTCGTTAGTATTCAGGAGTTTTCCCGCATGGCCGATGCCGCAACCCTTACCGGCTGGACCCGCGACCAGATGGCCGCCCGCGCCGCGCGCGAGCTGAAGGACGGCTATTACGTCAACCTCGGCATCGGCATCCCGACGCTGGTGGCGAACCATATCCCCGAAGGGATGCTGGTGACCCTGCAGAGCGAGAACGGGATGCTCGGCATCGGGCCGTTCCCCTATGACGATGAGGTCGATCCTGACCTTATCAATGCGGGCAAGCAGACCATCAGCGAACTGCCGCACAGCGCCTATTTCGACAGCGCGACCAGTTTCGCGATGATCCGCGGCGGGCATATCGACCTTACCGTGCTGGGCGCGATGGAAGTCGCCGAGAACGGCGACATCGCCAACTGGATGATCCCGGGCAAGATGATCAAGGGCATGGGCGGGGCGATGGACCTTGTCGCAGGGGTCAAGAAGATAATCGTCGTGATGGACCACACGTCGAAGGACGGGACGCCCAAGTTCATCCCCGAATGCACCCTGCCGCTGACCGGGGCGGGCGTGGTCGACATGGTGATCACCAACCTCGCGGTGTTTCAGCGCCCGGCCAAGGGTGAGCCTTTCCGCCTGATCGAGATGGCCCCCGGCGTGACCGAAGCCGATATCGCCGCGACCACCACCGCGCATTACATCGTCTGATGAAGCGGAAACTGGCGCTTGGCGGGCTCGCGGTTGTCGCGGCGATCGGCGGCTTTCTGGCCTTCACCTCGCCGCCGCGGCTGCTGTCGCATTATGACCGGATCGCCGGTGGCACGGCAGGGGCTGCGCTGGTGGCCGAGGGCGTGGCTTTCGGCTCGCACGGACAGGCGCTCGACATCTGGGCGCCTGATCCTGCTCCGGCGGGCAAGGCACCGGTCGTGATCTTCTGGTATGGCGGCGGCTGGGCCAAGGGTGACCGCGCCTCCTATGCTTTCGCGGGCCGCGCTCTGGCACGCGCCGGGTTCCTGGTGGTCGTGCCCGACTATCGCAAGGTGCCCGAAGTGCTGTTTCCGGCCTTCCTCGACGACGGAGCCGAGGCGGTCGCCTGGACCCAGGACAACATCGCCAAGCACGGCGGCGATCCCGCGCGGCTTGCGTTCATGGGCCATTCTGCCGGTGCCTATCAGGCCGTGATGCTCGCGCTTGATTCCAAGCGGCTGACCGCGGCGGGTGCCGATCCTGCCAATGTAAAGGCGGTGGTGGGATTGTCCGGGCCTTACGATTTCCACCCCTTCACCTCCGACCGCGCGATTGCCGCCTTCAGCCAGTGGCCGCACCCCGCTGAAACCCAGCCGATCACCTTTGCCCGCGCCGATGCGCCTGCCATGCTGCTGGTCACGTCCGACGGCGACGAGACCGTGCGCCCGAAGAACGCCAACAACCTCGGCGCGAAGCTGCGCCAGCTTGGCGCTGTGGTGGAGGTGACAAACTACGGCCCGCTCGATCACGAGGAGATCGTGATGGCGCTTTCGGTGCCGTTCCGCAGCAAAGGCCCGGTGCTGGCGGATTCGGTCGCCTTCCTGAAATCGCATCTCGGGGAATAGGACGATGTGGCGCGCCGAACCCCGTAACCCCAACGCGCCGCTTGCAGGCCTCAAGGTGGTCGAGCTGGCGCGGGTGCTGGCGGGGCCGTTCTGTGGGCAGATCCTTGCCGATCTGGGCGCGGACGTCATCAAGGTCGAAAGCCCGGAAGGCGACGGCACCCGGCTGTGGGGCCCGCCCTGGGTGGAACGCAAGGACGCCTCGGGCAAGGTTCACCGCGAGGCCGCCTATTACCACGCCTGCAATCGCGGCAAGCGCTCGATCATCGCCGACTTTGGCGATGCCGACGACCTTGCTCGTGTGCGTGAGCTGTGCGCCGGGGCGGATGTGGTGATCGAGAACTTCAAGACCGGCAGCCTCGCCAAGTTCGGGCTCGACTACGCCAGTCTCGCCGCCGCCAATCCGGGCCTCGTCTATTGCTCGATCACCGGCTTCGGCCAGACCGGGCCGCGCGCGCATGAGGCGGGGTATGATTTCGTGGTGCAGGGGATGAGCGGCTTCATGTCGCTGACCGGCGAGCCGGAGGCGCACCCCGTCAAGATGGGCATCTCGATCAGCGATCTGGCGACCGGCGTCTGGGCGGCGAACGGCGTGCAAGCCGCGCTGCTGATGCGGGCGCGGACGGGCCGGGGCCAGCAGGTCGACATGAGCCTGATGGATTGCAGCGTGGGCCTGCTCGCCAATCAGGCGACCTACCTCTTCACCACCGGCCACAACCCGCCTCGGATGGGCAATGCCCACGCGCAGGTCGCGCCCTATGGCGTGTTCGCGGTGAGCGATGGCCATGTGATCCTCGCGCCTGCCAATGACGGGCTGTTCCACAAGCTGATGGCGGTGCTGGGCCTCGATCACCTGACCACTGATCCGCGCTTTATCGCCAATGGTGATCGCACCGCCAACGCCAAGGCATTGGACGCCGAGATCGCGGCGGCGACAGCCGGGTGGACGAAGCAGGGCTTGCTCGATGCCTGCCATGCGGCAGGCGTGCCTGCTGGCCCGATCAACCGGCTGGACGAGGTCTTCGCCGATCCGCAGGTGATCGCAAGGGGCATGCGGGTGGAACTGGGCGGGATGGCGGGGGTGAGGAGCCCCTTCACCTTCTCCGATGCCGAACTGGCCTTGGACCGCCCCTCGCCGATCCACGGGGTGGACGGCTAGGACAGCGCCCGCGCGGCGCTGCGCCACAGCCGCTCGAACGGGCCTTGGCCCGCCTGCGCGACCCATGCCGGCGACCACAGCAGCATCCCCGCCACCGGCACCAGCCCGAGCGCGAAGGCCTGCCACCGGCTGACCTCCCCGAACAGCCCCAGCCCCCATGACGCGAAGATGCTCGCGAGAATAACACTCGTCATCAGATAGTTGGTGAGCGACAGCCGGCCCACCGCCGCCAGCCGCTCAGCGCCTGCGCCGCTGCCGAGGAAGGCCATGGCGAGCGCGGCGTAACTCACCGCCAGCAGCATATCGAAGGGGGCCGACAGCACCAGCGCCACCGGGCCGACCACCGGCGCGGCAAAGCCGCTGCGCACCAGCCACACGGCCAGTCCCAGCAGCCCCGGCAGCGCCACCAGCGCAGCGAGGCCCGCCGCGCGTTGCAGCCGGAAGATGCGCCACTCGCCCTTCAGCATGGCGGCCCGCCATAGCCCCATCCCCAGCGCCATCGCCGACAGGTTGAGCGGGAGCGCCGCCATCAGAGCGGTGAATTGCGCCGGGATTCCGGTGATGCGGCGCGCCACGCGATCCGGCAGGCTCTCGCGCCCCTGTTCCAGCAGCATCACGATGGTCGGCGAATCATGCCCGAACTGCCGCTCGGCCCACAAGAGCGCGTCGGTGCCGGTGTAGCCGAGGTAATGCAGAACCAGCGGCGTGCCGAGCGCCACCATGCCGAGCGCGACGTGCACTCCCAGCAGCCCCAGCGCCACCGTCACCAGCGCGCGGGCCGAAAGCCCGGCAAGCCACGGCAGCGCGAGGCCTGCCAGCGCATAGGCGCGCAGCACATCATTGCTGGCGAGAAGCGTCGCATGGACAAGCCCGATCGCGAACAACACGATCATGCGGGCAGAATGCGCGCGCCACGGCCGCGCGCCACCACGATCAAGCAGGATCAGGCATCCCGCGCCGAACAGCATCGCGAACAGCGTGCGGAACTTGTCTTCGATGAAGACAAAGCTGGCCAGCCACACCCAGGCATCGACCGGGCCGACCGCGCCATAGGCGTTCGGGTTGTAATAGGCTGGCCCCGGAAGAGCGAAGGCATGGACGTTCATGCCGACGATCCCGATCACCGCAATCCCGCGCAGCGCGTCAAGCGCGAGGATGCGGGGCGGGGGCGGAGAGGGTGCCGTCATGGACAGCACCCTTACCGCAAATTCAGCCCAGCGCAGCCTTCAGATCAGCCACCAGATCAAGGCGCTCCCACGGGAAGAAATCGCCTTCCGGCGTGCGGCCGAAGTGGCCGTAGGCCGCCGTCGGCTGGTAGATCGGCTTGTTGAGGCCGAGATGCGTGCGGATCGAGCGCGGGGTCAGCCCGCCTAGCTTGGCGATGCCGAGGATCGCTTCCTCGATCTTGTCGTCGCCAACGGTGCCGGTCTCGTGCGTGTCGACATAGAGGCTCAGAGGCTTCGACACGCCGATCGCATAGGCGATCTGGATGGTGCAACGCGTGGCAAGGCCCGCCGCAACCACGTTCTTGGCGAGATAGCGCGTGATATAGGCCGCCGAACGGTCAACCTTGGTCGGGTCCTTGCCGCTGAACGCGCCGCCGCCATGCGGAGCCGCGCCGCCATAGGTGTCGACGATGATCTTGCGGCCCGTCAGACCCGCATCGCCATCCGGGCCGCCGATTTCGAAGCTGCCGGTGGGGTTGATGAAATATTCGGTCTCGCGCAGCAGCACCGGCGGGATCACGTCGGCGACGACCTTCTTGACGTAGGCTTCCAGTTCCGCCTGCTTGGCCGGGTCGTTCTCGTCATAGCCCTTCTTGTGCTGGGTCGAGACCACCACGGCGGTCGCGGCGACGGGCAGCGAACCTTCATAGCGTAGGGTCACCTGGCTCTTGGCGTCAGGTTCAAGGAAGGGAGCCGCGCCCGAATGGCGGTCGGCGGCCATGCGCTCAAGGATCTTGTGGCTGTAATAGAGCGTCGCCGGCATATAGCCCGGCGTCTCGTCGGTGGCATAGCCGAACATGATGCCCTGATCGCCCGCGCCTTCATCCTTGTTCTCGCCCGCGTCCACGCCCTGCGCGATGTGGGCGGACTGGCCGTGCAGGTTGTTCTCGAAGCGGAAGGTCTTCCAATGGAAACCGTCCTGCTCATAGCCGATGCGCTTCACTGTGTTGCGGACGACCTGTTCGATCTCTTCCTTGGCGCCCTCGGCCCATTCGCCGTTCTCGAACACGCCCTTGCAGCGGATTTCGCCCGCCAGCACGACGAGCTGGGTGGTGGTCAGGGTTTCGCAGGCGATGCGCGCTTCGGGGTCTTTCGACAGGAACAGGTCGACGATCGCGTCCGAAATCTGGTCGGCAACCTTGTCGGGGTGGCCTTCGGACACGCTTTCGGAGGTGAACAGGTAATTGGTGCGCATGATGTCCCCCGGGGGCTGGAATGGGCGGTGCGGAGCGGGTGATGGGCACCTTATAGAGATATAAGGAAACCTTTATGTCCCGCTTTTCTGCCGACCGCCCTAGCCGCGCGAGCGGGCCAGCGCAAGCACTCTCGGCAGACCAAGGCCGAGGATCAGGAATAGCCCTGCCCAGGCGAGCGTCAGGACATGGCCCCACTGGCTGAACAGCGTCGGCGGCTTGGCTGGAGGGATGAGGCCTTCGATCGCGGCCGCCTTGCCCATGCCGATGGACTGTTCGATCACGCCGTTCGCGTCGATCACCGCGCTGATCCCGGTGGTGGTCGAGCGCAGCACCGGCAGCCCTTCCTCGATCGCCCGCATCCGCGCCTGCGCCAGATGCTGCGGCGGACCCCAGGTGCCGAACCAGCCGTCATTGCTGGGGTTGAAGATATAGTCGGGCCGATTCGCCTTGTCGGCGACGTGACCGGAAAAGACGATCTCGTAGCAGATCATCACCCCCGCCTTGCCCTGCGGCCCCAGATCGAGCGTGCGCGCGCCCGGCCCGGGGAGGTAGTCGATGGAGCCTGCCACCAGCCGCGACAGGCCGAGCGGCTGAAGGATCGTGCGCATCGGCAGATATTCGCCATAGGGCACCAGATGCGCCTTGTCGTAGCCGCCGATGATCGCGCCCTTGCCATCCAGCGCCATCACCGAATTGCGCGCGCTGACCGCTGCCGGAACGCCCGAGGCATTGGTGCCGATGTTGAGGTTCACCACGCCCGTCAGCAGCGTCGATTGCGGCCCGATCACCGTGCCGATCCGCGCGCGGGCCAGCTTGGGATCGCCGCCTGCGGTCATCTGGAGATAGTAGCGCGTGGGGTAGCCGTCCTCGAGATAGTCGGGCACGCCGCTTTCGGGCCACAGCACAAGGCGCGAGCGGTCACGGCCCTTGGCGCTCAGGCGCGCAAGGCGGGCGAACTGCTCCTCGAACTTGGAGCCATCGTTGATCTCGGACTGCGGGATATAGGGCTGGACGAGGGTGTATTCGACCGCGTCTGCGGATCGTGTCACCGCGATATGCAGCGAGGGTGCCAGCATGGTGCCGGTTACAACCAGCGCCAATCCTGCGGCATTCACCCAGCGCCGCTCGGCCAGAACGGCAAGGAACGATGCCGCGATGAACAGGGTCAATCCCGACAAGGCATAGGTGCCTGTGACCGGCAGCGCCCGCGCGAGCCCCGGCGTGTCCCACCCGCCCAGCAGCATCAGCCCCAGCGGCGGCCACGGATAGCCGGTGAACACCCAGCCGCGCAGCCATTCGGTGACGATCCACGCGCCGGCCAGCACCAGCCCGAAGGCCCACAGCGGGCGCTTCCTCGCCAGCAGATGCGCCGCCAGCGCGGCAAGGGCGGGATAGATCGCAAGGTAGATGCACAGCAGCGGCACCGCCAGCCACCCGAGAAACTCGGGCATCTTGGCCTGATGGGTAAAGGCCGTCGCGATCCAGTTGTTGGCGAGCGTCAGATGCGCCCAGCCGAACCACCATCCACGCCACAGCGCCTGCTTCCAGCTGCCGGCGGTAAAGACCAGCCACACGAACCCCGCGATACCCGCAAGGCCCAGCGGCCACAGGTGGAGCGGCGGATAGGCGCAGGCCGCAATCAGCCCGAGCGCGATGGCCGCCAGCGCCGGAAAGCGCTGCGCCAGCGCGGCAACCGCAGCCAGCCGCTCGGTCATGCCGGATTACTCGACGGTTTCGAGCGTGCCGCTGTCGCCGCCGGTGTCATCGCCGCGGATCGAGGGCGGGAGGATCGACGAATCGATACCAGCCGGAGCCCCATCATCGGCAGCCTTGCGCGGCTTGCGCCCGCGTGCGGGCTTGGCGGCGGGCGCTTCCGGCGCACGTTCGGCGCGCTCGGCACGCTTCTCGCTGCGTTCGGCCCGTTCGGGACGATCCTGACGCTCGCCGCGTTCCTGACGGTCACTCCGATTGCCGTCGCGCTCCTTGCGGGGTTGGCGGCGCTGGCCGCGCTCACGCCCTTCGCTCCGGTTTCCGCGATCGTCCTGACGATCTTCGGCGAGGAAGCTTTCGCCCTCCTGCCCCGGCTCGCCTTCGCTGACCTCGGCATCGCCATTGGGCTGGGGCTGTTCATAGGGCGAGCGGGTCGGCGTGTCGCTGCGGCGGCCGAAATCGAAATCGTCCTCGAAATCCTCGGCCGAATCGCGCTCGTCATTGCGGCGGTTGTTGTTGCCGCCATTGCCACCGCCGCGCTGTTCGTCCTGCCGGGCCTTGTTGTCGGCGATGACGCGGAAGTAGTGGTCGGCGAACTGGAGGTAGTACTCCATCTGCACCCGGTCGCCATTGTGCTGGGCGTCCTGTGCGAGCTTCTTGTACTTGTCGAGCATCTGCGGGGCATTGCCCCGCGCCCGGCTGTCGATCCGGTTCAATTGGGCGCCATTGCCACCCTGGTTGCGGTTGCCGCGGCCGCGACGCCGGTTATTGCGGTTGTTATTCAAGGAAATTGTTCCTTATCAGCGACCTGGCGCGGAAAAACACATTACGCGCGGTCAACAGACCCCTTGCCCATGCGCCATGCCGGCTCGTGCCCGGGCCATGCCGCGCGCTCCGCGCTGCCGCAGCCGGGGGCGTGCCCTGACGGCCGTATCAGCCAAGTTTAGGAGCTTGGTCCAGCGGTTTGCGCCCTTCGCAATCCGTCTGTCCTGCCGATGACGTAGCGATGCGGAATGGGTTTGCCAAGCCCTGCTGCGCTTTTCCTCATGTGAGCACCAACGCCCGTGCGCGCCCGGCCAGATCGCGGCGCAGACGGGTCGCAAAGCCCGCAGCCTCGGCAAGCGCTCCGACCGAATCAGCCTGATTCGCGCCGATTTCCACGATCGCCGCCGCGCCTGCGTTCATCAGGGCGCGCAGCTGCGGGATCAGCACGCGGTAATCGTCAAGTCCCTCAGGTCCGGCGAACAGCGCCGTGGCCGGCTCGAAGGCAGCCACTTGCCGGTCAAGCGCCGCCCCCGTCTCGACATAGGGCGGATTGCACAAGATGAGGTCGAAGGTGCCGAGATCCCTCGCCCAGCCTGCCGCGTGCCAATCGGCGGCGCGGAAGGCGGTTTGCGGGCGCAGGCCGAGCTGTTCGGCGTTGCGCATCGCCACTTCCAGCGCTTCGGGAGACCGGTCGATGCCGAGCCCTTGCGCGGCGCGGCAATAGGCCAGCACCGCCAGCAGCAGCGCGCCTGAACCCGTGCCGAGATCGAGCACGCGCGCGGCATCGGGCCGCTCTGCCAGCGCGGCCTCGACCAGCGTCTCGCTGTCGCCGCGCGGGATCAGGGTGGCGGGCGTGACGATGAAGGGCAGGCCGTAGAACTCCTGGCGCCCGGTGATGTAGGCGACGGGTTCATGGGCGGCGCGCCGCTCGACCAGCGCGGCAAATCCCGGCGGCGCGGGATCGCGCATATGGCGCAGCAGCAGTTCGGAGCGGGTCACGCCGAACAGGTGCGCCATCAGCAATTCGGCATCGAGCCGCGCGGTATCGCTGGCGGAGGCCAAGGCTTCGGCAGCGGCGCGGATCGCTTCGCCGACGGTCATTATTCGGCGAGCGCCGCCAGCCGCTTGCCCTCGTCCTCGGCGATTAGGGCATCGACCAGTTCGGCAAGCCCCGGCCCGGCGAGCACTTCCTCGAGCTTGTGCAGGGTCAGCCCGATGCGGTGATCGGTCACGCGGCCTTGCGGGAAGTTGTAGGTGCGGATGCGTTCCGAGCGGTCGCCGCTGCCGACCATCGCCTTGCGCGCCTCGGCCTCGGCGCCCTGGGTCGCCTCGCGCTGGGCATCGTAGAGCCGCGTGCGCAGCACCTGCATCGCTTTTTCGCGGTTCTTGTGCTGGCTGCGCCCGTCCTGACAGGTGACGACGGTGCCGGTGGGCAGGTGGGTGATGCGCACCGCCGAATCGGTGGTGTTGACGTGCTGGCCGCCTGCGCCGGAGGCGCGGTAGACGTCGATCTTGAGGTCCTTGTCCTCGATCTGCACATCGACCTCGTCGGGCTCCGCCAGCACCGCGACGGTCGCCGCCGAGGTGTGGATGCGCCCGCCGCTCTCGGTCACGGGCACGCGCTGGACGCGGTGGACGCCGCTTTCGAACTTCAGCTTGGCGAAAACCCCGGTGCCGGTGACGTTGGCGATGACTTCCTTGTAGCCACCGATGTCCGAGGCGTTGACGCTGACCGGTTCGACCTTCCAGCCCTGCTCGGCGGCGTAGCGTTCGTACATCCGGTAGAGATCGGCCGCGAACAGCGCGGCTTCATCGCCCCCGGTGCCGGCGCGGATTTCGAGCATGGCAGGCTTGGCGTCGGCCGAATCGCGCGGCAGCAGCGCGATGGCAAGGCGGCGTTCGAGCTCGGGGAGGGTGGCCTTGAGGCTAGCCAGCTCTTCCTCGGCCATCGCCTTCATTTCAGGATCGGCGAGCATCTCGGTGAGCCCCGTCATCTCCTCACGCGCGGCTTTCACCTCGGCGGCGATCTTCGCCACGGGTTCCAGCTCGGCATAATCGCGCGAGGCGCGCACGAAGGCCTCGCCCTCGAGCGTGCCCGACGCCATGCGCGCTTCCAGCTCTGCAAAGCGGTGCGCGATCTGATCGAGGCGTTCGGGGGGGATGGTCATGTCCGGCTTCTCTTGTTCGTCCTGTCCCGGCTGATCCGAAAGGCTGGTGCCCGGATTGCGGATCACGCCGCCTTAGGGAGCGACCTTGAACGGCACAATGCCGCGCTGGAACAGATCGACCGAAATGCTCCGGTCGCTGGGCGGATAGGCGCGCTGGTCGCAGTCCGTGCGCGGGCAGATGCGGCAGGACACGCCGATCGGCGTGATCGCCTTGGGCGAGGCAATGTCGAGCCCGTCGGCATAGATGAACGCCTCGGCGTGTTCGAGTTCGCACCCGAGCGCGACCGCATAGCGACGCGGCGTGCGGTCAAAGCGGCCCGAGGCCTTCACCAGCCCCTTGGCGATCGAGACATAGCGCAGCCCGTCCGGCGTTTCGGCCAGCTGGACAAGGATCCGGTCGGGGATGGCGGCGGCTTCGTGCACCACCCACAGCGGGCAGGCGCCGCCGAAGCGGGCGAACTGGAAACGCGTGGCGCTGTGCCGCTTGGTGATGTTGCCGGCCATGTCGACCCGGCAGAAGAAGATCGGCAAACCCCGTTCGCCTTCGCGCTGCATGGTCGAGAGGCGGTGGCAGGTCTGTTCGAAACTGGTGTTGAAGAACAGCGCGAGCCGGTCGACATCGTGGCGGAAGTCGCGGGCGAGACGGCGAAAGTGGCCATAGGGCATCAGCAGCGCACCGGCCGCATAATTGGCAAGCCCCACGGTCAGCAGCTCGCGGGCGACTTCGCTGCGCAGGTTTGCGGCGGCGGCAATTTCGTGGATCGCCGGCCCGAGCGTCATTGCGACAACGTGATAGGCGATCTGGAAGCGAATGCTGGTGCTGGTCTGGTTCGCGCCGATCCGCAGCACCCGCTGGCTCGCATCGAAATTGCGCAGAGCGGCATCGTGGGTCAGTTCGACGGTGCTGGCGTGCTGGTCGAGCAGGTGCTGCCGCAAGGCTTCGGTGGTCGCCACCTGCCCTTCTCCGGCGATGGCTATGGCGAGCTGTTCGGCGGCGCGGTCGATGGGGTCGACGTAGTTGTTCGAGAGGTGGAACCAGTCGCGCACCTCCTCCCACGGCAGCCGCGCGCCGTCCTCGGCATCGACCGTCAGCGCCTCGTCGATCATTTCGAGCCGCTGGTTGGCGCGGCGCAAGGCTTCGTGAAGCGCGACGAAGCGGCGCGCAAACAGCGGTTGCTGCTCGGCCATCCGCGCGACCGTATCCAGCGGCATGGGCTCGGCGAACAGGGGGTCGCTGGCGGCCTCGCGCAGCATCAGGGCGAGCTGATCGGTATCCTCGCCCGGAAACTCCTGCCAATCGAGCGGGAACAGGCTGGCCACCCGTTCGATCAGGCGCGGCGTGAGCGGGCGGTCGTCATGTTCGAGCTGGCTGAGATAGGCCGGGCTGATGCCAAGCTGGCTCGCCAGTTCGGCCTGCAACAAGTGCCGCTTTTCGCGCAGTTCGCGCAGCTGTGCGCCTGCAAAGATCCGGTGCCGCTTGCTCATGTCCTGCCTTCGGGGCGCAGAGGATCGCCCAAAGATTGCCCAAAGATTGCTAAGTGGTGCTTTGCAAATTTGCAAATTAACATTGGACGACGCCAAGCGCTTGCGCAAGTCTGGGATGGCGCTCTTGCCGGACACCTGGTTGCGTGTCCGAATCGGCTCGCGGCGCCTTCCCGGAGGATCAGCATGGCAAGCAATGTTCTGGAATTACGGCGTCCCGGCAGCACCTCGCCCGCCAGCAGCGCGCTGCACGACCTTGCGATCCAGGAGCCTGCCGACATCCTCAGCGTCGCCCGCGCCCTGGCGCGCGAAGCCGATCGCCTCGGGTTGCGGCTGATGACCTGGCACAATCTTGCGACAATGGAGCCGATGGTCGACGATGCGGGCGATCCGCTCAACCTCGGCGTGTTTGGCTGGGACAGTCAGGCCGTGGCGCCGTGGCGCTGTGTCGAGGCGGCGATTACCTCACCGCTGCTCAAGCTCTGCCGCGTGGCCAGCGAGCCGATCTGGATCAACCGCCAAGGCGTCCACGCACAGGGCCGCAACCGCTTTGTCGAGAGGATCGATTGCGCCGGCTTCGAGACCCTTGCCGGCGCCAAGGCCGCGATCGTCCTGCCGGTGCGCTTGCCCTTCGGTTCGCTCGGGGCGGCGATCCTGACCAGCGTCGATCCGGCGGCAGACGATCTTGCCGAAGAATTCGCCGCCTTCACCCGCTATCTTGCGGTGCCAGTGCATCGCTTCGTGCGCGAATATGCCCAGCTCGCCTTCGATGAGCGCTATCTGCCCACCAGCAGCCCGCTGACAGCCCGCGAGATCGAGTGCCTGAACTGGGTGGCGCAGGGCAAGACCGACTTCGAGATCAGCATCATTCTGGGATGCAGCCACGCCGGTGTCCGCTATCACCTCACCCGCGTCTGCGCGAAGCTGGGCGCGGTGAACCGGGCGCAATGCGTCTTCATGGCGTGCCAACTGGGCTATCTTGGCGTGCCATCCCGGTCGGTGGCCGCCAAGCCGCTGCGCAGCCAGGGCGTGCCGGGCTGACCACGCGTCAGACCCGGGCGACGGCGCCCAGCACAGGCGCGCCGTCCACGGCCAGCTCTGCATCGCGCATCGCCATCATCGCGTCTTTCACTTGAGCGGCATCAGCTTGCGGACGATGTACTCCGCCGCCTCGTCCACGCTCATCGCGCCCGTGTCGATGCGGATTTCGGGGCTCAAGGGCTCCTCATAGGGGCTGTCGATCCCGGTGAAGTTCTTGAGGCTGCCCGAACGGGCCTTCTTGTAGAGCCCCTTCACATCGCGGCTCTCGGCGACCTCCAGCGGGGTGTCGACGAAGATCTCGATGAACTCGCCTTCGGGAAGCATCGCGCGCACCATCTCGCGCTCGGCGCGGAAGGGGCTGATGAAGGCGGTGAGCACGATCAGCCCCGCATCGGCCATCAGCTTGGCAACCTCGCCCACGCGCCGGATATTCTCGATCCGGTCGGCCTCGGTGAAGCCCAGGTCCTTGTTCAGCCCGTGGCGCACGTTGTCGCCATCGAGCAGGAAGGTGTGGCGGTTCATCAGCGCGAGCCGCTTTTCGACCGCGTTGGCGATGGTCGATTTGCCCGCGCCCGAAAGCCCGGTGAACCACAGCACCCGCGGGGTCTGGTTCTTCATCGCCGCGTGGTCGGCGCGGGTGATGTCGGTCGGCTGCCAGTGCACGTTCTGCGCGCGGCGCAGGCTGAAGTGGAGCATCCCGGCGGCGACCGTGGCGTTGGTCAGCTTGTCGATCAGGATGAACCCGCCCAGCGTGCGGTTGTCGGCATAGGGCTCGAACACGATCGGCTTGTCGGTGATGATCTCCGCGACCCCGATCGCATTCAAATCGAGCGTCTTGACCGCCAGATGATCCATCGTGTTGACGTTGACGGCATATTTGGGCTGCTGGATGGCGACCGAGACGGTCTGCGTGCCCAGCTTCAACCAATAGGCCCGCCCCACCACCATTGGCGCGTCGTTGAGCCACACCAGCGTCGCCTCGAACTGGTCGGCGGCTTCGGGGGGCTGGTCGGCCGCCGCGATCACATCCCCGCTCGAGCAATCGATCTCGTCGGCAAAGCACACAGTCACCGATTGGCCCGCAGCTGCTTCATCAAGGTCGCCGTCGAGCGTCACGATCCGCGTCACCGTGCTGGTCTTGCCCGAGGGCAGCACGCGGATGGCATCGCCGGGGCGCACGGCTCCGCTGGCGATGAGGCCGGAAAAGCCGCGGAAGTCGAGATTGGGGCGGTTGACCCACTGCACCGGCAGGCGGAACGGCTTGGCCGCATCGACCGAGGACAGCACCTCGACGCTTTCGAGATGCTCGATCAGGGTCGGCCCGGCATACCACGGGGTATTGGCTGACAGCGCGGTGATGTTGTCGCCCTTGAAGCCGCTGATCGGCATGGCGGTGAAGCTCTCGATGCCGATGCTCTGCGCGAAGGCGCGGTAGTCGGCGACGATGTCGTCGAACACCTGCTGGCTGTAGTCCACCAGGTCCATCTTGTTGACCGCCAGCACCACGTTGCGGATGCCGATCAGGTGGCACAGGTAGGAGTGGCGGCGGGTCTGCACCAGCACGCCCTTCCTCGCGTCGATCAGGATCACCGCCAGATCGGCGGTCGAAGCGCCGGTCACCATGTTGCGGGTGTACTGCTCGTGCCCCGGGCAATCGGCGACGATGAACTTGCGCTTTTCGGTGTTGAAGAAGCGATAGGCGACATCGATCGTGATGCCCTGCTCGCGCTCGGCGGCGAGGCCATCGACCAGCAGCGCGAAATCGATCTCGCCGCCTTGCGTGCCGACCTTCTTGCTGTCGGTCTCGAGCGCGGCGAGCTGATCTTCGAAGATCATCTTGCTGTCATAGAGCAGCCGTCCGATCAGGGTCGACTTGCCATCGTCCACGCTGCCGCAGGTGATGAAGCGCAGCATCGACTTCTTCTGATGCGTGTCGAGATAGGCGTCGATGTCCTCGGCGATGAGGGCTTCGGTTTGGTAAGTCGGCTCGGTCATGTTGCCTCGGCTGTCCGGCTTCGGGCCGGTCTCCAGATAGGGTGTCGGTGGGGGCTACGGCCCCGGATCACGTCCGGGGTTGACGCTTCGGAACGCTTCGCATTCCGTGGCGCGTCAAAAGTAACCTTCCTGCTTCTTCTTCTCCATGCCGGCACCGCCCGCATCCTTGTCGATCACGCGGCCCTGGCGCTCGCTGGTGGTGGTGAGGAGGGTTTCTTGAATGACTTCCGACAGCGTGGTGGCAGCGCTCTCGACCGCGCCGGTCAGCGGGAAGCAGCCCAGCGTGCGGAAGCGGATCGACCTTTCGGTGATCTCCGGGCGGTAGCCGAGCACGCGTTCAAGCCGGGGGATATCATCGGCCATGAACAGCTGGCCTTCCCATTCGAAGGTCGGGCGCACGGCGGAGAAATAGAGCGGCACGATCTCGATCCGGTTGAGCTGGATATACTGCCAGATGTCGAGCTCGGTCCAGTTGCTGATCGGGAAGACGCGGATGCTTTCGCCCTTGGCCTTCTTGGCGTTGTAGAGGTTCCACAGTTCCGGGCGCTGGTTCTTGGGGTCCCAGCCGTGGCTGGCGGTGCGGAAGCTGAAGATGCGCTCCTTGGCGCGGCTCTTCTCCTCGTCGCGCCGCGCGCCGCCGAAGGCTGCATCGAAGCCGTAATGGTCGAGCGCCTGCTTCAGCCCCTCGGTCTTCCACATATCGGTGTGCAGCGGGCCGTGGTCGAAGGGGTTGATGCCCTTTTCGGCCGCCTCGGGGTTCTGCCAGACGAGCAGCTCCATCCCGGCATCGGCCGCAGCCTTTTCGCGCAGGGCGTACATATCCTGAAACTTCCAGGTCGTGTCGACATGGAGCAGCGGGAAGGGCGGGGGCGAGGGGTAGAAGGCCTTCTTGGCGAGGTGCAGCATCACTGCGCTGTCCTTGCCCACCGAATACATCATCACCGGCTTTTCCGCCTGTGCGACGACTTCGCGCATGATGTGGATCGCCTCGGCCTCAAGGCGGGCGAGGTGGGTAAGGGCGGCAGGGCTGGGTCGGGCGGACATGGCAGGCAATTCCATCAGGGTCAGATTGCCGCTCGGCCAGATCGGCACAGCGGCGCAGCGGGGCTTGCCCCATACTCGCATATCACGGCAAAACACGCATGGCTCTTCTACCAAGCCCACAAGCCGACCTTTTCGTGGGGCGACCCCTTGCGCATGGTGGCGATCCCGCGCAGGAAATCGCGCCTGACCCACTGACCCCACACTGACCGGGACCAAGCACCGATGACCCCGATGAGAATGCGTTCCTGGCTGTTCGCGCCGGGTGACAGCGAGAAGAAGATGGCCAAGGCGCTGGCCGGGCCTGCCGATATCGTGCTGCTCGATCTGGAAGATGCGGTTGCAATCGAAGCCAAGCCGCAGGCCCGCGCGATGGTGCGCGCGTTCCTCGAAGCGAACGCCGCGGATCGGGCGCGGATCTGGGTGCGGATCAACCCGCTCGACGGGCCGCATACGCTCGATGATCTGGTCGCGATCATGCCCGGTCAGCCCGGCGGCCTCATGCTGCCCAAGTGCAATGGACGGCAGGATGTCGAACGGCTCGACCACACGCTTTCGGCCTTCGAGGCGGTGCATGGGTTGGTGCGCGGCTCGACCGGGGTGATCCCGCTCGTCACCGAGACCGCCGAAGGAATGTTCCACACCGGCAGCTACAAGGGCGCACCGCGCCTTGCTGCGCTGACCTGGGGGGCAGAAGATCTCGCCGACGCGCTCGGGGCCAGCAGCAATCGCCTTCCCGACGGCCGCTACAGCTTCACCTACGAGCTCGCGCGCAGCCTCACGCTGGTCGGGGCGGCGAGCGCCGGGGTGCCGGCCATCGACACGATCATGGGGGATTTCCGCGATCTCGAAGGCCTGCGCCTGCGCGCCGAGTCCGTGCGGCGCGAAGGGTTTCGCGGGATGCTGGCGATCCACCCGGCGCAGGTCGAGGTGATCAACGCTGCCTTCACGCCCTCTGCAGACGAGCTTGCCGAAGCGCGCGAGATCGTGGCGATCTTCGCCGCCAATCCGGGGGTGGGCGCGATCGGCTGGAAGGGCGGGATGCTCGACCGCCCCTATCTCAGCCGCGCACAGGCCTTGCTGGCGCAAGCGGGCGAATGATGACGGCCACGGCCGCCCCGGACATACACGATCTGGCCGCCTGGCTGAAACCCGGTGACCGGATCGTCATGGGGCAGGCTTGCGGCGAACCTTCCTCGCTGGTTGACGCGCTGATTGCGCAAGGCTCAGCGATTCCTGGCCTGTCTTTGTTCATCGCTACCAGCTTTTCGGGCGCCTTCACGCCCGACACCGCCAGCGCCTTTGCGCTTTCCAGCATGGGTGCGATTGGCCAGCTGCGCGGCATGGCAACGGGCGGGCATCTCCGGATCGTGCCCTGTCACGTCAGCCAGATCGGCCCGCTGATCGAAGCGGGCATCATCGGCTGCGACGTGGCAATGATCCAGGTCAGCCGGGCGGACGAGCATGGCAACCACAGCTGCGGCCTGATTGCCGATTACGTCCGCGCAGCCGTCGCGCGCGCGCGGGTGGTGATTGCCGAGGTCAACGCCGCCGTGCCCTTTACCTTTGGCGAGACGATCCACGCCTCGGAAATTGATGTGGCCGTCCATGTCGACCGCGCGCCGGTGGAAGTGCCCGCTGCTCCCGTCAGCGACACCGATGCCGCCATCGCCCGCCATTGCGCGGCGTTCATTGGCGACGGCGCGGTGATCCAGACCGGCGTTGGCGCAGTGCCGGACGCGATCCTGCGCCTGCTCAATGATCGGAAGGATCTCGGCGTTCATTCGGGGATGCTGGGCGATGGCCTTGCCGATCTGGTCGAGGCGGGCGTCATCACCAATGCCCGCAAGGAAATCGACGCGGGCGTCTCGATCAACGGCGCGCTGATCGGCACCCGGCGGCTGTTTGCCTTCTGCCACCGCAATCCGGCGATCCGGATGTGCGCCACCAGCTATACCCACGATGCCGCCGTGCTGGGGCAGCTGTCGCGCCTCGTTTCGATCAATTCCGCGATCGAGGTTGACCTCACCGGGCAGGTCAATGCCGAAGCCTCGGGCAGCACCTATCTGGGCGGCACGGGCGGGCAGGTCGATTTCGTGCGGGCCGCCGCGCGCTCGCCCGGCGGCCATGCGCTGATCGTGCTGGCCTCCACGGCCAAGGGCGGCGCTGTCAGCAAGATCGTGCCAGTCCTGTCCGGCCCGGTCACCACCGCGCGCAGCGAGGTGGATGTGATCGTGACCGAATATGGCGCGGCGCAATTGAAGGGCCGCTCGCTGGCCGAACGGGCGCAGGCGCTGGTCGCCATCGCTCATCCCGCTTTCCGTGAAACACTAGAGCGCGAGGCCCTTGCCATCGCGCGCCGGGGGTTCTGACCATGACTGACGCCGTGCTTTACCAATGCAGCGATGAAGGCATCGCCACCATCACCATCAACCGCCCCGATCAGCGCAATTGCCTGAGCCGCGAAGTGCGCGAGGGCTTGCGTGCCGCCTGGGCGCGGTTCGAGAGCGATCCGGCAGCGCGCATCGCGATCCTCACCGGCAGCGGCGAGAAAGCCTTCTGTGCAGGCGGCGACCTCAAGGAGATGGTCGAAACCGGCCTCAAGACCCCGTCGCGCGATATGTTCCCCGTGCCTTACGAGAACCTGCGTCTGACCAAGCCGACCATCGCCGCCGTCAATGGCGTCGCCTTTGCGGGCGGGTGGATGATCGCGCAGGGCTGCGATCTGTGCGTCGCCAGCACCAACGCGCAATTCGCGATCACCGAGGTCAAGGTGGGCCGCGGCTCGCCCTGGTCGGCCCCGCTGATCCACATGATCCCGCAGCGCATTTACATGGAGATCGTGCTCACCGGAAAGCCGATCACCGCCGCGCGGGCTTATGAAATCGGCCTCGTCAACCGGATGTGCGAACCGGGCGAGGCGCTGGCCTGCGCGGTGGAACTGGCCCGCGAAGTGCTGGCCGGCGCGCCGCTATCGGTGGCGGCTGCGCGCGAGACGGTGATGCTGGCGACCGAAATGGGCCGCTCCGCCGCGCTCGACATGGCCTACGCCGTCCACGAACGCGCCTACAACAGCGAGGATGCGCAGGAGGGCCCGCGCGCCTTTGCCGAAAAGCGCAAGCCGGAGTGGAAGGGTCGGTAGGGGGGGGACTACTCTCCCCATCCCGGGCTTGACCCGGGACCCCGCTTCCTGATGCTCCGCCGCGAGAAGAAAGCCTGGCCCCGGGTCAAGCCCGGGGAGACGATGAGGCTATTGCGCGGAGAGAATGAAGCTTTCGACAGCGGTGTGGCGTTCTCCGCCGTCACCCATGATCCGCATGGGTGCCCCGACATCGCCGACAGCGAAGGAAACCAGCGCGTGCGAGGGCAGCTTCTTGGCCTTGTCGAACCGCTTGCGGGGCGAGCCTGAGGCAACGAGTTCTGCCGAGAAACCGGCCGCCCTCAGTCGCCCCATCAGCGTAATGGCATCGGTCAGACGATCTTCATTTTCGACCACCACAACGGCATCGGCCTTCGCCTCCTCCCGCGCCCCCACCAGCATCGCCAGCCGCTCGATCCCGGCGGCCCAGCCCACGGCAGGCGTGGGCGCGCCGCCGAGGCTTTCCATCAGCCCGTCATAGCGCCCGCCGCCCAGCACCGTGCTCTGCGAGCCGAGCGCCGCTGCCGAGGCGCTGCCCTCGTCGGGAATGAATTCGAACGCCGTGTGGCGGTAGTAGTCGAGGCCGCGCACGAGGCTTTCGGCCCGAACCCACTTCACCCCTGCTGCATCCAGCCCGCTGGTGACGGCGGCGAAGAAGGCGCTCGCCTCCTCCGACAAAAACGCGTCGATCCTGGGCGCGTCGGCGACGAACGGCTTGTCGCGCGGGTCTTTCGAATCGAGGATTCGCAGCGGGTTCTTCTCCAGCCGCTCCTGCGATTCCTCGGAGAGCTGATCCTTCACCGCCCGGAAATAGTCGATCAGCGCCGCCCGCCACGCCTCGCGGCTGGCCGCATCGCCCAGCGTGTTGAGGTGCAGGGTGACATCGTTGATGCCAAGCTCGCGCAAGATCTGATCCGCCATCGCCAGCAGCTCGACATCGGCCTGCGGCTCGCCCGCGCCGATCACTTCGGCGTCGATCTGGTGGAACTGGCGGTAGCGCCCCTTCTGCGGGCGCTCGTAGCGGAACAGCGGGCCGTGGGTCGCGACCTTCAGCGGCGCAAATTGCTGCCAGCCGTTGGTGAGGAAGGCCCGCGCGATCCCGGCGGTGAATTCGGGCCGCAGGGTCAGCGATTCGCCGCCGCGATCCTCGAAGGAATACATCTCCTTCGACACCACATCGGTCGTCTCGCCGAGGCTGCGCGCGAACACCTCGGTCTTTTCGAACACCGGCATTTCCACCCGGCGGAAGCGATAGAGCCGCCGCACGCGCTCGAAGGTTTCGACCACGAAGGCGAAGGCCTCGGCATCGGCGCCGAAGATGTCCTGGGTGCCGCGAATGGCCTGCGGTGTTTTCTTGCTCATAGCGGCGCGCGATTACGCCCACACAGCCCCTTTCGCAATCCTGCGCCACGCATTAAGGGGGCGCGTCGCCATTCAACCTCTCCGCCGCAAGCGAACACGCGCGGCTCCAAGCAGAAGAGAAAATCCATGCGCATCGACAAGATTCCGACCGGCGTGAATCCCCCCGACGATCTCAACGTCATCATCGAAGTGCCGACTGGGGGCGAGCCGGTGAAGTATGAGTTCGACAAGGAATCGGGCGCGCTGTTCGTCGACCGCATCCTGCACACGCCGATGCGCTACCCCGCGAACTACGGCTTCGTGCCGCACACCCTCTCGCCCGATGGCGACCCGCTCGATGCGCTGGTGATCTCGCGCTCGCCCTTCATCCCGGGCTGCGTGGTGCGCGCGCGCCCCATTGGTGTGCTGAACCTCGAAGACGAGCAGGGCGGCGATGAAAAGCTGGTCTGCGTGCCGGTGAACGAGACCTTCCCGTACTATGCCGAGGTCAAGGAAACCACCGACCTGCCGAGCATCATCTTCCAGCAGATCGAGCACTTCTTCACCCACTACAAGGATCTGGAAGCCGAAAAGTGGGTGCGTGTGGGCAAGTGGGGCGATGCTGCCGAAGCGCGCAAGATCACCATCGAGGCGATCGAAAGGTATGGTGAGGGCAAGTGAGGCCGTAAGTCCCTCCCCGTCCTGAAAGGATCGGGAGGGACTGATCTCCATCAGTCCCGCCTGTTACACGCTGCAATCGGTCGCGCTAGCGACCGCAAGGCCGACCGGCCGCCCGCAGGCGCCCGGAGCGTAGCGGAGGAACAGCGCCGAGGACGCAGCCGCGGCGGCGGCTGCGAAATCTAAAACAAACTCAAAACCATCTTGAAGATCAGCGTCAGGCCAAAGGGCAGGCCGATCGCCATCGCCCACAGCGCGGCAATATCGCGCTTGAAGGCCGGGGCATAACAGGGGTCGGCCGCCTGCGCATCGCTGAGGCCGGCCCAGCGTTTCTCGAACCACCGGCACACCGGAATGATCGCTGCCACCAGCACAATCAGCGCAAGATAGGGCAGCAGGCTCGACGAGCCTTCCGCCAGCGCCTTGACCGTCACGAAAATCTGCAGGGCCGTGTATGCCAGCAGGCCATAGGCGACATGATCGCTCATCGCCTTGCGCCAGTCGCGCACCTTGTTTGCGGCCAGTACCTGCCCCTTGGCGCGCCGCTTGCTGCTGACGTCGGAATTCACCATCTGTGCCGCTCCCCAACGGTCTGTCTTCGTCGTGACACTATCGCAAAGACGCCTCTGCCTTGCAAGAAGGCGCGGAAATCCGACGCTTTGTTGCGTCACGCGCATCAGACGGGCAACAACTGGCGGGAATCCCTACGCCTTTGCCCGGAGCCGCCCTGCCGCTGACGGGTTAAGCAAAAATCCTGCCAAATGCCCCCAGCCTCTTTCCTGCGCTTCGAAGGCTGCTAAAGGTTGCCGTGCCATGAGCACCACCACTCTTCCAGACGCCCCGGGCGCAACGGTTCAGCCCACAGGCAGCGGGCTTGAAGTGATCTCGATTGCCAAGAGCTATGACAAGCGCTCGGTGCTGACGGATATCTCGCTGACTGTCGCCAAGGGCGAAGTTCTCGGCCTGCTGGGGCCGAACGGGGCGGGCAAGACCACTTGCTTCTATTCGATCATGGGTCTGGTGAAGCCGGATTCGGGCCGCATCCTGATGGACGGCGAGGATGTGACCAAGCTGCCGATGTATCGCCGCGCGATCCTGGGTCTTGGCTATCTCCCGCAGGAAACCAGCATCTTTCGCGGCATGACGGTGGAGCAGAACATCAACTGCGTGCTCGAACTGGTCGAGCCCGACAAGGCCACCCGCGCCAGCGAGTTGGAGCGCCTGCTCGACGAATTCGGCCTTACCCGCCTGCGCGAATCGCCCGCGATGGCGCTGTCGGGCGGGGAGCGCCGCCGCTGCGAGATTGCCCGTGCGCTCGCCGCCAAGCCTTCGATCATGCTGCTCGACGAGCCTTTCGCGGGCATCGACCCGCTCTCGATCAGCGACATCCGCGATCTGGTGAAAGACCTCAAGCAGCGCGGCATCGGGGTGCTGATCACCGATCACAACGTGCGCGAAACGCTCGACATCGTCGACCGCGCCTGCATCATCTATGGCGGACAGGTGCTGTTTGCCGGAAGCCCGCAGGAACTGGTCGCCGACGAGAATGTGCGCCGCCTTTATCTTGGCGAAAGCTTCACGCTCTAGCGGGAACAGGCATGGCTCTCGGCCCCCGCCTCGATATCCGGCAGACGCAATCGCTGGTGATGACGCCGCAATTGCAGCAGGCGATCAAGCTGCTGGCGGCCTCCAATCTCGAAATCGAGACTTTCATATCCGAAGCGCTGGAAGCCAATCCGCTGCTCGACACCGGCGGCCCAGCTGAACCCGGAGAGCCCGAGCGGATAGAGATTGCCGCGTCTGCGGGGGAGGAGGCGACCGCCGATCAGCTGATGCTGGCAGGCGGGGGCGAGGGGGATGCGCCGCTCGACCTCGGCTCGGTCGACCGCGATTTCGACACCGGCGACGGCGCGGGGCCATCAATGCGCGATGCCGAATGGGGCGCAGCCTCCGGTTCGGGCGGTGACTTCGACGACATGCCCGACTGGGAGCAGCTGCGCGCTGCCGAAGTCACGCTGGCCGAGCATCTCGAAGGCCAGATCGGCGCACTCGCCAGCGATCCGCAAACCGCCTTCATCGCGCGCCACATCATCGGCCTGCTCGACGAGGCGGGGTATCTCACGATCCCGCTGGAGGAAGTGGCAGAAGATCTCGGGGTCGATTTCTTTGACGCAAAGGCGGGGTTGCGCCTGGTGCAGTCGCTCGACCCTTCGGGCGTCGGCGCTCGCAACCTTGCCGAGTGCATCGCGATCCAGGCGCGCGAGGCGGATCGCTACGACCCTTGCATGAAGGCGCTGATCGACAACCTCGATCTGGTGGCGCGCGGCGAGGTGGAGCGATTGAAGCGCCTGTGCCGGGTGGATGACGAGGATTTCGCCGACATGCTGCGCGAGCTGCGCAGCTACAACCCGCGCCCCGGGCTTGCTTTCGCAACCTCGGATGCAGGCACGGTCGTGCCCGACATCCTCGTCACCGGCAATGCGGCTGGCGGGTGGGACATTGCCCTGAACGAGGACACGCTGCCCAAGCTGATCGTCAATCGCGGCTATTTCCTCGAACTCAACGCCGGGGCGACCACCCGCGAATCGCAGGGTTGGCTCAAGGAGAAGCTGGCCGATGCGCACTGGCTGATCCGCGCGCTCGACCAGCGCCAGAAAACCATCCTCAAGACTGCCGCCGAGATCGTGAAGCAGCAGGACGGTTTCTTCCGCCGCGGCGTTGCCGAACTGCGCCCGCTCACCTTGCGCGAGGTGGCCGAGCAGATCGGGATGCACGAAAGCACCGTCTCGCGCGTCACCAGCAACAAGTACCTCGCCTGCGCGCGCGGGACGTTCGAGCTGAAATATTTCTTCACCAGCGGGGTCGCATCTGCCGATGGCGAGGGCGCATCGAGCGCCGCGATCAAGGCCAGGATCAAGGCGCTGATCGATGCCGAGACGGTGAAGAATATCCTCTCCGACCAGCAACTTGCCGAAATGCTGCAGAAGGAAGGCTTCGACCTCGCCCGCCGCACCGTTGCCAAATACCGCGAGGCAATCGGGCTGGGGTCGAGCGCCGAGCGGCGCAGGGCGAAGAAGCTCGCGGGCGCATCCTAGCATTTGCCCGCAATGGGCGGGCCAATCGTAAACGCCTATCGTGCCTGCACTTTCCGCTTCCACGGGGGTGTGACTCGAAAGACTCACCTCAAAACGTTAACGCTCTAAACTTCTTATTAACCTTTTTTGGTGAGAAGTGGCGTGGTTAACAGGCAGCAACCTCTCCTAAGCGGGGGTTACCAGGGGTAAGACAGGGGACGAAAATGCGCGTTCTGCTCATCGAAGACGAACCGACCACCGCCAAGGCGATTGAGCTGATGCTCACCACCGAAGGCTTCAACGTCTATTCGACCGACCTCGGCGAAGAGGGCTTGGACCTCGGCAAGCTGTATGATTACGACATCATCCTGCTCGATTTGAACCTGCCTGATATGCATGGCTATGACGTGCTCAAGAAGCTGCGCGTCGCCAAGGTGCAGACCCCGGTGCTGATCCTGTCGGGCATTTCCGAAATGGATTCGAAGATCCGCAGCTTCGGCTTCGGCGCCGACGATTACGTCACCAAGCCGTTCCACCGCGAAGAACTGGTCGCCCGCATCTACGCCGTGGTGCGCCGTTCGAAGGGCCACTCGCAGTCGGTGATCCGCACCGGCAAGCTCGCCGTGAACCTCGATGCCAAGACGGTCGAAGTCGATGGTGCCCGCGTGCACCTGACCGGCAAGGAATATGCGATGCTCGAGCTGCTCTCGCTTCGCAAGGGCACGACGCTCACCAAGGAAATGTTCCTCAACCACCTCTACGGCGGGATGGACGAGCCCGAACTCAAGATCATCGACGTGTTCATCTGCAAGCTGCGCAAGAAGCTGTCGCTGGCCTGCGGGGGGGACAATTACATCGAGACGGTCTGGGGCCGCGGCTACGTGCTGCGCGACAGCGAGACCGAGGTCGAAGCGGCGTAACTGGTTGCGAGGGCGCCTCCGCGCCCTCGTCCTCGCTGCGTTTCGATCCTTTCAGGATCGAGCAGCTGCGGGCGGCCGGTCGGCCTTGCGGCCCTTCGGGCCGGAACAGCGCCTCAACTGTTAACGGGTAGGCCCGGGGCGATCGCTCCGGGCCTTCGCGTTTCAGCCCACCCGCCTGAACACCAGCGCCTTGGGCTCGGGCATTTCGCCATTCGCCCAAACGATCGTCTCGGTCATGCTCCGGCCGTCCTTCGCGACCGTGTAGACCCGGGTCGAGAACCGCTCGCCGCCCTTGGCAAGCGTCATCACCAGCGTGTCGGGCGCGGGCTGGCGCAGGGCGACCGAGTCAATTTCCGCGAAGTTCCCTCCCACCGGCACAGGCACACCATCGGTGGCGGCAGTGGATTCGGACTTGATCGTCCCGCCGTCGCGGTTGGTGATCCACACCAGCGTGTGCATCCGCCCGTCGGCCTGCGGCGTGAAAGTGATCGTCACCGACTCCGGGCGCTCGTTCTCGGGCAGCCGCGCGACATCGAGCGACCATTTCCCGGCGAGCGGCGAGGCGGCCTGTGCGGTCTGGGCGGGTTCTGCGTTCTGCGCGGTGTCCGGGAGGGCGGCTGAGCCGGCAGCCAGCGCGAGGCTGAGGGCGGCGGCGGGGAGCATGATGGCCATGGCAATTCGTCCTTTCGTCCATTCGAACCCCTTCCTGCGGGGAACGGATGGAGCCTCCTCGAACGCCGGATCGTCGGACAGATCAGTTTTCCTGTCCCAGATTTTCTGTTCTGCCAGAAGCCGGGCCAGCTCGCGGCTGCTGCCCACGCCGGTCTTGCGCCGTGCTTCGCGCAGGCGCTCGTTGATCGAGGCCTCGGAGCGGCCCAGCCCTGTTGCAATCGACTTTACCGTGTGCCCACCTGCCAGCAGGCGCAGGATTTCCAGCTCCTTTTCATTGAGGGCAGTGCGCAGCGCATCGGGGCAGTCGGCAGACGGGGTGGACATGGCCCGAGATCACCACAAGCCGCGCGCCCGCGTCCAGCACGATTTTCTTGTGCGCGGCCGCCTGCGCACCGGCCGGTCGGGGGCGGTGGCAATCGCTCCATCGGGGCAAGGGAAAAGATTTCCGCACACAAGCGGAATAAGCCGCGCACCCATCCCGTTGTGGTGATGCCCTGAGCCGCTGTGGCCATTCGGGCGCCTGATAAAAGGAAACACCACCATGAAGACCATCAAGAACGCCGTGCTTGCCGCCGTTACCATCGCCCTGGGCGCGGCTGCGCTTCCCGCCCCCGTGCTGGCCGGTGAAGGCCACTGGTCGATCGGCAAGGGCGTGCAGTGCCGCGTGATCGCCGGCAAGGTGGTGTGCAGCAAGTCCCGCCCGTGATGCGTTAAGCTGTCCAACAGGTCAACGCATGGCAAGGAGGGCGGCTCTTGCGGCCTCGCAACCGCCCACCTTGCTTCCCTTACTCCGGCGCTTGTCCCAAGAGGTTCAGAACCGCGCCACCAGATCGTCCTCGATCCACTTGAGGAAGTTCGCCGTCGACCAGTCGAAATCGGCCATTTCGATGTCGGGCGTGTAGGACACCCCGTTGCCGCGTGGACGGTCGACATACATCTTCATCGGAATGATCCCGCGCGCCATGCCCGATGGCAGGGGCGGGTTGCGCACCTCCATATAGGTCGAATCCGCGCTGGAGGGCGCGCCAATCAGGATCGTGTTCGGGAACAGCTTGAACGTGTCGATCGCATCAAGGCACGCGCTCGCGCACTGGCCGGGGACGACGACATAGACCGGCACGGTCAGTTGCGGTGCGGGCGGGGCCGCATCGGTCTTGGCCGGAGGGTCGAAGTCAGGTTCGACAAACCACGTCTCGCCCTTGGCAATCGCCTTCTCGAACAGGGGGATGAATTGCGCGACGATCGCGGCGGTTTCCGCCTGACCCTGTTCCTTCAGCAGATCGACAAAGCCGCGCACCTCGGCAAGGTTGCCGGGGGTGGGCCGCCACCACACCTGTGTCTTGGCGGAGCGGGCTGCGGCGCGCAGGCCGACCGCGTCCTTGCCCCACAGGTGCTCGGCCACGCGGCGGCTCCAGAGCGATGATCCGCCGTTGTTGTAGCGCAAATCCAGCACCACCGCCCGCGCGCTGCGCAGGCTATCGGCCTTGGCTGCGAGCGTCTCGAACAGCGCGTCATAGGCCGCCACGCCCGCTTCGTCGGGCTGGAAATCGGGCATGGCGATCCAGTGGATGCCGGGCGCGCATTCTTCGATTCCGATGGGGAGCAGATCGCCGTTGATCGATCCGTTGCGCCATTCGCGGTAATAATCCGGCACCGGGCTCCAGCTCAGGGTGCGGTCTTCGGCCTTGCCATCGAACACGAAACGGCAGGTCTGCGGCAGAGCGGCAAAGGGGTTGCCGTCGTCGATCAGCGCCAGCCGCGCCGAGGCCCACCACGCGCCGGGGATGCTCGCCCCGTTGCGCCAGCCGAACACCCGGGTCTTGACGAGATCGGTGACAGGCGTGCCGTCGCAGCTTTCGATCCGGCTTCCCGCCAGCGGACCGCCCTCTGCCGACTTGTAGACATACATCGCATCCCCGCGCCACGCCGCGACAAAGCCCGGCCAGCGGATCGTGGGGGCATAGCCTTCCGGCAACGTGGCATAGGCGCCCGCGTGCACATCGTTGAGCACCGCGGAGAAGCGATCGAGGCTCGCCTCGAAGCCTGCCGCGCTTGTCGCCTTGCCGGCATAGGCCAGCGCCTCGCTGCGCGCCTGTTCGAGCAGGGCGGGGAAGGCCGGGTTGGCGGGATCGTGCATTCCCGGATGATTGGCCTTGGTCTCGGCATAGAGCGCCTCGATGTCCTGCGCGGCGAGGGCGGCCCAATCGGGGGTTTCGGCGGCAAGCGGGGCGGCAAGCAGCGCGGCGGCGCAGATGGCGAAGTGCTTCACGGTGAACTCCATGCGGGTTTGGCGATATTCCTAATCACGCTGCCTGGTCTGCGCGAGAGGCAGATCGACGAACCGCACCCATTTTTTCCGTGCTGGAGCGGCGCGCGGCTTTTGCTAAGGGCCGTCCCCATGACGGCATTCAAGGAAGGCGATCCGACCACCATTGCGCGGCTCTATGGCCGCTCGGTCGGCAAGAAGCTGCGCACCTATCAGCAGGGGTTGGTCGACAACCTCCTGCCCCAGATCAGCGTGCCTGCCGAGGGCGCGGTGACGAGCGAGGCGCTGTTCGGAGACGCGCGCCCGCTCCATTTCGAGATCGGCTTCGGCGGGGGAGAGCATCTCGCCTACCGCGCCGATCTGCTGCCCGATCACGGTTTCATCGGGGCCGAGCCCTTCGTCAATGGGGTGGCGCAGGCGCTGACCCATGTGGCCGACCAGAAGCTCGCCAATATCCGCCTGCATCATGGTGACGCCTTGGAGGTGCTCCAGCGCATTCCCGATGGCGCGCTGACGATGCTCTATCTGCTCCACCCCGATCCCTGGCCCAAGGCCCGCCATGCCAAGCGGCGGATGATGAACGACGGCCCGGTGCGATTGTTCGCGCAGAAAATGAAGCCCGGCGGCGAATTCCGCTTCGGCACCGATCATGCGGTCTATCTGCGCCACGCGCTGATGGTGATGCAGCGCCACACCGACCTGTTCGAATGGGTGGTGGAGAAGCCGTCCGACTGGCAGGTCCGCCCCTCCGGCTGGCCCGAGACGCGCTACGAACACAAGGCGCGCACGGTCTATGGGCACGAGGTGTGGTATTTCCGGTTCCGGCGGAAATGATACAATCGCCTAAAGAGAAACGTTCATTTTCCTCAAAGATTTAGGCTCACCTTGGGCTCCGGCCTCCGTGCGCCATTCCAACACCAATCCGCATGTAGCAGCGAATTGATAAGCAACTGTTATTGTGTTGGAAAAGTGGCGCACCCGACAGGATTCGAACCTGTGACCTCTGCCTTCGGAGGGCAGCGCTCTATCCAGCTGAGCTACGGGTGCTGATGCCGCGGTGGGGCGGCATTGTTGCGTGCCGGGCGGCGCTTAGCAAGTGGGGCGGGGCGGCGCTACAGTTTTTGTGCCGGGGCGGAGCACCGCAGCCCTCGCGGGCACGGGCTTAACCTCTCGGCAAGGATGCGCCCATAGGCTCCACGCCATGGCAACGCTCCCGCCCGAGACGATTCTCCCGCCCGCCGCGCAGGCCGCAGATGCTGCGCCCGAAGTGCTGGCCGAGGCGCTGATCGCGCTGCACGGGCAGGCAGCGGCGCTTGCCATGCTTGCCCGGATCGCGCCCGAACCGGTGGAGATTGGCGGCGAACTGGGCACGGTGATCGCGCGGGCCGCGCCGTGGCAGCGCGCGCTGGTGGCGCAGAATGTCGCTGATTGTGCCGCGATGCTCGACACGGGACTTGGCGCGCTGGGGACGCTCGCCCGCCGCGGGCAGGACACCGCTGCACCCGCGCTGGTGCTCTGGCGCGAGTTTCATGCGGCGCGTGCGGCGATGGTGAGCGTGCTCGAATCAACCGCTTCGGCTTGACGGCGTTCCACTTTCGTTCCAACTCTGCGCCATGACTGGCGCTCCGCTTGCCCTGCCTGATTCGCTGCCGCTGGCCGCGACCGATGTTGCGCGTGGGATCGGGCGCTTGTTTGCCCGCAACGACATCTGGTGCCTGCCTGAAGTGCCGCTGAGGAATGGCCGCCGCGCCGATCTGATGGGGATCGATGCCAAGGGGCTGATCGTGATTGTCGAGATCAAGGTCGCGCGCAGCGATCTGCTGGGCGATGCCAAGTGGCCCGATTATCTCGACTATTGCGACCGGTTCTACTGGGGTCTGCCGCCTGCGCTCGATCGTAGCCCGCTCGAGAGTGCGGCCTACCGGCCCGACACGTGCGGAGTGATCGTGGCAGATGGCTATGATGCCGAAATCCTGCGCCCCGCCGCGCTTGCCCCGCTGGCGGCAGCGCGGCGCAAGACGCAGGTGGAGCATCTCGCGCGGGTGGCGATGCGGCGGCATACGGCGCTGATCGACCCGCTGTGCGCGGCGCTCGATTCGCACCCCTGAAAGCGCACGCGCCTTTGCCCTGTCGCCTGCCCGCGATTTGCGGCATAGCAGGCTTGCGATGCTGCCTGCCGACACGCCTGTCCCGCTTGCGCTGCTGATCGTCAGCCTGGTCGTCACGGTAATCGTGGCGCTGCGATACCTGCTGACGAGCGGGCTGTTCGCCTATGCCACCGCCAAGCTGCGCCCCGGGCTCTATGCCGGCAAATCCGCGCAGATCCGCCGCGAGGTGCGCTGGTCGCTGCTCTCGGCCGCGATCTATGGTGCGCCCGCCGGGATCGTGCTGTGGGGCTGGAGGCACCACGGCTGGACGCAGATGACCGCCGACTGGGGGGCGCTGCCGCTGTGGTATCACCCGCTCTCCGTGCTGATCTATCTCTTCGTGCAGGATACCTGTTTCTACTGGAGCCACCGCTGGATGCATCGGCCGAAGTGGTTTCGCCTCGCCCATGCCGTCCATCACGACAGCCGCCCGCCGACGGCATGGACGGCGATGAGCTTTCACCCGATCGAAGCGATCACGGGCGCCATCGTCGTGCCGGTGCTGGCGTTTATCGTCCCGATCCACCTTGCCATGCTGGGCGTGGTGCTGACTGTGGCGACAGTGATGGGGGTCACCAATCACATGGGGTGGGAGATGTTCCCGCGCTGGCTTGTTCACTCGGCGTTGGGGGATTGGCTGATAACGGCCAGCCATCACGAGCGCCATCACGAGGAATACAGATGCAATTTCGGGCTATATTTCCGGGTCTGGGACCGGTGGTGCGGGACGGACAAGGGGCTCTCGAAGCGGATCGTGGCCGAGGCCGGGCACGGCGCGGCGGTGCAATCGTGAGGGCGGCGGCTGCGCTGGGCGGTGCTGCGGCGATGCTGGCGGCGGCGGCTCCGGCGCAGGCGGCGGATGTGGTGATTACGGTGACCGACATCCGTTCGACCAAAGGCGTGGTGCGCGCCTGCATGACGGCGCGGGCCGACGTCTTTCCCAAGTGCAATAAGGACCCCAACGCCTATCGCGTGGTGGTTCCGGCGGCCAAGAAAGTGGAAATCCGCTTCACCGGGGTGAAACCGGGCCAATATGCCATCGCGCTGCTGCATGATGAGAACGACAACGGCAAGGCCGACCGCGCAATGGGGATGATGCCCAAGGAAGGCTACGGCTTTTCGCGCGATGCGCCGGTCAACATGGCCCCGCCCAAGTTCAAGGACGCAGTGCTGGCCATCGGCGAAAGCCTCAGCCGGCTTACCATCAAGATGCGGTATTTCCTGTAAGGGCAACCTTTGGTGCTGTGCGGTTCGTGCAAGTGATCGCGCCAACAACAAGCAGCCCCGTTTAACGTGATGTTTACCACACCGCGCCAGAACCTCTCCAAACAGGTTCACCAAGGGGCGGATTACAGCCATGGACACTCTGCGCGGCACCTTTGATCCCGACGCTTCTGCGGCGCGGGACTGGGATGCATCCGAAGAGGACAGTGCCGATACGGCCCGCGTACGCGAGCTCCCGCCCGAGGCCATCGGGCAGGACGAACGCCGGATGCAGGTGCGCGCCTACAACCATTGGGCCAGCCTGCTGGGCGAGCGTGTTTTCCCGCACATCGACGATCTCGATCCTGTGGCCTTGCCCGATTTCGGCCCGCACAGCGTGCTGCTCGATTTCTCGCTGGGGATCGACAATCCGGCGGTGCGTTTCCTCGGCGACAAGCTTGCGCAGGAATGCGGCGCGAACGGGGTCATCACCCGGCTTTCGGACGTCCCCCCGCGCTCGCTCCTGAGCCGCATCACCGACCACTATATGCAGATCCTCGCCAATCAGGCGCCGATCGGATTCGAGGCGGAGTTCGTCAATCACGCCGGAATCGCGATCCTCTATCGCGGCATCCTGCTGCCCTTTTCGAGCGACGATGAGCGGATCGACTTCATTTATGGCGTGATCAACTGGAAGGAAATGGCCGACCAGCTGGTTGCAGACGAGCTGCTGCTCGAAATCGATCAGGCGCTGGAGCTGGGGGCCGAACTGGAGGTCGCAGACGAGCCGGTGCGGCGTCCGGCCGACCCGGTCACCGACTGGGCCGATTCGCCCGCGCATGAAACCGACGCGGACGAGCCCGAGCACGATTACAATGACTTCGCCGCCGATTTCGGAACGCTGTCGCCCTTCGACAGCGCGCCCGAAGAGGAGCACGGCCTGCCCGATTTCAGCCAGTATGGCCTCGCCGATGACGACGAGGACTATGACGAGGACGAAGGCGAGGGCGACAGCGCAGGCTACAACTTCGCCAGCCTTGCCGACTATATCGAGGCGCCCACCAAGAAGGCGATCGACCTTGCCGAGTTCGATCTTCAGCCCCTGCCGGAAGAACCCTTGGCCGACGAGGCTCTGGCCGAGATTGCAGGCGCGCATGACGAGCCTGCCGAAGACGACGATATTGCCGCGCTCGAAGCCTTCGCCGCAGCAGCTGCGACCCCGGTCGCTCCGCTCCTCGCGGACGATGGTGAGGATGAGCCGCTGCCGGTCGCCGATCTGCCTGAGGATGCAGGGCTCTATGATTGCCTCGCTGCGGCGCGCGAACTGGCCCGCGCGGCAGACAGCACCGAAGATCGCAGCCGTTCGGCGCTTTATGCCGCTGTCAGCCGCGCTTACGACTTCTCGCTCGCGGCCGAAGCTGCGCCTGAAGACTATGCCGAACTGATCCAGGATGCCGGGCTGACCGTGCAGGAACGTGCGCCGATGACCCCGGTGGTCAAGCTCGTGTTCGGGCATGATTACGACAAGACCCGCCTGACCGAATATGCCGCCGTGCTGAGCCACGCCCATCGCCTCAGGCTGCCCCACGGCGGCCTTGCATCCTTCCTCGCCGAGACCGAGGGCGGGGTGAAGGCGATCGTCAAGGCCGAACGCCGTCTGCGCCGCGAGGAGCAGGGCAAGCCGGTCGAGGAACCGGGTGCCGTGCGCGAAGCCCTGGCCCAGCAATTGCGAGCGCTGGAGGCGATCACGCTCGAACATCTCGATGGCGCAGGCGCGGAGTTCGCGCTGGTGCTGATCCGCCGCGACGAAATCGGCTGCGCGGAAATCCTCGCCGAATTGCCCGAGGATGTCGCGATGATCGAACGCGCGGCCCGCAAGGTGGTAGGTTAGGTTCTCCGATCGCGCCAAAGGGCGGCGCAGACCCGCTTCACTTGGCGTTCAGGCGCAATGGCGGTAGGGTGCGCGCAATGCGCGGTCGCACCCACCCCCTTGCCGCTTTTCTCGCCCTGCTTGCGAGCCTGATCTTCGCTGCGCACCCTGCCGCAGCGCAATCGATTCTGCGCGATGCCGAAACCGAGGAACTGCTCAAGGACCTCGCCGCCCCGCTGATCGAGGCGAGCGAGTTGCAGCCGGGCAATGTCGAGCTGGTGCTGATCAATGACGGCTCGATCAATGCCTTTGTCGCAGGCGGGCAGGCGATCTATGTCCACACCGGCCTGATCGCCGCGGCCGAGACCGCCAACGAGGTGCAGGGCGTTCTGGCGCACGAGCTTGGCCACATCACCGCCGGGCACGTGGTGCGCTTCAACGAACGCACCAAGGCTGCCAACGGCATCTCGATCCTCTCGCTGCTGCTCGGTGTCGGCGCGGCGCTGGCTGGCGCGGGCGAGGGCGCGATGGGGATTATCGCTGCCGGGCAGCAGGCCGCGATGGGCAGCTTCCTCGCCTTCAACCGCGATCAGGAAGCCTCGACCGACCTTGCCGGCGCGCGTTACCTGTCGGGCGCGGGGATCACCGGCAAGGGCATGATCAAGTTCTTCGAGCGGCTGCGCGGCAACGAAATCCGCGCGGGCTACAGTCAGGCCGATGAAGCCGCCTATGCCCGCACCCACCCGCTCACCGGCGACCGAATCCAGACGCTGCGGGTGCTCTTGGAACAGGATCCCGCATGGGAGACCCCGCCCGATCCGGCGTTGCAGGAACGCTTCATCCGCGCCAAGGCCAAGCTGTTCGGATACCTCTCCGAACCGCGCCGCACGCTCAACGTCTATCCCCCGCGCGACACCAGCATCCCGGCGCGTTATGCCCGCGCCTATGCCTATCACAAGGACGCCCGCGTCGAATTGGCGCTGGCCGAGGCCGATGCCTTGCTTGCCGCCGAACCGGACAATCCGTGGTTTCTGGAGCTGAAGGGCCAGGTGCTGCTCGAATCCGGTCGCCCTCTCGAAGCGCTCGCCCCCTTGCGCCGCGCGACCGAGATCACCCGCGCCCATCCGCTGATTGCCGGGATGCTCGGCCACGCCCTGATCGCGACCGAGGACAAGGCCAATTTCCCCGAAGCCGAACAGGTGCTGCGCGCTTCGGTGCAGCGTGATCGGTACAACCCCTTCGCCTGGTATCAGCTCGGCGTCGTCTATGAAGCGCGCGGCGATATTCCGCGCGCGCGGCTCGCCAGCGCCGAGGTGCAGGTGATGAACCGGCAATATCCGGCAGCGCTCGCCAATGCCCAGGCGGCGGAGGCCTACCTGCCCTACGGCTCGCCCGACTGGATCCGCGCACAGGATGTCGCGCTTGAAGCGCGTGCCGAACTGGAACGGGTGCAAAAGCGTCGCTAGGCTGACGCCCGTCATCCTGCCAACCCTCTGCGAGAAGCACCCGCCAATGTCGACCGAACCGCCCCGCACCTTTGGCCAGACCCTGCTGACTGCGCTGATGGCGCTGGTGTTCGGCTTTCTTGGCGCGGCGGTGTGGTCCTATTCGGGCCTGGCTGACAATCGCACCCGCAGCTTCCTGCTCGGCAATCCCGAACTGCTGCCGCAGATGGCCGAAGCCTACGAACAGCAGCAGGCGACCGAGCGGCTGACCAAGGTCGACAAGGCGGTCTACGACCCCTTCCCCGGCGTGGTGCTCGGCAACCCGCAAGGCAGCAAGGTGCTGGTCGAGTTCACCGATTATAACTGCCCCTATTGCGAGGCGAGCCTCAAGGACGTGAACCGCCTGATCGAAGACGACCCCGATCTCAAGGTGGTGATCCGCGAATGGCCGATCTTCGAAGGTTCGGACGCGGTCTCGCGCATGGCGCTGGCCGCGGGGATGCAGGGCAAGTACCGCGCCTTCCACGACGCGATGTTTGCCACGGGCGATGTCGATGCGGCGGCCAAGGCAGCGGGGCTCGATCTCGATCAGGCCGCGCGCGATGCGGCATCCGAGGTGGTCTCGACCGAGATCGCGCGCAATCTCGACTTCGCCCGCCAGCTGGGCTTTTCCGGCACGCCGGCGTGGATTGCGGGCACGACCCCGCTCGGCGGCGCGGTCGGCTACGACAAACTCAAGGCCGCGCTGGCGGAGACAGGCGCGGCGCGCTGATGCGATGGGCTGGGGGGCTGGTCTGTGCGGCAGCGGCGCTGTTGGCCGCACCCGTGCCGGCTGCCCCGCAGGAGGCTGCGGCCCCGCCGCGCATTGATTACGCCGCCGAGCGCGCCGCGATCGGGCGCTATCAGGACGCCGACCAGCGCTTGCAGGATGTGGGCTGGCAGTTGGCGCGCGCCAATGCGCCCTTCTGCCCCCGCGTCGTGCCGAGCATCGGTCTGCAATTGCAGGACATGGCGAGTTATGGCGCGCCCGGCATCGCCCGCGCAGCGCTTGGTCTGGAGCGGGACTTTGCGGTTGAAACCGCCGCGCGCGGATCGCCCGCTGCGCTGTCGGGCGCGTTCCGGCGCAACCGCGAGATCGCGCAGTTGCAAGGCTTCGACCCCAACCAATGGCCCGCAGGCGCGGCAATGGAATGGCAGCGGCTGGTGCGCGCGCATGACCATATCGAGGCGATGCTGACCGAGCACGGCGGCATCACCATCACCTTTGCCGATGGGGCGGCGGTGCGGGTGCAGCCGGTCGAGGTCTGCGCCACCCGCTTCGAACTGATGGGCGATGGCCGCAAGGCGGTGGCCGATGGCAACCGGGTGGTGATCGGGATCGGCTTTCCGGCCTTTGAATACCCCGAAGAACAGGTCTTCGCCGCGCTGGTCGCGCACGAGCTGGCGCATAATGTGCTCGGCCACGATGCCTGGCTCGATGCCAATGGGCGCAGCGCGCGCAATGTCCGCCGGATCGAGCGTGAGGCTGACCGGCTGGTGCCGTGGCTGCTCGCCAATGCGGGCTATGATCCGGCCGCCGCCGTCACCTTCATGACCCGCTGGGGATCGACCCATGACGCCGGCCTCAAGCTGCGCCGCACCCACGAAGGGTGGGACGAACGCGCCGAGGCGATGGCGGCCGAGCTGCCCGCGGTCAAAGCCTGGATGACGAGCGAGGGACAGGCTGACTGGGCCCGGCAATTCCGCCGCGAAATCAGCGTGGGACGCTAGGGCACTGCTGCCCCTTGCGGCGCGGTGCCGGCCCGCAGCCCGGTCGATCTTGCGCCGAGCCGTTCCTGCCCCAAGATAATGCGACCGATTAACGGTGCCCATTGCGACGAAATGAGTTAGACCGGGACCACTATGGCAGTGCTCCAGATCCAGGCGGCGCCGTTCTTCGCGAGCAAGAACCGGGCGTTCTGGAACCTCCAGCTGGCAGGCTGGGGCGCGGCTTTCCTGTTGCGCGCGGTCTCTGCGCTGGCGAACAAGCAGGAACTCGACGTGCTGGCGCTGATCCTCGTCACCACGATCACCGGCTTTTCGATCAGCCTGATCCTGTCGGTGATCTACCGCCAGCTGATCCGCCAGCAGCCGCTGGTGACCTGGGGGCTGACAGCCGTGGTGCTGATCTTTGCGGTGGTGCTCCACGCGTCGATCGATGCCTGGGTGCAGGGGGTCTATACCGGCGGCAGCCGTGACAATTTTGCCCAGCGCCTGATCGGCCTGCTCTATCTGCCCATGACGCTGCTTGGCGGGTGGAGCGCGCTTTATTACGCGATCAACTTCTTCCTGACGGTGGAACAGCAGGCCGACCGGCTCGAACGGCTGGAAGCGCAGGCGACCGCTGCGCAGCTCGCCATGCTGCGCTATCAGCTCAACCCGCACTTCCTGTTCAACACGCTGAATTCGATCTCGACGCTGGTGCTGCTCAAGCAGACCGAGCCTGCCAATGCGATGCTGACGCGGCTGTCGGGCTTCCTGCGCCACACGCTGGTCGCCGAGCCGGGCAGTCAGGTGACGCTCGAGCAGGAGATCGAGACGCTGCAGCTCTATCTCGACATTGAGCGGATGCGCTTCGAAGAACGCCTGCGCACCCAGTTCGAGATTGAGGATGCGGCGCTCAAGGCGCAATTGCCCGCGATGCTGCTGCAACCGCTGGTCGAGAACGCGATCAAATATGCCGTCAGCCCGCAGGAGGAAGGCGCGCAGATCGCCCTCACCGCGCGGGTGATCGGCGATCGGCTGCGCCTGACGGTCGAGGATACCGGGCCGGGCGTGGATGATCTGTTCGCCTCGCGTGATCCGGTGCCGGGCCGCCCGGTGTCGACCGGCGTGGGCCTTGCCAATATCCGCAATCGCCTGGCGCAGGCCTATGGCGACAATCACCTGTTCGAAACCCGTTCGGAAGCTGGGGGCGGCTTTACCGTGCTGATCGAGATCCCGTTCAACCGGGCCGATGCCGTCGCCCCTGAACCGCCCGCCCTCCCCGCGGCGGCGAGTCAGGCCGGCAATGTCGTGCCCCTCAACCCCCCCCAACGCCTAATCGGAACTCCCCTATGACCATCAGAACGATCCTTGTTGATGACGAAAAGCTCGCCATTCAGGGCTTGCAACTGCGGCTTCAGCCGTTCGAGGACGTCGAGATCATCGACACCTGCGCCAACGGGCGCGAGGCGATCCGCAAGATCAAGACCGAGAAGCCCGATCTGGTCTTCCTCGACATCCAGATGCCCGGCTTTGACGGCTTTTCCGTCGTCAAGGGCGTGATGGAGATCGAACCCCCGCTGTTCGTCTTCGTCACCGCTTACGAAGAACACGCGATCCGCGCCTTCGAGGCGAATGCCGTCAATTACCTGATGAAGCCGGTGGATGAGCAAAAGCTCGCCGACACCATCGAACGCGTGCGCCAGCGCCTCGCCGAGAAGAAATCGGCCGAGGATGCCGGGCAATTGCTCGACGTGCTCAACGAAATCGCCCCTGAACGTGCGGCTGACTTCGTCGAGACCGCTGCGCCGACCACCGAAAGCGCCGACCGCTTCGAAAAACTCATCAACGTCAAGGATCGCGGGCAGATCTTCCGCGTCGAAGTCGACACGATCGAGCATATCGAGGCGGCGGGCGACTACATGATCATCTCGACCGGCGACAATTCGCTGGTGCTGCGCGAGACGATGAAGGATCTGGAGCGCCGCCTTGATCCGCGCAAGTTCCAGCGCGTCCACCGCTCGACCATCGTCAACCTCGATCTGGTGCGGCAAGTGAAGCCCCACACCAACGGCGAATGCTTCCTGGTGCTGGAAAGCGGCGCCGAGGTGAAGGTGAGCCGCAGCTACCGCGATGTGGTCGCGCGGTTCGTGCATTGACCAATCCCCTCGTCATTGCGAGGAGCATGGCGACGAAGCAATCCATGGCCTGATGCTCCCAGACAGGGCGTGGGCCATGGATCGCCGCGGGCCTACCGGCCCTCGCGATGACGAAGGATGTATTGGTGCCTGACTTCACCCTCCCCGGCTTCGACCTCGCCACATTCATCCACGCCACGCTGGCGGAGGACTTGGGCGAAGGCCTCCCCGGCGGCGGGCGCGATGTCACGTCGGAGAGCGTGATCCCGGCGGACGCGCGGTTTTCCGGCGTGATGGACAGCCGTGATGCGATCGTCGTCGCAGGCCTGCCGCTGGCCGAAGCCTTCTTCCGCCATCTTGATCCCGATTGCACCCTCGAAACCCTCGTCCATGATGGCGACAAGGTGCCTGCGGGCACCGATCTGATGCGGATCGAAGGACGCGCCCGCGCGCTGCTGACAGCGGAGCGCAGCGCCTTGAACATCGTCCAGCACCTCTCCGGCATCGCCACCCTGACCCACGCCTATGTCACCGCCATGCGCGGGGAAGGCGGCAATCCGGCCTGCACGCTGCTCGACACCCGCAAGACCATCCCCGGCCTCAGGTTTCTCGAAAAATACGCCACCCGGCAAGGCGGGGCGCAGAACCACCGCATGGGGCTGTGGGATGCGGCGATGATCAAGGACAACCACGTCGCGGTCGCAGGCAGCGTCGGCGAGGCGGTGCGCCGGGCGCGCGAGGCGGGGGTCGAGAAGATCATCTGCGAGGTCGACAACCTCGACCAGATCGAACCCGCGCTGGCGGCGGGCGCGCATCACCTGCTGCTCGACAACATGGATCCCGCAACGCTGGCCGAGGCCGTCCGCATCGTCGCAGGCCGCGTGCCGACCGAGGCGAGCGGGGGCGTCAACCTCCAGACCATCGCAGCGAAGGCGGCGAGCGGGGTCGATTACATCTCGGTCGGGCGACTGACCCAGAGCGCACCTGCGGCTGACATCGGGCTGGATTTCAAGCCGCTATGAAGCTGATCCGGGGGCCAAGGCCGCTGGCGATCCGGGTGTTTGCCGCCGCCTTCCTCTCGGCTGCACTGCTGCGGCTGGTGCGCGGCCTCGGCGATCTGCCGCTCGCCCAGCTGGTCTATGCACTGCATCTGCCGTGGGACGGCTGGAACCGCGACTGGACGATTGTGGCGCTGTCAGCCGAGTTCACGATCGCGCTGATCCCGCTTGCATGGATATACCTCTTCGCCGCGCCCTTCGCGCGCTGGCTGGTACTGGGCTTCGGGGCGCTGCGGCTGGCCTTCCTCGATCCTGCCGCGCTCGCAGGGGCGCTGCTGGTGGCAGTGGCGATGGCGAGCCTCCTGACCCCGCAGGCCGCCCGCTGGTTTGCCCGCACCCCCCAGCCCGGAGAGGAAGATGGCCCTGCGGTGTTCGAGTAAATTTGCGCTCGCCGCGCTCGCGCTGGCCCTGCCCGGTGTCGCCCATGCGCAGGCCTATCAGTGCCGCGCTCCGCAGGTCACCCGCGTGCCCGCGATCAGCCCCGACGGCCCGCGCCGGGTGGTGCCGATCACCGGCTATACCCTCGCGCTCAGCTGGAGCCCGGAGTTCTGCAAGTCCCGCCAGAGCGACCGCAGCCACGCCTTCCAGTGCGGCGGGCGCAGCGGCAGCTTTGGCCTTGTCGTCCACGGGCTGTGGCCCGAAGGCGGGCAGAGCTGGCCGCAATGGTGCGCCGCGCCCAATGCCCTCACCCCCGCCGATGTGCGCGCGAATATGTGCCTGATGCCGTCTGACTGGCTGATCGCGCGGCAGTGGGCCAAGCATGGTAGCTGCATGGTCAAGCGCCCGGCGAATTACCTCAAGGTGATCCGCATCCTGCGCTCCGGCCTGCGCTTTCCCGATTACGACCGCATCAGCCGCGAAGACGGCCTCACGGCAGGCCGCATCCGCGCCGCCTTTGCCGATGCCAATCCGGAATGGCCCGAGGCCGCGATCGGGGTGAAGCTGAATGGCCGGGGCTGGCTGGAGGAAATCCGCCTGTGCTATTCCAAACGCTTCCGCCCGGCGCGCTGCACACCCTCGCGCTGGGGGGCCGCAGACACGGCTCCGGCGCAGATCTGGCGGGGATTGTAGCGTGCGCTGTGCTTAATATGTGGCAATTGATGGCCTACGCTCTCGATCACCTCACGATCCTCTCGCGCGATCCCGATAGGGCCGCAGCCTTTTATGGCTTCCTGCTCCCCCGGATCGGCTTCACGCAAAAGAAGCGTGGCATCTGGGCCAATGCGTCGGGGCTCCACATCCAGTTCACGAAGGCAAAGGAAGGGACGGGCGATTATGGCCGCTACGCCCCCGGCCTCAACCATTTCGGATTTTCCGCGCCCAGCGCCGAGGCGGTAGAGGCCCTTGCTGCGGAGTTTGCCCAGGCGGGGATCGAAGCAAGGCTCCAGCGTTTCGAACCCGGCATCACCGCGCTGTTCGTGCCCGATCCCGATGGCCTCAGGGTGGAGATCAGCCACTATCCGCCGGGCGTCCCGCCAGTCGATTGAGAGAGACTTTCCGATGACCTTCGCTGACAGGTCGAGACCGTCAAGGCCGAGCCTCGGACAGCGCATCGGGGCCGCTTGCCTGAGCGTGCTTCTGCTCTTGATCGGCAGCTGCACCGCCTATGATTACGGGTCGCGCTATGCCTCGTGGATGGGGCTCGACAAGGCAGGCGTCGTTGCCGCGGCGCAGTGGTATGTGCGCGAGCGGGCGCCGGGGCAGAAGGTCTGCCTCTACGTCGCGACCTGCGCCAAGGGCCGCGCTCGGCTGGCGCTGGTCAAGGATATGGCGGCGTGGGATGTCGAGGCGACCCGCCAGCTGGCATGGGATCGGCGCTTCAGCGATGCCTGCCCGGGCTATACCGCCAATCTCGCGCTCGAAGTGGCACAGGGCGGGCCGCAGTCGCCGCCGCTGGGCACGGAGCGCGCGGTGTGGTCGTTCTACCTCGACCGCTTCCGGCCATGGCAGACGCATGACTTCTCGGCCTTCAGCGAGAAGCCAACGGAGCCCTGCACGCCCGAACACGCGATCGCCGGCTAACGCGGAATATCGCGCCGCTCGTAAACCGGCACGCCGCCTGTGCGGACATGGGCATCAATGAAGCTCGCGGTCTTGTCGGCGATCGATTGCCCGTCGACCGTCAGCACGAAGAATCCGCTGCCGTTGAAATCGTGCTCGCCGCCGATGATCGAATAGAGCGTGAAGGGCACGCCTGCGCGCTGCGCCTGATTGGTCAGCTCGGTTGCGCGCAGATAGGGCACCGTGCTGTCAGCGGTGCCGTGCATCACGAACAGCGGCGGCTCGCCCGCTTCCATGTCGCCGACGCGGAAATGGCCACCCCAGTAATCGACCGCGACCCGCACCGGGGGCCGGGCAATCGCATATTCGTCGAGACTATAGGCCAAATGCATCACCGTGAAGGCTCCGGCCGAACTGCCCCACAGGCCGAAGCGCTGCGGGTCGATGCACCAGGCGGCGGCATTGGTCTCGGCCCAGCGCAGCGCGCGCGTCGCATCCTCGACCGCCGCGGTGAAAGCGGTGACGCGCGCGGGCGGCTCGGTGGTGTTGAGCGCCTGAAAGTCGCGTTCGAACTGCGCGAATTCGCTGCCGATCACCGGATTGTCGCCCTGCAAGCGATAGGAGATCGAGACGAGGTTGATCCCCCGGTTCGCCAGCGCCTGCGCGATCGTATCGACATTGCCGCCCCGCCGACTGCCGCCGACAAAGCCGCCCCCATGGACGAACATCACCGTCGGGCGCGGAGCGGTGCAGGGTGTATCGGGACGGTAGATATCGAGCTGGAGCGTCTGTGTGCCGCCCGCCACCGCGCCGCTGCCATAGGTGATGTTGGGGGTCTGGACGACACCGACCGGGGCGGGGGTGGGGGTGGGGGTCGGAGTGGGAGAAGGCGAGGGCGTTGGCGTGCCCCCGGTGGGCGGCGGGGCGCTGGTGTCTTCACCCCCGCACCCTGCGACCATGACGGCCAGTGCCGTACCGATTGCCCATGCCGCTTTGCGTCCCATGCCAGACCCTCGTGCTGCGCCGCCCATGCCGCGCCATCGCACACTCAACGCCGAGCGCTGAAAAACCCTTTGAGAAGCGCGGCGGATTCAGACTCGCCCATGCCGGAATAGACCTCGGGTCGATGCAGGCACTGCGGTTGGTCGAACACCCGCGCGCCGTGTTCCACCGCGCCGCCCTTGGGATCGCTCGCCGCGTAATAGAGCCGCGCGATCCGGGCATGGGCGATGGCCCCTGCACACATCGCGCAGGGTTCAAGCGTCACCCAAAGCTCGCACCCGGTCAGCCGTTCATCCCCCAGCGCCTTGGCCGCGGCGCGAATCGCCATGATTTCGGCATGGGCGGTGGGGTCGTGATCGGTGCGGGGCGCGTTATGCGCCTGTGCGATGATCGCGCCACCCTTGACGATCACCGCGCCAATCGGCACTTCGCCCGCATCGGCGGCGGCGCGCGCAGCGTCGAGCGCGGCTTGCATCGGCGGGGGAAGCGGCCAGCTGTTCATCCCCCGCGGGCTAGCCCCGTCAGCGCAGGCGCGCAACTTGCTTGACGATTCGGGTCTGCCCCGTTATGCGCGCCGCTTTCCTTGCCCAGCCTCGTGCCCGGGCCTGACCTTTATCGAGAAGAGACACATCATGTCGCGCATCTGCGAACTGACCGGCAAGGGCCGCCAGGTCGGCCACAATGTGAGCCACGCCAACAACAAGACCAAGCGCGTGTTTCTGCCCAACCTGCAGAACGTGACGCTGATGAGCGAAAAGCTGGAGCGCAGCTTCAAGTTCCGCGTCTCGACCCACGGTCTGCGCTCGGTCGAGCACAATGGTGGGCTCGACAACTGGCTGCTCAAGACCAGCGACGACAAGCTTTCGGCCAACGCGCAGAAGGTGAAGCGCGAGCTGGTGAAGGCCAACGCCGCCGCTTAAGCCGCGCCTGTCCCCTTGAGGGCTGGTAGCGAATCGAACAAGCGTCCGGGTTTCCGGGCGCTTTTTCGTATTTGTTTTCCGATCGCGCTTTGCGCGATGCAGACTTCCCGTCGCGCCTCCCCACCCGGCCACCAAGAATACCATTACGGTATGGTGGCCGGGTGGGGAGGCGGGGCGGGAGGTCTGCGTCACCGCAGGTGGCCGCCAACCAAGCACGCCTCCCTCACCCCTTCCAGTCGAACCGCACCAGCAGGCTCTTCTGGAAGGCTGAGAGATTGTCGTCCGAGATCAGCCAGACGGCGCCCTTGGCCGGATCATCGGCTGAGGGGATGAAGGCGATTCCTTCGAAATTGTCGGCAAAGATGCCGCCCTGCAGCCGTTGGATGATCCGCGCGCGCCATGTGCTGCCGGGCTTGATCATGCGCGAATCGGCGATGGCGATGGCGGTGTCGAAGCGCACCGGAAAGGCATATTCGACCCGGCGCAGGAGGATCAGCACCCGCCCGTCGGGCAGCGCGGTGGCGTCGACGGGGTCGTAATCGGGCCAGGACTGGAACTGGAAGCGGGCCGCCTCGCCGGGTTTCACCGGGTCGCCGGGGAACAGCAGTGCCCGGTGCAGCAACGCCTCGCCGCGCTTGGAGCCCTCGGCGATCACCACGAACCGCCCGTCGGCAAGGCGCACCATCGTCTCGGGCCCGCTATTGTCGCTCCAGCGCTCCATTTCGGGCGGCTCGCGATGCGCGCGCGCGCCGCCGGGCGACAGGCGTTCGATGCGGTTGTAATACTCATAGGCCGCCCACAAGGTGCCGCTCGCCGGATCATGCGCGAGCGCTTCGAGATCGACCACCTCGCTGCGGGTGCTGGCGCGCAGGGCGATGAAGCGGAAGCTGTCGGGGGCGACCTTCGGGGCAGGGCCGGTGAGGTCGATGTCGAGCAGCCAGCCGCGGTCGCTGCCCGCGATCAGCTTTGTGCGCCCTGCGGCGACGAGTGCGGAAAAGCCCCCGAACCAGCCATGTGCTGCGGTCAGTTCCCACACCCCGGTCAGCGCCAGCTCGCCTGCCACCCCTTCGCGTGTCGCCAGCGGCGTGACCGTGACCACGGCGCCATTCTGGCGAAGGCCCGTGGGGGTGCGCAGGAACGTGCCGGGGGCCAGCCCGATGACGACAAGAGCGAGAAGCAGCCAGCGGACCATGCTTTCAAGGCCTTGAGGCTTCACGTGAGCATGGTCAACCGCGATGGCGGTCTAGGCGGCCATCGCGGGCGACCGGTTGCTTCGAGAGAGGATCAGCCGAGGCCGAGCAGGCGCCGGGTCGCGATCTCGCACGAGGCATAGGCCTCTTGCCGCTCGGCGCTCCAGTAGAGCAGCTCGGCAAGCGGGATCGCCTCGCCCGTCACCGCGCACAGCACATGGCTGCCCGGGCGCAGGACGCGGAAGCTCGAGGGGCCGTAGTAAAGCTTGGCCGTCTTGTCGGCGGAGGACATCAACATGGGCACAAGGATAGCACCGAGTGGCTAGCTGAACAAATCATCTTGTTGCGGCGAGGGGGCGACGGGCCGTTTGCGCGGAGGCGAAGCTGGCGGCGCGGCCGGGGCCGGGGCCGGGGCGGGCGCGGCGCCAGCCGGATGTGCCGCAAGCGTGCCGTCGCGGAATTGCACCGTCAGCAGCGCCGCGCTTGCTGCCTCGGCGCGGGTGGTCAACGCGCGTCCCTCGGCATTGCGGATGATGGCGTAGCCGCGCTCCAGCGGCTTTTCGGGATGGAGCTGGCTCATCACCCGCGTCAGTGCGGCGAGCCGGTCAGACCCGTGCCGCAAGGGCCGCTCGATCAACGCCGCGCTGAGGCGCGCCCGGTCAAGCCGCCGCTGCGCCTCGCTCGCCGAGCGGGTCAGCAGGCTGGGCGAAAGCCGCGCGCCCACCCCGGCGAGCCGCTCGCGTCCCTTGGCCGAACGGTCACCCAGCGCGCGGCGCAGGCGGTCGGACAGGTCATCGAGCCGCTGGGCCTGCGGGGCGAGGAGATGTTCCGGGCGCGGCAGCAAGCGGGCCCGCGCTTCGAGCCGCTCGCGTCCCAGCTCGACCGGACGATACACCGCGCGGCGCTGGCGGGCGGCGAGATCGGTGAGGGTGAAGGCAAGGTCGGCGCGCACCGGCACGGCCATTTCGGCGGCAGCGGTGGGCGTGGGCGCGCGGCGATCGGCGGCGAAATCGGCGAGCGTGGTGTCGGTCTCATGCCCTACGGCGCTGATGACGGGGATCGAGCATTCGGCGATGGCGCGCACCACCACTTCCTCGTTGAAGCTCCACAGATCCTCGATCGAGCCGCCCCCGCGTGCGACGATCACCACGTCGGGGCGGGGGATGGGGCCACCCGCTTCCAGCGCCGAGAACCCGCGCACCGCCGCCGCCACCTGCTCGGCCGCGCCTTGTCCTTGCACCAGCACCGGCCAGACCAGCACGTGGCTCGGGAAACGGTCGGCGAGGCGGTGGAGAATGTCGCGGATCACCGCGCCGGTCGGCGAGGTGACGACCCCGATCACACGCGGCAGGAAGGGCAGGGGACGCTTGCGGCCCGCGTCGAACAGCCCTTCAGCTGCCAGCCGAGCGCGGGTCTTCTCCAGCAGCGCCAGCAGCGCGCCCTCGCCCGCCAGCTCCATGGAATCGATCACGATCTGGTATTTGGAGCGCCCGGGATAGGTCGTCAGCTTGCCGGTGGCGATCACCTCAAGGCCATCTTCGGCGCGGAAGTTGAGGCGGGCCGCGTTGCCCTTCCACATCACCCCGTCGATCACCGCGCCGTCATCCTTCAGGGCGCAGTAGAAGTGGCCGGATGCCGCGCGCTTCACCCCCGACAATTCGCCGCGCAGCCGCACGAAGCCGAAGCGGTCCTCGACCGTGCGCTTCAGCAGCGCGGAAATCTCGCTGATGGTCAGCGGCTGGGCGTTGTCGCCCTGCCGTTCGCGCGCTACCAGCCCGGCATCACTTTCGGAGTTGGGCGGAGGGGCCATGAATATCCTGCTTCTGGGGTCTGGGGGCCGCGAACATGCGCTGGCGTGGAAGCTGGCGCAATCCCCTGCCTGCGACCGGCTCTATGCTGCCCCCGGAAATCCCGGTATCGCCGAGGAAGCCGAGTGCGTGGCGCTCGACGCGACCGATCATGGCGCGGTGATCGCCTTTTGCCGCGAGCACACCATCGGCCTCGTGGTCGTCGGCCCCGAGGCGCCGCTGGTCGACGGGCTGTCGGATTCGCTGCGGGCGGCGGGCGTGCCGGTGTTCGGCCCTTCGCAGGCGGCGGCGCAGCTCGAGGGCTCCAAGGGCTTTACCAAGGACCTCTGCGCCCGCGCCGGCATCCCCACCGCAGGCTATGTCCGCACCAGCAGCCTTGAGGAAGCCCGCGCTGCCCTTGCCAGCTTCCAGCCGCCTTACGTGCTCAAGGCCGATGGCCTCGCGGCAGGCAAGGGCGTGGTGATCGCCGCGACCCTCGCCGAGGCCGAGGAAACCCTCGCCGATATGTTCGGCGGCGCCTTCGGCGGGGCGGGCGCGCAGGTGGTGATCGAGGAATTCATGGAAGGCGAGGAAGCGAGCTTCTTCGCGCTCACCGACGGCACCGCGATCGTCCCCTTCGGCTCGGCGCAGGACCACAAGCGCGTGGGCGACGGCGACACCGGCCCCAACACCGGCGGGATGGGCGCCTATTCCCCCGCGCCGGTGCTGACGAGCGAATTGCAGGCCCGCGTGATGGCCGAGATCATCGCACCCACGGTGCGCACCATGCGCGCAGAGGGGAACCCCTATCAGGGCGTGCTCTTTGCCGGGCTGATGTTGACCGCCGACGGCCCCAAACTGATTGAATACAACGCCCGCTTCGGCGACCCCGAATGTCAGGTGCTGATGATGCGCCTTGAGAGTGATCTGGTGGCGCTGATGCTCGCCTGTGCCACGGGCACGCTCGAAGGCACCGAGGTCGCCCTCAGCGATGCAACCGCGCTGACCGTGGTGATGGCGGCCAAGGGCTACCCCGGCACGCCCGTGAAGGGTGGCGCGATCGACTTGGCGGGGGTGGAGCCGGGCGCGGTCAAGATATTCCACGCCGGCACCGCGCTTGCGGACGGCGCGCTGGTGGCGAATGGCGGCCGGGTGCTCGCCGTCACCGCGATGGGCGCCAGCGTCACCGAAGCGCAGGCCAAGGCCTATGCCGCGGTCAATGCGATCCGCTTCCCCTCAGGCTTCTGCCGCCGCGACATCGGCTGGCGGGAAGTGGCGCGGGAGCAGGCGGTATAACCAGCCACTCCTCTGGCTTATTCCGCCTTCCCGGGCTTGACCCGGGACCCCGCTTCTCCTTCTTTCCAGCGTGACAAGGCAGTGGGGCCCCGGATCAAGTCCGGGGAGGCGAGTTGGCGATCAACCCCTCCAGGTGTGCCGATCAGCAAATTTGATCCCGATCAAAGACGCTGGCCTTGGGCAGGCCCACAAGGCCAGCATGACCCACCGCCTCACCTTCATCGCCGCTGCGACCTTGGCCCTCGCCGCCTGCGCCGCCGCGCCCGGCATCGACAATCCGCCGCCCATGCTCGGCAAGGCGACCGCGCCCTCGCCCGATACCCGTGCGCCGGCCTTTATCGAGGCGGCTTGCGGGGGGTGTCATGCGGTCGAGCCACCGTTCCTCTCGCCCAATCCGGCCTCGCCCAGCTTTGCCGCGATTGCCAACCGGCCGGGGCTGTCGGAGCGGTCGCTCGCGGATTGGCTGGCCGACGCGCACAATTACCCGGAGGATATGGACTTCACCCTCACCCGCCCTCAGATCGACCAGATCGCGGGCTACATGGTGACCCTGCGCGACGCGGGCTACGTGCCCGACGAATAGCGCCGCGTCATCGCACACGGCGATCCAGGCGCAGACCCACCGTGTGGCGTTGATCGGCTGTGAAGCAGCCGCGAGCGCACGCGCGTGAGCCGCAGGTGCTCAAGCCCGCAGGGCTTGAAACAGCACCGAGGACGTGCCCGCGGAGGCGGGCACGCAAGGCATCAAAGCCTTTCTTCCATCAGCTTGAGCATATCGGCCTCGGGCCGCGGGCCGTAATGCGCGATCACTTCCGAGGCGCAGATCGCGCCGCGCTTGAGGCAGCGGGTCAGCGGCTCGCCCTTGGCATAGCCCGACAGGAAGCCTGCCGCGAACTGATCGCCCGCGCCGGTGGTGTCGACCACCTTGATCACCGGCACCGCGGCGACTTCGGCGCGCTCGCCGTGCGCGATCGCGACGGCGCCCTTCTCGCTGCGGGTCGCCACCAGCACCGGCACCTTGCCGGCGACAGCGGCGAGGCCCGCCTCGAAGTCGTCCTCGCCCGTCAGCGTCGCCAGCTCGGTTTCGTTGACGAACAGGATGTCGATGATGCCGTCCTCGATCATGCTGCGGAAATCGTCGCCGTGGCGGGCGATCACGAAGCTTTCGGAGGCGGTGAAGGCGACCTTGCGGCCCGCTTCGCGCGCGACTTCGATGGCGCGGCGCATGGCGCGGCGGGGCTCTTCGGGATCCCACAGATAGCCTTCGAGATAGAGGATCGCGGCGCTGGCGATCAGCTCTTCATCGAGCGCTGCGGCAGGCAGGAACTGGCCTGCGCCGAGGAAGGTGTTCATCGTGCGCTCGCCATCGGGCGTCACGAAGATCAGCACGCGGCCCGTCGCCGGTTCGCCGCTGCGGGCGGGCGTGTCGAAGTCGATGCCGGTGGCGCGCATATCGTGGCGGAACACCTTGCCGAGCTGGTCGTCGGCGACCTGCCCGATGAAGGCGCATTGCAGGCCGAGCGTGGCGAGCCCCGCCAGCGTGTTCGCCGCCGACCCGCCCGAAAGCTCGCGGGCGGGCGGCATGGCTTCGTAGAGTTCCTCGGCCCGCGCCTCGTCGATCAGGGTCATGCCGCCGCGGTTCAGTTGCAGCTCCTCGATCAGCTCCTCCTCGCAAGAGGCGATCACGTCGACCACGGCATTGCCGATGGCGATCACGTCGTAACGGGGGGCGGTGTCGGGCACTTGGGGGTTCCTTGGGTTGAGAAAAAGCGCGCTCCGCCTAGCCGCCTTCGTCGCGTGCGCCAAGCCATCTGTGCGTGGGGACGGCAGGTGCGTTGACTTCACGCGAGGGCCGCCGCATCGGGTGGGCCATGTCCGCCGTCCTCGCCGCGATGATGAAAGCCATTGGCCAGCTGGGCGACCGTGCCGTGGTGGCGGTGCTGGTCAAGAGCGTGGCGGTGACGCTGGTGCTGTTCGCCGTGGCGGGCGCGGGGCTCTATGCCGCGATCCCGCTGATGGCGGAGAGTGAGTGGTTCGCGGCGCTGATCCCCCCGGTCATCGGCGGGCCGTTGCTGATCGCTGCGATGGTGCTGGTCGCGCTTGTGGCGTTCTGGCTGCTGTTCCGGGTGGTGGCGCTGATGGTGCTCCAGTTCTTCGCCGACGAGGTGGTGGCGGCGGTCGAGGCGCGGCACTACCCGGCGCTGGCCGAGCGGGCGCGGCCTCTGCCGCTGGCGCGCGAGGTGTCGCTGGCGCTGCGGGGGCTGCTGCGGGTGCTGGGCTATAACCTGCTGGCGCTGCCATTGGCGGTGCTGTTGCTGTTCACCGCGATTGGGCCGGGGCTGGTATTCCTTGGCGTGAATGCTGTGCTGATGGGGCGCGAATTCACCGATATGGCGTGGGTGCGGCATTGCGGGCCGGGCGGGGAGCGCGCCAATCCGGTGCCGTGGGGCGAGCGGGTGCTGCTGGGCGCAGGCGTGGCCGGGCTGATGCTGGTGCCGCTGGTCAATTTCCTCGCGCCAGTGATCGGCGCGGCGGCGGGGACGCATCTGGTGCTGCGCCGGATCGCGGCAGACGGGGGCGCGGCATGAGGCGCGCGTTCGCCCTCCTTGCGCTTGCGGCGCTGGTGCTCGGAGGCTGCGGCTCGGGCGGGAGCGGCCCGCGCCCGGCCCGCGCCTCGGCGGCGCCCGCCAAACCGTCCAGCGCCCCGCGCAGCTCCATCGTGGTCGTGCCCGAGGTCATGGCGCCCGCCGGGCTCGACGGCGTGATCGGCGCGCCCGCCGCCGCGCTCACCCGCCGGTTCGGCAACCCCCGCATTGATCTTGCCGAGGGCGATGCGAGGAAGCTCCAGTTTGCCGGGCCCGCCTGCGTGCTCGACATCTACCTCTACCCCGTCACCGCCAGCGCGCCCGAGCCGACCGCGACCCATGTCGAGGCGCGGCTGCGGCAGGGCGGGGCGCCGACCGATCCGGGCAGCTGCATCCGCGAGGTCGAAAAGCGGTAACGCGGTCTTAAGCCTGTCTGTGCCATGCCCCGTGCGCAATCTCAGGGGACAGCACCAGCATGACGACCCAATTCATGGCCGTGGCGAAGGCCGCCGCCGCCGACGGCCGGATCACCGCCGAAGAGCTGCTCGCGCTGCGCCGCGAAGGCTGGGGCGATGGCATCATCACCCGCGCCGAGGCCGAAGCGCTGTTCGAACTCAACCGCGCACTGACCACGCGCACCCCCGAATGGTGCGACTTCTTCGTCGAGGCGGTGGGCGAATTCGTGCTCAACGGCACCCCGCCGCGCCTGCAATGCTCGCTCGAGGAGGCGGAGTGGCTGATCGGCCAGATCGAGGCCGACGGCAAGGTCGAGAGCATGGTCGAACTCGAAACCCTGGTGCGGATCATCGAGCGCGCCGAGAACACCCCTGACCGGCTCAAGAACTACGTTCTGGATGTGGTCGAGCGCGAAGTCCTGACCGGCACCGGGCCGACCCGCTGCGGCGGCGAACTCGCCGCGACCCGTATCACGGCGGCCGAATGTCGCATCATCCGCCGCGTGATCTTTGCCAGCGGCGGCCACGGCCCGGCGGCTGTCACGCGCTTCGATGCCGAACTGCTGTTCCGCCTCAAGGACGAAACCCTCGCCGAGGAGAACGCGGCTGAGTGGGACGATCTGTTCATCGATGGCGTTGCCAATTATCTCAAGGGCTTCACCCTCAAGAACGCCCAGCTGACCCACGAGCGCCGCCGTGAGCTGGAGGCCTTTGTCGCTGACAATCAGGCCAATGTCGGGCGCTTCTTCGGTCGCATGGTGCGTGAGGCACCCCAGGCGGCCAACCACTTCGGCAAGGTGTTCGGGCGCAAGAAGCCTGCTGGCACCGATTACGAAGCGCTTGCCGCTGCGGGCGAGGTGGTGACGGATTTCGAGGCCGAGTGGCTCGAAAAGATGATCGCTGCCGATGGCGAGACCGACGAGCTGGAAAGCCGCCTGATCGCGCGGATCGCTGCCGAGGACTGAGCAGCCGTCCAGGCGGCGCAATGTTTCACGTGAAACACGTGGCCGCGCGCCAAGGTCTGCGCAAAACCGCGCAAGAACCTGCCAGCAGGCGACAACGGCGGCGTGATTGTCCGCGCGCTGTTCGCCCTGGCAGGCGTCTCAGACCATGAAGCTTTCGCCGCAGCCGCAGGCGCCCTTGGCGTTGGGGTTTTCGAACACGAAGCCCGCGCTGAAATCGTCCTCGCGCCAGTCCATGACAGAGCCGACGAGGTAGAGCACGCTTGCCCCGTCGATGTAGAACACGCCGCCCGGGGTGACGATCTTCTCGTCGAACTTCGCTTCGGTGGTGACGTAATCGACCGAATAGGCAAGGCCCGAACAGCCGCGCCGGGGGGTGGAGAGCTTGACGCCGATGGCGTCTTCGGGAGCCTTGCTCATCAGATCGGCGATGCGCGCCTCGGCAGAGGGCGTCAGGGTGACGGCGGCCTTCGGCGCGGCGCGGGTGGTGGTTTCGGTCATTTGAGCCTCTTCTGCCAGAACAGCGCGTGCCCGGTGGCGGGATCGAGCTGGTAGTCGCCATAGCCTTCGCGGGCATAGAGATGCCGCGCCGGATTGCCGCTCAGCACTTCCAATGTGATCTTGCACGCCCCGCGCTTCAAGGCCTCGGCCTCGACTGCCGCGAGCAGCGCCTTGCCGATCCCTGCGCCGCGATGGCCGGGCAGGACAGCAAGATCGTGGATATTGACCAGCGGCGCGGCGGCGAAGGTCGAATAGCCCATGAAGCAATTGGCAAGGCCTAAGGCGCGCGCGCCGATGCGTGCCAGCAACGAGAAGGCCTGCGGATTGGCCGCCAGATCGCTCGCGAGGCGCGCCTTGGTCGTCTCGGCGAGGGGCGCGCCGCCCCCCATCGGATCGCGCGCATAGGCATCGAGCAGCGCCACCACGTCAGCCGCATCGCGCGGGTCGTTATAGTCGGCAAGGCCGATGGCAAGGGCGATGGTGTCGCTCACAGCATCCCCAATTCGAGCCGCGCCTCGTCGCTCATCTTGTGCGGCCCCCACGGCGGATCCCACACGAGATTGACCTCGGCATCGCGGATCCCCGGCACGCTGGAGACGCGCAGTTCGACCTCGCCGGGCATCGATTCCGCCACAGGGCAATGCGGGGTCGTCAGCGTCATGGTGACGGTGGCGTCGCGGTTCTCGTCCACTTCGACGCCATAGATCAGGCCCAGGTCGTAGATGTTCACCGGGATTTCCGGGTCGAAGATTTCCCGCAGGGCTTCGATCACATCGGCCTGAAGGTCGCTTCCCGCACCACCGATCGGGCCTTCAGGCGGCTTGGCGGCGAGAAAGCCGTCGAGATAGTCGCGCTGGCGCGGCGCGGGAGTGGCGCCCGCCTCGTCGTCGATTGCATCTTCCACGCGGGCGCGGGGGGGCTTTTCGGTCGAGCTGTCCATCGCTCTCATCCTCTTCCAAAAATCTTGCGGGTGCGGGCGATCCCGGCGAGCAGCGCGTCGACATCGGCCTCGGTCGAATAGAGCCCGAAGCTGGCGCGCGCGGTGGCAGGGACGCCGAGGTAGTCCATCAAGGGCTGGGCGCAGTGGTGCCCGGCGCGGATCGCGACGTTGCTTTCGTCAAGGATCGTGCCGAGATCGTGCGGGTGGATGTCGTCCAGCGCGAAACTGACGATTCCGGCACTGTCGGCGGGGCCGAACAGGCGCACATCGTTCATTGCGCCCAGTTCGCGGCGGAGCTTGGCGACGAGCTGTTGCTCGTGGGCGTGGATGTGCGCGGGGCCGATGGCGCTGACGTAGTCCACGGCAGCCGCAAAGGCGACCGCCTCGGTGATCGCAGGGGTGCCCGCCTCGAACCGCTGCGGCCCGCTGGCATAGGTGGTCTTGGCGAAGGTTACCCGGTCGATCATCGCCCCGCCGCCCTGATAGGGGGGCATTGCGGCGAGAATGTCCGCCCGCGCCCACAGCGCCCCGATCCCGGTCGGGCCGTAGAGCTTGTGCGCGGAGAAGACGTAGAAGTCGCAAGCCAGTGCCGCGACATCGACCCCCATGTGCGGCGCGCTCTGGCACCCGTCGAGCAGCAGCTTCGCGCCCACCCTGTGCGCCAATGCGGCAGCGCGCGGGGCATCGAGCAGCGCGCCGGTGACGTTCGAGACATGGCCCAGCGCGACCAGCTTGTGCCGCTCGGTCAGCATCGCCTCTGCCGCATCGAGGTCGATCCGGTGGTCGTCGGTCAGCGGGCACACGTCGATCTGCGCGCCGACTTCCTCGGCCACCATCTGCCACGGCACGATGTTCGAATGATGCTCGGCCTGCGACAGCAGGATGCGGTCGCCGGGTTTGAGGTTTGCGCGGCCCCAGGTCTGCGCGACGAGATTGATCGCTTCGGTCGCGCCGCGGGTGAAGACCAGCTCGTCCTCGGTGCCGCCGATGAAGCGGGCGACGGTGCGCCGCGCCGCCTCGTAAGCGAGCGTCATCTCGGCCGAGCGGGTGTAGACCCCGCGGTGGACGGTCGCGTAATCCTCCCCCAGCGCGCGCGCCATGGCGTCGATAACGCTGCGCGGCTTCTGCGCGGTGGCGGCGGTGTCGAGGTAGTGCCAGGGTGTGCCGTCATGGGTGACCATGCCGGGGAAATCGGCCCTGAGGTCGCGCTCGATGGTCGCAGGCGCGTTCATGCCTTGGCCTCGTAATGCTCGCGGATCAGGCGATCGGCGAAGTAGCTGGCTTCGGCCTTCAGCATCTGCCGCTTGGTGATGGTGGTTTGCGCGTGGCTATTGGTCCAATAGACCGCATCGGCGGAATCGGCGGCGGCGTTGATCTGTGCCTCGCAGGTGTCCGCGATCTGCATCGCCCAGCCCCAGCGCTCGTCCGCATTGGGGGCGGGGGCATTGGCGGCAAGCCGTTCGGCCACGCCCGCGCGCAGGCAATCATGCGCCGCGCCAAGCTGCGCATTGGGCTGCGGCACGGTGCCGGTGAAAGCCGGTGCCTGCGCCAAGGCCAGGACGAGGATCAGGCTCACAGCTTGGCCCCCTCCAGCGCCGCCAGCGCGGCATCGAGCAGCCGCTCGCGCTCGCTCTCGTCCTCCAGCGCGACGAAGGCGTCGCCGATGAAGGCCTGCACCAGCAGGCGCTGCGCCGTGGCGGGATCGAGCCCGCGCGCCATCATGTAGAAGCGCGCCTGTTCGTCGAGCGCGCCGACTGTCGCGCCGTGGGCACATTTCACATCGTCGGCGAAGATTTCGAGCTGCGGAACGGCATTGGCGCTTGCGCCTGCCTCAAGCAGCAAGCCCTTGAAATCCTGCGCCGCATCGGTCTTCTGCGCATGGCGCGCGACCTTGATCTCGCCGAGGAAATTGCCGGTCGCGCCAGCCCAGTGAACCGCGCGGACGGTCTGGTTCGAGGTCGCCTCGGGCTCTGCGTGAATGACCTGCGTGATGAACTCGCGCGTGACGCCAGCCCCGCCAATCGTCACCCCGCCGAATTCGAAATGTGCCCCCTTGGCGAGGCGCACTTCGACCTCGACCCGGGTGTAATCGCCGCCCGCATTGGTAACGAAGAAAGCGGCGCTCGCGCCTTCGCCCAGCGTCACGCGGAAGCGATGCAGTTCGGGCGCGTCGGAGCCGACGACGAGGCAGCGCGTTAGGCTCTCGCCCGCGGGAACGTCGATCGCCTGCCACTGGTCAAGCGCCGCGACGCCAAGCCGCGCCACGCCGTCCATGTCGGCATAGCGCCAGGCTTCCTCGCGGCGGGTAGGGAGGGTCGCTACCGTCACGCCATCACCGCGTCATAGCCCTCGGCCTCGAGCCTCAGGGCGAGTTCCGGCCCGCCGGTCTCGACGATGCGGCCGCCCGCAAGGATGCTGACCTTGTCGGGCTTCACGACGTCGAGCAGGCGCTGGTAGTGGGTGATCAGCAGCACCGCCTTGTCGGGCGCGCGCATGATCGCATTGATCCCTGCGCCCACGATCCGCAGCGCGTCGATATCGAGGCCCGAGTCCGTCTCGTCCAGCACCGCAAAGGCCGGGTCGAGAATGCCCATCTGCACCATCTCGGCGCGCTTCTTCTCGCCGCCCGAGAAGCCGACATTGACCTGCCTTTTCAGCATTTCCATGTCCATCTTGAGCAGGCCCGCCTTGTCCTTGGCGAGCTTGAGGAACTCGCCGCCCGACAGCGGTTCGTCCCCACGCGCCTTGCGCTGCGCGTTCAGCGCCTCGCGCAGGAACTGGACGTTGGAGACGCCGGGGATCTCGACCGGGTACTGGAAGCCGAGGAACAGGCCTTTCGCCGCGCGCTCGTGCGGTTCCAAGGCCAGCAGATCCTCACCCCGGAAGGTCACGCTGCCAGCGGTCACCTCGTACCCCGGCTTGCCGCCCAGCACATTGGTCAGGGTCGATTTGCCCGCGCCGTTGGGGCCCATGATCGCGTGGATTTCCCCCGCAGGCACATGGAGCGAGAGACCCTTGAGGATCGGCTTGTCCCCGACGCTGGCGTGGAGATCGGTGATGGTAAGCATTAGGGTGTGTCCTTGCTGGCTTCGGCGGCGGCGGCGCTCGCATCGGTGCGGGCCTTGACCACGCTGGCATCGCGCAGTTCGATCACCAGCCCCTTGGGCCGCTCGGCCTCATAGGTGTCGCTCGCATTGGCAGCGCCGGCCATGCGCGCGAGGAATTGCTGGTCGAGATCGCGCCCGCGGGCGATGTGGATCTTGCCGATATTGTCGAACAGGGTGTCCACCTGTTCCGGGGTAAGCGTCGTCTTGGCCCCGGCGAGGTCGGTGTTGGAGGCGGCAATCGCCTTGGCCTTCACTTCGGCACAGCGCGCCACGTCGGCCGCGTGCTGGGCCTCGAAATCGGCCGTGCCCGCGATGCGCCGGTTGGCGACGGTGAGGCAGCGGCGATAATCGGCGACATAGGGCTGGATCAGGCGCGGATATTCGACCGTCCAGGTTTCCGGATTGTCGTTCTTGACGGCGAGGAGAGCTTCGCCGGCGGCTTGCAGGATGAACAGGGGGGCGAGAACGGTTGCGACGATCACGGCTTGCGGCTCCGGGTTGAGGGTCTGGTGCTGGCGGAACGATCCGCGCCGCGATCGGTGCCCCCTTTGTCGGCGCGTTCGCCGTTGCGGTCGTCCGAACGGCGCTTGGGGCGCTCGTAGGTCTGCTTGGGGTTGGCGGCCTTGTGCGCGCGGGCGGCGGCTTTGCGCTCCTCGATCCGCTCGCGCATGACGAGGGTGAGCTGCCTCAGCACCGCGTCGATATCGGTGAGGATATCGCTGGCGGCGATGCGCATCACCTTGATCCCGACGCTTTCGAGGCTCTTGTCGCGGCGCTTGGCGAGGGTGTCGTTCTGCCCCTCCTCGTCGATCGCGAGCGCGAGGCCGAGGTTGTGGCAGTTGAAATCGACAATCGCCGAGCCGACCACCGCGTGGCGCTTGAAGGTGTAGCGGCCCATGTCGGCGGCGGCGAACTTGGCGGCGAGCGCCTTGTGCGCCTCGGACGAGTGCCGCCGCAGCTCGCGCGCCTGTTCGTGCAGGGCATCGAGCCGCTTCTCCGAAATCTCCCACCCACGGCCCTTCTTCTTGAGCGCAGGGGCTTCGGCGGAGGAGGCGGCCTCGGGGTTGAGGGCGAGGGTTTTGCGGGTGGTCACTTTAGCCCCTCCCCTTCAGGGGAGGGGTTGGGGTGGGGGATAACCGCCTCACGCAAAGCCTCGCCGATCACGAACATCACCCCTTCAATATTTCCCATGACATCGGGATTGGTCACATGCAGCACTCGCACACCAAACTGCTTGAGATAGGCATCGCGCCGCGCATCCTTGTCCGGGTCGGAATGCGTGTCGCCGTCCACCTCGATGGCCAACTGCGCAGAAGGGCACCAGAAATCGACGATGCAGCGACCGATCACTTCCTGACGGCGGAACTTGAAGCCCTCGAACCGACTTCCGGACACCTCGCGCCACAGCCGCTTCTCGGGTTCGGTGGGGTTGCCGCGCATTTCGCGAGCGCGCTGCTTCAACTCCGCCAAGGCGTTTGCGGATAGGCCCCACCCCCGGCCCCTCCCCTGAAGGGGAGGGGAGTTTGTGCGCTTTGCCGTATCGGTAGGCGTCAGGTTCACCCCACGCTCCCTTCCAGCGAAATCGCCAGCAGCTTCTGCGCTTCGACGGCAAACTCCATCGGCAGCTCTTTCAGCACGTCCTTGGCAAAGCCGTTGACGATCAGCGCCACGGCTTCCTCTTCGCCGAGGCCGCGCTGCATTGCGTAGAACAGCTGTTCGTCGCTGATCTTGGAGGTGGTCGCCTCGTGCTCGATCTGGGCGCTGGGGTTCTTCACCTCGATATAGGGCACGGTGTGCGCGCCGCACTGGTCGCCGAGCAGCAGGCTGTCGCACTGGGTGAAGTTGCGCACGCCGCTCGCGGTCGGCCCGACGCGGACGAGGCCGCGATAGGTGTTGTTCGATCTTCCGGCCGAAATCCCCTTGGAGATGATCGTCGAGCGGCTGTTCTTGCCGTTGTGGATCATCTTGGTGCCGGTGTCGGCCTGCTGGTAATTGTTGGTGACCGCGACCGAGTAGAACTCGCCCACGCTATCCTCGCCGTTGAGGACGCAGGAGGGGTATTTCCACGTCACCGCCGAACCGGTTTCGACCTGAGTCCAGCTGACCTTCGAGCGGTCCCCCTGGCACAGCGCGCGCTTGGTGACGAAGTTGTAGATGCCGCCCTTGCCCTCGGCATTGCCGGGATACCAGTTCTGCACGGTCGAATATTTGATCTCGGCATCGTCCAATGCGACCAGTTCCACTACTGCGGCGTGGAGCTGGTTTTCGTCCCTCATCGGCGCGGTGCAGCCTTCGAGGTAGCTGACATAGGCGCCCTTGTCGGCGATGATCAGCGTGCGTTCGAACTGGCCGGTGTTCTCGGCATTGATGCGGAAATAGGTCGAAAGCTCCATCGGGCAGCGCACGCCTTCGGGCACATAGACGAAGGTGCCGTCCGAGAAGACCGCGCAATTGAGCGCCGCGAAGTAGTTGTCGCGCACCGGCACGACCTTGCCGAGCCACTTCTTCACCAGACCGGGATATTCGCGGATCGCCTCGGAGATCGAGAGGAAGATCACGCCCGCGCGCAGCAATTCCTCGCGGAAGCTGGTGGCGACGCTGACGCTATCGAACACCGCATCCACCGCGACCTTCTTCGCGCCCTTCACCCCGGCAAGCACTTCCTGCTCGCCCAGCGGGATGCCGAGCTTGTCGTAGACGCGCTTGATCTCGGGATCGAGGTCGTCGAGGCTGTCGAGCTCGATCTTCTTCTTGGGCGCGGCGTAGTAATAGGCGTCCTGATAGTCGATCGGGGGATAGCCGATCTTGGCCCAGTCAGGCTCTTCCATCGTCTGCCACAGGCGGAAGGCCTTAAGGCGCCAGTCGAGCATCCATTCGGGCTCGTTCTTCTTGGCGCTGATGAAGCGGACGGTGTCTTCGCTGAGGCCTTTGGGCGCGAATTCGGTTTCGATGTCCGATGACCAGCCATGCTCGTAATCGGCGACCTTGGCGGCGGCCTCGCGGGCCTCACGGTCTTGAATGTCGATCTCTTCGCTCATGCCGGGTGTTCCTCGGGGGTGGTCGCCGTATGGACGACAGGGCCGCGCAGCTGGGCAAGGGTGATCCCCGCCAGCGCGCCGCGCAGCGCATTGTTGATGATCGGCCAGTGCGGCTTCATGTTGCACCCGGCCTCGTAATCGCAGGCGGTGTGATCGACGCAGGCGGTGAGCGCGATGCGGCCCTCGATCGCCTCGACGATGTCCGCCACCGTGATCGCCGCCGCCGGGCGCCCGAGCTGAAGGCCGCCATGCGCGCCGCGCACGCTCCGCAGCAGGCCCGCCGCGGTCAGCTTCGAGACCAGCTTCTGCACCGTCGGCACCGGCAGCCCGGTCTCGGTCGCAAGCTCCGCCGCGCTCACCCGGCCGTTGCCGCAATGCAAGGCGGCCTGGCACATCGTGATGACGGCATAATCGGCAAGGTTGGACAGGCGCATATTGCGAGCGGTTCTCAATTCGGACGGAATCAGTCCGAATTGGCAATTAGGAGCGTTTCGCTCGCATTACAACCGCCAAAGCGCTGGCCGGCGTTACTCCGCCGCCGACTTGAGCGGCGCGCCCGCGTCGCCATGCGCAGCGGGATCGAGCAGGCTGCGCCCGAGCGACTCCTGCCGCAGCTGCGACGGCGTGCGCCCGGTGTAGCGGCGGATGTCGCGGATCAGGTGGGCCTGATCGAAAAAGGTCTCCATCAGCCGGTCGTGCACTTCCTGGCTGAGGCCCGGCTGCGCCAACACCATGGCTGCCCGCAGCGCCCGGAAGCGCTTGAGCACCTGCGCCGGGGCGACCCCGAAATAGCGGCGGCAGATGCGCTGCAACTGGCGCGGCGACACGCCGACGCTGGCATGGAGATCGGCGACCTTGGGGTCGAGGCTGCTCGCCAGCCAGTGCAGGATCGCCTCGGCGACGGCATTGTGCTCGGCGCGCGGCGTGAAGGGTGCGGCGGCGACCACGGCGGCCAGCGGGGCGCACAGTTCCTCTGGGGCGATCCGCCCTGCGCGGCAGGCGGCAGCCGCGTTTTCGAGCATGGTAATCTGGTCAGGGGTCAGCACCGCCTCGGCCGGGATCAGCTGATCGTGGACGGCATCGGCCGGCAGTCCGGCCAGCCGCTGCCATCCGATATGGGTGAGCGAAGCGCCGATCTGCAAGGCCGGGCCTTCGATCACGCACTGGGCTGCGCGCATCTGCGGCGCGTTGATCGTGATGGTGGACGAGGCCGCAGTCTGACCGTGGGCAAAGGTGAAGCGGGTCTGCCCCCGCACCATGATCACCAGCTGCGCCGAGTAGGCGGGCACCGGTTCCGCGACCCGTTCTTCGGCGGTTTCGATGACGTAGAATGTGTTGATCAGCCCCGCCACTTCAGCAGGCGGCGCGATCACCCTTGATCGGAATTGCAACCCAACCCTCTCCGCAAGCGGAGACCCCCTGTTCTGGTTCGGCGCGACCCTGTTTGCGACCTTGTTGCGCAACCTCAGCAACTTGTCGAGTCAGGTCTTTGCCATGGCCCCGCCGCCGTCACGGCTCCAGTTCGCGCAGATTGCGCGCGTCGATCATCTCGGCAAGATAGGGCGTCGAGGGATCGCCGAGCCGCGCCGGGGTGCGGCCGACGAAGTGGGTGATCTCGCGGATCATGTGCGGCTGATCGAAGAAGGCCTCGGAGATTTCCGCCTCGTCCTCAAGCGAAAGTGCGGGGGCCGAAAGCAGGGCCGCGGCGCGCAGGGCGCGATATTTGCGGGCGAGCGCGCGCGGGGGGAGGCCGAAGTAACGCTCTACCAGCCGCTGCACCTGCCGCGCCGAATAGCCCGCGACGCCTGCCAGCTCGCCCACTTCGGGGTTGAACGATGCCCCGAGCCAGCGCGCGGTGGCCGCCATCAGTTCGAGATGGCGCGGGTTGATCGGCTTGACGTTGCGACCGATGAAGTCGCCCAGCGCCAAGGCACATTCGCGGCCGGACATGGTGTTCTGCCGGTAGGCGGCGATGAGGCGCGCGCCCAGTTCCTCGATCTCCGGCCCGAGCACCTGCGCGGCGGGCAGCAGCCGGTCGCGGTGCTGCCCGGCGTGGAGGCCCGTCAGTGCCGCCCAGCCCACCGGACTGAGAGCAGCGCCAAAGGCATGGAACGGCCCCGCCACCACAATCGGGGTTGCGCGCGAGAGCGGGGTCAGCAGGCCAATCGGATGGTTCGGATCACGATGCCCCTGGGCAAAGTGCATCTCGCCCGTGCCGTAGGGAAACAGGCACAGATTGCCGATCGCGGCTGGCTGGATGTCGCGGATCTGGAGCTCGTCGCAGCGGAAATGGTAGAGCGTGGTGACGAAGGGCGCGATGGCCTCGGGCGGGGCGATGTAGTCGACAGCAATCAGCCGTGCCGCTGTCAGCGCAGCGTCATCGCCCGGCGGGTCGCGGGTCAGATCGGAGGAGGTCGATGGGGCATCCATGGCAAGGACTTGCCACTATTGCCGGATTTGGCCTGCCAGTCAAAAGTGGCAAAACCAACAAAAAGGGGCGGCACCCCAGGAGAGGCGCCGCCCATCTGAGTTGAGGAACTCTTTGCATCACTGCTCCGAGCCCTTCGGGTCGCAGGCAGGCACATAGCCTGCGATTCGTTCGCGGGATTGTATGCAAGCGACAAGCAATTCCCCCCGAACCGGGGGTAATGCAGATTAGCCTTCTGTAATCTAAATGAAATAATTCTGCACAAGGCTTGTTTTGGGTGATCCACTCGACATCGCGGGTCTGCTGCCATAGGCCGGACGGCGATGCTCTTCCGTCTGATAAAGCCCGCGCTCTTCGCTCTTGATTCCGAAACCGGACACCGGCTCGCCCTCCGCGCGCTCGCCGCGCTGCCGCTGCGCGCAGCGGCTGGGGCGCATGGCCCGCTGGCAATACAGGTGGCGGGCCTCGCCTTCCCCAATCCGGTCGGCGTGGCGGCGGGGTTCGACAAGGATGCCGAGGTGCCCGACGCGCTGCTGGGCCTCGGTTTCGGGTTCACCGAGGTCGGCTCGATCACCCCGCTGCCGCAGGCGGGCAACCCCAAGCCAAGGCTGTTCCGGCTGGTTGAGGACAGCGCGGTGATTAACCGCATGGGGTTCAACAATGGGGGCGGCGCGGCGGCTCTGGCGCGTTTGCAAGCGCGCGCCGGGCGGCCCGGCATCGTCGGGGTCAACATTGGCGCGAACAAGGATTCGGCGGATCGCATCGCCGATTATGCCGTGATGGCGCGGATGATGGCGCCGGTCGCGGACTATCTGTGCGTCAATATCTCCAGTCCCAACACGCCCGGCCTGCGCGCGCTTCAGGACGAAAGCGCGCTGACCGGCCTGCTCGATGCGGTGATCGCGGCGCGGGATGAAGCGGGCTGCGCGGCGGTGCCGATCTTCCTCAAGGTCGCGCCCGATCTCGAGCCTGCCGATATCGACGCCATCGCCCGCATCGCATTGGACAAGCAGCTGGGCGCGCTGGTGGTGTCGAACACCACGATCTCGCGGCCCGCTCTGCGCTCGCATCACGCAGGCGAGACCGGTGGCCTCTCGGGCGCGCCCTTGCGCAAGCTGGCCACCCAGCGCCTGCGCGATTTCCGCAAGGCGACCGGGGCTGCGATTCCCCTCGTCGGTGTCGGCGGCATCGCCACCGCCGAGCACGCCTGGGAGCGCATCCGCGCAGGCGCTTCGCTGGTGCAGCTCTATTCGGCGATGGTCTATGAAGGCCCGGGCCTTGGCGGGCAGATCGTGCGCGGGCTGGAGGCGCTGATGCGGCGCGACGGGTTCAGCAGCATTGCCGAAGCGGTGGGAAGCGAATAGCACCGCTGCCCATGCGCATCTTTCCTGCCCTGTTCGCCCCGCTGGCGCTGGCCCTGTCCGCCTGCGCCGCTACGCCGCCCCCCGCCACCGCCGCGGCTCCGGTCACCACCGGCGCGGTCAGCAGCGCCGATCCGCGCGCGACCGCGGCGGGCGAGGCGATCCTCGCGCAGGGCGGCTCGGCGGTCGACGCCGCGATTGCCGTGATGCTGGCACTGACCGTGGTCGAACCGCAGAGCTCCGGCATTGGCGGCGGCGGGTTCATGGTGCGCAGCGATGCCAAGAGCGGTGCGCTCGTCACTTACGATGGCCGCGAGACCGCGCCTGCCGCCGCCACGCCGACCCGCTTCCTCGACGCCAGCGGCAAGGTGCTCCCGCGCGAACCGCGCGTCTTCTCGGGCCTCAGCGTCGGGGTGCCAGGCAATATCGCTCTCGCCGCCAAGGCGCACGCAGAACACGGCACGCTACCCTGGGCCAAGCTGTTCGAACCCGCCATCGCGCTCGCCGAAGACGGCTTCGTGATGAACAAGCGGCTCTACGAATCGCTGAACGGCAACAAGGGCCGCGCCGATAAGAGCCCGGCCGCCAAGGCGGTGTTCTTCGGCGCGGACGGCAACCCGCTGCCGGTCGGCACGACGATCCGGGTGCCCGAGCTCGCCGCCACCTTCCGCACGCTCGCCAAGGAAGGCCCGCAGGCGATGTATGGCAGCACGGCCGCCGCGCAGCTCGCCGCCTATGTCGCGGGCGAGACCCCGCAGGACGGGCGCATGACCCCCGCCGACGTCACCGCCTACGCCGCCAAGGAACGCCCCCCGGTCTGCGCGCGCTACCGGGTTTACAAGGTCTGCGGCATGGGCCCGCCCTCCTCCGGCGGGATCGCGGTGGTGCAGATGCTCGGCCAGCTTGAGCGCTTCGATCTTGCCGCGCTCGGCCCCGACAGTCCGCAGTTCTGGCACCTGTTCATCGAGAGCCAGCGTCTCGCCTATGCCGACCGCGAGCTCTATTCGGGCGATGCCGATTTCGTCGCCGTGCCGGTCAGCGGGATGGTGGATCGCGGCTATCTTGCCCAGCGCTCGGCGCTGATTTCTCCCGACGCGCGGATCGCGAAGCCTGAAGCCGGAGTGCCCCCCGGCGCGCCGCTTGCGCGGGGGGATGGGCCAGAGGAGCCGGAGAACGGCACCACCCACTTTGCCGTGGTCGATGGGCAGGGCAATGCGGTTAGCTACACCTCGACCATCGAAGGCGCCTTCGGTTCAGGGCTGTTTTTCAAGGGCTTCTATCTCAACAACGAATTGACCGACTTCACCCTGACGCCCACCGCCGATGGCAAGCCGGTCGCCAACCGGGTCGAGGGTGGCAAGCGCCCGCGCTCGTCGATGGCACCGACCGTCGTCTATGATGCGCAAGGGCGGATCGTGCTGGTGATCGGGGCGGCCGGCGGCCCGACTATCCCCGTCACCGTGGCGCGCGCGATCATCGGCGTGCTCGACTTCCGCCTGAGCGCGCAAGAGGCGCTGGCGCTGCCCTTTGCGATGTCGTTCGGCGATAGCCTGTTGATCGAGGAAGGCACGCCGCTGGTGGCGATGCAGGCGGAGCTTGAGCGGCTCGGCCACAAGGGCATCCGCGCCGGGGCCGCGCCGATCAAGGCCAATGCGCTGGGCCGCCGCGCCGACGGCAGCTGGGAAGCGGCGACCGAACCGCGCCTTGTCAGCGTGGTCACGCCCTGAGCCGGAGGCGGGGAACGCGCGCTCTAGCGGCTTGCCGCTACGGCTGACACAATCTAATCAGGGCAGCGCACGCGGGTCGCACCGAGCCTCGCGAACGATAACTTCGAAGGGATCAGGAGCCTTTGCCAGTGCATTCCCCCAGCCATGTCCATGCCCCCCGTGCGGTCGTGAATCCGGCGGATCACCCGATGTTGCAGGACATCGACGGCGCGCAGAACCTGGTCGCGCTGTTTCTGAAGCGCGCGGACGAGAAGGGCGATGCGCCGTTCCTCGGCCACAAGACCGGCGGGCAGTGGGTGACGCAGACCTGGCGTTCTGCCGCCGAGCACGTGTGCCTCATTGCCGAGGCGTTGCGGGCGATGGGCCTGAAGGACGGCGACCGCGTGGCGCTGGTTTCGGAAAACCGCCCCGAATGGTGCATCGCCGATCTTGCGATCATGGCGGCAGGCTGCATCACCGTGCCGACCTACACCACCAACACCCGCCGCGATCATGCGCATATACTCGACAATTCGGGGGCGCGCGCGGTGTTCGTCTCGACCGAGAAGCTGCTGGCCCCGCTGGTGGGGGCGATTGCCCAGACCGGTCTGGTCGAGCACGTGATCGGGATCGACGACTTGAAGCGCCAGCAATCGGGCAGCTTTGAGTATCACGGCTGGACAAGCCTCATCACCGGCGATCCCGTCGCGGCGCGCGCTGCGGTCGATGCGCGGGTGGAAGGGATCGAGCGGTCGGATACCGCCTGCCTGATCTACACCAGCGGCACCGGCGGCGCGCCCCGGGGCGTGATGCAGCACCACGGAATGATCCTGTGCAACGCGGCGGGCGCTGCCGAAGTGCTGCTCAATGATTTCGGGGTGAAGGACGAACGTTTCCTGTCGTTCCTCCCGCTCTCCCACGCCTATGAACACACCGGCGGGCAATATCTGCCCATCGGGGTCGGCGCTGAGATTTTCTATTCGGAAGGGCTGGAGAAGCTCGCCAGCAATATCGAGGAAACCCGCCCCACCATCATGGTCGTCGTCCCGCGCCTGTTCGAAGTGCTGCGCACCCGCATCATGAAGCAGGTCGAAAAGCAAGGCAAAGTCGCCAATTTCATGATGGATACGGCGCTCAAGATCGCCGAGCACACCAAGGAGGGCAAGAAGCGCCTGCGCGACCGGCCGCTCGATTTCCTCGTCGAAAAGACCCTGCGCCCCAAGATCCGCGCCAAGTTTGGCGGGCGGATGAAGGCGATGGTGTCGGGCGGCGCGCCGCTCAATCCCGAAGTCGGCAATTTCTTCGACGCGATGGGCCTGACCATGCTGCAAGGCTATGGCCAGACCGAAGCCGGGCCGGTGATCAGCTGCAACCGCCCCGCGGTCGGTCTGAAGATGGACACGGTCGGCCCGCCGCTGAGGGGCGTCGAGGTCAAGATCGCGGAGGATGGCGAAATCCTCGTGCGCGGCGAGCTGGTGATGCACGGCTACTGGCGCAACGAGGCCGAGACGGCGCGCACGCTCAAGGACGGCTGGCTCCACACCGGCGACATCGGGCATATTGACGCCAAGGGCCGGATCAAGATCACCGACCGCAAGAAGGACATGATCGTCAACGACAAGGGCGACAATATCGCCCCGCAGAAGGTCGAGGGGATGCTGACGCTCCAGCCCGAAATCGCGCAGGCGATGGTGAGCGGCGACAAGCGGCCCTATGTCGTCGGCCTGATCGTGCCCGATGCCGAATGGGCGGTCGAATGGGCGCGCGCCAATGGCGAGAAGTTCGATCTGAAGGCGCTGCAGGAACTTCCCGCCTTCAAGAACGCAGTGCGCGCGGCGGTGGACCGGACCAATGCCGACCTGTCGGTGATCGAAAAGGTGCGCCAGTTCGCCTTCGCGGACGAGGCCTTCACCATCGAGAACGAGGAAATGACCCCGAGCATGAAGATCCGCCGCCACAAGATCCGCGAGCGGTATCAGGAACGGATCGACGGACTGTATCGGGGGTGAGCATCGGCGCGATGCTGATGCTCGCCGCGGCACTGCTGGCACAGTCCAGCCCCTGCCCTGTGACACTGCCAAGCGGCACGGTTGTGCGCGGGGGCTTTGCGCCTTCGCCCCAGCTTCCTGATTTTACGATCCGCAATCGCGAAAGCAGCCACGTTCTCGTCAAGCTCGAAGCGACAGAGAGCGGGCAAGACCACGTCTATTACATCGCCGCAGACGACGAGGTGACGATCCTCGGCGTGCCGCTCGGCAGCTATGCCGTCAGCGTTGCGGTCGCGGGCCGGTTCGCGCCGGATTGCCGCTCGCTCGCATCGGCGGCGGCGCTCTACCGGTTCGAAGAGCCCTTCGTCTTCACCCGCGTCGTCACCGAGAACCCGGATGGATCGCGCGACACCCGGATGGACGGCCACTGGATCGAGCTGGGTAATGACAGCCGCGACGAGGCCGGGGCATCCGCGATCTCGGTCAGCGCGTTCAACGGGTAAAGCGTTGAAGTCAGGCGGCAGATGCCGTCGCAAGCCGCAGCCCTTCCAAAAAATTCGGGGTGGCCCGCCTGCCTCCCGGCCCCTAAATCTGCGCCCATGGCGACCGGCTGCGACACCCTGACCGACAAGGAGAAAGACGCGCTGCGCCTGCTCTTGCGCGGGCATGACGCCAAGTCTTCGGCGCGCGAGCTTGGGCTTTCGGTGCATACGGTCAACGAACGGCTGCGCGAGGCGCGGCGCAAGCTTGGCGTCACCAGCAGCCGCGAGGCGGCGCGGCGTTTGGCGGCAGAGGAGCGCGGCGGCACCCCCAAAACCTTGGGGGACAAGCCATTGGGGGATGCAGGCGAGCGCCACCCGGAGGCAGGCATGGCGGCATCCGCCACCCGGCGGTGGGCGTGGTTCGGCTTTGGGCCACGCCCTGCCCTCATCCTGATAGGAGCCGCGCTTATGTCGCTTGTTCTTGCCGCCCTGTTCCTCCCCGCCTCCCCGCTGGCGATTGCCGCCCCTGCCGATGCCATGATCGAAACCGTCGCCGGCGCCGAAGCCCCACGCAAAGCTTCGAGCGAGGCCGAAGCGGCCGCCCGCGCCGCTGAAGATTTCCTCAATCTGATCGATGAGAGCAAATGGGCCGAAAGCTATGCCGCCACCGGCGCGCAGTTCCGCAAGCTCAACTCGCTTGCGACCTGGAGCGAGGTGTCCACCCGCGTGCGCACCCCGCTTGGGCCGCTGCTGACCCGTAACCTCGTCACCAACGAATTCGTCCCCACCCCGCCCGACGGCACCCGGCTGGTGAAGTTCGCCAGCACCTATGCCGATGGCACCAACCAGGTCGAAAGCGTCAGCCTTGCCTTCGAGGATGGGGCGTGGCGGGTGGTCGGCATCGTCATCGGCTGAGCGCTGTCGCCCGTCTCGCATTCCGCCACAGGCTGCCCTCATACATTTGTGCAGGCGGCCTGTGGCAATTCCCACACGCGCGCAAGACATCGCGCGGCATGATCGCCTAAGGGTTAACCATAGGCGATCAGGGGGGACGCGCATGAAGCACATCACATCGAAGACCATCGACGGCATTACCGATCTGGTGGTGATTGCGCCGATCAAGGACGGCTTCATCGACGCCTTCGAGACCATCACCTATGCCTCGCGGCTCGATCTGGTGGCGGGCGCGCTCAACAAGCTGCGGGTTGCGGCGCGCGAGTTCGAACGGGTGGTGCCGTTCAGCGATGTGACCGAGCGCATCCTCAACCTGCTCGATTTCCGCGTCGGAGTGATGGATCGCGGCACCTTCGCCTTCGACCGCGAAGGGGAAGATCACCTGAGACTGACCCCGCGCCGCTATCTCTATCTCACCGCCACCTTCGAAGGCGGGTTCGAGCCCTATATGCGCCAGATCTGGCGCCCGCTGGGGCCGTTCCTCGATCTGCTGTTCTGCAATTGCGAGGGCTACATCACCGCCACCGAGCACGGGTTCGAGGAATATATCCAGTGGGTGCGCGACCATCAGATGGACAGCGCGATCTTCTACAGCACCACCGGGCTTTCGGTGCGCGATCACAAATATCTCTCGGCGCTCGAACGGGCCGACCGCAGCGGCGCGGATGATGCGCTGCGCACCGGGCTGACGATGCCGCACCCGGAAGACGAGGCGCTGGCCACCCGCGCCGTGCATCAGCGCAAGACCGTCGAGCTCGCCTTCGAGGCGCTCAATGTGCTGCACAAGCTGGCGGATCTCTACCCGCCGGAATGGATGACCGGCCCGGTCGGCGGGCCGAATGCGCTCAAGGAAGGGCACCGCTTGCTGCGCGCGACGCGCGACATCCTGCTGGGCTTCGAGCCGGTGCTGGCGGGGCTGGAGAAGCTGGCGGCGGCCAATCCCGGCGGCGATCAGGCGAAGCTGCTGAAGGCCTATGCCGTGCCGCTCGACTGGTATCGCACGGGGTGCCGCCATATCGAGGCGCTCGATGCTGCGGCGAGGCCGCTGCCCGATCCGCCGCTCATCCTGGCCGAGGTGCAGGCCGGGATCCTCAAGCCCCACGGCCGCCGCGATACCCCGGTTCACCACGGCGCGCTGATGCTGCTGAGCGTGCGCAATGCCGAAAAGACGCGCGACTTCATCCGTGAGCTGATCGCGCGCGGGGTGCTGAGGTTCGAGGGGGATCCGACGGGCAATCCGGCAGCGCTGGTGGGCAATATCGCCTTCAGCGCGCACGGGCTGCTTGAAATGGGGATGTATCGCGACACGCTCGACCGCTTCCCGGCCGAGTTCCGCGAAGGGCTGGCGCAGCGCAGCGGGATTGTCGGCGATATGCGCGAAAACTACCCGCGCAACTGGACACTTCCCGAACGCAACGGCCCGGTGCTGATGGGGTTGGTGCCGGACGGCGTGCGCCTGCCGCCGGTGGCGCTCGAGGAGGTCGACATCGCGCTCCAGCTGCGCGGCATCGGGATGGAGGGCGAGGCCTTCCGCGCCGCTGCCCTCGCGCTGGTGAAGGTCGGGGCCGGTGCGGTTTCGCTGGAGGCGGCCGAATGGCTCCATGCGCGCTATGACGAGGAAGGCCGCTTCCGCGACCATTTCGGCTTCGTCGACGGGATCAGCCAGCCGCGCCCGCGTCAGCCTGATCTGCCCAATGACGGGTTGCCGCGCGACCGGGTGGCGCTGGGCGAGGTGCTGGCAGGCTTTGCCAATGACCGCGGCGATGGCCCGCCCGATGTGTTCCGCGATCTCGATTCGCCCGATCGTCCGCGCGATGGCAACACCGCCTGGCGCACCCCCTATCGCAAGCGCGCCCTGAAGTTTCAGACCAATGGCAGCTATCTGGTGATCCGCAAGATCGGCGAGAATGTCGACGCGCTGGAGGCCTGGCTCGATGCCAACAAGGCCGCCGTCGCCTCTGCCACGGGCTGGTGCGAGGGCGAAGCGCGCGCGCGGCTCAAGGCGGCGGTGATGGGGCGCGACGATGCCGGCCGCCCGCTGGTGCCGACGGCCTCGGCCCATCTCAACGACTTCGACTATCGCGGCGACGGTCAGGGGCTTGCCTGCCCGCTGTCGGCGCATATCCGCAGAGCCAATCCGCGCCGCACCGAGCGCGGGCTTCAGGCTCCGGTCGAAGTGCGGCGCGAGCTTGACCGGCCGACCCCGCGCCTGCTGCGCCGCGGGATGCTGTTCGGTGAAGGCGAAGGCGACACCGGCCCGCGCGGGCTGATGTTCATGGCCTATGCCGCCAGCATTGCCGAGCAATACGAGGTGATCCAGCGCTGGCTCAACGGCGGCAATCCCACCGATGTCGCCTCGGCCAACAATGACCCGCTCACCGGCGTGCGCCCGCGCGACGGGGAGGGCGCGTTCCGCTTTCTGGCCGAGCGCACCGATCCGTCGGGTGCCAGGGTGCCGGTCGCCATCAGCCTGCCGCTGCCGCCGCCCGACCAGCCGCTCGGCCTGCCCGGCGACCCGCCGAGCGAGCAGGGGCGCCATCCCTTCACGCCGCTCTATTGGGGTCTGTACCTCTTTGCCCCGGGCCGCGCGGCGCTGGCGATGATGACCGAGGAATGGCGCGGCGGCTATCAGCCGATCGAGCCGATGCTGGAGGAGGCGGTTGGCGGTGCCCAGATTCGCCGCATCCGCGAACTTCAAGACCCGCAGGTTCGCGCGGGCGAATGGAAGCGTCTGCTTGAAGACGTGCTGACCAAGGATCCGGCCGAGCGCGACATCAGCCCCCATGTCTGGGCGGCGATCCGTGACGAGGCGGGCGGGGTGCTCGATATCGAAGGCCCGGTCGGCATGATCCCGGAGACGATCGACTGGAGCAATCCGAACTGGGATGAACAACGCGTGCTGATCGCCGCGGGGGAACGCCAGGTGATGAAGGTGCTGGCCGATTGGGACAACTTCACATCGGAAGAACAGCTGCGCCGGATCATCCCCAATGCCGGGCCGATCTATGTCACCCAGCAGCCCGATGATGACTACAAGGCGCTGTCGGGTACCTACACCTACCCCAAGCCCGATGGCACCATGGCCCAGCAGAAACTGTGCTATCATGCCGAGGCCGAAGCGACCAATACCGCGCTGCTCGCCTACCCCGAAGTCGCCGCCTTCCGCGCGGGCTATGCCGCAGGTTTTGAGGTGCTCAAGGCCCGCAAGCGGGCGGCCGAGGAGCTGAACCGCACCTTCTTCAAGCTCGAGATGCGGCGCGAGTATTTCCAGCCTGCGCTCGCTGCGATCTGGAAGATCTGGTACGGCCTGCCTGACGATAAGGCGCTCCACATCGGCGGCTGGTCATGGAAACGGATCGTCGACGAGGTGGTGGACGCGGCGCTCGAACGCAAGGAAGCCTTGTGCCCCGGCGATTTCATGGCGCCCTCGCGCGGGTCGGTGTTCCCCCGTCCCAATGCCGCAATCCGCGGCTTTGCTCAGATGCACGGCAGCGCGATCCTCAAGGCCGGTCGCAATTTCGTCGCCCGCCACCGCGCCGATCCGAACCTCGAGCGCACGCCGCTGATCCAGAAGCTGTTCGAGACCACCCCGGATGATGAAGTGCTGGCGCGCAACATCATCGGCACCATGATCGGCGCGATTCCGCCGATGGAAGCCAATCTGCGCAACGTGCTGCTCGAATGGCTCCAGAGCGGGCGGCTGTGGCGGCATCAGGCGGCGCTGGTGCAGGCGCTGGGCGGAGGCTCGCCCAGTGAGCAGCCCGAGACCGCGCTCGATGTCCTCGCCGTGCCGGTCGCGCAGGCGATGTGCCTGCGGCCCGCGCCCGATATGCTGTTCCGCACCGCCAAGCGCGAGGCGACGATCCCGCGCTATTCCACCAGTCCGCAACCCGATGCGGTCGCTGAGGAAGGCGACATGGTCATCGCCAGCCTCGTTTCGGCGAGTCAGCGGGCGCTGATCCGGGATTCGAGCGGAGCGGCCGGGATCGACGTGATCTTCGGCGGCAAGCGCACCAAGGGCGCGCAGGGCTACATCTATGATGACGGCAAGGTTCGTCCCGATCCGGCCGCCAGCGACTACACCCCGGTCCACGCCTGTCCGGCGCAGGCCATGGCGATGGGCGGGATGAAGGGCATCCTTGCAGCCTTGCTGGAAGCCGGACGGATCGAGGCGCTGCCCGCCTCGCTGATCCTGCGAATCAGCGACTGGGAACCGGTCGGCTCCTAGACGAAGGACGGCATGGCAAGCGCGGTGAAGGCGGCAGCGGCACGGCCGCGCAGCGCTGCTGCCTCCGCCGCCTTGCCGCAGGCTGCCGCCAGATCCGCCGCGCAGACATCATTATGCGCGGTCTCGCTCTGCGAGACCCGCAAGGCTGCCGCGCGCCGGGCAAAGGCGAGATAGCGTCCGGCGCGCGCGGCATCACTGCGCACCATCGCGGCCCGTGCCATCGCCCGCCAGCCCATCGCCTCGCCCAACCGGTCGCCCGCGATGCGCGCCCGTGCGATCACCTGTCCCATGTACTGCCGGGCGAGCGGATGATCGCCGGTCGCGGTCATCGCTTCGACCACCCAGCCGAACACCATCGAGACGTGCTGAAGGCTCGCCCCGCCGCCGAGAAACTCGCGCGCCACGGCTTCGAGCGCCGCCGCATCGCGCGGGTCGCCGCTGTGCCGCCAGCGGGCATAGGCGATCTGCGCGCGGGCGGTGCGGCTCTGCATCCGGGCGCGGCTGCGGTGACTGACAGCGAGCACAGCCTCGGCGGTGGCGATGGCCTCGTCCCACGCGCCCTCGGTCACCCGCGCGGCGGAACGGTAGAGCAGGATGCTCGCATTCATGGCGCTGGCGGGGTCGGCGAGGATGCGGTCGGCCTCGGCAAACAGCCCGGCGGCGCGGGCGTGATGGCCGCTCTGGGCGTTCAGGAAGGCGAAGCCCGCATAGGCATAGGCCGCAATCTCGCGGTCACCGCGCGCCTGCGCCCCGGCGAGCGCGGGCAGGTGGGTCTCGAAGGCAGCGATGGCCTCGGCCACCCGTCCGCTGGCGAACAGCGAATGGGCAAGCTTGATGCAGATCCGCGGCACATCGCCTTGTCGCCCCGCCCCCTTGGCCCGCTCGAGCGCCGCTTCAAGGTGACGAACCGATCGCTTGCCCAGCCCCGTGCCGTAGGCGATCATCCCCAGCCAGTATTCGGCGCGCTGCAAGTCGCGCGCGTCGCCATGCTGGGCGAGCTCGGCGCGCAGCCGTTCGAGCACGGCCAGCTGATCGGGGGCCGGATCGACGATGCAGGCGAGGCCGAACTTGTTGAGCAGCGCCCAGGCCGCATCACGCCGTGCAGCCGGGGTGGGCAGGCGCTCAATCAGGTCGAGCGCGGCGAGGTAATGCCCCTGCGCCCGGTCAAGCGCGCCCGCCGCCAGCGCTGCATCGCCCGCTTCGATCGCATAGGCCAGCCCCGTCCCCCCGCGCCCGGCGGCAACGGCATGATAGGCGAGGGCATCGAGCAACGCCTCGCGCCCACGCTCGGGGATGGCGGCTTCAAGGCTTGCCAGAACCTCGGCGTGGAGCAGTCGCCGCTCGTCCCGGCCAAGCCCGGCATAGAGCGCGTCGCGGGTCAGCCCGTGCTTGAAGCGATAGGTGCCCGGTGCCTCGCCCGGAAACAGGAAGTCGGCCGTCTGCAACCGGTCTAGCTGGTCGGCATCCAGCCCCGCCCCATGGAGCCGTTCGATCAGCCAGCCGGGCGCGATATGGCCGATCACCGCCGACAGCTTGAGCAGGTCACGGTCGGCCCGTTCCAGCCGGTCAAAGCGCGATTGCACCGACTGGTCGAACCACACCCCGCGCGGGTCGTGATCGGGCGCAGCGCCGCCGCTGGCAAAGGCGTGGCACAGCTCCTCGATCAGCAGCGGCGATCCGCCCGAGGCGCGTTCGATCCGGTCGACCACAAAGGGATCGGGCGAGGCCAGCAGCGCCTCGATCGTCGCGAGCGTCGCATCGCGCCCCAGCGGCGCCAGCGCGAGGACGGTGGCGGCATGGGCATCGGACAGGTCGAAGCTGGCCCCGCGCGAGGCGAGCACGCAGCGCAGCCGCGCGGGATCGGCCTCGCGCAGCAGCTGGGCGAGGAAATCGCGGCTCGCATCATCGGCCCATTGCCAGTCGTCGATCACCAGAAGCACCCGCGCCCCCAGCAGTGCGGCGCGCAAGGTGTCGGGTGTGTCGCCCGCGCTGCTTCCGGCAAGATGCTCGGCCGCCTGACTGAAGGCCTGCAAGGGCCGCGCGCTGAGATATGCCTCGCAATAGCCAAGCGCGACCTGCCAGCCATGTTCGGCCGCGTGCGCGGTGATGCGCGTCAGGAAGCGGCTCTTGCCGATGCCTGCCGGGCCGTGGAGGGCGAGTACAGCCGGGGTTTCCGCCGGGGTTGCCAGCCAGCGGGTGAAACGCTCCCACTCGGCGGTGCGGCCCTGGAACGGGGTCAGCCCGGCCTGCGCGCGCGCCTCATAACGCCGCGCGATCCCGCTGCGCCCGGTGACGCTCAGACATTCGAGCGGGGTGCGATGGCCCTTGGGCGTGATCCGGCGCGGCTCGCCATGGGTGAAGAAGTGCCGCTCGGCCCCCAATGTCTCGGCGCTGACGAGGATCTCGCCGGGCGCAGCGGCATCGCAGATGCGCGCGGCGACATTGGTGGCATCGCCCAGCACCTCGTACTTGCCGCGCACCACATCGCCTTCGCGCATCAGGACCAGGCCGGCATGAATCCCGCTATGCAGCCGCAGCGTCAGATCGGGCGCGCCGAACACCGCCGCGAGCGTGCCGATCGCGGCGTGCATATCGAGCGCGGCTTCGGTTGCGCGCCGGCCTGCGTCCTCGTGGACATCGGGATAGCCGAAAAGGCACAGCATCCCGTCACCATCGACCCTCACGATATCGCCGCCATGGGCCGGGATCACCCGCTGGGCGATGGCGCGGATCTGGCCGATCACTTCGGCAAATTGCTCCGGCTCCAGCCCTGCTGCCAGCGCCGTGGAATCGCTGAGGTCGGCAAACAGCAGCGTCACCAGCCGCCGCTCCTGCGTGACGGAGTGCATCAGCGTGAGAGTCGCTCGCGCAGCGCGGCAAGGCCGCTGCGCGAGGTCACCACCAGCTTGCGTCCGGTTTGTTCGAGGAGCCCGTCCTTGGCGAGCAACCGCATCTCGCGCGTCACCGCCTCGCGGTGCGTGCCGATCCGCGCGGCGAGATCGGCATGGGTCGGCATCCGCGCGATCTCGCTACGCTCGTCGTCGACAGCGTGGGCGGCCGCCAGCCGCATCAACTCGCTCACCAGCCGCGCCGCGACCGGCTGCGAGGCGAGCTCGACCGACTTTTCCGACAGGTTGCGCACCCGCGACACCAGCTGTGCGGCCATCCAGAACCCTGCGCCGGGCACTTCGACCAGAAATGTGCGGAACGCGGAGGCCGTGACCATCACCAGCGCGGAATCCTCCACCGCCGTGACATTGGCCGAACGCGGTCGCCCATCGATCGCGGCGAGCTCCCCGAACAGCCGCCCCGGCCCCATGTCGCGCAGGATCGTCTCGCGGCCATTGGCGGAAAAGACCGAGATGTTCACCCGGCCCGAGCGGATCAGATAGACATCGCTCGCTTCCGACCCTTGTGCGATCAGCATCTGGCCCTTGCGAGCGTGCACCCGCGCACCGCGCGCGATGAAGGCATCGGCAAGGGCTGGCGGGAGGGCTTCCTCCTCGTCCAGTCCGGCGATGGCGACTTGTCTGATACGCTCCATTGGGTGACCCCCGACCCTTGCCACAAGCGATGCACAAATGTGCGATTCAGCACAAGGCCGATGTGACCGTTACCGCCGCGCGCTGCGGGAGGCCCGGCCAGAGTGCAGCGCGTGCGATGCCGCGGCGCTATGGCCGAAGGGAGCCTTGATGACGATTACCCAAAGTAGTTGGAAGACCCAGCCGGGCGATCTTGCCGTGATGATCAAGCCGCTGCGCCCGTTCATCGCCAAGCCCCGGCTCAGCCTGATTTCTGCCAGCGAAGACAGGGACTTTGCCTTTTCGGCCCGCGGTGATGTGTTGACCGCGATCGTGCCCGAGGCCGATGTCGCCCGGCTGATGGCCGCTCCGGCGGATGGATCGGGCCTCCACCTGCTGCTGGCGATGCGCGCGCTGTTCAAGCCCGGCACGCCGACTCGGCGGTGGCAATGGGGTGTCAAGCTGGCGCAGGAAGGCAAGGCGCTGACCTGCTATGGCCCGCGCGGCATTTCCGTGCCGCCCGATGCCGATGGCTTCGTGCGTTCGGCGGTGCACGCCTTCCCGGCGCACCGGCTCCACGGCCATGATGCCTGGGATCTCGTGCTCGCCGAGCGCACGGCGCAGCCCGGCGCGGCGTGGCACCCGGCCGACCGGACATCCTCCCCGGCAGGCGACAGCGAACTGTGCCGCGCGCGCTGATCCTTGAAGAGGTCGAGCACCGCATAGGTGGCGACGGGTGCGAACGGCTGCTGCTCGCTCCGATTTCGCGCCACTTCGCACCGGGCCGCTGCCATGTGGTCAACGGGCCGCCCGGCGTGGGCAAGACCACCTTGCTGGCGATCCTGTCGCTCGCGCTGCGCCCTTCATCGGGCGCGGTGCTGTGGGGTGAGGAGCGCGTCTCGGATTACTCGATCGCGCAGACCGCAGCCTGGCGGCGCGATCATCTCGGGCTGGTCAGCCAGACCCGCCAGATGGTCGAGGTGATGAGCGTGCGCGAGCATATCCGCCTCGCTGCCACGCTGCGCGGTCAGCCCGAGGCCGAGGCCGAAGGGCTCGCGATCCTCGGGATGCTCGGCCTCGGCACCCGCCTCGCTGCGTGTCCGGCCGAATTGACCGGCGGGGAAAAGCAGCGCGTGGCGATTGCGCAGGCGCTGTGCACCCAGCCACCGATCCTGTTGGCGGATGAGCCCACCGCCGCGCTCGACCACGCCAATGCGCAGGCCGTGGCCGACGCCCTCCACCGCTACGCGGCCGAGCGCGATGCGGTGGTGATCTGCGTCAGCCACGATCCGGTGATGATGGCGGCCGCAGACGATCTGCTGGTGCTGGAGCCCGCCTGAGGGGTTGGCCTGGGGGGCGGAGCTGGAGCCTGCGGCAAAGCCGCAGGCTTGCGTCAGACGGGATCGGCGGGCTTGCGCCGCCGACCCGCTGGCCGGCCGCTTCGGCTGCCGCTGCGCGGCACCGGCGGCCAGCGCGGCTGGCCGCCTGCCTGCGCTAGTACATATGCTGCCCGCCGTTGATGCTCATGGTGGAGCCGGTCATGAACCCGCCGTTCTCGCTGGTCAGGAAGGCCACCCCGCGGGCGATTTCCTCGGCCATGCCGAGGCGGCCGACCGGGATCTTGGCGACGATCTTCTCCAGCACCGGAGCAGGCACCGCAGCGACCATGTCGGTGTCGATGTAGCCCGGCGCGATCGCGTTGACCGTCACCCCGAATTTCGCGCCCTCCTGCGCCAAGGCCTTGGTAAAGCCGTGAATTCCGCTCTTGGCGGCGGCATAGTTGACCTGCCCGTATTGCCCCGCCTGCCCATTGATCGAGCCGATGTTGACGATCCGCCCCCACCCGCGCTCGCGCATTCCGGGGAAGGTCGCCTTGGCCATGTTGAAGCACCCGCCGAGGTTGATGCGCATGACGTCGTTCCAGTCGTCGAAGCTCATCTTGTGGAGCGTGCCGTCGCGGGTGATCCCGGCGTTGTTGACCACGATGTCGACCGGCCCGAACTCCTCCGCCACGGCCGCGCACCCGGCCTGGGTCGCCTCGAAATCGCCCACATCCCAACGCCTTGCGGGGATTCCGGTGGCCTCGGTGAAGGCCTGCGCCTTGGCCTCGTTCCCGGCGTAGTTGGCGATCACGGTGTGACCCTGGCGCTGCAACCGCTTGCAGATCGCCTCCCCGATTCCGCGCGTTCCTCCGGTGACGATGGCAACCCGGCCCATGGCAAATCTCCCTCATGCACGATGCGTGATGCGGGCAGACTAGCGAGCCGATTCCCTTAGGGAAAGCAGCGAATAGCTATGCGACAAAGGGCGACAAAGGGCGACAAGGCGCGACAAGCGGCGTCAAAACCGTGCGACAATGTTGCAGAAACCGGCTGCCGGATGCGGCATTGGCGCAGCCTTGCGGCCGGATCAGAACTTGATCTGCGTGCCCACGTAGACCGCCTGGCTATCCTGCACCGAATTGGTCAGCGGATCGAGCCGCTCCCGCTCCTGCGAATAGCGCACCCCGGCGGTGACGTTCAGGTTGCGCGAGAGGCGGAAGCTGCCGCCCACGTCCACGGTCTGCTGCCCGATCGAATCGAGCGTATTGGGCGAGCGACCGGCGATCGCGCGATCTTCCAGCTCGATCCGCGGTTGCAGACGGCTGGGCTTGCCCTCGGCCGCGGGGCGCGAGGGTTCGAACTGCTTGAGATCGGGCAGGCTGAGGTTCTGCACGCTGTCGGTCAGATCGACAGTGCGCGTGAAGCTGCGATAGCCGCGCGCTGCGCCAAGCTGGAAGCGGCTGGTGTCGAGCCCGGCGAAGGCCGTGCCGCGACCGGGCACCGCATCAAGCGCCTTGCGCACCGAAATCGCCCGAGCGGTTTCATCATCGACCCGGACTGCGACCGTCACGGTGCGCTTGCCGCTGATCGGGGGGGCGCTGGCGGGGGTGAAGTGGATGCCGCGGGCGCGTGCCTTGCCGGCCACGCGGGCGGCAAGGTCAGGATCGACCGAAGCGGGGGTGAACAGGCCAAGGCCCATCGCATCGAGCGAGCCGCCGGCGCGCGCGGCCATCGCGTCGCCTGCCAGCGCCAGCCCGGCGCTCGGCACGGCGAGCGCCAGCGCGCCGCACACCCCGGCGCACAGGGCGAAGGACGGCAGCGTGCGCTGCGTCTTTCCTGCCGTGTCCGCGATGCGTGCCATGCTGCCTTTCGACCCTCTGATTGCTGCCTAGCCGGACATCTGCCCAACCAGACTCTACCTGAACCGCGGATGAGTCGCGCCTCAGCTGAAACATAGTGATAGGCAGAGGCGGTGTTCTTGCAACGGTCTTGCTGCAACCTTGTAAGGATTCGCCTGCCACCTGTGGCATAGCGCACACAGATAGCGGCGAGTCGTCACCTGCGCCCTGCATTCAGGCTCGGTAAAGCCCGCAGGCCGTCAAGCCTGCCTGCGACGCTTGCCTGCAAACCTGAGCGGATGATGCTTGCCGCACGGGGGCATGGGGCTATAGAGCGAGCGGATTAGTGACGATGAGGATGATCCGGCAGTGACACGCGCCAATTCCGCCAATTTCCGCCCCGCACTCCGCCGCGCGGGCTGCTATGCCCTGCTGGGTGCGTCGCTGATCGGGCTCAGCGCCTGCGGCGGACGTGATCGCCCGACCACCGAATTGTCGGCCGCACAGCTCAACACCATCGGCGTCAACGCCTATCTGTGGCGCGCCGCGCTCGACACGGTGAGCTTCGCGCCGCTGCTCCAGGCCGACAGCGCCGGGGGCGTGATCGTGACCGACTGGTACGCCAACCCCGCCAACCCGGGCGAACGGGTGAAGCTGACCGTCACCATCCTCGATCAGGATCTGCGCGCCGATGCGCTGCGCGTTGCGGCGAGCCGCCAGGTGAACGAAGGCGGCAACTGGGTCGAAGCTCCCGTGCAGGCAGCAACGGTGCAGAAGCTTGAGGACATCATCCTCACCAAGGCCCGCGATCTGCGCCGCCAGGCGATCCAGTCCTGATCACCGTTCCCATTCCGATACCGCCCTTCCACGGATAGGCTCACATGACCGACACCCGTTTTGATCCGTCCGTCGCTGACGGGCGCTGGCAGCGCGCATGGGAAGAAGCGGGCACCTTCACCGCCGATTCCGACAGCGAGAAGCCCAAGAGCTTCATCCTCGAGATGTTCCCCTATCCCTCGGGGCGCATCCACATGGGCCACGTGCGCAACTACACGATGGGTGACGTGCTCGCGCGCTACCAGAAGATGCGCGGGTTCGAGGTGCTGCACCCGATGGGCTGGGACGCCTTCGGGATGCCGGCCGAAAACGCCGCGATGGAAAAGGGCGTGCACCCCGGCGGCTGGACGCGCCAGAACATCGCGCAGATGAAAGCCCAGTTGCAGCGCATCGGCTTCGCGCTCGACTGGACGCGCGAATTCGCCACCTGCGATCCCGAATATTACGGCCACGAACAGGCGCTGTTCCTCGATCTGTATGAGGCGGGGCTGGTCTACCGCAAGGAATCGACCGTCAACTGGGACCCGGTCGACATGACGGTTCTGGCGAATGAGCAGGTGATCGACGGCAAGGGCTGGCGCTCGGGCGCGGAGGTTGAGAAGCGCAAGCTGAACCAGTGGTTCCTCAAGATCACCGATTTTGCCGATGATCTGCTGGCGGGGCTGGGCGAGCTGAAGGACTGGCCCGAGAAGGTCCGCCTGATGCAGGAGAACTGGATCGGGAAGTCGCAGGGGCTGGAGTTCAGCTTCGACCTCTCCGACGGTGGCAAGCTGGCGGTCTATTCGACCCGGCCCGACACGATCTTCGGCGCGAGCTTCTGCGCGATCGCTGCCGATCACCCGATTGCGCAAGGGCTGGCGGGTGACCCGGAAGTCGCCGCCTTCATCGACCAGTGCAAGAAGGGCGCGACCACCGCGGCCGCGCTCGAGACGGCGGAAAAGCTGGGGTATCGCACGGCCGTAACCGCCAAGCACCCGTTCACCGGGGCGGATCTGCCGGTCTTCATCGCCAACTTCGTGCTGATGGAATACGGCACGGGCGCGGTGATGGGCGTGCCGGGGCATGATCAGCGCGACTTTGAGTTCGCCACGAAATACGAACTGCCGATCCTGCGCGTTGTCGCGAGCGATCCCGCGCAGGCCGACGCGCCGTTCAAGGGCGAGGCCGAGGCGGGGGACGGGGTGATCGTCAACTCGGACTTCCTCAACGGCATGACCGTCGAAGCGGCCAAGCAGGCCGTCATCACCCGCGCCGAACAAGGCGGCTGGGGCGAGGGCCGCACCGTGTGGCGCCTGCGCGACTGGGGTGTCAGCCGCCAGCGCTATTGGGGTACCCCGATCCCCTTCATCCATTGCGACAGTTGCGGCGTGGTGCCGGTGCCCAAGGACCAGCTGCCGGTGACGCTGCCCGAGGACGTCAGCTTCGACATCCCCGGCAACCCGCTCGAACGCCACCCGACGTGGAAGCACGTGGACTGCCCCAAGTGCGGCAAAGCGGCGCGGCGCGAGACCGATACGCTCGACACCTTCGTCGACAGCTCGTGGTATTTCCTGCGTTTTGCGAGCCAGCCCGCCGACAAGCCCTTCGATCCCGAAGAGGTCGCCAAGTGGATGCCGGTGCAGCACTATATCGGCGGCATCGAGCACGCGATCCTGCACCTGCTCTACGCCCGCTTCTGGACGCGGGCGCTGGCTCACATCGGCAAGCTCGACGTGAAGGAGCCGTTCGCCGCACTGTTCACGCAGGGCATGGTGACGCACGAGACCTATAGCCGCATCGATGAAGCGCGCGGCGTGCCGGTGTTCTTCGGGCCGGAGGATGTTAACCGCACCTCTGACGGCGCGACGCTGCTGGCCGATGGCGCGCCGGTTGACGTCGGCCGCGTCATCAAGATGTCGAAGTCTAAGAAGAACGTCGTCGACCCCGACGCGATCATCGCCCGCCACGGCGCGGATGCGGTGCGGTGGTTCATGCTCTCGGATAGCCCGCCCGAGCGCGATCTGCCGTGGTCGGATGCGGGGATCGAGGGCTGCGCGCGCTTCGTCCAGCGGCTGTGGCGGCTGTTCGGGCAGGCAGGCGCGGGCGGCGCGGGGGCCGATGCGGAATATGACAAGGCCCTGGATCGCAAGCTCCACCAGACCATCGCCGCGGTGGCCGAGGATATCGAGGCGCTGAGTTTCAACAAGGCGGTCGCCCGCATCTACGAACTCGTGGGCGCGGTCGAGAAGGCGCCGCTGTCCTCCACCCGTTCCGACGCGATCCGCAAGCTCGCCGTGCTGGTCTCGCCGATGATGCCGCATCTCGCCGAAGAGGCGCGTGCGACCTATGGCCTTGGCACCGGCCTCGTCGCCGAATCCGCCTGGCCCGACGTCGACCCGGCGCTGCTGGTCGATGACGAGGTCACCATCGCGATCCAGCACATGGGCAAGCTGCGCGACACCGTCACCGCGCCCAAGGGTGCCTCGAAGGAGGCGCTGGAGGCGCTCGCGCTGGCTTCGGCCAACCTGCAACGCTCGATTGACGGCGCGGCGGTGCGCAAGATCATTGTCGTGCCCGACCGATTGGTGAATATCGTCACCTGATGCGACTTGTGCTTCTCCTCGCGGCGACGCTCGCCCTTTCCGCCTGCGGTCTTCAGCCGATGTATGCCGGCGGGATCGGGCAGGCGGTCGCGGCCGATCTCGCTGCGGTCGAGATCCCGGCGATCCAGGGGCAGGGCGGCTGGCTGGTCAAGAACGCGCTGGAGGCGCGACTGGGGGTTGCGGGGCAGGCCACGCCGCGCTTCCGGCTCGATGTGCGCCTCGACGATTCGCTCGAAGCCCTTGGCGTCCTCAACGATGACACCATCAGCCGCGAACGCCGCATCCTGCGCGCGCGCTACCAGCTGATCGATCTGGCGAGCGGCACGGTGCTGCTCGATGCGACCGCCGGGTCGGACGCGGGGATCGACGTGGTCAGCAGCGAATATGCCACGATCGCCGCCGAGCAGAAGGCGCTCGAAAACCTCGCGCTCGAAGTCGCTGACCGGATCGCCACGCAGGTCGCGGTGACGCTGCGCGATCAGGCCGCCGTCCCGCAGCCGTGAAGGCGACCCAGAAGGACTTTCTGCGCGGCCCTCCCCCCGGCGCGGCGGGGTGCCGCATCTTCTTCTTTTGCGGGCCGGATGAGGCAGGCGCCAGCGCGGCGGCCAGCCGCCTTGCCGCAGCGCTCCCCGATCCGGGCGAGCGGGTCGAGCTCGCCGGAGCCGATCTCAAGCGCGATCCTGCGCTGCTGGGCGACGAGGCGCGCTCGGCCTCGCTGTTCGGCGACAAGCGCCATATCTGGGTGCGCGCCAGCGGCGATGATGCGCATGATGCGCTGCAATTCCTGATCGAAACCGCCGAGGCCGGCGCGGGCGAGGCCGCCCCGGTGTTCGTCGTCGCCACCTCCGCCACCGACAAGTCGCGCACCGCCAAGCTGCTGGAAAAGCGCAAGGATGCACTGGTGGCAATGTTCCATCCGCCCGATCTGTCGGCGGTCGCGCAGGCCGTGCGCGCGATGGCGGATGCGGCGGGCTTGCGGCTCGGCGGCGATCTGGCGGAACGCATTGCGCGGGCCGCCGGGCTCGATGTGCGCCTCGCCCAGTCCGAAGTGACCAAGCTCGCGCTTTATGTCGGGGCCGATCCGCAAGCGCCCAAACCCGCCACCCCCGAAGACCACGCCGCCATCGGCGCGGCGACCGAGGAAGACGGCTTTGCCCCGCTGGTCAACGCGGTGCTGGGGGGCGAGCTTGGCAAGGTCGCCAGCGAGATCCGGCGGATGCGCGAATTGGGATTGAACCCCGTCGGCGTCGCGCTCGCGCTCGAACGCCGCGCCGCGCAACTGGCGCAGATCGCCGCCTACCTTGGCCCGCGCGGCAATTTCGACAGCATCGACAAGGGTGCGGAGATGCGGCTCGGCATCTTCTTCAAGGAAAAGCGCGACATCGCCAACCAGTTCAAGCGCTGGACGATGCCCGCCGCGCGCGGCAGCCAGGAAACCCGACTCGACCGGCTGATCCCACGGCTTGCCGCATTGCATCGCAGCCTTCTCGCCAATAGTCAGGCGGCCGAGCTGCTGCTGGCGCAGGAATTGGCAGAAATTGTCAGATTTGCTGCGAAGCGGTAGCAAAATGTGACAGACCGCACTTCGCAGTCGCACAAATTCCGCTTTCCTCTGTAAAAGAGCCTATGTAAACCACCGGGGGTCGCGCCTTTGGGGGAAGGTCCTAGATGAATCGCGTCACGCCGAAACTGCTGGAATCGGTTCGGCACCAAGCTGTCGAAAACAAGATTGTCCCGTCGCTCGAGCGGCGGCGCCTGCGCGCCTATGCGCTGATGCTGGTGGCCGATGGCGTGCTGTTCAATATCAGCTTCGCGCTGGCGGCGCTCCTGTGGGAAGGCCGCTGGTGGGAGCCGCGCACCATGCTCGCGGCGCAGGCGATGCTGCCGGCCTTTTTCACGATCGCGCTCTACAATGGCACCTACGGGGTGGCGGCGCTCAACGATTGGTTGCACGCAACGCGCAAGTCTTTGATTGCGCTTGTCATTTCTGCGGGCCTCATCAACTTTGTCGCCTTTTACACCAAGTCCAACGACGATTTTTCGCGCGCCTCGGTGACGCTCGGCCTGACCTTTACCGCACTTGCGCTGGTGATTTTCCGGCGGATCACGGTGGGCCTTGTCGAGATGCGCTGGGGCGGGCGGGTGATGAACCGGCTGGTGATCGACGACGGCGGATCGGACTTCCCCTTCGATGGCGCGGTGGTGATCTCGGCGGCGGAATTCAATCTCGATCCGGGCAGCCACGATCCTTTCATGCTCGACCGGCTCGGCAAGCTGCTGCGCAATCAGGATCAGGTGGTGGTCAGTTGCCCGCGTGAACGGCGCGAGAACTGGGCGTTCCTGCTCAAGTCGGCGGGTGTCTATGGCGAGATCGTCAGCGAGCCGGCGCACAGCCTCGGCGCGGTGGGGGTGCATCGCTATGACGAGCTCGACCGCACGACGCTGGTGGTATCGACCGGCCCGCTTGGCCTGCGCGCGCGGATCCTGAAGCGCGCCTTCGATGTCGCCGTGGCGGGGAGCGCGCTGCTTGCGCTTTCGCCGCTGTTGCTGGTGGTGGCGCTGCTGATCAAGCTTGAGGATGGCGGCCCGGTGCTGTTCATCCAGCGTCGCATGGGCCGCGGCAACCAGTTCTTCGATATGTTCAAGTTCCGCTCGATGCGCGAGGAAAAGCTCGATCACTCGGGCAACCGTTCGGCCTCGCGCGATGATGATCGTGTGACCCGCATCGGCGCCTTCATCCGCCGCACCAGCATCGACGAACTGCCGCAGATCATCAACGTCCTGAAGGGCGATATGTCGATCGTCGGCCCGCGCCCGCACGCGCTGGGGAGCCAGGCGAACAACAAGTATTTCTGGGACATCGACCGCAAGTACTGGCAGCGCCACTGCCTCAAGCCGGGGCTGACGGGGCTGGCGCAGGTGCGCGGCTATCGCGGCGCGACCGAGAAGGAGCGCGATCTGACCGACCGCCTGCAATCCGATCTCGAATATGTCGCGGGCTGGTCACTGCGGCGCGATATCGAGATCGTGATGCGCACCGTGATGGTGCTCAAGCACGAGAACGCCTACTGAGCCGGCATGGCCACCCCGCTGGGGGCGGCGTTTCAGTTTTTCTTCTGCGGGACAGTGAAGGTGCCGGTCACGCGGCCCTTGCCCGACGGCGCGCCGGGCGCAGCGCTTGATCCGCCGGTTGCATTACCATCGACGGTCGAGAGGCCCGATTCGAGGTCGATCACCAACCGCCCGCCGTTCAGCGTATCGGTGCCGCGCCGCAGCGCGACATTGCCTGCCATGGTGATGATCCGGCGGCCAAAATCATAGACCGCATTGTCCCCGCTCGCGCGTTCGTTGCCGCGGGTGACGACCACGCCGCCGGTGGCGGTGATGCTCTGGATCTGGAGCTGTCCGCCCGCATCGGTGAAGTTCACCAGCATCCGGTCGGATTGGACCCGGAGCCCGGCCTGAGTGACGATCACCCCGCCGGTGGCGATGGCCTGGTTGGTCTTGTCGTTCAGCACGAACTTGCCCGCGTCATAGGTCACCGGCGCGTTTGAATCGTGCCGGGCGATGCCCTGCGCGGCGAGGTTCATGCCGCCTGCCAGTGCCGCGGTCAGCGCGAAGCCGCCGAGACCCCAGACAAGGGCAAGGCGGCCGATCGGGGTGCGGGTATTGGTCATCGCGGCGTCCTCATCTTGCCGGGCGTCATGGTGAAGCGCGCCTTGCCTTCGAGCGTCAGCGTGCGCGCGCCAAGGTCAGCGCGCAGGGTGTTGGCGGCAAAGGTGCCCGCCGGGATCTCGCCCGACACCCCCGCATCGCCGCGCATGGTGCGGGTCTTGAGATCGACCGACACGCCGCTTGCGGTCATGGCATAGCCGTCCGAGGCCGTGAAGCGCACCGGGCCGTCGATGGCGACGGTCTCGGCGTTGATGTCATAGGCGCCGCCCGCGGCGCTGAGGCGGGCGGGGCCATCGGCCAGCAGCATTTGCGCGACGAGGTCATCCATCCGCACCAGCCCTTCGGCGCTGGAACGCTGCACCGCCTCGCCCGCCATCAGCGAGAACGGGCGGTTCTGGTTGTCGCGCCCGCGATACATGGCGTTGTCCACGCTCAGCCGCTCGTCGATCAGGGCGACCTTGTTGCGATCGAGCAGGAAGCTGACTTCGCCGCGCGGGGACAGCGGGGTAATCACCATCAGCGCCGCGATCACCCCCACGCCCATCGGCAGGACGCGGGCGAGGATCCGCACCAGCCTGTCATGCGAACCACCCGGCGCGGCAAAGGTCTGCCGCCGGCTGCGCAGCGCGCGGGCTTCGCTGGTTTCGAGGGCGTGTTCGGCGGCCATGGGTGCGGGTCGTGCCTGAGGCTTGCTTACATATGGCTGAAGATGTCGTTCTCGGCCCATCCGGCGACATCGAGCAGCGCGCGGGTGGGGAGGAAGTCGAAGCAGGCCTGCGCGATCTCCATGCGCCCTTCGCGTTCGAGCCGGGTGGTCAGCTCGGCCCGCAGGCGGTGGAGGTAGCGCACGTCGCTCGCGGCGTAATCGCGCTGCGGATCGGTGATCACCGGCCCGCCCCAGTCGGAGGACTGCTGCTGCTTGGAAATGCTCTCGCCCAGCAGCTCCTCGACGAGGTTCTTGAGGCCGTGGCGGTCGGTGTAGGTGCGCACCAGCTTGCTCGCGATCTTGGTGCAGAACACCGGCCCAGCCATCACGCCGAGATAGTGATGGATCGCAGCCAGATCGAAGCGGCCGAAGTGGTAGATCTTCACCCGCGCCGGATCGGCGAGGATCGCCTTGAGGTTGGGCGCGTCATAGGCGCTGCCGGGATTGAACCGCACCAGATGTTCATCGCCCGAGCCATCGGAAATCTGCACCACGCACAGGCGGTCGCGGTGGGTGATGAGGCCCATCGTCTCGGTGTCGACCGCGAGCGCGGATGTGCCGGCGAGAACGCCTGCGGGGAGATCTTCTTCGTGAAAGTGAACAGCCATAGGCTTCCGCCCTACGCGCATTGGGGAAAGAGGGGAAGGGGCCAGTGGCGCGCGCGGGCGGAGCGGCCTAACCCTTGGCGCATGGCCGAGAGCATCCCCCCCAGCTGGCACCCCGTGCTCGCGCCCGTGCTGACCACGCCCGAGGCGCGCAAGCTGGGCGGCTGGCTGAAGGCGGAAGAAGGCGCGGGCAAGGTGGTCTATCCCCCGCGCGGGAGCCGGCTGGCGGCGCTCGATCTGACGGCGCTCGAAGATGTGCGCTGCGTGATCCTCGGGCAGGATCCCTATCACGGGCCGGGCCAGGCGCATGGCCTTGCCTTTTCGGTGCAGGCCGGGGTGAAGCCGCCGCCGAGCCTTGTGAACATCTACAAGGAGCTGGAGACCGACCTCGGCCTGCCGCGCCCGCAGACCGGCGACCTGACCCCGTGGGCAAAACAGGGCGTGCTGCTGCTCAACAACACCCTGACGGTCGAGGCCGGGCAGGCCGGCAGCCATGCCGGGCGCGGGTGGGACGCGATCACCGACGCCTGCGTTGCTGCGGTGGCGGAGCGCGCGGAGCCGACGGTCTTCATCCTGTGGGGCAGCCACGCCCGCAAGAAGGCGAGCCGCGTGCCCGCCCTCGCGCGCAATTCCCACCATCTGATAGTCGCCTCGGCCCACCCAAGCCCGCTATCGGCGCATAACGGCTTCTTCGGCTCGCGCCCCTTCAGCCAGACCAATGCGTTTCTTGAGGCGAACGGGCGCGGCGCCATAGACTGGAGATTGTGATGAGCGACGACGTGATCCTGCTCGAAGTGGCGGATGGTGTAGCCACGGTCACGCTGAACCGCCCGCAGGCGATGAACGCGCTGAACCGCGCGCTGAGGAAGCGCCTCGCCGAAGTGATGCGCGCGGTGGATAGCGACGAGAGCGTGCGCGCGGTGATCCTCACCGGCGCAGGCGAGCGCGCCTTCACCGCCGGGCTCGACCTCAAGGAACTGGGCAGCGAAGAAGGCGCCCTGGGCAGCGCCAATGCCACCGACCCCGCCGACAATCCGGTCAAGGCGATCGAACTGTGCCGGAAGCCCGTGATCGGCGCGATCAATGGCGTGGCGATCACCGGCGGCTTCGAAGTCGCGCTTGCCTGTGACGTGCTGATCGCCAGCACCAACGCCCGCTTTGCCGACACTCACGCGCGGGTCGGGATCGTGCCGGGGTGGGGTCTGTCGCAGAAATTGTCGCGGATGATCGGGATTTCGCGGGCCAAGGAACTCGCCTTCACCGGCAATTTCCTCGATGCGGCGACCGCGCATAGCTGGGGGCTGGTCAACCACGTGACCGCGCCCAGTGACCTCCTCCCCCTCGCCCGCAAGCTGGCGGGCGACATGGCGAGCATCGATCCGGCTTTCCTCGCCAGTTACAAGCGCCTGATCGACGATGGCTTTGCGGTCAGTTTTGGCGAAGGGCTCGCGCTGGAGGCCGAACGATCGAGCGCCGCCAACAGCGCGGTCGAACCGCAGGAAGTCGAAGCCCGCCGCGCCGCCGTGCAGGAACGGGGACGCCAGAATGCCGGGGGGCAGGGGTAAGAGCGGCTATTTGCCAACCCTTACCCGGCGTTGGCGGCGATCCATTCTTCGACCACCGGGGCGACCTTGGTGCGCCAGCGCGAGCCGTTGAAGATGCCGTAATGCCCGGCGCCCTCGGCCATGTAGTAGCGCTTCTTGGCGGCATCGAGATTGGGGGTCAGGCTCAAGGCGGCCTTGGTCTGGCCGAGGCCCGAAATGTCGTCCCGCTCGCCTTCGATCGCCAGCAGCGCGGTGGCGGTGATCGCGCCGAGATCGACCACTTCGCCCTTGTGGCGGAACTCGCCCTTGGGGATCGAGTGCTTCTGGAACACTTCCTCGACGGTCTGGAGATAGAACTCCGCCGTCATGTCGCACACGGCGCGGTATTCGTCGTAGAAGGTCTTGGTCGCCTGCGCGCTTTCCTCGTCGCCCACGGTGAGGTGCTTGAACATCTCGTAGTGGCTCATCATGTGGCTCGACAGGTTCATGCTCATGAACGCCGAAAGCTGCATGAACCCCGGATAGACCCGGCGGCCCGCGCCCGGATACTTCATCGGCACGGTCGCGATCACCGACTGGCGGAACCATTCGATCGGGCGCTGCATCGCCATGTTGTTGACGACCGTGGGGCATTCGCGGGTGTCGATCGGTCCGCCCATCATGGTGAGGGTGGCGGGGGTGGCGGGCGACTTGTGGAGGTTGAGCAGCGCGGTCGCGGCAAAGGCCGGAACGCTCGGCTGGCAGACCGCCATCATGTGGATGCGCTGACCGCCCGCTTCCCCGTGAACGTGCTCGGCGAAATCCATCAGGTAGTCGATATAGTCATCAAGGTCGAACTTGCCCGCGCTGGCCGGCACCATCTTGGCATCGGCCCAGTCGGTGATGAACACCTCGGCCGATTCCAGCATCCGTTCCACCGTGCCGCGCAGCAGCGTGGCATAATGGCCGCTCATCGGGGCGACGATCAGCAGGCGCGGGCGGTCTGCGGGGGTGTCTTCGACGCGGAAGCGCAGGAGATCGCCGAAGGGGCGCTTCATCACCACGCTCTGGGTCACGGCGTGGGGTGCGCCGTCGATGGTGACGCTGTCGATGCCGAAGGCGGGCTTGCCGTAATGCGCGGTCGCATGGGCAAACACGTCGAGCGCGCTGGCGGCCAGCGGGCCCATGCCGAAAGCGGCCAGCGGATTGGCCGGATTCGACAGCACATTGGCGCTGATCGAAGCGAGCGCGCTGGCGCTGTTCATCCAGCTGCGCTGGAGCTCATAAGCGTGATAAAGCATCAATTTACCTCAGGCGACGAACGGTCTGGCGCCTTATCCCGGTGGCACCTTGGCCGGATAGATGCGCTTTTGCCTGCCATTGTGCAATGCACAAATGTAGGGGGCCAATCCGGCGCGATCCGGGGCAGGGCGCTTTTTGCACGTGAAATCTGCCGAGCGCGCGGCTAAGCGTCCGCGATCATGCACGGCGAACATCCCACGCGCGACCTTCCCGACCCTTCCGACGCGTCCGTCATCGGGCCGGAGGCCGCTGCCGCCGTCGCTGCCTCCGAAACGGCAGAGCCTGCGCCCAAGGCGCGTTCGCTCGCGCCCTTGCGGATGGTGTTCGGCGCGGCGCTGCAATACCCGCGCGAAATCGCGCTGGCCCTGATCGCGCTGGTGATCACCTCGGCGGCGACGCTCGCGATCCCCTATCGGTTCAAGGTGATCGTCGATGAGGCCTTCACCGGCAATGCCGACCCGGAACAGATCGGCCATGCCTTCCAATACCTGCTGATGATCGTCGCGATCCTCGGCCTTGGCACGGCGCTGCGGTTCTATTTCGTCAGCTGGATCGGGGAACGGGTGGTCGCCGATATCCGCCTGCGCGTGCAGGAGAACCTGCTGCGCCTGTCGCCCGGCTTCTACGAGGTCAACAGCCCCAAGGAAATCTCCAGCCGCATGACCAGCGACACTGCGGTGATCGAGAATGTCGTCGGCACCACGGTTTCCGTCGCGCTGCGCAACACGCTGACGGCGATTGGCGGAATCGGGTTTCTGGTGTTCCTCGCGCCGTCGCTGACGCTGGGCCTGCTGATCGGCATTCCGCTGGTGATCGCCCCGATCGTGTTCTTCGGGCGCAAGATCCGCTCGGTCTCGCGCAGCAGCCAGGACCGGATCGCCGACGTGGGGGCCTATGTCACCGAAGTGCTTTCGGCGATGAAGATCGTGCAGAGCTTCGGGCAGGAGCGGCGCGAGGGCGAGCGGTTTGCGAGCGTCGTCGAGAATACCTTCGAAACCGCCCGCCGCCGCATTCTGCTGCGCGCGAGCATGACGACGGTGGTGATCCTGCTGGTGTTCGGCGGGGTGGTGCTGGTGATGTGGCGCGGCGCGCTGGCGGTGGCAGCGGGCGAGATCAGCGGCGGCACCATCGCGGCCTTCGTGCTGACTGGCGGGCTGGTCGCGGGCGCGCTGGGATCGCTGACGGAAGTCTATGGCGATCTGCTGCGCGGGGCTGGCGCGGCGAGCCGCCTGGCCGAACTGCTGGAGGCCCGCCCCGAAATTGCGCCCCCGGCCCGGCCTGAGCGCCTGCCCGAGCCTGCGCGCGGCAGCCTCAGCTTCCGCAATGTCACCTTCCGCTATCCCGCGCGGCCCGAGACGGCGGCCCTCAAGGACTTCACGCTCGAAATCGAGCCGGGGGAGACGGTCGCCATCGTCGGGCCTTCGGGCGCGGGGAAATCGACGATTTTCCAGCTGGTCGAGCGGTTCTATGATCCGCAGGGCGGGACGATCCGCCTCGATGGCGTGCCGCTGACCAGCGCCGACCCCGCCGAGATTCGTTCGCGCATCGCGCTGGTGCCGCAGGTCGGCGTGCTGTTCAGCGCCAATGCGCGCGACAACCTGCGTTATGGCAAGTGGGACGCGAGTGACGAGGAGATCTGGCAGGCCGCCCGCGCTGCCAATGCCGAAAGCTTCCTGCGCGCGCTGCCGCAGGGGCTCGACACCCATCTGGGCGAGGGCGGGACGCAGCTTTCGGGCGGGCAGCAGCAGCGCGTCGCCATCGCCCGCGCGCTGCTGCGCGATGCGCCGATCCTGCTGCTCGACGAAGCGACCAGCGCGCTGGATGCCGAAAGCGAGCAGCTGGTGCAGCAGGCATTGGAAGGGCTGATGGCGAACCGCACCACGCTGGTGATCGCCCACCGCCTCGCCACGGTGCGCGCGGCGGACCGGATCGTGGTGCTCGATGAAGGCCGGATCGTCGAACAGGGCACGCATGATGCGCTGACCAAGGCAGGCGGGCTCTATGCGCGGCTGGCAAGGCTGCAATTCGCCGACGCGGCGTAACCCCCTTCGTTTTTCGACAAATGACCTCGCACGGCGGACGAACCGCAACCCTTTGCCGTGTGCCGCGTTAGGGTGACGCACCGCAGACCATCTGCAACCGCTTTTCGGGGACACCAGACATGATCACCAGAACCGCAGCCTTGCTCGGCGCCAGCCTGCTTGTGCTCGCCGCGCCCGCTTTTGCGCATAGTGACGACCACCTCCACGCAGACGGCATCGAAGTGCTGCTGGCCGAGGACGAGGCCGCCACGACCACCGAGGGTTCCGGCCTGCCGACGATCAGCTTCGGCACCTGGGGCTTCGATCCCGCCTATATCGCCACCGACATCAAGCCGGGCGACGATTTCAACGCCTATGCCAACAAGACCTGGATCGACGCCAACCCGCTCCCGCCCGAATTCAGCCGCATCGGTGCCTTCACTCTGCTCGGCGAAAAGAGCACCTATGACGTCAAGGCGCTGATGGACGAATTTGCCGCCAAGGATCCGGCCACCCTTTCGGCGGACGAGAAGCGCATTCTCGATACCTATCGCACCTATCTCGATACCGCCGCGATCGAAGCGGCGGGCCTTGCCCCGGCCGAGCCCTATCTGGCGCGGATCAAGGGCGCCAGGAGCCTCGATGATCTCGCCAAGCTGTGGGCCGAGCCGGGCTTTGCCAGCCCGATCGGCGCAGGCGTCGGGATTGATGCCAAGCAGCCCGATCGTCACATCGCCACGGTCGGCTTCGGCGGGCTGGGGATGCCGGATCGCGACTACTATCTCGACACCTCGGAGAAGGGCGTCGCGATCCAGGCCAAGTACAAGCAATACCTCGCCTTCCTGCTGGGCGAGGCGGGCTATGCCGATCCTGCCGCGATGGCCGAGACGGTCTATGCCTTCGAGGATACCATCGCCCGCACGGTCGCATGGGACCGTGCCGTGCGCCGCAACCGCGATCTCACCTACAACCTCCTCACCGCCGACGAGCTCGCCGCGATCAGCGGCAAGGTGCCCGTTGCCGCGATGATCGAGCAGATCGGGATTGCCGCCAGCCCCGGCTTCGTCGTCAGCCTGATGCCGCCGACGCCTGAGGAAATCGCGCAATACAAGCTCGACGAGAAAACCCTCGCCAAGATCGGCACCGGCCTGCCGGGGATGATGACGCTGCTCGGCGAAACCCCGGTCGAGACGCTCCAGGCGTGGATGATCAAGGAATTCCTGTCGGATCACGCCGCCGTTCTGCCCGCGCGGTTTGACGCGGCCAGCTTCGAATTCTTCGGCAAGACCCTGCGCGGCACCCCCGAACAGCGTCCGCGCTGGAAAAGGGCGATCGGCGAGGCGGAAGGCCTGCTGGGCGAGTTGATCGGCAAGGAATATGTCGCGCGTTACTTCCCGCCCGAAAACAAGGCGGCGATGGATGAATTGGTCGCCAACCTGCGGCTCGCGCTGCGCGAATCCATCGGCGAGATCGACTGGATGGGCGAGGCGACCAAGACGCAGGCGCTGGCCAAGCTCGACAGCTTCGATCCCAAGATCGGCTATCGCCCCAACCTTGAAACCTATGATGGCCTTGCCATCACCGCGGGCGCGCCCATCGCCAACCGGATGGCGGCGGCCAAGTGGGGCCGCGCGGACAATGTCGCCAAGCTCGGCCAACCCATCGACCGCACCGAATGGGGGATGCTGCCGCAGACGGTGAACGCCTATTACAACTCGGTGAAGAACGAGATCGTCTTCCCGGCCGGCATTCTCCAGCAGCCGTTCTTTGCCCTGACCAACGACATCGCGGTCAATTACGGCGCCATCGGCGGGGTGATCGGGCACGAGATCGGCCATGGGTTCGACGATCAGGGCTCCAAATCCGACGCGAGCGGCGCGCTGCGCAACTGGTGGACCGATGAAGACCGCGCCGCCTTCGATGCGCTCGGCAACCGGCTGGTAGCGCAGTACAACGCCTTCTGCCCGCTCGACGAGGGCAAGACCTGCGTCAACGGCCGCCTGACGCTGGGCGAGAATATCGGCGATGTCGGCGGCCTCAGCATGGCCTACCGCGCCTACAAGATCGCCACCAAGGGCAAGGAGGTGCCGGTGATCGACGGGCTGACCGGCGACCAGCGCTTCTTCCTCGCCTGGGCGCAGGTGTGGCGTTCGACCCAGCGCGAGGCGAATTACCGCAACCGCCTCGTCACCGACAGCCACTCGCCGGAAGAATACCGCGTCAACGGCGTCGTGCGGAACCTTGACGAATGGTACGAGGCGTTTGGCGTGAAGCCCGGCGACAAGATGTACATCCCGCCCGAAGAGCGCGTGCGGATCTGGTAGGAAGAACAAGGCCCGCCCCATCACAAGGGCGGGCCTTTTCGGTTTGACACCCCGCCCCCACTCGTCGATGCGGTGCCCCCATGACCGACACCTTAGCCGCCATCCTGCTCGGCATCCTTGAAGGGCTGACCGAGTTTCTGCCCGTGTCCTCGACCGGGCACCTGATCCTTGCCACCGAAATCCTCGGCTTCGATCAGGACGACTGGGAAGTGTTCAACATCGCCATCCAGCCGGCCGCGATCCTGGCCATCGTGGTGCTGTACTGGCGCACCTTCTGGGATGTGGCCAAGGGGCTGTTCGGGTTCGAGAAAGGCGCGATTGCCTTCGTGCGCAATCTGCTGGTCGCCTTCTTCCCGGCGGTGCTGCTGGGGCTGGCCTTCGGCGACATCATCCAGGGCTTCCTCGGCAATGTGACGCTGGTGTGCTGGTCGCTGATCCTCGGCGGGGTGGCGATCCTTGCGGTCGAGCGCTGGGCCAATCCCCCCGCCGAAGGGCCGGGCGTCGCGGGCGTGCCACTGCGCACGGCGGTGCTGATCGGTCTGGTGCAATGCCTTGCGATGATTCCGGGCGTCAGCCGTTCGGGCGCGACGATCCTCGGCGCGATGGCCTTTGGCGTCGACCGCAAGACGGCAGCCGAGTTCAGCTTCTTCCTCGCCGTCCCGACCCTTTCGGGCGCGACGGTCTATCAGCTCGCCAAGCACGGCGCGAACCTGACCACCGATGATGGCCAGCTGATCGCGATCGGATCGGCGGTCGGATTTGTCACCGCGCTGGTGGTGGTCAAGCTCTTCGTCGCGGTGGTCACGAAGATCGGCTTTTCCCCCTTCGCCTGGTACCGGATCGCGCTCGGCCTCGGCGGCCTGGCCTGGTTGAGCTTGCGCTGAATTGAGCGCGATCGCGCTGGCGCGCGATGCAGACAGCCTTTCCTTTGGTCACCCCGCCTCCCCACCCGGCCACCATAACATAGTGGTACTATTGGTGGCTTCCGGCGTCGCCGGCCGCCTACAGCGGTGGGGAGGCGGGGTGGGAGGTCTGCGCCACCGAAGGTGGACATGCTCCACATCTTTGCGGAACCGCTCGGCCTCCCGCTGGTTAGGGAGTCGGACCGGCATGGTGCCGGGTAAAACGGAGCAGGCGGAAAAAATGGCGTTGCTGGTGCTGATCGTGTTGGGGGCAAGTCTGGGCTGGTTCGCCTCGATCCTCGCGCGCACGGAAGCGCCCGGCGACATTTTGCGCCAAGTCTGCCTCGGGCTGATCGTCTCCGTGGTCGCGGGCGAGATCGCCAATGAAGGCACCATGATCGGCAGCCTCTCGTTCCTCAGCCTCGGCGTGGCGCTGGCGGCTTCCGGCGTGGCGCTGGTGCTCTATCACGCGCTGGTGCGACGCAAGGCCCGCGCCTGACGCTGAAGCTAGACCGGAGCGGCCCCGCTCCCCCGCCCGCCGCGCAGGTGATATTCCTGCGTCCCCCGGTGCAGCACGTTGTCGACATCGATCACCGCCGCATTGGCATAGGTGAACCCGGCCGGTAGGCTGCGATAGAGCCGGTCGAAATCGCGCTCCACCGTCTGGCGGTAGAGATCGGCAAAGCTCTCGATCACGAAATAGGTCGGTTGCAGGTCGCTGATCACGTAATCGGTGCGCATCACGCGGTCGACGTTGAGCATGATGCGATTGGGGCTCTCGGCCTCGACCGCGAACTTCGCCTCGGTCGGGCCGGACAGAATGCCCGCGCCATAGGCCCGCACCCCGCCCGCCTCCTCGATCAGGCCGAATTCGACCGTGTACCAGTAGAGCGCGCCCAAGGCCTTCAGCCGGTTATACCGCATCGCCTTCCACCCGGCGCGGCCATACTCCTGCATATAGTCGGCATAGGTGGGGTCGGTCAGCATCGGGACATGGCCGAAGACGTCGTGGAACACGTCCGGCTCCTCGATGTAATCCATGCAGTCGCGCGTGCGGATGAAGTTGCCCGCCGGGAAGCGGCGGTTGGCGAGATGCCAGAAGAACACGTGATCGGGGATCAGCATGGGGACGGGCACGACGCTCCACCCGGTCAGCGCGCCGAGCTCTTCGGTCAGCTGACCGAAATCGGGAACACCCCCGCGCCCCAAATCGAGCTTTTCGAGGCCCGCCATGAAGGCGCTGCACGCCCGCCCCGGAAGCACCTCCATCTGGCGGGCGAAGAGATCGTCCCAGACCTTGTGATCGGCGGCGGTGTAATCGGTCTGCGCGGGCTCCAGCCAGTCCTCACCGACGTGCGCAGGCCGCGCGAGCGGGGCGGTAAAGACATCGGCTGCCATGTCTGGCAGGGTGGTGAAATCGGGCCGGGGGTCTGCAAGAGTCGCCATGGTTTCAGGTGATACTACTTTTGCCCGAGGCGGACAAATCGGAAGGGGCAGGCGAATGGGCATGAAGCGCAAGGATTACGAGGCGGCGCTCGAACCGCTGACGCTCGAACTGGTCAGCATGGCGCGCTGGGTCAAGGCGACGGGCGCGCGGGTGGTGGTGCTGTTCGAGGGCCGCGACACCGCAGGAAAGGGCGGGGCGATCACGGCGGTGCGCGATGCGCTGAACCCGCGCCAATGCCGCACGGTGGCGCTTGCCAAGCCGACCGAGGCGGAGATGGGCCAGTGGTATTTCCAGCGCTATGTCGCCCACCTGCCGACCGCGGGCGAGATCGTGCTGTTCGACCGCTCATGGTACAACCGCGCCGGGGTCGAGAAGGTCATGGGCTATGCTTCTTCCGAGCAGGTCGAGGCTTTCCTCAAGGCCGTCCCCGCCTTCGAGAAACTGCTGGTGGATGACGGCATCCTGCTGTTCAAATACTGGCTCGCCGCCGATCAGGAACGCCAAGAGGAGCGCCTGCGCGAGCGGCTGGAAGATCCCCTGAAACGCTGGAAGCTCTCCCCCATCGACCTCGCTGCGCGCGAGAAATACGACGATTACACCAAGGCGCGTGAGGCGATGCTGAAGGCGACGCACACGGACCACGCGCCATGGACGCTGGTCGATTTCAACGACCAGCGGCGCGGACGGCTGACGCTGGTGCGCGACCTGCTCTCGCGGATACCCGATACCCACGAGGAGCCCGAGGCGATCGACTTCCCCGATCTGGGCAGGAAGCCTTCCAAGGAGAAGTACAAGGTGCTGAAGCCGATTGCGGACTGGGAGGGGTGAATTGCTCCCCTCCCGCTTGCGGGAGGGGCTGGGGGTGGGCACGTGCAAGGGCTCGCTACGCTCGCTCCCACCCCTGACCCCTCCCGCAAGCGGGAGGGGAAATCAGACTGCCGCGCTCGCCTGTGTCACCTGCCGCCCGTCGTCCGCGAAGGCCGCCAGCTCATAGCCCGCCTCACCCTTGCGCATCACCAGATGCAGCGGCTCGCCCGCGATGGCGGGGGAGAGGCCGCGGAAGCTGAATGTCCGCAGGCGATTTTCGCCCAGCTCCCGTGCCGCCAGTTGCAGCAGCAGGCTCGCCGTCAGCGGCCCATGCACCACCAGCCCGCGATACCGCTCGACTCCTTGCGCATAAGGCGCGTCATAATGGATGCGGTGGGTGTTGAAGGTCAGCGCCGAGTAGCGGAACAGTAGCCGCGCATCGGGGGTGAGGGTGCGGTGCGCGTCCCAGCCCGTGGGGTCGAACTGGCTCTCCCCCGGCGGCGGCGGGCTGAGCGGGGCGTCGGGCGCGGCGGCCTCGCGATAGACCAGTGTCTGGGTCTCGATCACCGCAACCGTGCCATTGGCGCGGGTCATGTGCTCGACATCGACGAAGGCGAGGCGGCCCGATCCGCCTTCCTTCTCGCTGATCGAGGCCACCTTGCTGGTGCGCTCGATCACCGCGCCGATGGGGATGGGGGCGTGAAATGCGATCTTCGATGAGGCCCACATCCGGCGCGGCATGGGGAAGGGGGGCAGGAAGCTGTCGGGGCTGTCGTCACGCGCCGGGTGGCCATCCTCGCCGAGGCTCGCGGTGGGAGCCTCGGGGGTGCACAGCGCAAAGTGGATGCCCTGCGGCATGATCGGCGGATGCGGGCGCGGCAGATCGAAGGTGGCAAGCCAGCGCGCCGCAAGCCCCTCGTCGAGCCGGTCTTTCGCCCGCGCCTCGCGCCCGATCCACGCCTCGAAATTCATGCGGCGCGCTCGAACACCGCCGCGATGCCCTGACCGCCGCCGATGCACATGGTCTCGAGCCCGTAGCGCACCCCGCGCCGGTGCATTTCATGCGCCATGTCGGCGAGGATGCGGCCTCCCGTGGCGCCGATGGGGTGGCCGAGGCTGATGCCCGATCCGTTGACGTTGAGGATCTCGCGGCGCGAGTCGTCTGCGCTCCAGCCCCAGCCCTTGAGCACGGCGAGCACCTGCGGCGCGAAGGCCTCGTTGAGTTCGACCATGCCGATGTCGTCCCACGAAAGCCCACGCCGTTCGAACAGGCGCTCGACCGCAGGCACCGGGCCGATCCCCATGCGCGAAGGATCGCAGCCCGCCGCCGCCCAGCCGCCGAACCACAGCATGGGGGTGAGACCGAGCTCCTCGAGCTTGTCCTCGGCCACCACCAGACAGGCCGCGGCCGCATCGTTCTGCTGGCTGGCATTGCCGGCGGTGACGATGGCGGCGGGGTCTCGCTTGAGGTCGATGGGGGCGAGCTTGCCCAAGGTCTCCATCGAGGCGTCCGTCCGGTAGCCCTCGTCATGGTCGAAGATCACCGGATCGCCCTTGCGGCTCGGAATGGTGACGGGGACGAGCTGCTCGGCGAACTTGCCCTCGGCCCAGGCGCGCGCCGCGTTCTGGTGCGAGCGGACCGCGAAGGCATCGGCCTCCTCGCGCGAAATGCCGTAATCCTTGGCGAGGTTCTCGGCGGTTTCGATCATGCCGGTGATGACCCCGAAACGCTCGACCGGCTGGCTCATCACCCGGCCCCGGCTGAGGCGGTCATGCAGCACCATGTCCCCCATCCGCACACCCCCGCGCGCGGCGAGGGTGTAGTGTTCGACGTTCGACATACTCTCGACGCCGCCCGCGACGACCACATCCGCCATCCCGGTCTCGACCATCATCGCCGCCGTCGCCACCGCCTGCACGCCGGAGCCGCAGCGCCGGTCAAGCTGGAAGCCGGGGACTTCGATGGGCAGGCCCGCCGCGAGCCAGCTCCAGTGGCCGATCGCGGGCGCCTCGCCATTGCCGTAGCCCTGCGAGAAGACGACATCGTCAACCCGCGCCGGATCAATCCCGCTGCGCTCCATCAGCGCCTTGAGGATCACCGCGCCCAATTGGCCCGCGTTGAGGCTCGAAAGCCCGCCGAGGAACTTGCCCACGGGGGTGCGGAGCGGGGTGCAGATGGCGGCGCGTCTGGTCATGTCTTCAAATCTCCGTTCGCCCTGAGCTTGTCGAAGGGCCGCACTTTCTTGTTCCCGTGTCCAGAAGAGAAGGACTGTGCTTCGACAAGCTCAGCACGAACGGGTCTGGATTATCTGTCCTTGTCGCTCAGCGCCACGGTCCCCGCATCGACCAGCTTGCCGATGGCGCCTGTCGACAAGCCCAGCTTTTCGGCCAGCACCTCTTCGGAATGCTCGCCCAGAAAAGGCGCGGGCGCAGGATCGCCTGCTTCGCGTCCCGGCAGGTTTGCGAAGCTGCGGGTGGCGGGGTATTCGAAGCCCGAGGGGTTGGCGGGCGCGGGGCCGAACAGGGGGTTGCCTGCCACCAGCACCGGATCATTCGCGGCCTCGTAGGCGGTGCGGTAGCGTTCGAAGGTGCAGGCTTCGGCAGCCATGCGCGCTTCGAGGGTGGCATAGTCCATTTCGTCCGCCGCGCTCTGGAACAGGGCGAAGAGATCGGCGCGGTGCTGGAAGCGCGGGGTGTCGCCATCGGCGAAGCGCACGCCATGCTGTGCTTCCAAAGCCGCGATGCCTGCTTCGACCCCGAAGGCCTTGACCAGCCCGCTCCACTGCTTGGGCGTGAGCGCTGCGACCATGAAGCGCACGCCATCGCGCGCGCGGAAGTCCCGCCCGAACGCGCCCCAGATTGCATTGCCCAATCGCTCGCGGTCACCGCCGCGATAGAGCACTTCCGCCATCAGACCCGCATTGGCCATGGTGCCGATGGCAACGTCGCCCAAGGGCAGGCGCACTTCGCTGCCCTCGCCCGTCCGGTCGCGGTGGCGCAGCGCGGCGAGCATGGCGAAGGCGCCGTAGGCTCCGGTGATGAAATCCCACGCAGGGAGCACCTGGTTGACCGGCGGGGCAGTCGCGGGGTCCCACTCCTCCGGCCCGCACATCAGCGGGTAGCCGGCGGCGGCGTTGACGGTGAAATCCATCGCCTGCCGCCCGTCATGCCAGCCCATCACGCGCAGGGAGATCATGTCCGCGCGCTTCGCCTGCATCGCGGCGTGGCTGAGGAAGCTTTGTTCGGGCAGGTTGGTGATGCACTGGCCGACCTTGGCCGCCAGCTCCACCAGCAGCTCGCGCCCTTCGCCCGATTGCAGATCGAGCGCGACCGATTTCTTGGCGCGGTTGAGGTTCTCCCACGAGAGCGAGCGCCCTTCGCGGGTCAGCATATAGCGATTGTAATCGAGCCCGCCCGCCTTGTGGTCGACCCGGATCACCTCCGCGCCCAGCTGCGCGCAGTAAAGCCCCGCGGTGGGCGACGCGACGAAGCTGGAGACTTCGACGATGGAGAGGTCGTTGAGGAGGTTATACATTCTCTCTCCACTCGCGCAGCATGTGCTTGGCGATCTGGAGCTGGAGGATCTGCGTCGTGCCTTCGTAGATGCGATAGATGCGCGCATCGCGGAAGAAGCGTTCGGCGTCGTATTCGGCGAGGTAGCCGGCGCCGCCATAGATCTGCACCACCCGGTCGACCACGCGCCCGCACATCTCGGAGGCGAAGACCTTGAAGGCGGCGGCCTTGACGAGAATGTTCTCGCCCCGGTCGGCGCGGGCGGTGACGTCCTTCATCATCGCTTCGGCGGCGTAGATCTCGATCTCGCTGTCGGCGAGCATCTGCTGGATCAGCTGGAAGTTGGCGATCGGCTCGCCAAAGGCCTTGCGCTCGTTGGCGTAGCGCAGCGCGCTGTCGAGCGCGCGCCGGGCATAGCCGGTCGCCGCCGCGCCGACGCTGATGCGGCCATTGTCGAGGCTCTTCATCGCGAAGACGAAGCCCTTGCCGGTCTCCCCGCCCAGCAGCGCATCACCCGGCACGCGCACATCGTCGAGCATGATGTCGGAGATGTGCGAGCCGGACTGGCCCATCTTCTTGTCGGGGCTGCCGGTTGAAACGCCGGGGCTGTTCATCGGCACCAGGAACGCGCTGACATGGGCGTTCTTGGGCAGCGGCTCCTTGCTGGTGCGCGCCATGATGAGGGCGACATCGGCGTGAGGCGCGTTGGTGATGTAGCGCTTCGTGCCGTTCAAAATCCAGCCGTTACCGTCCGGATCAGGGGTGGCGGTGGTCGCCATGGCGGCAGAATCGCTGCCCGAGCCCGGTTCGGTCAGGCCGAAACAGGCGATCTTGCCTTCCGCGATCTTCGGATACCATTCGGCCTTCTGGGCATCGGTCGCGCCATTCTTCAGCGCGCTCGCGAACATCCCGACATTGATCGAGAAGATCGACCGGTAGGCGGGCGCGGCATAGGCCATGATGTTCACGACGCGGGCATATTGCGTCATGTTGAGCCCCGCGCCGCCATATTCCTCCGGCACCGAGAGGCCGAACAGGCCCATCTCGCGCATCTCGTTCACGATTTGCTCGGGGATGCGATCCTCGGCGATCACCTGCGCTTCGGCCGGGATCAGCCGTTCGCGGACAAAGCGGACGAGCTGCTCGGCGAACTGTTCGAAGGTTTCCTCGTCCATGCCGGGATTGGCCGGAGCAGCGAGATTGGTTGGGGCATTCATCGTCGGGGCATCCTTGAGAAAGGGGAGCGCGCCCACGCCCTAGGGGCGGGTGGGCGCGGCGTCGCCTGTCATTTCGGCAGGAGAGGCGGCGGCGGTCGGCATGTCGGTGGGAAGGGTCTCGGGCGGCAGACGGCGCTCGTCGAGCATCTCTGCCGCATCCTCGAGCGCCTTGGCCTCACCCGGGCTGACCGCGCCGGGCGCACTCGCGCTTTCGTTGCCGCAGCCGGCGAGCGCAAGCAGCAGAGCGGCCAGAACGGGCAGGCGTTGCGGCATCGCGGGCGGCCTTACTGGGCGGGGGTCTCTTCCTCGCCCTCGGCCGCAGCCGCGAGCGCCTTGTCGGCGACATCGGCCGCCGCCTCGCTCGCCTGATCCGCAGTTGCCGGGGCGACCGCTTCGGGCGCGTCGGTGGCGGTGGCCGAGGGATCGGCGACCGGGGCTTCATCGACCGGCTCAAGCGCGCTGTCGGCGGGCATCTCGACCGAATCCGCAGTCGCCTCGGTCGAGGCATCATCGGCGCTGCCGCAAGCGGCGAGCAGCAGGCTGGCGGCAGTGGCAGCGGTCAGGGCGGAAAGCTTGCGCATCGGGGGTGTCCTCTCGTCGATTGCGTGATTGCGAGCGGTTTAGCCAAGCTGCAGGGCCAACGCCAAGCGGCAAATGGTGCCTTAACCATTGGCGCCTATTATCACGTCCATGACGGCCAAGCCTTCCTTCGCGCTCAACGCGCTCGCCGCTGCGCTGCTGCTGCCTGCAGCCGTGCTGGTCGCCCAGCCTGCCCCCGGCGCTTTCACCGTGGTCGAGAGCGGGCGCAGCTATGCCAGCCTGCAGGACGCGGTCGACGCGGTCGGCAACACCCGCGCCACGATCCGCATTGCGCCGGGCGAATACCGCCAGTGCGCGGTGCAGGAGGCGGGCGTGATCGTCTACGAAGCCGCCCAGCCCGGCACCGTCACGCTGGCGGGCCGCGCCTGCGAGGGCAAGGCATCGCTGGTGCTGCGCGGCACGGGGGCGGAAATCCGCGGGCTGACCTTCAGCAACATCAATGTCGCCGACGGCAATGGCGCAGGCATCCGGCTGGAGGCAGGCGCGCTGAACGTTGCCTATGGCCGCTTCCAGAACAGCCAGCAGGGCATCCTCACCGCCGCCGATCCGTCGATCAACATCTACATCACTCGCTCCACCTTCACCGGGCTTGGCACCTGCGAGAACGACGCGGGCTGCGCCCATTCGCTCTATATCGGCGATATCGGATCGCTGACCGTGCGCGAAAGCCGGTTCGAGCGCGGCGCGGGCGGCCACTACCTCAAGGCGCGCGCGGCCAGGGTCGTGATCGAGGGCAACAGTTTCGACGACGCCAACGGGCGCGGCACCAATTACATGATCGACCTGCCCGCCGGCAGCGTCGGACGGATCGCCGACAACTGGTTCGTGCAAGGCCGCGACAAGGAGAATTACTCGGCCTTCATCGCGCTGGGCGCCGAGGACATCCTCCACCCCTCCGACGGGCTGAAGGTCGAGAACAACGAAGCCCGCTTCGTCCCCGGCCTCGTCCGCCAGAGCGCCTTCTTCGCCGACTGGACCGGATCGCGCATCGTGATGCAGGGCAATCGCCTCGCAGGCGGGATCAAGCAGTACGAACAGCGATAGGCTTTGCATCGGCGTCGGGGTGGCATATCCTCGCCCCATGACGAAATCGCGCCCGATCAACCTCTTGTCGCTTGCTGCGCTGTGCGTGGCGGCTTTGGCGCTGTGGCTGGCCGGCCCGGCGCGCGCCGATAGCTGGGCCGAGCCCGCGATCGAGACGACGCCGTCGGCAAACGGCCAGTTCCGCTTCACTGTCACCCCGGCCGACATCGGCAGCGTGCTCGACTATTTCCGCGAAGAAATCGCCGCCGAAGAAAGCGGCATCCCGGTCGAACGCCCCGCGCCGCTCGGGCTGCTCGAACGCCGCGATCCGCAGGGCAAGTGGCAGCCGGTGTGGGCCGGGCCGCTGGCGAACTCGATCGCACCGGTCGAGGTGATCGTGGCCGATGATGGCCGCCATGTCGTCACCTTCGACAATTGGCACAGCCTTGGCCATGGCAGCCATGTGATCGTGATCTATGGCCCGGACGGCACGCTGGTGCGTTCGCTGGCGCTGACCGATCTGCTGCCGCAGGACTTCATCGAGGCCCAGCCGCATACTGTCAGTTCGATCCAGTGGCGCCAGGACGTGGGCCAGTTTTCCGCCGATGGGGCCAGCATCACGATCCCGGTCGCGGTGCCCTATGACGGGCGGCTCGATATGGAGGAGCAGAGCGTCCTCTTCACCATCGCGCTCGCCGATGGAGCGGTGACGATGCCGCCGCTCGAACAATGGGGTGCCGCGCTGGAATCGAGCGCCCGCGTGATCGCCTTGCAGCAGCAGTATGAGGCCGAGCGGCTCGCCTATCTCAAGGCGCCGCTGGTGGCGCCGCAGGGGTGCGAGGGCAGCGATTGGCACGAATATCTACGCGAGGCCCACGCGCGGCTCAGCACCGAGCCGCCGTTCGACAGCTTTGCCTCGACCACCGTGCTGTTCCCGCGCGATCACCCCCGCCACCGCGAATCGGTGAAGTGGCTGCGCGAGGAGGTCGCGGATGCGGCGTTGTTCCAGGGCGATGACGCCTTCGCCTCGCCATGCGACCCCGACGGGCTGGTGGCGGCCTTCGCCAAGGCGGTGAAGCGCGTTAAACCGGGCGCGGCCGAGGGGGCGACCATCTACATCGCCGCGCCCGAGCCGCAGTTTGCCGCTATCGCCAAGCTGACCGCGCCGACGGGCGCGAAAACCGTGTGGATCGACCCCGCCACCGCCATTCCCCAGCGCCCCGACCGCATCCCCGGCTCGCCCGAGCACGAGGCCGCGATGCAGGCTTGGCGCGACAAGATGGATGCCGAAATGGCCGAAACGGAAGAGGAAATGGCGGAGGACTAGGCGGCCCGGAACGCCGGCGGGTAGCTGACCTCGCCCGCGGGCAGATCGCCCGACAGCACAAGGCACTGGAAATATTCGGGCGGCGGGCCGGGGTAGCGCAGTTGCGGCGCATGGCGAAAGCCAAAGCGGCTGTAATAGGCCGGGCTGCCGAGCAGCACGATCCCCGCCGCGCCGCGCGTTCGCAAGGTTGCAATGCCGTGCAGGATCAGCGCGCTGCCGATCCCCTGCCTGTGCAGTTCGGGCCACACCGACACCGGGCCAAGATCATACCAATCGGGCGTGCCATCGCTGATCGAAACCCGCGAGAAGGCGATGTGGCCGACGATCCGCGTCCCATCCTCGGCGACCAGCGACAGGGCGAGATCGCCGTCGCGGCGTAGCGCGTCGACGAGGTGCTGTTCGTCACCTTCGCTGAAGGGCATATCGCGGAAGGCGGCTTCGGTGAGGCGGTGGATCGTGTCCTCGTCGCCCGGGCGTTCGGGGCGGATCGTGATCGCACTCACGTCAGCAGATGCCCCGAGCGATCGCGCTTGGTCGCCAGATAGCGGGCGTTGTGGGGGTTTTCGGGGAGCTGGTGCGGCACCCGCTCGCTGACAGTGATCCCGGCGGCTTCCAGCGCGGCGACCTTGGCCGGATTGTTGGTCAGCAGCCGGATCGTCGTCGCCCCCAGCAGCTCCAGCATCCGCGCCGCCACGGGGAAATCACGCGCTTCGTCGGGCAGGCCGAGGCGCTGGTTGGCCTCGACCGTGTCGAACCCCTGATCCTGCAAGCGATAGGCGCGCAGCTTGTTGACGAGGCCGATCCCGCGCCCTTCCTGCCGCATATAGAGCAGCACGCCCCAGCCACCGCTGTCCCGCGCTTCGTGCGCCATCGCGTGGAGCGCTGCGTCGAGCTGCGGGCCGCAGTCGCACTTGAGGCTGCCGAGGATGTCCCCGGTGAGGCATTCCGAATGGAGCCGCACCAGCGGTTGGCTGTCGCCGCTTTGCTTGCCGATGATCAGCGCGACGTGTTCGCGCAGGTCGGCAGCCGAGCGGAAGGCGACGATCTCGGCGTCCTCGCAGGCGCTCACCGGAAGGCGCGCGCGGGTGACGATGCGCAAGGCGCCAGCGTCAGCATAGGCGGCGACATCGGCAACGGCGACCGGCACCGCCTCGCCCGCGCCGTCGGGGTCGACCATGAAGGCCGGCAGGATCCCGGCGATCCGCGCCAGTTCCAGCGCGGCGGCGGCGGTTTCGGCCCAGTCGAGGCTCACCGCCTTGAACGGGCCTTTCAAGGGATTGCCCAGATCAAGCGCCGGGTCGGCGATGGGCAGGGCATCGCGAAGGACAAAGGGCTCGCCGCCTGCGATCAGGACGGGCGCGTGCGGGACAGCGGCCTCTTTCTGGTTGGCGAGTTTCAGCGTCGCGGCGCGCGCGGCGGAAATCAGCATCCGGGGCGCTGAGGCACCTTGCGCGATGGCGGTTTCGACGGGCAGCAGAACCGGCCCGCCGTCGAAGGCCAGCGGCCAGCCATGGCGCAGCGCATCGACCGCCTGCGCGGCGCGGCGCTCAGGAGACGGCGGGAGGCTCAGAGGTCGAACTCCGTGATCAGCGGCACGTGATCGGACGGCTGCTCCCACGCCCGCGCCGCTTCGATCACGCGGTGCGCGCGCGCTTGGCCAGCGACCGCTGGCGAGGCCCACATGTGATCGAGGCGGCGGCCCTTGTCGTTCTCCTGCCAGCCGGGATTGCGGTAGCTCCACCAGGAATAATAGCGCTGCGGGGCGGGGATGTGCTGTCGGCCAAGATCGACCCAGCCGTGCGCGTCCTGGAACTTGCCCAGCGTCTCGACCTCGATCGGCGTATGGCTGACGACCTTGAGGAGCTGCTTGTGGCTCCAGACGTCGCTTTCCAGCGGGGCGATGTTGAAATCGCCGACGATCAGCGTCGGGCGGTCGAGCGTGTCGGCCCAGCGGGTCATCCGCCCGAGGAAGTCGAGCTTCTGGCCGAACTTGGGGTTCACTGCGCGGTCGGGCACATCGCCGCCCGCCGGGACATAGACGTTCTCGACCAGGAGATCGCGTCCCACCACCTCGACTCCGATGTGCCGCGCCTCGCCATTGTCCTGCCAGTCGTGGCGGGTCACCTCGCGGATCGGGACGCGGCTGACGGTCGCGACCCCGTGATAGCCCTTCTGCCCGCTCACCGCCTGATGGGTGTAGCCGAGTGCGGCCAGCGCCTCGGCCGGAAACAGGTGGCTCTCGCACTTGATTTCCTGCAGGCACAGGATGTCGGGCGCGGCCTCGGTCAGCAGCTTTTCGATGAGGCCGACCCGCAGGCGGGCCGAGTTGATGTTCCAGGTGGCGACAGTCAGCATGGGGGCGGACTTAGGGTGCCGCGCGCGAAACTTCTAGCTTTCACTTTATCGTCAAACAGCGGCGCGATAGGGCGGGGCGACCATCCCGGAGACGTTCCATGACCCGCACCATCCTCGCCGCCCTGCTGCTCTCGACCGCAGCCGTCCCTGCTCTGGCCGAAGATGCGCCCAAGGAGCCGCGCGCCAAGAACGTCATCCTGTTCATCGGCGATGGCATGGGCATTGCCACCATCACGGCCGCGCGCATCTATGACGGGCAGAAGCGCGGGGAGACCGGGGAGGAAAACAGCCTCAGCTTCGAACGCTTCCCCAATGTGGCGCTGGTCAAGACCTACAACACCAATGCGCAGGTGCCTGATTCGGCGGGTACGGCCACCGCGATGCATTCGGGCGTGAAGACCCGCATCGGCGTGCTCGGGATCGGGCCTGAAGCCGAAAAGGGCGTGTGCCGTGACGCTCTGGCGCATCCGCTCCCGTTGTTGGGCGAGGAGGCGAAGGCGCGCGGCCTTGCCTTGGGGATCGTCACCACCACCCGCCTGACCCACGCCACCCCGGCCAGCGTCTATTCCCGCAGCGCCGACCGCGACTGGGAGGCCGACAGCACCATCCCCGAAGGCCAGCGCCCCGAGGGCTGCAAGGACATCGCGCTCCAACTCGCCGAGGCGCAGTTCGATGTGGCTATGGGCGGGGGCACGGCGATGTTCTACGGCAAGGACAAGGGCGGACGCCGCCTCGATCCGGCGGCTGATCTCCCCGGGGCCTGGGCGGCAAGGACGGGCGGCGTTGTTGTGCGCGATGCTGCCAGCCTCGCCGCCGCACCGACGGACAAGCCGCTGCTCGGGCTGTTCAACCCCAGCCACATGACCTTCATGGCCGAGCGCAAACCCGATTCGCCCGAGCCGACCCTCACCGACATGACCGCCGCCGCCCTTGCCCGGCTCAAGTCCGATCCCGACGGCTTCTACCTGATGGTCGAAGGCGGGCGGATCGACCACGCGCACCACGCCGGGCAAGCCGGTTTCGCGCTGGAGGAGGCGGTCGAGCTGGCGCGGGCGGTGCAATATGCGCTCGATCACACCGACCCTGCCGAGACCCTCATCATGGTCACCGCCGATCACAGCCATGTCTTCACGATCTCGGGCTATCCCAAGCGCGGGAACGACATCCTCGGACTGGTGGTGCCGCCGCAAGGCAGCGGCGAGGACGGGGGCGACGGCGCCTCGCCGCTGATCGCAGCGGACGGCAAGCCCTACACGACACTTGGCTATGCCAATGGGCCCGGCGGGATCTATGCCGATGAGGACGGTGACGGCGAGCATCTGCGCCCTGTTCCCCAGACCGGCCTGTCCGCGCGCCAGCAGGCGCTCGTGCCGCTCCCGGCGGAAACCCACGGCGGCGAGGATGTCGCCCTGTTCGCCACCGGCCCCGGCGCTGCGCGCGCGCGGGGGGTGATCGAGCAGAACCTGATCTACAGCATCATCCGCAAGGCGCTGGGCTGGGGGGAGTAGGGGGAGGATGAGGTAGCGCGCTGCTTCGGCGGGCGCAGCCACGCCGCAAGGCCGACCGGCCGCCCGCAGCGATGCGCCCGCAGGGCGCGTGAGCGAGGATTTCGCGCGCCGGAGGCGTGCGGAGAACAAAAACCCCAAAAAACCAAAAACCCCCGACCCGGGGGCGATGGGTCGGGGGTTCCATGGAGCGTTCGTCACGCTTGTACAAGGCAGGCCCATTTCGAAGGGTGGGCAACAGGGGGGAAACCTCCCTTCGGCCCGCCTTGTTGAGAATGATTAGCCAAAAGAGCCTTTCGCTCACATGAACGCGACAAGTTTTTTGTCGCTTTCATACAACCGTTCGTCGGACGTCCGTTTATCCCGGACGACGAGCCGTGCGGCGCGGATCCTTGAAAGTGAAGGCAGAATCGGCCACCGCCACGCCATAGCGCTGGTTCGACAGGTTCACCCGCGTGCGGTTGTTCTGGGCATCGAGCGCGACCCAGTGGGTCAGCTGCAAGCCGCCCGGTGCCGCGGCGTTCTTGACGAAGATCAGCGTGATCATCCCGAATTCGGGCTTCTTGGGATCGCGCACTTCGACGCTCAGCACGTCGGGGTTCCCGGTCGGCACCATCTTGCCGTAACGCTTCACGTCCTTGTCGGGATCGAACAGCGCGCCCAGCGGCGAATTGCCGATCGGCCAGCGTTCAACCTGGCTGACTTCGTAGTCGATCACATAGAGCGACTTGCCGTTCGAGACGACGAGGAAGTCGGCATCCTTGCCATAGTCGAAGCGGATCTTGCCGGGGCGCTTCAGCGTCATCGTGCCGCGCAGGGTCTGGCCTTGGCGGTCGGTCTGGGTGAAGTCGGCCTTCATGGTCGAAATCGCCCGCAGCGCGCCGACCACCTTGTCGAGATCGGCGGCGCTTTTCGAGGCGGATTGCGCCATCGCCGGGGGCGCCAGCGGGGCGCGCTCACCGGGAATGAGGCCAAGAGCCAGCGCTCCGGCCCCAAGGCCGAACGCGAGCGTGCGAAAGGTGAGAACAGGTTTCGTCATGCCCAGCCGGTTAGGGCCGCAGGCTTGAACTGTCGATGAATTATCGCGCCGCCTGCCATACAGCTGGCGCGGCCAGATCTTACTTGATCTTGGCTTCCTTGAACTCGACGTGCTTGCGCGCCACCGGGTCATACTTGCGGAAGCTCATCTTCTCGGTGATGTTGCGCGGGTTCTTCTTGGTCACGTAGAAGAAGCCGGTGCCCTCGGTGGAGACGAGGCGGATCTTGACGGTGGTGGGCTTCGCCATGGCGGTATCCTGTCAACTGGGTCGGCCCGGCGATTGCTGTCCGCAGGGCTAGAAAAGCAAATAGCGGCGCGCCCGGAAGGCCCGGCACACCGCCACACGGGCGCGCCATTCGCCGATTCACGGGGAAAAGTCAATAAGCCTCGCAGGCCCGCGCGCTACCAATCCGAGGCTTTGGGCTTCCCGCGATTGGCCTTGACCGCGCCGCGCACTTTCTTGACCTTCAGTCGCTCGGTCTTGCCAACGCGGTTGAGGCGGGTCTTGGCGCGGCGCTTGGGTTCGACTTCGGCCTGCGCGATCAGCGCGGCGAGCTTTTCGCGCGCGTCCTGGCGGTTGGCCTCCTGCGTCCGGTGCGCCTTGGAGGTGATGATGAGATCGCCGTTGCCCGCGATTCGTCCCCCCGCCAGCGCACGAAGCCGCGCGAACACCGGAACCGGCAGGCGCAGCGCATAGATATTGACGCGCAGCTCCACTTCCGTGGCGACCTTGTTGGCGTTCTGCCCGCCGGGGCCGGAACCTGCGAGAAAGCTCTCGCTGGCGAGTCGCAAGGCGCGGGCGGTCAGAGGCTCTGCGCCGTCATCCATCGCTCACCCCGAAGGCGAGGAAATCGCGTGGCAGGGGTGCGCGCGCTTCGATCGCGGTTTTGCCGGGGCGCTCGACCGTCAGGCTTTCGGCGTGGAGCATGGTGCGCTTGGCTGCGCCCGCATGGCCCGCGCCATAGACCGGATCACCCAGCAGGGGCGCGCCCAGACCTTTGAGCGCATGAACCCGCAGCTGGTGCGTGCGGCCGGTTTCGGGGCGGAAGCGGATGAGGCTGTGCGGCCCCAGTTCCTCGACCAGTTCCCAGTGCGAGACGGCGGGCTTGCCCTTCTTCGCCGGGATCATCCGCCAGCCCTTCTCGGCCGAGCTGATTTTCGACAGCGCGAGCTCGATCGTGCCCCCGGTGCCCGGCGGACGACCTGCGAGAATGGCGAGATAGGTCTTGCCCACCAGCCGTTCCTCGAACGCCCGATTGAAGCGGGCCAGCGCCTTGGGATTGCGCGCGAGCAGCAGGCAGCCGCTGGTGTCGGTATCCAGCCGGTGCACCGCCACCGGGGCGCGCTGGAAGCCCAGTTTCAGCCGATCAAGGTGATCTTCAAGGCAGATCCCGCCCTTCCTCGGCCGGTCGACCGCCATGCCCGAGGGCTTGTCGATCACCAGTGCTTCGCCGTCTTCATAGAGGATTGTGATGTCAGCCATGCGGCCCCTTATCCGTTCGGGCGGGGCTTGTCGAAGGACTAAACCAGCACCGCCCGCATCAGTCCGCGCAGGGCATTGCCAATGAGGAAGCCGCCCGCCAGGTCGTCCAAAGTCAATTCCCCTTCGCGCGCGCGTCCTTCAGCGATCAGGCTCCCGCGCAGCACGCCAGGCAGCAGGCCGAGCGCTGTGGGGGGCGTGATCAGAGCGCTGTCCGGCCCTTCTGCAAACACGCTGGTCCAGCTGCCCTCGGTGACGCGGCCATCGGCCCGCACCAGCAGCGCCTCATCCGCGCCAAGGCTGCGCGCGGCGGCCAGCGCATCCTCGTAGAACCCCCGATCGGAGGTCTTGTGCGCCAGCCGCCAGTCGCTGGGATCGAGCGGGTGCGGAAAGGCAGCGACCTTGACCGGCTCTGAGAGCGGCGCGGGCAAGGGCGCGGTTTCGAGCGCGCTCGCTCCGCTTCGCGCGACCAGCAGGCGCACCTTGGCCGGGGCGTCGAGTTCGAAGCACAGCGCCTGGATCTGATTGCGCAAGGCGTGGCGATCAAAGGCAAAGCCCAGCGCCGCCGCGCTCGCCTTCATCCGCGCGAGGTGGTCTTCCAGCAGCGCAATGCCGCTTTCGGGATCGAAGCGCATCGTCTCAATCAGATCGCATTGCGGCGCGGTCAGCCCCGGCGCGGCGCGGCGCAGGAAGCCGGCCTTGACCTCGCACTCGCGCCGTTCCGCGTGTCCGTCGCTATCCGCCACAATCGCCGAGCCGATCCCGAGCACCGCCGTCCCCTGCCCGTTCTCGATGGGGGTGAGGCGGAGCGTGCGGATCGCGACATTGAAGGCGGCATGACCATCTGCATCGATCCGCCCGATCGCGCCGCAATAGGGGCCGCGGGCATCGCGCTCGGCGGTGGTGAGCAATTCCATCGCCCGGATTTTGGGCGCGCCGGTGATCGAGCCGCAGGGGAACAGCGCCCGCACCAGATCCATCGCCCCCTTGCCGGGGCTGAGCCGCGCGCGCACCGTGCTGACCATCTGGTGCACCGTCGGATAGCTTTCGACCGCGAAAGGCGCATCGACATGGACGCTGCCGGGTTCGGCCACGCGCGACAGGTCATTGCGCATCAGGTCGACGATCATCAGGTTTTCGGCCCGGTCTTTCACCGAGGTAGCGAGGTCTTCCGCCATCGCTGTGTCGGCGGCGGGATCGGCCATCCGGGGGCGGGTGCCCTTCATCGGCTTGACCTTGGCGTTTGCCCCGTCGAGCGCCACGAACAGCTCCGGCGAGAAGCTCAGGAGCCAGTGCGATCCATCGAAGATCAGCCCGCCATAGCTTGCGGCCCCGGCTGCGCGCAGGGCGGCATAGAGCCCGACCGGATCGCCGCGGAAGCTGCCTGCCAGCGGATAGGTGAGGTTCGCCTGATAGATGTCGCCCGCGCGGATCGCCTCCTGCATCGCGGCGAAGGCTGCGTCATAGCCGCCGGGGGAGAGCTGCGGCTCCATCGGGCCGATCGTGCCCGGCCCCTCGGCGCGGCTCTCCAGCCATGCGGGGAGATTATCGGCGGCAATCCGCTGCGGGGCATCGAACAGGCCGAGCCACACCAGCGGCCCCGCCGCCCCGCTCCGCCCGGCCGCCTGCGCCGCGAGCCGCGGTTCGAGCGCGAGGCCCGCCTCATAGGCGATGTAGCCCGCCAGCGACCCGCCCTCGGTCAGCCGCGCTGCCTCGGCCGCTGCCAGCACGCCCTCGACCTCGTCGGGGCGATGCGCGACGAACAGCCTGCGCGGGGCTTCGTAGAGCAGCGCGTCAGCTGCCCCGTCCCCGGCGCGGGCATCATCGAGCAGGACAAACGGCGTTGGCGAACCCATCGCCCGATCCTTGGCCCAAACGCAGCGCCCTGTCGAGAACTTGACCGCCAAGCGCTGCCCCGTCACATCATCGGAACAGACTTTCCGGCAGGGGATACGAGGCATGACCGATACCGCGCGCGACATCTATCTCGGCCTTGGCGCGGATGGATCGCGGCAGACGCTGCTGCTCGGCCGTTCGAACCGCCACGGGTTGATCGCGGGCGCGACCGGGACGGGGAAAACCGTGACATTGCAGGGCATTGCGGAAAGTTTCTCGGCCGCCGGGGTGCCGGTGTTCGTGGCCGACGTGAAGGGCGACCTGTCGGGCATCGCCATGCCGGGCTCGCCCACCTTCAAGCACGCCGACAAGCTGGAATCCCGCGCCAAGGAAGTCGGCGTCACCGACTATGCCTATTCCGACAACCCGGTGATTTTCTGGGACCTGTATGGCGAACAGGGCCACCCGATCCGCACCACGGTATCGGAAATGGGCCCGCTGCTGCTGGCGCGGCTGCTCGATCTCAACGAGACGCAGGAAGGCGTGCTGCAGATCATCTTCCGCCATGCCGACGAGAACGGGCTGCTGCTGCTCGACTTTGCCGATCTCGCCGCGCTGCTGGCCTGGGCGAACGAGAATGCGGCTGAATTGTCAGGCAAATATGGCAATGTCACCAAGCCTTCGGTCGGCTCGATCCAGCGCCAATTGCTCTCGTTCGAGGCGCAGGGGGCGGATCATTTCTTTGGCGAGCCCGCGCTGGAGATCGACGATTTCCTGAAAGTGGACGAACAGGGGCGGGGCTATGTCAACGTGCTGGCCGCCGACAAGCTGATGCAGAGCCCCAAGCTCTATGCCACCTTCCTGTTGTGGCTGCTGGCGGAACTGTTTGAATCGCTTCCCGAAGTCGGCGATCCGGAAAAGCCCAAGCTGGTGTTCTTCTTCGACGAGGCGCACCTCCTGTTCACCGATGCCCCCAAGGCGCTGATGGACACCATCGAGCAGGTGGTGCGGCTGATCCGGTCGAAGGGCGTCGGCGTGTTCTTCATCACTCAGAACCCGATTGATATTCCTGAGAAAGTTGCAGGCCAGCTGGGCAACCGGGTGCAGCACGCGCTGCGCGCCTTCACCCCGCGTGACCAGCGCGCGATCAAGGCCGCGGCGGAGACCTTCCGGGTCAATCCCAAGCTCGATGTCGAGACGGTCATCACCGAATTGAAGGTGGGCGAGGCGCTGGTTTCGACCCTTGATGATGACGGCGCGCCCACCGTGGTGGAGCGCACGCTGATCGTACCGCCGCGTTCGCGCCTCGGGCCGGTGACGCCGAAAGAACGGGCCATTATTCAGTCGATTAGCCCGCTCGAAGGCAAGTACGACACCCGCGTCGACCGCGAAAGCGCGGCCGAGGTGCTCGCCGCCAAGGCCGCCGATGCCGCCGCTGTTGCCGAGCAGGTCGAGGCCGAGGGCGAGGAGGCGGTGCGCTCTCAGGCGCGCAAGAGCCCGAGCCTGTGGGAGAAGGCGATCGGCCGGGGAGCGAAGGTCGCGCTGGGCGGTGCGGCGGCGGTCGCGGCGAGCAAGATCACCGGCAAGAAAAGCCGCGCCAATCCGGTCGCCTCGGGCGTGACGTCGGCGGTGGGATCGATCGCGACCGATCTGGCCGGGCCGATCGTAGGCCGCTTTGTCAGAGGCCTGCTGGGCGGGCTGATGCGCTGACCGGCCCGCTGGCAAGGGCGCGCCTGAGGGGGCGACAAGCGGCGATTGTTTCACGTGAAACACGCGATGGCGCGCAATGATCGCACAAGCCTTGCGCAAAACCCGCTTCAGCGCGGGCGATGCTGCGTCCCTTCTCCGGCCGTAATGAAGATTGCGGTCGCGGCTTCGGCCACATCGGCTGTGTGCCATTGGCCGGCCTGATTGATCGCATATTCGCCCGCAGCAAGCGGGGTGCGCGTCACGCGGCCATCGGCACTCTCCTGCACCAGCACCATTGCGCCGTGGGTGCAGATCACCACCTCGTCGCCCGATGGGTGCATTTCCCAGGCGCTCCAATCCTCGGTGAAGGTGTATTGCGACACCAGCCGCCCTTCGGCCCCGTCACCGGCATGGCGCGCGCCGTAGCCTGCATACCATTCCATCCCGGTGAAGGGCGGCTGTTCGACCGCCCTTGCGCCGAGACCGAGGTGGATGAAGCGCTCATCCAGCCGGGGTGCGCTCATTCTTTCGGAACCATGCAGAAGGCGTTCAACTTGTTGCCATCGGGATCGCGGAAATAGCCCGCATAGAACCCGTCATCCCCGCGCGGGCCGGGCGCGCCTTCGCACGATCCGCCGTGGGCGATGGCGGTGTCATAGACCGCGTGCACCTGTTCGGGCGATTTGACTTCGAGCGCGACCATCACCCCGTTGCCGACCGTGGCGGGCTGGCCATCGAACGGCACCGTCGCCGCGATCCCCGGCGCGCCGCCGAATTCACCCCATGCGATGAAGGTTTCGAAGTCCATCATCCGCCCGAGCCCGAAATGCGCGGCAATCGCATCATAGAAAGCCGCTGCGCGGGGCAGATCATTGGTGCCGAGGGTGACGTAGCCGATCATTGTGTGTTCCTCCCATACCGCGACTCGCGATGTGAGAACATTATAGGAACATTGATGGGGCGGCAAGCTTTGAGGCGGCGCGGTGCATCGGCCCACCAAAGGACGGGCCGCAAGGGCGACCGCCCGCCCGCAGGCGCCCGGACCCCGGACTTGATCCGGGGGGAGGAACAGCGCCGAGGCTGACCCCGCGGAGGCGGGGTCACACACAAATAAGCCTAGCCCCGTGTCAAGCACGGGGTGACGGAAGGGAGTTAGAGCGGCGCGGTTTCCCGCTCCACCCACGCCAGATCATCGCCCGACAGGCGCGGCGACAGGATTTCGCGCACCTTGGCATGGTAGTCATCGACCCACGCCACTTCCTCCGCCGTCAGCAACGCCTTGTCGATCAGCTTGCGATCCAGCGGCACGAAGGTCAGCGTCTCGAAGCCGAGATACCTGCCTTCCATCCCTTCGATGGCCCGCTCTTCGACCAGCACGAGGTTCTCGATGCGGATGCCGAAGGCGCCCGGCTTGTAATAGCCCGGCTCGTTCGAAAGGATCATGCCCGCGAACAGCTCCTGCCCGGTGCCCGCCTGCCCGCCCGAGGGCTTGGCGATGCGCTGCGGGCCTTCGTGCACGGCGAGTACGCTGCCGACCCCGTGGCCCGTGCCGTGGGCGTAATCGACCCCTGCCTCCCACAGATATTGCCGCGCCAGCACATCGAGCTGGCCGCCTGCCGTGCCTTGCGGAAACACCGCGCGGGCGAGCTGGATGTGGCCCTTCAGCACGCGCGTGTTGCGATCGCGCATTTCCTGCGTCGGCTCGCCGGGGCCGACCCATACGGTGCGGGTGATGTCGGTTGTGCCGCCGGGATATTGCCCACCTGAATCAACGAGATAGATCGAGGACGGCGGGATCGGGATATTGCTGTCCGCGTCCACCTTGTAATGCGGCAGGGCGGCATGGCCCGCGGCGGCCGAGATGGTGTCGAAGCTCAGATCGCTGAGGCCCGGGTCTTCCGCACGGAACGCCTGCAACCGGGCGGCGGCGGAAAGTTCGTCCACGCCCCCCTTCGGCCCTTCGATCTCCAGCCAGCGCAGGAAGCGGCTCACCGCCGCGCCGTCGCGCGCCTGCGCATCGCGCTGGCCGGCCTGTTCGGCGGGGTTCTTGATCGCCTTGGCAAGGATCGTCGGATCCTGCTTGAAGGCGAAGCTCGCGCCGCCTGCGCGCAGGGCTTGCGCGATGCCGACCACGGCAAAGTCCGGATCGAGCGCGACGGTCTTGCCGGCAAAGTCTGCGCCAAGCGCGCCTTCGAAGGCGGCACGGTCACGGATCGTCACTGCATTGCCCAGATGCCGGGTGAGTTCGGGCGTGACCTTTTCGGGCGCGATGAACAGCTCGGCGCTGCCATCCTTGTGCGCGATCACATAGCTGAGCGCGACCGGGGTGTGCGGCACGTCGCTCCCGCGGATGTTGAGCAGCCATGCGACCGAATCGAGCGCCGGGATCACCACCGCATCGTGGCCTTCCTTGGCCAGCCAGTCGGCCACCGCAGCGCGCTTGTCCGCCGAGGAGCGACCCGCGTGCGTCTCGTCATGCGGGCGGGCGATAGCGGGGGAGGGCGCAGGGCGATCGGCCCACACGGCATCGATCGGGTTGCCGCTGGCGGGCACCATGGTGATGCCCTTGGGCTCGACACGCTTCTCCAGCGCCTCGACCCAGGCCCAGGTGTGGAGCCAGGGATCATAGGCGATCCGCGCTCCGTTCTCGCACACTTCGGCCAGCCAGTCAGCCAGCGTATCCTTGGGGACGGAGCGATATTCGAACAGGTTCCCGTCGACCTGCTCGCGCACCTGCACGGTATAGCGCCCGTCAACGAAGATCGCCGCGTGGGTGAGGGTGACAGCGGCGAACCCCGCCGATCCGCCGAAGCCCGTCAGCCAGCCCAGCCGCTGGGCATAATCGCCGACATATTCGCTCATGTGCTCGTCGGAGATGGGGACGATGAAGCCGTCGAGGCCGCGGCGCTTCAGCTCTTCGCGCAGGGCATTGAGGCGGGCTTCATGGGTCTGCATCAGCATTTCGTCGATCCTCGGGCGAATGCGCGGGCACTTGTCGCGCAACATTGTCTCATTACAAGCACCATCATAGGCCTTTGCCCCGCGTCTTTCCACCCGCGCGGCCCAGCGCCGGGATCGTAACAGGGAAACCACCGACCATGCTTCGCTCGATCAGCACCCAGGCTCTTGCCGTGTCGCTTGCTTTTGGCTTTGCCGCCACCACCTTTGCCCCGGCCGCGATGGCCGCATCATCCGAGGATTCCGCCCCTGTGACCACGACCGCCGCCGCGTCCGACATCAAGCCCCCCGTCGCGGAAAAGCGCCCGCACACCTACACCGTGCACGGCATCACCGTCGAAGACCCCTATGACTGGCTCTACGACAAGTCCTATCCCACCGTGGACGACCCCGATGTGCTGGCTCACGTGAAGGCCGAGAACGCCTATTTCGAAGCCAAGATGGCGGGCCAGACCGCGCTGACCGAGGCGCTGTTCACCGAGATGCGGGCGCGCATCAAGGAGGATGATTCGACCGTGCCCCAGAAGGACGGCGACTACCTCTACTGGAGCGAGTTCGAGGAAGGCGCGCAATATCGCAAGCATTACCGCAAGGCGGTGAAGGGCGGGAAGGCCGAGCTGCTGCTCGACGAGAACGAGCTCGCCAAGGGGCTCGAATATTTCCGCCTCGGCGCGGCCTCGATCAGCCAGAACGGGCGCTATCTCGCCTATGCCACCGACACCAACGGGTCGGAGCGTTACACCGCGCGGATCAAGGATCTGAAGACCGGCAAGCTGCTGCCCGATGTGATCGAGAACCTCCGCGGCGATCTGGTGTGGGTGAAGGGCGATACCGCGCTGGTCTATGGCCCCTCGACCGAGGAGTGGCGCACGCTCGAAGCCAAGATGCACGTCATCGGCACCCCGGTGAGCGCGGATGTGACGCTCTACAAGGAGGAAGACCAGAGCTTCGGCGTCGGCACCGGCCTCACCGCGCAGGAAGACTGGCTGATCATCGCCACCGGCGACAACGAGACGAGCGAAGTGCGGCTTGTGCCCGCCAATGATCCCACCGCCACCCCGATCCTCGTCAAGGCGCGCAAGAAGGGCGTCGAATATTCGGTCGATGTCCGGGATGGCGAGCTGTGGGTGTGGACCAATGACGATCACATCAACTTCCGCCTCGCCAAGGCGAAGCTGGAAACGCCGGGGGACTGGCAGACGGTGATCGCCGGGTCGGATGATTTCTATCTGACCGGGTTCGACCTGTTCAAGGACTTCTTCGTCACCGAAGGGCGGCTGAACGGGCTCGACCAGATCCAGCTGCGTTCCTATGCCGATCCGGCCAAGATCACGCCCGTGACCTTTCCCGAGCCGAGCTACACCGCGGGCCTTTCCAACAACCCCGAATATGACATGAAGAAGCTGCGGCTCGCCTATCAGTCGATGGTGACGCCGAGCACGGTCTATGACTACGACGTTGCCACGGGCGCGCTGGCGACCCTCAAGACGCAGGAAATCCCGAGCGGCTATGATCCGACGCTCTATGTCTCCGAGCGCCTGACCGTCACCGCGCGCGATGGGACGCAGGTGCCGGTCAGCATCGTGATGCGCAAGGATCGCGCCGAAATCCTGAAGAAGGCAGGCATCGAAGGGCCGGGGCCGCTCCACCTCTACGCCTATGGCGCCTATGGCTATGCCGTGCCGCCGGGCTTCTCGACCACGCGCCTCAGCCTCGTGGATCGCGGCTTTGCCTATGCCATCGCCCACATCCGGGGCGGCGATGATCTCGGGCGGCGCTGGTATCTGCAGGGCAAGCTGTTCGAGCGCACCAACACCTTCAACGACTTCGTCGATGTCGGCCGCGGGCTGATCGCCAAGGGCTACACCGCGGAAGGCAAGGTGACGGCCAGCGGCGGATCGGCCGGCGGCGAGCTGATGGGGGCGGTGATCAACCTCGACCCTGCGCAATATGGCGCGGTCGTGGCCCACGTGCCCTTTGTCGATGTGGTCAACACCATGCTCAACGAGAAGCTGCCGCTCACCCCCGGCGAGTGGCAGGAATGGGGCAACCCGATCACCGACAAGGCGGCGTTTGCCTATATGCTGTCCTATTCGCCCTACGATCAGGTGACCGCCAAGGCCTATCCGCCGCTGATGGTGACCGCCGGCCTCAACGACCCGCGCGTGACCTATTGGGAGCCGGCCAAGTGGGTCGCCAAGCTGCGTGAGCTGAAGACCGACGATAACCTGCTGGTGATGAAGACCAACATGGGCGCAGGCCACGGCGGGCAGTCCGGGCGCTGGAACAGCCTCAAGGAGACGGCGGAGGAATTCGCCTTCATCCTGTGGCAGATGGGCATGGCCCCCAAGAGCGAGGGCGAGTGAAGGCACCCAACTACGACCGCGGACTCCTGATCGTTTCGGCCATCACGCTGACCGTGCTGGCCGCGCCTTTCGGGTTGTTCTGGTTGTTTCTCTGGGCTGCCTGCGTGTTCGGCAGGGACTGCGTGTAGGCGCGGGCTTCATCCGCCCTGCGGCGCTGCCTTCGCCATTGCCGCCAGCTCCGGCGGAAGCGAGACCCCGTAACGGATCGCTTCTGCCGCGAGCAGCGTGACGATGGTCTCCATCTCGGGGCTGAGCATCGCCAGCTTGCCGTAAAGTTCGGGCACCGCACGGATCAGGCCTAAGCCGGCCTCCTGCCCGAATTTGGGGATCGGCCCGCTGGGGAGCGGCGTCTTGTCGAGATCAGGCGTGAGTTGCCACACCATCCCGACCTTGCGGCTGTTGAAGATCGCCGTCAGCCGTCCATGGTCGCTCGCCAGCAGGGGCAAGGGCATGGCCGCGAGATAGCGGCACGCCGCCACCGCCGCCGCCCGGTCGCGCAGGGCAATCGCCCCCTCCAGCCACCCGAGCGTGCGCCGCATATCCTCGCGGCTAGCCTCAGCGGCGTGTTTCAGCAGCCAGTCATAGCCCTTGAGGCTGACATTCCATTCGCGCGGATCGGCGGCCACATTCGCCCAGAAATAATCGACCGCATCGGCAAGCGTTTCCATCCGGCCCGCCTCATAGGAGAATATCCCCTCGGGCGTGACCACCAGACTGCTGCCTTTGCTGCCTTCCGGCTGGGTATACTTGATCCGCGGGCGGAAACCGCGATCGGGCTTTTCGGGCGGATCGTCGCTCATGGGCGTCAGGATAGCAGCTGCGCGCTAACAAGGCGTTCCCATCCTTGTGCCATCGTTGCGCCATCCTTGCCCGCGCGGACGGCTGGGGGTAACCCGCGGCCATGGCCAACCGCTTCTCCCGCACCTTCATCGCCGAGCCGCAGCACATCGACGAACTCGGCCACGTCAACAACACGGTCTGGGTGCAGTGGATTCAGGACATGGCGACCGCGCACTGGGACGCGGTCGCGCGGGCACAGGATCGCGCGGCGTTCTTCTGGGTCGTGGTGCGGCACGAGATCGACTATCGCGGCAATGTGTCCGAGGGAGCGGAAGTCCGCGCCGAAACATGGATCGAAGGCCCGGCGCAGGGAGCCAAATCGCTCCGCCGGGTGGAGTTCACTGATGCGAGCGGCAAGCGCCTCGTCAGCGCGGCGACGACCTGGGCGATGCTCGACCGCGCGACCGGACGGCTGGCCCGCGTGCGGCCCGAGGTGCTGGAAGGGTTTTTGTGAGGATGCGGGGCGGGAGGTCTGCGCCGCCAACAGGCAGCCGAAACCAAATCACGCCGCCTGTTCGCGCTCCGGGTTGCGCGCTGCGGGCGCTGCGGTGAAGACGGTCAGACGTTCATAGGCCATGCGGTTGCGCCCGCTTGCCTTGGCTTCGTACATCAGCGCATCGGCGCGGGCGTAGAACTCGGCGAAGGCCATCGTCTTGCGCGCCGCATCGGCCATCACCACCACGCCCATGCTGGCGGTGACCGGCAGGTCGAGCCCCGGCACTTCCTTGGCAATCCGGATCGGCACCGCCTGCCGCAGCGCCTCGGCGCGTTCGAGCGTGCGCTCGCCCCGCAGCAGCACCACGAATTCCTCGCCGCCCAGCCGCACCGCAATGGCATCGCGATCCCCGCTGGCGCGGATCGCGCTGGCGCAGGCGATCAGCGCCGCATCGCCGACCTGGTGGCCGTGCAGGTCGTTGATCGCCTTGAAGCGGTCGAGATCGACGAGCGCAAAGGTGTTGAAGCCCTGCGCCAGCAGCTCGTCAAACCGCGCCTCGATCGCGCGGCGGTTCATCAGGCCGGTGAGCGAATCGCGGGTCGAAATCTGTTCGAGCATCCGCGCCTCGGTCAGCGCCGCATCGCGCTCGCGCCGCAGGGCGAGGAAGCGGTCGGCGATGGCAAGGCTGATCACCACCACCTCGATCCCGACCGCGATATAGATCATCTGGTCGAGGCTGGAGGGGCCGACATGCCAGCCCAGCCCGCGCATCAGGCGCTCGATCGAGGCAATGATGATCGGCGTCCATGCCACCGCGAGATAGCGCGCTGACCGGCTGCCGCGCCACACCGCCTCAAGCACCGCCGCGCTGACGACGAAGATGAAGGGGAGGAAGGTCAGGAAGTAGCCCCGGTCGTCGACCGGCTGGGTGCGATCCAGCTGGAGCGCGAAGAAGCCCGGCGCGATCATGGTGAACCACGCTGTCGCCACCGTCAGACGCCGCATCAGCCGCGACTGCGCGCCGCGTTCGAGGAAATCGGCCAGGAACAGGCCGGTCAGTCCTGCGGCCAGCGCATAGGACAGCGGCGCCAGCACCGCCATCACCGCCACCGGTAGCGCCACAAAGGCCGATGCCAGACCCCCTGCGGTCATCACATAGACCATCATCGAGGCGACCATGGCCGCGTGCAGCACCACGAAGCGCTCGCGCAGCACCACATAGAAACTGATGTCGAACAGGAAGGGCAGCACCAGCATCCCCATCACGAAGGCGAGCAGCATCATGTCCGCCTGCGACCAGTCGGCCTTGGCCGAATCGTGGGTGATGCGGGCCTCGGTCAGCATCGGCACCGAATGGGGCTCCTCGATCCGGGCGAGCAGAACCGTGGTCTCCGCGGTGATCTCGGGCAGCGGCAGCCGGAACACCGGGCCTGCGGCGAGGGGATTGCCGTCGGCCTCGGTCAGCCGAGCGGTGCGCCGTCCGCCGTCCGCGTCGAGCGCGTGGAAGGTGATCGACTTGAAGCGCGCGATGCGGGTGAAGAAATGCCGGGGCATTTCCTCGCCCTTCCAGCTTTCCGCCTCGAACCGCAGCCACACCACCGGCACATCCGACCGCCAGTTGCCGGCATTGCACGTCCATTGCGCGCGCGGCTGCATCGCTGTGGCGGAACGATCGCGATCCGTGACGGCATGGCAATCCGGCGCATAGCTGACAGCGACCTGATCGTCCGCCGCCGCAGGCGCAGAGGCGCACAGGCCCAGCAGCACACCGGCCAGCCACAGACGCAAAAGGAGGCACAATTTCGCCATGCGGTCGCGGCTACCATGAAAGCCCTTACGATGCTGTTAAGTGAGTCACGATCGCGTCATATCTCATCATTCTGAAAAACAACGATTTGTCTGGATAACGCCGCACTGGTTCAATCCATTTTGGAGCAATCTTGTTCGGATCGGGCGTTGTCATGTTCGTGTCACGAAACTGTCCTAGCGCGGCAACCGCACCGGGGTCGGTGCGCGTGTTCAACGGGGTTTTTCATGGCATACAATATCACCGCCTTCGCCAAGGCTGGCGCAGCGCTTGCGCTCGCGGCGTCCACGCTGACCGCCTGCGATGACGGCAGCAGCGCGGCGCAATCGGTTCACGCGGTCGGATCGTCGACCGTTCTGCCCTTCGCCAAGCTGGTGGCCGAGAACTTCACCCGCTCGCACACCGATATGCGCTCGCCGCTGATCGAATCGACCGGGACGGGCAACGGCATCCAGCTGTTCTGCTCGGGCCTCGGCCCCAACACCCCGGACATGGTCAACGCCTCGCGCCGGATGAAGGAATCCGAATTCGACACCTGCGCGTCGAACAAGGTCGATGAAATCGTCGAGATCCAGGTCGGGCTCGACGGGATCGCCTTCGCCTCGGCGAAGGGCGGGATCATGCTCAATCTGACGCCCGAAACGGTGTACAAGGCGCTTGCCGCGCAGCCCTATGGCAAGCCGCAGACCGCCAAGACCTGGAAGGATGTCGACCCGGCGCTGCCCGCCGATCCGATCATCGTCTACGGCCCGCCCAGCACCTCGGGCACGCGCGACGCGCTCAAGGAACTGATCCTCGAAGCCGGGTGCAAGAAAGACCCGGCGATGAAGGCGCTCAAGGAGAGCGACGAGGACAAGTACAAGCAGATCTGCACCGAAGTGCGCGATGACGGCGCCTATGTCGATCAGGGCGAGCAGGACAACCTTGTCGTCCAGAAGATCAAGGACAACCCCAAGGTCGTCGGCATCTTCGGCTATTCCTACCTCGAGGAAAATCTCGACAAGGTGCAGGACCTACCGATGAACGGGGTGCCTGCCACCTACGAGAACATCGCCAGCTTCAAGTATCCCGGCGCCCGTCCGCTCTATGTCTATGTCAAGAAGGCCCATATGCGCGCCATCCCCGGCCTGCAGGACTTCATGAAGGAATGGGCCAAGAGCTGGGGCAAGGATGGCCCGCTGGTGAAGGTCGGGATGGTCGCGATGCCCGATGACGTGGCCGCCGCCAACGCCCTGAAAGTGCAGAACCTTCCGGTGCTGACCCGCGCAGAGCTTGCGCCCAAGAAGTAATGTGATTGCTACGATTGGCGGGGGCCGTTAGGCTCCCGCCATGAGCGCGCGCAAGATCGCTGAGTGGCATGACGCCGGCCTGATCGACGCCGCGACGCGCGACCGGTTGACCGCCTACGAAGCCGCCCACGCCCGCCCGCTGCTCTTGTGGGCGGTGTGGGGCATCGGCGCGCTGGCGATCGGCCTTGGCTTTGTCTCGGTGGTGGCGGCCAACTGGGAGGATATTCCCGGCCTCGTGCGCCTCGCCGTTCATCTGGCGCTGATCGCGGGGCTGCTGGGGCTGGTCTTCGCGCGCGAGGATCGGCTGGCGGCAAAGTCTCCCTGGGCCGTCGAGGCGCTGGTGTTCATCACCGCTGCGCTGGGCCTCACCTTCTTCGGGCATCTGGGGCAGGTCTACCAGACCTCCTCGCCCCTGTGGCAGCCGCTGGCCGTGTGGCTCGCGCTGTTCGCGCCGCTGCTGCTGCTGACGGGGCGAAGCTGGCCGAGCGCGCTCGCCGTGGTCGGCGGAGCGGTGTGGACCGCGTGGGAATACCTGACCTTCATGACCGACTATCCCTTCGGTGATCCGGGGGCGGCGTGGACGGCGTGGCTCGGCTGCGTGTCCACTTTGCCGGTGGTCCTCGCGCTCGCCGGAGGCTGGATGCGCGCGCGCAGCCCGCGCCCCGATTTCTGGCGGCGGATGGAGCAGCTGGCGCTGGCCTATGCAGTCCCGCTCGCCTCGGCGGCCTGCGCCTATGCCAGTCTCGGCGTGTTCGGCAATGAAGGGGTGCTGGAAGACAGCATGGCAACCCTCGCCAGCGGCGCGGTGGCGGTGCTGACCGGCCTTGCGCTGATGGCGGCGCGGCCCGGCACTTCGGGCCGGATGGCGGGAGCGATCATCGCCGGGGCCGGACTGGCGATCCTGCTGGCCCCGACCGTCGACGATCTCGATGTGCCCGCCGCGCTGCTGTTCATGGTGCTGTGGGCCGGCATCGCGGCGGCGGCGCTGGTCGCGTCGTGGCGCGGGGTGTTCCAGCTGGCGGTGGCGGCCATCGCGCTGCGGCTTATCATCCTCAGCTTCGAACTCGCCGCCGATCTGCTGACGAGCGGATTCGGGCTGATCCTGTCGGGCGTGATGATCCTCGCCGTCGCATGGGTCGCGGTGCGGGTGTCGAAGCGCTTTGCCCCGCCCTCGGAGGCTGAGGCATGATCCGCGCCGCCCGCCTTGCCGCTGTCATCGCCCCCGTCCTCGGCCTTGCCGCCCTCTGGCTCCAGAGCGACCGCACCTACCACACCGGCACCGAATGGGAGGTGCCGATCGTGGGATACGACCCGCGCGATTACCTGCGCGGGCACTATGTCGAGTTCCAGTATGACTGGCCGGGTGGCGAGGCTCTTGGCGACATCTATTACGAAGCCCTGTGCCTTGAAGGCAAAGCGCCCACGGTTGCCAATGTGCGGTGGCTGCAAACCGAGAGCGAGCCCTGCAAGCATCCGGTGCGCAAGAATCCGGGCGGGGTCTATCAGGGCGACGGGCTGTTCACCGGCCGCCTCTACATCGGGCAGGAACGCGCCGCGCAGCTTGAGGAAAGCTTGCGCAACCGCGACCAGCGCGGGATCGTGACGATCCGCCAGCGCGAGGACGGCAGCTTCACGCCCGTCTCCATCCGCTTCCGTCCGCTCACGCCTGCCGAAATCGCCGAGCGCGATGCCCCGCAAGACGAAGGGGCGGAGGACTTGCGCCCCCCGCCCCCGATCATGTCGCAGTAAGCGTGGCTCAGAACCGCGCGGTCACTTCCACCCCGTAGAAGCGCGGCTCGCCCGGGATGAAGGTGGGGATGGTGAAGGCGCCGCCGGTGTTGCCCGCATCGAGCAGGAAATCCTCGTCAAAGGCGTTGCGGATGAAGCCCGCGATCTCGAACGCCTCGTCAGCAAAACTCACCCCGGCGCGCGCGTTCACCAGCGTCACCGGGCCTTGGCTGATCAGCGCGGTGTTGGGCACCTGGAAGAAGATCGTGCTGCGGTGGGTGATGCTGGGCGTGGCGAAGAACCGCACCCCGCCGAAGTCGCGGTCGATGGTAAACCCGCCCGAGGCCTGCCATTCCGGCTGAAGGCGGAAGCGCGATCCGGCGAAGGTGCCGTTCGACGGATCATTGTCGATCCCGCCATCGATGAAGCCGACATTGCCGAACACATTGAGCCAGTCGGCCACATCCACGGCCAGTTCCGCCTCGACCCCCAGGTTGCTCGCTCCGCCCGCGCTGCGGGTCTGGAACGCGCCGGTCGGGTTGCCATTGGCGTCGAGCACCGGAACCGAGACCTGGAAGTTGTCATAGACCTGGTAATAGACCCCGACCGCAGCCGACACCGGCCCGCTCGCAAGCTTGAGGCCCGCCTCGTAGTTCCAGACGATTTCGGCGGCGACATCGGTGCGGTTGGCGACCACATTGGCCCCGTCGCGCCGCGCGTTGACCTGCACCACCGGCGAGCGGCGGCCCTTGGACACGGTGGCGAAGATGTTGAAGTCATCGCTGATCCGGTAGAGCGCGTTGAAGCGCGGCAGCCAGGCGGTGAAATCATCCTCGGCCACGAAGGTCTGCCCGCGCGTGTCGATCTGCCCGGGGATCAGCGGCGCACCGCTCAAGCGGCTGTTCGGCACGTTGGCAAAGAAGCCCGACCGGCGCGATTCGTCGAGGTAACGCACGCCCGCGGTCAGTTCGAGCGCGTCGAACGGGATCCAGGTGACATCGGCGAAGACCGAATAGGCCTCGTTCTTGCCCTGATTCTCGAACACGGAGGTGTAGGGGATGACCGCGAAGGCGCCGCCGGTGGCGATCGCGGTCACGCCGCTCGCCGGCACGCTGCCATTTGGCGCGACGCAGGGGATGCCGGGGATCAGCGGCGCGCCGAACAGGGTGGTGAGGCACTGGAGGAAGGTGCCTTCCTCGGCCGCGAAGGGCACGTTCTGGCGGCCGTCCTCGATGAAGACGTTCCACCCCGCGCTCGCCCGCAGATTGCTCCCGGCATAGCTGAAGCGGCCTTCGTGGCTGACCTGCCAGCCGGTGGCGATCTCGGCGAATTCGAGGAAGGGCGCGGCCGAACCGTCGGCGTCGAACACCTCGGCGCTGTCGAATTCGCGGTAGCCGTTGACGGTGGTGAAGCTCCATTCGTCGGAGAAATCATATTGGGCGGTGAGGTTGAGGTCATAGACCTCGCGGTTCAGGCCCAGCTGGCTGTCGCCCAGCGCGGCAGCGGCGGTGGGGTTGCCGCCGAGATTGGCGGGGACAAAGGCATTGGCCGGCCCGCCGGGCGAGGCCGCCGAAGCAGGCAGGCGCGCCGAGATGAAGGGCGTGCCGCCGTTCCTCTGCTGGTCATAGGTCGCCACCAGATCGAGCGTGAAGGCATCGGTTGGCGCGTAACGCAGCGATCCGCGCAGGCCGAGCTGATCCTGCGCGTAGAGATCCTTCTGCTGCGAGGGATTGAGGTTTTCGACATAGCCATCGCGCGTGCGCCATTCGCCGGCGAGGCGCACCGCCAGCACATCAGACCCTGCATTGATATAGCCGCCGAGCAAGGTCTGGTTGAAATTGCCGTATCCGCCGCGCACCTCGGCCTCGAACCCGGCGCGGGGCTTGGCCGAAACGAGGCTGATCGCGCCCACCGCGCTGGCGGTGCCGAACAGGGTCGCCTGCGGGCCTTTGACCACCTCGACGCGCTCCAGATCGTAGATCGCCTGATACGAGCCGCGCGAGCGCGAGATGTCGACGCCGTTGTAATAGAGCGTGACGCGCGGGCCTTCCTGCGCCGATCCGCTGTCCGAGGTGATCCCGCGGATCACGACGCCGGGGTTGTTGGCGCTCTGCTCCTGAATCAGCAGGCCGGGGGTGTAGTAGGACAGCTCGTCAAGATCGGCGACGCCGAGTTCGCGGATGCGCTGGCCGCTGACGGCGGAAATGGTGATCGGCACGTCCAATGCGCGCTGTTCGATCTTCTGGGTGGTGACGATGATTTCGTTGCCCGATCCACTGCTGTCTTCCGGCGCGGGGGCTTCGGCATCCTGCGCGAAGGCGGCGTAGGGGGCGGCGGCAAGCGTTGCGGCAAGCGCGATCAGCGAGGTGCGGGTGAAGGGGGTGCGGGTCATGTTCTGGCTTCCCTGTTGCGTGAGAGAGGCCTTGGCCGTGGCACCCTATGGTGACGGCTCCGCTACCGCGGGATGAAGCGTGCATGACGCTGCGTTTACAGTTCAGGGACGTTGCCGAAATGCATCTTTGCTTCCGGTCGTGCTGACGCACGACGCAGACCTCCCGCCCCGCCTCCCCACCCGGCCACCATACCATAATGGTATTCTTGGTGGCCGGGTGGGGAGGCGGGGCGGGAGGTCTGCGCCACCGACGGTGGCTCAAATCATTTCACAACGGATTACCGTCCTTGTCGCGGTAGATTTCACGGCGGCCGACGTGGTTGGCCGGGCCCACGAAGCCGTCTTCCTCCATCCGCTCGATCCACTTGGCCGCCGTGTTGTAGCCCACGCCCATCTGGCGCTGGAGCCACGAACCGGAGGCCTTCTGGTTCTCGAACACGATCTGGCAGGCCTGACGATACTTGCGCTCTTCCGGGTTGTCCGACGCGGTGAGTTCGTCGTCGAAGCCGAACCCGCCGAAGCCCTCTTCCGGCTCCTCGGTGACGGCATCGACATATTCGGGCGAGCCTTGCGCGCGCCAGTGATCGGCGACCGCCTCGACCTCCTCGTCGCTGACGAACGGCCCGTGGACGCGCACCATCGCGCCGGTGTTGGGCTTGTAGAGCATATCGCCCTTGCCCAGCAGCTGTTCGGCCCCCTGTTCGCCAAGGATCGTGCGGCTGTCGATCCGGCTCGTCACCTTGAAGCTGATGCGGGTGGGCAGGTTGGCCTTGATCACCCCGGTGATGACGTCGACCGATGGACGCTGGGTCGCCATGATGAGGTGGATCCCCGCCGCACGGCTCTTCTGGCTGAGGCGCTGGATCAGGACTTCGATTTCCTTGCCCACCGTCACCATCAGGTCAGCGAGTTCGTCGACGATCAGCACGATCTGCGGCAGCGGGGCGTAATCGAGCTGTTCTTCCTCGAACAATTGCTCGCCGGTTTCGGGGTCGAACCCGGTCTGCACCCGGCGGCCCAGCGGCTTGCCCTTGGCGATCGCGGCGTTCACCTTTTCGTTGAAGGAGTGGATGTTGCGCGAGGAAATCGCGCTCATCATCCGGTAGCGGCGCTCCATTTCCTCGACCGCCCACTTCAGCGCGCGCACTGACTTCGCAGGCTCGGTCACCACCGGCGAGAGCAGGTGCGGGATGTCGTCATAGGTCTTGAGTTCGAGCACCTTGGGATCGATCAGGATCATCCGCAGTTCGGCCGGGGTGAAGCGATAGAGCAGGCTCAGCAGGATGACGTTGAGGCCGACCGACTTACCCGAACCGGTCGTCCCGGCGACCAGCAGGTGAGGCATGGCAGCAAGATCGGCGATGATCGGCTCACCCGCGATATCCTTGCCGAGGATGATCGGCAGATTGCCCTTGGCGTCGGCAAAGGCGGCGCAGGCCGCGAGTTCCTTCAGCGCCACCATCTGGCGGTCCTGATTGGGCAGTTCGATGCCCATGACCGTGCGCCCCGGGATGGGCGAGACGCGGGCGGAAATCGCGCTCATGTTGCGGGCGATGTCTTCGGCGAGGCCCACCACGCGGCTGGCCTTGATGCCGGGGGCGGGCTCCAGTTCGTACATCGTCACCACCGGCCCGGTGCGCACGGCGGTGATTTCGCCCTTCACGTTGAAATCGTCGAGCACGTTTTCGAGAAGGCGGGCGTTGCGTTCGAGCGCCAGCTTGTCGAGCTTGGGCGCCTTGTCGGCCGGCGGTTCGGCGAGCAGATCGAGGCTCGGCAGCTTGAAGGCGGCGAACATATCGCCCTGCGCGGTCTTGGCAGGCTGGGCGCGCTTGGGCGGGGCCGACGGGTCGGAGATTTCGGGCGGACGGCGGGGCGGATCGGCAGCGTCGCCCAGCGCGCCGTGCTTGGGGCGCGGGCGGGGCGAGCGCGGGCGCGCTTCGTCGGCATCCTCCTCATCGTCAAAGTCGCCCGCGAAGGTCAGCGCGTCTTGCGCCTTGCGCCCCGGCAATGGCAGGCGGCGCATCAGCCCCGCAAGGCTGCCGCCGCCCAGGAAATCGGGCAGGCTCATCAGCACCCGCCAGTCGATCGCGAAGATGCGGGTCAAGAGGCCGATCCCGGCCGCAAGACACGTCAGCGCAAGGCCAAGGATCACCCAGCCTTCCGCCGCCTCGCCAAAACGCGCGGCCACGGCCTGAACCGCCCCAGCGCCGAGCAGGCCCGCAAGCCCGCCGGACTGCGCGGGCAGCGTGCCGCCGGGGCCGGAAAAGGCAAGGCTCAGCACCGTCGCGATCAGCGTCATGGCGATCAGCAGCAGCGCGGTCGGCATCCACCAGGCGGTGGTCTCGGGCTCCTCGCCGTTCTCGACATCGCGCCACAGCTTGCGCGCCGAAACATAGAGCAGCGGCAGCAGCAGCACGCCGGGCAGGCCGAAGATCAGCAGCACCCGGTCTGCCACCCACGCGCCGTTCGCCCCCATCCAGTTGGCGACTTCAGCCGGATCGGCTGCGGTCGAGGGGCTGGGATCGGTCTGGGTGTAGCTCGCCAGCGCCAGCGCGAGGAAGACCGCCGCTGCAAGCAGCAGCCCCGCACCGGTCATCTGGGCGATGCGCCGCAGCGATCGGCGCAGGCCAGCGCGCCATTCGGCGTCAGTCTGGCGAGGGGGTTTGGCTTGCGTGACCGCGCGGCTGGCCATGGGGTGTCTCCTGAGCGGAACACACCATGAATCCTGCGCGGACTCCGGTCAAGGAAAGAGCGACGAACGACATTGGCCCGGATGGGCTGCGGCTAAGAGGAAAGCCCGTCGATCGCGGCCCAGCGCGGCCATTGCAGCGCGCGGGCGCGGGCAGCGCTCATGCCGCCCAAGGCGATCACCGGCACGTCCGCCTGCCGCGCCAGCAGGCGGAAGCGCACCGCCCCCAGCACCCCGCCGCCGGGGTGCGAGCGGGTCGGGAACACCGGCGAAAGCAGCGCCGCATCCGCCCCCAGTCGCGCCGCCAGCCCGAGTTCTGCCATGCTGTGCGCAGTGGCGAGATGAAGGAGGCCCGCCCTGCGCGGCCACAGGCTGCGCGGCGCGCCATAGATGCCGTCCGCCCCCCATTCGCGCGCGGTCAGCGCCGAATCGGCGAGCACGACACAGTGCCGCCGCGCCCGCGCCGCCCGCCGCAGCTGCCGGAACCGCGCGAGCCGCTCTGGCCCGTCCAGATGATAATGCCGGTAGATCAGTCCCGATCCGCGCGGCAGAGCCGCCAGCGCCCGTTCCAGCACGGCATCATTCCTCGCATCCGAGATAAGCCACAGGGCGGGGAGGGTCTTTGCGCGGGCCACCTGTCCGCTATAGGGCAGGCCCATGACAAATGCAGCCACCCGCCTTGCCGAAGTGCACGCCAACATCGCCCGCGTCTGCAAGCCTGCGCGCCGCAAGCCCGAAGACGTGACGCTGATCGCAGTCAGCAAGACCCATGATGCGCCCACGATCCAGCCACTGATCGACGCGGGCCAGCGGGTGTTCGGCGAGAACCGGGTGCAGGAAGCTCAGGGCAAGTGGCCCGCGCTGCGTGAAGCCCATCCCGACATCGCGCTTCACCTGATCGGCCAGCTGCAATCGAACAAGGCGGACGAGGCCGTGGCGCTGTTCGATTGTATCCACTCGCTCGACCGCCCGAGCCTGCTCACCGCACTGGCCCGCGCGATGGACAAGGCGGGGCGGCAGGTGCCGTGCTTCGTGCAGGTCAATATCGGCGACGAGGCGCAGAAGGGCGGCTGCCCGATTGCCGAAGTCCCCGCGTTTCTCGCAGCGGTGCGCGCGGCGGAGATTCCGCTCGCCGGGTTGATGTGTATTCCCCCCGCCGACACCGAAGCCGCGCCGTTCTTCGCCTTCCTCGCCAAGTTGGCGGCGGATAATGGCGTGAGCGGCGGCCTCAGCATGGGGATGAGCGGCGACTACGAGACAGCAGTGATGCTGGGCGCGACCCATGTGCGGGTGGGTACGGCGCTGTTCGGCACGCGGGGCTGACCCGCACATAGCAAAAGAGGGGCGGGCGTTGCCGCCCCACCCCTCCGTCACCCGCCTTGCGGCGGCTGCCACCTCCCCATCCCTTCGGGACGGGGAGGGACTCTCTTCATTAAAATTCGAACAGCGCTTCCACGCCGACGTTCCGGCCGCGCAGCAGCGGGCTGAAGGTGCCGGCCGCCGGGCGATCGGCGAAGGGCAGGCGCACGCCGGTCGACAGCGGGCCGCCGAACGGAACCTGGGTGTCGCCGCCTTCCTGCACGCTATCGAGCAGGTTGCGCCCGTAGAGCGAGATCGACAGACCATCGACCGGGGTGGTCCAGGTGATGTTCGCTTCCAGCTGGTGAACGTCGTTGAGCCAGCCGAAGTTGTCGTCGGTATAGGCCGCAACGTCGCGGTACTGGTAGTTCACGCGGGTCAGCAGGCCGCCATTGCCCAGCTCCAGCTCGTGGATCAGGCCCGCACCCACCGTGACGGGGGGAACGCGCGGCAGGCTGAGCGCCAGGTCACGCTCGTTGATCGCACCGTCGCCCGAGATGTCGAACAGGATCTCGGTGTATTCGGCATCGATCACGCCGATGTTGGCGGTGAGGATCAGGCTGTCGCTCGCACGCAGGCGGGCTTCGGCTTCGATCCCGTTGATCGAGGCGTTGGCGGTGTTGAAGATCGACTGGGCCACGCCGGCGGTCGGCGAAGACTGGTTCACCTCGCGCTGCATGTTGTCGATCTTGGTGATGTAACCCGCGATGTTGAAGGTGAACACGCCGTCGGCGGTCTGGAACTTGCCGCCCACTTCATAGGTGTCGACCTTTTCTTCGTCGAAGGCCAGCGAACCGCCCGGTGCCAGCGCGATCTGTTCGAAGGCGTTGGCGTTGGTGATGCGGAAGTTGTAGCCGCCCGAACGGAAGCCGCGGCTCCAGTGACCGTAGATCTGGCTGTCGCCGAACTCGTACTGCAGACCCAGCTTGGGCGAGACGTTGCGGAACCGCACGCGGTCGGTGAAACCGTTGTTCTCGGTGGTCGCACCCGTCACCGGGTTGAGCAGGATCGGGTTGCGGCCCGAAGTCGGGCAGGTGCCCTGAACCACCGAGCAGGCCGGGCGCGGACGGACATAGGTCACACCAGCGTCCTTGGTTTCCTGGTTCCAGCGGATCCCGGCGATCACCGAAAGCCCGTCGAGCACTTCGTATTGCGCATTGGCGAAAACGCCGAGCACTTCGTGATCCTGACGGCCGCCGCCGAAGAACTGCAGCGGGCTGGCGAGCGGCAGCTGGCGCCGTTCGGTGTAGGCGAGGTTCTGGTCGAACCAGAAGCCGCCGAAGGTCAGGTCAAGCCCGTCCTCGGTCGAGATCGCGTAGCGCAGCTCGTTCGAGAACTGCTCCTGCGCGGTTTCGGTGGTCGAGTGGAACAGGAAGCGCGGGGTTGCGTCGATGTCGCCATCGGTGGTGGCGTCATACTTGCGCCAGCCGAACACGTTGGTCAGCGTGCCTGCGCCGATATCCATGGTCGCGGTGAGCGAGCCGGTCCAGATCTCGTTGGCGTAGGAGCCGGGGTTGTCGATCGACAGGTCGTAGCTGTTGCGATCGAAGAAGCCGCGGTTCTGGGCCGAGGGGCCATCGCCGTCGCTCTCGAAATAGTCGAGCTTGCCGAGCAGGGTCAGACCGCCGAGGCGCGCTTCAAGCGCACCGCGCAGGATCTTGGTTTCGGCCTTGCCGTGGTTTTCCGACAGGGTCGGGATGGTGGCGGCCGCAAGGTTGCGGAAGTAGCCTTCGTCCTTGTTGTAGTAGGCGCCGACCTTGAACAGCAGCACGTCTTCGACGATCGGGCCGCTGATCACGCCGCTGACGGTGTAGTTGGCGCCGCCGCGACCGCTGTCGATCGGGCCATCGACCGCCGCGCGGAACTTGCCGCGGAAGTCTTCGGTCGGGTTGCCGGTGTTGATCACCACCGCGCCGCCGGTCACGTTACGGCCGAACAGCACGCCCTGCGGGCCGCGCAGCACTTCGACGCTGTCGAGGTCGAAAAGGTCGAACACGACGCCGCCGTTGATGCCGAGATACACGCCATCAACGAACACGCCCACGGTCGGGTCGATCGAGGGGATCGAGGAGTTGATGCCCAGACCGCGCACCGAGAAGTTGGCGGTGCCGCGGCTGGTGCCGACCTGGTCGAGGCTGACGCTGGGCGCCTGGAACGACAGGCCCGAGATGTCGCGGATCTTGAAGGCTTCCAGCGTGCCGGCGTTGAACGCGGTCACGGCCAGCGGCACGTCCTGCACGTTTTCGGCATCCTTGGTCTTGGTGCCGGTGACGAGGATTTCGTTGATGCTGTCGAGCGCGCTGGTGCTTTCTTCTTCCTGCGCGGGCTCTTCGGCGTCCTGCGCGAAGGCAGCGACAGGCATGAGCGCGGCGGTCGAGACCAGCAGCGCCAGCTTGCCGAGCCGGAGGTGGCTCGGCAGGGATTGTGCGATGTTCATGTTATAACTCTCCCTGAGTTGAGGCCCGCCCCCATAGCAATACGTTTCGGGATTGCAACCTATCTTGGCACTCGCGACGGAAGCCTGCCAAATCTTTAAGATATCAGGCTTTTTCGAGCTGTTCCTGGCGCAGATCGCTGGCTGCGGCGAGCAGCGCGGCCTCGATTTCGGCGAGACGATCGGGCGCCTTGATCTTCGCGGCGGTCAGATCGGTCACATAAAAGGTGTCCGCCGCCGCCTCGCCATAGGCGGTGATATGCGCCGAATGGACGATCAGATTGGCCTTGTAGAGCGCGTGCGCCAGCCGGTTAAGCAGCGCCGGACGGTCGCGCGCGGTCACTTCGATCACGGTGAAGTGGTTCGAGGCATCATTGTCGAAGCCGACCCGCGGGGCGACGTCGAAGGCCTTGGCGCGCGAATGGGCCAGCGGGCGCGCGGCGAGCTTGGGCACCAGTTCGACCTTCGCCATCAGCGCATCGCGGATGCCCTTGGCGATCCGTTCCATCTGGGCAGGCTCGCGGAAGGGCTGGGCGTTGTGATCCTGCACCAGAAAGTTGTCGACCGCATAGCCGCTCTTGGCGGTATGAATGCGCGCGTCGATGATGTTCGCGCCTGCCAGATGGATCCCGCCCGCCATGCGGTAGAACAGACCGGGGTGGTCTTGCGCGATGACGCTGACACGGGTTGCACCGCGCACCTCGTCAACCTCGCAGCGGATCGAGAGCGCCTCGCCGGCGGCTTCGGCGGCATCATACTGGGTGAGGTTGCTGGCGATGATGTCCTCGGGCTCGGCGATCCAGTAGGCATCCCCCAGCAGCGCGCCGACCGAATCGACGAGGTGATCGGCATCACCCAGCAACCGCTGCACCGCGTCCTTCTTGGCCGTGACCCGCGCCTTGCGCCCATTGCCCTTGTGCCCCAGGCGCAGGCGTTCCTGCGCGGCATCGTAGAGCTCGCCGAGGAGCTGGCCCTTCCAGCTGTTCCACGTCCCCGGCCCGACCGCGCGAATATCGACCGCGGTGAGGATCGCGAGATTGCGCAGGCGTTCGAGGCTCTGCACCTCGGCGACGAAGGTTTCGATGGTCTTGGGATCGGTCAGGTCGCGCTTCTGCGCGGTGCGGCTCATCAGCAGGTGGTGGAGCACCAGCCAGGCGACCAGATCGGTCTCCTTCTCGTCGAGCCCGAAGCGCGGGCACAGGCGGTAGGCGACATCCGCGCCGAGCACCGAATGGTCGCCCCCGCGCCCCTTGGCGATATCGTGCAGCAGCACCGCGACATAGAGCGCCCGGCGCGAGGCGAGCTTGGGAAATTCGCGGGTGGCGCGCGGGTGATCGGCGGTCAGCAGCCCGCGCTCGATCTGCGAGAGCAGACCGATCGCGCGGATGGTGTGCTCGTCGACCGTGTAGTGGTGATACATATCGAACTGCATCTGCGCGTTGACCCGGCCGAAATCGGGCACGAAGCGGCCGAACACCCCCGCCTCGTTCATCCAGCGCAGTGCGGTTTCGGGGTCCTTGCGCCCTGCCAGAAGATCCAGGAACAGCGCATTGGCGCGCTTGTCGCGCCGCACCTTGACGTCGATCAGCTTGGCATCGCGGCCCGCTTGCCGCATGGTTTCCGGGTGAATTTCCAGCCCCTCGGCCTCAGCCAGCTGGAACACTTCGATCAGGCGCACGGGATCGGCGCGGAACCATTCCTCGCCCGGCGCCCGCAGGCGTCCGCCTTCGACGGTGTAGCCCTTGAACTGCCGGGGCCGCTGCGTCCATCCGGCGAAGAAGCCGGTGCGCGGGCGCTTCCTCGCCATCTCCTCGTCGAGGTGGGCGAGGAACACGCCGGTCAGGCTGCCGACCCGCTTCACCTGCAGGAAGTAGTATTGCATGAAGCGTTCGACCGCGCTCTTGCCCGGTCGGTCGGCGAACTGCATCCGCTCGGCCACCTGACGCTGGAGATCGAAGGTCAGGCGATCCTCGGCGCGGCCGGTGATAAGGTGCATGTGGCAGCGCGCCGCCAGCAGAAACCCCTCGGCCCGGCGGAAGCTGCGGTATTCGCCCGGCGTGAGCAGGCCGACATCGACCAGCTGCGCCGCGTTATCGACCCGGTGGACATATTTGCCGATCCAGTAGAGCGTCTGGAGATCGCGCAGGCCGCCCTTGCCTTCCTTGATGTTGGGCTCGACGACATAGCGGCTGTCGCCCATCCGCTTGTGGCGCGCATCGCGTTCGGCGAGCTTCTGCGTCAGGAACTGGCGCTCCGAACCCTTGGCGACATCGTTCCAGAACCGCGCGCGCAGCTCCTCGTAAAGCGACTGCTCGCCCCACACGAGCCGGCTTTCGAGGAGCGCGGTGCGGATCGTCAGATCCTCCTTCGCCATGCGCACGGTATCGGAGATCGTGCGGCTCGAATGGCCGACCTTGAGGCCGAGATCCCACAGGAGATAGAGCATCGCCTCGATCACCTGTTCGCACCATGGCGCGCGTTTCATCGGGGTGATGAAGGCAACATCGACGTCCGAATGGGGCGCCATTTCGGCCCGGCCATAGCCCCCCACCGCCAGGATCGCGAGGCGCTCGGCGTGGGTGCGGTTGGGGACGGGGTAGAGGTGCGTGGTGACGTGATCGTGGATCACCCGCAGCAGCTGATCCATCAGGAAGCTGAAGCCAGCCGTGACATCGTGCCCGGCCGAGGGGGTTTCGGCCAGCCGCTGTGCCAGCTCGGCGCGGCCAGCCTCGAAGGCGCCACGCAGCGCGGCGACGATGGCGGGGCGCGCACGCTCCCCGCCATCGGCATGGAGCGCGGCGATTTCCTCGGCCAGCGCGCGCCGGTCGATGATCGCGCGCTGACCGGGGACGCGCCTAGGAGACATGAGGCCAGCTCACCGACGCATCACGCGGCCACGGCCTCGCTGGCGTAGCGAGCCTTGACCGTGCGCTTGTCGATCTTCTGGGTGCCGAGGCGCGGCAGGGCTTCCTCGGTGAACCAGATGTGCTGTTCGAGCGGCACCTTGAACGGCGCGATCCGGGCGAGCAGGAATTCGCGCAGTTCAGCAGGCGTAATCGCCGGGTGGCCTTCCTTCATGGCATAGACCGCCGCCGGCACTTCGCCGAAGCGTTCGTCGGTGAGGCCGAAAACCGAACATTCGCCGACGTCGTCATGCGCATAGATCGCATCCTCGACCTCGATGCACGAGATATTCTCGCCGCCGCGGATGATGATGTCCTTCTTGCGGTCGACGATGAACAGGTAATCGTCCTCGTCGAGATAGCCCAGGTCGCCGGTGCGGAAATAGCCGTCCTTGGTGAAGGCGGCGGCGGTGGCTTCGGGGTTCTTCCAGTAGCCGCGGAAATTGGCGACCGAGCGGATGCAGACCTCGCCCACCTGGCCCTGCGGCAAGGGGTTTCCGGCATCGTCGAGGATCGCAAGATCGACCAACGGCTTGCTGGGCCGTCCGGTCGAACCCGGCTTGGCGAGGTAGTTCTCGTTGAAATTGCCGCAGCCGACCGCGTTGGTTTCGGTAAGGCCGTAGCCCAGCAGCGGGAACCCGCCGGGGAAGGCTTCCTTGATCCGGGTGACGTGCTCAACCGGACGAGGCGCGCCGCCCGCGGCAAAGCTCTTGCAGGCCGACAGGTCGTATTTCTCGCGGTCGGGGTGGTTGGCGATTTCGTAGCTCATCAGCGGCACGCCGACGAAGTAGCTGACCTTTTCCTCGGCCATCAGCCGGATCGCTAGCCCTGCGTCCCACTTGGGCATCAGCACCAGCTTGCGCGCGATAGCGAAGGACTGGAGGAACAGCGGCACCTCGCCGGTGACATGGAACAGCGGCACTGCGACCAGCGCGCAGGGCTGATCGGTGATGACCTCGCCCTGGCTCTCGATATGCACCTTGGCCATCGCGGACTGGGCGACGTAGTTCATCACGCCCGACACCACGCCGCGGTGATCCGACCACGCGCCCTTGGACTTGCCGGTCGAACCCGAGGTGTAGAGGATCGTGGCGATGTCATCCGGGCCGAGCTGCCCGAGCATGGCCATGGCAACGCCATTGCCATCCGCCCAGGTGGCCGCCAACCCTTCAGCAGGCGGGTTGCCGTGGGTGAATAGCACGATCTTGGAGGGGTGCGCGTGGCCTTCTAGCCGTGCGGCGCGGCCTTCATCGGCCAGCAGCACCTTGCATTCGGCCAGTTCCAGCCCGTAGGCCAGTTCCTCGCCGCTTGAAAAGCCGTTGAGCAGGGTCGCGCAGCCGCCCGCCATCAGGATGCCCATATAGGCGATCATCCAGTTGGCCGAATTGCGCGCCGCGATCCCGACGCGGTCGCCCTTTTCGATGCCGTGGATCGTCGCGAGCCCCTCGGCGACACAGCCTGCCGCCGCCCAGGCCTCGCCGAAGGTCAGGCGGATGTCGCCATCGACCAGAAAGGGCAGATCCTTGTTCTGGTTGGCGAAGTGGGCGAAGTAATGCGCAAGGCTCGGCGGCGCGGCGGCGAAGGCGGGCATGGTCACGCCATCGCGGGTGAAGGGCACGGTGGCGAACGGCTGGCCTTCAGCGGTAAGGCCGGTGATGATCGCTTCAAGCGCATTGTCCAGCTGGGTGGGCATGCGGTGATGTTCCTCTCTCTCGTTGTTGCGGCCGACGAACCGGGTGCGACCCGTGCGCCGAAGTGCCTTGTCCCATTTGCGCCGTCGGCGATCCCGCGCCCCTTCCCCTGCCCCGTCCACTGTGCCAGAAGCGCCAGCGCGACCGGGCCGTCTCGGGCTCACCGATACGGCATATCATTGTCAATAAGAGGTTCGCCCTGTGCTGTCACTACTTGCCGCAAGCGGCGCTGCCGATCCGATCCAGTTCACCAGCCTCGGGCTGACCAAGGGGATCGATCTGGGCTTTTTCCAGCTGCGCTTCTACTCGCTCGCTTATCTGCTGGGGGTGATCTTTGCCTATTGGCACACCTCCAAGATGCTCAAGCAGCCCGGCGCGCCGATGGCGCAGCGGCACGCGGACGACCTGTTCTTCTATTGCACGCTGGGCGTGATTCTCGGCGGGCGGCTGGGCTATGCGATGTTCTACGACCAAAGCCTGTGGACCGGCTTTTCGGGTGAGGGCTTTGTCACCTGGCGGCTGCTGCGCCTGTGGGACGGCGGCATGAGCTTCCACGGCGGTCTTGCCGGGGTGACGGCGGCGATGGCCTACGTGGCATGGCGCGACAAGCTGAATTTCATCCGCGTGGTCGACTATGTCAGCGTCGGCGTGCCGATGGGGATGCTGCTCGGGCGGCTGGCGAATTTCGTCAATGGCGAGCTGTGGGGCCGGGTGACCGATGTGCCCTGGGCGATGGTGTTCCCCGAAGACCCGACCGAACTGCCGCGCCACCCCAGCCAGCTGTATCAGGCGGGGCTTGAAGGGCTGGCGATGCTGGTGATCATGCTGTGCCTGTTCTGGTTCACCCGCGCGCGCTATCGTCCGGGCCTTCTGGCAGGCGTTTTCACCACCGGCATGGGCGTGGCGCGCTTCGTGAACGAATTTTTCCGCGAGCCGGATCAACAACTGGCTGACTTTGCGGCCCGGACCGGGCTATCGATGGGACAATGGCTGACGATACCGCTTATCCTGACTGGATTGATTGTCGTGCTCTTCGCGCTGCGGAACAAGCCGCTGGCGGCGGGGACGACAGCGCCGGCCTGACGCTTGACGGGCCGGGGGTGTGGCGCAGCCGGCTGCGGCTGATCGACCCCCAGCCGGAACCCGAGGTCAAGGCACGCAGCGCTGCCGATGCGGCAGCCCAGGCGCGCGCCGAGGCGGCCGCCCGGGCCGAGGCCGAAGCCCGTGCCCGCGAAGCCGCCCGCGCCGAGGCCAAGGCCCGCGCCGAGGCGGCTGCACGCGAAAAGGCCGAGGCTCTGGCGCGGGTCAAGGCCGATGCGGAAGAACGCTCGCGCCTGCTCAAGGAAACCCGCGCCCGCGAGAAAGCCGAGGCCGAGGCCCGCGCCCGCGCCGAACGCGAAGCGCGCGAGCAGGCAGCCGCCGAAGCCCGCGCGCGCAAGCTCGCCGAGGCCGAAGCGCGGGCCCGCGCCGAAGCCGAAGCCCGCGCGCGTGCCGCTGCCGAAGCGCAGGCGAGGAAGGACGCCAAGGCGCGCGAAATCGCCGAGGCCAAGGCCCGCAAGGAAGCCGAAGAACGCGCCCGCCGCGAGGCCGAAGCCGCTGCCGCCGCCGCAAAGGCCGCCGCCGAGGAAGCCGCCCGCCGCGAGGCCGAGGAACGCGCCCGTGCCGAAGCCGAAGCCAAGGCCCGCGCCGAGGAAGAAGCGCGTCTCAGAAAGGAAGCCGAAGCCCGCGCCAAGGCCGAAGCCAAGGCCCGCGCCAAGGCCGAGGCCGAGGCAAAGGCCAAGGCGGAAGCCGAAGAAAAGGCGAGGCTCGCCGCTGAAGCCAAGGCCCGCCGTGAAGCCGAAGCCAAGGCAAAGAAGGAAGCCGAAGCCAAGGCCCGCCGCGAGGCCGAGGAAGCCGCGCGGCTCGCCGCCGAGGAAGCGGCCCGCCGCGCCGCTGAAGAAGCTGCCCGCAAGGCCGCCGAGGAAGAAGCCGCCCGCATCGCTGCCGAGGAACAGGCCAGGCGCGAGGCGGAAGAGGCTGCCGCTGCCGAACAGGCACGGCTCGAAGCCGAAGTGCTCGCCCGCGCGCAGGTCGACGTGCCCAAGCTGCTGCGCCGCCTGATCCATGAGACCGGCCCCGTCAGCCTCGCGCAATATATGGGCGAGAGTAACGCGCGCTATTACGCCAGCCGCGATCCGCTGGGCGAGCAGGGCGATTTCATCACCGCGCCCGAAATCACGCAGGTGTTCGGCGAGCTGATCGGGGTGTGGCTCGCTGATCTTTGGTCGCGCATGACCCGGCGCAAGCACATCCACTATGTCGAGCTGGGGCCGGGGCGCGGCACGCTGGCGCAGGACGCGCTGCGCGCTGCCGCCAAGCAGGGGATGACCCCCAAGGTTCACTTCGTCGAGACCTCGGCCACGCTGCGCAAGCTCCAGCGCGAGGCCTTCCCCGATTGCATCCACCACCACGATATCTCGACCCTGCCCGACGATGCGCCGCTGCTGATCGTCGCCAACGAGTTCTTCGATGCTCTGCCGGTGCAGCACCTGATCCGCTCGACCGACGGATGGTATCCGCGGCTCGTGGGGCTCGAGGGCGACGCGTTCACCTTCGTCACCGGCAGGGAGCGGATGGACCATCTCGTCCCGCCGAGCTGGGTGACAGCCTCGCAGGGAACGCTGATCGAGACGAGCCCCGCCGCGGTCGCGCTGATGGCCGAGATCGCGCGGCGGCTGAAGGAGCAGGGCGGGGCGGCGCTGATCATCGACTACGGGCATGAAGAGTTGCGCTCGGGATCGACCTTGCAGGCGCTGAAGTCGCACCAGAAGGTCGATGTCTTCGCGCATCCGGGCGATGCCGATCTCACCGCTCATGTCGATTTCGAGCTGCTCCAGCAGGTCGCGGTCGAACACGGGGCCGATCTGATGGGGCTGCAATATCAGGGCGAATGGCTGATCCAGATGGGGATCGATGCCCGCATGGATGCGCTGATCCGCCGCGCTCCGTACGAGCGGGACAAGTTCCAGCGCCAGCGCGACCGGCTGGTCAAGGAGAGCGAGATGGGGACATTGTTCAAGGTGATGGGCCTGTGCGGGCGACGTTGGCCGTTCGGGGCGGGGTTCGATTGATGGCCGGGCGGATGCGGATCGCCGCCGCGCTCGCGCTGGCCCTCGCCGTGCCTGCCAGTGCCGCCGAGCCGATTGCCGGGCGCTGGTACACCGCCGAGAAAGACGCGGTGGTCGCCATCGCCCCTTGCGGCAAGACGCTGTGCGGCCGGATCGAGAAGTTCCTCGTTCCCCCGCCGCAGGGCAATGACCAGCGCGACGTCAACAACCCCGACCCCGCCAAGCGCCAGCGCCGGTTGCTGGGCACGGCGATCCTGTGGTCGTTCACGCCCGACGGCGATGTCTGGCGCGGCCAGATCTACGATCCGAAAAGCGGCAAGAGCTACCGCTCGGTGCTGCGCCGCAAGGGGCCGGGCGTGCTGGAGGTGAAGGGCTGCGTGGGGCCGTTCTGCCAGACGCAGGAGTGGAAAAGGGTGGGGTAAGGCGAAGCCGTCATCCCGGACTTGATCCGGGATCGGGTTCGATATGCGTCCAGCCTGGATTGTCGCTTTCGATCAGTTCGATCTTCCATTGACGGTGCCAGTTCTTGAGCTGCTTTTCCCGCCAGATCGCCTCCTCAATGGTCGGGTAGGGTTCAGCCCGCACCAGCTTATCGAGGCCGTATTTGCGCACGAAGGCTGAGCCAAGCCCGTTGCGATGCTGCCAAATTCGACGACCGATATCGGCGGTCACCCCGATATAGAGCACTCCGCGCGGCTTGTTGGTCAGGATGTAGACCCAGCCGCCGCGCATTCTCAGCGCCCGGACGCGAGCGGTCCCGGATCAAGTCCGGGACGACGGAGATTGCGCGCCAGCCCCTCCGCCGCCGCCTTGGGCGTCAGCTTCCCCGCATCCTCGCGGTCGACCGCCAGATTCGCCTCGCGCATGGCTTCGACGCTGATCGCGCCCAGCAGCGGTTCCAGCGCCGCGCGCACGCCCGGATCATTGCCGATCCGGGGGGAGAGCATCAGCAGCGCATCATAGCTCGGCAGCGCGCCCTTGGGGTCGGCGAGTACCACCAGCCGGTCCGCCGCGATCCGCCCGTCCGAGGTATAGGCGCTGATCACATCCGCCTCGCCCGATTGCAGTGCGTTGTACATGAAGGTGGGGGCGAAATTGCGCGTTTTCCCGAAGGTGAGGCCATAGGCATCCCGCACCGCGATCCATTCGGGCCGCTCGAAGAATTCGGGATCGCCGCCCACCGTCAGGCGCGGCGCGACCGCGACCAGATCGGCGAGGCTGGCAACGCCCAGTTCCCCGGCCCGGTCGGCGCGCATGGCGAAGGCATAGGCGTTCTCGAACCCCAGCCGCCCCAGCACGGTGACGCCGTTCTGCGCCCGCTCCCAGTCGCGGATCGTGGTGTACATCGCCTCGCGTCCGGGGTTGTCGGTGCGCTTGAGGTAATTGGTCCAGATCGTGCCTGTGTAGTCGACCGAAATGTCGACATTCGACGAGGCGACCGCCGAGTGCACCACCGCAGAACCGAGGTTTTCGCGCAATTCGACTTCGTATCCTGCCGCTTCCAGCCGTGCGCCGATCAGTTCGGCGAGGATGTATTGCTCGGAGAATTGCTTGGCGGCGATGACGATGCGGCGGTTCTCGGCCTCGGCGCCCTGCACCCACAGGGCTGAGGCAATACCCAGCAAAACCGCGCTGATACCACCCCATGTCATCCAGCGCGCGCGCTTCGCCAGACCCACCTCGATCACCCAGAGCAGATTGTCGGCCGCCAGCGCCAATGCCGCACTGGCGAGACATCCGGCCAGCACCAGCGCCCAGTTCTGCGTTTGCAGCCCCGCAAAGATCGGATCGCCAAGGCTCGGCTGGCCGATGGTGCTGGCGAGCGTCGCCGCGCCGATGGTCCACACGCTTGCCGTGCGGATTCCGGCCATGATGAAAGGGGCGGCAAGCGGTGCCTCGACAAGATAGAGCTTCTGCCACTTGGTCATGCCGACGCCATCCGCGGCTTCGAGCACGCCTTCGTCGAGGTTGGCCTGCGCGGTCACCGCGTTCCTCAGGATCGGCAGCAGCGCATAGAGTGTCAGCGCCATCAGCGCGGGCAGGAAGCCAAGCGTCGGCAGCCCTTCGCCGAATACCGTGCGCAGGGACAAGAGCAGCGGAAAGAACAGCGCCAGCAGGGCAAGCGCGGGGATGGTCTGCACAAGACTCGCCAGGCTGAGCGCAAGGCGCGACACAATCGCCGATCGGCTGGCCCATACGGCCATCGGCAGGGCAATCAGCATCGCAAGCCCAATCGCACTTGCCGCCAGCACCACATGGGCGGCGAGCTTTTCAGTGAGGCTGGGGAGGATGTCCCAGATCGTTTCCATCAGCCGGGCAGCTCCCCGGAGCCTTCCATCGCGGCGAGCCTTTCGGCCTGCTGGCGCGGCACGCTGACGAGCCGCTGGGCAACGGCGCCCCCTGCGCCGGCCAGAAGCGCGCGCGGGGCTTCGTCTGCGACCAGCTGCCCCTTGTCCATCACCAGCACCCGGTCTGCCAGCAGCAGCGCTTCGGCCATGTCATGCGTCACCATCACCGTGGTCAGCCCGAGCGTGTCGTGCAGCTCGCGCACCTTGTGGCCGAGGGCATCGCGCGTGACGGGGTCGAGCGCGCCGAAGGGTTCGTCCATGATGAGCAGTTCCGGCTCGCCCGCCAGCGCGCGCGCCACGCCGACCCGCTGGCGCTGCCCGCCGCTGAGTTCGTCCGGCATCCGGCCCGCCAGCGCCGGGTCAAGCTCGACCAGCGCCAGCAGCGCGGCAATGCGTTCGGGCGTCAGTTTCTCGCCGGTCAGGCGCGGGCCGATGGCGATGTTCTCGGCCACCGAGAAATGCGGGAACAGTCCGATGCTCTGGAACACATAGCCGACCCGGCGGCGCAGCTTGGCGGGTTTGAGGCCCGCGACATCCTCGCCAGCGAACAGCACCCGCCCCTCGGTCGGGGTGACCAGCGTGTTGACTGTCTTGAGCAGCGTCGATTTCCCCGATCCCGAGGAACCGACCAGTGCGACAAAGCTGCCTGCCGCAATGTCGCAGGAAACGCCTCCCACCGCCGTGACCTCGCCGAAGCGGCAGATCACCCCGTCAAAGCGGAGCAGGGGGGCGGGCGTTTCCATTCCCTGTCGGATTAGCGATGTTGGCGCGCCGACGCCAGCAGCAGCGATTGGCGTTTGCCCGATCGCTTGCTATGCGGATCGCCAGAACAATCATTACCCGGCGAGGAACATAAAATGCGCGCCACCCCCGATTTCGACTTCCAGCTTGGCGAAGCGGCGGAAATGATCCGCGAAAGCACCGCCCGCTTTGCCGACGAGCAGATCATGCCGCTCGCCGACCGCACCGACCGCGAAGACCGCTTCCCGCGCGAGCTGTGGGAGCCGATGGGGGCGCTGGGGCTGCATGGTATCACGGTCGAGGAGGAATGGGGCGGCCTCGGTCTCGGCTATCTCGAACACGTCATCGCGGTCGAGGAAGTCAGCCGTGCCTCTGCCAGCATCGGCCTCAGCTACGGCGCGCATTCCAACCTGTGTCTGAACCAAATCCGCCGCTGGGGAAATGACGAGCAGAAGGCCAAGTATCTGCCCAAGCTTATCAGCGGCGAACACGTCGGCAGCCTCGCCATGTCGGAAGCGGGCGCGGGCAGCGACGTGGTCTCGATGAAGCTGAAGGCCGATGAAGTGCAGGGCGGCTATGTGCTGAACGGCACCAAGTTCTGGATCACCAACGCGCCCGAGGCGGACACGCTGGTGGTCTATGCCAAGACCGATGGTCATGCGGGCAGCCGCGGCATCACCGCCTTCCTGATCGAGAAGGGCGACGAAGGGTTCGCCATCGGCCAGAAGATCAGCAAGGTCGGCATGAAGGGCTCGCCCACCGCCGAGCTGGTGTTCAACGACTGCTTCATCCCCGAAGACCGCATCATGGGGCCGGTGAATGGCGGGGTCGGGGTGCTGATGAGCGGGCTCGATTACGAGCGCGTGGTGCTCGCCGGATTGCAGCTCGGCATCATGCAGGCGTGCCTCGACACAGTGATCCCCTACCTGCGCGAGCGCAAGCAGTTCGGCAAACCCATCGGCAGCTTCCAGCTGATGCAGGCCAAGGTCGCCGATATGTATGTCGCCCTGCAATCGGCCCGCGCCTACACCTATGCGGTGGCGAAGGCCTGTGACGCGGGGCAGACGACGCGCTTCGATGCGGCAGGCGTGATCCTGCTGGCGAGCGAGAACGCCTTCAAGGTCGCCGCCGAGAGCGTGCAGGCGCTGGGCGGCGCGGGCTACACCACCGACTGGCCGGTGGAACGGTATATGAGGGACGCGAAGCTGCTCGACATCGGCGCGGGCACGAACGAGATCCGCCGGATGCTGATCGGGCGCGAGCTGATCGGGGCGGCGGGGTAAGGGCTGGCAAGACGGGGGAGAGGATGATGGACGAGGATACGCCCGAGGGCCGCAAGGCCGTCTTCCGCGCGCTGATCGATTGCTACGCGCGCGCCGATGTCGATGCGATGGCGGCGCTGATCGCGCCCGATTACCGCGGCCACACCTCGGCCGGCCCGCGCGACTGGGCCGAGTTCCGCCAGTCGATCCTCAACTTCCACCAGCTGTTCGATTACGCCGCCGATTCCTTCACCGTCGAGGATCAGTTTGTCGATGGCGAGAAGGTTGCGACCCGCATGACCTGCAAGGTGCGTAACAAGGAAACGGGCGAGCCGATGACGATGATCGGCATCAATCTCGCGGTGATCCGGGGCGGGCAGATCGTAGAGGAATGGAACACCTGGGAAATGGTCTCTGCGCCCGAAAGCCTGTCGATGCAGGGAGCCTCGCAATGAGCAGCACCGACGAAGACTACGTCTATGACGAGGCGAGCGGCGAATGGTTGCCCGCATCCGAACTCGCGGCCAAGCGCGCCGCCGAGGACGCTGTCGAGGTGCGCGACGCGGTCGGCAATCTGCTCGCCGATGGCGATGCGGTGACGCTGATCAAGGATCTCGAAGTCAAGGGCGCGGGCCAGACGCTGAAGCAGGGCACCCTCATCAAGTCGATCCGCCTGACCGGCGATGCCCAAGAGATCGACTGCAAATACCCCGGCATCAAGGGTCTGGTGCTGCGGGCCGAATTCGTGCGGAAGCGCTAAGGACGATACCATGACCGCCCCCACCCTCACCACCAAACTCGACCGCGAGAGCCCCGAGGCCAAGGCCCGTTTCGCGCACAACCATGCGCTGGCGCAGGAACTCCGTGCTGCCGTGGCAGCAGCCGCATTGGGCGGGCCGGAGAAGCATCGCGAGCGGCACGTCAGCCGTGGCAAGCTCCTCCCCCGTGAGCGGGTCGAGCGGCTGCTCGATCCGGGTTCGCCCTTCCTCGAAGTCGGCCAGCTGGCCGCGAACGGGATGTATGAGGGCGACGTCAACGGTGCCTCGATCATCACCGGCGTGGGGCGGGTCTCGGGTCGCCAGTGCATGATCGTGTGCAACGATGCGACCGTGAAGGGCGGCACCTACTACCCGATGACGGTCAAGAAGCACCTGCGCGCGCAGGAGATCGCGCAGGAGAACCGCCTGCCGTGCATCTATCTGGTCGACAGCGGCGGGGCGAACCTGCCGCATCAGGCCGAGGTCTTCCCGGACCGCGACCACTTTGGGCGGATCTTCTTCAATCAGGCGAACATGAGTGCGCTCGGCATCCCCCAGATCGCCTGCGTGATGGGCAGCTGCACCGCGGGCGGCGCTTACGTTCCCGCCATGTCCGACGAGACGGTGATTGTGCGCAATCAGGGCACCATCTTCCTCGCCGGCCCGCCGCTGGTGAAGGCGGCGACGGGCGAGGAAATCACCGCCGAGGACTTGGGCGGCGGCGATCTGCACGCGAAGAAGTCGGGCGTGGTCGATCACTTGGCCGAGAACGACGAACACGCGCTCACCATCGTGCGCGATATCGTCTCGCACCTTGGCGCGAACACCGGGGCGGCCAAGGACGTCGCGCTGAAAGACCCGCGCCCGCCGAAGTTCGACGCTGAAGACCTCTACGCCCTCATCCCCGAGGATGTGCGCGCGCCTTACGATGTAAAGGAAGTGATCGCGCGGCTGGTCGACGGCAGCGAGTTTCACGAGTTCAAGCAGCACTACGGTTCGACGCTGGTCTGCGGCTTCGCGCATATCTGGGGGATGCCGGTCGCGATCCTTGCCAACAATGGCGTGCTGTTCTCCGAGAGCGCGCAGAAGGGCGCGCATTTCATCGAGCTCGCCTGCCAGCGGCGCATCCCGCTGCTGTTTCTCCAGAATATCAGTGGCTTCATGGTCGGCGGGAAATACGAGGCGGAGGGCATCGCCAAGCACGGCGCGAAGCTCGTCACCGCCGTGGCCACCGCGACCGTCCCCAAGGTCACCGTGGTGATCGGCGGGAGTTTTGGCGCGGGGAACTACGGGATGTGCGGCCGCGCCTACTCGCCCCGCTTCCTGTTCACCTGGCCCAATGCGCGCATCTCGGTGATGGGCGGGGAGCAGGCGGCATCCGTCCTCGCCACCGTCCACCGCGAGGCCGACAGCTGGACGCCCGAGCAGGCCGAGGCGTTCAAGCAGCCCATTCGCCAGAAATACGAGGACGAAGGCAACCCCTACTACGCCACTGCCCGCCTGTGGGACGACGGGGTGGTCGATCCGGTGCAGACCCGCGATGTGCTGGGGCTGGCGTTTGCGGCGTGCCTCGAAGCGCCGATTGCCGAACGCCCGGCCTTCGGCGTGTTCCGGATGTAGGCATGGAGTTGCATCTGCCCGGCGCACAGGTGGTCAGGGTCGGCAGCTCTGCCGAACTCGCATTGGCCCTGTCCGCGCTTGCGACCTTCGCGCCGGGCGAAGTGATCGAACTCAAGGCCAGCGAGAAGCACTCGATCCGGGCCACACGCGACGATGCCTACTGGATCGTCACCGCCCGGCGTCCGGGCTGGTGGTTCCGCCAGACGCTGACCACGGGGGATACGCTCGATCTGTCCGGGCGAAAGCCACGACCCTTCCGGGAGCCGCGCGGTGCCTTGAGCGATGCCAAGGTTCTGACCGTCTTCCGCGAGTTCTTCGAAGGCAGGACATTCAGCCAGCCGATCGAAGGCGCCTGACTGAAACCCCCACGCCCCCTCTTGCGTAACTCCCCCGATTGCGGGCAAACGTAGCTGCGAGAGAGGGATCACACATTGCCGCATGACCATACTCGCAAGCCGACGCTGCTTTCGCGCATCGTGCGCCGGATCATCCTTGCGATCTGGTACATCCGCGGGTGGAAGATCGACTCCCCGCTGCCCAAGCATCTCAAGAAATTCGTGATCGCGGGCGCGCCGCACACGACCAACTGGGACTTCGTGTTCTTCACCGGGGCCACGCATGAAGAGGGCATCCGCCCCAACTTCATGGGCAAGCACACGCTGTTCCAGGGGATCATGAAGAACTTCATGCTCGACATGGGCGGCATCCCCGTGGACCGCCGCAAGAGCGCCAATGCCACCGAGCAGGTCGCCGCCGAATTCGCCGCGCGTGATGCGCTGGCGCTGGTGATCGCCTGCGAGGGCACGCGCAAGACCGACGGCAAGTGGAAGTCGGGCTTCTACCACATCGCCCGCGCCGCCAATGTGCCGATCGTCCCCGCCTTCGCCGACAATGTCCGCAAGATCATCAGCTTCGGCCCGCCGATGATCCCGACCGGCAATTACGGCGAGGACCTGCTCAAGATTGCCGAGTGGTTCCGCTCCAAGCTGCCCGATTACGAGCGCTTCAAGGTGCTGGAACAACAGGCGCGCGACATCATTGCAGGCAAGAACGATGTTTGAACTCCTCGCCCTCAACGCCGCGATCCTGCTGGTGCTGGTGCTGATCCAGTGGGCGATCAGCGTTAAGATCGACGATGTCTCCTTCATCGACGCCTTCTGGGGCGCGGGGATGGGCATTCTCGCTGTGGCAAGCTGGCTGCACGTCGGCGGCGGGCCGGGGCAGCTGGCGACGCTGATCATGGTGATGACGGCGGCCTGGGGCTTCCGCCTCGGCATCTATCTGTTCCTGCGCTGGCGCAAGGAAGGGGAGGACAAGCGCTACAAGCTGATCCTCAAGAAAGACCGCGAGGCAGGCCGCTTTGCGCAGGCCGCGCTGACGCGGGTGTGGCTGATGCAGGCGGTGCTGCTGTTCGCCGTCTCCAGCCCCGCGCAGGTCGGCATTCTCGCCAGCGGCGAGCCTTCGCCGATCCCCCCGCTGGCATGGGCAGGCTTCGCGCTGTGGTGCGTGGGCGTGTTCTTCGAATGGGTGGGAGACTGGCAGCTCACCCGCTTCAAGGCCGATCCGGCGAACCACGGCAAGGTGCTCGACACCGGGCTGTGGCGGTATACCCGCCACCCCAACTATTTCGGCGATTTCGCCGCGTGGTGGGGCATCTGGCTCGCCTGCGCCGCGGCCGGGTGGCAATATGCGGCGGCAACCATCATCGGCCCGCTGTTCCTCAGCTTCACGCTCACCAAATGGTCGGGCGTCACTCTGCTCGAAAAGGGCTTGGACAAGTCCAAGGGCGACAAATACGCCGATTACAAGCGGCGCACCTCGGCCTTCCTGCCCATGCCGCCAAAGGCCTGAACCGACCCCAGCGATGACCTTTCCCTTGCTGCGTCGCACAAAAATCGACGAGCGGCCCTTCAATCCGGCGCGCGCTTGGCCTATGTTGCCGCTTGCGCAAGGAGGCGCGAGGGTCATGCCATTGAATCAGACGATCCGGGATGCCGAACGCGAGCGGATCGCGCGCCACGTCCTCGATCTCGTCAAGGAGCGCGGGGCAGAGATCCCCTGGACTGTGGCGATGGCCGAAAGCGGCCTCACCCGCGCGCGGTTCGAGGCGCTGTTCGACGATTACGACGACCTGTTCGATGCCGTCGCGCAGACCTGGCTCGCCCCGCACATGGCGGTGATGGAGGAGGTGCTCGCATCAGGCCTGCCGCCGCAGCGCAAGATGTACGAATTCTTCCGTCGCCGCTTCGTCATTTCGCAGGGGCGGTTCCGCGAGGATCCCGAGCACTTCACCATCCTGTGCGAAATGGGCGCGGCCAATTTCGAGCGGGTGCGCTCCTATGTCGACCTTGCCGATCACTACCTGTGCGAACTGATCGCCGAGGCGCAGGCGGAAGGGTTCTTTGCCGGGCTGGAGATTGACGAGGCGCTGTCGCTGATCAACCAGATGATCAGCAACTACACCCTCCCCGATGCCCTGATCTATCTCGGCGACCGGTTGACCGAGCAGAAGCTCGCGCGGATTGTCGACACCATGTTCATCGGGCTTTCGGGTGAGGCCGGGGCCGATGCCTCGGGGGTGAACACGCTGAAGGTGGCGTCCTAACCCTCGGCCCACCAGGCTGTGGCCGGATCGTCGCCCCCGCGCGCCCCGCGGCGCTGCAAGCCATCGAACAGTCCGCCCTCCAGCGCCATGGTCGATGGCGCGGTGCGGTTCCAGTCCATCACATAGAGCCGCTCGGCGATCAGCCAGCGGCCCTCGCGCTTGGCCAGCCGGTCGAGATAGCGCCCTCCGACGATCACTTCGGCCTCGCCATCGGGTGCGGGGATGATGTGGAGCGCGACGCAGTTGGTCTCTGCCCGGGCGGTATCGCCGGCGAGGCGTATCACCGTGTTGCTGATATTGTGCTGGGTCAGCCGCATCGCGCCCAGCCCCGCCATCAGGCCGGGGATCACATCGGCGACCCGCCGCGCGCCATCGCCATAGTCGATCATCGCATCGCGCGTGAAAGCGGCGGCGAGCTGCTGTGCATCACAGCGGTCGATCCCGCGGCAGCAGCGCGCGAGGGTTTCGGCAATCGCCAGCCGGTCGGCAATCTCGGTCATGTCCATTGCGGCAGAATAGGCCGCCGGATGCAGCCAAGGGACTGCCCAAAGCGTCAGCGTTTCGTGTCGCGCCGGAATTGCAGCACGTTGGCTGGCAGCTTGCGCGGCGGCGGCCTCAGACGGTCTTCGGCCAGCGCATAGCGCAGCGCCGCGCCCACCATTGAGGCCGAGATCAGCAGGATCACGCCTGCCCACAGCCAGTGCGGCAGGCCAAGCGCGGCCTCGATCTGGCCGGTGTCGGACAGGATCGCCTGCCCGTCGATCACTGCCTGCTCGGTAAACAGGTAATTGAAATCGCGCAGCATCGACATGGCCCCCATCACGCCGAGGAATTGCAGCGTGAAGCGCGCCCAGGCCGGCGATCCGCGCCATGCGACCAGCCCGAGAATTCCGGCGACCAGCGGAAGCGTCCACCACCCTGTCGCCGAGCGCACCCAGATCACCAGACTGCCGAGGATCGCTGCCGCTGCCAGCCACAGCACCGGGCGCCAGGCCTTGGGGTGCGCGCTTGCAATGATCAGCAGCGCGCCGACCGCGCTCGGGGCAAGCGGGCCTCCTGCCGCGATGGCAGCATGGGTGAAGCGCGACGCCTCGCCTGCGACAAAGCTCTGGGCATAGCCCGATCCGTTGGGGAAGATCACCAGCTGTTCGAACTGCTGGCCCATCAGCATCGCGGTGAGTCCGTGGCCCATTTCATGGAACCACGTCGTCAGGATCGCGAAGGGGTAGATCAGATAGGCGCCGAAGGGCAGCGCGGGCAGCATCGTCACGATCAGCCCGGCCACCACCAGCCGCCCGATGGCCTCGCCCTGCGAGCCGGGGGTGACGAGTGGCTGCATGCCCTAGTCTTCCGTCGCCGGATCGTCGTGGACGTGGCCGTGCACATCAACCCGGATCGCCGCCCGCTCGGCCGCCTCGCGGTCTTCGTCGCGCTGTTCGCGCAGGATCGACCAGCTCGCAAGGAACAGCCCCGCCACCAGCGGCCCGAGCACGATACCCGAAAAGCCGACCAGACTGATGCCGCCCAGCGTGGTGACGAGGATGATCCAGTCAGGGATGCCGGTATCGCGGCCGACCAGGATCGGGCGCAGGACATTGTCGGCCGAGGAGATGACGAAGAAGCCCACCAGCAGCACGAACATGCCCTGCCAGGTGTCCCCCGTCACCAGCAGGTAGAGACCTGCGGGCAGCCACACCGCGCCCGCGCCGATCACCGGCACCAGCGCGAAGAACACCGTCACCACGCCGAACAACAGCGCCGAAGGCACGCCTGCGATCATCAACGCGATCCACGCCAGCGCGCCTTGCACCAGTGCGACCACCCCGGTGCCCTTGATCGTGGCCCGGACAATGCCGAGGAAGCGCTCGGCCAGCCGGTCGGCGATGCTGCGCTCCACCGGCACCGCGCACAGCACCGTGCGCCCGATCCGCTCGCCATCGCGCAGCAGGAAGAACATCACATAGAGGCCGACGCCGAAGGACAGGAAGAAGCCGAGCGCGCCGCTGCCGATCGAGACCGCTTGGCTGGCGATCATCCCGGCGCTCTCGGTGAGCAGTTCCTGCAAGCGGGTCTGCACCATCCCGATATCGGCCCAGCCGCTGCGATCGACCGCTTCGCGGGCGACCTTGGGCAGGCTTGAATAGACCGTGTCGAACAGCGCCGCGAGATCGATCGGGTTCTGCTGGAGCGTGGTGATCAGCACGATCGCCTGGCTGACCACCATCGAGGCGATCCACGCTGCCGGGATCAGGACGAGGATGAAAATGATCAGCAGGCTCAGCCCCGCCGCCGGATTGCGCCGCCCGCGCACCTGGCGCAGCACCCGGCGATAGAGCGGCTGGAACATGATCGCCGCCAGCGCCGCCCACAGCAGCGGCTGCGCGAAGGGATAGACCACCACGGCCATCAGCAGGCTGACCACCGCAAGGATCAGCAGGAAGCTCGCCTGCTGCAGGTCTTGGGTGCGGTTGGGCTGGGCGGCCATGGCGGGGTCTTTCGGCCTAGACGTCGAGGTTGGCGACATTCAGGGCGTTGTCCTGAATGAACTCGCGCCGCGGCTCGACGATGTCGCCCATCAGGCGGGTGAAGATTTCATCCGTGACATCGGCATCCTCGACCTTGACCTGCAACAGCACGCGGGCCTCGGGATCGAGCGTGGTCTCCCACAGCTGCTCGGCGTTCATTTCGCCAAGACCCTTGTAGCGGGCAATCGCCAGTCCCTTGCGCCCGGCGGCGAAGATCGCGTCGAGCAGCTGGGTCGGGCGGCTGATCGTGCCGTCGAAGGTGACCGGCGGCGGCGCGGCTGCTTCCTCGGCCTCGCCCGCGAGCGGATCGGCGCCAGCCGGTGCGGTTTCGGCTTCAGGCTCTTCCACTACACCGCCAGCGCGCACCAGACTGACCGGCGTGGCATAGGCATCGGCCTGCGCCGCGGCGAGGCCGTGGAGCTTGTGCGCCTCGGTGCTGGTGAGGAACCGCCCGTCGATCTCGTGGACGTCGGTCACGCCGCGCCACAGGCGTTCGAACACGACGGTGCCGTCGTCGCGCTGCGATGCGCTCCAGCGGGCTTCGCTGTCACCTGCGCCGAGCCGTCCGGCGGCGCGGCCCAGGGCTGCGGTGAGCGCCTCGCCCGCAAGACCGGGTTCGAGCGCGCCGACCAGCGCCATCTGCTCCACGATCGCGCTGTCATAGCGGCGGGGGACGAAGGCGAGCAGGTTCTTGAGCCGCAGCGCGCTGTCGACCAGCGTGCGCAGATCCTCGCCGGCGCGTGTGCCGCCCTGCGTTTCCAGCACCCGGCCCTGCAGGCCCGCATCAACCAGATAGCGATCAAGCGCGGCCTGATCCTTCAGGTAGACCTCCGAACGGCCCTTCGACACCTTGTAGAGCGGCGGCTGGGCGATGAAGAGGTGCCCGGCCTTGATGATCTCGGGCATCTGGCGGTGGAAGAAGGTCAGCAGCAGCGTGCGGATATGCGCGCCGTCCACGTCTGCGTCGGTCATGATGACGATCTTGTGGTAGCGCAGCTTTTCGATGGTAAACTCGTCGCGGATGCCGGTGCCCATCGCCTGAATGAGGGTGCCGACCTCCTTCGAGGAAATGATCCGGTCAAACCGCGCGCGCTCGACATTGAGGATCTTGCCCTTGAGCGGCAGGATCGCCTGCGTCTTGCGGTCACGCCCCTGCTTGGCCGAGCCGCCTGCGGAGTCCCCTTCGACCAGGAACAGTTCGGACTTGGCGGGATCGCGTTCCTGGCAATCGGCGAGCTTGCCGGGCAGGCTGGCGACGCTCATCGCGCCCTTGCGGCTCATCTCGCGCGCGCGGCGGGCGGCTTCGCGGGCGGCGGCGGCGTCGATCACCTTCTGGATGATCGCGCGGGCATCATTGGGGTTTTCCTCCAGCCACTCGGTCATCTTCTCGCTCATCAGGGTTTCGAGCGGGGAGCGGACTTCGGAGGAAACCAGCTTGTCCTTGGTCTGGCTGGAGAACTTGGGGTCAGGCAGCTTGACGCTGACGATGGCGGTCAGGCCTTCGCGCATATCCTCGCCCGAGAGGCTGACCTTCTCCTTCTTGAGCATCCCCGACCGCTCGGCATAGTTGTTGAGCGTGCGGGTCAGCGCGGCGCGGAAGGCGGCAAGGTGCGTGCCGCCGTCGCGCTGGGGGATGTTGTTGGTGAAGGCGAGGACGTTCTCGTAATAGGAATCGTTCCATTCGAGCGCGACGTCGATCCCGATCCCGTCCTTTTCGGCGGAGACCGCGATCGGCTCGGCGATCAGCGCCTGCTTGTTGCGGTCGAGATACTTCACGAAGGCCGCGATCCCGCCCTCGTAATAGAGATCGTGTTCGAGCTTTTCCTCGTGGCGGAGGTCGCGCAGCTTGATGCGCACGCCCGAGTTGAGGAACGCCAGTTCGCGGTAGCGGTGTTCGAGCTTCTCGAAATCGAACTCGGTGACGTTCTTGAAGGTGTCGTGGCTCGCCTTGAAGGTCACGCGGGTGCCCTTCTTGAAGCCATTGGGATCGGCGTTGCGATCGGACTTGGGCGCATCGCCGACGACCTTGAGCGGGCCGACAGCATCGCCATGCTCGAAGCGCATCCAGTGCTCCTGGCCTTCGCGCCAGATCGTCAGCTCCAGCCACTCGGACAGCGCGTTCACCACCGACACGCCCACGCCGTGAAGCCCGCCCGAGACCTTGTAGGCGTTGTCGTCGCTGGTGTTCTCGAACTTCCCGCCTGCGTGGAGCTGGGTCATGATGACTTCGGCGGCCGAAACGCCTTCTTCGGGGTGCATTCCGGTGGGGATGCCGCGCCCGTTATCTTCCACGCTGACGCTGCCATCGGGGTTCAACTCGATCAGCACGAGGTCGCAATGCCCCGCCAGCGCCTCGTCGATGGCATTGTCCGAAACTTCAAAGACCATGTGATGCAGGCCCGATCCGTCATCGGTGTCGCCGATATACATCCCGGGCCGCTTGCGGACAGCGTCCAGCCCCTTGAGAACCTTGATCGAATCCGCGCCATATTCGTTGGCGTTGGGCACCTTGGCCGGAGCCTGCCCGGAGGTGTTAGAATTGTTGTCTTCCATGCAAGAGCATATAGGCGATGGAGCGCGGAAACCCAACTGCGGGAGCGCCGCAAGTCCTGCTTTTCCACGAATGTTCAGGGCGCTTGGTCGAAGGCGTCAGAAGGCCGGACGGAAATGCACCTTGCCGCGCCAGATCGTGCCGTCGAACATCGCCATCATCCCGTCGCGGCTGAAGGCATCGAACTGGGTTTCGTGGCACTGCGCAGCCTTCGTCGCGGCGGCGAGATCGGCGGGGGTGTAGGCAATGGTCTCGGTGAGCAGCGCAGGGTCGCTCGTCGCCCAGTCGGCCATTTGCGGGAGCGGGGGGAGCGTGCCATCGGGGATGCCGACATAGAGCAGCCTCGGGCGGGCAGCTGCGGGGCGGGCCTGCACGATCTGGGTCGCGAGCGCGCTGACCAGCCGGTGATCGGCATGGCCGTATCCGCCGTCTGGCCCCCAGGTCAGCACGAGGTCGGCGCGCACCATCGCCTCGCCGAGCGCCTTGCGCAGCGAACCGTCGCGCACGTGTTCGGCCAGCCTGCCATCGCCAAAGCCGAGATTGACCACTTCGGCCGTGCCGAGCGCCTTGCCGGCACAATCCGCCTCGGCGCGGCGGACTTTGGCGAGCCTCTCGCCCTTGGGCAGATCGCTGACGCCCGGCCCTGCATCGCCCGGCGTTGCATGGACGATTGTCACCGCGTTGCCCTCGCGCACCAGCGCTGCGATCGCCGGGGCCATGAACAGCTCGTCATCCGGATGGGCGGCAATGACGACGACCTGGTAAGTCAGAGGCCCGACCGATTTGGCCGCGGCCTGCGGCAGCGCCAGCCCGGCCAGCGCGATCGGGGCGCCGAGTAACGCGATGGTGCGGATCATGTTGTCCCTCTCCTGTGAGGTGCACCCTGCCACTTCTGGCAGCAGCCTTGCAAATCCTTGCGCCATGCGGGCCGGTGATTATGCATAGCCGCCATGAGCCACGACGCGATGATGAGCCGCCTTGCCGAGCCTTTCGGCAATTACTCCGACATCCTGATGGAATGGAGCCGCATCAAGGGCGATGATCTCGCTCTGCGTGATGAAAGCCGCGAGGTTTACTGGGCCGAACTGGTCGGGCTGGTCGAACGGCTGGCGGCGCGGCTGGTGGAGACCGGCCTCCAGCGCGGGCAGGCGGTGGCGATCCTCGGTACCTCCACCGTCGAATATGCGCTGGTTTTCCTCGCCGCGGTGCGCGCCGGGGGCGTGGCCGCGCCGCTCACCACCAGCGCAAGCGCAGATCAGCTTGAGGGGATGGCGAAGGATTCAGGCGCGATCCACCTGTTCATCGACGCAGGCAAAGCGGCGGAGCTGGGGCCGGACTTCATGGCCCACCTGATCCGCGTGCCCTTGGAGAGCATCGACCAGTGGATGGCCCCTCCCGGTGCCCGCGCGCCGGACTTCGTGCCTTCGCCGAAAGACCCGTTCAACATCATCTATTCCTCAGGCACCACCGGCATTCCCAAGGGGATCGTCCATTCGCACCAGATGCGCTGGCGGCAGTTCGCGGCGACGGCGCTGAGCTATCTCGGCGCGGGGCTGGAAGTGCGCTCGCTCGCCTCGACCCCGCTCTATTCGAACACCACCATGGTCGCCTTCCTGCCGGTGCTGCTGGCGGGCGGATGCGTGCGGGTGATGGGGAAGTTCGATTGCGCCAGGTGGCTGGCCCATGCGCAATCCGACCGCACCACCATCACCATGCTGGTGCCGGTGCAATATCAGCGGCTGATGGACTTTCCCGAGTTCGACACCTTCGACCTGTCGAGCCTCAAGCTCAAATACTGCACCTCCGCACCCTTCTCCGCCGAATTGAAGCGTGAAGTCCTCAAGCGGATGCCGGGCGGGCTGATCGAGATCTATTCGATGACCGAGGGCGGCGTGGTGTGCCTGCTTGCCGCGCATGAATTCCCCGACAAGCTCCACACCGTCGGCCGCCCGGCGCCGGGGAGCGAGCTGAAGGTGCTCGACGATGAAGACCGCGAAGTGCCTCCCGGCACCGCCGGCAATCTGATCGGCCGCAGCCAGACCATGATGAGCGGCTATCAGAACCAGCCCGAGAAGACGCGCGAGGGCTACTGGATCGACCCGGCGACGGGTGACGTCTGGCAGCGCATGGGCGATATCGGGCGGGTCGATGCGGACGGCTTTGTCGAACTGGTGGGCCGCGCGAAGGACATGATAATCTCCGGCGGGTTCAACATCTACCCCAGCGATCTTGAGGCTGAATTGATGAAGGAGCCGGGTGTTACCGAGGCAGCGGTGGTCGGTGTGCCCTCGCGCGCCTGGGGCGAGACGCCGGTGGGCTTCGTGGTGCTGAAGGAGGGCGGCGACCTTGCGGCGATCCTCGCCAGCGTCAACGCGCGCCTCGGCAAGACCCAACGGCTGGCGGCGCTCCACCCGGTCGCCGAAATGCCGCGCAGCCATATCGGCAAGCTGCTCAAGACCGAACTGCGCGCCGAGGCAGAGCGGATCGGCGGGATCACCTAGACCCCGGATGTGGCACGGCCCGGCTCCTCGGGTGAGGGGCCGGGCCGCCGGAAGCTGTCGCTATCCTGCTGGCATTACACCATATCGCTGGCTTTGGGCCTTAGACGATGAAGGTGTTGAACGCGGTGCCGCTGATGATCACGGCGAGCAGCAAGGCAGCAGCCTTTTCGCTGAGCATACGCATGGTTCATTGTTCCCTGTTTTGTTGTGGTTTGGGAACCCGGACGATCAATCAGGGGGGGGAGAGGGATGATCGCCCGGGTCTGAGGAGCATATAGAAAGCTCCGCGTAATTTTCAATCTCATTTGAGACTGAAAATAATTCATCACCGCAATCGAAAAAGGCAATCACTGACCGCAGCTCGAGACGCGGCCACCTGTTCAGGGGGGGGAGGGTGGTGGCCGCGTCTCTTTCGCTGCGTGCCCGGCATCAGAGCCGGGTGGCGACGGGCGGAAGGGCTGGCGAGGGGGAAAAGCCGGCCACATCCTTGCCTGTCGCGCAGGCGGGCAAGGGGCTGGTTGTGCCCTCATGCCGGGCGATGCGTCCTTGCGGAAAGCGCCGGGATGGAGAGGAGGCCCGGTGCCGCATTGCTCAAGTGGGGAATTGGTGTTCGATGGGATCGAATTCAAATGCGAAAACGCCAAATTGAGTTGCATAATTTGCAATACTCAATCGTGCATCGCACGCAAAACGGCCGCCGAATTGCTCCGGCGGCCGTTTCATTTCAAACGCTTGTGCGCTCAGTTGGCGGCGACGCTGCGACCGCTGCGGCTCTGGAGCGAGGCAACGCGCTCGACCTCGGCGAGAGCCGCGGTGCGGGCTTCGGCGACGCACTGGCTGTCGACCACGGTGCGGCCATAGGCGTAACGCGCGCCGCTTTCGACGGTGCAGGCCTTGCGCAGCTTGGCTTCGATGCGCGCTTCGAGCGCCGCGCGGCCTTCCGCCGAGGTCACGTCGACATCGCCGTAGCCGATGCGCACGGTGACGGTTTCATCAGCTGCGGGGGCGGCGACCGCCGGAGCGGCGAGGGCAGCAAGGGCGAGCAAGGGGAGAGTGAAACGCATGGGTGAGACTCCGAAGTTTGAGAGAGGGGTTCGGGATGCCTGATGCCGTTTGCCGACATTCAGTTTCGTATTGAAACTCTGGTGCAGCGCACAAGAGAGATGTGCAAATGCGAAATGCGCTAAAATGGTTCCAAAGATTGCAACGTGATTCTCGTGTTTTTCCGGGAACCCGCTGAAAATCCTGCGCGAGAAAAATGCTGCATCGCAAAAATGCCGATGATGCGCGCTGCGGTGCTGGACAGCGCAAGGGGCGCTGCCGTAATCCGCCGCCATGAATGGCCCCACATCCAGCGCCCCTGCGGGCGAATCCGCCGCATCCGATTCGATTCTGATCGTCGACTTCGGCTCGCAGGTAACCCAGTTGATCGCCCGCCGGGTGCGCGAGGCGGGGGTCTATTCCGAGATCGCCCCCTACACCCAGGCCGAGGCCGCGTTCCGGCGGATGCAGCCCAAGGGCATCATCCTCTCCGGCTCGCCCGCCAGTGTCCCCGAGGACGGTAGCCCGCGCGCGCCGCAAGCCCTGTTCGAGGCCGGGCTGCCGATCCTCGGCATCTGTTATGGCCAGCAGGTGATGACGCATCAGCTCGGCGGCGAAGTGCGGCCCGGCCACGAAACTGGCGAAGGCGGCGAATTCGGCCGCGCCTTCCTCACCGTCACCGGCGAATGCGCGCTGTTCAACGGGCTGTGGGAGGTCGGCGAGCGGCATCAGGTGTGGATGAGCCACGGCGACAAGGTCACGCAGTTCGCCCCCGGCTTCGAGATCGTCGCCACGAGTGACGGCGCGCCCTTCGCGGTGATCGCGGATGAGGCGCGCAAGTTTTACGGCACCCAGTTCCACCCCGAGGTCGTCCACACGCCTGATGGCGGCAAGCTGATCGCCAATTTCGTGCGCCATGTCTGCGGGCTGGCGGGCGACTGGACGATGGCCGAGTTCCGCAAGACCAAGATCGCCGAGATCCGTCAACAGGTGGGCGACAAACGGGTCATCTGCGGCCTTTCGGGCGGGGTCGATTCGGCGGTCGCGGCGGTGCTGATCCACGAAGCGATCGGCGACCAGCTGACCTGCGTCTTCGTCGACCACGGCCTCATGCGCATGAACGAGGCCGAGCAGGTCGTCACCCTGTTCCGCGATCACTACAACATCCCGCTGGTGCACGTGAACGCGGAGGAGCTGTTCCTCGGCGGCCTTGCGGGCCTCACCGACCCGGAAGCCAAGCGCAAGTTCATCGGCAAGACCTTCATCGATGTGTTCGAGGCCGAGGCGAAGAAGATCGGCGGGGCCGATTTCCTCGCGCAGGGCACGCTCTATCCCGACGTGATCGAGAGCGTCAGCTTCACCGGCGGGCCGAGCGTCACGATCAAGAGCCACCACAATGTCGGCGGCCTGCCTGAGCGCATGAACATGGCGCTGGTCGAACCCTTGCGCGAATTGTTCAAGGACGAGGTGCGCGATCTGGGCCGCGAGCTGGGCCTGCCCGACGCCTTCGTCGGCCGCCACCCCTTCCCCGGCCCCGGCCTTGCGATCCGCATTCCCGGCGAAGTCACCAAGGAACGCTGCGACATTCTGAGGAAGGCCGATGCGATCTACCTCGAAGAAATCCGCAACGCGGGCCTCTATGACGCGATCTGGCAGGCCTTTGCGGTGCTGCTACCGGTCAAGACCGTGGGCGTGATGGGCGACGGGCGCACTTACGATTCGGTCTGCGCCCTGCGCGCCGTGACTTCGACCGATGGGATGACGGCGGACGTCTTCCCCTATGATGCCGGGTTCCTGACCCGCGTGGCGACCCGCATCGTCAACGAGGTCAAGGGCATCAACCGGGTGGTCTATGATTACACCAGCAAGCCGCCGGGGACGATCGAGTGGGAGTGATCCCCACGCCGGTGCGGCGCAGTTACTGATGCCGACGATTATGACGCACGCCATCGTGCCGCTCGCGATTGCAGCGGCGGCAGGGCGGCAGCGGATCAGTCCGCGTCTCGCCTTCGCGGGGGTCGTGCTGGCGATGTTCCCCGACGCCGATGTGATAGGTTTCCGGTTCGGGATCGAATATGCCGATACATGGGGCCATCGCGGCGCAACCCATGCGCTGGCCTTTGCTGTCATCGTTTCCGCGGCTGTTGCCTTGGTTTGGCGTGAGGCACGCTCGTGGGCCGCGTTCGCCTTTCTGGCCCTAGCCATGGCGAGCCATGGGTTGCTCGACGCGCTGACCAGCGGCGGTCTTGGCCCGGCGCTGCTGTGGCCTGCCAGCGATGCCCGGATCTTCGCGCCGGTGACCCCGATCCTGGTGTCGCCGATCGGCGCTGGTTTCTTTTCGGCCCGCGGTGCTGCGACGATGCTGTCCGAATTGCAGCTGGTCTGGCTGCCATGCTGTCTTATGGCGGCAGCAGGTTGGCTGATCCGGCGGCGGGACAAGGCTGCGCTGGGCGGGTGATTGCCGCCGCGCCCACTTCCGCACCGCTGCCAAATCGCATATCGCAGCCCCATGCCCTCGTGTCGTCCGATCACACTCGCTGCCGCTGTCCTCGCTCTCGCTCTCGCCGCCTGTGCCGGGCCTGAGGCTGAAGCGCCCATTGCCGATGCCACCGCTTCGCCTGCGCCGGTGACCGAGAGCGCCTGGACGCTTGATCCGGCAGCCTCGCGCCTCGGCTATGTCAGCATCAAGGCGGGCGAGGTGGCCGAGAACAACCGTTTCGACACGCTCACCGGCAGCGTCGCGGCCGACGGCACGGCCAGCCTCGATATCGACCTTGCCTCGGTGAGCACCGGGGTCGAAATCCGTAACGAGCGGATGCGCGACATCTTTTTCGCCGTAGCCGATAACCCCAAGGCGACTGTCACCGCCAAGCTCGATCCCAAGGCCTTTGCCGGGCTGGCAGTGGGCCAGTCGCTCACCCGCCCGCTTACGGCCAATGTCACGATCAAGGGCGCCAGCAGCGATGTCGCGACCGAGGTGCAAGTCACCCGCACCGCGGCCGACCGGGTGCTGGTGGTGCCGACCGCTCCGGTCATCATCTCGACCGATATGTTCGGCCTGACCGACGAACTGGGCGAATTGCGCGCGGCGGCGCAGCTGACCTCGATCACGCCCGCGGTGCCGGTTACCTTCACCCTCGTCTTCAGGCGCGGCTGACGGACTTTGCGTTGAATCAATGTGATAGGGCGCGGGTGGTGCCACAAGGAGCGTGCCGGGCGGATGGGCCAGCGCACCGATCCCACCGCTCCCCGCCGCCCGGCTCCCCGAGAATTCCATCAGCCTGACGCTACGGCGCGCGAGCCTGCCGCGCCGACTCGCAAAAAGCGGGCTTGAAAGCACCGGCCAACTCGGCTTGTTTCCCGCGCAACACGCCCCTGTTGAGGGGGCTCGACGGGAGACGACACGCCATGAAGACCGCGATCACCGAAATGTTCGGCATCGAACATCCCATCATTCAGGGCGGAATGCACTGGGTCGGCTTTGCCGAGATGGCGGCGGCGGTGTCCAACGCGGGCGGGCTCGGGATCATCACCGGGCTGACGCAGGGCACGCCTGAAAAGCTGGCGAACGAGATCGCGCGCTGCAAGGACATGACCGACAAGCCCTTCGGCGTGAACCTCACGATCCTCCCGACCCTGACTCCGCCCGACTATCCGGGGCTGGTCAAGGCGATCATCGACGGCGGGGTGAAGGTGGTCGAGACCGCGGGACGCAACCCGGTCGATCTGCTGCCGCCTCTGAAGGACGCCGGGATCAAGGTGATCCACAAGTGCACCTCGGTGCGCCACAGCCTCAAGGCGCAGGAGATCGGCTGCGATGCGGTGAGCGTTGACGGGTTCGAATGCGGCGGGCACCCGGGCGAGGACGACGTGCCGAACTTCATCCTCCTGCCGCGCGCGGCTGACGAGCTGGAGATCCCCTTTGTCTCCAGCGGCGGGATGGCCGACGGGCGCAGCCTTGTCGCCAGCCTCGCGATGGGCGCGCAGGGGATGAACATGGGCACCCGCTTCATCGCCACCAAGGAAGCCCCGGTGCACGAGAACGTGAAGCAGGCGATCCTCGCCGCGAGCGAACTCGACACCCGCCTCGTCATGCGCCCGCTGCGCAACACCGAACGCGTGCTGACCAATGCAGCGGTCGAGCGGGTCATCGCCAAGGAGAAGGCGCTGGGTGATGCCATTACCTTCCAGGACATCGTCGAGGAGGTCGCGGGGGTCTATCCGCGCATCATGCAGAACGGCGAAATGGATCTGGGCGCGTGGAGCTGCGGGATGGTGGCCGGGCTGATCCACGATATCCCGACCTGCCAGGAACTGATCGACCGCATCATGCTCCAGGCCGAGGAAATCATCGCCCGGATGCAGGCGATGGCCCGCGCCTGACGCGCTGGCGCCGTCCAAACCTTTCCCGATTGTGACAAATCCGGCACCGCTACCTAGGGCTTTTCCCTAGGTAGCGGCCCGCATTACTGCAAGCCGCCGCATACGGCACGATTGCGCCCGCGTTGAGCCGATTCTGGAGGGGGTCGGCGGCGCAATTGGCTGTGTGATTTGGCGGGCTACGGGAGGCCTTCCGGATGGATTGGACGGGGAGGTTTGCATGGTTCTTTTCGAGAGCCCGGCGATGCTGGGCGGTATCATTGTGGGTGTAGCAATGCTGGCCTGGACGCTGGGCCGCTGGCATAGCGGCGTGGCTGCCAGCGATGCGGCGGCGCGCCCCGCCCCGAAGGTCGAGCCGTCCCGGCCCGTCCCGGCGCCCGACAGCGCCGCTCCGGAAGCGGCGCGCGGCGTGGTCGTGATGTGCCAGCAGGCCGCGCGGGACGAGCGCCGGATCGCGGCGGCTACCGCGCGTTCGCTGGGCGAAATGCACGAGGAAATCGCCGCATACCGGCGTCAGGAACGGGTGCTTGCCGCTGCGCTCAGCGATGGGCTGCTGGTTGAACTCCTGCCCGCCCGGGCGCGGCATGAATGCCGCTATCTCGGCCTGATCGGTCAGCCGACCTGTCCGATGTCCGAGGCCGAGGTTGCCGCCCAGAACTGTGCGACCGGCTGCACGGCAACGCGCAGACCCGAGGCTTACCCCTCGCCCGCGGCGTCTGCCTTGACGCGGGTGTAGGGCACGAAGTCCTCGAAGAACACCGCGCCGGTGAACACGCCGAGATTGCGGTCGACCGTGGTGGTGATGTCGAGCCGGCACAGCTCGCTCGCGTTGAAGCGGTTGACGACCAGCGCGTCGTTATCGTCGATGCTCTCCGGGTTGCGGGTGCGCTGGACATAGATCGTCTCGCCCGAGCCATAGACATAGGCGGTGCGGTCGATGGTCTGCATCCGCTGGTTGGGAATGGTGCGGATACAGCGGACCGGCTCACCTGCGACACGGCCTTCGAGCAGCTTGGCAAGCCGCGCCTCGCCCTTGGTCAGCGGGGTTGCTTCCGCCTTGGCCTCGACATCGCCCGCCTCTTGCGCGGCGAGCGGATGGAGGGCGAGGCCGGTAGCAGCCGCCGCCAGCAGGGCCGAAGTCAGGATTGTTGCGCGTTTCATCACCGGTTGCTCCTTCACAACGCCTCCCCGCCCGCGCGGTCTGGCACAGGCGGGCTTAACCCGCGCTGACTCGGCTCAGTCGCGCTCCAGATCGACATTCATGCGTATCGATCCGTCCTCACGGTCGCGGATCAGCGTGATCGCAACATCGAGCTCGACCTCTTCCTCGCGGTCGAGCGGATAGGACTGATCGTAATCGGCCAGCACCTCGCGGTTGCGCAGGTAATCGGCATAGGACGCGCCCGACCGCTCGGCCGCTTCGGTCAGTTCCTGTTCGGTATAGACCTTGGGTTCGTTGCGCTTGAGCGGGGTGGGAAGGCACGCCTCCAGCCGCCCCTTCAGGGTATCGAAGGCGCGCCGGGCGTCAGCTTCGGCGTCGGCTTCGAAGTTCCAGCCGCAGCTGATGTTGATCTCTTCGGCGGGGCCCCAAAGATCGCAATCCTTCGCCCCGCGCACCGCGTCAGCGGTGCCGTTCATGGTGACATCGAAGGTGCCCGCGCCGTTGAGGGTGGCGCCGATGCCCTTCAATCGCTTGGGATTTTCGGAAAGCAGCGCTCCGATCACCGGGCATGGCCCGGCCGCCTCGACCGCGCCGGGCAGCAGCACCAGCGCAGCGAGCGCCAGCGCCTTAATGCGCGCCCGCATCGGCCCCGGCGGCGATATCGGGCAGGCCCGCCTGCACCGCGCCGTCCGCCGGCCCGCCGCGCAGCACGAAGCGCCGGTCGCAATAGCCGCAATCGACATAGCCGTGCTCGTCGATCTCGAGGAACACGCGCGGATGGCCAAGTGCGGCGGGGCGATAGCCCTTGCCGCCGCGGATGCCGCTGGCCCCGTCGCAAGAGACGCGGCGGGTATCGACCAGCAGGACTTCAGGAGGAGGAATGCTCATGCCCCGCCGATACAATCCTGCAAGCCCGAGCGCAATTGCCTTCCCCGCCCCAGCGCCCTAGGGCTGGCGCCATGCCTGCCGAACCCGCGATCCGCATCGACAACCTCGTCAAACGCTATGCTCCAGCTAAGGGTGCCAAGGGCACCGTGACCGAGGGCAAGCTGGCGCTGGGCGGGGTGAGCTTCGATGTGCCTGAAGGTTCGATCTTCGGGCTGCTCGGCCCCAATGGCGCGGGCAAATCGACGCTGATCAATATTCTCGCCGGGCTGGTCAACAAGACCTCCGGCTCGGCCGAGATCTGGGGTTTCGACATTGATCGCGACCGGCGCAATGCCAGCCGCTCGATCGGGATCGTGCCGCAGGAAATCGTGTTCGACCCGTTCTTCACCCCCTTCGAGGTGCTGGAGAATCAGGCAGGGTTCTACGGCATTCCCGCCGCGCTGCGCCGGTCAGAGGCGCTGCTTGAGGCGGTGCGCCTCGCCGACAAGCGCAATGCCTATGCCCGCACCCTGTCAGGCGGCATGAAGCGGCGGCTGCTGGTGGCCAAGGCGATGGTGCACAGCCCGCCCATTCTGGTGCTGGATGAACCCACCGCCGGGGTCGATGTCGATCTGCGCCGCCAATTGTGGGAGCTGGTCAGCGAGCTGAACCGCGAGGGCGTGACCGTGGTGCTCACCACCCACTATCTCGAAGAGGCCGAGGAGCTGTGCGACCGCATCGCCATCATCAACCACGGCCAGCTGATCGCCAACAAGCCGACCCGCGAGCTGGTGGACATGGCGCGCGAGAAGATCGTCGCTGTCACCACCGCCGATGATCTCGCCGCCCCGCCCGCGCATGAAGCGTTTGCCAAGGTCGAATGGGACGGGGCGCAGGGGGTCGAGATCACCTATGACAAGGACCGCCTCAGCGCCGGGCAGGTGCTCGCGATCCTTCAGCAACAGGGCGTGAGCGTGGAGGATGTCACCACCCGCGAGGCCGATCTGGAAGATGTCTTCGTTCAGCTGACGGCCTAGCGCCGCCTGCGGCCGCTCAGGTCGGGGTCGGGGTCGGCGCGCCGTGCTGACCGTCGGCAGCGCTGCCGCGCTTGCGCCAGTTGCGATGGCCATGCCGTTCGATCGGCACACCGCAATGACGGCAATTGCCGACATAGGCCCGGCCATTCCACGTGACATCACGGCGCAGCGGCTGGTGCTGGTTGAGCCCGCAAGCGATGGAAGACAGCAATGACATCGAATACCGACCCGCGAGAGAGGAACATTGATTGATCGCGCCCCGCGCCACCCTTCCGCCTCGTCGCTTGCGGACGATTCGCGGTTACGTGACAGGCGGTCAGGCATCTGCGCCCTTCGCGACGAATTGGCCCTAAGTCATTTGCCTTAAGCGCGTGTGACAGGCATCGCCCTTGCAGGCGGAAAATTTGCGCGCCATGGCGCAGATATGGCGATGGACACAGCATTCCAACCTTCGGGCCAGACTGCCGGACAGGCACCCGGCGAGATGCCGGCGCAGGATGTCCTCGTGATCGGCTCGGGCGCGGCGGGGCTCACGGCGGCGCTGGCGCTGGCGGAGCATTGCCGGGTGCTGGTGCTGGCCAAGGGCTCGCTGACCGGCGGGTCAACCGCCTGGGCGCAGGGCGGGATCGCCGCCGTGCTCGATGCGGGCGACACTTTCGACAACCACGTGCGCGACACGATGGTGGCAGGCGCAGGCCTCAACGACCTTGCCACGGTCGAATTCGTGATCGAGCGCGCACCCGCCTCGATCGACCGGCTGTGCGAATTGGGCGTGCCGTTCAACCGTGAGAGCGGCGACTTGCATCTCACCCGCGAGGGCGGCCATTCGCACCGCCGCATCGTCCATGTCGACGACGCGACCGGCTGGGCGGTGCAATCGGCCTTGCTGAAAGCCGCCGAGGCGCATCCCAACATCACCCTCCTGCCCGGGCGCACCTGCATCGACTTCATCACTGACCGCCACCGCGAGCAATTCTCTGCCGCGGGCCGCGTGTGGGGCGTCTATGCGCTCGACGAGGCGAGCGGGCGGGTCGAGCGCCACACCGCCCGCGCGACGATCCTCGCCACGGGAGGCGCCGGGCGCGTCTACCAGTTCTCCACCGCCCCGCGCGGCGCGACGGGGGACGGGATCGCGATGGCGTGGCGGGCAGGCGCGCGGGTCTCCAACATGGAGATGATGCAGTTCCACCCGACCTGCCTCTACCACCTCGACGTCAAGAACTTCCTCATCACCGAGGCCGTGCGCGGCGAGGGCGGGCGGCTCATCAACCCGCGCACCGGCAAGCGCTTCATGGAGTATTACGACCCCGAGCGGATGGAGCTTGCGCCGCGTGATGTGGTGGCAAGGGCGATCGACGCCGAGATCAAGCGCTTCGGCCTCGATTACGTCCACCTCGACATCAGCCACGAAGACCCGGCGTTCGTGAAGGGCCACTTCCCGACCATCTACGACAAGCTGATCGGCCTCGGGATCGACATGACGACACAGCCGATCCCGGTCGTCCCCGCGCAGCACTATACCTGCGGTGGGGTGGTCGTCGGCCTCGACGCGCGCACCGACATCCCGGGCCTGTGGGCGGCGGGCGAGTGCACCGAAAGCGGCCTCCACGGGGCGAACCGGCTGGCGTCGAACAGCCTGCTCGAATGTTTCGTTTTCGGTGAAGCGGCAGCGCAGGACATTCTGGCGCGCTGGGACACTCTGGAAGCGCCCCCCGCGATCCTGCCGTGGGACGAAAGCCGCGTGACCGATTCCGACGAGGAAGTCGTCATCAAGCAGAACTGGACCGAAATCCGCCGCTTCATGTGGAACTACGTCGGCATCGTGCGCACCACCAAGCGCCTGGAACGCGCGGCGAGCCGCATCGAGCTGCTCAAGCGCGAGGTCGAGGACTACTACGGCGCCTTCCGCGTGACGACCGACCTGATCGAACTGCGCAACCTGCTCCAGTCCGCCGAGCTGATCGTGCAATCGGCGCTCCGCCGCAAGGAGAGCCGGGGGCTGCACTACACGCTCGATTACCCCGAGCTGGCGGACGAGGCGAAGGATACGGTGCTGGTGCCGTGAGGGAGACCGGTGGCCCGATCCTCCATTGCCTGTGCGGCGGGGTCGAGGTTCGCCTTTCCAGCCTGCCCGAGACCGTCGGCGTCTGCCACTGCGCGATATGCCGCCGCTGGACCTCCGGGCCGTGGATGGCAGTTCAGGCTCCGGGAAGCGCGATCACCGGCGATACCCTCGTTATCTACAGCTCCTCGCAATTTGCCGAGCGCGGCTTCTGTTCACGCTGCGGGAGCCATATCTTTCACAGGCCCAAGGATGGCCCGGAGCTTGCCATTTCGGCGGGGCTGCTGCCGGACGGTCAATTCACGATCACGCGTGAAATCTTCCACGATGCCAAGCCTTTGTGGTATCGGTTCGACGCCAATTCGCGCAAGCGCGGCGCACTGGGCATGGCGCTGGAATGGGGGCCGAAGCTGGCATGGCGACGGTTGGCAAGGCTCTGGCGCGGTTGATGCCCGTATGTCCACCCGACGTTCAGGTGAGACGAAATATCCGCCTTGTCATGATGAACCGCGCGAAATTCCTCATCTCTGTCCTGCCGGTCGTGTTGGCGGCAGCAACGCCCCTCGCAGCCCAAGACGCTCCCCCGGAATCCGAAAACGCAATCGTCGTTACCGCCCAGCGTTCGGGTGCGCCGATGTGGACCGTGACCACTGCTACCGGCACCGTGATCCTCGTCGGCGAGATCCGGGCGATTCCGAAGACCACGCCGTGGGAACCTGCGCGCCTCGAAGAAGCCACCCGCGCGGCTGACCGCGTGATCCTCGGCGCGCGGCCCAAGGTTTCGCCGGGGGATGTGTTCCGGCTGATGTTCTCGGGCGGCAAGCTCACCAAGCTGCCGGACAAGACCGTGGCGAGCGAATATCTGACGCCCGATCAGTGGGCGCGGCTTGCGGCGCTGGGCACCGCGCATGACGAGGATTATTCGCGCCAATCTTTCCTGCTCACTTCCTTCGAGATGCTGCGCAAGGAGTTGCGCTTCAACAAGGACACCGCGCGCGAGCCTGCTGACGTGGTGAAGGACGCCGCCGAAAAGGCCGACATCGCCATCACCCGCGCTGCGACGCTGCGGGGCGAGGACGTGATCGACAATCTCTTCGAAGCGCCCCCCACCGCCCACATCCCCTGCCTCACCGCGGCAATGGACGCGGTCGAGGCCGGCCCGCAGATCGTCGAAGAGCGCGCCACCAACTGGCGGCGCTTCAAGATTCCCGCCGTGATGAACAACCCGCTCGAAGCCGCATTGGGCCAGTGCTGGCCCTGGGCGGACGAGACTTTGGGCAGTGAATTGAGGACGATCTGGGTCGATCGCGTCACCGAGGCGAGCGCGGCAAAGGGCACCACGCTGGCGGTCGTGCCGCTAAGGGTGTTGGCGGAAAGCGGCGGGGTGCTTGACCAATTGGACGCGCGCGGCTTCGATATCGCCGGACCCCCGTGGAAGTGACCATGCGGGCCTGAGAGGATCAAGCCGCCCATGCCCACCATCACCACGCCCAACACCGGCATCGAGATTTTCTACGAGGAGCACGGCAGCCCCGATGCCCCGGCGCTGCTGCTGGTGATGGGCCTCGGCGCGCAGATGACATTGTGGCCGGACGAGCTGGTCGGGGCACTCGTGGGTGAGGGCTTCCGGGTGATCCGCTACGACAACCGCGACATCGGCCTCTCGCAGAAGTTCGAAGGCCACCGCGCGCCCTCGCTCCCCATTCAGGTCTTGCGCAAGAAGATCGGCTTCCCTGCCCGCGTGCCCTATACCCTGAAGGACATGGCCGATGACGGGATCGGGCTGCTCTCCGCACTTGGCATCGACAAGGCCCATGTCGTGGGCGCATCGATGGGCGGGATGATCGTCCAGCTGATGGCGATCCACCATGCCGACCGGCTGCTGACCATGACCTCGATCATGTCGACCACCGGCAATGGCAAGCTGCCCCAGGCCGAAAAGAACGCGATCGGCGCTCTGACCGCGCCGCTGAAGGCGATGGACGAGGAGACGCTCGTCGCCCACGGTATCAACATCATCCGCAATATCGGCAGCCCGGACAGCGCCGAATTCCCGTTCGACGAGGCCGCCCAGCGTGAGCGGGTGCTCGCCAATATGCGCCGTTCGGTCTACCCGGCCGGGCTCCCGCGCCAGCTCGCCGCGATCATCGACGATGGCGACCGCACCGCACGGCTTGCCCGCGTGCGCACCCCGACACTGGTGCTCCACGGCGAGGCCGATCCGCTGGTCAAGCTGCCCGGCGGCGAGGCGACCGCAGCGGCGATCCCCGGCGCCCGGCTGGTGACCTACCCCGGCTGGGGGCACGATCTGCCGATCAAGCTGATCCCGCGTCTGGCGGGCGAGATCGTCGCCCACGCGCGCGGCGTGTGAGCGCGTTGTCGATTACGCTTTGAAACCTAGCCAATGAGCTAAATATCTTGACGCCACCGCGCGATGGCGAATAGATAGCCATATGGCTAACTTAGATTCGATATTCCACGGCCTCGCCGATCCCACCCGGCGCGCGGTGATTGCCCGACTTGCGCGAGGTCCGGCACCCGTGTCCGAACTCGCAGCGCCACACGACATGGCGCTGCCGAGCTTTCTCAAACACCTCAAGGTTCTCGAAACCGGAGGCTGGATTGCCTCGGAAAAGGCCGGTCGCACCCGCACATGCCGTTTGCGGCCTGAGACGGTGCAGCTCGCCGAGGGCTGGCTTGGCCAGCAGAGGCACCTCTGGAACGCGCGTCTTGACCGCCTCGACACTTTTCTGACTGACCCCGAGAAAAAAGGATAATCCCGTGCCGTACGACCCCGAACTTGATCTGGTGCTTGAACGTACCGTCGCCGCCAGCCCCGCGCAGCTTTGGCGCGCCTGGACCGATCCGTCGCTGATCGCCCAGTGGTTCGCACCCCGCCCGTGGACCGTGGCCCGCGCCCGGATCGAGCCGCACGCTGGCGGCATCTTCTCGGTGGTGATGGCTTCTCCCGAGGGCGAGGAAATGGAGGAGACCCCAGGCTGCGTGCTGATCGCAGAACCTGCTGCGCGGCTGGTGTGGACCGACGCAGTCGGCCCCGACTTTCGGCCCAACAACGAAAGCTTCATGAGCGTCGAGATCACGATGGAGGCCTGTCCGGAGGGTACCCGCTACCGCACGGTGGTGCGGCACAAGTCGGGCGATGACCGGCGCAAGCACGAGGAGATGGGCTTTCATCAAGGTTGGGGCACGTGCCTCGACCAGCTGGAAGCCTTCGCCGGTTCGCTGTGAACGAACGGTCCCGCTATCCAGCTAGTCTCGTCCCTCCAGCCACGCCCGCGACGTCCGCGCACATTCGCGGGCGCGCTCCACAAGGTCGGGGAAGGCGTCGCGCAGGGCGGCGGAGCGTTCCTCGACCGCCATCGGCAGGTGAACGGGTAAAGCATCGACCATAGCGGCCAGCGGAAGTCCGCCCTTGCCCAAGGCCAAGCGGCGATTGATCGCATCGTCGATGATCGCGTCGAAGTCGGTCACGTCCGGCCCCTCGGCGGGTGCATCACAGGGCTGGCAGTAGGACAGCCACGCGCGCGGGATTGCCGCCAAGTCCTCCGCCGTCCCGCCGGAGCGTGCCCAGTGGAGCGTGTCGACCAGAAGCGCCTTGGCCTCGCCCTCGACCGCCTCCAGCACGGCGCGGGCCATGTGGATGGTCTTCACCTCGGTGAAGATGCCGAATTCGAGATTGACCCTGACCCCGGTGCCCTTGGCTTCGTCGACCAACGCCTGAAACTTGGCGGTGGTGGCGGCCATGTCGGGGTCGGAAGAGACGCACAGGAGGTTCGCTGCGCCCAGCTCGGCGGCGATGTGGACGAGCTCGGTCAGCCACGGATCGGGCGGGCCGGGCATGATCCACGCGACCTCGCAGTCGAGCAATGTGACGCCCGCATCGCGCGCTTGGCTGCGGATGGCGCGGGTGGTGGCCGGGGTCCAGCTGTCCTTCTCGACCCACATCCCGCCGAAGTCGAAGTCGGCAGCCGCGGCGCATTCGATCAGCTGGGCGGGGGTGGCCTCGGGCATGATCCCGGCGGCGAGCGAGATCAGGCGGCGGGTCACAGGGTTTGACCATCATCCAGAACGAAGTCCGTGCCCGTCACGAACTCGCTGGCGTCCGAGCACAGGAACAGGATCATTGCGTCCAGCCCCTCCTCGCCCATCAGGCGGCGCTTGGGGAAGCGCGCGATCTGCTTCTGGCCGGGTTCGGTATCGAACCACGCATCGTTGATTGCGGTGCGGATGTAGCCGGGGGAGACGGTGTTGACGTTGATCCCCGCCCGCGCCCATTCGCGCGCCAGCGTGCGGCCCGCCTGCACCACACCCGCCTTGGACGCGGCATAGGCGACGAGGCCGGGGGAGGGCTCGAAGGCCGTGATCGAGGCAATCAGCACGATGCGGCCATTGGTGACGCCGCGCGCCATCATCCGCTTCGCACCCTCGCGCGCCGTCAGGATTGCGCCCTTCAGGTTGATCGCGAGGGTCTGCTCGATTTCCTCTTCCGAGATGGTCGTCGCCATCCCCGCGCCGTCGACCCCGGCATTGGCGATCACCGTGTCGATGGCCTTGCCGAAGATCGCGTCGGCCTCGTCGAACCCGGCGATAATGTCGGCCTCGCGTGCGACGTCCATCTGAATGGCGGCGGCCTTGGGCCCGATCTCGGCGGCGAGGGCTTCGAGGCGGTCCTTGCGCCGCGCGCCCAAGGCGACCTGCGCGCCGCTCGCGGCAAGGATGCGGCCGAAGCGGGTGCCGAGTCCGGAAGATGCGCCGGTGATCAGGGCCGTGCGGCCTGAGAGGTCGAAGGAGAAGGTCATGCCTGTTTCAAAGTCTCGTCATTGCGAGCCGCAGGCGAAGCAATCCATGCACGGACTGACGCTCTTGGCGCGAGGGTGATCCATGGATTGCCGCGTCGCTGCGCTCCTCGCAATGACGAAGGGCGTCACTTAACCGCAGGCAGTTCCCCGTTCACATACTTCATCAGCGTCGTCTGGAAGTGGCGCACGCGGCTGTCCTGATAGTGGCCCAGTTCCATCAGCCCGTCCTTCATCGCCTTCATGCCGGTCTGGACGTGGGGGAGGTTGGCCATGTCCTGATCGAACACATTGGCAAGGCCTGCGCCCATGATGTCGGTCGCCCAGGCGAAGGGCTCGTCGTCCGGGATATAGGTCGGCGCCACCGCGCGCGGGCGCGGCTGGCCCTTGGGGGTGGGGAACAGCAGGCGGATCTCCATGATGCACCAGTCGGGCGTATCGCCCGGCAGCCAGCGGTACACCAGCGTCGGCAGAAACCCGATCCAGGGCGAGAAATTGGGGAAGATGTTGTAGGTGAAGTTGTCGAGGATCTCGGTGTCCGACGCATCCGAGTAGTCATAGCCATATTGCTCGGCAAAGCCTTTGCGCCCCGCCTCGGCGAGGATCTTGCGCGCGCCGAGCGGATCGTCGGCGACATAATCCTCGGTCGTCCCGCTGGCATTGAAGCGCCGGTTGGTGCTGGCATCGCTGCCGCCCGAGAACTCGTTCATCTTCTCGAGCACATAGTCCGAATTCTTGCCCTTCACGTGCGGGGACAGCACGCCCGAGGGCGTGATCGCGCGATTGAAGTGGTCGCCGATATGGTCGTAGCGGGTGTTGGCATCGCCGAGGAAGGCGAGCAGCTGCGGGTGCGTGGTGATCGAGTGCCAGGCTTCCATGAAGGCTTCGGCGGTGGCCTTCCAGTTGGCGGGGATCTTCTTCTGCACCCACATCCCGGTGTAGCGGTTCCCGAAATCATAGCGCTCGTAATGCGAGGCCGCCGGGCCGAGCCAGGTCTTGAAATCGGGCAAGGCATGGTTCTCGGTCAGCATGACAAAGCCCTGCCACAGCTCGACGCGCGCCTGCGGCAGATCCATGTCCTTGCCTTCCAGGTGCTTGAAGTCCCACGAACAGGGGATTTCCTTCAGGCTCCCGTCATTGCGCCAGGTAAAGCCGTGGAACGGGCAGCGCAATTGCACCGAATTGCCGCTCTCAGTGCGAAGCTTGCGGCCGCGGTGGAGGCAGGCGTTGTAGAACGCCTTCACGCTGCCGTCCTTCTGGCGGATCAGGAGGAAGCTCTTGCCGGCGATGTCGAACACCACGGTGTCGCCCGCGTCGGGCATTTCATCCTCGCGCGCGGCGAACAGCCAGACATTGGGCCACATCTTCTCGCGTTCGAGACGGGCGAATTCCTCGGAAATATAGGGTGCGACCGGCAGGGGATCGTCACCCATCTCGATCGTGGTTTCCTCGAAGAGGTAATCGGGCGCCCGGCGGGTGTCGCCGTTGAGCATATCGGTGTAGCTGATCCCCGGGCAGCGGTCGCCGCGGGCAATGTCCTTGATCTCGTTCATGTCGCTTCGTCCGATCCTCATCGCCGGGGCACGGCCCCGCCTCTCGTCCTCGCACTTTGTGCAGTGTCTCCGGCGCGGAATATCACACAGCTTCGCAAGCAGGGCACACTATCGGATTGGAGAGGAATGATGGGTCTTGCCGGGAAAATCGCCGCCTTGGGCGACATCATGCAGCTGGCCTTTGTGCCGGAGGATTTCGACGCGGCAGTCAGGCATTGGACCCAGACGATGGGCGTCGGGCCGTTCTTTCTCATCGAGGGGATTCACCTTGAGGGCATGAAGTATCGCGGCCAGCCGACCGATGCCGTGTTCGATCTGGCGCTGGCCTATTGGGGCGATTTGCAGATCGAACTGATCCGCCCGCGCGACAATCACCCCTCGGTCTATACCGGCGAATATGGGGCGACGGGCAACGGGCTGCACCATGTCTGTATCCTCGTCGACGACATCGCCCACGCGCGCGCCGTGTGCGAGGCGGAGGGCGCCGAGGTGATGATCGAGGGCACCTTCGGCACCAGTCAGGCGATCTATGTCGATGCCGGCGGCGGGCCGGGGACGCTGGTGGAGATCTTGCAGCAGGCCAAGGACGGCCCTGACCTGTTCGGCATGATCAAGGCCGCGGGCGTGGGCTGGGATGGGTCGGAGCCGCTGAGGAAGCTGGGGTAAGATCGAGCCCCTCCTGCCTGCGGGAGGGGAGCGAGACCTGGTCGCGCAGCGGCCTAGTCGCAGCGGGGTGGGCCTTCGCGACGGTTCGCTTTCCCACCCCCGCCCCCTCCCGCAAGCGGGAGGGGGGTGTCAGCGCGCTGATCTCGGTCAGGTAGCGACCGCAAGGGCGTCCGCCCGCCCGCAGGTGCCCGGAACGGAGCGAAGCGAAGTGGAGGAATAGCACCGAGGACGACCCCGCGGAGGCGGGGTCGCAAATCAAGACCCCCGCGTGGAGGCACCCCCGCAATCAATCAGTCGCTGGCCCCCAAATACCCCAGCTGCCCGGCCTTGAAGATCGTCTGGGCGCGGTTCACGCTGTCCAGCTTCTCGCCCGCGCGGTGGATGTGGTAGCGGATCGTGGCGTGCGACCGGTTGAGGATCATGCTGATCTCCTTGTCGGTCTTGCCGATCGCGGCCCAGCGCAGGCATTCCACTTCGCGCTTGGAGAGCACGCAGTCGGACGGGATGCGCCGCTTGGTGCGGTTGGCCTGGACATAGCCCGCCACAAAGCACCGCGTCACCATCGCGAAGAGCGCGCCATATTCGGCGAATTCGGCCGAGAGGTCTTCCTTGTCGCGGTCTTCGCTGATGAAGCTGCACGCCGAAATCTGGCCGAAGGGCAGGTGCACCGGAATCACGATCGCCGCCTTGCACAGCGCCCGGCGCTCGAAATCATTGAGGTCGATCTCGGCGAGGTAATGGTTGCGCCAACGGGTGTTGAAACCATGCGCGTTGACCCAGAACGGCTCGCTTTCATAGCGGCAGGCGCGCGGCAGCGGCGAGTGCAGGGCGAGCCGGTGATCCTCCCACCAGCGTGCGCCGTCATCCAGCCAGCGGAAGATATCGGCGTTGAGAATCGTGCCATCGGCATCGACCATCGGTTCCTTGGAGGAAATGTCGTCGCACACCGCGATCTGCATCCCGCGTTCCTGCGCGATTCGCGCGAGGTTCACCGCCGCATCGTGGATGTCCTCGGGACAGGTGATGGTGACGGATTCGAGCAGCTGTTCAAGCGACTCACGCCCTTGCGGCGTGCGCAATTCGACAACATTGGTGGCCATGCTTTGTGGTGCTCCTCTCCAGCCCCGTCCGGTCTGCGCCGAGTCGGGAAACTAACGCAAGTTTGCAGAATGTCCTCATCATTTACGTAGGGGAACGAAGCGAGGGGCGAGGCTAGCGAAAGAGACAGGGAGAATTGAGCCGATGGCGTTTGCGGGTGCGAATTTCGGGTATGTGCTGAAGGCTCTGGCAGGAGCAATTCCCTCCGGGCGACCCGCCTTGGTGCACGGGGACCGGGTGGTGACCTGGGGCGAATTCGATGCGATCACCGATGCCATTGCAGCGGGCCTTGTCGGGCGGGGACTGGGGCCGGGGGACATTGCCGGGCAGATGCTCCGCAATACGCCCGACTATATGCTCGCCTATTTCGGATGCGTGAAGGCGGGCCTGGTGCCGGTCAATGTGAACTACCACTACAAGCAGCGCGAGCTGGCGGACATTTTCAGCCGGTTCGGGCTGAAGGCGCTGTTCACCGAGACCGACTTTGCCGAAATCGCGCGTGAGGCAATGCCGGACGGAACGCTGACGGTGGATGTCGGCAGCGCGGACTGGGCCGGGCTGTGCGATACGCCGCTGCCCGACAATTTTGCCATCCATGCCGACGCGCAAGCGCTGTTCCTGACCGCCACGGGCGGCACCACCGGGATGCCCAAGGCGGTGATGTGGCCGATGGATCAGGCGTGGCAGGCGTTCAGCATCGGGGTGTGGCAACAGGGGCCGGGCCAGCCGCCATTCGTCGCCGCTTCGCTCGAAGAACAGGTCGCGCGGGCCGCCGCGATCGGCCCCGATCATCCGGCGAGCACATCCCCGCTGCTGCTGCTCTCGCCGCTGATGCACGGCGCGGGACAGTTCACGGCGGTGATTCACCTGCTGAAAGGCGGCACGCTGGCGCTGCTGCCGGGGCCGAAATTCGATGCCGATCTGGCGCTGGACGAGGTCGCGCGGATCGGCGCGCGCGGCATCTTCATCGTCGGCGATGCCTTCGCGCTGCCGCTCGCCGACCGGCTCGATGCGCGGGGCGATGGGGCCGCGGTGCTGGCGAGCTTGCGCAGCATCACCTCCTCGGGCGCGGTGTTCTCGGCCAGCCTCAAAGAGCGGCTGATCGCCCATCACCCCGCGCTGATGATCGTTGATGCGCTGGGTTCCTCCGAAAGCTCGGGCACCGGTATCGTCATCACCACGGCACAAGGATCGAGCGGCGGGGGCAAGTTCCAGCCCTTGCCGGGGCGCGAGACCAAGCTGTTCGACGAGCAGTTCAAGGAGATTCCCCCCGGCACCGAGGGCGTCGGCATTGTCGCGCGCACCGGGCCGCTGCCGCTGGGCTATCTCGGCGAGGACGAGAAAAACGCCCAGACCTTCCCCGTGATCGGCGGCAAACGCTGGCTGATGACCGGCGACCGCGCACGCTGGAGCCCCGATGGCAGCCTCGAATTCATCGGCCGCGACAATATGTGCATCAACACCGGCGGCGAGAAGGTCTTCCCCGAGGAGGTCGAGGCGGTGCTGCTGGGCCATCCGGGGGTCAAGGACGTGCGCGTCGTCAGCCTTCCGGATGCGCGGTTCGGTCGCAAGGTCGTGGCGGTGGTGCAGCTGGACGGCGAGGTGGATGAGGCCGCGCTTGATGCCCACGCCCGCGCTGGCCTTGCGGGCTACAAGATCCCGCGGCTCTATCTGTTCACAGCGCAATCGCTCAGGCTCAACAACGGCAAGCCCGATTACAAGACCGCGCAAGGGATTGCCGACGCATCTGCGGGGTAAAGCGGGAACAAACCGCACTTATTCTCCCATCCCCTCCGTCGCGATACACCGGGGCGAATCGCGACGGAGGAGAGCCCCATGGCCAAGCGCAAGACCGCCCTCGACCACCTCAACAGCGGGCGAGAGCCGCATATCGTCCACATGATCCCGCCCGGCGCCCCCGGCTATCGCGAGGCGGAAGGCGGCGCGATGGTTGTGTCCAGCCCGGCTGAGGTGAATGCGCTGGTGCGCACGCTGCGGCCGGGCGAGATCGTCACGCTCGACGATCTGCGACAGGCGCTCGCCCGGCGGCATGGCGTTGCGGTGGCGTGTCCGGTCTCGACCGCGATCTTCCTGGGCATGGCCGCCCGCGCCGCCGAGGAGCAGCGCCCCGTCCTGCCCGATGCGGCGCTGACCCCGTGGTGGCGGGTTCTGAAGAAGGGCGGCTTCCTCAATCCCAAATACCCCGGCGGCACCGACGCGCAGCAGGCGCTGCTCGCGGCCGAGGGCGTGCGCGTCTCGCCGCTGCGGCGCAAGCCTGCCGTGTTCGATTACGCGGAACGCCGCCCGGCTGACCGGATAGAGGAGCGTTGAGGGCTCAGGCGGCGGGGGTGGTCTCTCTGCGCGGGAACAGCAGCGCCGCCGCTCCCATCGCTGCCAGCGCTCCGGCAAACTGCGCCGCCACGAAGCCCGGCACATCCCCCGGCGCGATCCCTGCGAAGGTGTCCGAAAGGCTGCGCGCGATGGTGATCGCGGGATTGGCGAAGCTGGTTGACGAGGTGAACCAGTACCCGGCCGCGATATAGAGCGCGACGCTGACCGGCACCCAGTCGCGGCGCGCTTCCAGCGTGGCGAGGATCGTCAGCACCAGCCCGAAGGTCGCAATTGCCTCGCCCGCCCACTGGCCCATGCCGGTGCGCGCGGTGGTGCTCACCTGCGCAATCGGCAGGTCGAACATCAGGTGCGCCGCCCATACGCCGATCACCCCGCCTGCCAGCTGCACCGCGCCATAGGCGAGCGCCATGCCCGCCCCGATCTCGCGGCGCAGCGCGAAGACCAGAGTCACCGCCGGATTGAAATGCGCGCCCGAAATCGGCCCCAGCATGGTGATCAGCACGAACAGCATCGCCGCCGTCGCCAGCGTGTTGCCGATCAGTGCGATGGCGACATTCCCGCCCGCAAGGCCCTCGGCCATGATCCCTGATCCGACCACGGTGGCAAACAGGAAGAAGCTTCCCAAGCCTTCCGCAAACAGCGCACGGTTCACGCTGCACCCTCCATCTGGCCGATTGCAGCAAGGCGGGTCTGCAATTCGGCGCGCTCCATCGTCTCGAACGGCAGGGTGAGGAAGGCTTCGGCGCGCAGCGTCAGCCAGTCCCAGGTCTGCGCGAAGGCCGCATCGACCGCCGCATCGTCACCCGTCACCGCCGCCGGATCGGGCAGGCCCCAATGCGCCCGCAGGGGCGTGCCGGGGAAAATCGGACAGGCCTCGCCGGCCGCACTGCCGCAAACGGTGATGACGAGATCGATCACAGGCGCATCGGGGCCGGTGAAGACATTCCAGCTCTTGGACTGGAGCCCGGATGCGTCAATCCCGCGCGCCGCCAGCAGCCGCAGCGCGCCAAGATGCACCGCGCCCTTGGGTTGGCTCCCCGCGCTGAAGGCCGTCACCCGCCCCGCGCCGAGCCGGTTCAGGATCACCTCGCCAAGGATCGAGCGGGCGGAATTGCCCGTGCACAGCACCAGAATGTTCATGTGTCGCCCCCGCGGTTCAGATCAGCAGCAGCCCGAGGCCTTGGCCGGCACGGGCGCAGGCGCGGAAGCCGCTTGCGGCACGCAGCAGGCCCCTGCCGCCGCATCGGCATTCGCCAGCTGGTCGAAATCGGGGCTGCCGCCATAGGTGGTGCTGCCGCCGGTGGTGAGGAAGGCTTCCCACACCACGCCGTCAGGATCGGCGATCCAGCTCTTTTCCGATTGGGCATAGCAGCAGGTGGTCGCGCCTTCTTCCAGAACCGGGCGGTCGGCGGCCTTGAGGCGGGCATAGACTTCGGCCAGTTCCTCGGCATTTTCGACCTGAAGGCCGACGTGCTCGATCCCCTTCGTGGCGCCCTCGCGCATCGAGATTGCGAAGTTGATCCGCGGGTCTTCGAGCATCCACTTGGCATAGTCCGCCTTCACCACTTCGGGCGCGCTGCCGAACAGGTGGGTGTAGAAGGCGATCGAGGCATCAAGGTCGGTCACGCCGACGTGCAGGTGGAAGCGCTTCACAGGACAGTCTCCTTTTCGGGCTGGGGCGTGCAGGCGGCCTTGTCCTCGCAGGGCAGGCCGCCGCAGCAGTTTTCGGTGAGGTAGCCCATCAGCGCGTTCATCGCGCCGTAGTCGGCCGAATAGATGATCGAACGGCTTTCGCGCCGCTGGGTGACCAGCCCGGCATGGGCGAGCTGAGCGAGGTGGAAGCTCATCGAAGACGCGGGAACGCCAAGCTGCTCGGCAAGCGCGCCGGCGGCAATGCCTCGCGATCCGGCCTGCACCAGCAAGCGGAAGGCGGCGAGGCGGTGTTCCTGCGCCAGAGCGCCAAGGGCGCGGATGACAAGATCGGCTTGCATGGACGATGCTCCAACGATTCGATAAAAATGGAAATATCGAACTCAGGTAGATGCGTCAATCATCATTCGCAGGTCGGATTCGGATCGAGGGCAGATCTATGCGAGGGCTGTCTGTGCTGTGGTCGGCAAATTCCGCCTGGCCGTCCGCACGCCTTTCCGACCCCTCCGGCGCAACAATCGAACCCCGTCCCGTGCAAAAGATTCACGGGTGGATTCGAATGATTCACTCCCCATATTTTTCTTCACAGATTCAGTTTGGGGCTTGCACAGCTCGCGACTCAAGCTTGCTCCACGCGTCGCGGGTTTGTGACAGGGTGATGAAGGCCTCGGGATGGTAACTAGGGGCTTAATCTGCCGTTGACGGGAATCCCCGGCTGATTCATCATCTAGTGGTTCGGCGCAAATCGGACCCCCAAGCCATGGTGACTCCCAGCCGCTCCTCAGCGGAGCAGACGGGGGAGGAGTAGCCCCGGCAGACAGGGCCGCCGCGCGCCGCAAATGGGATCAACCGACCTGCCATCACGCCCGAATTCGGGGTGATCTGTTGGCAAGTCTGTGGACCAACCGGTATAGAACAGAATCGGAACATGGCCCCTTGCGTCATAGTCCCGATTCGGGGGACAAGTGGGGCTGACAATGGATTTCAAGGCGAGCGACAACGTGCCCAATGACGCGGTGAATACCGGTGTGACCAATGAACTGGATGCGGGCGCGCCTGCGGCGGGGGATGAAAAGGCTGTGACAATGAAAACCACTGATAGCGGTTCGGACGCACTGATCGCCGCCAAGGCGGGCGAAGCGCTCGTGGGCGCGATGGCGAGTGCGATGAAGGATGCCGCCAAGGCTGACAGCAAGAAGGTCAACGACCGCCGGTTCACGATCGTGACCGACGCCAGCCGCGACGCGCGCCTCACCGATTTCGGCAAGGACACGCTGACCGACCGCTATCTGCTGCCCGGCGAGGTCTATCAGGATCTCTTTGCCCGCGTGGCCGATGCCTATGCCGACGATCAGGAGCACGCCCAGCGGCTCTATGACTACATTTCGAACCTGTGGTTCATGCCCGCGACCCCCGTTCTCTCGAACGGCGGCACCAACCGCGGCCTGCCGATCTCCTGCTATCTCAATTCGGTCGAGGACAGCCTCGAAGGCATCGTCGGCACCTGGAACGAGAACGTGTGGCTCGCCTCGAAGGGCGGCGGGATCGGCACCTATTGGGGCAATGTCCGCGGGATCGGCGAGCCGGTCGGCCTCAACGGCAAGACCAGCGGCATCATTCCTTTCGTGCGCGTGATGGACAGCCTGACGCTGGCGATCTCGCAGGGCAGCCTGCGCCGCGGGTCGGCCGCGTGCTATCTCGACATCAGCCACCCGGAAATCGAGGAGTTCCTCGAAATCCGCAAGCCTTCGGGCGACTTCAACCGCAAGGCGCTGAACCTCCACCACGGCGTGCTCGTCACCGACGAGTTCATGGAAGCCGTGCGCGAAGGCGCCGAGTTCGAACTCAAGTCCCCGCGTGACGGCAGCGTGCGCGGCAAGGTCGATGCGCGTTCGCTGTTCCAGAAGCTGGTCGAAACCCGGCTGGCGACCGGCGAGCCCTACATCGTCTTCAACGACACCGTGAACCGAATGATGCCCAAGCATCACCGCGATCTCGGCCTCAAGGTCTCGACTTCGAACCTGTGCTCGGAAATCACCCTGCCGACCGGGATCGACCACCTCGGCAATGACCGCACGGCGGTGTGCTGTCTCTCCTCGCTCAACCTTGAAACCTGGGAAGAGTGGAAGGGCGACAAGCAGTTCATCGAGGACGTGATGCGCTTCCTCGACAACGTGCTGCAGGACTATATCGACCGCGCGCCGGACGAGATGGCCCGCGCCAAGTATTCCGCCTCGCGCGAACGCAGCGTGGGCCTCGGGGTGATGGGCTTCCACTCCTACCTCCAGCAGAAGGGCGTCGCCTTCGAAAGCGCGATGGCCAAGGCGCTGAACCTCCAGATGTTCAAGCACATCCACGCCAAGGCCTCGGAAGCCTCGATGCTGCTGGCGCAGGAGCGCGGGCCGTGCCCCGATGCGGCCGATATGGGCGCGATGGAGCGGTTCAGCTGCAAGATGGCGATCGCGCCGACCGCGTCGATCTCGATCATCTGCGGCGGCACCTCGGCCTGCATCGAGCCGATCCCGGCCAATATCTACACCCACAAGACCCTGTCGGGCAGCTTCATCGTCAAGAACCCCTATCTTGAAAAGCTGCTCGAGAAGAAGGCGAAGAACTCGACCAATGTCTGGAACTCGATCCTCGAACGCGGCGGATCGGTCCAGCACCTCGACTTCCTGACGCCGGAGGAGAAGGCGGTCTACAAGACCAGCTTCGAGATCGACCAGCGCTGGCTGCTCGAATTCGCCGCCGACCGCACGCCCTATATCGATCAGGCCCAGTCGCTGAACCTGTTCATCCCGGCCGATGTCGACAAGTGGGACCTGATGATGCTGCACTATCAGGCGTGGGAACGCGGCATCAAGTCGCTCTATTACCTGCGCTCCAAGAGCGTGCAGCGCGCCGGCTTCGTCGGCGGGGTGGAGGCGGACAACACCTCCGAAGCCCCCCGGATCGAACTCTCCGCCAGCGGGGAGCAGACCGATTACGAGGAATGCCTGAGCTGCCAGTAGGCCGTGGGCCGGGCGGGCGCGGGGCACCCTTGCGCCTGCTCGCCGACCGAAGGGTCAAGGGGGAGAGACCGCTATGAACATACCCGTCGCCGCCGCGCTGCTCGGCCTTGCGGTCAGTCTGTGGTTCGGCATCGCCGCGGTGCGCGAGTTGCGCCGCGATACGCCCGGCCACTCCTTCAACGCCGCGATGATCCACATCGCGATGGTGACCCTGTTCGTGCCCTTCTGCCTGATCGTGATCGTCACCTACTGGAACCGCTGAATCCGCCGTTTGAATCCGGGCGCCCCGGCGCACCGTATCTGTTACAAAGAACACCCTTAGGAGTATCCGCCCATGTCGCTGCTCGAAGCCCGCAACACCTACAAGCCCTTCCAGTACCCCTGGGCCTATGACTTCTGGAAGCGCCAGCAGCAGATCCACTGGATGCCGGAAGAAGTGCCGCTGGGCGAGGATTGCCGCGACTGGGCGCAGAAGATCACCGATCACGAGCGCAACCTGCTCACCCAAATCTTCCGCTTCTTCACCCAGGCCGATGTCGAGGTGCAGAACTGCTACCACGAAAACTACGGCCGGGTGTTCAAGCCGACCGAGGTGAAGATGATGCTCGCCGCCTTCTCCAACATGGAGACGGTGCACATCGCCGCCTATTCACACCTGCTCGACACCATCGGGATGCCCGAGACCGAATACAGCGCCTTCCTCGAATATGAGGAAATGAAGGACAAGCACGACTTCCTCGGCCAGTTCGGCGTCGACACCGATGAAGACATCGCCCGCACGCTGGCAGCCTTCGGCGGCTTCACCGAGGGGCTCCAGCTCTTCGCCTCCTTCGCGATGCTGATGAACTTCCCGCGCTTCAACAAGATGAAGGGCATGGGCCAGATCGTCAGCTGGTCGGTGCGCGACGAGAGCCTGCACTGCGAGGGCATCATCAAGCTGTTCCACACCTTCTGCGAGGAACGCCAGTGCCTCACCAAGTCGGTCAAGGAAGACCTGATCGACATCTGCCAGAAGACCGTGCGCCTCGAAGACGCCTTCATCGACCTCGCCTTCGAAATGGGCCCGGTCAACGGCATGAGCGCCAAGGAGATCAAGCGCTACATCCGCTACATCGCCGACTGGCGCCTGAAGCAGCTGGGCCTGCAGGAGATCTACATGATCGAAGAGCACCCCCTGCCTTGGCTCCAGCCGCTGCTGAACGGCGTCGAACACGCCAACTTCTTTGAAACCCGCGCGACGGAATATTCGAAGGGCGCGACGCGGGGTGACTGGAACACCGTGTGGTCGTCGTTTGACAAGCGGCAAAAAGCGAAGGCTGCGAACGAGCCGGGCGCTGCGGGTGAGGCTGAGGCTGGGCTGTTTGGGGTGCAGGCGGCGGAGTAGGGGGTGAAAACGCAGCTGTATTATAAGCAAGTGCAAGAAGGATTCTCTACTCCTTCAGTTCGGGAAGCCTCTTCAGGAGTGCTGTTCCCGGTGCGGCTGCGTACCCGCGAGTTTCCGCCAGAAGGTGCGCATATCGCGCTTTTGGCTCGGTGCGATGACGGTGGTCTATATTTTTGCAAGGGTGATCAATCTGGTTTGCCTTGCCGTATGAGAGAAGCATTCGGCACCCTCTTTGCTGCTGAGGTAGGTCTTGCGCCTCCCGACTTTCGGATCGTTGAGGATGAGCAAACCGGGGAAACCTTTTTTGGGTCGCGGGCCTCTCCGAGCACCGCAGATGAGGTGGCTCGCAAACGGTTCCTTAGGACGTCCCGGACTGATGAACTGGGACGCCATTTGGACTACCCGGGTAGGTGGCTTAGCCAACTTTATGTCCTAGACATGTTCCTGCACAATTGGGATCGAAGCGCTTCGAACCTGATTGCGGTTCGTGACGGTCCCCTCCTGCGCATCCGTCCGATCGATTTCTCAGGCATCGAACTTGGCACCTGCGCAATCAGTGATTTTCCCGATGGTCGCACCGAGACACTTGCAGTCGCCCGGCAACTGCGGCAGGTGCATGGCTTCTTCGAAGACTCAGCACTTCAGATGCTGGACAGCATCGCGGCTATCCCGCCGTCTGTGATCGCGAGCTTCTTTAGAGAACTGCCAACGGAGTGGATCAGCGCACATGAAATGGGCAGGATCGTTGAACTTTGGGCTGGGGAGGGCCTAGAGATGAGAATCAACCTTCTGCGCGAGGGGCTGATGAATGGCCGGCTCCTCTAGGTTCTGGTTGTTGCAGCTCCGGTCGCACGCGATCCGTGGAGAAGCTCTTAACGTTGGGATTTTGGCTGAACGTGACGGAGAGTACATCGTCCGCGCCGGGTCGCACGTGGAAAAGACACGCGCGATAACCGCCGCTATCGAGCCAGACGAGATTCGCGCAGAATTGCATGAGTTGCCCAAGTTGTTGGCTTCCTGCGCCAGTGATCTTGTGACTTCATGTGTCCGTGACAACAGTTTTTTGTATGCTGATTGCAAGGGCGTTATCCAGCCGGGTGACGCCAAGTTGTTCGACCACTATCTTGATGACCTTGTTCACAGGTACGTCAATCCTGAACCTGCGCCCCCAAAAGCAATCCGCAAGAGAAATTCTCGCCTTCGTAAAGAGTTGCGAGAGGCACTTAGAGCCGAAAAAATCCTTGCAAAGCCCACTGAGGGTCTCGACAGCCACCGTGTTTTGTACCGGCATGCTTTGTCAGAAGGCGTGATTGCTGATTTTGTATTACAGAATGGCGCTATGCATGTTGTTGAGACTGTCGATGCGACGTCGGACGTGATTTCAGTCCACCGTTCGATCACAGAGATCGCGCTCTCTGCGTTGACCTTTGAACATGCGAGAATGAGATTCTGTAATAGCCCTGTTAAACCTCGATTGGTGTATAATGTCTCTTCAGCGATTGAGAAGGCGGTCGAGCCATCATTAGCTGCAGCACGAAATCAAGGTGCAGAGCTAGTTAATTGGGCTAGTTTCGATGAGCGGAATAAGTTCCTGACTACATTGACCTCTTTGGCAGAACCCTCCGGCAAATCGCAGGACCAAGGTGCTCTTTTCAATTCAAGTTTGTTGCCCCGGATCAAGCTGAATTGATCGTAAGCCGTTTTCCTCGCACCTCGGCGTAGGCCCAACCCGCTGCGACTAGGCGGCGGAGCCGCCAAGTCTCGCGCCCTTCCCGCGGGCGGGAAGGGTCGTCAGCGCGATGCGGTGTCGCTCGTTGGCGGGAAGGGTTGTCAGAGAGAGCTGATCCCGATCGCTTGCCGCCGGTAGTCCCCCTCCCGCTTGCGGGAGGGGTTAGGGGTGGGCGCGGGGCCATTGGTCTTGCAGCTTGTTCCGACAGCGCGGCGTAGGCCCACCCCGCTGCGACTAACTTCGCCTTCGGCTCAATAAGTCTCGCGACCCTCCCGCAGGCGGGAGGGTGGATCAGCGCTCCCGTTTCAGCCGCTCGACCTCCAGCCGGATCGCGGTCACTACGCCCTCGATATTCCCCCGCACATCATCATTGGTGAAACGCAGCACGGTGAAGCCGTGCGCGGCCATCCATGCATCGCGGCGTTCATCGCGCTCGGGGGCGCAGTCGTGGCTGAAGCCGTCGAGCTCGACCACCAGCGACAGCTCGCGGCACAGGAAGTCGGCGAAGAACGGGCCGACCGGCATCTGGCGGCTGAACTTCGCGCCCGTCTGGCTTTTCGAAAGAAACGCCCAGAGCCCCCGCTCCGGCCCCGTCGCCTCGCGCCGCAACGCGCGGGCGCGTTGGGTGTCGCGGGGTTTCCATTCATGCATTTCAGGAAGTTAGCGGAAACTGGGTCATCGGACAAGACTGCCCCACCCCTCAACCCTTCCGCAACCCCTCCCGCGCTACATCGCCGCGCATGGACAACCTTGCTGCTCTCGCCAGTCCGCAGAACATCGCCGCCGCCAAGGCGCTCGCTACGCCCGCCAACATCGCCACCGCGCTGGTCGCGATGAACTTTCTCGCCTTTGCCGCCTTCGGGATCGACAAGGCGCGGGCCGAGGCGGGGGCGTGGCGGATTTCGGAGGGGACGTTGCTGCGGCTCGCTTTCTTCGGCGGCACGCCGGGCGCATACGCCGGGCGCGCGCTGTTTCGGCACAAGACGCGCAAGCAGCCGTTTTGCAGCCAGCTCCACACCATCGCCGCGCTCCAGCTGGCCGCGGGGGTGGGGCTGGCGGTCTATCTGTGGTGAGCCGCCGCCGCTTTCCTACACGCGCCGCGCGCGGCTAGGCTTCGGGCGGGGCATCATGCTCCGGCTCTTTGGGTATCGTGACAGGCGCGGCCATCGCCGCTTGATCGGGATTTGCGCGTTCGCATCCTGTGTCCGTCCGCTTTTGCATAAGCGGTGCAATATACTGATTATCCGAAAGAATTAGTCGCGTAGTAAAGTTGACACGGTGTCACCTTTGTAACGCTTAAGCGGCTCCCTACACCCCGCACCACGCGATGCGCGGGCCGCCCCAGCGCGCCGCCAGCCCTTCGCGCACCAGCACGCTGCCGAGGCTCTGGCCGCGCCGGGTGACGAGGCGCAATTCGCGGCCATAGCGGTCGCGGGTGCGGCCGTCGGCGGGGGTGACGAGCGCGAAGCTGCCGGCGTTGAGCAGCTCGCGCAGGCGGGCGGTGGCGCGCTCGCCCAGCTCGCGTTCGCGCGGGCAGGCGGGCTGGCTGACCTCGGGGGTGTCGATGTCGGCGATGCGGATCTTGGTGCCCTCGAACCACAGGGTGTCGCCATCGACCACGCAGGTGACGCGCACCGGCCCGGCGCATATCGGGAAGAGCGCGCGATGCGGATCGCTGCCGCCCGCGCTCTGCGCCTCGCCCGCGTCCGGCCACAGCGCCAGCGCGCCGGCAGCGGCGAGCGGCACGAGCGCGACGGCCATCGCGCGGCGAAGGAAGGATCCCGGTGGTGTCATGCAAATATCCCGCCGCCCACAATAGCGGCGGATGGCCCGCGATCCAGCGATTTTGACCTCGGTCAAACGCTTAAGCGAAAGCGCGGTCTAGGCAGGGGGTGTTGCACATAAGGGAGACGATGATGTCCGCACACACCCCCAATGAACTGGCCGATACCTTTCCCGGCGATGCTGCCGCGCTCCACCGGCTGAAGCAGGAAAACGCCCATTTCGCGCGGCTGGCCGAGCGCCACCACGAGGTCAACCGGGCGATCCACCGGATCGAGACCGAGACCGAAGCGGCAAGCGACGAACGGCTCGAAGCGCTCAAGCGCGAGCGGCTGCACCTGCTCGACGAGATCGCCGCGATGCTCGAAACCGCGCCGACCGGGTAGCGCGCAACGGGGCGGGGCTGCGGCAAGCTTGTGCGGGCGGGGTACCAGGCGATGCCCCGCTCGCAACCCTGCCGTCAGCAGTCGCCGTCTTCGCGCGGGGTCGTGCGGCGGTCGGTGCCGGAGCGACGATCACCCTTGCGGCGGTCGGGGCCGTCATAGGGTGCATTGCTCTGCCGCCGGTCGCTCTGTCGCCGACCGCCACCGGCCGGATCAGCGCCTCCGGAGGGGGCGGCCTTGTCAGTGCTATCCTCGCTCATGCCAGTTCGTTCCCGAGCGCAGCGCCCGGCTTTGGCCGGTGTCACGCGCCATATTGTCGTACGGATGGTGCGACCGTGTGGGGCAAAGCTAACACCAACTTGCGGAAATGCCTAATCTCTTGTCAACCATGACACCAAGCGCTTGGCCCCGCGCGCCCAAGCCGCTAGGGCGCTCGCCGAAAGCGCGATGCGCACGGCAGGACAGGAATGCGGTGACCGACAAGCCCAACCACCCCAAGGCGGACACGCCCGATCTTTCGAAGGCCGAAGTGCTGATCGAGGCGCTGCCCTATTTCCAGCGCTACGCCGGGCGCACCTTCGTGGTGAAATACGGCGGCCACGCCATGGGCGATCCCGAAGCCGCGCGCGACTTTGCCGAGGATATCGTCCTCTTGAAGGCGGTCGGCATCAACCCGGTGGTGGTGCATGGCGGCGGCCCGCAGATCGGCCAGATGCTCAAGCGGCTGGGGGTGGAGAGCACCTTTGTAGATGGCCTTCGCGTCACCGACGCCGCCACCGCGCAGGTGGCCGAGATGGTGCTGTCGGGCGCGATCAACAAGGAACTGGTCGGCTGGATCGCGGCCGCTGGCGGCAAGGCGATCGGGATTTCCGGCAAGGACGGCGGGCTCGTCACGGCGAGCAAGGTCACCCGCACCACCCGCGATCCTGACAGCAATATCGAACAGGCGGTCGATCTCGGCTTCGTCGGCGAGCCGGCGGCGGTCGATACCACGGTGATCGACACGATGGTCGCCGCAGGGATGATCCCGGTGATCGCACCGATTGCGCCCGGCGCGGACGGGGCGACCTACAACATCAACGCCGACACCATGGCGGGCGCGATCGCGGCGGCGCTGGGCGCGGCGCGGCTGTTCCTGCTGACCGATGTTCCGGGCGTGCTGGGCGCGGACGGCGAGCTGCTGACCGACCTCACCCCCGCCGACATCGCCAAGCTGCGCGAAGAAGGCGTGATCCGCGGCGGGATGGTGCCCAAGCTTGAGACCTGCGTTACCGCGGTGCAATCGGGCTGCGAGGCGGCCGTGGTGCTCGATGGCCGGGTGGGCCACGCGATGCTGCTCGAATTCTTCACCGCGCGCGGGGCGGGCACGCTGGTGCGGGCCTGACAGCCTGCGTGGGAACTGAGGTGTGGCGCAAGGCGTATTAAGAGGCTAATACGCCTGCCAAGGGACTTGACCGGGCGCCCGCACAGATGCGGTCCAGCGCCGATGCTATGGATAGAAACGCCATGTCGAATGCCATTCTCGAGATCTTCCTGATGGTGGTGAACACCGCCAATATGCTGCTGATCATCTGGTTCATCATCGGGCTCCTTTTCGCCTTCAACGTCGTCAGCCCGCGCAACCAGTTCGCCTTTGCGGTGCATGATGCGCTGAGCCGCCTGTTCGAGCCGGTGCTTCGTCCGATCCGCAAGGTCATGCCCGATACCGGCGCGATCGACTTTTCGCCGATGGTGTTCCTGATGCTGCTCAACGCGGTCGGATACATCCTGCAAGGCGCGATGATGTGATGGCAGAAGCGGCGCGGATCGACGGCAAGGGTTTTGCCGATGCCCTGCGCGCCCGGATTGCGGGGCACGCGGGCGAATTTGTCCAGGCGACCGGGCGCAAGCCGGGGCTGGCCGTCGTGCTGGTGGGCGAGGATCCGGCGAGCCAGGTTTATGTCGGAGCCAAGGCCCGCGCCTGTCACGAGGCGGGGATCGCCAGCTTCGAACACCGCCTTCCCGCCGAAACCAGCGAGGCCGAACTGCTGGTGCTGGTCGAACGGCTCAACCGCGACCCCGAGGTTGACGGGATTCTGGTGCAGATGCCGCTCCCGAACGGGCTCGACGAACAGGCGGTGATTGCCGCGATTGATCCGGGCAAGGATGTCGATGGGTTCCATGTCATCAACGCAGGGCGGCTGAGTGTCGGGCAGGAGGGCTTCGTGCCCTGCACGCCCTTGGGCTGCATGATGCTGCTGAAAGACCGGCTGGGCGACCTCAGCGGGCTGGATGCGGTGGTGATCGGGCGGTCGAATATCGTCGGCAAGCCGATGGCGCAGTTGCTGACTGACGCCAACGCCACCGTCACCATTGCCCATAGCCGCACGAAGAACCTTCCCGATGTGGTGCGCCGCGCCGATATCGTGGTCGCCGCCGTGGGCCGACCGGAAATGGTGCGCGGCGACTGGATCAAGCCGGGCGCGACGGTGATCGACGTCGGCATCAATCGCCTGCCGCCCACCGATGACAAGCCCAAGGGCCGTCTGGTGGGCGACGTCGCCTTCACCGAAGCCGCTGCCGTCGCCGGTGCGATCACCCCGGTGCCGGGCGGGGTCGGGCCGATGACGATTGCCGTGCTGCTCAGGAACACGCTGGTCGCCGCCCATGCCCATGCCGGGCTGGAAGCGCCCGAGGGGCTTTGAGCAAAGTCCGTTCGTCCTGAGCTTGTCGGAAGCGAAGCTGGGCGTTGCCCAACGGCTGCTTTTTCTTCAGGTTGGACGCGAAAAGGAAAAGCGGGGCTTCGACAAGCTCAGCCCGAACGGAGGTTGATATGCGGCGTTTGGCCTTGGTTCTTGCCCTTGCAATCCCCTTGACCCTCGCTGCCTGTGCCGGGCAGGGCGGGCCGCCCAAGCCGAACAAGCGGCAGATGGCGCAGATCGGCCGTGCGCTCGAAACCGCGCCGGGCGCTGCGCAGCCCAGCACCATCGTCGCGGCAGAAATCGCCTTCTCGCGCGCGGCGAAGGAGCGCGGGCAGTGGACCGCTTTCCGCCTGTTCGCCGCTCCCGGCGCGCTGCTCCACGGGGGCAAGGGGCCGTTTGCGATCGAGCCCTGGCTCGCCACCCAGAAAGACCCGCCTGAGGCCGTCCAATGGGACGCGCGCACCGTGGTGATGAGCTGCGACGGCGCCACTGCGGTCAGCCAGGGGCGCTATCGCGATCCGCAAGGCAAGGTCGGCAATTTCGTGACCGTGTGGGAACGTCAGGCCGACGGCAGCTACAAGTATATCTACGATGCCGGAGGCGATGATGTGCCCCAGCCCGCCCCCAGGAAGGTGGTCGAGGACGGCGACTATGTCGTCACCGCCATCGATGCGGTGCAGGGTCTGGTCGCGACCTGTCCGCGCGGCGGGCCGGGCAGCATCCCGCCGCCGCCCGCGATCCCGATTGGCGAGGACGGCAAGACCGACGCCAAGCTGTCGAAGGATGGCACGCTGCGCTGGCGCTGGGAACACCGGGCGGACGGCACGCGCTATACTGCGGCGGATTACTACTATCAGGGCCGCTGGCTGACCGGGATCGAACAAAGCCTTGTGCCAACCGGCGATTGATGGGAGGGGCTTGCCCGCCCGGCCTGAAGCGAAACCATGGTGCTGACAGAACTCTTCCTTTCCGCCTTCGTCACCCTGTTCGTGGTGATCGACCCGCCGGGGTGCGCGCCGATCTATGCCGGGCTGACCAAGGGCGCGAGCGCGGCGCAGGCCCGCAGCATGGCTTTGCGCGCGACGATGATCGCGAGCATCATCCTGCTCATCTTCGCGCTGTTCGGGCAGGAACTGCTGGGCGCGCTGCATATCGAGCTCAATTCCTTCCGCATCGCGGGCGGGCTGATGCTGTTCTTCATTGCCTTCGACATGGTGTTCGAAAAGCGCACCGAGCGCCGCGAGCAGCGCGCCGAGAAGGTCGCCGCCACGCCCGAGATCGAGGATGTCTCGGTCTTCCCGATGGCAATGCCGATGCTGGCCGGGCCGGGCGCGATCGCGGCGGTGATGCTGCTGATGAACGAGGCGGATGATTGGGCCGAGAAGGGCCAGATCCTCGCCGCGCTGGGTGCGGTGCTGGCGATCACGGCGGCGGCGCTGGTGGCGGCAGGCCCGCTGATCCGGCTGCTGGGCGACAAGGTCGAGGCGGTGATCACGCGGCTGCTCGGCGTGCTGCTGGCGGCGCTGGCGGCGCAATATGTGATCGATGGGCTGAAGGGCAGCTTCGGGCTCTGATCGCGCCGGCCGATTGACTCGCCAATCGCCCGCCATAATCTTGCCCGCGCCGGATGGCGGGGGAGAAAGACATGACGAAAACCAGGGTTGTGGTCGAAGGCGGGGGCAGGAACCTTTACCGCGTCGACGAGGTCGGGGGCGTCTTCAAGGTCTACAAGGACGAGGTGTGGGGCTCTGGCGAATTGATCGGCACATCGCGGTCGATGAACGACGCGCTCGACCGCATCACCGGCCATTCCGGCCGCAAGATCAAGAGCATCGGCTGATCGCATTCGGCGCTGGCAACCTTAATAAAACCGTAATGAAATCAGCCGTAAGTCACTTGCAACCCCCTCGGGCGCAGGGTTGACACCCTCACGGCCTTAGGGGATATCCCGTTTCGGGACACATTGCGCTTTTACGCGGGGGATCAGTGGGAATTTCGCTTCAGAAGAGCCAGTCGGTCAGCCTCGCGAAGGAGGCCAAGCACGGACTGGAAAGGATCACCCTCGGCGTGGGCTGGGATGTCGCCAAGGGCGGCTTTTTCGGCGGATTGTTCGGCGGGGGCGGGGATATTGATCTCGACGCCTCGTGCATCACCTTCGATGCCGACAAGGCGGTGCTCGAACAGGTGTGGTTCGGCAAGCTGACCAACGCCGCCGGCACGATCCGCCACAGCGGCGACAACCTGACCGGCGAAGGCGACGGCGATGACGAGAGCATCGCGATCCAGCTCGACAAGCTCGATCCCAAGGTCGAATATATCGTCCTTACCGTGAACAGCTTTCGCGGGCAGACCTTCGACAAGGTCGCCAATGCCTTTGCGCGGGTGGTCGACAATCGCAGCGGGCAGGAAATGGCCAAGTTCGTCATTTCCGACGCTGGCCCCCACACCGGGATCATCCTTGCCAGCCTCACCCGCAATGGCGGGCAGTGGGATTTCAAGGCGATTGGCGAGCGCACCGGCGGCCGCACCGTCCACGATCTGACCGCCCCGGCGCGCGCGATCCTGTAATCCGGCGGGCTGCGCACCGCCGCGCACGCCCCCGTCTCATTTCCTACCAGCTGGAGCACAGCCCATGCAGTTGCAACGCGGAGAAAAGCGCTCTCTCGCCGATCTGGGCGTTGGCCCGCAGTGCGAGGTCAAGGTCGATTTCGGGATGGACGGGATCGACATTGCCGCCTTCGGGCTCGAACCCGGGCAGAAGATCGGCGATGACCGCTATGTCGTGCTGTTCTCCAACCCTGCCACGCCGGGCGGCGAGGTGCGCATGGCGACGAGCGGCAATTCGGCGAGCTTCACCCTCGATCTCGACCGCCTGCCCGCGAGCATCGACCGCATCGTCTTCACCGCGACGCATGATACCCGCGCCGTGGGTGAAAGCCGCCCGCTGACGGTGACGCTCGATGGCGGCAAGGCGAGCTTCGATGCCGCCGCCGCGCTCACCAACGAAAAGGCGGTGATGCTGGCGGAAGTCTATCGCCATTCCTCGGGCTGGAAGATCGGGACGATTGCCGCAGGGTTCGCGGGCGGTCTGGCCGCGCTGATCGGGCATTTCGGCGGCGAGGTGGATGAACCTGCCCCGGCCCCCGCTCCGCCGCCGCCCCCTCCGGCACCTCCGCCGCCTCCTCCTCCACCCCCGCCGCCGCCCGCCGCGCCGGTGAGCCTCAAGAAGATCAGCCTCGACAAGGGCAATTCCTCGGTCAGCCTCAAGAAGCAGGGCAACACCTTCGGCGAGATCGTGCTCAACTTGAACTGGACGGCGCGCACTCAGAAGAAGGGCTTCTTCGGCGGCAAGCAGCAGCTTGATCTCGATCTTGGCGTGATCTTCGAGATGGCCGACGGCATGGGCGCAGGCTGCATCCAGGCGCTGGGCCGCAGCTTCGGCTCGTATCACCAGCCGCCCTTCATCGAACTGTCGGGCGATGACCGCACCGGCGCGGTCGCGGCGGGTGAGACGATCCGCGTCAACGGCCAGTATTTCGATTACATCCGCCGCATCGGCGTGTTCGCGCTGATCTATGAAGGTGCGCCCAACTGGGCCGAGACCGATGGCGTGGTGCGCCTCAACATTCCCGGCCAGCCCGAAATCGAAGTCCGCATGGACGAGGTGAACAGCCGCGAACGCCTGTGCGGGATCGCGGTGATCGACAATGTCGGCGGCGAATTGAAGATGAGCCGGTTGATGCGCTTCTACCAGAGCCAGAAACCGTTCGCCGAGGATATTGGCGTCTATCTGCAATGGCAGCGCGGCAGTAAGGACTAAGCAACAAGACGGCCGTATCACGCGGCCAAGGGGATCTGATTCAATGTTCAAGCATTTTGGCGGCTCGCTGCTGTTTACCGCGGTAGGCCTTGCGCTGGGCGGATGGTATGGCTGGGCGCTGACCGGCACGGTCGATGGCGTGCTGTCGATGGTGTGGATCTGCGCCGTTCTGGCGGTGCTGGAAGTCTCGCTGTCGTTCGATAACGCCGCGGTCAACGCCTCGGTCCTGAAGGACATGGACCCGGTCTGGCAGCAGCGATTCCTCACCTGGGGGATCGCGATTGCGGTGTTCGGGATGCGGATCGTCTTCCCGCTGGTGATCGTGATGGTCGCGGCGAAGATCGGGCCGGTCGAAGCGCTCAACCTCGCGCTCAATTCGCCCAAGGAATACCAGACCATCGTGGAAGGCGCGCATGTCGGCCTGATGGGCTTTGGCGGGGCGTTCCTCGGGATGGTCGGCCTGAACTACTTCTTCGACAGCGACAAGGAAGTGGACTGGATCGCCGCCATCGAACGCCCGCTGGCGAAGGTCGCCGATATCGAGGCGGTGTCCATCGGCCTCGTGCTCGCGGGCACCTGGGCGGTGTCGACCGTGCTGCCGGGTGAAGAGGCGCTGACCTTCTTAACCGCCGCCATCGCCGGGCTGCTGACCTATCTCGCGGTCGAAGTGGTCAACCACGTGCTCGAACCCCCCACGCCCTCGACCGGCGATGTCGCCAAGGCGGGCTTTGGGGCGTTCCTCTATCTCGAAGTGCTCGATGCGAGCTTCAGCTTCGACGGGGTGATCGGGGCCTTCGCGCTCACCAACAACCTCATCATCATCGCCATCGGCCTTGGCATCGGCGCGATGTTCGTGCGCTCGATGACGATCTTCCTCGTCAAGAAGGGCACCATGAGCGAATACCGCTACCTCGAGCACGGCGCATTCTATGCGATCCTCGCGCTCGCGGTGATCATGTACCTCAACACCTTCATGCACATTTCCGAAGTCATCACCGGCCTGATCGGGGCGGTGCTGATCGGGCTCGCCTTCTGGTCTTCGGTTCGCTGGAACAAGGCCAATCCGGACGGCGAGCCGGAGGATGCGCTGGCGTAAGGCTTTCAGAACCGGCGGCCACCCGCGCCGTCAGACTTGGGTAAAGGAGACGAATTATGGCTATCTCGCTGTCGAAGGGGGGCAATGTCAGCCTCTCGAAGGAAGCGCCCGGGCTTGACCGGATCATGGTCGGCATGGGCTGGGACGTGCGCGCCACCGATGGTCAGGATTTCGACCTCGACGCGTCGGCCTTCGTCTGCGGTGCGGGCGGCAAGGTCCGCTCCGACATGGACTTCTGCTTCTACAACAACATGAAGGTCGCCGACGGCGCGGTCGTCCACCAGGGCGACAACCGCACCGGCGAAGGCGACGGCGATGACGAGCAGATCGAGATCACCCTCTCGAGGCTGCCCGCCGATGTCGACAAGGTCGCGGTGGTGGTGACGATCCACAATGGCGACCAGAACGGCCAGACCTTCGGCCAGGTGTCGAACGCCTTCATCCGTCTCGTCGATGCCAGCAACAACAACGAAGTCGTGCGCTTCGACCTGTCGGAAGATGCCTCGGTCGAAACCGCGATGATCCTCGGCGAAGTCTATCGCCATGGTGCCGAGTGGAAGTTCCGCGCGGTCGGGCAAGGCTTCAAGGGCGGTCTCGGCCCGCTCGCCGGGCACTTCGGCGTCAACGTCGGCTAATCGGGCAAGGCGCGCAGGGGCGGCAACACCGGCCCTGCGCGCCGCCAACTACAGGGAAGCACACACAATGGCAGTTTCGCTCAGCAAGGGCGGCAATGTCTCGCTCTCGAAGGAAGCACCGGGCCTCAACGCGGTCACGGTCGGCCTCGGCTGGGACGTGCGGCGCACCGATGGCGCGGCCTTCGATCTCGACGCCTCGGCGTTTGTGGTGGGGGAGAACGACAAGGTTCTCTCGGACGCGCATTTCATCTTCTACAACAACAAGACCTCGCCCGATGGCGCGGTGGTCTATAGCGGCGACAACCGCACCGGCGAAGGCGCGGGCGATGACGAGACGATCCTGATCGATTTCGGCAAGCTGACCCCGCAGGCCAAGAAGGTGGTGATCGCTGTCACCATCCATGAAGGCGAGATCAACGGCCAGAACTTCGGTTCGGTGCAGAACGCCTTTGCGCGCGTGGTCAATCAGGCCGACGGCAAGGAACTGGCGCGTTACGACCTGTCGGAAGACGCTTCGATGAATGTCGCGATGATCTTCGTCGAGCTCTATCGCGGCCCTCAGGGCGACATCAAGGTCAAGGCGATCGGTGAAGGCTGGCGCAGCGGGCTTGCGGGTCTGGCGGGCGCGATGGGCGTCAACATCGGCTAAGGCGGCAAGGCGATGCAGCCCGCCCAGCCCGGACAGCGTGTGCCAATCAGCCCCAAGGCCGATTGCCGCATCACCTTGCGCGGGAGCGAAGGGCAGCGCATCGCGATTGCCGCGATCAGTCAGGCTGGCGGCGGACGCGTGCTCGCCTTCGAACAGATCGACCCGCAGCACTGGTTCATGGATGGCATGGCCGAGCTGGAGGGCGATTTCGAGATCGTCGCCTATGTGATGGATGATCGCCACGGCGGATTTACCAATCACGCCTACCCGATCGCAGTCGAGGTCGACGGCACCACCTGGCAGATGCCCGAGCCGACCGAACAGCTTGCCGCGGTGATCCTCGCGGAAGTCTATACCCGCAATGGCGAGCGGCGGATGAAGCTGTCGAACGAGGGCTTCACCTTCGGGATCGATGCCTATGTCCGAGCGCGCAATCTTGGCCCGGTGGAGGTGCCGTTCCGCAACACGCCGGGGGTGCCCTTGCCCGGCAACGGCCCCGTTCCGCATCCTGACGGGCGCGGGTCGGGTCGTCCGGCGCCGGTGCCGGGGCAATTGCTGGGCAGCGGCAGCGGGGTGCTGATCGCGCCCGACATCATCGTCACCAATGCCCATGTGATCGAGGACGGCCAGCGCTTCGAAATCGGCCGCGCGCGCGATGTTGCCGTGCCGCTGGCGGTGGATGTTCAGCATGATCTGGCGCTGCTGCGCTGCACGACCCACGGCAGCCCGCTGCCGCTGCGGATCGGATCGCCGCTGTTCCTTGGCGAAGACGTGATGGCGGCAGGCTTCCCGCTGATCGACGTGCTGGGGGCCGATCTCAAGGTGACCACCGGCAATGTCTCGGGGCTGACGGGGGGTGGCGGCGATGTGTCGCGCTTCCAGTTCAGCGCGCCCATTGGTTCAGGATCGTCGGGCGGGGCGATCATCGACGAATGTGGCAATCTGGTCGGCATCACCTCGGCTAGCCTTGCGCACCAGAATATGCGCGAACGCGGGTCGATTTCGGAGAACGTCAATTTCGGCATCCGCGCCGCGCTGGTGTTCGAAATGGCCGCCGCTGCCGGGGCCGATCTGCCGCCCCTGCCGATTGCGACCGACAATCTGCGCCGCAATGTCGTCGCCCGGGCGCGCAATGCGGTGGTCAGCATCCTCGTCCATGCGTGAACCCCGAGCCGCTCCGGCGGCGCCGCAGCACAGCATGGCAGTCGATCTGCCGACCGGGCGGCTGACCCTCTCAGGAGTCGCACCGCAGCAGGTTGGTGAACTTTGCGATTTCGCCGCGCGGGCCAATCCCAAGCGCGGGTTCCTGATCGTCTCGAAGGTGCTCGGCCGCCATTTGCCGACCGCGCCGCACGCGTTGCGGGCCGCTGCCGATGGGCTCGCCGCCCAGATTCCCGCCGATCTTCCCGCCCCCGTCCTGTTCTGCGGGATGGCCGAAACCGCGACAGGTCTGGCGCAGACGGTGTGGGCGGCATGGCGGTCGCGGGTTCCAGCTGTCGCCAGCGCCTATGTCCAGTCGAGCCGCCAGACGGTGCAGGGCGCGCGGGTGTTGTGCCGCTTCGAGGAAGGCCACAGCCACGCCGCCAGCCACATGGTGCAGGTGGCGGGCGCAATCGAGGCACTGCTGCCCGCCGTGCGCAGCCTTGTCATCATCGACGACGAATGCAGCACCGGCAGCACCTTTGTCGAAGCCGCCGATGCGCTGGTCGCCGCGCTGCCGGGCGTTGAGACTGTCGCGGTTGCCAGCCTTACCGATTGGAGCGGCGGGGCGTTCCTGCCGCGGATGCCGCGCCCTGCCAGCGCCCATTCGCTGATCGCGGGCACACTCCACTGGACGCCCGGCGCAGGTCAGGCCGCCGCCACCCTCGCCGCCACCGCCAACCGTCACGGCACCGCGCCCGCATCGGGGATGCGCAGCCGCACCGGGCTGCTCGAACCCGAAGCCGCCACCCGCGCCCCCGTCACCGCCGCGCCGGGGGAGCGGGTGCTGGTGCTCGGCGATGGCGAGCACGCCTATGAAGCCTTGCGGATCGCCGAGGAGATCGCGGCGCAAGGGGGCATCGCGGCGGTGCAATCGATCACCCGCACCCCCGCCATGCTCGGCCACGCGATGCAAAGCGTCACCACGCTGGCGGACGCCTATGGATCGGGCGCGGCGTGCCATGTCTACAACCTCCTCGCCCACCGTCCGGATCGCATCGTGATCGCCGCCGAAGTCGCAGGCGCGCAGGCCGACGAACTGCGCCGCTGGCTCGCCGAAGCGGGCGCGGCTGTCATGGTCGAGACACTGCTGTGCCGCTATGGCGAGGGCGCATGACCGCGCCGCGCCCCCTCATTCTCGCCGACCTCGACGACAGCCTGTTCCAGACCCGCCCCAAATGCGGGGACTGGCCCGAAGGCGACCTCAAGCTGATGAGCCGTCTCGCCGATGGCACCCCCAGCGGCTATGCCACTCCGCCGCAGCAGGCGCTGCTGGCATGGCTGGGCGAGGGCGAGCTGGTGCCCGTCACCGCCCGCGCCCGCGAGGTGCTGGCGCGGGTCGATATCGCGCAGGCTCCGGCGATCTGCGCCAATGGCGGCTGCATCCTCACCGCCGACGGGCAGCCTGACCGCGTGTGGCACGACCTTCTCACCGCCGAAGCCCGCAGCGGCGAAGCCCCTGCCGCGCTCTATCCGGCACTGACCGATGGACTGGACGCCGCCGCTTTCCGCTACTGGCTGGTGAGCGAGGACGGGCTCGATCTCTACATCGTCATCAAATCGAACCACGGCGATGTTCCCGCTCTGACCGCGCTGACCGACACCTTGCGCGTGAGCCTGCCCCAAGGCTGGCGCATCCATGCCAACGGCAACAACCTCGCCTTCCTGCCCCCCTGGCTGAGCAAGCGCGCGGCGGTGCGGTATTTCCTCCAAAGCGTCCGCCGCGACACGCCGGAGCGGCTGGTTATCGGGATCGGCGACAGCTGGTCGGATGTCGGCTTTCTCGACCTCGCCGACATGGCGATGATCCCCACCGCCGCGCAGCTGTGGCAGCACCACATCGCCGCCGGGCACGATTGGGTCGACTGAGGCGATGCGCGGTTTTTCCGGCTCCTATGCGCCTGAGGATGTGACCTTCCTTCTCAAGCCCGCAGAGGTCGCGCTGACCGACGTGGCTCAGAAGGAGGCGCTGATCCAGTCGGGCGCGCGGCATTATTCGGAAATGCTGTCGGAGGAACGCCTGCCTGATGCGCGCTATTTCGAACTCTACCGCGCCGCGCTGGCGCGCAATGGCGGGCGGCTGCGGGCGGATGTCGAAACGCTGGCCGATGCCATCGCTGCGCGCCCCGCTACGGCGCGAAGCTGCACCCTGATCTCGCTCGCCCGCGCGGGGACGCCCATTGGCGTGCTGCTGCGCCGCGCGCTGGTGCGGCGCGGGATCGATACCGCGCATTATTCGATCAGCATCATCCGGGGCCGGGGGATCGACCGGGTGGCGCTCGCCCACATTGCCGCTGCGCGGGGCACCGCTGATGCCGTGTTCGTCGATGGCTGGACGGGCAAGGGCGCGATCACCGGGGAGTTGCACGCGAGCCTTGGCGATGGCGCGACCGGCTTTGCCCCCTTCCTCGCGGTCATCGCCGATCCGGCCGGCTGCGCCAGCCTTGCCGCCACCGCGCAGGACTATCTCATCCCCTCGGGCATCCTCGGCGGGATCGTCTCGGGGCTGGTCAGCCGCTCGGTGCTGTCCGATGCGCTGGTGGGCGCGGGCGAGTTCCACGCCTGCCGCATCCTTGCCGAACACGCCGACGCCGACCAGTCGCGCGCCTTTGTCGATGCGGTCGAGGCGGCGCGCCTGCCGGACGGTGCGGCCCATCCCGGCTGGAGCGCCGCGCAGGCTCCCGCCGACAACGCCGCCTGCACCGCGCTGGTCGAGGGGGTGATGGCCGAATTTGCCGTCACCAATCTCAACCGCATCAAGCCCGGCATCGCCGAGGCCACCCGCGCGGTGCTGCGCCGGGTTCCGCAAGCGGTGTTCGTGGCCGATCGGACTGACCCGGAAGTGGCGCATTTGTTGCACCTTGCCGCACAAGTTGACGTCAGCGTCCTCGAACGGGAACTTGGTAACTACCGCGCCGTAACACTGATTGCGAAAGCAGGAGACTGAGCATGACCAAAGCGGTCGAACTGGGCGCGACGCTCTATATCCCGGTGCAGCACCCGCGCCTCGCGGACGTGCTGGCCGGGGCCAATCCTGATTTGCGCTCGGTGGTGATCTGCCTTGAGGATTCGCTCCACGAGGCTGACGTCGGTGCGGCGCAGGCGGTGTTTGGCGCGATCCTGCGGATGCTGGAGGCCGCGCCGCCGCGCCTGATCGCCTATGCCCGGCCGCGCAATCCCGCAATGCTCAGCTGGATGCAGACGCATCCGGGGATCGAGCGCTTGGCGGGATTTGTCCTGCCCAAGATCACCACCGCCAATATTGCCGGTTGGCTGGCGCGGCTGGAGCGGCCCGAACACGGGATCATGCCCACCATCGAAAGCGCCGAGGCCTTCGACCGCGCGGCACTGATGCAGATGGCTGGCACCCTCGCCCCGCTGGGCGAGCGCGTCCATGCGGTCAGGATCGGCGGGAACGACATCCTCAACCTGCTCGGCGTGCGCCGCTCGCGCCACCGCACCGCCTATGACGGGCCTCTGGGCCTCGCGATTGCGACCATGGCCAGCGTCTTCCTGCCCGAGGGGCTCGCGCTCTCGGCCCCGGTGTTCGAACACTACGCCCAGACCGACCTGCTGCGCGAGGAAGTCGCGCGCGATCTGGAGCATGGCCTGCTCACCAAGACCGCGATCCACCCCTCGCAGGTCGCGATCATCCACGAAGCGCTGCGCCCACTGGCGAGCGAGGTCGAGGAAGCCCGCGCGATCCTTGCGCGCGAGGCCCGCGCGGTGTTCGGGCACGCGGGCAGTATGTGCGAGCCGACGACCCATGCTCGCTGGGCGGCGGGCGTGCTGGATCGGGTTGCGGTGCATGGCGTTGCGGAGACAGCGCCCGGCCGCCCACGCAAGCCCACCCGGGCTGCCTGACGCCGCCGCTTGCCGTGACCGCGATCACCAAACGCCGCCACGCCGAACTGGCCGGGCAGGCGATGAAATTCGTCGCCGAGCTGCTGTTGATCGAGCCCTTGAGCCCCGCCTTCGATCACAAGCTCGAAGGCATCGAGGCGCTCGGGCGCGACGCGATCACCAGCCTCGCCGCGCGGCAGGCAGCGAGCCTCGCCCCGGTCGCTCCGCCCAAGACCGAGGCCATCGCCCGCGCCATCGCCGCCCTGCGCGCGCTGGCCGAGAGCCTTGCGCCCTTGCGCGAGGGCAATCTGTCCGGCGGGGGCAAGCGCTTCGGCCTGTTCGCCGCCAAGCCTGACCCGGCGGCCTATTTCCGCCGCTACCTGGCCGCGCAGGGCCAGATCGAGGAGGCGCTCGCCAGCCTCACCCGCGAACGCGACGCCCTGCTGCGCGCCAATACCGCGCTGGCGACCGAGCGGGCGGGCCTGGCCGCGCCGCTTGCGGCGCTGGCCGAACACGCGCTGTTTGCCGAGGAGGTCGCCCTCACCCTCGCCGCGCGGGCCGAGGCGCTCGCGGCGCGCGAGCCGATGACAGCGCGGCGGCTGCAATCGGACGCGCTCCATGTCGTGCGCACCCGCCAGCGCGACATCGCCGAGGCGCAGGCCTTGGCGCAGCAGGCGGTGGCGGTGCGCGCGGTCGTGACCGAAACCAATGCGCGCCTCGTCGAAGCCATCGAGCAGACCACCGCGATGATGGTGCAGGTGCTGCGCACCGCCATCGCCGCCGCGCGCACCTTGGCGCAGCAGGAGCTGGTGCTTGACCGGATCGCGAGCCTCAACCGCGCGGCGAGCAACCTCATCACCGAGGATGCACCCGTCCCCACCGACGCCAGCGCCGCCGCCTTGCAGGAGGCCTTCGTGCGCTTGACCGATGCGCTCGACCGGCTCGATGGCGAGCGCGCGGCGATCAGCGGTCTTTCGCCGCGCTGAATCCCGGTCTAAGACAGCCGCGCCGGGCCGATTTCCGGTCAGGGGAGCCGTTACGCGCCGTGGGTCTGTTCGATTCGCTCAGGAAGATGTTTGCCGCGCCCGATCCGGAAGGCCCCCCGGCCTCCGCCGCGCCGTCGCCTGCGCGTGGGCCTGCCTTCGACTATAACGACGACCGCATCCCCGATGGCGCCAAGGGCAAGATCCGCGGCATCCTCGCCAGCCTGACCGAAGTCGAGGCAATGATGGACCGCGAACAGGTGCAGGCTGTCAGCCGCACCGAGATCGAGCTGATGCGCGATGAACACCTGCCCAAGCTGGTAAAGAGCTACATCGACATCCCGCCCGCCCACCGTGCGGAAATCTTCCGCAAGGCCGGCAAGTCGGCGAGCTTCATCCTCGAAGAAAGCCTCGACACGATGCAGAGCCGCATCGACGAGATCGCCCGCAATCTGGCGCAGCACGATCTCGATGCCTTCTCCAGCAACGCCGCCTTCATCAGCCGCCGTTACAGCGACAGCGATCCGTTTCGGTAATTGGCCGTTGCGCTAGGCCCAGTCGCCAAGCAGCGGGGTAAACTCGTCCACCCGGATCAGCTGCCACACCCCGCCGGTGAGGTAGGGATCGTCCGCCAGTATCGCCCGCGCGGCGGCCTCGTCTTCGGCCTTCACGATCAGCAGTGATCCGATGATCAGCCCGTCGGCGCGTTTCAAAGGGCCGACGATCACGAAGTGCTCGGCATTGGCGTGGACGAATTCGAGATGCGCGGGCCGGTGGATCGCGCGCAGGCGGCCGCCGTCTTCGCCGTCGCGGCAGTGAAAGCAGAACATCCGCATGATCCGATGAGCCCCTGTTGGTCGCGCCGGCAAGGCTAACCGCACGCCGCCGCACGGGTCAAGGACAGCGGTTGCAAACAGCGCGCTTGAAGCGCAGCCTCGGCAGGTTCAGAGGGCCGCTTTCCGCTCTCGAATCGTTTCAGGTGAAACCAGATGGCCGACTTTTCGCCCGCTCCCGCAATTGACCGCACCGACCTCAGCCGCGCCTATCGTCAGGATGAGGAAGCCTGCATCGCCGAGCGGCTGGAGCAGGCGGCGCCTGCCGCGAAGGTGCACCCGCAGGCAGCGGCGCTGGCGGTGCAACTGATCGAAGGCGCGCGCGGCAAGAAGGCTTCCGGGATCGATGCGTTCCTGCAGCAATATGGCCTCGATACCGAAGAGGGCATCGCGCTGATGTGCCTTGCCGAAGCGCTGCTGCGCGTGCCCGATGCGGCGACGGCGGATGCGCTCATCAAGGACAAGATCGGCCAGATCGACTGGGGCGAGCATCTGGGCGAGAGCAGTTCCACCTTCGTCAACGCGGCGACCTTCTCGCTGATGCTGACGGGCGAAGTGCTCGATCCGCCAGATGCGCGGCAGAAGGGGCTGGGGAGCGCCTTCAAGCGCGCGATGAACCGGCTGGGCGAGCCGGTGATCCGCACCGCGACGGGCCAGGCGATGAAGATTTTGGGCGGCCAGTTCGTCTTTGGCCGCACCATCGACGAGGCGCTCAAGCGCGCGGCGCCCGAGCGGGCGCGCGGGATCACGCACAGCTTCGATATGCTGGGCGAGGCGGCGATGACTTTCGATGATGCCGAGAAATACCGCCTCGCCTATGAAAGCGCGCTGGCGCGGCTGGCGCGTGAAGCGGGCGCGGGTGTGGCCGGATCGCCGGGGATTTCGGTGAAGCTTTCGGCGCTCCATCCCAAATACAATTTCTTCCACGCCGATGCGGCCAAGGCGGCGATGGTCCCGGTGATCCGCGATCTCGCCATCAAGGCGCGCGATGCCGACATCCACTTCACCATCGATGCCGAGGAAGCCGAGCGGCTCGAACTCAGCATGGACATCATTGAGGAACTGGTCGCCGACGACGATCTGTTCCGCCGCGCGGATGGCTCGCGGTGGGAGGGCTTCGGCCTTGCTATCCAGGCCTACCAGAAGCGCGGGATCTGGGTGTGCGACTGGGCAGGCAAGCTCGCGCGGCGGCATGGGCGCAAGCTGTTCGTGCGGCTGGTCAAGGGCGCCTATTGGGACAGCGAGGTGAAGCTCGCGCAGGTGGGCGGCTATACCGACTACCCGGTGTTCACCCGCAAGGTCGCGACCGATGTCAGCTACCTCGCCTGTGCTGCGCGGTTGTTCGAGCATTCGGACGTGATCCGCCCGGCTTTCGCGACCCACAACGCCTATACCATTGGTGCGATCAAGCATCTCGCCGCCGGGAAACCCTTCGAGTTCCAGCGCCTGCACGGCATGGGCGAGGAAGTCTACGATGCGCTCCACGCGCTCGAGGGTAACCAGCGCACGCCGGTGCGGATTTACGCGCCGGTGGGGGGGCACAAGGAGCTGCTCGCCTATCTGGTGCGCCGCCTGCTCGAAAACGGGGCCAATACCAGCTTTGTGAACCGCATGGGCGATGCCGATATTCCGGCCACAGAGCTGGTCGGCGATCCGGTGGCGGAACTTGCGGCGATGAACCCGCGCCGCAATCCCGCGATCCCGCTGCCTGCGGCGATCTTCGGCAAGCGCCAGAACAGCGCCGGGATCGACCTTTCCGATCCGCTGGTGCGCGGGCCGCTGATGGAGCGGCTGGCTGCGCTCGCCAAGACCACGTGGAGCGCGCAGCCGACCTTCGCGCTGGCCGATGCTGGCCCGGTGACCACGATCACCGCGCCGCAAGACCGCAACCACACGGTCGGCACGGCGCGCGCGGCGAGCCCGGCCGAGATCGACCACGCCTTTGGCGCTGCCGCCGCGATCCAGCCCGGCTGGGACGCGCTGGGCGGCGAGGCGCGCGCGCTGCTGCTGGAAAACGCCGCCGACCTGTTCGAAGCGCACACCGCCGAATTCCTCAGCCTGTGCCAGCGCGAGGCGGGCAAGACGCTGCTCGATTCGGTGCTCGAACTGCGCGAGGCGGTCGATTTCCTGCGCTATTACGCCGCCGAGGCGCGGCGGCAGTTCAGCGCGCCGATGATGCTGCCGGGGCCGACGGGGGAGGAGAACAGCCTCTCGCTCCATGGACGCGGGGTGTTCGTCACCATCGCGCCGTGGAACTTCCCGCTCGCGATCTTCATCGGCATGGCGGCGGCGGGGATCGCGGCGGGCAACGCCGTGCTCGTCAAGCCCGCACCGCAGACCCCGCTGATCGCCGCGCTGGCGGTGACGCTGTGCCATCAGGCCGGCATCCCGCCCGAAGTGCTCCAGCTGATCCCCGGCGGCAGCGAGGTGGGCGCAGGCCTGACCGCCGATCCCCGCTGCGCCGGGGTCGCCTTCACCGGATCGACCGCCACCGCCCGCGCCATCAACCGCGCGCTGGCGATGCGCGACGGCCCGATCGCCACCCTGATCGCCGAGACCGGCGGGCAGAACGCGATGATCGTTGACAGCTCGGCCCTGCCCGAACAGGTGGTGCGCGATGTCGTCGGCAGCGCCTTCCAGAGCGCCGGGCAACGCTGTTCGGCCTTGCGGGTGCTCTATCTGCAAGAGGACGTCGCCGATACCATGCTCGCCATGATCCGCGGCGGGTTCGAGGCGCTGCGCATCGGTGATCCGCAATCGCTCGCGACCGACGTCGGCCCGGTGATCGACGCGGCCGCGCGCGAACGGCTGGAGGCGCACATCGCCGATTGCCGCGCCAAGGGCTACCCCGTCACCCGCCTGCCGCTCCCCGCCGAGGCCGAGCACGGCTGCTTTGTCGCGCCGACGATGATCGAAGTCCCCTCGATCGCCGCGCTCACCGACGAGCATTTCGGCCCCGTCCTGCACATTGCGCGCTTCCGTGCGGGCGAGCTGCCGCAGGTGGTGGCGGACATCAACGCGACCGGTTTCGGCCTCACCCTCGGCCTCCACAGCCGCATCGCCGAGACCCGGCGCTATGTGCAGGCGCACGCCAGGGTCGGCAATTTCTACGTCAACCGCAACCAGATCGGCGCGGTGGTGGAAAGCCAGCCCTTTGGCGGCGAAGGCCTGTCGGGCACCGGGCCCAAGGCCGGCGGCCCGCATTACCTCGCCCGCTTCGCGACCGAGCGCGTCACCTGCATCGACACCACCGCAGCGGGCGGCAATGCCAGCCTGCTGGCGGCAGGGTAAGCCGGGGTTCAGGCGGGCGGGCGCAGATTGCCGGGCCTGACAACAGGAGCCCGGACATGAGAGCCTTGCTGATTGGCGTAAGCCTTGCGTTGACGAGCGCTGTGCCCGTGGGGGCGCAGGATGCCTCGCCGCGCGGAACCTTCAGCACGGCGCCCGCCCCGCAACCGGGCACGCCGCCCGATGCCTACACCTTGCAGCAGGAGCGCGCCGCGCGCGCGCGCGACAATCTGGTGGCGCTGCGGCAAGGGCGCATCTCCGTCGCCGATCTCACCCCGCAAGAGCAGCAGGACGTGATCGACCTTGATCGCATGAGCCGGGGCGAGGGCGCCGACAACCGCAGCTTCAAGCAGCAATGCATCGACGACGAAGTGCGCCGCGCGGGCGGCAACCCGTCGCGGCTGGCGTGGGAGGTGATCCGGCTGAAGTGCAAATAGGCGGGCGGCGCGTCCGCTATTGGGACGTGGGCGGCATACGCGCAATGACCACAAGTGGGTGGATTGCGGAACGGCTGCTTTTGGTCCTCGTTGGCGCAAAAGCTGAAATGAGTCCTGCTCCCTTAGGAGCTTTCGAGCCTTTCGACGTAAACCTGAAGTCGATCTAGCCGCTTCTCCCAAAGTGTCCGTTGGGCCGCCATCCAGTCCTCGGCCTCGTACATCGGCTCCGGCGTCAGTTTGTATAGTCGCGTACGGCCCTCCTTTTGTGACGCTACCAGGCCTGCATCCTCCAGAACTTTAAGGTGCTGCGTGAACGATGGGAGCGCCATTTTGAACGGTTGCGCCAGTTCGGTAGTCGATGCCGGTCCAAGGCAAAGCCGCTCCACGACTGCGCAACGCGTAGGGTCAGCCAAAGCGTGGAAAATCTTGCCGTTTGGACGTTTCCCCACAGAATATCGCGAGCCGTCTGCAAGCGACATCATATCAATGATCCTCCACGAACTCAGACAGCTTTTTGAGCGTTTCATACCCTCGCTCTACCGCGCCAAAGCCGATACCTCTGTCGCGTTGCGACTTGTTCGGATGGAGCTGCCTTAATGTCAGCACCGTTTTGCCGTCGTCTTGCTGATCAAATGTGACCGTCATCCGGAAACGCTTCGGATCGTCATCGGTGTCAGCCCCGTGATCGAAAACCAGACGTTGATTTGGCACCACTTCAATAAATGTCATCCGGCTATCCCACCGCTGACCATCGGGTCCGGTCATGACAAACCGTCGAACCGTACCAACACGCGCTTCATCTTGTGGCGGTGCATCGCACTTGTATCCATCGGGGCCAAACCACTTGAACATGTTTTCAGGTTCGACCCAAGCGCGGTAGACGCGCTCGACCGGAGCTTCGATCACGCGGCTTAGCACGATCTCACGGTCAAGCTCACCGCTCAGGTAGGACGTATTCTCGGTCATCAGGTGGCTCTCAAGGTTTGAGGTCAAGACAAGGTAAGTGCCTTAGTATCTTAACCGCGACACTTAGGTCAATGCCTTTGTGTTAGCGCCCGCGTCATCGCGATAATGAGGTTGAACATGCTCGAGAAAAGTTAGTCTGATTGAGCAATGATCATGCTTCTCAGCCATGGCTGAGCGGCAGCAATGGGGTCGATAGCCGAACAGCAGCTTTTGTCGCGTGACCCCCCTGAATCAGACACGCCCTCGCCGCTCGCGCGCAGACTCATCCGGATAATTCGCCCGCGCCCCTTGCTGGCCTTTCCCCCATCGGGAATCACAGCCCTATGGCGATTCTCTCCGACAAATGGATCCGCGCGCAGGCGCTCGAACATGGCATGATCGAGCCTTTCGTCGAGGCGCAGCGGCGCGATGGGGTGATCTCCTATGGCCTCTCGTCCTACGGCTATGACGCGCGGGTCGCGCCCGAGTTCAAGATTTTCACGAACGTCGATTCCTCGGTGGTCGATCCCAAGCAGTTCGATCCCAAAAGCTTCGTCGATCGCGAGACGGACGTCTGCATCATCCCGCCCAATTCCTTCGCGCTCGCCCGCACGGTCGAATATTTCCGCGTGCCGGAGGATGTGCTGGTGATCTGCCTTGGCAAGAGCACCTATGCGCGCTGCGGGATCATCGTGAACGTCACCCCGCTCGAGCCGGGCTGGGAGGGGCACGTGACGCTCGAATTTTCGAACACCACGCCGCTGCCCGCCAAGATCTACGCCAATGAAGGCGCGTGCCAGTTCCTGTTCCTTCAGGGCAATGAACGCTGCGAGACGAGCTACAAGGACCGCGCAGGCAAATACATGGGCCAGCGCGGGGTGACGCTGCCGCGGCTTTAGAGCGGTTTCCTACAGCACGCCAATCGCGATAGGCTCGCCGGATCGGTAACCCGAGGAGCCGCGGCCATGCTTTCTCTCCCGAAAAATTTTGTCCGTCCGCTCGGAAATCTGAGTGTAAGTACCTGCCTTTGCGTAAGAAATGCGCGTGTTGGAAAGGTGACACGGTGTCACCTTTGTAACGCTTATTGCGCGTGCCACGATGGCCTTTGACACGGGCGCAGCGCGACTGCATGGCTGTGACAAAGCCAAGGGAGACCAAGCATGAGCACCCGCGAATTCGATATCATCGTTTATGGCGCCACGGGTTACACTGGGCGGCTGGTGGCGGAATATCTCGCCCACCATTACGGCAGCCGCGCAGATGGCCCGAAGTGGGCGATGGCCGGCCGCAGCCTTGCCAAGCTCGAGGAAGTCCGCGACCTCATCGGCGCGCCGGCCACCACGCCGCTGGTGGTCGCCAATGCCGATGACGATGCCGATCTCGAAGCCATGTGCGCGCGGACGAAGGTCGTTCTCACCACCGTCGGCCCCTACCAGCTCTATGGTGACAAGCTGGTCGCGGCCTGCGTGAAGACCGGCACCGACTATGCCGACCTGTGCGGCGAGCCTGCATGGATGGCGGCCAAGATCGCCGAGCATCAGGCCGCTGCCGAAGCGAGCGGCGCGCGCATCTGCTTTTCCTCCGGGTTCGATTCGATCCCCTTCGATCTCGGCGTGATGATGACCCAGAAGGCCTGCGTCGAACGCTTCGGCAAGCCTGCGCCGCGCATCCGTGGCCGCGTCCGCGCGATGCAGGGCACCTTCTCGGGCGGCACCGCGGCGAGCCTCGGCGCGACGATGAAGGCGGCGGCGAAGGACCTGTCGGTGATTGCCGCGCTGCGCAATCCCTTCGCGCTGACCCCGGGCTTCGAGGGGCCGGATCAGCCCTCGGGCATGATCCCTTCGTATGAGGACGATCTCGGCAAGTGGTCTGCGCCTTTCGTGATGGCGCCGATCAACACCAAGAACGTCCACCGCACCAACTTCCTGCTCGGCCACCCCTATGGCACCGACTTCCAGTATGACGAGATGATGCTGACCAGCCCCGGCGAGGCGGGCAAGGCGGCGGCCAATGCCGCGCTCGAATTCATGAAGAACCCGTTCGGCGCCAAGCCCCCCAAGCCCGGCGAGGGGCCGAGCAAGGAAGAGCGCGAGAACGGCTTCTACGATGTCGTCTTCGTCGCCGATATGCCCGGCGGCGAGCGGCTGCAATATGGGGTCAAGGGCCGCTACGATCCGGGTTATGGCTCGACCAGCCGGATGCTGAGCGAGACGGGGATTGCGCTGCTCGCCTGTGACAAGCCGGGCGGGATCGGCACGCCGGGGGCGTTCCTTGGCGAGGATCTGGTCAAGCGGCTCGAAGAGCACGCCGAACTGACCTTTGCGGTGGAAGACTGACACGAAAAAGGGGCAGCCGGCTGTGACCGGCTGCCCCAATTGCGACCCTCCCTGAAAGGGGCGGAAGCTTAGAAGCTGAGGCGCACGCTCGCCCGGAAATTGCGGCCCATCAGGGGGACGAAGTCCTTGGTGAAGCTCGCATGGCGGCGGCCGGTGACGTCGAACAGGTTGTCGGCCGCGATTTGCAGCGTGACGTTCTGGTTGTCGGCCAGCGGACGCCAGGCGACCAGCGCGTTGACGAGGGTGAAGCTGTCGGTCGGCGTCTCAAAGGTGGTGACGCGGTCCTGCTTGTCGAACCACTGCACCTCGCCCCGGACGTCGAAAGCGCCGGTCTGGGCTTCGAGCGCGCCGAGCAGGGAGAGCGGCGGGATGCGCGGGACGGCGGTGCCATCGGCGAGTTCGGCCTCGACATAGGAGGCGCGGGCATCGGCCAGCAGGCGGAAACCGTCGGTGTCGATCACGGGGTAGTTGAACTCCGCTTCGACGCCCCAGAAGTCGGCATCCTGCTGGAGATACTGGAACACGGGGAGGTCGTCCTCCTCCGCGCCGGTTTCCTCGAGGAAGATGTAGTTGCCGAACCACTGGCGGTAGGCGGTGAGGCTGAAGGTGCCCTTGCCGATGCTGCCACGGGCATAGGCTTCAAGGCCCCAGGCGTTCTCGGTCTTGAGGTCGGCGTCGCCGATCTCGAAGGCCTGCGTGGCGATGTGCGGCCCGTCGGAGAACAGCTCTTCGGCGCTGGGGGCACGTTCGGCGCGCGAGCCGTTGATGCCGATGCGCACGCCCTCGATGCCTTCGTAGACGACGCCGAGCGCGCCCGAGAAGGTGTCGAAATCCCGCTCGATTCCCAGCGTCTGGGCCTCGACCTTGGTGAATTCGGCGCGGCCGGCGGCTTCGATCTGGATCGGGCCGGTGCCGAACTCCTGCAGGGTGAAGACGGCGAACTGGTCGGTCAGGTTGGGCGGGATATAGGCTTCGGCCCCGACGGCGAAGAAATCGCGGTGGAGGTACTGGATGCCCGAGGAACCGCGCCATGCGCCGCCGGTGTTCTGCACCAGTTCGGCGCGGGCTTCGACGCTCGTGCTGTCGAACACGGTGCCGACTTCGGCGCCTTCGAATTCGGTGTGGGTGTAGTCGGAATAGCCGACCCGGAACTTCAGCCGCTCGAAGGTGCCATCGCCAAGGAAGACATCGCCCTTGAGGTCGGCGCGGAACTGCTTGAGGCCGATGGTGACGAGCTCTTCGCCTTCCTCGCCGCCTTCTTCCTCCGCGCCTTCCTCACCGTGGTGGTGGCCAGCACCCGGACGGGTGGGGACGCCGTAGGTGGTGTCGTACCAGCCGAGCGAGGCGCCGAAGGTGCTTTCGCCGAGGATCAGGCCGAGGCCGGTGTTGATCGTCCAGCTTTCCATCGCCGAATTGGGCACGGTGCCGCGCTGATTGGCAGCCTCGCGCAGTTCGGCAGCCTCCTCCAGCTCGCCCTCGTCTTCCTCCTCGTCGGCGTCGGCGAGCAGGTCTTCGCGCAGGGCTTGCCCCACCTGGAAGCCGCCAATGTCGAAATCGTCGGTCTGGCGCCACGATCCGTCGACGTGGAACACGAGGTTGGAGCTGACCGCGACATCGAGGCTGGCCGCCCCGGTGCGCAGATCAGCCGCGCTATCGACACCGGCGAAGGCATCGAGGTGGATGTCGTGATCGGGCATCCGGGTCGGGATGCGCTTGTCGATCACGTTGACCGCGCCGCCGATCGCCTGGCTGCCGTAGAGCAGCACGGCCGGGCCGCGCAGCACTTCGATGCGCTCGACCGTGATCGGCTCGATCGTGGTGGCGTGGTCGACAGAGGTGTTCGAGACGTCCGCCGTGCCGACCCCATCGACCAGCACGCGCACGCGCTCGCCCTGCTGGCCGCGCAGCACCGGGCGCGAGGAACCGGGGGCAAAGCTTGTCGAGGAGACGCCCGGAATCTTGGCGAGCAGATCGCCGATCTGGCCGTTCACGGCATCGCGCTGGATGTCGCGGATTTCGACCACGCTGGTGCCGGCCAGCAGGTCGAGCTCCTTGAGGCCCGCGGCGCTGACGATGATGTTGCCTGCCGGATCGGATTGACGATTGTGCAGGTCGTCCTCGACCTGCGCGCCACCTTCAGCCGGAGGCGCATCCGCGAGGCTTTCGCCCGTTTCGGCGAGCGCCGGCGTGGCAAAGGCGGCGGCCCCAAGGGCGGCAATGAGGGCGAGGCGAGAGGACGCCTGACGGGTCGTTGTGCGGTTCATTATGCTTCCCGTTGCTTTAATGAGATAACGTATCGCGCGCCTAGCGTCGTCCCAATCGAATGCAAGCGAAAATCCGGCGAGAGCCAGTTCCGGGCCGACGAAATGCGCGGGTCGCTGCGCCAAGTCTCGCAGCGAGCCTCAGGTCATCCTGACGATGTTGCCGGGCGGCGGCGCCTTGTGGCCGGCCGCCTTCGTGTCCCGCCCTTCACAGGTGCGAAAGCTGGGTCGATCAGACTGGGGTGCGCGCCAGTCCGGCGCGGTCCAGCCGCCACCGCAGGGTGTCAATCCGGTCCTGGCCGAAGAAGGGTTCGCCCCGGAACACCATGGTCGGCACGCCCCAGTGCCCCGCCGCGTCGAGCGCTTGCTGATTGCGCTCGATTTCGTCGAGGTGATCGCCCTCGGCAATCGCAGCCTCGAGCGCGGCGAGATCGAGGCCGGCATCGGCGACAGCATCCTTCAGCAGGTCGCCCTTGTCCCATCCGCGGGTGCCGCCGAAGATCAGCGCGGCCACCCGGTCGGCAAACTCCACCCCGCGGCCACGGCGGTGGGCCTCGACCCCCAGCTTGGACAGGCGGTAGATATAGGGTTGCTCCTTGGCGACGGCCATCGTGCGGAAGTCCTGGACGATCGGGTCGGGATCGGCTGGCAGCACCACGGGCCGTCCCAGCATTTCGCCGCGGCGCATACTGTCGCGCGCGATATACATCGGCGGCTTGCGATTGGCCGGATCGAACAGCGCTTCCGGGTTGCGCACCGCCAGCGGCAGAACGACGCGCAGCTGCACCTCGACCGCGTAATCCTCGCGCAATTGCAGAAGATCGGCCGTTACCAGCCGCGAATAGGGGCTGCGAAACGACCAGAATACGTCAACGGTGTCGCTCATGGTCTTGTCCTCACTCCGGGTGGCTTCAGGCATCAGGCGGCCCTCAGGCGGCGGCGCAATTGCCGAAAGGCCAGCCATATCCCTGCTCCCAGCATAAGCAGAGCGCCCGCCACAACACCCCACAGCAGCGGGTAGTTGCTCAGCAGGCGGGCAGCGATATTGCGCGCGATCTGGGTCTCCGAATTGTAGCCCTCGGGCATGGGCAGCACGCCGACGCGCTTGGCATAGGCGTCCCATTCGGCCAGCAGCCGGGCCTTGGTTGCAGGCTCGCGCGCGCTGAGATCACTCGTCTCGCCCGGGTCCTTGGCCAAGTTGTAGAGCCGCCATTGCCCGTCGCCGACCGGCGGCACGCTGCGGGTGATCTTGTAGTCGCCCAGATAGAGCGCCGAATTGCCCGACACCTCGACTGCACGGGCCTCGTCAGGGCCATAGGCGCTGGCCACCTCGCCGTTCAGCACCGGGAGCAGGCTGCGCCCGGTCATCGGCTTGCCCTGGCCGGGGGTGGTGGGCACCTTGAGCCAGTCCAGCACAGTCGGCGCGACATCGCTGACCATGGCCGGGCTGGTGACGCGCTGCGCTGCGACGCCGGGGCCAGCCACGATCAGGGGCACGCGGATACCCCCCTCGGTCGCGTAGAATTTGAACCACGCCCCCGGTGTCGCGGCAGCCGCGGCCCATTCGGGGCCGATGAAGCCCCAGACACCGGGGCCGCCCATCTGCGCAGGGGCAATGTCGTAACCGGTCAGGCGGTGATAGGCAGCAAGGCTGAGGCTGTCGTCCCCGCGCGAGGGCTCCGGGCCGTTGTCTGAGGAGACGACGAAGATCGTGTTGTCATACTGACCGGTGGCCTTGAGATGCGCGATCAGCCGGCCGATGTGAAAGTCCATCGCCTCCAGCATCGCCGCATTGACCTCCATCCGCGCAGCATAGAGCGCGCGGTCTTCGTCCGAGAGGCTTTGCCATGAACGGAATTCGGGCGGCGGGGCGGCCAGCGGCGCGCCTTGCGGGATCAGGCCTAGCGCCTGTGCCCTGTGGTGCCGTTCCCGCCGCAATGCATCCCATCCCGCGTCATAGCGGCCCTTGTAGCGCGCAACGAAGTCTTGGGGGGCCTGCACCGGAATGTGGATCGCCTGAAACGGGATATAGGCGAAGAACGGCTTGTCCTGATCGGTCTGCGCCAGATACCGGATCGCTGTGTCGACGATGAAGCGGGAGGAATAGAAATCCTCAGGCAGGCTCGCCTCGACCCCGTCCTCGAACCACGGCGCGTCCTTGTAATAGGGCATGTAGGCGCGGTCGTCCCAATTGTCCGCGCCCGATGCCGCCAGCGCAAAACTGCGTTCGAACCCGTGGGCCTGGGGCATTTCGTCAGCCGCCTCGCCAAGGTGCCACTTGCCCGCCATGACCGTGCGGTAGCCCGCGGCCCTGAGCCGGTCCGCCAACGTCAGCACCCCCGGCTCCAGCGCCATGCTGTAGCCGGGCTTGCCCCTCTGCTCCTTGGGCAGAACTTCGGGGATGGTGGCAACGCCGGTCAGGTGCGCGTCCATCCCTGTCAGCAGCATTGCCCGCGATGGCGAACACAGGGGCGAGGCGCGATATTGGGTGAACAGCGCGCCGCGCGCGGCGAGGGCATCAATATTGGGTGTTCGCGCCTCTCCGCCATAGGCGCCAAAGTCCATCAGGGCGACATCGTCGGCAAGGATGATGACGAGGTTGGGCCGCTTGTGCGCGGCGGGCGCCGGGCCGGTTGCGCCGACGAGCGCGCCAAGCGCAAGGACGGGCAGCAGCAGCCGGTCGCGCAGCCGCAGCATCGTCTAGCTGCCGGTTCCGGGCCTGCGCCCGAGCAGCCGGGCAGCAAGGAGCAGGGCCGCGCCCATGACCACCTCGACCGCCACCATGCCTGCCAGAAAAGGCGCGCCGTGCAGGAGGAAGGCCGCCGTGCGGTAGGCGGCCGCGCCCAGCAGCGGCACGGCTGCGGCAAGGAACCACGGCCGTTCCCGCGTCACCAGCGCCATCACGATGAAGCAGGCACCTGCCAGAAAGAACGCGCCGATATCCATCTGGCTGCTGAGGGCAGGGCCGCTCAGCAAGGGCATGGCGAGCGCCTCTGCGGCGCGCGCGGGTGCCAGCAGCCAGAGCGCGGCGTTGGCGGCCATCAGCAGCCCGATCAGGCCGACAAGGCCCAGCACAACCGTTCGGCGCAGATCCATTGCGATTGTTCCCTCTCCCTGCAACGGGGCTAAATTATGGCGCTTATAGTGTCAATATGTCCTCGCTGCGCGCGCCGCGCACGCTACATCAACTGGCGGCGCGTGATGGTGTCGCTGTCCGGGGGGAGCGAGAACAGCATACCGTCCTCTCCCACCACGATGTCGCCGCCGAAACGCGCAGGCGCCTCGCCGAGGAACGCGGGGTAGAGGTAGGCACGCGGCAGCGGCGGCACGAGGTGCGAGAGCACCAGCAACCGCGCGCCGGCGTCCTGTGCGCTCTCGGCTGCCTGTTCGGGAGAGGCGTGGTAATCCTGAATATCGGCGAAGATCTTGGCCGTGTTGGCATCGCCCTTGGCAGCGAAGGCGGCCCGGATGTCCTCCACCATGCGCGGCTGGAGCGCGTCATGCACGATGATGTCGGCCCCTTTGCAGACAGCGATCAGATTGGCCGACTTGGCGGTGTCGCCGCTGATGCAGACAGCGCGCCCCCTGTAATCGAAGCGATAGCCGACGGCGGGTTCGACGGGGTCGTGATCGACGGTGAAGGCCGTGACCGTCAGGCCTCCGCCTTGCAGGACAACCGCGCGCGTCCCGGTCATCGTGAAAGGCCGCGCTGTCGCGCCGCCGCCGCTGCTTGGCACCACGGCTTCGCCGTGATGGGCGACGCGGTAGGTCTTGTCGGGCGCGTAGGCGGCATTGAAGCCCGCGACGACCTGCTCGACCCCTTGCGGGCCATAGACCGGCAGCGGTGCGGCGCTCGCCCCGCGCGTCCAATGATACAGCATCAACGGGCCAATGCCGTCGATATGATCCGAATGGAAATGCGTCAGCAGCAGGGCGTCGACCCTGGCGGCGCTGATCCCCATCAGATTGAGATTGCGGTTGCCGCCTTCGCCCATGTCGATCACCAGCACCTGATCCCCGGCGATCACGACATTGCACGGCCCCGCCCGGTGAGGATTGGGCATCGGCGATCCCGTCCCGCACAGGCCCAGGTGGAGCCCGTCTGCAAGGCCTGCAAGCGCATCGCGCCCCGGTGCGGCCTCGGCCGCTCGCTGGACGATGGCCATGCCGATTGGCTTCTGGAAGGCATAGGCCGCACCCAGACCCAGCACGGCAATCACCAGAATCCCGATGGCAATTCGCTTCATCCCCGCTCTCCCCCTGCCGCCTTGCACAGATATCGGCACTCACAATGCCATTAAGCAGGGGGGTTGCTCAAGCGCAATCGGGGTCGGGGCTCCGCATCAGGATGCGGCTGTGGCCTCGAGCACGGTGCCTGCCTCCAGCCATGCCTCTTCGGCATCGGCAAGCGCCTTGGCGGTGGCCGATCGCTCGGTCAGCAGGCCTTGCATCGCAGCACCGCCCGTGCCGCCGCCATTGCTGCTCAGCGTGAGAATTCTGCTGTCGAGGCGGGCGAGCTCGTCGGTCAGGCGCGCAATCGTTGCCTCGGCTTTCTCCAGCGCCGATTTGGCGCTGCGCCTGTCGGTTGCGCCCTTCGAGTTGCGGGAAGCGGAAGACTTGTCGGCCCCCCGCGCACCCTTGGGCTGGTTCCGGCCGAGGATGAAGTCGATGTAATCATCCATGCTGCCGTCATATTCGCGCGCCGTCCCGCCATCGACGAGAAACAGGCGGTCGGCGGTCAGTTCGACCATGTGGCGATCGTGGCTGATCAGGATCACCGCGCCCGAATAGGCGTTCAAGGCCTGCACCAGCGCCTCGCGCGCGTCGACATCCAAGTGGTTGGTCGGCTCGTCGAGGATCAGGAGGTGCGGCGCCTCGCGGGTGATCAGCGCCAGCGCGAGCCTTGCCCGTTCCCCGCCCGAAAGCTTGTCGACACGCTGGGTCGCGCGCGGGCCGGAAAAGCCGAAGCGCCCCAATTGCGCGCGCACCGCAGCGGGGGACTGGCCCTCCATCGCACGGTTCATCAGATCGAGCGGGGTGTCCTCCCCCGTCAATTCCTCGACTTGATACTGGGTGAAGTAGCCGACCTTCAATTTGCCCGGCGCGTTCACTGCCCCTTCGGCGGGGGTGAGCTGCGCGGCGAGCAGGCGGGCGAGCGTCGTCTTGCCGTTGCCGTTGCGGCCCAAGAGGGCGATGCGATCATCGGCCTCGATCCGGAAGTTCAGCCGCTTCAAGATCGGCGGCGCCACGCCATATCCGACCGCCGCCTGCTCCAGCGTGATCATCGGCGATTTCATCTCGGCCGGATCGGGGAAATCGAAGCTCAGGCTCGGGTCTTCCATCAGCGCGGCGATGGGCTGCATCTTGGCGAGCATCTTGGCGCGCGACTGGGCTTGCTTGGCGGTCGAGGCGCGGGCGGAGTTGCGGGCGACGTAATCCCTGAGCCGCGCGGCCTGCGCCTCCTGCGAGGCCTTGGCGGCGGCCAGCTGCGCCGCGCGCTCGGCGCGCTGCTTCTCGAAGGCGTCATAGCCGCCCGGATAGAGCGTCAGCTGCCCGCCTTGCAGGTGCAGGATGTGATCGACCACCTTGTTGAGGAGGTCGCGCTCGTGGCTGATCACCACCAGCGTCGCGGGATAGGACTTGAGGAAGTTTTCCAGCCACAAGGTCGCTTCAAGGTCGAGGTGGTTCGAAGGCTCGTCCAGCAACAGGATGTCCGGCTCGGAGAACAGCAATGCGCCGAGCGCAATGCGCATCTTCCACCCGCCCGAAAAGCTGTCGACGGGGCGCTGTTGCATCTCCTCGTCAAAGCCGAGGCCATTGAGGATCTTCGCCGCGCGCGCCGGGGCGCTGTAGGCGTCGATCGCCAGCAGGCGCTCGTGCACGTCGCCCATCCGGTCCATGTCGGTGCAGGTTTCCAGCTCGGCCAGCAGCGCCGCACGTTCGGTGGCCGAGGCGAGCACGACGTCCTCGGGGGTCATGCTTCCGCTTGGGGCTTCCTGCGCGATGTAGCCGATCCGCGCGCGGGCGGGCTTGGCAATTTCGCCGTCGTCGGGCTCGATCTCGCCGATCAGCGCCTTCATCAGCGTCGATTTGCCCGCGCCGTTGCGGCCGATCAGCCCGACGCGCGCGCCCACCGGAATGGTGGCGCTAGCGCGTTCGAGGATGGCCCGGCCGCCAAGCCGGACGGTGATGTTGTCGATGGTAAGCATGGCGGCGCTCCTAACAGGCTATCGGGAGCGCCCCAAAGGAAATCCCGACAGGCATCGCCGCAGGCCGGTTGCAGCGCGAGTCTCAGGGGGCGGCGGGCGACGAGTGCGGCTTGCGAAACAGTCCGCGGTTGGCCCGTGTCGGGCCGGCGATGTTGTCGGGCCGCTTCCATTGCAGGATGTCCGCGCGCGCCTGTGCGGCGGCGGTCTCGCCGTCCATGAAGCGGCGCAGCGCAGTCCGGTCTGCACGGGAATCAAAGGCAGCGATCAGCGGATCACCCGTGCGGAGCATCTGCGCCCACATGGCTGCGCGCAGGTCTGCCAGGCGGGGTGCAAGGGTGGGATCCTCGGCCCGGTTGATCAGGCAATCGGGATCGACGGTCAGGTGGCACAGCTCTTCGACGGGCGGTGCAAGGTAGAATGCGAGGCGTGCCCTGATTGCGGGATCGTGCGGCGCATGGCGCACCATCTGCTTGAAGGTGGCATGGTTCATGTCGTCATTCTTGATGGTGTATGCGCCATCCGACCACGCGTTGAAGACATAGATCCACTCCTGCCCGATCGCCGCGCGCATCGGCACGGGATAGCCGCGGGCGTTCTCGTCGAAGCTGCCGAACACGTGATCGGGGGCAGGCGAGGGTTCGGATGCCAGCAAGGCCCGGCCCGGAAAGGGCGTCCCTGCTGGCAGTGCAGTGCCAGTGGCATCAAGAATGGTCGGCAGCAGATCGACGGTCGAGACAAGACCCGTCTCCAGGCTGCCGGGCGCGATCCGGCCCGGCCAGCGCATGATCAGCGGCGTCCTGAGGCTGTTGTCGTAGACGGACGATTTGGCGAAGGGGAAGGGCATTCCGTGGTCGGACAGAAAGACGACCAGCGTGTCCTGCGCCATCCCGCTTGCCTCAAGCGCGGCGATGATCGCGCCGACCGCGTCGTCGGCGCGCTTCACCGAGTTGAGGTAGTTGCGCAAATCTGCGCGAATTTCCGGCACATCGGGCAGAAAGCCCGGCACGGTCACTTCGCTGGCCGCGATGATCCGGCTCGGGGCATGGGCATCGGCGCCTGACGCGGTGGCTTCGGGGTCATTGAAATTGGGCTTGTGCGGATCGGCGATGTTGACCGTCAGATAGAATGGCCGCCTCTCGGCGCGCGCGCGGGCAAGGAACGCCGCCGTTGTCTGGCCCATCTGCTGCGGCGCGTATTTGTCGGCCTTGCCGAGATTGCGCGCGAAGTCCCAATAGCGTTGCCGATCGGGCCCGGGATTGGTGTCTTCAACCTTGTTGATCACGCCGGTGAGATAGCCGCGGCGGCGCAATTCGGTTGCGATCGTGGGCAGGCCGCTGTCATCGACGTAGAAGAACCCGGTTGCGCCAGTCTGCTGCGGATAGCGCCCGGTCTGGAGCGCCACGCGCGATGGCGAGCAGTTCGACGCGGTCACATAGGCGCGCTCGAACCGGCGGCCCTGCTGCGCGAGCGCGTCGATATGCGGGGTGATGTCCCTGATCGGTGCTCCGAAGGCGCCGACCGAGTTCCAATTCATGTCATCGACCGTGACGATGAGGATGTTGACCTGCGTTTCTGCCGGAGCCTCGGCCCGCGCATTTGCGGCGCCGAGGAGAACGAGCCAGCAGGCAAGCAGACGGGTGAGCGTGATCATGCAGCGATCCTTCCGGCAGATTGGCGTGTCCCAAGGTTGCCGCGCCTGCGCAGAGCCCGCATAGGTTGGCGCAGGCGGCGAAAGGGCGGTGGGACAGGCAATGGGATCATGGACGCGCGCAGCCGTGATGCTGGCAGCCTTGCTGGTGCAGCCCGTTCATTCGGACACGCCAGCACCTGACCAGGCCTTGGCGGCCAGCAACGCGGCGCCTCAGCTTGTCGCCTACAAGACGACAGCGCGGCGTACGCTGTTCCTTCATGTCTTTGCCCCTGATGCGGCAGCCTTCCCCGGCCCGCGGCCCGCGATCATCTTCTTCCACGGCGGTGGCTGGGTCGAGGGCGATGCGCTGCGCTTCTACGATCAGGCACGCCATCTGGCCGGCAAGGGCATGGTCGCGATCTCCGCCGACTACCGGCTTGGCCAGACGGACGGCACCGACCCGCGCGCCGCGCTGGCGGACGCGATTTCGGCCATGCGCTATGTGCGCAGTCATGCCGCAACTCTCGGCCTTGATCCCGATCGCATCGCGGCCGGCGGCGGATCGGCGGGAGGCCAGCTCGCGGCGGCTCTCGCCACCAGCGAGGGCTTCGCCGAGCCGAGCGAGGCAGAGGGCATATCCCATCGCCCGGCGGCGCTGGTGCTGTTCAATCCCGTTATCGACAACGGGCCAGAGGGCTTCGGAAATGCGCTCGTGTCGGATTACTGGCAGGCGTTCTCGCCGCTCCACAACATCAGGCCTGGCCACCCGCCGACGCTGATCATGCTCGGCACCCGCGACGCGCTGGTGCCGGTCGCGACCGGAGAGGCTTACTGCGCGAAGGTGCGCGCTGCGGGGGCGCCCTGCCGGCTGGAGCTTTACGAAGGCCAGCCCCATGCCTTCTTCGGCCGTAACCGCTCGCCGTTCTATTTTGGCAAGACTTTGGCGGCGATGGACGGGTTTTTGGCATTGCTTGGCTATATCGCGGCCGCCGCGCCCTAGCTGCGGGCGCCGGGACGTCAGCCAGTCCACCCTTCTTCCAGCGCCTGCATTTTCTCGAAGCCTGACGCCTTGAGCACCTCCAGCGCGCGCGCGCGGAACGCATCACGGCTGGGGAGCGCCCCCGTATCGCGGCAGGATTGCGCCACAAAGCTCTTCATTTCGGCCAGATAGTTGCGGTGCAGCATATAAAGCGCACGCTTGCGCCCGCGCTCGTCGATCAGCGACATTTCCTTCGACCGGCCGTCTTCGGTGTATTCGTTGTTATACATCTGCCAAATCAGCGCGAAGGGCAGATCGAGCGCCACTGCGCTCTGCATCACGAAGCGGCTCTTCATGTATTGCTGCTTCACGGTCAGCGGCTTGGCGCGATCGGCATGATAGCCGAATTCGCCGATGAACACGCGGCGCTTGAACGGCAGGCCTTCCTTGGGCGGCAACTGGGCTTCGAGAAAGCCCAGGATCTCTTCCAGCGGCTGGCGGATCGACATCAGATCAGGCGTGGGCGACTGTTTGATCGCCTCATAGGCCGAATAGGACACCAGATCGGGATTGACCTCGCGCAGCACCGACAACCCGATGCTGGGGCGGCCCGCCATCGCTTTCTTCACGAGGTTGACCTCGATGTAGTGATAGACCGCCACATCCTTGTGCGCGACCGCTGCGCGGGCATTGTCGACCGCGAGCTGGCGGATCTTCATCCAGGCGATCATCCCTTCGACCGCCGTGGGCGAGGGATCAAGCTCGCGGTTCTGGCGGCCCAGCAACAGCCAGTCACCCTCCCAGTTGCCGAGCATGAACACCTTGCCCGTGCCCGAATAGCGTTCGAGCAGCCACGCGGTCAGGGCGTACATCTCGTCATAATACTGGCGCGCCTCGGTCATATCGACCCCGTCGCGCCATGTGGCGTCGGTGAAGGAATGGACCCACGCCTGATAATAGGTGAAGTCCATGTCGAGCGCCTGCTGCACTGCGGGCGCGGCCTTCACATAGTCGAGCGTGGTCTTGGCCCCGCGCGCCGCTTCGGCCGAATCGTAAGCGGGTGCGGCGCCCTCGGCCAGCGAGATCTTGAGCAGGTTGGAGCCCATGCCCCGCACATTGTTGGCCTGCTCGATCAGGCGGTTGCCCTTGGTGTGCTGGTAAGGGCCACCGATCGCCTGCGTGCCGAGGATGTAGTTGTAGCTGCGCGCGGCGGCTTCCGGATCGGCTGCGCAGCTGGCCCCCGATTGCGCGGCGACAGGGGCGGAGAGCGCCAGCGCGAGCATCGCCGCCGCCCCCCGGCGGAGCGCCGCCCCGCGCTGACGCTGGCGCGCCATCAGAAGCTCACCTGCACGCCGAGGTTGAAGCGGCGTCCCGCGAGCGAGACGTAGTTCACCAGCTCCTCGTACTTGAGATAGCGGAAGGTGCCGGTGTTGGTGAGGTTGGTCGCATCGGCGGTGATGCGCAGGTTGCGGTTGATGATGAAGCGTGCCGCGAGATCGAGCTGCCCGCGGGCGGCTTCGACCTCGGGCAAGGCCTCGGGGCGACCGAAACCGAGCTGCACCACCTCGCGCCGGGTGAAGGCCGAGCGCCAGTTATAGGCAAGGCGCAGGTTGAACGTCTTGTCGTCGTAATAGGCGCTGGCGTTCCAGGTGTATTTCGACAGACCGCGCCGGCTGATGGGATCACCTTCCTGATCGCGCAGGTCGCTCTTTTCGTCGATATAGGTGAAGTTGCCCGTCACCCCCAGATGGCGCAGCACGCCCGGCAGGTAGGTGAAGGCATGGGCCGCGCCCACTTCGACGCCCTTCAGCTTGGTGCCGCCGAAATTGCCGAAGGTGGTGACCGAGAACACCTCGCCGTTGATGTCGCGCGCGGTGGGGACGGGGTCGCGGAAGATCGTGGTGTCGATGTTCTTCATGAAGGCCGCGACCGACACGAAGCTGCCCTTGTCGTAGTACCATTCGAACGAGGCATCGAAATTGTCCGACCGCACCGGATCGAGGAACGGATTGCCCGCCACCCCGAAGCCGGCGAAGTTCGGATCGACATCCGACCGCGTCAGTTCCAGCCCCGGCGAAATCTGCGTCAGCGCCGGACGCCCGATCGTGCGCGAATAGGCGAAGCGGGCGATGATGTCCTTCGACAGGCCGAAATTGAGGTTCGCGGTCGGCAGCCAGTCGTCATAGCTGTTGTCGAAGGTGACGATGCTGTAGCTGACCGGGGTGCCCGGATTGATCAGATAGCCCGACGAGGTGGTGTCCGTCTCGACATAGCGCAGGCCGACATTCCCGAACATCGACACAGATCCGATATCGGTGCTGAAATTGGCCCGCAGATAGCCGGCGATGGTCTCCTCCGTAACGCTGAAGCGTTCGTCCTCGACCTCGTAGAAGCCCGAGCCCGAGGCCGGGTTGACCGCGCGGATGTCGAACAGATTGAAGTATTCCGCCACGCTGGCGATGTTGCACCCGGCGGTCGATCCGAAGGTCATCGGCAGATTGCCGCCGAAACGCTTGAGGATGTCCGGATCGCCCGCCGTGGTCAGGCACGAGCTGAGGAAGGTGGCGGTTGCCGCTGCGCCTGCATTGGTGGTGTTGGCCGGGTTGAGCGGCACCGCCCAGACGTTCACCGCCTGCACCGGATCGCGCACCTCCTGGCCAGCGATGGCGGCAATGCTGCCGCCTTCGTTGGCGTTTTCATACCGCGCCCGCTGGAACCCGCGCTCGGCCCAGCGCAGACCCGCCTGGAACGACTGGAAGAAGCCGCCCGGCGTTTCCCAGGTGGCATCGAAGCGGAGCGAATCGTCGGTGTTCTCGGTATCGGCCGCGTTGCGCTGGAATTGGCGGTAACGGTAGCGGTTGTAGCTGAGATCGCCGGGATTGAGCACCACCAGCTGATCCTCCGGCACGACCCCATTCACCCCATAGGCCGTCGAGGGGAAGGGGTTTTCGTAGAAGGTGACGTTGGGGATCTTGTTGTCGCCGAGCTGGAAGTCGACGATGTTGTAGAAGTCCTGCGTGTTGAACACCGGGGCGGTGCCGCCCTGCTGCTCGATGCTCGCGCTCAATTGTCCGAAGTTGAGCGTGGTCGCCTTCCCGCGCGACGTGGTGCCCTTGGCATAGAAGGTCAGGCTCGGGGTCACATCCCAGGTCGCCTCGGCCGAATATTGCTGCGATTCGCGCGAGACTTCGTTGATCGAGGGCGCGGCGCCCACGCGGGTGGTGAAGGACGCCAGACGCCCGCCGGTCAGGACATAGACATCGCCGAACCCGGCCGAGGTGCCCAGCTGTTCAAAGGTCGCCCCCGGGCCGCCGACCAGAATGCCCGAACGCGGAATGTTCGAGACGATGTTCATGTTCGCGCCGGTCAGGCTTTCGTTGAGATCGGTCAGCACCGCATCGAAACGGATGTCGAGATTGGACGCGGGCTTCCACTGGAGCGTGCCGTTGAACGACTTGCGGGTATCGTCGCGCACACGCTCGGACACGCCGAACGCGCCGGGGATATAATAGACGTCATTGGCATCGCTCAGGCCGTCGCCATTGGGATCGTCGAAGGCATAGCGATAGGGGTTGGGCCGCGTGCCGCCGCCGGTCGCGTTGGGAATGGTGGCGAGCTGGAAGAAGTTGTAATTGGCCGCCGACTGGTTGGCGCCCTGGCTGGCGGGCGGATCGATGTTGCCGATCTTGCGCGTCCAGATGCCGGGCGCGTCGATCACCTCGTTGCCGCCATAGACATAGGCGTAGCTGGCGATTTCCTTGTAGCCGACATTCATGATCACCCCGAAATCGCCCAGCGGCGTGTCGAGGAATTTTTTCTGCACGAACAGGTTGCCGTCCTGGCGGCTGAGATCGCCGACCTCGGCATATTTGGCGGTGCCGGTGATGTTGACGATCAGATCGCGCTTGCCCTTGAGCGGAGCGCGGGTCTGGAGGTTGATCGTCCCGCCGAGCGAGCCTTCGATCTGGTCGGCGGTCAGCGCCTTGAGGATCTCGACCCCGGCGAAGAGTTCCGCGGGCAGATCCTGGAAATTGACGCTGCGGTCGTTGCCCTGACTGAGATCGACATCGCCCGTGCCGGAAGCAATCGCACCGTTGATGGTGACGTTATTCTCGGACAGGCCGCGCACCTGCACCTGTCGGCCTTCGCCATCATTGCCGCGGTTGACCTGCACCCCGGTGATGCGCTGGAGCGCCTCGGAGATGTTGTCATTGGCGAGCTGGCCGATGTCCTCGGCGTTGATGACGTCCTTGATCTCGGTCGCGTTGCGCTTGTCGTCGATCGCACTTTCGATCGACTGGCGCACGCCGGAGACGACGATGACATTCTCCGGCTGGTCGTCCGTGACCTGCGCTTCGGCGGTCGCAGGGTCATTGTCCTGCGCGACGGCGGCCGTACAACCGAACGCCAGAACGCCGGAGATCAGAGCCAGTCTGGAGCCAGACACGACGAGATGCTGCTTCATGATTTCACTCCCCCGGCCAAGACTTCTGTCTCGACCTTGTTGTTTTTCAGAAGACTGTCGAGCCGCGCGGCGCGTTGCGCTGTGACCGGATTGGCGTGCCGGACTCGCAAACGGCCGCTCTCCCTCAGCCTTCGAACCCAAAATGACCCGGATTTCGACTTTAGTAAAGAAAATTGTTTCATTTAAAATGGAGGCGCTTGGGCATCCGCTCGACATAGCTGCGGGCCGCCTTGGCGAGATTCTCTGGGCAATCGGTACTGATTCGGCGGCAAGCGCGGCGCGTCATCGGGCGTGGGTGCCGATTGAAGCTTGACCGGATCGAGAATGTATAAATAAAATGGTTTTCGAAAATTGAGGCGAGCCGACTCGTCGGGAGGGGAAACTTATGGTCTGGTTGCGCAAGGCGCTTGCAGTTGCGCTGATGGTGGTGGCCTGCGCACTTTCCTCTGCCGCTCCGGCGCAAGGGAATGCGGAGCCTGCCGTCCTTGTCGGCCCGGTCAACGCCCGCTTTCCCGCTGCGGGAACCGCTCTGCGCAAGGATCTGGCCGCGCCGCTTGCGGTGCAGGACAGCTGGACGATCAAGGGCTGGGTTCGGCTGGATGAGCAGACCCCTGGCCCGCGCACCATTTTCTCGCTGATCGACGACAAGGGCGGCGCGCTCGTCTCGCTCGCGCTTCAGGACGGCCGGATTCAGGCAGAAGCGGGCGGCGCACGTGCTGCTGCCAACGTCAATGGCAAGCCCGGTGACTGGTTGCTCGTCACCCTCACGTCTGACGCCGATGGCGTTGCGCTGATGGTCGGCGCGGAGCGGCCCGTTCGCCTGAAGGTTGTTGAGCCGTCTCAGGCTGTGGCGGTCGTGCTCGCGCCGCGCGCGCCGGGGCGCGACGTGTTCCGCGGCGCGCTCGCCAGCTTTGCGGTGTGGCGAGGCGCGCCTGCGGCCGTGTCGCGCATGGTGTGGGCGCGGCCTGAGGAAAGCCTCATTCAGTTCGAAAGCGGGAGCCCGTCCTGGCCGTTGCAGGTCAAGCAGATGATGGGGCAGACCATACCGCAGGATCCGGCCACGCTGCCGGTCAGCCGCGCCGCCGCAGTGCCGCTCGCCAAGGCCGTGCGGCCTGTGCCGACTGCACCGCTGACGCCTGCAGGAGAGAGCCGCTGGGTGCTCGGTGACTGGCGACTGGCCGCTGCGCCCGACGTGAGCGCGGCGCCTGCCGCGATCGCGCAGCCCGGCTTCGATGCGGACAAGTGGCTGCCCGCGATGGTGCCCGGGACGATCCTTGCAACCTATGTCGCCAACGGGATTTACCCCGACCCTGCCTTTGGCCTCAACAACCTGCAGATCCCCGAGCATCTCAGCCGGCAGGATTACTGGCTGCGCACCGAGTTCGTGGTGCCCCACAGCGGGGCGCGCGGCAATCTCGCGCTCGCGTTCAAGGGCATCAACTACGCCGCGGAAATCTGGCTGAATGGCGCGAAGCTGGGCACGACCGAAGGCGCCTTCACGCGAGGGCGCTTCGATCTGCCGGGGCGGTTCAAGGCGGGCGAGCGCATCGCCCTTGCCGTTCGCGTCACGCCGCCGCCGCACCCTGGCTTGCCTCACGAGGAATCGCTCACCGCCGGGCCGGGACAGAACGGGGGCGCCATGATGATCGACGGCCCGACCTTTGGGGCCAGCGAGGGCTGGGACTGGACGCCGACCGTGCGTGATCGCAACACCGGTATCTGGCAGGATGTCGTGCTCGAGGCATCGGGCGATGTCAGGATCGGCGATCCGCACGTTGCCACGGTCTTGCCCCGGCCCGACAATTCGCTCGCCGAACTCACCATCATCGTGCCGGTCATCAACGATGGCGATCAAGGCCGGTCGGTGGCCGTCGAGGCGCGCTTCGGGGATGTGATCCTGCGCCAGAATGTCGACGTTCCGGCTGGTGCGAGCGCTGATGTCCGCTTTGCGCCTGACCGGTTCCAGGAGCTGCGCATCAGCAACCCGAAGCTGTGGTGGCCCAATGGCTATGGCGATCCCGTGCTGCATGATCTTGCCATCACCGCCAGCGTTGCAGGCAGCCCCAGCGACCGGCGGACGATCCGCTTCGGTATTCGCGAGGTCAGTTATGAACTCTCGCTGGTCGACCCGGCCGAGGCACTGCGCCGGGTGGCGGTCGCCCCGGCGCGCAGCAGCGGCGAACAATTGCTCGATGTGCGCCATCAGGCGATCCGCAAGGTCGAGGGCGGCTGGGCGGTCTCGCTCGCCCGCGACATCGCCGGAACCCCGGCGCTGGCTACGGTCGCCGATAGTGCGCTCGCCCCGCATCTGCTGATCCGGGTGAACGGGGTGCCGATCGCGGTGCGCGGCGGCAACTGGGGCATGGACGACTGGATGAAGCGCGTCTCGCGCGCGCGGATGGAGCCCTATTTCCGCCTCCACCGCGAGGCCAACGTCAACACCATCCGCAACTGGATGGGGCAGAGCACCGAGGAGGTGTTCTTCGACCTCGCCGACGAATACGGCCTGCTCGTCCTCAACGATTTCTGGCTGTCCACGCAGGATCACAACGCTGAGCCGGGTGATTCCGCGCTGTTCCTCGCCAATGCGGCGGACACCGTCAGCCGGTTCCGGCACCACCCTTCGATCGTGCTGTGGATCGGTCGCAACGAGGGCGTCCCGCCGCCGGTGCTCAATAGCGGTCTTGAAAAGCTGGTGCGCGAGATCGACGGAACGCGCGCTTACCTGCCCAACTCGCGCGATGTGAACATGGCCAACAGCGGCCCGTGGAACTATCAGCCGCCCGAGGCCTACTTCACCCGCATCGGGCGCGGCTTTTCAACCGAGGTCGGCACGCCCTCCTTCCCGACGCTGGAAACGTTCAAGGCGATGATGCCGCCGGAGGACCAGTGGCCGGTCAGCGATGCCTGGGCCTATCACGACTGGCACCAGGGCAAGGCCGGGGATGTCGCCAGTTTCATGAAGGCGATGGACAACCGGCTTGGGGCCGCCACCGATCTCGCCGACTTCGAGAACAAGGCACAATTGCTCAACTACGAAGCGCACCGCGCGATCTTCGAGGGGATGAACGCGGGGCTGTTCACGCGCAATTCCGGGCGATTGCTGTGGATGACTCAGCCCGCCTGGCCGAGCACGACATGGCAGATCTACAGCCACGATTACGACACCCACGCCGCCTTTTTCGGCACCCGCAAGGGCGCGGAGCCGGTGCACGTTCAGGTCAACCTGCCTGATCGCAAGCTCGCGGTGGTCAACAGCCTCGGCGCAGCCCTCGCCGATGCGCGGCTGCGGGTTCGCAACTTCGCGCTGGACGGCGCGCTTCTCGACGAGCGCGTCATGCCCGTCGAAGCGCCAGCCTATGGCGTGATCGAAGCGGGCGAGGCGGTGCCCGAGGCGGTCTTCGCCCGCGCGCCGGTTGTCATCACCAAGCTTGAACTGCTCGGCAGCGATGGCGGGGTGCTGAGCGAGAACCTCTACTGGCTGGCGCGTGAGCCTGCCGCCTACCGCGCGATGAGCGCGATGCCGCGTGCGGCGGTCACCGTGACGGCGCGCCCGATCGCCGATGCCAAGGAACAGGTGATCGAGGCGACCCTGACCAACAGCACCAGCCAGCCAGCCTTGCTGGTGAAGCTGACGCTGAGCGATGCGGCCGGCCAGCGCCTGCTGCCCGCCTATTACAGCGACAACTACGTGTCTCTTTTGCCCGGCGAAACGCGTGTGCTGACGATCCGGCTGCCGCGTTCCGCAGCCGCGCCAGCAAGCCTTGGGGTGCGCGGATGGAATGTCGATGCGGGAACGGCACGGGTGCAACCATGAAGGCGGATCAATGGAGAGGGTCGTGATGACGGATTCCATGCTGGCGGGCGTCGAGCTCGGGGGAACCAAATGCGTTTGCGTGCTGGCCACGCGGGCCGGCGAGATCCTCGCCGAAGAGCGGGTTGATACGCTCGCTCCGGAGATCACCCTGCCGCAGATCAAGCAGGTGCTTGCGCGGTGGTTCGGCGCGGGACGACCGATTGGCGGCCTTGGCATTGCATCCTTCGGGCCGGTGGACATCGACGGAGCCTCGCCGCGCTGGGGCCACATCGGTCAGACGCCGAAGCCCGGCTGGGCCGGGATCGCGGTGGCGCAGGAGCTTGGTGAAGGGCTGGGTGTGCCCATCGCGCTCGACACCGACGTCAATGGCGCCGCGCTGGCGGAACTGCGGTGGGGCGCGGCGGCCGGGCTTGAGGATTTCGCCTATGTCACGATCGGCACCGGGGTGGGTGTCGGCCTGATTGTCGGCGGCAAGCCGATTGCCGGTTTCGGCCATTCGGAGCTTGGCCACATGCGCATCGCGCGTGTGCCGGGTGATACCTGGCCAGGGTCATGCCCCTATCACGGCGATTGTGTCGAAGGTCTGGCCGCCGGGCCTGCCATCGTCCAGCGGTCGGGTATGCGGGCCAGTCTGATCGCGGCCGATGATCCGATCTGGCATCTCGTTGGCCATGCCATTGCCCAGATGCTGCACAATATCGTCCTGACGGCCACGCCCCGCCGCATCTTCCTTGGTGGCGGCGTGATGGCCGCGCAGCCGCAGCTCTTCCCGATCATCCGCCGCGAATTGCAGGCGAGCCTGGCCGGCTATGTCAGCTCGCCCGAGCTTGACCGGATCGATGACTATGTCACCGCGCCCGGTCTGGGCACCCGCGCCGGGCCGCTGGGGCCGATTGCGCTGGCGGCGGCGCTGGCGCCGCAGGCGGTGCGGCAGGTCATTCCCGCTGCGTGATCGGGCGGTGACGCCTAGGCGTCGGTCTTCATCAGCGCGGTGCGGTTGGGCAGGAAACGGCTCGAAAAAGGCAGGATCGCCGCACCGATGGCGGCGGCATCCTCGGCCAGTTCGGCTCGGCGGATCGGTGCCCGCACCGGGAGCGAAACGCCGCGGTGGCGCACGTTGAGCGCCAGCCTGTCGCACAATTGATCGACGAGGCCAGCCGGCAGTCGTCCGCCGATGAAGATCGCGTCGGGATCGATCACTGCATTGATGACCATCAGCGGGTCGGTGAGCTGGTCGGCGGCCGTTTCGACCCACTGCGCGGCTGCCATGCTCGCCTCCGGCCCGAGGCGGTCGAGCGGGCCGGGATCGGGAAAGCCCGCAGCCGTCAGGTGACTGTATAGCCCGGACAGCGAGGCAATATCCTGCAACACCACCGGATTGCGGCGTGCCCGGCCAATTGGCAGGAAGCCGATTTCCCCGCTGCGCCCCGTTGCCCCCGTGACCGAGTGGCCATCGATCACCAGCCCGCCGCCCAGCCCGGCGCTGACCAGCAGGTAGAAGAAGGTCGGCGCCACACGGCCATGCCCGAATTGCAGCTCGCCGATGGCAGCGGCTGTCGCATCGTTTTCGGTTATTACCTCAAGCCCGTGCGCGCCGAGGAGATGCCGGGGATCGGTGGTTTCCCAGATGCCGAAGGCGGCCGGTCGATTGGGCAAATCGACCCCGCCAAAATCGTCGGGAATGGCAAGCCCGATCCCGGCAATCCGGCTCATGTCGATGGTGCCGGCCACGCGCATGGCTTCGAGGTTGCGGGCGACGAAATCGGCGACCTGATCGGGCATCGGGAAGCGGATGTTCTCGACCACCCGCATCCTGAGGTCGCCGAGGAAATCGAGCGCCACCATCGTCATGTGATCGCGGTCGACATTGACCCCGATCGAGAAGGCGCCGTCCGGGTTGATCGCCAGCTTGAGCGCGGGTTGCCCGCGCTCGCCCCGCCGCCGCCCGGCTTCAATGATCAGGCCATCGGCGAACAGCTTGCGGGCGATGTTGGTGATCGACGGCGGGGTAAGCCCGGTAATCTCGGCCAGTTCGACCTTGGTCACCGGCGCATTGAGGCGGATCGCCTGAAGCGTGACACGCAGGTTGTGCGAGCTGCCGCGTTCCAGATTGGTGCCGGACAGCCCATTGCTGAGCAGGTTGACCCGGTCGCGGGTGGAGACACCGACACCTGACGGCTTGCGTTCAGTTGTCGCCATCGAACCTTCGTCTCCAGATTGGCCGCAAGCCTGCAAGAATGGCACGGTCTACCCGCCAAGCGGCCCGAGTGCAATTTTCGAGCGCGGGTCGTACCCCGGCGTCTCGGGCGCCCTTCAGTGTGCGCCGGGCTTTCCGCCTTCGGCCTTCTCACCGGCCTTAAGATCGGTTTCCGTTCCGTCGCGCAGCCAGCGGGCGGGAAACTGGCCCGGGCCCGCTCCGTTGCGGTTGCGCAGCACCGACCCTTCGTCGAGCCGCTCGGTGAAGGTCACGCTCGACCGACCTTGCTCGGGGGCGAGACCGGCGAACAGATCCGCGCGCATCTTCTTGACCACCGGACGCAGCGCGGGGTCGGCGATAAGGTTGCGCATCTCCATCGGGTCGGCCTTGAGATCGTAAAGCTCCTCGGTGTCCCAGACGCCGTGATACTGGATGTACTTGTAGCGATCCCCGCGCAGCGCAAAGGTGGTCGGGGTCTGCGGGTAATTGTATTCCCAGTAATATTCGTAATTGAGCGAGGTGCGCCACGGCCGGTTGAAGGCGCGCCCCATCAGCAGGTCGGCATAGCTCATCCCGTCGAAGCGGACGCCTTCGGGACGCTGTGCGCCGGCGAGTTCGAGGAAGGTTGGCGCGATGTCGATATTGGCGACGATCTCGTTGACCACCCGCCCGCGCGGCATTCCGCCCCCGAAGGCGATCAAGGGCACACGCATCGATTCCTCATAGGCGCTTCGCTTGTCGATCATGCCGTGTTCGCCGAACATGAACCCGTTGTCGCCCATCATCACGACGATGGTGTTGTCGAGCATTCCCTTCTTCTGAAGCGTCGCGATGATGTCGCCGATGCCTTCGTCGACCGCCCTGAGGGTCTCGTTATAGCGCAGCTTGAAGTCGATCACGTCCAGCGTCGAGTGATAGGGGAACTCGACCCCATGCCACGAATTGCGCTGGTCCTTGGTCCAGCGCGGCTTGCCTTCGTAATTTTCGGGCGTGTCAGCCATGCTGTCGGGGAGCTTGATCGCATCGCGGCTGAGCGTGCCCTGATGCCGCTCGGCCGGGATGAAGTCGGCGTGCACTGCCTTGTGGCTGAGATAGAGGAAGAACGGCTGCTTGCCGCTTTGCTGCTTCAGCCAGTCGAGCGCGAAACTGTTGAGCTCGTCGGTGATATAGCCCTTCCGCTCGACCCGCTGGCCATCAATGTTGAGGGTGTGGCGCACGCCCTTGCCATTGTCGGGCAGATAATCGCCCTGTCCCTTGAAGCTGATCCAGCGATCGAAGCCGGGCTGAGGGTCGTCGCCGTGCCCTCCCATGTGCCACTTGCCGATGAAAGCCGTGCGATAACCGGCCTGTTGCAGCGCCATCGGGAAGAAGAAGGTGCCGGGGCGGAACTTGATGTTGTTATCCGCGATCCCGTGGTTGTGCATATATTGCCCGGTCAGGATCGAGGCGCGGCTTGGGCTGCACAGGGCTGTCGTGACGAAGGCGTTGGGGAAATACACGCCCTCACGCGCGATGCGGTCCATGTTGGGGGTCTTGAGGGCCGGATCGAGGAAGCCCATCGCATCGTAGCGCTGATCGTCGTTGAGGATGAAGATGATGTTGGGCGGCGCGCGTCGGGCCTCGGCCTGCGCTTCGGCCTCATCGGGCATGGTGATCGCGGTGACAGCCACAAGGGCCACCACGAGGCCGACGAAACCTGTCCTGCTGAGCGAACGCAAACGCATCATGGCAATTCTCACCTTCGGTTCTGCGCGGAGCCGTCTGCGGCCCGGTTTTCTTACAATTCGGCGCTGGCTTCCCAGGCAACCAGCATCTGCCCGCCATCCTCGATCGCGACATCAAGCGCATCATCGGTCAGCCACACGGTGCCGGCTGCGAGCGCGGTTGCGCCGGCCATGCATCCGGGTGCGACCGGCATCAGCCACGCTGGCGCAGCCGCCCGCGCCGCAACGCGATGTTCACCGGGTCCGCCGAGGCGTTCGATGATGAACTTCGGCGCCGCAACCAACTCCTCGCGCGCCGGGCCAAGGGCGCGCGCAGGCTGGTGCCTGAACGGCGCGGCCACCGCCGCCGCGATGCTCTCGTCGAGCTGCAAGGGGCGCGGTCTGCCGTAGTCGTAGAGCCGGTAGGTGAGATCGACGTTCTGCTGGATCTCAAGCACCGAAAGGCCCGCGCCGATCGCGTGGACGGTGCCTGCGGGCACATAGAAGAAATCGCCGGGCGCGACCGGGTGCCACACCATCAGCGCCTCGATGCTGCCATCAAGCGCCGCCGCCCGCAGTTCCGCGTCCGAAAGCTCCCGCGCAAAGCCTGCCCCGATGGTGGCGCCGGGCTCGGCGGCGAGGACGTACCATGCTTCCTCCTTGCCGCAACGGTGGCCGCTCGCGTGGGCCTGATCGTCGTTCGGGTGAACCTGGATCGAGAGCTTTTCCGAGGTGAACAGGCGCTTCACCAGCAGCCCCGGCGCGCTTTCGTCGGCGAACCAGATTTCGCCGATGGGATCATCGGTTTCAGCCGGAGCGCCATAGATCGCCGGGATCGCGCGCTGGCCCCAGACCTTCTCGACCGCGTGCCCGTGAAGCTGACGCAATGCCATAGCCCGCCTCCTCAATGCCCGGATGCTGTCGCCGCAGCGCTGGTGCGCAGCACCGCCGCGCGGCGCGCGGCAAGGCCGAAGCCCAGCAGCAGCGCATAACACGCCGCCGGCACGATGAAGGCGGTCGCGTAGCTCGTCGCGCCCGACACCAGCCCGACAAGCAGCGGCACGGCGGCCCCCCCGACAATCGAGAAGCACAGAAAGCCCGAGGTCGCCGCCTCGCTTGCGGTCGATCGTTCGAGGGTGAGTGTGAAGATCACGGGGAACATGATCGAATTGAACAGGCCGATCCCGAGCGCGGCATAGCCTGCCGCCAATCCGCCGACGGCGGCCACGAACAGACAGATCGCGCAGGCCGACCCGGCGAAGATCATCAGCAGCGCCGTCGCCGGCACCCGGGTCAGCAGCGCCGAGCCTGCCAGCCGCCCGATCATCGCCCCGCCCCAGTATAGGCTCACCATCTTGCCCGCCTGTTCGAGCGAGACGCCGAGCACATCTTCGCTGCTCAGGAACAGCGCCATCTGGGTGCCGATCGCCACTTCGGCGCCGACATAAAGGAAGATCGCGGCCCCGCCGAGCAAGGCCCAGCGCGACGATGCCGCTTCTGCCAGAAGCGCAATGATCGAAGGCTGTGCCTCGGTCTGTGCCGTCGCCGGCATGGCGCGCGTGATGAGGCTGCGGGCAAACCAGATGAACAGCGCCAAGGCGCCAATCAGTACCGCAATCCACAGGAATGCCGCATCGATCCCGACCAGCGCCGCTTCCCGCACGCCCGCGTCGAGCGCTTCGCCCTCCTTGATTTCCACGCCCTTGAGGAACAGCAGCGCGCCCAGATAGGGGCCGATGAACGTGCCGAGACTGTTGAAGGCCTGACTCAGCGTCAGCCGCAGGTGGCTGCCCTCGGGGCGGCCGAGCGCCGCTGCCAGGGGGTTGGCCGCCACTTGCAGGATGGTGATGCCGCTCGCGAGAATGAACAGGCCGAGCAGCACCATGGCGTAGACCGCAAGGTTGGCTGCCACCAGCATCAGCATACAGCCCGCGATCATGGTGACGAGCGCGATCAGAACCGTCGTCACCGACCGCCGCCGGGCCAGCAGCGCGGCCGCCGGCAGGCTCATCACTCCATAGGCGATGAAAAAGGCCGAGGCGCTGAGTTGCGCTTCGAAGTCGGACAGGCTGAAGATCCCTTTGACCGCCGCTACCAGCGGGTCGATAAGCGAAGTGATGAAGCCCCATGCGAAGAACAGCGTGGTAACCGAAGCGAAGGCGAATTGTGTCGTGGCGGAGGGCGCTGCACTGCGCCCCTCGCTTGCGGCGCGCGCGACGCCCGCTGCATCCTTTGCGTCCATCCCAATTCCCCTCACCGTCCCGTTGTCCGTCCGGGCATCGCCGCGCCGTGCCTGCCTGTCGCGGGCAATCGGGTGGCGGCGGGCGCAGAGGCAACCGTGTCTATGGCTGGGATGATAGCGCCGAAACAGGGGGTGTAAAGAAAATTGTTTTAGGTATTATATGGGCGGACCATAAGCGGGCGGCGGCGCAGCACCGAGAGTTCTCCGGCATGATTAAGGAAAAAGTGATCCGTAATTCCGCAGGCTTGCGCGATGCACGGCAGGGAGGAGCAGAATTGCAGCACTCACGATCAATGGGACTCGCGCTTTGCCTGCTGGCCGCGGGGTGCAACGCCGCGCCGGACGCGCCTGCCTTGCCCCAATCGGCCACCGATTTTGCCGCTGCTGCATCCTGCAAGACCCCGCCGTCTGCGCCCGTGGCGATCAAGGGCGGCACCTTCATCATGGGCAGCGATGCCGTCTATGCCGAGGAAGGGCCGCCCCGTGAGACCCGCGTCGACGGCTTCCGGATCGATCCGCATGAAGTCACCAATCGCCAGTTCGCCGCCTTCGTCGCTGCCACTGCTTATGTCACTGTCGCGGAAAAGCCGGTCGACCCTGCGCAATTCGGCGTCCCAGTCCAGCAGATCCCGGCCTATATGCTCCAGCCCGGTTCGGCGGTGTTCACGCCGCCCGATCGCCCTTCGCGCAACTATGCCGATTGGTGGGATTATGTGCCCGGTGCGAGCTGGAAGAAGCCCTATGGCCCGCAGGGGCCAGATGCCGTGCCCGATCAGCCGGTCGTTCATCTCGCCTATGAGGATATGCAGGCCTATGCCGCTTGGCGAGGCGGGCGGCTGCCGACCGAGGCCGAATGGGAATATGCCGCCAGCGCGGGCGCATCCAAATATGTCGAACAGCCCGATCCTTCGCGGGCCAACAGCTGGCAGGGTGTGTTCCCGCTGGTCAATGAAGGCACGGACGGCTTCAAGGGCATCGCCCCGGTCGGCTGCTTTGCGCCCAATGCCTTCGGACTTTACGACATGGTCGGCAATGTCTGGGAAGTGACCGCTGATCTCTACAGTCCCGGCCATGATCCCGCAGCGCGCGACAACCCGCGCAGAACCGACCGCAACGCAGCCTATGATCCGCTCAATCCCGGCTTTGTCAGTCGCGTGATGAAGGGTGGCAGCTACCTGTGCGCGCCCAATTACTGCCAGCGCTATCGCCCCGAAAGCCGTCAGGGGCGCGACCCGGGTCTTGGCGCATCGAACGTCGGCTTCCGCTTGGTGTACGACGCGGCGCCACAATAGCGCCGGTGGCCGGGGGAGCCCGAAGGCGAGATCCGATTTTCGGGAGAGAAGATTTGGTGCGGTCGAGAAGACTCGAACTTCCACGGGCTTTCGCCCACAACGACCTCAACGTTGCGCGTCTACCAGTTCCGCCACGACCGCACTCGGGGTTTGTCGGGGCAGCCAAAGCGCTGTCCCCGCGGTAGGAGCGCGCCCCTAGCAAGGGGTTTGGCGCCGCGCAAGCTCTTTGACACGATGCCTGTGAAAGGGATCAGTTGGGTGCCCAGCCAAGCGCGACTTCGGCGGCGCCGACCGGGATGTCGCGGATCGCTTCGGTGACGGTCACGGTCTCGCCGGGGGCGAGGCGGCGCTTGGGCGGAACCACCGGCCAATCGCCGATCTTGCGATCACGCTTGTCCTTGAACACCACCAGCACCTGCGGCACGGCGAGGCTTTCGCGGGCGTTGTTGGTGATGGTGCCGCGCACCTGGAAAATGGTCTCGCCGTTTTCGAGCGTTTCCTTGCGCTGCTCGGTCCTGGGGAAGTTGAACTCCAGCCCCGGACGGCTGACGCCAAAGGTCGGGCGACTGATCGGCACCCATTCGGGCAGGCCATAGTAATTGACCGCGACTGCCAGCCCCGTCGCCACCGCCGCGAACAGCGCGGCCGCCAGCGTCCACATCCGCAGCGTGTTGCGCCGCCGTGTGAAGGGCGCGCGATAATCGAACTGCGATCCGCCATCCTCCCCGTCATCGCTATCGTCGGCGAAAGGCGGATCGGGCGTGTCGTCGGAGAAAGCCGGGACGGGAGAATCGGAATAGTCCGGCTCCCGGCTGGGGGGCGGTGAGGGCGGGGTGGCCGGCTCGCCTGCGGCATTGAGGCCGCGGCGCAGCGCGCGCATGGCGATCATCGCTTCAGCCTCGGCCGAGGCGGGCTCAGGCGCCGGCTCGGGCGTGCGCCAATGGCTGACCGAAGGGCCATCGCTGGCCGGCTCGGGCACCGGTTGGGACGCTGGCGGTGGCGGAGGTGGGGGCGGTGGCGGAGGTGGGGGCGGCGCGGCGCGCGGCTCTTCCACCGGAGGCGGCGGAGCGGGCGGCGGCGGGCTTGCCTCTTGCGGGGCTGCCTCGGGAAGCGCCAGCTCGGGCGGTTCCTGATACCAGCTGTGCTTGCACTTGGCGCAGCGCACGGTGCGGCCTTCGCTGCCGATGGCAGCATCTGGCACGGCGTAGCGGGTGCCGCAGGCTGGGCAAGCGATGATCATATCCACACTTGCATGAATCACACGGACCCTGCGCACAAGAGCCCGCACCCCCTGCCTGCCCATTTCCCGCGTGTTTTCCACATTGGGACACGCATTTCGGGCGATTGGTGGCACTCTTTGCCATCAGGCGACTTTCCCGCCGCGCGCCCCCCTGTTACGTGCCCCCCATGAGTGAGAACCTCGCCGGGCACGTGAAATTCGACAATGTCGGGCTGCGCTACGGCACCGATCCCGAGGTTTTGAGCAATCTCAGCTTCACGCTCTATCCCGGCAGCTTCTATTTTCTCACCGGAGCGAGCGGGGCGGGCAAGACCAGCCTGTTGAAGCTGCTCTACCTTGCCCAGCGCCCTTCGCGCGGGGCGATCCGGATGTTCGGGCAGGATCTCGTCACCATGCCGCGTGAGCGTCTGCCGGAGCTGCGCCGCCGGCTGGGCGTGGTGTTCCAGAACTTCCGCCTCGTCCCCTATCTCACCGCGTTCGACAATGTCGCCCTGCCGCTGCGATTGGCGGGGACGGAGGAGAAGAAGGTGGTGAAGGCGGTCGGCGATATGCTCGACTGGGTCGGCCTGTCGCACCGCGCCCATGCCGTGCCGCCGACCATGTCGGGCGGCGAGCAGCAGCGCGTCGCCATCGCCCGCGCGGTCATCGGCCGCCCGAAAATGCTGATCGCCGACGAGCCGACCGGCAACGTCGATCCCGATATGGCCTTGAAGCTGCTGCGCCTGTTCGAGGCCTTGAACAACCGTGTCGGCACGACGGTGGTGGTGGCGACCCACGATGTCCATCTGCTCAAGAAGGTGCCGGATTCGCTGATCATGCGGCTGCACAAGGGGCAGCTTTCCGACCCCACCGGCGCGCTGCGCTATCCCCCGCGCCCCAGCGGGCCGAGTGCCGGGGGCGCGCCGTGAGCACGCTGCCGCCGCTTCCCGCTGGGTCCGATGCCGACGAGGCCGAGGGCCAACCCGCCGCCACGCCGCAACGCCCCGTCGGCCGCGCCGCTGCGCGGCTGCTCCCGCCGACGCGGCTGACCGGTCCGATCCCCTATGTCATCGCCATCCTGATCGCGCTGATGGTGATTGCCGCAGCCGGAGGCCTTGCCTTCGGCAATCTTGCAACCTCGGCCCGCGCCGGGCTTTCGCGCGGGGTGAGCGTTCAGGTGATCGAGCCCAATCCCGATCTGCGTGGCCCCAGGGGGCAGGACGCGCTCGGCGTGCTGACCGGACTGGAGGGCGTCACTGCCGCCCGGCTGGTGCCCGAGGCCGAACTGGTCGCCATGCTCGAACCGTGGCTGGGCGAGGCGGCAACCTCCGGCGATATTCCGATCCCGGCGCTGATCGATGTCGAGCTGGCAGGCCCGGTCGATGCCGCCGGGGTCGCCCGGATCGAGGCCGCGCTGGCCGCCAAGGTGCCGGGCGCGCGGGTCGATGCGCAGGGCGATTTCCTGAAGCCCGTGGCCGAGGCGCTGGCTGCGCTGCAATGGATGGCGGTCGGCCTGATTGCGCTGGTCGCGCTGGCGACGGCGGCGGCGGTGTGGCTGGCGGCGCGCAATGCCTTTGCCAGCGCGCGCGAGACGGTCGAAATCATGCACCTGCTCGGTGCCAGCGCATCGCAGATCGCGGCGGTGTTCCTGCGCGATGTCCTGCGCGAGGCGGCGCTCGGCGCCATGCTGGGCGGGGCGATCGGCGCGGGCGCGGTGTGGCTGCTCGGCCAGCAATTCGCCGCGCTTCAAAGCGGGATGGTGAGCGGCGGGGGACTGACGCTGGCCGATTGGCTGGTGATCGCCGCGATCCCGGTGGCCGGCGTGCTGCTGGCGCTGGCGACGGCGCGGATCACCATTGCGCTTGCCCTGCGCGACATGCTCTAAGCTGGCCAAACAATGATCCGGCGTTTCCTCTCTCTGATTGTGCTTGTCTGGGTGATCGGCTTTCTGTGGTTCGTGGTCGCCCTGCCGCGTCCCGCGCAGGAGCCGGTCAAGACCGACGCTGTCATCGTGCCCACCGGCGGGCCGGGGCGGATCGCGCGCGGGCTAGAGGTGCTCGACAAGGGGCTGGCCGCGAAGATGCTGGTCAGCGGGGTCGACCGCGAAGTGCGCCCGCAGGAATTCGCCGCCCAGTTCGGCGTCTCGCCGCGCCGCATGGCCTGCTGCGTGACGCTCGGTTTTGCCGCAGTCGATACCCGCTCCAACGCCTCGGAAACTGCCAAGTGGGTGGCGCAGAACGAGGTGCGCTCGCTCCGGCTGGTTACCACTGACTGGCATATGCGCCGCGCTGCGGGCGAGCTTGACCGCACCCTGCCCGATCACGTCACGGTGATCCGCGATGCGGTGCCATCGCAGGCCGATTTCAAGACGCTGTTCCTCGAATATCACAAGCTGCTCGCCAGTCGCGCGCTGGGATTGGCCGACCTTTGAAAACGCTTGTCGCCGCGTTGCGTTCGCTCGCCTTCTATGTGCTGTTCTATGGCGGCAGCACGCTGCTGGTGAGTGCCTCGGCCCTTGCGGTGACGGCCCGGCCGGCATGGCTGGCAGAGATCGTGCGGCGCTGGGGTGCGTGGCACTTGTGGTGCACGCAGAAGGTGCTCGGGATCGAGGTCGTGCTGGATGGTGAACTGCCGCAGGGGCCGGTGCTGATCGCGGTCAAGCACGAGGCCTTTTTCGAGGCGATCGACACCCCGCGCCTGTTCGCCCACCCCGCTGTCTTCGCCAAGCAGGAGCTGTTCCGCATCCCCGGCTGGGGCTATTCGGCGCTGGTCTATGGCCTGATCCCCGTCGCGCGCGAGGAAGGCGCCAAGACCCTGCGCCAGATGCTGGCGCTGGCCAAGCAGCGGGTCGAGGAAGGCCGCCCGCTGGTGATCTTCCCCGAAGGCACCCGCGTGCGCGTAGGCACCCGCCCGCGCCTGCAGGCGGGGTTTGCGGGGCTCTACAAGCTCCTGAAGCTGCCGGTGGTGCCGATCGCGGTGGATAGCGGGCGGCTGTACCACCACGTCATCAAGCGCCCGGGCCGGATCACCTACAAGGTCGGCGAAACAATCCCCGCCGGCCTCCCGCGCGAGGAGGTCGAAGCGCGGGTGCATGCGGCGATCAATGTGCTGAACGGGTAGGGAACGCCGAGGCCGCGTCAACTTTCGGCCGGAACAAGGCCAAAGCCGCCCTGCCCTTACGCCCCGTGCTCTCGCCCGAAGTCCGGTCGGCTGTCGTCCTGACCCTGCTCGATCACCGCGCGGCGGATGGCGCGGGTGCGGGTGAAGAGGTCGAACAGCGCGTCGCCATCGGCTGATCGGATCGCGCGCTGCATCGCGGTGAGGTCCTCGACAAAGCGCCCCAGCATCTCCAGCACCGCGCCCTTGTTGCTGAGGAACACGTCGCGCCACATCACCGGATCGGAGGCGGCGATGCGGGTGAAGTCGCGGAAGCCCCCCGCCGAATACTTGATCACCTCGCTCTGGGTCACGTCCTCCAGATCGCTCGCGGTGCCGACGATGGTGTAGGCGATGAGGTGCGGGATGTGGCTGGTGACCGCGAGCACGAGGTCGTGGTGGGCCGCGTCCATCAGTTCGACCTTGGAGCCAAGGGCGGCCCAGAAGTCGGAAAGGGCTTCGAGCGCGGCGGGATCAACGCCCTCGGGCGGGGTGATGATGCACCAGCGGCCCGCGAACAGCGTGGCGAAGCCTGCGTCCGGGCCGCTCTGTTCGGTGCCCGCAACGGGGTGAGCGGGGATGATGGTGGCGCCGGGGAGCGCTTCGGCCAGCGCGTGGGCGACAGCTTCCTTGGAGGAGCCGACGTCGCTGATGATCGCTTGCGGCTTGAGGCCCGGCGCAATCGCCCGTGCCGCATCGCCCATCGCGCCGACGGGGACGCACAGGATCACGAGGTCGGCGTCCGCCACGGCAGCCTCGGGGGTGTCGTGGACGGTCTCGACCAGTCCGCGTTCGGTTGCGCGTGCGCGCACAGCCGGGTCACGATCCCAGCCGGTGGTCGCAATGGCCAGCCCGCGTGCCTTGACGGCAAGGCCGATCGACCCGCCGAGCAGACCAAGACCGATGATGGCGAGGCGCTGGATCGTCATGCCGCCTCTCCGCACAGCCGCCGCAGCGTCGCGATGACATCGGTGGTCGCTTGCGCGGTGCCGATGGTGATGCGCAAGGCATTGGGCAGACCCTGCGACGGCAGGTGGCGCACGGCATACCCGGCATCCGACAGGGCTTCGAGCGCCTGTGCGGCGCTCACCGCACCCTCGAAGTGGACGAGCAGGAAGTTCGCCTCGCTCGGAGACGCCGAGATGCCGTGGTTGCCGAGGGCGGCGATGGCCTCGGCCAGCCGGGCGCGTTCGCGGGTGTTGTGCTCGCGGCTGGCGGCAACGAAGCTCTGGTCGCCCAAGGCGGCGAGCGCGGCCTTCTGCCCGCTCACCGAGACGTTGAAGGCGCCGCGCAGGCGGTTGACGAGATCGACAAGGTGGGCCGAGCCAGTGACCCAGCCGACCCGCTCGGAGGCAAGGCCATAGGCCTTGGAGAAGGTGCGGCTGACCAGCACATTGTCGTGGGTCTTGGCCATCTGGAAGGCCAGCGTCTGGAAAGCAGGGTCGACGTATTCGGCATAGGCCTCGTCGATCACCAGCAGCACGTCGGACGGCAGGCCGGCGTGCAGGCGGGCGACTTCGGACGGGGGCAGGAAGGTGCCTACGGGATTGTTGGGGTTGTCGAGCAGCACCACGCGGGTGCGCGCGGTCACCGCGGCCAGCAGGTTGTCGACGCTCGCGCCGTAACCCTCGGGCTCGGCGAACACCGGGCTCGCGCCGACTTTCTGCGCGAGCAGGGGATAGAGCGAGAAGGAGTATCGCGATGCCAGCACCTCGTCCCCCGGCCCGGCCAGCGCCTGCACCGCGCAGTGCAGCAGCTCGCCAGAGCCCGTGCCGCACACGATGAGCGCGGGATCAAGGCCGTGGATTTGCGCGATCGCCTCCCGCAGCATCCGCGCGTCGGGATCGGGGTAGTCAGCGGCGACATGGCCCTCGGCCAGCGCAGCGAGAGCCGCAGGGCTGGAGCCCAGCGGGTTCTCGTTCGCCGACAGCTTCACCAGCGGCTTGCCCGAAGCGGACTTCGACTTGCCGGGGACATAGGCGTGGATCTGGGCGATCCAGGGTTTGGGTTCGGGCTTGCTCATGCGAGTGGCGCGATAGCCAGTTTGGCCCTGCGAATACAGCGCGAAAACGCGTGAGGCGCGGGCGCGCGATTGATACCCCGATTGACACGGGCGGGGGGCTACCCCAAGTCGCGGGCCACCATGAACGCCGTCCCGCCCGTCTCCCCGGTCTACCGTGTCCCCCACCCCCTGCCGCTCGACAGCGGGCAGGTGCTGGAAGGCTGCGAGATCGCCTATGAGACCTATGGCACCCTCGCCCCCGACGCGTCGAACGCGGTGCTGGTGTGCCACGCGCTGACCGGCGACCAATATCTCGCCAGCCCCCACCCGATCACCGGCAAGCCCGGCTGGTGGGAACGGATGGTCGGGCCGGGCAAGCCGATCGATACGGACCGCCACTTCGTGATCTGCGCCAACGTGATCGGCAGCTGCATGGGATCGAGCGGCCCCGCAAGCCTTGCGCCCGACGGCCAGCCCTATGCCATGCGCTTCCCCGTCATCACCATCCGCGACATGGTGCGGGGGCTGGTGGCGCTGCTGGATGGCCTCGGGATCGAACGCTTGCACGCCGTGGTTGGCGGATCGATGGGCGGGATGCAGGCGTTGAGCCTCGCCGCCAACTGGCCCGAGCGCGCGGCGCGGGTGCTGGTGATCGCCTCCACCGCGCGCCATTCGGCGCAGAACATCGCCTTCCACGAGGTCGGGCGGCAGGCGATCATGGCCGATCCGGCGTGGGCCGAGGGCGACTACTACGACGCCGACGCCAAGCCCGACAACGGCCTCGCCGTCGCGCGGATGGCGGCGCACATCACCTACCTGTCGGAAGCGGGGCTGACCGAGAAATTCGGCCGGCGGTTGCAGGATCGTGAGGCCAAGGGCTTCGGCTTCGATGCCGAGTTTCAGGTGGAAAGCTACCTGCGCTATCAGGGCAGCGGCTTCACCCGGCGGTTCGACGCCAACTCCTACCTCTACATCACCCGTGCGATGGACTATTTCGATATTGCCGAGGAACACGGCGGCAAGCTCGCCAATGCCTTCCGGGGCACCGAGGCGCGGTTCTGCATCGTCAGCTTCGATACCGACTGGCTCTATCCCACCGCCGAAAGCCGCCATATCGTCCACGCGCTGAACGCGGCCGGGGCGAAGGTGAGCTTCGTGGAACTGAGCGCGCCGCACGGGCACGACAGCTTCCTGCTGGAACACGACCAGCTTGACCGCGTGGTGAAGGGGTTTGTGGAATGAGCGCGCGCCAATCCTCCCTGCGCCCTGACCTCGCGGCCATTGCCGCCCATGTTTCACCCGGCAGCCGGGTGCTCGACATCGGCTGCGGCGACGGCGCGCTGATGGCCGAGCTGGAGAGCGCGAGCGGCTGCGATGCGCGCGGGATGGAACTCGACGGCGAACTGGTCGAGCGCTGCGTGGCGCGCGGCCTCAGCGTGGTGCAGGGCGATGCCAATCTCGACCTCGCCAACTACCCCGACAAGGCGTTCGATTACGCGATCCTGAGCCAAACCTTGCAGACCGCGACGCGGCCTGACCTGATGCTCGATGAATTGCTGCGCGTGGGGCGGCGGGCCTTCGTCTCCTTCCCCAACTTCGCTCACTGGCGCACGCGGGCGGCGCTGATGTTCGGCGGGCGGATGCCGGTGACCCGCGCGCTGCCGGTGAGCTGGTACGAGACGCAGAACATCCACCACGTCACGGTCGAGGACTTCCGCGACCTCGCCCGTATGAAGGGCGCGAAGGTCGAACGCGCGTGGTTTTTCTCGAATGAAAAGCAAATCGGCGCACCAGCAGCTAACTGGCGCGCCGAATTCGCGGTGTTTGAATTAAGTAGGTGAGATCAGCCCGCGCGGTGCAGCATGCACAGCTTGTGGCCGTCGAGATCGAGCACATAGCCGAGGTTCAGCGTGCCCATCGCGCCGACGCGCGGCCCCGGCGGGTCTTCGATCGACTTGCCGCCCGCGGCGACAGCGGCGTCATGGAAGGCCTGCACCTGCTCAAGGCTGTCGCAGGCAAAGCCGATGGTCGATCCGTTCGAGGCGGTTGCGGGCTGGTTGTTGATCGGCTCGCTGATCGAGAACATCCCGCCATTGTGCATCCAGAAGGCGCGGCGGTGGCCGGTGGCGGCAACGTTGATGTTGCCGGGTTTCGCGCCGAGCGTGGCGAGCACGGCGTCATAGAACGCCTTCGCCTTGTCGAAATCGCTCGTGCCGAGCATGATGTGACTGAACATGAAAGTTCCTCTCCTCAGGTAAGGTGAGTTGCGGATTAGGACGGATTTTCGCCCCCGGCAATCAGCAAATGGGGCGAGAAAGCTGTAGCCAGAGGTTCATCCGCGCGGGCATAGGACAAGCCATGGTCACGCCCGTTCTCGCCGTCCTGTTGGCGCTGCAAGCCGCAGCACCCGATGTCGCTCCTGCTCCCGCAGACCCGGCGGCTCCGGCTGTCTCGCTCGACGCCCTGCCGCTCGAGCAGGCTGCCACCGCGCGCTGCGCCATTGCCTTTGCCACCGTCAGCCGCTGGCAGAAATCGGGCGATACGCGCGGGAGCGCCTATCCCGACATGGAAACCACCGGCGGGCGCGAGTTCTTCGTTCAGGCGATGGCCAAGCTGATGGATGACGCGGGCCTCACCCGCGAGGATGTCATGACGCTCTCGTTTGAAGAGGTTGAGCGCAACGAAACCGCCGAGGGGACTGAGCGGGTCGCTGCCATGATGCCGGCCTGCGTCTTGATGAAGTCGGCCGCAGGGCTGTAATCGCACCGACATATCCCCGCGTCCCGCGCGGGCCGTGCTGGATTCATGCCGCCAAACAAGGCATGGAAACAGGCACCATGTGGTTGCTTTATCAATTCCCCCTGTGCCCTTTCAGCCGCAAGATCCGGCTGCTGCTGAGCGAGAAGAACATCCCCTTCGATCTCGCCCGCGAAGACCCGTGGGCGGCGTCCGATCTGTTCTTCAACCTCAATCCGGCCGGGCGCACCCCGGTGATCGTCAATGAGGAAAAGGGCATCACCATCCCCGATAGCCGCGCGATTGCGGAATATTTCGAGGAGACGGTCGACCGCAACCCGATGATCAACGGCACCGCTGCCCAGCGCGCGGAAATCCGCCGTCTGGTCGCCCTGTTCGACGAGAATTTCTACGCCGATGTCACCGCGCCCTTGCTGTCGGAACGCATGAAGAAGCGCATCCTGCGCCAGCCGCCCGACAGCGGCGCGCTGCGCAATGCGATGAAGATGGCGCACGGGCATCTCGACTATCTCGACTGGCTGATCGACAACCGCCCCTGGGTGGCGGGGTCGACCATGAGCCTCGCTGACCTCGCGGCGGCGGCGCAGATATCGGTTGCGGATTACCTCGGCGGGATCGACTGGGCGGGGCATGAACAGTCACGCGGCTGGTATGCCGTGTTCAAGAGCCGCCCGAGCTTCCGCCCGCTGCTGACCGAGCGGATGGACGTGATCAAGCCGCCCGCGCATTACGCGTTGCTGGATTCTTGATATCCGCACGCCCTCCGGCGTGCGAAATCCTCGCTCCCTTCGGTCGCTGCGGGCGGCCGGTCGGCCTTGCGGTTCATCTGCGATGAACCGATATAGTGCTGGTCAGAGAGGATAGACCATGACCGACGATCCCCGCACGATCACCGACGCCGAATGGCGCGAAAAGCTGACCCCGATGCAGTATCACATCCTGCGCGAGGCGGGGACGGAGCGCGCCTTCACCGGCGAATACGACAAGTTCTACGACGAGGGCGAATACCACTGCGCCGCTTGCGGCACGCAGCTGTTCTATTCCACCGCCAAGTACAATTCCGGCTGCGGCTGGCCCGCCTTCACCCGCCCCGCCACGGACGAGGTGATCGAGGAACACCGCGATGTCAGTTACGGCATGATCCGCACCGAAGTGCGTTGCGGCAAGTGCGGCAGTCACCTTGGCCACGTCTTCCCCGATGGCCCGCCCGAACAGGGCGGCTTGCGCTATTGCATCAATTCGGCGGCGCTGATCTTCACCCCAGCCGAGGATTGAGACGCCCTGCCGCCATGCCGGGGGAGAGCCGCGTAAAGCCGGGTTCACCCGCGGTTACAACTTGCCTATGCATGGGCGCGCGTTCCTGCCCCCTCGGGGCGGGCATGAGATAGGCACGAAGCAATGTCGAAACGGGGTGAGCAGTTGCAGAATAAGGGCGCGCGCGGGGGACGGCGGGCTGCGACGGAGCGTTCGGCAGCGCCCGATCCCGGTGGTTCCGGGCCGCCCCCCCCACGTTGGCGGTTGTGGCTGAAGCGCGCGTTCGTGTGGGGCGGCGCGCTGGCTTTGCTCGGGGTCGTGGTGCTGGCCGTAGCGGTCGGCTTTGCGGCCTCGTCTCTGCCCGATTATGCCACCTTGCAGGCGACCCAGCCGGGCCAGACCATCGTCATCCGCGCGCGTGACGGGCGCGAGCTGGTCGAGATCGGGCCGAGCTTCGGCGAATGGCTGACCTACGACGAAATTCCCGAGAACATGACCAATGCGATGGTCGCCGTGGAAGACAAGCGCTTCCGTTCCCACTTCGGGGTCGATCCGGTGCGTCTCACCGGGGCGCTGATCGAAGGGGTGACCGGCAGCCGCGCGCGTCTGGGCGGCACCTCGACCATCACCCAGCAGCTGGCGCGCAACCTGTTCCTCAACAACAACCGCTCGCTTGACCGCAAGGCGCGCGAAGCGGTGCTGGCGATGGCGCTGGAATGGAAGTTCTCGAAGGAACAGATCCTCGAGCTCTATCTCAACAAGGTCTATTTCGGCGGCGGCGCCTACGGGATCGATTCGGCGAGCCGGAAATTCTTCAGCCACCCCGCCAATGAGCTCAGCGTCGAGGAGGCGGCGATCATCGCCGGGCTGGTCAAGGCGCCCAGCCAGTATTCGCCCACGGCTGACGTTCAGGCCGCCATAGGCCGCGCTCAGGTGGTGCTGGGACTGATGCAGGAGCAGGGCTACATCACCCCTGCCGAGGCCAAGGTCGATGTCAGCGCGGTGCAGCTGAAGGAGCAGGCCGGGCAGAATTCGGTGCGCTATTTCACCGACTGGGTGCTGCCGCAGCTCGATATCATCCTGCCCGAAACCTATGAACCGATCGAGGTGTGGACGACGCTCGACATCGGAATGCAGCGCGCCGCCACCGCCGCGATCGAGGCGAACACCCCCAAGGGGGCGCAGGGCGCGCTGGTCAGTCTTGACCGCGACGGGGCGATCCTCGCGATGGTGGGCGGCACGGATTACGTCGCCAGCAACTACAACCGCGCGACCGCCGCGATGCGCCAGCCGGGCTCGGCGTGGAAGCTGTTCGTCTATCTCGCCGCGCTCGAAGCCGGCTACAAGCCCGAGGACAAGGTCACCGACACCCCGGTGACGATTGACGGCTGGAGCCCGCGCAACGCCAATGGCCGCAATGTCGGTGAGACCGACCTGCGCACCGCCTTTGCCTATTCGATCAACACCGTCGCAGCCCAGCTCGGCAACGAGGTCGGGTTCGGCACGGTCGCCTCGATGGCGCGGCGGTTCGGGGTCAATTCCAAGATCGACACCTATCCTTCCATGGTGCTCGGATCGTCCGAAGTGCGGGTGATCGAGATGGTGCAGGCCTTCGCCGGGATTTCCGCCAAGGGCGTGGCGGTCGAGCCTTATGGCATAACCAAGGTCACCGGGGCCAGCGGCGAGGTGCTCTATCGCCGGGAGAACCCGGGCAAGTCGCCCGCCGTGCCCGATTACGTGGTCGCCGGGATTACCGATCTGCTGCAGGCCGCCGTCCAGACCGGCACCGGACGCGCCGCTGACATCGGCCGGCCCGTGGCGGGCAAGACCGGCACCACCTCCTCGAACAAGGACGGCTGGTTCATCGGCTTTTCGAGCGGCATCACCACCGGTGTGTGGATGGGCCGCGACGATGCCAAGGCGGTGCCGGGCCTCCAGGGCGGGCGCGCGCCGGCACAGGCTTTTGCCGCCTATATGCGCTTTGCGGTGAAGAGCCGCCCGGTCGAACAATTCGACGTCACGCTCGAACTGCCGGAATGGCAGCTTGAGCCGGACGAGGAGGCGATGTTCGGGAGCCCTGAGGACTATTACTACATCGACGAACAGGGCAACATGGTGCAGCCCGGCCAGCGCGAAGGGGGCACTGATCCCTTCGGGCCCGATGCGCCGCCTGCGGCCAGTCAGGATTTCCTCGAGGAAGCGACCGGCGGCTCGCTGCCGCAAAACCAGCAGCGCCCCCCGCGTGAGCCGCGCCGCGCGCCGCCCCAGACGGTGCCCGCCAAGCCGCCCGAGCAATAGGCCGCTTCAAGAGGGGGCCATGAAAAAAGGGCGCCGGGATTGCTCCCGGCGCCCTTTTTGTTTGCCCTATGCGGGCCGCTTACTTGGTGATCCGCACCGCGATGAAGGCGGGCGGGGTGGTGCGGCGCTGGACGCGCAGCAGGATCGCCTCGCGGTTTTCGGCCACAGCGGCGTTGACCTGCGCCAGCAGCGCCTCGACCGAAGCGGTCGGCTGGTAGTTGGCCGACAGGATGATGTCCCCGCGCCGCAGACCCTTGCGCGCGGCATCGCCATTGGGGTCGACCGCAGCGATCACCACGCCCTGCGTATCGGCCGGAATCCCGAGCGAGCGGGCCACGGCCGCGTTCATCGGCATCACCTGCATCCCGAGCTTCTGCTCGATCGTGCTGTCCGAGGTGCCCGGTGCCATCGGCTCTTCGGATTCGGGGTCGAAGGTCTGTGCCTGTGCCTGCAATTCGGCCTCGCTCGGGCGCTTGCCGAGCGTGACGTTGAGCTTCACCGGCTTGCCCTCACGCAGCACCTCGACCGGGATCGTGGTGCCCGGCTGGATGTTGGCCACCAGGAAGGAGACGGTCTGTTCGCTGGTGACATCCTTGCCGTTGACCCGGGTCAGGATGTCGCCCGACTTCAGGCCACCCTTGCTGGCGGGGCTGCCGTCCTCGACCACCTGCGCCAGCTCGCCACGCTTCTTGGGCAGGCCGAGCGAGAGCGCCAGATCCTCGTCAACCGGCTGGAGCCGCACGCCGAGATAGCCGCGCTGGATTTCCTGACCCGAGCGCAGCTTCTCCACGATCGGTGCGGCGATTTCGGCAGGGATCGCAAAACCGATCCCGACGCTGCCGCCCGAGGGCGAGAAGATCGCGTTGTTGATGCCGATCACGTTGCCGCGCATATCGAACAGCGGGCCGCCGGAATTGCCGCGGTTGATGCTGGCGTCGGTCTGGAGATAGCGGTCATAGGCGCCGCCCTGGCCGGTGTTGCGATAGACCGCCGAGATGATCCCGCTGGTCACCGTCCCGCCAAGGCCGAAGGGGTTGCCGATCGCCACCACCCAGTCGCCGACACGCGCGGCGCTGGAATCGCCGAACTTGACGAAGGGGAAGGTCTTGCTCGACCGGATCTTGAGCACCGCCAGGTCGGATGCCGCGTCGGCTCCGACCAAATCGGCTTCGTATTCGGTGCCGTCGGGCAGGGTGACTGTGATCGATTCAAGCTTCGCGCGGGTATCGGGCGGGCTGATCACGTGGTTGTTGGTGACGACATAGCCGTCAGCCGAAATGATGAAGCCCGAACCCAGCGACTGCGCTTCGCGGGTTTGCGGCTGGCCTCCGCCGCGGCGGTTGAACAGTTCGGCAAAGGGCGTGCCGGCGAAGGGGTTGTTGGCAACCTCGACGCGCTGGCGGGTCGAGATGTTGACCACCGCCGGCTGAAGCTGCGCGGTAAGGTCGGCAAAGCTGGCGGGCGCGCCTGCGACCGGCACCACCCGGTTCATCACCGAATCGTCGTTCTGGGCCACCTGCGCGCCAAGCGGCGAACCGGTGATCAGCGAGATGGCAGCGCCGCCCACCAGCAGCGCGCTCGACAGTCCGTATACATAGCGCACGTTGTTCACGTCCTCTTGGTCCTTATCCTTTGGCGGAATGCGCGGGGGTTGCCCCGCGTTCCTGAAACCGTTTGCATCGGCCCGCCCGAAGCCGGGTCATGGCGTCCCAATTGCGCCTCCGGGGGCTGAACGCTGATTGAACATCCGCACCGTTCAGCGCCGCCTGTCGGCGCTTTGTCGAATGGTCAGCGTTCACCCTTGAACTGGCGGAAATACTCGCTGTCCTCCGACAGCACCATCGTGCTCTGCCCCTGACCGTTGAGGAAGGTCTGGCGGTAGCTCTGCATGGCGCGGTAGAAATCGTAGAACTTCGGGTCTTTCCCATAGGCCTCGGCATAGATGCGGGCCGCGGCGGCGCTGGCTTCGGCCTGGATGATCTGCGCATCGCGCTGGCCTTCGGCGCGGATCTTGGCGGCGTCTTCCTCGCGCCCTGTCTTCATCCGGGTGAAGGCCGCATCGAGCGGGCCGCCTTCGGGCAGGTCAGCGCCCTTGATCCGCACATCGAGCACCTGCGCGCCATAATTGCGCGCCTGCTTGTCGAGCGTCTCGGTGATGTTCGACATCGCTGTCCCGCGCTCGGCCTTGATCAGCGCCTCGAACGGGCGCCGCCCCAACTCCTGCCGCAGCACCGAGGTGAGGATCGGCAGCAGCTGTGCTTCAAGCTGGCGCTCGCTGCCGGCCTTTTCGACCAGCTTGACCGGATCGATGATGCGGTAGCGCGCATAGGCATCGACCTGGAGGCGCTTCTGGTCGTTGGAGAGCACCTGGGTGCGCTCCATGTCGAGATCGAGCACCCGGCGGTCGATCATCCGCACTTCTTCCACGAAGGGAATGCGCGGCGCGATCCCGGCCCCGGTCGAGCCATAGGGCGCATCGGGGCGGAAGCGGTTGATGACGCGCACCGGTTCCCCGGTGCGGATCACCACCGCCTGATGGGTCTCGGGCACGATCACCGTGCTCGACAGCACGGCGACCAGCGCGACGATCCCCGCGATCACCAGCGTCTTGGTGTTGGCAAGCAGCGCGTCCATCAGCCTACTCCCCCTGCTGCGAGGGCTGCTGTTGCTGGGCCCGGCGGCGGACTTCAGGCAACGGCAGGTAGGGCGTGACATTGCCGGATTCGACAATCGTCTTGTCGGTCTTGGACAGAATCTGCTCCATGGTATCGTAATAGAGGCGGCGCCGCGTCACTTCGGGCGCGAGCTTGTATTCGGCGTAGATGTCGTTGAACTCGCGGGCATCGCCCTGCGCACGGGCGAGCAACTGCTGGGCCACGGCCTGCGCCCGGTTGACCGCCGCGTCAGCATCCTGCTGCGCCGAGGACACGTCCTTGAAGGCTTCCTCGACCGCAGCGGGCGGATCGACCTTGTCGATTTCGATCCCCTGCACGCTGATCCCCGAACGATAGGCATCAAGCCGTGCCTGCATCGCGGCGCGCACGTCCTGTTCGATCTCGGCCCGGCCCGCGCCGGTCAGCACCGCATCCAGATCCTGCCGCGCCACCGCCGCGCGCATCGCCGCCTCGCCGATTTCCAGCAGGGCGTTGCGCGGGTCGTTGAGCTGGTACTTGTAGAGCGCCAGATCCGAGATGTTCCAGCGGATCAGGTAGCTGAGATCGACGAGGTTCTGGTCGCCGGTCAGGATCAGCTTTTCGGCCTTGGTGCCGGGCACTTCCTCAAGCCGCACCTGGGTCACGTTTTCCTTCTCGACCATGTGCAGCGGCCAGGGGGCAGTGATGTTGGTGCCGCTGTCGAGCGTGGTGTAATACTTGCCGCCCAGCCAGGTGACGACTGCCTGTTCGCCGGGCTGGATGAAGTGGAAGCTTGAGACCAGCACCCACACCGTTGCCAGCCCGCCAATGATCACCGGCACCCAGCTCTTGCCGCCCGGACGTTCCGGCAGGCGGAAGGTCGGCCCGCCGCCGGTGCCGCCGCCGCCTGCGCGGCGCGGGCCTTCGGGGCCGCGGTTCTTGAAGATGTCCTCGATGCTGGCCGAGCGCCGCTTGCCGGGCTCGCTGCCGCCGGGCAGCCACGGATTGCGCGGGCCATCGCCCTTGCCCCCTGCGCCGCCATCAGCGCCGCCATCACCTGGCACGCCATCATCGCCCGGGCCGTCACCCCCGCCCGAGCCGCCCCAAGGGTTATTCTTGCCAGCCATGGCAAGGCCCTTGAGGCCAGCACCAAGACGTTCTTTCCAACCGACCATTCTTTGCATGGCCTGTTTATAGGCACGCGTTTCGGCGAAAAACAGGGGTTCGCTGCGTGAATTTGGTGTTAGAGGCGTGCCGTCATGGACAAGTCAGACGTTTCGCCCCACCAGCCCCCGCGTGATCCGGCCGCCGAAGAGGCGCTGATCCGGGCCGCGCTCAGCCCCGAAATCAACCACCGCCTGCGCTCTGCGCGGATTGTCGCGCGGCGCGCGGTGATTGTGGCTGAGGCCGGCGATCTGTCCGACACCGGCCGCGCCGAGCTGGAGGCGGCGATCACCGCCGCGCTTTCTGCGCTGCCCGAAGTGGACGAGGTGCGCATCGCGCTGACCGGAGAACGCCGCCGCCGCCGCCTCATCGCGGTGGGGAGCGGCAAGGGCGGGGTCGGCAAGTCGACGCTGACCACCAATCTCGCGGTCGCGTTGGCGAAGATGGGCCGCCGCGTCGGCGTGATCGACGGCGACATCTACGGCCCCTCGCAGCCCAAGCTGCTCAAGACCGAAGGGATCAAGCCGACCGCCACGCCCGATGGCGCGCAGCTGGTGGCGATCGACAGCCCCTATGGCGTCAAGGTGCTCTCGATGGGGCACATCGTCGCGCCGGGCAAGGCGCTGGCGTGGCGCGGGCCGATGACGGGCAAGGCGCTCTCGCAGCTGATCGATGCCGACTGGGGCGAGACCGATCTCTTGCTGGTCGACCTGCCGCCTGGGACGGGCGATGTGCAACTCTCGATGCTCTCGGCCCACAAGCCCGATGGCGCGGTGCTCGTGTCGACCCCGCAGGACCTCGCGCTGATCGACGCTGCCCGCGCCGGGCAATTGTTCGAACAGGGCGAGGTGCCGATCATCGGGCTGGTCGAGAACATGGCGGGCTATTGCTGCCCCGAATGCGGCCACATCAGCGATCCCTTCGGCAGCGGCGGGGTGGAGAAATTCGCCGCTGCGCTGGAGATCCCCTTCCTCGGCCGGGTGCCGCTGACGCTGGCGACGCGGATCGCGGGCGACAAGGGCGAGCCGCCGGCGGCAGGCGAGGACGAGACCGCCGCGCCCTTCATGGCGATTGCGGCAGGGCTGGCGCGCTGGCTCGATACGGGGAAGCTCTAGGGGATGCAGGTCACGCGGCGCGGATTGCTGGTCGGGGCGGCTGCGGGCGGCGGGCTGGTGGTCGCCTGGTGGCTGATGCCGCGCGCCTACCGCACGCCGCTGGTGGCAGCGAGCGGCGAGCACGTTTTCGGCGCGTGGATCAAGATTGCCAGTGACGGGGTGGTGACGGTTGCCGTCCCGCAGCTCGAGATGGGGCAAGGGATCACCACGCTGCTGCCGCAGATCGTTGCCTATGAACTCGGGGCCGACTGGCGGCAGGTTGCGGTTGAACCGGCGCCGCTTTCGGGGGCTTATGCCAATCTCCCGCTGGCCAAGAAGTGGATGGCGCTGTGGGATCCGAGCTTCGCCGGGCTCTCGGCTGCGACCGACGATCTGATCGCGGCCCGCTTTGCCGGAAGCCAGCGCTTTACGGCGACGGCGGCGGGCACCTCGCTGGAAGCCTATGAGATGCCCTGCCGCGAAGCCGCCGCTGCCGCGCGCGCCATGCTGGCGCAGGAGGCCGCCTCGCGCTGGGGCGTCGGCTGGGAGGAATGTGAGGTCGAGGGCGGCTTCGTGCGCCATGGCGACAAGCGCGCGGGCTTTGGTGAACTGGCCGAGGCCGCCGCCGACTACACGCCCCCTGACCCGCCCCCCTTGCGGCCCGAGCCTCCGCGCGAAAAGCCCTTGCCCGCCGATGTCGACGCCGCGCCCGCTTTCCCGCGCATCGACCTGCCGTCCAAGGTCGATGGCTCCTACCGCTTTGCGGGCGACGTCCGCCTGCCGGGCATGGTGTTCGCCTCGATCCGCCACGGCCCCGTTGATGGTTCGGAGCTGGGCCAATACGACAAGGCGGCGGCAGGCAGCGTCCGAGGCCTTGCCGGGATCGTCGAAAGCAAGCGCTGGCTGGCGGTAGCCGCAGACACATGGTGGAGCGCCGAGGCTGCGCTCAACGCGATGAAACCGCGCTTCAAGACGACGGCGCCCGCCAACAGCGTCGATATTGCCGCGCGGCTCGATACGCTGCTGACGTCCGGTGAGGGGCAGGTCATCGCCGAGACCGGCTATGGCGGCGATGCGCTCCAGCGGGTCGATATCGGGCGGCGCTATGAGGTCGAGCCGGCCTATGCCATGCCGGTCGAAAGCGCGACCGCGACGGCGCGCTATATCGACGGGCGGCTTGATCTGTGGATCGCGACCCAGGCGCCCGAACAGGCGCGTATCGCTGCAGCCCGTGCGATCGGGATCGCCACCGAGGATGTCGCGCTCTACCCGATGCCCGCAGGCGGCAGCTTCGATGCCCGGCTGGAGCATGATCACGCCATCGAAATCGCCCAGATCGCGCGCGAGCTGGATCGCCCGGTGCAACTCACCTGGCCCCGCCGCGACGAAGTGATCCGCGCCCGCCCGCGCGCGCCCTACTGGATGCTGCTCGGCGCGCAGCTGGCCAAGGGCGGTCAGGGACAGATCGACGCGATGCGCATCCGTATCGCCACGCCGCCCGGCGCGCTGGAATTCGGCAAGCGCCTGTTCGGCAATCTCACCAGCATGGCAGCGATCCGCGAGACCGAAGGCGAGGCCGATCCGCTCGCCTGCGAGGGCGCGGTGCCGCCCTACCAGCTGCCCGCCGTGATGGTCGAGCATATCCCCGCAGCCATCGGCCTGCCGGTCGGGCGGGTGCGCGGCAATGCCCACGGGCCGACGATCTTCGCCATCGAAAGCTTCATCGACGAAATCGCTGCCAAATCGAAGCGCGAGCCGCTGTCGTTCCGGATGTCGATGCTCGGAAGCGATGTGCGCCTCGCCGCCTGCCTCCAGCGCGCGGCGAGCCTTGCCGGATGGGATGGCGGCGCCGACCAGAGCGGGCAGGGGCTTGCCTGCGCCCGCATCGGCGAAGGGCCGGAAGCCGCGCGCATCGCCTGCGTTGCCACCGCAAGGCAGGGCGAGGGCGGGGTGCGTGTCATCCGCCTCTCGGTCGCCGCCGATATCGGCCGGATCGTCAATCACGACATCGCCCGCCAGCAGATCGAGGGCGGGCTGGTGTTCGGCATCGGCATTGCGCTGGGCAATCCGGTGCGGCTGCGCGGCGGGCTGCCCGAAGCGGTCGATCCTGCCGCGCTCGGCCTGCCGACGCTGGCGGAATGTCCCGAGATGCGGATCGAATTCCTCGCCAGCGAAGCCCCGCCTGCCGATCCCGGCGAGCTGGGCGCTGTCGTCGCCCCGCCAGCGATTGCCAATGCGCTCTATTCGGCGACCGGCTTGCGCCTGCGCCGCCTGCCCCTACTTTCGGACGGCATATGATCCCGACATTTTTGCAACATGAAACCGCGCCAATCGCGGGCGTGCGGAAACCAAACGCCTGCCAACCGTTAGGCGGGCTATGACCTGGCAGACCCAGCGCCTTCCGGGCGACCATCCTCCTGTGCGCAGCGGCAAGATCGGCGTGCTGCTGATCAACCTCGGCACGCCCGACGGGCCTGACCCGGAATCGGTCAAGCGCTACCTGAAGCAGTTCCTCTCGGACACGCGGGTGGTGGAGATCCCGCCGATCGCCTGGCAGCTGATCCTGCGCGGGATCATCCTCAACACCCGCCCCCAGAAAAGCGCCAAGGCCTATCAGAAGATCTGGACGGAGCGCGGCTCGCCGCTCGCCGACATCACCGCGCGGCAGGCCGAGGCGATGGTGGGCCGCTTCGGCGAGAGCGTGCAGGTCGAATGGGCGATGCGTTACGGCAATCCCTCGATCGAAAGCCGCCTCACCGCGCTGATGGCCGACGGCTGCGACCGCATCCTCGTCGCCCCGATGTATCCGCAATATTGCGCCGCGACGACCGCGACCGTGTTCGACGAGATCGCCCGCGTGCTCGGCAAGATGCGCTGGCAGCCCGCCTTGCGCTTCGTGCCCCCCTATCACGACGATCCCAATTACCTCACCGCGCTCGCCGAGGATCTGACCCGGCAGGTGCGCGCGCTGAAGTTCAAGCCCGAGGTGATGCTGCTCAGCTTCCACGGAATGCCGCAGCAGACGCTGGAGAAGGGCGATCCCTATTACTGCCACTGCATGAAGACCGCCCGCCTGCTGCGCGAGATGCTGGAGACGCGGCCCGAATTCGCGGGCGTGCGGTTCGAGACCACCTTCCAGTCGCGCTTCGGCCCCGCCGCATGGCTCGAACCCTCGACCGATGCGACGCTGATCGCGGAAGGCGGCAAGGGCACCAAGCGCCTCGTGGTCGCCGCCCCCGGTTTTGCCGCCGATTGCGTCGAGACGCTGGAGGAACTGGCGATCGAGGGCCGCGAGGAATTCTGCGAGGCAGGCGGCGAGGATTACGCCGTGCTCGAATGCCTCAACACCTCGGATCACGGCCTCGCGATGATCGAGGCGATGCTGCGGCGCGAGCTGGGCGGATGGATTTGACGCTGTGGAAACTTGCGCGAAACTTTCACTAGGGTAAGTTGCGAATCCGAACCTGATAACCGGAGCATCGACGTCACATGGCCACCCTTGCCGAAGCCCCGACCGCCCGCGACACTGCACCTGCCGATGCGCCCCGCCACTGGAGCGAGCTGCGCCTTACCGAAGCCGATCTTGCCCACATTCCGGGCGAAGCGGGCTGGCCGGTGGTCGGCAACACCTTCACCATGCTCGCCGATCCGCACGCCTTTGCCGAGCGGATGATCAAGACCCACGGCAAGGTCTACAAGAACCGCGCCTTCGGCGGCTGGCAGGTCGCGCTGATCGGTGCCGAGGCGAACGAGCTGCTGCTGTTCAACAAGGACAAGATCTTCTCGTCAGAGCAAGGCTGGGGCCCGGTGCTTGACCAGCTCTTCCCACGCGGGCTGATGCTGATGGACTTCGACCATCACCGGATTGACCGCCGCGCGCTCTCGATCGCGTTCAAGCCTGAACCGATGCGGCACTATTCGGGCGCGCTCAATCGCGGGATCGCCCGCGAAGTGGCGACCTGGGCCGGGCCGAAGGCGTTCTACCCGGCGATCAAGAAACTCACCCTCGATCTCGCCGCCGACAGCTTCATCGGCCTGCCCTGGGGGCCGGAAGCCGACAAGATCAACGAGGCCTTCGTCGACATGGTGCAGGCCTCGGTCGCGCCGGTGCGCAGGCCGCTGCCTTTCACCAAGATGAAAAAGGGCGTCGACGGGCGCGCCTTCCTCGTCGACTACTTCACCCGCGAGACCCTGCGCCGCCGCGCGGAAGGGGGCGGGCAGGATATGTTCAGCCAGTTCGCCACCGCCACCCGCGAGGACGGGAGCCTGCTGCCGGTCGACGAGGTGGTCGATCACATGAATTTCCTGATGATGGCGGCGCATGACACCATCACCTCCTCGGCGACCTCGCTGATCTATCACCTCGCCACCAACCCCGAATGGCAGGAAAAGGTGCGCGACGAGATCTTCGCGGTGACCGGCGGCCCGGATGGCGACGGCAATCCGCGTGCCCTCGACTACGACGATCTCGCCAAGCTCGACCTCACAGAAATGGCGTTCAAGGAATCGCTGCGGATGGTGCCCCCGGTGCCCTCGATGCCGCGCCGGGCTTTGCGCGAATTCGAATATGGCGGCTATCGCATCCCGGCAGGGGCAATGGTGGGGATCAACATCTACTGGACGCACCATTCCGAGGAATATTGGGACAAGCCCTTCACCTTCGATCCGATGCGCTTCACGCCCGAACAGGTGAAGGCGCGGCACAAATATGCCTGGGTGCCCTTCGGCGGCGGGGCGCACATGTGCCTGGGGCTGCACTTTGCCTATATGCAGGTGAAGATCCTGCTCGCCCAATTGCTCCAGCGTTACCGGATCGAAGCGGCGGCGGGTTACAATCCCGAATGGCAGGACTGGCCGATCCCGCAGCCCAAGGACGGGCTGAAGGTCACCTTCACGCCGCTCTGAGGGGGCGGCGATCTAGGGCGTCAGGGCCATTGTTTCACGTGAAACATCGCCAGGGCGCGACAAGACACGACAAAGACCCGTCACCAACGCGCCGGGCGGGGCGCGCCTAGAAATCGACCGCGATTCCGTCGCCGCGCTCCCAGTCGCCATAGCGGGTGGGGGAGAGCTTCTCGTCGTTGGTGACCGCCTTCGGGGCCGGCACGGGGTCGTTGGTCCAGTGGGCGGGCTTCTTGAAGGCCTTGGCGGCTTCGGACTTTTCTCGGGTCATGCTGTCCCAAATGCCCATGCTGGCGCTTTGTTTCAATAAGCGTTAGGCGCGCGGGCATGGCCCAACCCCCCGGACTCCCCGTGCGCCGCGCTGCGCTCCGCCTGCTCGATGCCGTGTTCCGGCGCGGCGAGACGCTCGAACAGGCCGAAGGGACGGCGCTTGCCGACATTCGCAAGGCGCCGGACCGTGCGCTGGCCAAGGCGATCGCGGGGGAGACGCTGCGCTGGCTGACCGATCTTGACGCCCTGATCGACAGCGCCACCAAGCAGCGCCTGCCCGATGATGCCAAGGCGCGGATGGTGCTGCGGCTGATGCTGGCCCAGGCGCTGCGGCTCGACACCCCGCCCCATGCGGTGATCGCGACCGGCCTCGCGCTGCTGGATGGCGGGCCGCGCAGGCTGGCGCATGGGGTGTTCTCGGCGGCCATAAAGACTGGGGGGGTGAAGCAGGGGGCGGCGCTGCCCGAGGCGCCGACCTTGCCCGAACGGGTGGTGGAACGCTGGGGCGCGGACAAGGCCGCCGCGATTGCGCCGGGCCTTGCCTTCCCGCCCGAACTCGATCTGGCGCTGAAGGATGCTGCCGAAACCGCCACCCGCGCGGTGGCGATGGGCGGGGTCAGCCTCGCACCGGGGCACATTCGCCTGCCGCGCGGGAGCGCGGTGGAGAGCCTTGAAGGCTTCAAGGCGGGCGGTTGGTGGGTGCAGGATCTCGCGGCTTCGATCCCGGCGCGGTTGCTGGGGGCGGGTGAGGGGCGCTCTGCGCTCGACCTGTGCGCCGCGCCCGGCGGCAAGACCATGCAGCTGGCAGCAAGCGGATGGAAGGTCACGGCGCTCGATATGTCGAAGCGGCGGCTCGACCTGCTCAAAGACAACCTCAAGCGCACCGGATTGAAGGCCTCGCCGGTGCGCGCCGATGCCCTGACGTGGGAGCCCAAGCACCGCTTCGACGCAATCCTGATCGACGCGCCCTGCACCGCAACCGGCACCTGCCGCCGCCACCCCGATGTGCTCCACCGGATCGGCAAGGGGCAGGTGGCCGAGATGGCGGAACTGCAACGCGCGCTCGTGGCCAAGGCCGCCGAGTGGCTCAACCCCGGCGGCGTGCTGGTCTATGCCGTGTGCTCGCTCGAGGCCGAGGAGGGCGAGGAACAGGCCGCGTGGATCGACGCCGAGCTGGGCCTGACGCCGAAGCCGATCACGGTAGAGGAGCTGCCTGCTGGCCTCGCCCCCACAAGCGAGGGCTGGCTGCGCACCCATCCGGGGATGCTGGCCGATGAAGGCGGGCTCGACGGATTTTTTGTCGCGCGGTGGGTGAGGGCATAGGCCACGCCCGTCTTCCCGGGCTTGACCCGGGACCCCGCTTTCTTCCGCCAAGGCCAAAGGCAGCGGGGCCCCGGCTCGGGGGCCGGGGAGACGAAATTGGTTCGACCTCAGTCCTTCACATACTTCTGAAAGCTCTTGCGCAGCTTCATCAGCTTGGGCGGGATCACCGCAAGGCAGTAGGGGTTGCGCTGGCCTTCGCCGTCCCAGTATTCCTGATGGTAGTCCTCGGCCGGATACCACTCCGCCGTCTGCACGCCGCCCGACAGGCCTTCGATGGTGGTGACGGCCACCTTGCCGTTCTCGGCATTCCAGCGCGCGATCGCCGCCTCGGCCTCGGCGCCCTGCGCGTCCGACAGCGGGAAGATCGCGCTGCGATACTGGGTGCCGATGTCATTGCCCTGCCGGTTCAGCTGCGTCGGATCATGCGTGCCGAGGAACACGTCGTAAATCTCGGGCAGGCTGATGACAGCCGGGTCGAAGGTCACGCGGATGCCTTCGGCATGGCCGGTGGTGCCGGTGCAGACCTCCTTGTAGGTCGGGTGCGCCTTGGTGCCACCGATATAGCCGCTCTCGACGCTCGCGACGCCCACGACATCGCGGAACACCGCCTCGGTGCACCAGAAGCACCCGCCGGCGATGATCGCCGTTTCCATGTTGCTCATCGAATTCTCCATTGCTTTCGCCCAGAGATAGGCCAGCATCCGGCCATTGCCAGAGTGCATTTTTTGCGCCCTACCGCTGCAGCCTTTCTGGCCCTAGACACAGCCCATTCGCAAACCCTCGGGAGAGAGTTACCATGAAGAAACTGATCCTCGCCCTCGCCACCGCGAGCGGCCTTGCCATCGCCGCGCCGACGCTCGCCGATACCCACGCAGGCCACGGCACCGAGGTGGACGAGGCCCACATCAAGGACACCGCGCATTTCATGAAGATGCACGGCGAGCAGCTGTCCGCCGCGATCCAGCACCCGACCCGCAAGGAAGACGCTGCCCGCGACGCCTTCCGGCACCCGGCCGAAACGCTCGCCTTCTTCCATGTCGGCCCCGAAATGAAGGTCGGCGAATATGCGCCCGGCGGCGGGTGGTATTCGCGCCTGCTGGGCCACTATCTGGGCGGTGAGGGCCAGCTGGTCGGCCTCTATGCCAACCCGCTGACCGCCACCACCGATCCGGCGCGCCAGCAGCGCATCCGCGACACCGCGGCGGGCTTCGGCAAGGAAGTGGCAGGCTACACCGGGCTGCCGGCCGAAAAGTTCAGCGGCATCACGCTCGACAATCTCGAAGGCCAGAAGGGCACCTTCGACCGCATCTTGGTGATGCGCGCGATGCACAACCTGCTGCGCAGCGGCACTGCCGATACCGAACTGCGCGCGATGCGCGAGCTGCTCAAGGATGATGGCCTGCTCGGCATCGAACAGCACCGCGCCAAGGCCGATGCGCCGTGGTCCTACGCCAACGGCACCAAGGGCTATCTGCGCCAGCAGGACGTGATCGACTTCATGCGCGTCAACGGTTTCGAACTGGTCGCCACCAGCGAGATCAACGCCAACCCCAAGGACAGTGCCGATCACAAGGACGGCGTGTGGGAAATGCCCCCGGTGCTCTCCACCAAGCGGCCCGAGCTTCAGGGTCTGGGCGAAAGCGACCGCATGACTCTGCTGTTCAAGAAGGCGAAGTAATAAGGTAGGGGCGGCGGCATGACCGCCATCACTGTCGCCGCCCTTCAGCTCCCCCTCGGTTCCGAGGACGAAGCCGCCAATATCGCCGCCGTCTCGGCACTGGTCGAGGAAGCCGCCGCCAAAGGCGCGCAGCTGATCCTGCCGCCCGAACTGTTCTCCGGCCCCTATTTCTGCCGCGAGGAGGACGAGGCGCTGTTTGCGCTCGCCCGCCCGACGGCTGAGCACCCCAGCGTGATCGCGATGCAGGCGCTCGCGGCGAAGCTCAAGGTGACGATCCCCACCAGCTACTTCGAGCGCGAAGGGCACCACTATTACAACACCCTCGCCATGATCGGCCCGGACGGCGCGGTGCAAGGCACCTATCGCAAGAGCCACATTCCCGATGGACCGGGCTATGAGGAAAAGTACTATTTCCGCCCCGGCAATACCGGCTTCAAGGTGTGGGATGTGCCGGGCGAGGATGGCGCTGTCGTCCGCGTCGGCGTGGGCATCTGCTGGGATCAGTGGTATCCCGAATGTGCGCGCGTCATGGCGCTCTTGGGCGCAGAACTGCTGCTCTATCCCACCGCGATCGGCTCGGAACCCTATGACGCCGACCTCGACACCAGCCGGATGTGGCGGCGCGCGATGATCGGCCACGCGGTCTCGAACTGTATGCCTGTGGTGGCAAGCAACCGCATCGGCACCGAAGGCGGGCAGCGCTTCTACGGGCACTCCTTCATCTCTGACGAATGGGGCGATCTGGTGGGGGATTACGGCGCAAGCGAGACCGGCATCCTGGTCGCCCGGCTCGACCTCGCCCGCGCCGCGACCCACCGCGCCGGGATGGGCTTCTTCCGCGACCGCCGTCCGCAGCTCTACGGACGCATCGCCGAGGACATTTGAGCTGAGCAGCACCTATCTCATCGCGCTGGGGAGCAACCGGCGGCACCACCGCTATGGCGATCCGCGTGATGTTGTGCGCGCGGCGATGGAGGAATGCGCCGCCTTCGGCACCGTGACCGCGCGTTCTCCCGTGCTTGGCACGCCCGCGATGGGCGCAGCATCGCGCCGCTTCGCCAATGCCGCGCTGGTGCTGGCAAGCGCGCTCGATCCGCCGTCGCTGCTTGCGGCGCTCAAGCGCACCGAGCGCGAATTCGGCCGCCGCTCCGGCCAGCGCTGGGGCGACCGGGTGCTCGATTGCGACATTATCCTGTGGAGCGGCGGAGCATGGCGCTCGGAGGGATTGGTCATCCCCCATGCCGCCTTCGCCCAGCGCCGCTTCGTCCTCGATCCCGCCTGCGCCATCGCCCCCGACTGGCGCACGCCCCCGCACGGGCTTAGCCTTGCGCATCATCAAGCCCGCTTGACCCGCCCGCGCCCCCTGCCTAGGTGAGCGCGCCTGCCGCCTCCGCGCGGCACCAGAGTGGGCCCGTAGCTCAGTAGGTAGAGCAGCTGACTTTTAATCAGCGGGTCACAGGTTCGAATCCTGTCGGGCTCACCATTCTTGTTTTTCGCAGCCGCCTCCGCGGCTGCATCCTCGCTAGACGTCCTCCGCTACGCTGCGGACCCGCTGCGGGCGGGCGGTCGCCCTTGCGGTCGCTTTGCGACCGATTGGGTGCGATGTGGAGAGGCTGTCTGTTGGCAACCTCGGCTCGACAATTCTCATCGTCTCTAGCACTGACGTCCGATGAACACCTCGTCCGACAATCAACCCGCGCGCCGCCCGCTGCTGCCATGGCTGATTGCCGCGCTTGTCGGGTGCATCGTGCCTGCCGGCGTGCTGGCGATGGCTGGCGATGCGCGCACCACGGCCCCGGTGTTTGCGGTCGGGCTGATGGGGGCGGGGATGATCCCGGCCGCCATTGCCGGGCGCTTTCGGGTGGGGGTGATCGCCGCCTTGCTCAACGGGGCGGGCCTTGTGCTTCTGGCGCTGGCGCTCGGATTGCCCGCGTTTGGTGATCCGCTTGCTGCCGTGCTCGCCGCCGTTATCGCCAGCACCAGCTTTGCCGCGCGCGGGAGCCTGTTTGCGCTTTCGGCCGCTCCGCGGGGCTGGTGGGTTGCGCTCGCCATCGTTGCGGGAGAGGCGGCGGTGCTGCTGACGGCGATTGCCATGCCGGGCGCATGGCCGGGCTGGGTGCTGGCGCTGCTACCGGCCCAATGGGCGACGATCGCGCTTCAGAGCGCGCTGACCGGCACGGGCACGCGGCTTGCCGCTGCGGCCTTGATCGCGCTTGCAGGGACGGCGGCAGCGACCGCGCTGGTCACCCGCCTATGGCCGCGCCGCTGGCCCTATCTCGTGATGTTCACCACTTGGGCCGGCCTGTCGGCGCTGGTGTGGGAAGCGATGGCCTAGCTCGTCTTCTTCGCGTCAAGCCAGCGCGCCGCCCGCACCCCGAAGGTGATCAGGAACGGCACCATCACCAGGCTCAGGAAGACCTTGGCGAGCACCTGCCCGATCATCAGATCGGTGATGTCGAACTCGCCGTAGAAGGCGAGGGTGATGAAGATCACCGAATCGACCGCCTGCGAAAGCGCCGAGGCCACCGCGCCGCGTATCATCAGGCCGATGGTGCTCTCCCCATCGCCGCTGCCGCGCAGCCGGTCGAAGATCCAGATGTTGAGGAGGAGCGAGGTGATGTAGCTCGCCGGGCCCGCCATCCACACCCGCCAGGTCGATGCATGGACGCGCTCGAAGGCGGCAAGATCGTCAGGGCGGAAGGCGATCATCTCCGAGGATGCGGGCAGGGCCAGCACCAGCTGCATCAGCAGCGCCGACAGGCCGAGCGGGAAGAAGCCCCACCACACGATCCGCTTGGCCGCATCGCGCCCGTAAAGCTGCGACAGCGTGCTCGAAATCACCACCAGCAGCAGGAAGGGGAAGATCCCGCTTTCGACCGCAAGGCTCGTCGGCGGCAGTTGCACCTGCTTGTAGGCGAGCACGCCCGCCAGCACTGTCATTCCGCCATAGAGCAGGGTGTAGACGAACATTCCGAGCGGCATCGAAACACCCGCAGGCGTGGTGGCAGCGAAAGGGGCGGCGGCCGGAGCGGCGGTGGCGGGCTGATCCATGTTGTGGGTGCTAGCCAGCGCGCGAACAAAAGAAAAGCGCGCGCATTGTGCCTGTCACCGGCGCAGGGGCCGGTGTTTGTGACAGCGCGCTGTCGCATCCGGCTTGCAAGTGCTGCCGCAAACTGCCACGCCCAGCCGTGCTGCGTGTGGGACTAGCTGTCCTGCGTGCGGGGGATCGGATCACTTTTCAAAGCATCCAGGGATTAATCGCTGCCGTGAACGGAAGTCTCACGTCCACCTTGCTGAGCCTTGCAGGCGTGCTCGCCATTCTCGCCATCGCTATCGCGCTGTCTTCGGCGCGGCGGCAGATCAATCTGCGCGTGGTGGGGTCAGCCTTCGCCTTGCAGGCGATCACCGCGCTGATCGTGCTGCGCACCGATGCGGGCGTCGCCGTGATCGGCGGGCTTTCGCAGGGCGTGATCGCGCTGCTCGATTTCTCCAAGGTCGGGATCACCAGCGTGTTCGGCGCGATGGAGACCAACCCCTTCGCCAACACCTTCGTCATCGCCGCGCTGCCGGTGATCGTGTTCTTCGCGGCGATCGTCTCGATCCTCTATCACCTCGGCATCATGCAGCGGCTGGTGCGCTGGGTGGGCGGGGCGATCGGCTGGATCACCGGGATCAGCAAGGTCGAGGCGCTGGGCGCGGCGGCCAACATCTTCGTCGGCCAGTCGGAAAGCCCCCTGGTGGTGCGGCCCTATCTCGCCGCCCTCAGCCCCTCGGGCCTGTTCACGCTGATGGCGGTGGGGATGGCGGGCGTGGCGGGCACGATCCTTGCCGCCTATGCCAGCTTCATCGGCGAGGACGCCGTGCCCTTCCTGCTGGCCGCGGCGTTCATGTCGGCGCCCGGCGGGATCCTGATGGCGAAGATCATGATGCCAGATCAGCCGCAAGGGCCGACGGGTTACGAAGGCTCGGTCGCAGCGGCAGCCGTCGCACGGGCGCGCGGCAAGGCCAATGCGCTGGCTGAAGCGACCCGCGTGGTGATGTATGACGAGAACGGGCAGGAGGTCGAACTCCCCCAGGCGCGGATCAGCGCGGTTGGCCCTGCCTCGATCCTCGAAGGCGGCGCCAAGGCAGACGAGGTCAGCGCGGCGGAGACTTTCGAGGAAGGCCAGCGCCCGGCCAACATCATCGAAGCCGCAGCGCAAGGCACGCAGACCGGCGTGAAGCTGGCTGTGGCCGTGGGTGCGATGGTGATGGTGTTCGTGGCGCTGGTGGCGCTCGCCAACGGGATGCTGGCGGGGATCGGCGGCGGCATCGTCAACCTCGCGGCAGGCGCCGGCGCGCCGCTTTCGCCCGAGGCGGCGGCGTGGCTGTCGACCCTCAGCTTCCAGAAGCTGCTCGGCTATCTGTTTGCGCCAGTGATGTTCCTGATCGGCATTTCCGACTGGGATCAGGCGCAGATCGCGGGCGGGCTGTTCGGCACCAAGATCGTGCTCAACGAATTCGTCGCCTTCATTGATCTCGGCAATATGCAGGGATCCGAGCTGACCGCCCGCAGCCGCGCGATCATTACCTTCGCGCTGTGCGGCTTTGCCAATTTCTCCTCGATCGCGATCCAGATGGCGGTGACTGGCGGGCTTGCCCCCAACCAGCGCCCGGTGATCGCCAAGCTGGGGCTGAAGGCGCTTGCGGCAGGCAGTCTCGCCAATCTGATGAGCGCGGCGCTGGCGAGCCTGTTCCTGCCCTACTGACCTCTTGGCAGGCGCCTGCACGCAGGTGTAAGGGCGCGTCCCATGATCAACATCGCATCCGTCAGCCTCGCCCAGCCGCTTGAAACCATCGCCGACGAATTGGGGCGCAGCTTTGGCGAGTATGGCTTTGCCGTGGTGCGCGATCACGGCATTCCGCAAAGCCTGATCGACGAGGCCGAGGCTGTCTCCAAGGCCTTCTTCGCCCTGCCGGCCGATGTGAAGCGCGCTTACAAGATCGAGGGCCGCGGGGGCGCGCGCGGCTACACCCCGTTCGGCACCGAGAAGGCCAAGGACGCCGAGGTGTTCGACCTCAAGGAATTCTGGCACGTCGGGCGCGATCTGCCCGAAGGCCACCCGCTCAGTGAATTCATGGACCCCAATGTCTGGCCGACCGAGGTCGAGGGGTTCCGCGAGACCATGAGCGCGCTGTTCAGCGCCTTTGAAGTCGCCGGTGGCCGCGTGCTTGAGGCGATCGCGCTGCACCTCGGCCGCCCGCGGGATTTCTTCGCTGCGAGCGTGGAAGACGGCAATTCGGTGATGCGCCTGCTCCACTACCCGCCGCTGGGCGAAGGCGCGCCCGAGGGTGCGATTCGCGCGGCGGGGCATGAGGACATCAACACCATCACGCTGCTCCTCGGTGCGGAGGAAGCGGGGCTCGAACTGCTCGCCAAGGACGGCCAGTGGTATGCGGTGGATGTGCCTGCGGGCGCGCTGGTGATCAATGTCGGTGATATGCTCCAGCGCCAGACCAATGGACGGCTGCGCTCGACTACGCACCGGGTCGTCAACCCGCGCGGGGAAGCGGCGCGGCGGGCGCGCTATTCCATGCCGTTCTTCCTGCATTTCCGGCCCGATTTCCTGATCGAGCCGCTGCCCGAATGTGTCGATCCGGCCGACGCGAATCCCCCGCCGCCGCCGATCACCGCGCATGATTACCTCATGGAGCGCCTGCGCGAGATCAACCTCGCCTGACCTCGGGGCTGGCCCCCGCTCCGGCGGGTCTGATCCTGCCCTATTGATGTGCCTCAAGAAATTCACTTCGGGCGTTGCTGCGATGCAACACCCGTCGGCGGAACGCGCGCAAATCCGACACTTTTCTGGCGTTCGGAGAGACTCGCACTAAGGAATCGCCGCGTCGCGTCAGGGCGTTTCATCAAACTGTCACAGAACAGTCGCTTTGCCGCAAGCGTTCCGGCCTAGGGCAGGCCACATCACGTCAAGCTTATCACTCTCCACCAGTTACCAGGGGCCTCATCCATGAAGCTTAAGTATCTCCTTGCGGCGAGCATCGTCAGCCTTGCTGCGACCACCACCATCGCCACGCCGGCGTTCGCGCAGGAAACCACCTCGTCGGTGCGCGGCGAAGTCGTCGATTCGAGCGGCAACCCGGTTGTCGGCGCGACTGTTGTCGTCACCCACGTGCCCTCGGGCACCCGTTCGGTGCAGACCACCGACGCATCGGGCGGCTTCAACGCTGCCGGTCTGCGTCTGGGCGGCCCGTTCTCGGTCTCGGTGACCGCCGATGGCTTTGAGGCTGCCGAGCAGGAAATCGGCTTCCTGGCCGCTGGTCAGGCCCAGCGCATCAGCGTGGCTCTGGCCGATGCCGGTCAGACCATCGTCGTCACCGGCGCGCGCCAGAAGTCGGCGATCACCCTTTCGACCGGCGCGGCCACCGTGCTGACCGCCAACGACATCGCCGGTGTGGCCAACATCAACCGCGACGTCCGCAACCTTGCCGCGCGCGATCCGCTGGTGACGCTCGACGCCACCAACAACGGCGCGATCACCATTGCCGGCCAGAACAACCGCTTCAACCGCTTCACCGTCGACGGTGTGGCCTTCGGCGACCCCTTCGGCCTTGAATCGGGCGGCCTCGTGTCGTCGCGCGGCCCGGTGCCGCTTGACGCGATCGGCGAATTCTCGGTCGAAATTGCGCCGGTCGACATCCAGCAGGGCTTCTTCCAGGGCGGTGCGATCAACACCCAGCTCAAGTCGGGCGGCAACAACTTCACCTTCATGGGCGCCGCGTTCTACCAGAACGACGATCTGCGCGGTTCCAAGGCGGACAACCTGCGTCGCATCGGCGCGTTCGACTCGCAGGTCTATGTGGCGCAGGTCACCGGCCCGATCATCAAGGACAAGCTGTTCTTCGCGGTCACCTACGAACGCACCCGTGACACCGTGCCGGCCGACGTTTCGCCCTCGCAGCTCAACATCACCGATGCCGAGATCGCCAACATCAGCTCGATCGCGCAGACCGTCTACAACTACGACACGCTCGGCGTTGCCAGCGACATCGTCGAAAAGGACGACAAGCTGGTCACCAAGCTGGACTGGAACGTGGCTGACGGTCACCGTCTGACCGCCACCTACATCTGGAACGACAGCGCGCTGCTCGCCGGCCAGACCGGCACCGGCCAGATCACCGCCGTCAACCCGACCTACAACCTGCTGTCGAACAACTACACGCAGGGCGCCAAGAACCACTTCGGGATCCTGCAGTCGAACAACCAGTGGTCGGATGCCTTCTCGACCCAGCTGCGCGTGTCTTATGCCGATTACGTGCGTCTGCAGGTTCCGCTGGGCGGGCGCGAGTTTGGCCAGTTCCAGGTCTGTCTCGATCCGACCAACCCCACCACCGGCACGCCCGCTCAGGGCGCTGGCCCGCTGGTCTGCACCCCGGCGCAGCAGCGCATCCAGTTCGGCCCGGACGTCAGCCGTCAGGCCAACGAGCTCGACAGCCAGTCGCTGGCGATCGAATTCGCTGCCACGCTGAAGGTTGAAAACCACACCCTCAAGCTGATCGCCGAGCGTCGCCGTCAGGACGTGCGCAACCTGTTCGCCCAGCGCGTGTCGGGTGCGTTCTATTTCGACAGCATCGCCGATTTCCAGGCGCGTCGTGCGAACGAGCTCGACTATGCCGTGCCGCTGCGCGGCGGGATCGACACCGTCACTGCCGAATTCCAGAACAACAGCTGGACCTTCGGTATCAGCGACACGATCGACGTGACCGACAACCTCACCGTGGTGGCCGGCGTGCGTTACGATCTGTTCGATTCGCCGGATCGTCCGTTCTTCAACGAGTTCTTCCTCCAGCGCTTCGGCTTCCCGAACACCTCGAGCCTCAACGGGCGCGACCTGTTCCAGCCGCGCTTCGGCTTCAACTGGCAGCCGACCGATCGTCTGCAGGTGCGCGGTTCGGCCGGCCTGTTCGGCGGCGGCAACCCGCTGGTGTGGATCTCGAACAACTTCTCGAACCCCGGGCCGACGCTCCAGCGCATCCGTCTGCGTCGCAACGCCGACGGCACCTTCACCACGCCGGATCAGGCCGCCATCGGCCTGACCACCGCGCAGGTGCAGACGCTGGGCGCTGCCACGCTGAACAACGTCTCGGGTGGCCCGGGCGTGCCGCAGGCGCTGATTGACGCCGTGCGTCAGGCCGGCTTCTCGCTGTCGCCGACCAACGCGCTCGACCCGAATTTCGAGCCGCCCTCGCAGTGGCGTTTCTCGGGCTCGGTCGACTATGAAGCCGACTTCGGCTTCCTCGGCGATGGCTGGAACCTCGGCGTCGATGTCATCTATTCGAACATCAACAACGCGCTCGAATGGACCGACCTGCGCACCGCCGAGCGGACTGACGCCACCTCGACTCTGCCTGACGGGCGCCAGCGCTACACCGTGCTGCCGGGCGCTTCGGGTGAAAACACCGATATGCTGCTGACCAACACCAGCTTCGGTGAAAGCTGGAACATCGTTGGCCGCTTCGACAAGGTGTGGGATTCGGGCTTCTTCCTGAACGGTTCGTACACCTATCAGGACGTGACCGATCAGAACCCCGGCACCTCGTCGGTGGCGCTGTCGAACTACCAGAACACCGCCTTCTTCGACGCCAACTTTGCGGCACAGGGGATCGCCAACTACCAGCGCGATCACCAGTTCCGTCTGGGCGCGGGCTTCGACAGCGAGCTGTTCGGCGACAACAACACCCGGATCGAGTTCTTCTACAACGTCCGTTCGGGTCAGCGTTACAGCTTCACCATGAACGATCCGACCCCGGGCCGTTCGTCGGTGTTCGGCGGCGTCGAGCGTGCCAGCCGTGGTCTGCTCTACGTGCCGAACGTGAGCAGCATCACCGCCGATAGCCGCGTCAGCTACGATTCGACCGCCACCTTCACCGCCGTGCAGGCGCTGGTGCAGGGTTCGGAGCTGAACGAATATCAGGGCCAGGTCGCGCCGAAGAACATCGGCAAGACCCCCTGGGTGCACAAGCTTGACCTTTCGGTGCGTCAGGAAGTGCCGTTCGTTCTCGGCGGCAAGCTGGAACTGATGGCCGACGTCGAAAACGTGCTGAACCTGATCGACAAGGATTGGGGCACCATCCGGCAGGTCGGCTTCCCCTACACCGCGTCGGTGGTGAACGTGCAGTGCCTTCAGGCGGTCACGCCGAGCGGCACGACCGGCACGCTGGCGACGACGACCGCACAGCCCTGCGCGCAGTATCGCTACTCCAGCTTCCGCGCGCCGAACGAAGCGACCAACATCAACGGTTCGCTCTGGGGCATCCGCTTCGGGGTTCGCGTCCGCTTCTGATCGCGGCAGAACAGCTGGCACAAGCAAGAGGGCGGCCCGGCAACGGGTCGCCCTTTTTGCTTGCCGTGATCAAGGGGATCGGCGTGCGCTGGGCGTGTCTGTGCGCCAGTGCCCCGATCAGTTCCGGGCGTAACGGGTCTGGTCAGCGCCCGAGGCCTGATCGAGCAGCGCTTGTGCCAGCGCGGCCCGATCCGCAGCACTTCTGGCTGCCTTGAGCGCCCGTTCCAGCGCGCTTGCCGCCTCGCCCAGCTGCGGCTCGCCAAACATCGCGGCGGTGCCTGCGAGCTTATGGAGAAGCCGGGCGAGCGTTTCGATCTGTGTGCTGGCAACCTCGCCCTGCTGGGTCAGTGCGCCCTCGCGCAGCGCGGCAGCCACCGCCTCCACCGCCTCGCGCCGACGGGCCTCCCAGCGCGCGACCAGCTGCGGTGAGCGTGCCAGTTGCGATGCCCGTGCCGCCGGGCCTGTCAGCGCCGGGTGAGACGACAGGGCTGCCGATCCGCCCGGATCGGCCTCGACGATGCGGGTCGGCAACCAGCGTTGCAGCGCGCGGGCGAGCTGGGTGAAGACCACCGGCTTGGCAAGGTGCGCCTGCATGCCTGCCGCGCGCGCTGCCGCAATATCTTCGGGGAAGGCATTGGCGGTCAGCGCGATCACCGGCAAGAGCCCCGGCCCGATCCCCTCGGCCCGGATCGCCCGGGTGGCGGACAGGCCATCGCAATCGGGCATCTGCACATCCATCAACACCAGATCATAGGGCCGCCCGCGCATGATCGAATCGATCACCATCGCCAGCGCCTCGTTCCCGTCATGCGCGACATCGACCTCCTGCCCGCAGCGCTCCAGCATCTCGGTTACCAGCAGACGATTGATGTCGTGATCTTCGGCCAGCAGGATTCGCGACGGTGCGATGGGGGCAGGGGGCAGCACCTGGCTTGGCTCATCAGCACCTCCCACCCGATCCGCAAACCCCGCCACTGCGCCGTCATCCGCTTCGGCCAGCGCGTGAGGCGGCACAAGCGTGGCAGGCAGCAGCAGCGTGAAGAGCGATCCCTCGCCCGGCGTGCTCTCGACCTCGATCCGCCCACCGAGCAGCGCGGCCAGCTGGCGGCTGATCGACAGGCCAAGGCCCGTGCCGCCGAACCGACGCCCCGTATCGGCCTCTCCCTGCGTGAAGGGGTGGAAGATGGTCTCAAGCTGCAAGGGACTGATGCCGATGCCACTGTCGGTCACGCTGACGCGCACCTCAAGACGGGTTATGCGGTAGCTGACCTGGATATGTCCGGCTTCGGTGAACTTGACCGCATTGCCGATCAGATTGAGCAGGATCTGCCGCAGCCGCAGCCCGTCGGTCAGCAGCCACGGCGGACGGGCCTCGGAATAGCGGCATTCGGGATCGTCCCCACAATCGCACACCAGATCGAGCGTCAAACCCTTGCGGGTCGCCGCCGGGCGATGCAGCGCGGCACATTCGGCAAGGCTGGCGTGGAGATTGACCGGTGCCCGATCAATCGTGAACTGCCCGCTCTCGATCTTGCTGAGATCGAGCACGTCGTTGAGCAGCATCATCATCGAACGGCCCGATTGCACGATCAGCTCGGCAAAGCGGCGCTGATCATGCGCCAATTCACCCTGAAGCATCAGTTCGGCGAACCCCAGCACACCGTTCATGGGTGTCCTGATCTCGTGGCTCATGTTGGCGAGGAATTCGGACTTGGCGCGCGCCGCGTTCTCGGCATGGCGGCGCGCGCGGGTCAGCAGCAGTTCCAGCTCGACCCGTTCGGTCACATCGCGCGCGGCCACCACCACGCTTTCGCCCACGCCGGTTTCGGGATGACGCACGAGGGTGCAATCCGCCTCGAGGAAAACGGGCGAGCCATCCGGCGCGTCGGCAAAGCGGCGATAGGTGACACGCTCGCGCTCGCTGGTGCCATCGAGCAGTCGTCCCAGCGCCTGCAGCGCCCGGTCGCGCGCATCGGGGTGCAGCCGCTCGCCGACATGGACGCCGACGAAGGTCGCAGGCGGAACCCCCATCACCTCCTGCACCGAGGGCGAGGCATAGGTGCACACGCCCTCAAGGTCGAACCTCAGGATTGCATCGCTGATGTTCTCCGCCAGCAGATCGACCTCGCGCTTGCCCGCTTCGAGCCGGGCCATCATCCGGTCGCGTCCGGCGAGGATGGCAGAGACCGGCAGGCCGGTCAGGAAATTGGCGGCGATGAAGGCCTGCAACAGGTGCAGCTGGGCGATCCCCGTGCCGCTGGCGGCGGCAATCGGGCCGTGGCCCGCCCAGGTCATCACCGCTGCCACCATCGCCACGCCCACGACGTGGACGGCGCTGCCCAGACTGCCGAGCCGGAACGCGTGCAAGAGCGTGACCGGCTGGATCAGGAACATCAGCGGATAATGGGTCTGATTGAACACCAGAAAGGCGCAGGCCATGCCCCCGCCAAGCAGCGCTGCACATTCGAGCGGGCGGGCCGGGGCCGGGGCGAGCCGGCCGCGCAGCCGATCAACCAGCAGCAGGGTCATAGGCACGATCAGCACCATCGCCATGCTGTCGGTCAGGAACCAGGTCATGGCTCCGATCCGCACCTCGTTCAGCGTGTCGCCCATCGCCGGTGCAGTGAGTGCCGCTGACAGCAGCGGGCCAACCAGCCCACCTGCCCAGACGAAGCGCGCCAGATCGCCGAGGCGGTTCATGTTGGGCTGCACGCCGTGTGCCCCAAGGCGACTGAGCACCAGCACGGCTCCGATCTCGACCATGTTGGCAAAGGAAAACAGCAGCGCCACACTATCGGGCAGTTGCACCACGCCGTTCGCGCCAAGGCTGGCGGCAAAGCAAGCGATCAGGAAGGGCAGTTCATTGCCGAGCCGCATCCGCAGCAGCAGCGCGACGGCGCAGGCATTGGGCAGCCAGATCGGGCTGACGTTTCCGCCGGCGTGGGCGAGCAGCAGGCTGAGGCAGGCAAGGCCGAGATAGGCCAGACCGCCGACGAGGGCGACGTAAAGGCTGGTGCGATCGAGTGGTCCAGCGGCAATTCCGGAGTCTTGTAGCCAGCGCAGAAGTTTTTTGATCGCCACATCAAGGGGTTGCAGCCACCGTCTGGCACGGGCCGAAGGCGACGGCGCTGCCTGCCCAGCTCTGCCATCGCGCGCGCGGCTGCCCGCCGGGTGCGCTCTGGCAGGGGCCGCGTTGATGGGGGCCGCGTTGATGGGGGCCGAGCCGATGGGGGCGCAGTCCGCTTCGGCATCCGGCGTTTCATCTGCGCCGGGCCGGTTGTGATCCAGTGCGCGCTCGATCGCTGCGCTCCATCGCCAATTGCCGGTGCTCTGCTATAGAGGCATCGCGCAAGTTGCGGGGACAACCGCATCCGTATCGGAGCGATCCTGCCAGAGGGGGCGAGCGGCCATGACACCCGAACCGGGCTACACGACACAGCGGCGCAAGCTCAGCTGGAAGCTGGTGAGTGTGCTGGTGCTGCTCCATCTGGCCGCGCTCTATGGCCTTGCGCGCGCCTTTGCGCCCGATTTCACCGCCGTGGTCGAGCGCGAGGTGGTGGCTGCTTTCACCGTGACAGTGACCGCCCCGCCCGAGCAGCCTCCGCCGCCCGAGAACCAGTCCGAACCGGATGAAGGGGCGCAAGGCGATCCGGGGCGCGATGCGACCGCGCAAGAGGTCACCAGCCCCCCGCCCAAGGTGCGCACAAAACCCGACAAGCCGCTCCCGCGCGCGGCATCGACCGGCACCGCCAACCAGTCGGGCGCGGCGCAGGCGGGCGACGGCACGGGCGCTGCGGGGCGCGGCGATGGCACCGGCAGCGGCAACAGCGGCAATGGGCGCGGAGGGGTGGCCGTGACCAAGCCGGTGCACATCTCGGGCCGGATCGACAATGCGCGCGACTTCCCCGTGCCGCCCGGCGGGCGCGAGGCGCGGCGCGGCACGCAGGTGGTGGTGCGCGTGATCGTCGGCACCGATGGCCGCGCGCGCGGTTGCACCATCTACCGCGCCAGCCCCGACCCTGAGGCAGATCGGATCACCTGCCAGCTGGTCGAAAACCGCCTCGGCTTCCGCCCGGCAACCGATGCCAATGGCAACCCGGTCGCAGCGCCGTTCTACTGGCGCCAGCAATGGTTCTGAAGCGCGCCGGCGGGGGCCGTCAGCTTTCGATCAGGAGCCGTTCGATCTCGGTCATCCCATAGGGCTTGCGCAGCACCGCCGCCGCGCCCATCCGTTCGAACCCGCCCGCGCCCTCGGCATAGCCGGTTGCCAGCACAAAGCGCACGCCGGCCGCGCGCAAGGCCTCGGCAATCGGCTCGGAACTCTCGCCGCCGAGGTTGAAGTCGATGATCGCGAAATCGGGGCGGGCCTCGGCAATCGCTGCCAGCGCGCCGGTGACCGAGCTTTCCAGCCGCACATCGCCCACCCCCAAACGCTTGAGGTTTTCCTCGGTGTCGAGCGCGATGATGATGCTGTCTTCCACCACCAGCACCCGCGCCGGCTGCATCGCGGCAAGCGGTGCTGGTTCCCTGTGCGCCTCGTTGCGCGGCACTGCGACGCGGCGGATCCGCTCGCCGTCGGCGGGGGCGAGATGGCGCGAGGGGATGAGGAAATCGGCTTCGACCCCGCTCAGCTTGTAGCGCACATCAGCCTCGCCCTGGAGGTCATGGGGGATCGAGCGGGTGATGATCGTCGAACCGAAGCCATGCCGGGTCGGCGCGGTCACGGGCGGGCCGCCGCTTTCGCGCCAGCGCAGCGCCAGATCGCCAAAGGCGGTGCGTGCCAGCGTGATATCGACCGTTCCCGCCGATGCAGACAGGCTGCCATACTTGGCCGAATTGGTCGCCAGTTCATGCACCACCAGCGCAAGGATCGTGTAGGCCTCTGGCGTCACCAGAACATCATCGCCCGTCAGCCGGAGCCGCGCGCGGCTCTCCCCGCAATAGGGCGCAAGCTCTCCTTCGATCAGGCGGGTGAGGCTGGCCGGCCCCCAGTTCCTTGCCGTGATATTGTCATGCGCGGCGGCAAGCGCGGCGATGCGCCCGCCGACGATCGCGGCAAAGCCGGGCACGCTCAGCGCCTCAGCCTGCGATTGCGACACCAAGGCGCGGATCAGGCCGAGGATGTTGCGCACCCGGTGATTGAGTTCTGCGATGAGCAAATCCTGCTGCTGCGCGGCCCGCGCGCGCTCCCGCGTGAGATCCTCGCTCATGCGCAGGATCACCTCGATCAGCGTGCGGCGCAGCCGGGCGGCGATTTCGCATTCTTCCGCCGTCCAGTCGGCCGAATGGCCGCGCACGGTTTCGGACCAGGCGGCAAAGCTGGCGCGCGGCTGGAGCAATTCTCCTGGCGCGGCGACGGCTTTGGTCGGATCGCCGGCCCAGGTCACCACCCGTTCGAGCGGACGGCGCCACAGCACCAGCGAATCGCGCGTGCCGCGCGACAGCGGAAGCACCAGCGCGCCTGCCACCTTGTGCGCAAAGCCGGCGGCCTCGGGCACCTGATCGGCGAGCCGGGTCGAGGCATGGGTCGCCCCGCCCAACGTACTGGCGAGAAGCGGGGCGAGGCTGCGGAACTCGGCTTCCTCGGGAGCCTCACCACTCGCGCGATACTCCCCGTCGGCAAACAGCGAGATGCCGTCGTGCTGGATCGTGCCGCGCAGCAGCTGTTCGATCATCGGCAGGCTGTCAGCCAGGCTCACCCCGCCCGCAAGGCGCAGCAGCAACCGGTCGTTCAGCTGCCGCGCCCGTTCGCGCAAGGCGTCGGCCTGGGCGACCAGCAGCCGGTCAAGCATCAGCGAGAAGGTCTGGCTCAGCAGTTCGGCCACGGTGCGCAGCGAATAGGGCGGCAGGCGCGGCGTGCGGTGATGGCAGCTGATCATGCCCCACAGCCGGTCGTGGCGCACAATCGCTATCGCCAGGGACGCGCCCACGCCCATGTTGCGCATATAGGCCAGGTGCATCTTCGAATGGGCGCGCAGCATCGACATCGACAGGTCGAGCGGGTCGCCCTCCGGCCCCGTCGCAGGGACGATCGGCACGGCGTCGGCATCCATGTCGGCGATGATGCGGAACCGGTTGCGGCGGAACAGCTCGCGCGCTTGCTGCGGGATGTCGGCGGCCGGATAGCGCAGGCCGATGAAGGGTTCGAGCGCCTCGTCCCGGTCCTCGGCGATCACCTCGCCGCTTTCGTCGGGGTGAAAGCGGTAGATCATCACCCTGTCATAGCCGGTCATCTGCCGCACCAATCGGGCGGCGGTGTCGCACAATGCGGCGAGGCTGCTGGCCTGTTCGAGCTGGGCGATCACCGGCACGATCATGCTGACATGGTCGGCAAAATCATTGCGGGCGTGGGGCTCGAACTCGATGATCGCCAGACCGCAGGCGCGGTGCACGGCGCAGTCGAACAATGCCCCGGTGCCGGTCAGATCGAGCCCGAAGCGGCGTTCCGGCGTGTCGATTCCGGCAAGGCTGGCCAGCGCCGCTTCAAGCGCTGTGCAGGCTGCGGGCGCGATCACTGCGGCGAGCGGCGTGCCGGGCTCAGGATGTTCGGCCAGCCCCAGCAGATCGGCTGCATTGGCCGAGGCATGAGCCAACAGCCCTTGCGCATCAACCGCCAAGAGGCCGCCAAAACCCTGCACCGCCGCGATATGGTGGATCGCCTCGCGGTCGCATTCGGTCAGCGTGTCGCTGCGCTGGTGAAGGTTCATGCCGGAACGCTTTCAGCGGCGCGGCCAGACGCGTCGTCCTGCAATGCGACCGCAAGGAAGTGCGCGAACACGGCCTCGGCCGCATGGGTTGCGCCTTCGGCCTCGGCTGGGTCAGCGGGGGCTTCGATCCGGGCGCGCAGGCCTTGCCAGAAGGCCATCATCGCATCGTCGCCGAGGAAGGCGACCGGCCATGTCCCGCCTCCGATGCGGGCGACCTGCTTGGCAATCGCCTTGTTTCCGAGCGCCGATCCGGCGAGCACCCACGCGGTGCCGAGCGCTGATCCGGGGCCGGTGCGGCCCAATGTGAACAAGGGTGCGGGCGCAGGGGCGGAAACGCCGAGCCGGGCAAGATCAATCGCGATCAACGATGTCTGCACAGGCGGGCAGAGCGCTGGCGGCGCATGGGCCGCAAGCCACGCCTCCAGCGGCGCGCGCGCGGCGTGCTGAAGCGCGAGGAAGCGGGCGTAATCGCTGCGGGTCTGCCAGCCGCTTGCAGCCTGCATTGCGTGATCGAGCAGATCATGCGCGGCCATGGTGGCGGCGCGCAGATGGGTGCGCAGGCTTTCGCCCGGCTGAGACCGCTTGCTGGCCGACGCCATAGTGCCCGTCCTTCCCGCCCGAATCGGCCCCGTGTCCGATTTGCCCGACGATCCCGACTGTAAGGCAAATTAGGCAAAAAATTGTGTCAATTATTTATGACACAAGCGGCGGTGATTGGCAATTGCAAGCGGGCGCGCAATCAGGGCGCGAGCAGGCGACCGGCCTCTTTCTTCACCGCAGCCTCCAGCGGGCCTTTCATCACCGAGAGCAGCAGCGGCAGATCCATCTCGATCACCACTTCATTGTCGCGCACTTCGACCCCGCCGGGGATCGACTGGCCCATCACCTCAGCCATGATGCTCATGCGGTCTTCGCTCGGCCAGCCGGTGGTGACCTTGGCAAGCCCGGCGGGAAAGAAACTGCCGATCTCGTCGGCGTGCTTGTGCATCCGGCGGCGAACCTCGTCCTTGCCGAGCGAATGGGGAAGGGTCACGCGCATGGTTCAGCGCTCCTGCTATTTGGACTGCTTGCTGGGGATCGCCGAGAAATCGGGCAGGGGCACCCCGGTGTCGGGCATTTCGCGCATATCCTCGAGCGCTTCGGCCCCGCCATAGCGGTATTCGAGATAGCGGCTCTTGATCGCCAGATCATCCAATGCGCCCTCGGCCAGCCGCCGGGTCACCCGGTCAACCTCGCCCGAAAGCTTGGTGAGGCTTTCGGTGAGGCGCTGGTCGGCGGTCTTTCCGGCATATTCCTCGGCGCGCAGATGCACGGGGATCTTGCGATAATTGTCGATCGTCTCGGGGATATACTCGCCCACCAGCTCGCGCACTTCGGCCATCGCCGGCTCGTTGTCGCCAAGGCCTTTCAATTGCAGCCCGAGCGCATCCAATTGCACACCCAGCTGATCGACCAGTGTCTGGGCGGGCGGGGGCAAGGCAGGGCGCTGCGCTTCGAGCCACAGTTCGGTGCGGGCGACCATCTGCGCCGGGTTGCCGAGCTTCAGCTCCTCGCGGCGGGGTGTCTTGACCTTCGGGTAAAGACCCAGAACCCCGACCGCGACCACGGTGGCGAGCAGCGTCGCCATGAAGCCCCAGAACAGCAGCGGGCCGATAACCGCGCTGAAAATCCCGGCACCGATCCAGATCGCCACCACCGCAAGCGCGATGTTGCGCACGCGCTTGAGCAGCGCCTTCATCTTCACCTCGGCCGAACCCTTGCCGATGCTTCGCGGCCCGGGCCGGTGCGTCCCGCCATCGCGCTGCACTGCGAGGCTGGTCTTCGCCTCGCGCAGGATGCGGTCGGAATCGCGGGTCGTGTCGGGCATTATTTATCCAGCGCCAGCAAGGAAGGCGTCTGCGAGGCGACCTTGGCCTGCGCCTGCGCCTGGCCCTCGGCACGGGCGATATAGCCCTTGGACTTTTCGACCTCGGCGGTCAGCACGGTGACGGTCTGCTTCATGGAGTCGAGCGCGCGCACCTTGAAATTGTCGACCTCGTCCATCGTGTCGTAGATGTTCTGGAAGGCGCGTTGCAGCGTTTCCAGCGGGATGGTGGAGGACGCCGCCTGTTCGTGGATCTGCGCGGTCTGTTCGCGCAGCAGCGTGCTGGTGGAATCGATGATGTCGCTGGTGGTCTTGTTCAAGGCCGTGATCTGGCCGAGCACGAGGCGCTGGTTGGTCATCGCCTGCGCCACCGTCACCGCGGTGCGCAGCGCGCCCACGGTGGTGGTGCTGGCACGGTCGACGCCCTTCACCAGCTCGACATTGTTCTTCTTGACCAGATCGAGCGCGAGATAGCCCTGCACGCTCACCGCCATCTGGGTCAGCAGGTCCTGCGTGCGCTGGCGGACATAGAACAGCGCGGATTCGCGCAGCGCCTTGGCCTTGGCGGGGTCAACGCTGTCGAGTTCCAGCGCCTTGGCCTCCAGCCGTTCGTCCAGCGTCTTGGCGATGTGGATCATCTGCTCGAGCTCGCCCATCGCGGCCCACAGCTTCTGCCGCTCGGTATCGATCGCGGCGTTATCGAGGTGCAGTTCCTTCTTGCCGCTTTCGAGCCGCTGGAGGATCGCCGCGATGTGGGTCTGGGCACTGGAATAGCTGTCGAAGTAGTTCTTGATCTTGTTCCCGAAGGGGATGATCCCGAGGATCTTGCGCGGCCCCGAAAGCTTGCCTTGCCGGCCCGGATCGAGATCCTCGACGGTGCGGCGCAGTTCGGCGAGATCCTTGCCGACAGAGCCATCGGCATCCATCGCGCGCACCGGACGGTCGAGGAAGCGGTTCGACATTGCCGCGGCCGCGCGGATCTGTTCCTGCCCCATGCGGGTGATCTGGTCGACCTTCTCGCCGAACTGGGGCGAATTGGCATCGACGCTGACCAGCTCGTTGACGAAGGCATCGACCTTGGTGTCGAGCTTGGACTTCTGTTCGGTGGTGACCGGCACCAGCCCTGCGGCCTGCTCGGCTGCGACCACCGGCACCGGATCGGGCGGGGTCAGCGAAAACGGGGTCGCGGTGGCCGTCTGGGTCTCGGTGCTCATGGCTTGTGTCTGCTCCCTCACATCCCGCGTGTCTGCGCCGGGACAATCCCGACTGTATTAGTGATCTAAAACACGCCTTTCAAGCGGGCGCGCGCATCGTAGCCGCGAATGGGCCTGCGCGTCCATCGCTGCGACATGGGGCGCAGATGGGTTGGCATTGCAGCCGGGCGCGGGCTATCCCGGCAAGAATGACCCTGCAACCACAAGGCGATGCATGAGCAACGAACCGACGACGAACGCCTCTCCCGAAGCCGCAATGGCCGCCGAGGGCGCAGGTGACAGCGCGCCCGCCAAGCCCGCGGCTGCGGCCAGTCCTCACGTCGGCCTCAGTGGCATCATCGCTGCGACCCGCGAATGGTGGACGGTTCACGTCATTGGTCAGGTCGATCAGGCCGAAGTGACCGAACGGCGGCGCGAGGACGGCAAGCTGTCCGAGCACTACCTGTTCATGACCGCGATGAGCGGCGGGATCGCGATCCTTGGCCTGCTGCTGTCATCGCCTGCCGTGGTGATCGGGGCCATGCTGCTCTCGCCGCTGATGGGCCCGATCATGGCGCTGGGCTTTGCCCTGGCGATTGGCGACTGGGAGTGGCTCAAGCAATCGGCACGCACCCTTGCGCTGGGCAGCGTCATGGCGGTGCTGCTGTGCGCCGCGCTGGTGTTCGTCTCGCCGATCCAGACCATCACCTCCGAGATCGCCGCGCGCACCCGGCCCAATCTGTTCGATCTTTTCGTGGCGCTGTTTTCGGCCCTGGCCGGCGCCTATGCGATGATCCGCGGGCGCGAAGGTGCGATCGTGGGCGTGGCCATCGCCACCGCGCTGATGCCACCGCTCGCGGTGGTCGGCTTTGGTCTTGCGACCTGGAACTGGACGGTGTTTTCCGGCGCACTGCTGCTGTTCGTGACCAACTTCATCACCATCGCGCTCACCGCCTTTGGCATGGCCAAGCTCTACGGATTTCGCGCCAATCTCACCAAGGGCCAGTCGCAGGCGCAGAATTTTGCGGTTGTGGCGGTCATCTTTGCGCTGGCCGTGCCGCTGTCCTTCTCGCTCCAGCGGATCGCGTGGGAGACCAACGCGCAGCGCATCGTGCGCTCCGAAATCCGGACGCAGTTCGACGGGCGCTCGCAGCTTGATGCGCTGGAGATCGACTTTGCGGCCGACCCCGTCACCATCCACGCCGTCGTCTTCACCCCCGCTCTCAAGCCCGAGGTCGAGGCGGCGGTGGCCGAGGCGCTGGCCGAAAGGCTGGGTGAGCCGGTGGCGCTCGATCTGGTGCAATATGAGGTCGGCACCAACGAATCCGCAGCCGAACGCGCGCAGCTGTCCTCGGCCCGTGCGCGCGAGGATCGTGAGGCCTCGGCCCGCGCCGAGGCGCTGGGGATGCGGCTGGCGCTGGCGGCAGGCGTGGGGACGGACGATGTCCTGCTCGACGAGACCCGCCGCCGCGCGATGGTGCGCGCCAAGCCGCTCGCGGGAGCAAGCCTTGCCACCTATCGCGCGCTGGAAACCCGGATCGCAGGCACCGAGCCCGGCTGGCGGATCGCGCTGATCCCGCCTGCCAGCGCGCTCGATGCGGCCATCGCCTTTGACGGCGACACGCCGAGCGAGGCGGGCGCCGCGACGCTCGAACTGGTTGCATGGAGCGCGCTGCGGCTTGATCGCGGTGTGGTGCTCACCGGCCCGGCGCGGGAGGGTGAGGCGGCAGCGAGTGTGCTGCGCGACAGCGGCGTTGCTCTCACCCTGCGCGCTGGCCCCGCGCCCCTGCGCGCCAGCTGGGCAAGCGACAGTCCCTAGCCGCCAAGCCAGGCTTTCTGCACCCGGCACGGTGCGCGTGTCCGGATTTGCACCAGCCTTTCGTCCTGCCTTATGACACGCGGTCACTAGGGCAGGGGCGCAGGAGGGAGTAAAGATGGCGAGACGATGGATCATGGCAGCCGCGCTTGCGGCAGGCCTCGCAGGATGCGGCGGCGCGGATGGGGAGGCAGGCGAAAGCAGCGCTCCGGCGGCGGCAAGCGGCTGGGATGCGACTCAGGCCTGCGCGATGCTCGATGTCGGCAAGCTGTCGGCGCTCACGGGCTTGGCGTTCGAGACCGCCAAGCTTACCCCGATGGCGCCGATGACGGACAGCACGGCGGCGACCTCGATGTGCGAATATGGCGGAGCAGGCGGGGCGTCGGCGGTGCTGCTGACCCGCGAAGCGCCCTATGACGATGCCACGCCCGAGGCGATCGCAAAATCGCGCACGGCCGATGGGACGATGGAACCGGCCGAGGATGTGCCCGGGCTCGGCAAGGCGGCGCTGTGGCGCGCGGCACCGATGGCCAAGACCTTGCAGGTGTTCTTCGATGAGCGTCGTTCGGTGGTGGTAACGCTGGTCGGGCGGGAGGCGACGCTCGAACAGGCGAGCGCCGTGGCGCGAGCCGTCGCGCCGTGAAGCGGTGTGCCGCTGCCTTGCTGCTGGCTCTGACGGTCGGCGCGGCGGCGCAGGAGAGCGAGGAAAGCCCCTCCATCGCCGCCGAGCTGGCGGGGGAATGGCAGATCGTGCCGGTGGATGGCCTCCTCGCCTGCACCGTCACGCTCGGGCAGGAACCGGCGCGCGGCGGGTGGCGGGCGGTGCCGGGTGGCCTGTGCGCGACCCATGCCCCGGCAGCGTCCAAGGCGGCGGCCTGGACCTTCGAGGACGGGATGCGCCTGCTCGATGCCACAGGCGCGGTGGTGATGGCGTTCGAGGAGGACGAGACCGCGCTCCCCGCCAGCCCCAGCGTTGCCGCGCCGCAGTTCTACCTCGTCCCCGCGATCCCCGGCTTCGTCAGCCTGCGCCAGCCGGGTGAGTGGGAGGGGCCGTGGCAGATCACCGCCAAGGGGCAGAAGCCTTGCGTGCTCCAGTTCGGCCCGCCCGCCAATCTCGATGCGCCGCGCGAGGGCGGGCGCGTCAGTCTGCGCAAATGCCGCAACCGGGGCTTGGCGCGGATGAACCGCTGGTACCTCGAGGGCATGGATCTGATGCTCGCCGGGCCGGATGATGCACAGATCGCCTTCGCGCCCGACGGGGCCGAGACGCACCGCAGCGATGACGGGCGCTGGCGGCTCGCCCATTGGACGGGACGCTGAGGACACGTCGCGGCCGGGGCTTGACGCAAATGCGGCGGCCACAGCACTAATGCAGCACAAGGGGGGCTTTCATGGCCAGCAATGATTCCGGTCGCTGGGATGCGATCATGGCGGCGTTCGACCGCATCGTGGCGCTCGATCCGTCCGCGCGCGAGGCGGCGCTGGCAGGCCTTGCGCCCGAGGTGGGCGATCAGGTGCGCAGGATGCTGGCGGCGGGCGAGCTGACCGGGATTCTCGATGGTGGCCCGCTCGGCCTTGCCGCGGCCAGCGCTCCGCCTTCGGCCACACTGGCGGCGGGCGATACTATCGGCGGCTTCGTGATCGACCGCCTGCTGGGGCGCGGCGGGATGGGCGAGGTCTATCTGGCCACCCGCGATGATCCCTCGTTCCGCCAGCAGGTCGCGCTCAAGCTGCTGCGGGTCGACATGGCGGTGGATGAAAAACTGTTCGCCCGCGAACGGCGGATGCTGGCGCGGCTCGATCATCCGCATATCGCCCATTTCATCGACGGCGGTGTGACCCCCGAGGGGCGGCTGTGGATGGCGATGGCCTATGTCGAGGGCGAGACGATGAGCGCCTGGGTGGCGCGCACCAACCCTTCGCTGGCGGATCGTCTCGCCGTGTTCCGGCAGGTGTGCGAGGCGGCGGGCCATGCCCACGCCAATCTGATCGTCCACCGCGACATCAAGCCTTCCAACATCCTGATCGACCGGCAGGGGCGGGCGCGGCTGCTCGATTTCGGGGTGGCCTCGCTGGCGGAAGACCCGGATCGTTCGGGGATCACCGGCGGCGTGCTGACGCTGCACTATGCCTCGCCCGAACAGCTGACCGCCGGGCCGGTGACGGTGGCGACCGATATTCATGCGCTGGGGCTGGTGCTCTACACCCTGCTCGCCGACACCCAGCCGTGGGGCGACAGCGGCAGCCCGCTCTCCACGCTGGTGCGCCGCATCGTCGAGGACGAAGTGCGCGGGCCGAGCCGGGCCGAGGCGCGGGGCGCGGCCGCGATCCCGGCGAGCCTGCTGGCGGGCGATCTCGATGCGATCGTGCTCAAGGCGCTGCGCAAGGACCCGGCGGAGCGCTATCCCAGTGTGGCGGCGCTGCTGGCGGATCTGGATGCCTATGCCGAATTCCGCCCCGTCGCAGCGCGCAGCGCGACCACCGGTTACCGGATCAAGCGCTTCCTCAGGCGCTACCGCTGGCAGGTGGCGGCGGCGGCGGCGGTGCTGGTGACGCTGACCGGCGGGATCATCGCCACCACCCGGCAGGCCAATATCGCCGAGGCTGAACGCGACCGCGCGCTGGCCGAGGCACGGCGGGCGGACTCGATCGTCCAGACCCTCACGCTGGCGCTGGCGCAGGGCGGATCGTCGGGCGATCTCACCTTCCGCCAGACCCTCGACCAGACGGCGAAGCGCCTGCTCGAAACGCTCGACGGCAGCGACCGGTCAGGGGCGACCGCCAATGCTGTCGCTGACCTCTATATCTTCGTGCAGGATGCCAAATCCGCGCAGGGCTTTATCGATGCGGCGCTTGCCAAGGGGATCGGCAAGGACAGCCCGCTGGAGACCGCGCGGCTGATGGCAAGCCTTGCCGATGTCGAGGTGAGCATCGGCGAGATGGACCGCGCCCCCGGCCTGCTCGACCAGGCCGAGGCGCTGCTCCCGCCCGGCACTCCCGAGAGCGAAGCGGCGCGCGAATCGATCATCAGCACCCGCGCCTCGCTGGCGCGGCGCAGCGGCGATCTGGATCAGGCGATTGCGCTGATCGGTGATCTCGACCGGGCCGAGCGCGCATTTGGCGGCGACCGGAGCCAGGTGCTGGTGCGTTACAACAACCTGCTGGTCTATCTGATCGAAGCCAATCGTCTGGCCGAGGCCGACGCCGTCTTCGCACGGGCGGACAAGCTGCTGGCGACACCGGGGCTGGGCGACACGATCCAGGGGCTCGGGCTCGATCAGCTGCGCGCTGCCGTGCTGATGCGCACCGACCGCAACGGGCAGGCGGGCGAGGTGCTGCGCCGCGTGATCGAGCGGCGGCGGCGGCTTTATGGCGAAAGCCCGGCGCTCGCCTCCGACCTTTCGCTCTATGCCCGTCAGCAGCTGGCCGAGGGCAAGCCTGATGCAGCGGCAGCGGCAGCGGGCGAAGCGCGCCCGATGCTGGCGCAGTTTCTGGGCGAGGCGTCCGTGCCGGTGGTGCTGCAGGATCTGGTGCTGGCGCAGATCATGGCCGAACAGGGCAATCTCGCCCCGGCCCGCGCCCAGATCGCCAAGGTCGAAGCCGCCGCCGCCGCCATCCCGCCGCTCGCGCCGCAACTGGAGCTGACCCGCGCGGTGATCGAACTTGCCGCGCGTGACAAACCCGCCGCCAGCGCCGCGCTCGACAAGGCCAGGGCCGGGTTCGAGGCGATGGGGCCGGCAGGTGCGTTCGGGGTGCAGAGCGTCGCCAAGACCCGCGCGCGGGTGGACAAGCTGCCCTAGGCGGGCGGCGACCCGCCCTCGGCCATCTGCGCGTGGATCCACGCCCGCGCGCGCACCCACCAGCGGCGCACGGTGCGGTCGGTGATGCCGAGCACTTCGGCGGTCTCGGTTTCGGACAGGCCGACGAAGAACCGGCAATCGACCAGCCGCGCCAGATCGGGATCGTGCTTCGCCAGATCGGCCAGCGCCTCGCCCAGCATCACCAGCTGCTCATCGTCACGGCTCTCTGCGGCGAGATGTTCGAGCGCGCCGGTCAGGCTTGCCCGCTCGCCCTTCCGCTTGCTCGCCAGCCGCGCCCGCGCCGCATCGACCAGCACGTGCCGCATCGCGGTTGCCGCGCAGCCGAGGAAATGCGCCTTGCTCTGCCAGTCGGCGCGATTGCGGATCTTGAGATAGGCCTCGCCGATCAGCGCGGTCGGCTGGAGCGTACCGGGGCTGCCCGCCCAGCGATGCTCGCGCCGGGCGATCTCGTGCAGTTCCTCATAGAGCAACTTGATCAGCGCCTCGGATGAGGGCGCCGGAACGCTTGCGTCTCGTTCGGCCATCATGCCCCCAATCATCCCGATAAGACCCAGGGATGGTGCCGCGCGATGCGGGGATTGGCAAGCAGGCGGGCGGGGAGCGGAGCGAAATTTGTCGAGTCACTTGTCCGGTTTCGACAAGCAATCGCGTCCTGCCGATTGTAGTGACCATCCACGGGAGGGGAATGCGATGATGACGAAATCGACGGGCGTGCGTGTGATGCTGTGCGCGCTGGCTGCCACAACGTGCCTTTCGGGCAGCCTTTCGCCCGTGTGGGCGCAGAGCGCGCCTCCGGGGCGTCCGCCGCGTGTTGCCCCGACGCCGACCCCTTCGCCGACGCCGACACCCACGGCGACCGCCACCCCGGCGCGCCCTGCGCCGATCCGTCTCGGTGCGCCCAAGCCAGCGGCAACGCCTGCGCCTGCTGCCACGCCGACACCTGCGCCCGCGCCGATCCGGCTCGGCACGCCCAAGCCTGCCGCCGCTCCTGCCGCTGCGCCGACCCCGGCCCCTGCGCCGATCAGGCTGGGCGCGCCCAAACCCGCCACCGCGCCCGCAGCCCAGCCTGCCACCACGCCTGCGCCCAAGCCCGCCGCGCCCGCGCCCACGGTGAGCTCGGCCAAGCCGCCCGCTGCCGCGCCAGCGATCAAGGTTGCCCCTGCGGTCGCCGCTCCGCCCAAGGCCGACGTCAAGGCACCGGGGCCGGGCGCGGTGCCTGTCAGCCTCGAAATCATGCCCTTCGCCAAGCGTGAGAGCGATGCGCCGCGCGGCGGGATGGACGAGATCGTGCCCTCGGCCCGCCAGGCCGCGCCCAAGGTGCCCGATGCCGTCGCGATGCCGAACGGCAGCACCTTCACCCCCAAGCGCACGGTGATCGCCCAGGGACGGTTCAGCGACCGGCTCAAGCAGCTCGGCCCGACCCAGACCTTCACGCTGGCGCAGATGAAGTCGGGCGCGCCGATCCAGCTCGGCAACACCCGGGTGGACATGAGCCGGGTGCTGGCCAACCCCCAATCGGTCGCCAACCGGGCTGTGGCGCTCGACAGCCTCAAGGGATCGGTGCGGGTCAACAACACCTCCTTTGCCGCAACGCGGGTGAAGGACGGGCTGGTGGTGCGCAGCTTCGTCAATTACTCGCTGCTGCCGGGCACCTGCACCGTCGCAACGCGCCGCGCCGCCGTGGAGAAGGCCGGGGTGCGCTGCGCCACGCCGATGACCGCCGCCCAGCGCGACAAGGCGTTCTCGACCCCTGGCGATCCCCGCTATGTCGCCGATCCGGCCCTGCGCGCGCAGGCGCTGGCCGAGGCCAAGAAGCAGGCGGATGACGATGCCAAGATGCTCGCCAAGGATGTCGCCGCGCTGCGCGCCGATCTCAAGATCCCGCAGCTGCGCGCCGAAATGGTGGCCGCCATCGGCGAGGCCGAGGTCAAGCGGATCGAAGCCCTGAGCGATGCCGATCTGGCCGCCGAAATCGTCAATTCGGGCGACACCAAGATGGAGGATGTCAGCTACATCCCGATCAACGACACGGTCGAGGCCTTCAAGCCCGCGGTCAAGCTTGGCCTCGCCCCGCCGCCCCCGCCCGGCCCGGTGGCGCAGGAGTTCGACCTTGGCACCCAGTATTTCCTCGCCGGTTTCACCTTCGGGCGTGAATATGAATGGCGGCTGCGGATCGAACAGCGCATCAACCGCTGCCTGATCGGCTGCGCCAAGACCTACTACGTCGAGGCCTTTGCCGGGTTCAATTACGGCCTCGGCCTGCGTTTCCCGATCGAGGTGACCGGCAAGGCGAACTTCAAGAAGGAGACGAACGGCACCACCACCGCCTCGGTCACGCCCACCTTCCGCACCTTCGACGGGCAGGAATCGCACTATCTGGCCGCCGGGTTGCCCAAGGAAAAGCTGTTCGACGCCAAGGAATTCGTCGCGCAGTTCGGCGCCCATGCCGGGTTCGGTTTCGATGTGCCGCTCTATCCCTCGCTGTCGATCGCCTTCTCCAAGCAGCTCGATTTCACCGATTACCTTGGCAAGGAATTCAACGGCGGCAACTTTACCCCACCCGTTCCGGGCAAGCCGATGGTCGGCAATCTCACGCTGTATGATGTCGACCTGATCGGCGGACAGGGCAATTTCGGCTTTGTCGGCGCGCAGGTCTTCCCGTCGGCCAACATCATCCTGACCTCGAACGAATTGTCGCTGACTGTCGCCGACAAGAACGGCAAGCCCCCGGTCAAGCTCACCACCAGCGGCGCGACCGTGCCCGTCAATGCCGATAGCAACACGGGGGCGCTGGAATTCGACATCAAGGACCCGGTCTACAATCTCGAACTGACGGTCGAGCCGGGCATCGTCGCCCGGGTGTTCGTCGATGTCGGAGTGTGGGGCAAGAGCTGGGATATGCCGGTCTATTTCCCCAGCCTCGCGCTCAAGGTGCCATCGGGCGGCGTGACCTTCGCCTGCCATGACGGGACGGTGTGCTCACGCGATTATGCGCTGGTCCCCAACAGTCAGGATATCGCGCTGCAAGGCATCGCCAAGTGGGTCAACCAGTTCGAGACCTACTGGTTCGGCCAGTGCCGCGATGCGCAGTGCGAGGGCGACATCCGCTTCATCCGCGCAGGTTACGAAGGGGTGATGAAGGGCCAGATCAAGAAAGCGGGCACCCCGTCGCCCAGCAATCTCGGGGCTGATCCCTTCTTCGCCGGGAAGTTTACCGAAGCCGGCAACATTGCCCAGAAGCAGAAGCGGGAATCCGATCTCAGGCGGTTCAACATCGAATTCGAGCCTACCTGGTCGGCCAAGTGCGCGGACAACAAATGCCGCAGCGCGATCAAGCTGATCCGCACCGCGGCGGATATCGACTTCAAGAAGCTGATTGCGACCGATCCGCCCGTGCTCAAGCCGGGCGAAGGGATCTATATCGAGAGCTTCGGCTGGAATTCGCGCATGACGAAGGCCGAGGATGAAGCGATGGTCTCGATCGTCGAAAGCATCGACACCAAGCTCGCCGCATCGGGCGAGACGTGGATCGCGCCGGTCAAGAACAGCTACCAGAAGCAGTGCCTCGATCAGCGCTGCCGGTTCGAAGTGGCCTTCACCGCCGATGTGATGGGCGGCGAGGCGGCCAAGATTTCCAAGCTCAGCCCCGATCTCAAGAAGGAAGGCGTGGTGGCCGAAGTGACCAAGCAGTTCAAGCCGCGCTTCGAGAAGGCGGTGAAGGACAGCAAGAACCGCGTCAGCCCCGAGATCAAGTAATCGCGTGCAGCAACCTGCAAGGGGGAACGTGTGATGAAGGACGCGCGCGCCTCGATCGGCTGGCTGTCGGTGATCTTCGTGCCGGTGGGGGCGGTGATGCTCCTCATCGCCGGGTGGATGCTGAGCCGCGATCCGCTGTTCTCCGGCGCGGGGGCTGAGGCGGAGGGGGCGGTGGTCGATCTCGAACGGTCAGCCTCGGGCAATGGCAAGGCGAGCTACTATCCCGTGGTTGCCTTCCGCGACGCGGCCGGCCGCGAACATCGCTTCACCGGCACCATCGGCAGCAACCCCCCTTCCTATCAGAGGGGGGAGACTGTCGCGGTGCGCTATGATCCTGCCGCGCCGGAAGAGGCGGTGATCGACAGCTGGACGGCGCGATTGATGGGGCCGGGGCTGACAGCGGGTATGGGGGCGCTGCTGGTGTGGCTGGGGCTGCGCTCGATCGGGCAAGCGCTCGCCGCCCGCCGCCGCGCACGGGTGCTGGCCGCGCGCGGGATCGAGCTACCCGCGCAACTGCTCGAGGTGTTTCGCGATACCAACGTATCCGACAGCCGGGGGCGCTGGTTCCGGATTGCCTGCCTCGCGCAATGGCCCGCGACCGGCGCGGCGATGCGCTTTGTCAGCGCGCCGATGCCCGACGATCCCGCCCCGCTGCTGGCGCAGGGGGCGATCAGGGTGCGCGTCGATCCGCAGGATGCCGGGAATTATGAAGTGATCATTGCATGACGCCGGGCAGCCGCCTTCGTCAGGCGCGCAGGCGCTGAAACAGCCGCCTCAGCCACCCAGTTGCGGAACCGGTCGCAGCAGGCCCATGCGCATGGCATACAGCCCAGCGCCCACTGGGGCGGAAGAAAATGGCGATCCGGCCGGTGAGCGATGCAAGAGGAATGTCTGACACGGCATTCCTCCTCAGGTTATTGCTCAAGCCGCAAGGCTGATCGGCACGATCTCGCCCGCCAGATAGAGCTTCTTGGCCTTGGCGCGGGAAAGCTTGCCCGAGCTGGTGCGCGGCAGGGTGCGGGGCGGCACCAGTTCGACGATGCAGCTCATGCCCGTGACCGAACGCACCTTGTCGGCGATCTGGTCGCGCAAGCGCACGCGCTCTTCCGGGTCGGAGACCTTGCAGTGCACCAGCACCGCGGGGGCTTCCTCGCCGTTTTCCATTTCGATCGCGAAAGCGGCGATGTCGCCGTGGTTGAAGCCGGGCAGCTGCTCCACCGCCCACTCGATATCCTGCGGCCAGTGGTTCTTGCCGTTGATGATGATCATGTCCTTCGCCCGGCCGACGATGAACAGATAGCCATTGGCGGTGTAACCCATGTCGCCGGTGTCGAGCCAGCCGTCGACGAGGCAGTCCTCGGTGGCCTCGGGGTTGCGGAAATAGGAGTGCATGACGCTCGGCCCGCGGCACCACACCTTGCCGATCTGATGATCGCCGCGGCGCTCGCCATTCTCGCCCTTGATGGCGACTTCCATGTCAGGCAGCGCCTTGCCGCAATTGACGATCGCGCGGTAGCGGGCCGGACGCGAGAGATCGCGCGGGGCGCCCGAGAGCCGCTCTTCCTCGACCAGTTCGACGCGGATACCCTCGCCCGGCGGCATCACGGTGACGGCGAGCACCGCCTCGGCCAAGCCATAGGAGGGGGTGAAGGAGGAGGCCTTGAAGCCCGCTTCGGCAAAGGCGTTGACGAAGTTCTGCATCACGTCCGGGCGGATCATGTCCGCGCCATTGCCCGCGATGCGCCAGCGCGACAGGTCGAAGCGCTCGGCCACCTGGCTCTGGCTGGAGATGCGGCGCGCGCAGATGTCGTAGCCGAAGGTGGGGGAATAGGAGAGCGTGTTGCCCGGATTGCGGCTGATCATATCGAGCCAGGCGAGAGGCCGGCGCGCGAAGGCATCGGGCTTCAGGTAATCGCCCGAAACCTGATTGGCGATCAGCGACAGCAGGCAGCCGACCAGCCCCATGTCGTGATACCACGGCAGCCAGCTGACGCAGCGGTCATTCTCGCCGAGGTTCATCGTGGTCGAGTGACCATACAGATTATGCAGCAGCGCACGGTGGGTGACGGCAACGCCGGTGGGGAAGCGGGTCGAGCCGGAGGAATATTGCAGGTAGCAGATATCGTCCGGGCTGGCCTGCGGCAGTTCGCATTCGGGCGCGGGGCGCTCGCCGAACGCTTGCCAGCTTTCCGCCGCACAACCCTGCCGCGCGGCGGCGGCCTCGGCCATTTCGGCGATCTCTTCGGGGTAGAGCAGCAGCTTGGGGTCCGAGCTCATCAGCTGCACGGCGAGCTGGTCGATGAAGCTCTCCTTGCCGCCAAAGCTGGTCGGCAGCGGCAGCGGCACCGGCCATGCCCCGGCATAGACGCAGGCGCAGAACAGCGCAGCAAAATCGGCGCCGGTTTCCGCGATCAGGGCAACGCGGTCTTCCTTGCCGATGCCGGCTACAATCAGGCGGCGCGCCATCACCAGCGCATCTTCGCGCATGGCGGAATAGGGATAAACCCGCGCCAGCTCCCCGCGCATATCGTGGAAGTTGAGCCCCTTCAGGCTCTGCGCGGCATAGTCGATCGCTTCGTTGAAGGTTGCAAATTGCGCACGGATTCGCGGCAGATCGCAGTCATTCGGCGTCGGCGTCAAAGCGGCGTCGGTCATATTTTTCAGCGATACCCGTAAGTTGCGGCGCGGTTCATGGTGTTGTCCCTCCCGCGCTCTGGCATAACCCCGTGTCGCCGGGCATAGTCCGGCGGCGTCCAATGTTTCGCATTTGATAAGGAAAGTGGCACGAATAAGGCGAAATGGTTTCACGTAAAGCGAATTCGTCATCATTCGGTCGTGGGGCCGGACAGGATGAGCGGCCCTCGCGCCGCGATGCCAGACGGGTGAAACCGCCGCTGGGCGAGGCGCAATTGTGCGATCTGGCGCTGCATTATGCCGCCCGCTTTGCCACCACCGCCGCGCGCCTCGAGGCCTATCTCGGGCGCAAGATCCGCGAGCGCGGGCTGGCCGAGGATGCAGATGGCCGGACGATAGAGGTCGATATTCCCGCGCTTGTCGCTCGGCTGGTGGAACTCGGCTATGTCGATGATGATGCCTATGCCCGGATGCGCGCCCGCGATCTGGGCGGGCGCGGTTATGGTGCAAGGCGGGTCGAGGAAAGCCTGCGCCATGCCGGCGTTGGCGAGGCGGTGCGCACGGCCCATGCGCCGGGGGAGGCCGCGAGCCGCCGTGCCGCCATGCTGATGGCGCAGAAACGCAGGATCGGGCCGTGGGGCGCCGCGCCCGAAGATCCGCTTGCCGCCCGCAAGGCCCACGAAAAAGCCGTTGCAGCAATGCTGCGCGCAGGCCACCAGTATGACCATGTGAAAGTCATCCTCGCCGCCGCCCGGCCCGAGGATGTCGAAGATTGGCTGGCCGAGGCCGCCACTGACGAAGGGATGGACGAACAATGGTAAGGCAGATGCTGATTGCAGGGGCGCTGGCAGCGCTGGTGGCCTGCTCGCCGGGCGGCGGTGCGACCGCGACGGCGCAGACGCCCGCACCAGCCGCGTCCCCGGCGATCCATCCGGTCTCGGGGCTTGAGGTGATCGATCTGACGGTGGATCGTGGCGGCAAGAAAATCGCCTTCAAGGTTGAACTCGCCGCCAGCCCCGAGGCGCAGGCGCGCGGGCTGATGTTCCGCACGCAGCTGGGCGATTTCGAGGGGATGATCTTCCCCTCGGGCGTGCCGCAGCCGCGCAGCTTCTGGATGAAGAACACCCCGCTCAGCCTCGACATCATCTTCATCGGGCCGGACGGGCGGATCGCCAATATTGCGGCGAACACCACGCCCTATTCGCTCGATTCGGTCAGCTCCAAGGGGTCGGCCAGCGCGGTGCTCGAACTGCGCGCAGGCCGCGCGGCGGCGCTGGGGATCGTGCCGGGCGATAAGGTGGTGTTCTAGTTTGCGTGCCCGCCTGCGCGCGGAGTTTTTTGTGTTCCGCACGCCATCCGGCGCGCGAAATCCTCGCTCACGCGGCCTGAAGGCCGCATCGCTGCGGGCGGCCGGTCGGCCTTGCGGTCCGTCCGTTGGCGGACCGAGCTTGTCCGCCCACTCCAATCCCATCTTGGCGCGCCGGTACTAATCCGCTAGGCGCAGCCCCCATGGGAATCCTCGCAAAGATCTTCACCTGGTGGGACGGTGCCACGCTCGGCACCCACCTTTGGGCCAGCCGCGCCAAGGGCGAGCACGTCGGCACCGATGCTGCGGGCAACAAGTATTACCGTGAGCGCAGCAGGGCGGGCGGGGCCAATGATGGCTCCTATACCAGCCGCGAAAAGCGCTGGGTAATCTACAACGGCGCCAATGATGCCAGCCGCGTGCCGGCCGAATGGCACGGCTGGCTGCACGGCACCTATGACGATGTGCCCGAAAGCCACCTGCCCCCGCCGCGCATCTGGGAGGCCGATTACACCCCCAACGCCACCGGCACCATGGCAGCCTATGTCCCGCAAGGCGCTCTGGAGCGCGGCGGGCAGCGTGCCCGTGCGGTCGGCGATTACGAGGCCTGGACCCCCGGCAGCGCGGACAGCTGAGGCGCAAAGGGGTGCGCGCCGCTGCTCTGACAAGCCTGCTGGCAGCCTCGCTGGCGCTTTCGGCCTGCGATTACTTCACGGCGCCCGAGGGCGAATCGGTCGAAGTTCCGCTTGACGATGCAACGGCGGCGGCAGCGCCCTCTGCCTCCTCGTCCGTCGCCCCCGGCAATGATTACGGCGCAACGCCGATGAACGAGCGTGTTGCGGTGCTCGGCTTGCTCAACAAGCGCAACAACGTCTCCGAAGAGCTGAAACTAAAGCCCGGCGAGGCGCGCGAGATCGGCCCGGTGATCGTGCGCGTCTCGGCCTGCGAGCGTACCGCGCCGTGGGAAATGCCGCAGGAAACCGGCGCTTTCGTGCAGGTTGACATCCGCGAACGCGGCGCGGCGCAGCACGCGCGGGTGTTCTCGGGCTGGCTGTTTCGGGAGTCGCCCAGCCTCAACGTGGTCGAACACCCGGTCTATGATGTCTGGATCAAGGACTGCATTATGAGCTTCCCGGGCGAAGAAGGCCCGGCCTCGCCCAAGGCGGACGCTTCGGGCAAGCCAGCCGCGCGCCCCTCGGCCCCGGCCACTCCGGCCCCTGCCGCCGCCGCCACGCCCGCCGCATAACCGCCGTCGAAAACACGCCAGGCTTCGACAAGGCTGCACTGCGGCTGCCCTTGCGCCCGCTCAACCAGCCGCCGGTAATCGGCCTGCGCGAGTTCTGTCGCGCCCATCGAGCGCAGATGATCGGTCATGAACTGGCAGTCGAGCAGCGCGTAGCCCGCGCGCCGCATCAATGCCACCAGCCATGCGAGCGCGACCTTGCTTGCATCGGGCACCCGGCTGAACATCGATTCGCCGCAGAACACCCGGTCGAACGCGACCCCATAGAGCCCGCCCACGAGCTGCGGCCAGCCATCCTCGCCCGGTAGCCAGCATTCGACCGAATGGGCGTTTCCGGCGCGATGGAGGCCGAGATAGGACTGCACGATCCGCTCGGAAATCCAGGTCTCGGGATGCTCGGCGCGCGGAGCGGCACAGGCGCGGATCACCTGTTCGAACGCCCGGTCGACCGTGACCAGGAAGCGGTCGGCGCGGATCACCTTGCGCAACGATTTGGAGATATGCAGCCCGCCAAGCGGAATGATCGCCCGGTCGCGCGGTTCGACCCAGAACACCTCGGTATCCTCGCGCGTGTCGGCCATCGGGAAGATCCCGCTGCGATAGGCGAGAAGCAGGGTCTCGACCGGGATCGGAGGGCGTTGGGGGGCGTGCATGGTTGCGCTGCACAATACAACGCCCGTCGCCCCGTGGCAAAGAGGATTGCCTAACCCGCGAGCCTCGGATAAGGGGCCGCTTCCGCCAGTGCAGGGGTGTAGCTCAGCTGGTAGAGCATCGGTCTCCAAAACCGAGGGCCACGGGTTCGAATCCTGTCACCCCTGCCAACTTTTTCTTGAAGTTCAAGCTTCTGAAAAGTAACGGTTTTTTCTTCGAGTCAAAATCCTGTGGTACCCCGTCGTGGTACCCTTTAGTGGCCATGACCAGGCGGCTATGAATCGCTCTCGCATGACGTGCAAGACCGGCCTTCAAAAATTTCGGGTATCCACCTGTCTTGCGCAGGATCATCCCCGCGCAACTGGACATTCCGATCGGCGCTTTGGCGGTGATCCAAGGTTCACGAGGCGCAGGACCCCTGCAAATCGATGATAGGCCGCACGCCCGGTCTGCGGCGGCGTGTCCCTCGCTGATGCCACCTTCCGCGAAGGGTTGTGTCGATAACTGCGAGGTCAGCCACTACCACTAACGGCATCAGGCAAGGTTCTGCTCGAATGGACGAGAGCTGGCGCATGCTCGCCCATCCTCCATCGGTGCGGGGTCCGGCTCAGATCTATGACCAGTGTCGAACGCTCGATTTCCGCGCGCACTCAAATGCCCCAAAGATAATAAGAATCTGATGAAAGTGAGTCTGGTCAATAATGCGGACATTACTAAACTCGCTCAAAAAATAAAAAATCTCTCCAACAAATTTGGTATCAAATAATAGCCGGACCTATAAACGCCTATTCAATCGATTGGAGGGGGCATAAGAATGATGATAATATTATAGCTTGCCCGAAGAATAAAGACTCGCAAAGTGAGCATAAATTGAAGCGTGCGCGGCGAACCCAAATCATTGTCGAAAAGGCTGTAAGGCAGGAGAAGCGCCTTCGTGATCAAAACGGCGACAGCCCGCTCGACCCGAGCGAGCCGCCGCTTCACGGGCTTCCTGCCGCAGCGATCATTTGTGCGATCCGCCTCTTGAGGCGGGCGTTTCGCTCGGGGAGAGAGTTCAAGCCCAAGACCATAGCCGACACGGTTGCCGGCATTTGCTCTTTGACGGACGAACAGCGCGCGCTTCTCCTCAAGTGGATCGTCTGGGCCACTCGCCGAAACAAGATGTTAGGACAAAGCAGCTACTAGGCGGGATGGCCACCGAACTTGAGCGCCCCCAGCGCCTCGCAATCCTGATCGACGCCGACAATGCATCGCCGCGGACAGCAGCGGCGATCTTCGAGGAGATCGCGACCATCGGCGAGGCAAGCGCAAGGCGCATTTATGGCGATTTCTCGGGCACGCGGCTCAAGGGGTGGTCTGAGGTGCTGGCGACCTACGCAATCATCCCCCAGCAAAATTTCGCCAACACGGTCGGGAAGAACGCTTCGGATATCGCGCTGGTCATCGACGCGATGGACCTGCTTCATAGTGGCAGATTTGAGGGGTTCTGCCTGGTCTCGTCGGACAGCGACTTTACGAGGCTTGCCGCCCGCATCCGAGAACAGGGCCTCGACGTCTACGGCTTCGGCGAACACAAAACCCCCGAAAGCTTCCGCCGGGCATGCAAGCGGTTCATCTATACCGAGAACCTGCTTCCGCCGGGTGACGGATCGGTGCCTGCCGGGGCTGAGGCGGTAGGGAACGGGGCGGTCAGTGGATCGTCCAAGATGCCGCCGACCGCAGCGATACCCCACATCCGCACGGCCATCAGCCAAATCGACGATGTTGACGGATGGCACTTTCTGGGGGCGGTGGGCACGCGGCTTGCCGCGCTGATGCCCGACTTCGACCCTCGGACATATGGATGCCCGAAGCTGCTCACGCTTATCGAGAAGTCGGAAGCCTTCGAGGTCAGACGCGACAATCTGAGGGTCTACATCCGGCCGAAGCAGACAGGTTCGCCGAAGGCAAAGCGGCCCGGCTGAACGCCACACGGCATCGCTGCCTTACAGGTACTTTGCCAGCTCCTCGTCATCTTCCAGATTGTCGTGCCAGACCTCCCTGCGCAGCTCGGCGCGATCGGAGAAGGGGCTGCTGGGCAAAAGCGTCCGCGATTGGATGACGGGGTCGGCCATTGGAACCCAGATGGCAGAAAGGTCGTCGCCGGCCATCGGCTTTGCTCCGCCCTCAAGGGCACGGATCCCGCAGATGCAGCAGATGATCGCGTCGATCATGTCCTCCTGCGACTTGAGCTGCTTCGTGGTCAATTCGGAGGTGCTGCAAAAGGCTCCGGCACCCTGAAGATAGGGCTCAAGCACCGTGCCGATCGAGCTCCATTCGTCGGATAGCAGAAGCCGCCGGTGCTCCGGTTTGGATTTCGGCCAGTAGGACCGCAGTTTGCCGACCTTGTAGGGCAGACGCTTGGGCTCGTCGCAGAGCTCGACTAAGGCTGGGTGCGGGTAGACTTCGATCAGGCCCGGCGTCGCGATTTCGCGGACGCACAGCGGGTATCCCGCCTCGCCAAAACCCTCGCGCAAGCGATCACTGATGGGGCCCGGGCGTTGGGCGTTGGGGCTGTGAGCGGCGCACCATCTGGCACCATAGGCCCGTGATAGCGCATCATCCGAAGCGCGCCGTGTCGTGATCGGCTCACGAGCCATGGGCATGTCGATCGCGACCAGATCAGGCAGGCGGCCCGCCAATGCGCGCGTGGCTTCGAGCAAGTCGCGGGCCTGCCCGACGCCGCCGGAGGGTTTCTCGGGCGCTGGCCGCTTGTGCGCTTGGGCTGTAAAGTGCTCGACCGATGGGAAGGCACCTTTGAGCATCCAGCCTTCCGGCTCCTCAATTGCGACGGCAATGCCCGAGGGGTTCTTATCCGTCCATGCCGCGTCGATCCCGAGGACTACTCTCATCACATGCATCTCTTTGCTGCCGATTTCGGTCACCGGCCCTTGGGCTGTAAAGAAGCATCTGGTAACAAGAGATAAATCTTGTCGGGGCTGTGGTTCTCGAACACTATCGCTCCAGACCGAGCAACGCCGCTCCATTCCGTCACCGAGGAATGAATGACCGTTTCTGTCGCATCATCGCTGTAGGAAACGGACCATGATGCAGACTAGCACCGCCACCCGCCGTTTCGGCCTCTCCAAATCGAAGATCACGGCCTTCGAGCAATGTCCCAAGAAGCTATGGCTTGCGACGCATCGCCCTGAGCTCGCCGAGCAGGACGAGGGCGCCGAAGCGCGCTTTGCGACCGGTAATGCCGTTGGTGAGATCGCCTGTGCGCTTCATCCAGGCGGTGTGATGGTCGATCCGCCGTCTCTTTCCGAGGCGCTGGCCAAGACCTCCTCTCTCATTGCAGGCGGGCATCCCGGCCCAATCTTCGAAGCGACCTTCGAACATGACGGTGTGCTGGTGCGCGTCGATGTGCTCGAAAAGGTCGAAGGCGGGGGCTGGGTAGCTGCCGAGGTCAAGAGCTCGGGCAAGGTCAAGGACTACCACCGCGGCGATCTCGCTACGCAGGTCTGGGTAATGCGCGAGGCGGGGATCGAACTGAAACGCGCCGCCATCCGCCATATCGACACAACCTTCGTCCTCACCCGAGAGGGTGATTATGCCGGGCTGTTCACCGATGCCGATCTGCTCGCCGATCTGGAGGGGACCATTGCCACCCGCCCGGCGTTGGTTGCTGAGGCGCGCGCTACGCTGTCCGGCGAGGAACCCGAGCGCGAGATGGGCGATCATTGCAGCGCGCCCTTCGCGTGCGAGTTCGCTGCCTATTGCAGCCGCGACCTCCCGCAGGGCCCGGAATGGCCCGTGACTTTGCTCCCCTACGGCGGCGGCAAGCGCTGGCTGGAGCGCGGAGTCGAGGATTTGCTCGATCTCGCCGAAGCCGACCTCAACGACCGCCACGCCCGCATCCTTGCCGCGACCCGCGACGGCATCCCGTTTCACGACGCGGAAGGTGCGCGCAAAGCGATGGCGGGATGGGGCTGGCCGCGCGCCTGGCTCGATTTCGAGACTGTCGCTGCTGCGGTTCCGCGCTGGGTCGGCACGCGCCCATATCAGCAGATCCCGTTCCAGTTCTCGCTCCACCTCGAGCGGCGCGGCGGTCGCATGACGCACCACGAATTCCTGAGCTGCGACGGCACCGATCCGCGCCGGGCCTGTGCTGAGGCGTTGGTGGAGCACATCCCCGCGGGCGCGACGATCATTGCGTATAACGCGGCCTTCGAGCGCAGCGTGTTGCGCGATCTGGCAGCTTCGTTCCCCGATCTCGCCCCGCGTCTCGAAGTTATGGCGGAGGCGACCGTCGATCTGCTGCCTGTCGCTCGCAACCATTGGTACCACCGCGACCAGCGTGGGAGCTGGTCGATCAAGGCGGTGCTCCCGACGATTGCCGCTGAACTCGATTACGGCGCGCTCGAAGTAAAGGACGGGGGCGATGCGCAGGCGGCATGGTTCGAAGCTGCCGATCCGGCGTGCGATCCGCTGCGGCGGGAGGCGCTGGAAGAGGCGCTCAAAGCCTATTGCGCGCGCGACACTTGGGCGATGGTTGCGGTGGCGCGGGCGCTTGGAGGACGCCAGCCTGCTCAGCAGGCCTTGTTGCCATAGCTACTGTGACCTTAAGAAAGCTTCTGAAGATCTGTGGCTTGGCAATTGGCTCGCGCGGAATGGCAAGGAGGAACGGTTGAGGGAAGAAGAATTTCGGAGCTGGCTCGAGGCAAACGGCGCGAACACGCAAGCTGGACGCAATACACGTGTCTATGCGGTAAAAACGATTGAGCGCAAGCTATCGGAACTGGGCTTCGATTATGCTGATCTCGAAGTGGCGTGGAAGGCTCATAGCTTTGAAGACATTCGCGAGGAAATCTCTCGCATCCGTGCCGATTTCGTCGCAGGAGGCGAGCGCTACCGAATTCTGATGCCAGAGTCCGAAGCACCACATAATCGCCTGTCCAGTTGGCGGAGCTGGTTGGGGCAATACGGCCGGTTCCTTGAGGAGACAGATCAGACCAGCATTGCGGAGCAGATCCGCCAGCACGTTCTACGCGCTCACATCGCCCCGGCACGTCTGGAAGGAGCCTCAACGATTGAGATCATCTCGGGAGACGTGCACCGCGAGATGGGGCTTGCGAACGCCATGCCCATTGTTTGCTCGGCACTTGAGGGGAAGCGCTTTGCTGCGGTCGCCGGCGTGACCTTGCTCGAGCGCCACAGCCCAATCGGCAGCGACAAGCCGAGCTCTACCATCCGATACCGATTTGGACTTGATGAGCGAAGCGAGACAGTGCTCGATCGTGCAGCGCTAGATCGGTTGAAGTCCCGATTTCTTAAGAAATTTCATGACTTCGTCAGCTTCGATGATAGTCCAGAGTTCGCTGCGACGGAGGGCGACTACAAGGCTGCGATTGCGTCAGAAGCGCAAAGCCTGCTCACAGTAATGGCAGACGGAAGCGAGCAAGATCTCGGTGCCGCGCTGATCGAATTGCTGGCAGGTCGTGCCGGTTTGCCTTGCAACCTGATTGACTGGCGGGCTCAGAAGGTAATCGACGAGGTCCGCGCAGAGCATCCCGGCCTTGCGGAGCGGGCGACCGCTCGCCTTGCGCGTGCCGAGAATGGGGGCGAAGCGATCTTTGCCTATCTTGATGCTCTATGGCCGGCCATGTCTGATGGGCGGGCGAGCAAGCCCTATGCCGAAAGCCGTATGTTCCCGACCATGCTTCGCGCGCTGATCGAGCCTGACGAAATTCTCCCGATCCGCTCGAGTCCGACCGACTTCGCCTTGAAACTTCTCACCAATGAAGCTGGTTTCGCTTATGCTCCTTTGTCGCGCGGGGAGCTCGCACGCGTGAATTCCATGGCACGTGAGATATTCCGGATCATGGACGATGAATGGGGGTGGCATCCACGCGACATGTGGGATGTGCAGGGTTTTCTTTGGGTCACCTGCCGGGAAGCCTTCGGCAAAACCCAACCAGTCGCCCCCGCCACAGTTTGGATGGTCACTTCGCTGTGGGGGCAGGAAGACGGGTTGCCACGCTTTATCGAGCGGGCCGAATGGAGCCTGCTCACTGACACCGGCAGCGCGAACAACCGCCGCGTCCGCGAGATGCAGGTCGGCGACCGGATTTTCCTCAAGGACTTCGTGCCCCGCGCCCGCGATCTACCTTTCGATGTCGGGACGGGGATTGTCACCGCGCTGCGTTTCCGCGCCGAGGGCACCATCACTGAGATAAGTGAGGATGGCCTCCGTGTCGGTGTCGACTGGCAGGTGTTGCCGGAACCGCGCACCTGGTTCTTCTACACCAACAACGACGCGGTCTGGAAGCTGCGCGAGCCCGGCGACAGCGTTTACGCCGATCAGTTGCGGCGGTTCCTGCTCGATGGCGAGCCTCAAGACCACGCCCTGTTTCTGAACGATCCCTTCTGGCGCGACCGGCTGTTCGGTGCCGGTGCAAGCGACGAGATGCCGACCATGCAACCCACGAACCTCATCCTCTATGGCCCGCCGGGAACGGGCAAAACCTACCGTACTGCACTCGAGGCGGTTCGCCTGTGTGACGGTGCGGCGGCCTATCCCGATACGGCCGAGGGCCGTGACGCCTTGATGCTGCGGTACCGTGAACTGGTGGACGCCCGCCAGATCGAAATGGTCACCTTCCACCAAAGCTTCAGCTACGAAGAATTTGTTGAGGGACTGAGGCCAGAAGCTGACGGCACGAGCGAGACTGGCGGCTTCAACCTCAAGCCCGAGAGCGGTGTCTTCGCTCGGATTGCCGAAAGAGCACAGATGCGAGTGAAGCGCGGCGCCGAGCGCGTCGCGCTCGATGATCGCGCCATATTCAAGATGTCGCTGGGCCAGTCGAACGATCCGCACAGTGCCTGGGTCTTCGAGGACTCGCTTGAACAAGGCTATGCGATCTTCGGGTTCAGGGACGTTGATTGGAGCGATCCGCGGTTTGCCAATCGCGACGCCATCTTTGCCGAACTGGAGGCCCGATTCCCGGATGAACGCATCACTTCCCAGATGGGCATGGTGAAGTCCCCCGACCGCTTTCGCAATCAGTTGAAGATCGGCGACATTATCGTTGCATCGAAGGGTCTGAATGCCTTCAGGGCGATCGGGATCGTCGAAGGGGACTACGAATATGCGCCGCGCCCGGACGGCCGATACTCGCACCGCCGGAAGGTGGCTTGGCTGTGGAGCGATCCGGACGGCGTACCGGTGGGGGAGCTCAGCCCCGATACACGCTTCAGCCTCGACACGATCTATGAGCTGCCACGAACACGGCTGAACCTGCAGGTCCTCGAGCGCTTGCTCAACAGCGCATCTGATGGCGAGGGCGATATCGGCCAGGACGGCGGTGATCTTTTGCCGCACGTCCTGATCATCGACGAGATCAACCGCGCAAACGTATCCAAGGTGTTCGGCGAGCTGATCACGCTAATCGAACCCGACAAGCGCCTCGGTATGCCGAATGCGCTGAAGGTCCGGCTGCCCTATTCGAAGCGCGAGTTTGGCGTGCCCGCCAACCTCCACATCATCGGCACCATGAACACGGCCGACCGGTCGATTGCCCTGCTCGATACCGCGCTGCGCCGGCGGTTCCGGTTCGAGGAAATGGCGCCCGACACGTCGATCGCGGCCTTCGTCGCTGCGGAGAACTCGACCGGGCTTCCGCTCAGCGACGTCCTCAACACCATGAACCGACGGATCGAATACCTCGTCGACCGCGATCACCGCATAGGTCACGCGTTCTTCATCGGCTGCCAGACCAAGGCTGACGCTGATGCGGTGATGCGCGACAAGGTGATCCCGCTCCTGCAGGAGTACTTCTTCGACGACTGGAACCGGCTCGCAGCCGTGCTAGGCGAGAAGGACAAGGGCTGCAATTTCCTAACCTGCGAGATTATCGAGGATCCGATGGGCGAGGGCGGGGAACCGCTAAAGAGTTGGCGGGTGCGCTCCTACTTCGATGAGGGGGCCTATACCCGGCTCGTGTCCGCGCGCGCCGCATCGTCCTCCGATCTGGAGGACCAAGCTTGAGCGGGGCGCAGCCGATCTTTCTGCCCGGCGTGCCCGAGGATAAGGTGCGCGCAATCTATGGGCGTGCTGCGGGCAACGAGATCGCCAGCGGCAAGTTCGCCAGCCCGCAGAGCAGTGCGGCCTTGGCAGCGAATGGCTTTGGGTGGTTTCTGGACCGGCCCGGTGATTGCCCGTTCTTCCCACCCGTCGCAGACCTTGGCGGCCCTGTCACCGTCGTGGAGATCGAGCGCGAACTGCGCTTCCCTTGGAGCGGCGGGCGTCATCCGTGGCTCGATGCGGTGGTGTGGACCGAGACCCACCTGATTGGCATCGAGTCCAAGCGCTACGAGCCCTATCGCGACAGCAAGGTTGCAGAGCTGGCCGAGGCCTATGACCGCGATGTTTGGGGTGAGGGCATGCAGGGCTGGTGCGCCATGCGCGACCTGCTGCGGGCCGAACCTCGGCGCTACAAGCATCTCGATGCCGCGCAGCTGGTGAAGCACGCGCTCGGCCTTGCAACCGAAAGCTCTCGGTCGGGCCTGTCGCCCGTGCTGGTCTATCTCTACGCCGAGCCGCTGGATGCTTGCCGCAATCCACAGGAAGCTTTCCTCGCCCACCGCCGCGAGATCGAGGACTTTCACGGCATCGTCGCAGGCAATCGGGTGCGCTTCGCTGCCTGCTCCTGGCGCGGGTGGCTGGCCTGCTTCACCGGAGAGGCGGCCGACCACGCTCGCGCGGTGCATGAGGTCTTCGCGCCGTGACGCACCTGACGATCCACGAGTGGGGGCACGCCAAGTTCGGCGAGCGCGGACTGACCCGCGAGCACGCCCATGCGCTCCATGCCGCTGCCTGTGAGCACCCGCTGGCGCATGATGATGCGACCAATATCCTCGTCCTTGGCCGTGACAGGATCATTGCCCGCCAGATGGTGGGGATGGTCTCGGCCAAGGGATGCAGCCTCGAGATCCTGCCGAAGGTCGATCCTGACACTGCGCTTGGGGAACCCGAGGGCAAGGTCCGCGATCGGCTCGTGCGGATGCTCGACGTGGCGCTCGGCCTCAACCTCGATATCGGGGCCGAAGCCGCCATCGCGCGGCAGAAGAATACCCTCCTTGAAATCCTGATCGATGCCTTTGCCACGCGGCTGCTCGCCGAGGTGAGGCGCGGCCTGCCGCGGGCCTATCGTCAATGCGAGGAGGACCTCTCTGCCCTGCGCGGCCGGCTTGATGTGACCCGCCAGTTCACCCGGAATGCGGTGCGCCCCGACCGGCTCGCCTGCCGCTTCGATCAGTTGGAGGCGGACACGCCGTTGATGCGGATCATGGCGGCAGCGACCGTGTTCCTTGCGCGTCACACGCGCTCGCTCGGCACCCGGCGCAAGCTCGACGAACTTCGTCATGCCTTGGCTGATATCCCGTTGATGCCTATCACGCGACTACCGTGGCAAGCTGTGCGGATCGATCGCACCAATCGGCGCTGGGAGGCGCTGTTCCGGCTCGCCCGCCTGCTGCTCCAGCGCGACTGGCAGGCCACGCATCATCAGACCAAGGCCCCCGAGGGTCTGACCCTGCTGTTCCCGATGAACGACCTGTTTGAGAAATACATCGCGGTGCTACTCCGCCGGGCGCTGGTGGGGAGCGGGATCGAGGTGATCGACCAGGGCGGCCACCGCGCCTGCCTTGGCACCTTCACCGGTGCGCATCTCGAAAGCGGCGAGGTGTTCCGCACCAAGCCCGATATCATGCTACGGCGTGGCCGGGAGATCGTGGCCATCATCGACACCAAGTGGAAGAAGCTGAGCCTCGACCCGCTCGACCGCAAGCACGGGGTGAGCCAGTCCGATGTCTATCAGCTGATGGCCTACGCCCGGCTTTACCGCACGGCTGAGCTGATGCTGCTCTATCCGGGTCTGCCGGGGCAGGGCTGCGCCGAGCGTGCACAGTTCGGCATGGCCGGCGGCAGCGAGCGGCTCAGGATCGCGACGGCGGACGTCTCGCTGGACGAGAAGGTTCTCGTGGAAGCACTCCGCGGGCTGGTCATGCCGCCCGAGATGATTGCGCCTGTGCCGCCAGTGATGACAGTGGGGTACCGCGCTGATGGCACGTAACGCAAAGCTCGACCGGCTGCTGACACTGGTAAAGGCGCTCGGGGAAAGCGCCGAAGGTCTTACGCTCGACGAGATGGCCGCGGTGATCGGCGCCAACCGTCGCACCGCCGAGCGGCTGCGTGATCTCATCCTCGTCCACTTCGATCTCGAGGAAAGCGTCGACGACCGCCACAAGCGTTTTCGCATCCCAGGCGCGCTGCCGTCGCCGTTCACCCAGCCCAATGTCGCCGAGATTGCCGCCCTGCAATCGCTCGCCGATACGGCGCGCAAGGCGGGATCGGCGCAGGCAACGCTGCTCGAAAGTCTTCTCGGCAAGGTGCAGGCGGGGCTCAGGCGCGAAGTGAAAAGCCGCATGGCGCCCGACCTCGATCCGCTTGTCCGCCTTCAGCGACATCATGTCCCCGCTGGTCCGATGATCGAACACTCGCCTGAGACCGTTGCGCAAGTTCAGGGCGCGATGATGGCAGGGATGTGCCTCGAATTCGATTACCTCGCCGATGGTGCAGTGGAGCCGAAGTGGCGACGGGTTATTCCGCTCGGCCTCATCCACGGGCCTGCGACCTACCTGATCGGCAAGATTCCGGGCCGTGATCTGGAGCCAGCACCCTATCGCCTCGATCGGATCACCGAAGCGCGGGTCAGCAATCAGCCCGGCGCGGCGGGCGAGGATTGGGACCTCGATGAGTGGATGAGCGCAAGCTTCGGCATCTGGCGCGAGGAGGGACACGACATCGTCCTGCGCGTTGCTCCCGAAAGCGCGCAGCGCGCGCGCAATTGGCGTTTCCATCCGCTGCAGGTGATCGAGCAGGACGGCAAGGAGCTGGTCGTGCGCTTCAATTCCGGCGGCCTGCGCGAGATCGCCGAGCACCTCTTCACTTGGGGTGGCGAGGTGAGGATCGATGGGCCGGAGGAGTTGCGCGCTATGATGCGCGAAAGGCTGTCTGCCGCGGGCCGGGCCGTGGTCTAGTTATCCCAGATTACTCGCTGCAATTCGCGCAATGGCGGCTATGATGGTCAAAGTACTCAAGGGGTTGTCATGAACGTTTTCGAACTCGATGCTGATCTGATCGCCAGATACGAGAAGTTCACGCGTTCGTTCACCTCGATCCGCGCTGAAGATCTGCGCAGCCAGATTGATGCCGTCTATGAGGGGGGCAAATTCTGGCCCGAGCCTCTGATCGGGCTCAACCCGGAATTCAAGCGCGGGCGTTCGATCGCCGAACTTGCCCGGCAGGGTGTGGTCGACCGCGATCTCGAGACCGTCTTCTCGCTTGGCTCTCCTCGCACCCCAATCAGCTTGCACCTGCATCAGGAGCAGGCGCTGATGAAGGCGCTGCAAAGCCGCAACTACATTGTCACGACCGGTACCGGTTCGGGCAAATCGCTTTGCTTCTTCGTGCCCATCATCAACCGCATCCTTGCCGCGCGGCGCGCGGGCGAGCCGCGCCGGACACGCGCGATCGTCATCTATCCTATGCCTCACTACAGAGCCGCACCGCTGGGCATGGTTCCACGAGCCGCAGATCACCGGCGGCTTCGTGCATTTTCTGACCGAAGGTTCGCGGACGCGGAGGTTCGGGCGTGCGGAGGCCTTTGTCCGGGCGGCATTCAACGTTGCAGGCCGCTCCGCGAGTTTCCTCGATCAGCTTCGGATAATGGACATCACGGCTGCGGCGGAGCACCCTGTCGAAGAAGGCGGGCGGATTGATATTCTGGTGGAACTTGAGCTGGAAGACGGCTCGATGGCTGGCGTCGTGATCGAGGCCAAGCTGTGCGCCGATCTCAGCCCGACGCAACTGAAGAACTATCACGTGCACGCGCGCGGACGGGATGGCTGGCATGAGGATCGATGGGCCCTGCTGATCGTCGCGCCCCAGGGCTATTTCCGCCGGGCATTGCTGGACTATTGGGGCGGGGGCTGCCCGCTCACCGGCATCAGCGATGAGCCGCTTCTCCGGGCAAGCCACATCGTTCCGTGGGCAGAATGTCGCAGTGATGAAGAGCGATTAGATGTCTTCAACGGACTGCTGCTAGCTGCGCATTGGGATGCAGCGTTCGATCGGGGCCTCGTGAGTTTCGACGATGAAGGGCACGCGCTGGTTAAGCCGATGCTGAGCGAAGCCGCTCTAGCCCTGCTGGAACCGGAGCGCGTCCGACCGCTGCCGCTCGATGACGCGCATCGACGCCAGCTTGCATGGCATCGTGAGCGGTTCGGCTTCAATTGATAGAGTTCTGGCTCAACTCTGCCGCCCCTTCCTCGCTGGCCTGTGCGATACACCGTCATCCATAAGGCGTTGAACAGCTTGGCATCGTAGCGGAATTACTGCCCACGCTGATGGTGTGGCAGCTGCACTGCGCTATGTTGTCAGCGGTTTTGCCCTGGCCTTTTGTGCGGCGCGAAGGCGCTTCGGGAGCAACCTAACCGGGAAGGGCACCAGATGCGAGGTCACTTTGGGGATCGCCTTTGTCGCGTCCCGTAAAAGCTCTACGTGCCTCTTTGAATACCGACCTTGGGTTTCGTTCGAAAGCTTATGGCCGGCGAAATCTGCTCTGATCTCGGGCGAGACCCCTGCGCCCTTCATGCTGTCAACGACGGTATGGCGGAACGAATGCGTCGCTTGTCCGGATATCAGGAAGGGCAATGCCTTCCTGATATAATCCCAGAACCTTCTCTGCCTTCTCCGCTGAGCCTTGTGGCCTTTTACCGAGGTGCCGTTCATCCTATCGCAAGGCGAGCCGTGTATTCCTGTCGACGAAACGAGTTCGAGCCCTTGCACAGGAGACCAGGATGAGCGCCTATACCTTCCGTTCCTCGCGTCCCGATCATTGGGTCAGCCCGCGTCCGACCCGCGATCCGGCGCGGCGCATGGCGATTCACGGGCCGCTGCGGCCGATGCAGGCCGAGCCGGGCCTGATTGCCCGCCTTTTCGGGTTGCACTGAGGCCTGCAAGGGGCTGCGGCGCGCTGCGCCTTGGCCCCAAGCATTCTTGCATTCGCCCCGCCCAGCGCGTAAGGGGCTTTCGTCTTTTCCGACATCGGCAGATCATCCAGCCCCTCCGGCGACCTTGTCCCGGGCGGCGCGGGCCCCTACCTGAAAGCCGACCGGCAAGACCACAGGCATTACGCGAAGGATACGGGCTGACATGGCCGACAAGATGATCGCTCCCAAGGACGGGGCAGAAGAAAAGAAGCGCAAGACCTCGCCCGGCGAGTTCTTCAATCAGGTGCGCGCCGAGACGAACAAGATCGTCTGGCCGACCCGCGAAGAAACCGTGCGCACCGCGATCTTCGTGTTCATCTTCATGGTGATCCTGTCGGTCTTCTTCCTCGGCGTGGACAGCCTGTTCGGCCTGATCGTGAAGGCGCTGATCGGCCTGCTGCAATAAGCTGGCGCAGCGCCTGGCGCTGCCCGCAACACTCTCTTTCTCCAAGGATTTCCCATGGCTCGCTGGTACATCACTCACGCTTATTCCGGTTTCGAGAACAAGGTGCGCGACGCGATCATTTCCGAGGCCGAGCGCCTTGGCCTGTCCGAAGGCGTCGAGGAAGTGCAGGTTCCGACCGAAACCGTGACCGAAGTGAAGCGCGGCAAGAAGGTGCAGGTCGAACGCAAGTTCATGCCCGGCTACGTGCTCGCCAAGCTGAACATGACCGACGACATCTACCACCTGGTCAAGAACACCCCCAAGGTGACCGGCTTCCTCGGTTCGGGCAACAAGCCGCAGGCGATTTCCGAACGTGAAGCGGCGCGCTATTTCGGCGGCGTCGAAGAAGCCAAGGCGACCCCCAAGCGCGACATCAGCGTCGATTACGAGATTGGCGATTCGGTCAAGGTGCTCGACGGCCCGTTCGCCAGCTTCAACGGGATCGTGGAAGAGCTCGATTTCGACAAGGCCAAGGTCAAGGTCAGCGTGTCGATCTTCGGCCGCGCCACCCCGGTGGAGCTCGATTTCGAGCACGTCGAATTGTCGAAGTAATGATGCCTTGTTGGCGTGCCCGCCTCCGCGGGCACGTCCTCGGCGCTGTTTCTGGCGCTGCGCGCCAGAGCACCTGCGGGCGGCCGGTCGGCCTTGCGGCTTCTGGCGAAGCCGAACAGCCGCTTCGCTTTCCGGCGGCGCTCTTTTCGTGAAAACCCGCCCCGGCATCTGCCAGAAGAAGCGCCGCTTTGCGTCCCGTGAGGAGGCCGAGCAGGTCGCCGTGCGCGCGGATGTGACCTTGCGCGCCTACAAGTGCGCGCTGTGCAAGGCGTTCCACCTCACCAGCCGCACCAAGGGGCTGCGGGTGCCGCGTGCGGTGCCCGAGGGCTAGAGTTAGCGCTTCTTGCCGGCGGCCTTCTTGGCAGGCGCGCTGCCAGCCTTGAGCGCCGCCAGCTCCGCCTCGATCGCACTCGCCTTCTGAAGTTCGGCGATTTCCTCGTCGAGCGACGTCGGCGAAGGGGTTTCGGCGGGCGCATCGGCAAAGCCTGCGCGGCGTTCGAGCGCGTCGATGCGGTCGATCCGCTTGTCGAGCGGGTTGTCGGCGACCGGTGCGGCGGCCTTTTCGGCCTGCGCCAGGTCAGCGATGCGCGCGATGATCGCGGTGCGTTTGGCTTCGAGCGCGGCGATCACATCGGCGGCTTCGGTAATCTGGGCTTCGAGCGCGGCGGCATCCTTGGCGGCGTCGGCGGCCTTGGCGCGTTCGGCCTCGCGGGTGAGCAGCGCGGCGCGGGCGAGATCCTCGCGCTTGTGATCGAGCGCCACCTTGGCCTTTTCCGTCCAGCTTTCCGCGCCTTCGGCCATGCGCGCGGCCGCATCCGAAAGCCGCGCCTGCTGGCGCCGCGCCTTGGCGGCATCGCCGTGGAGCGTAATCAGGGTTTCCTCGATCTCCGATTGCAGCAGCCGCAGCATCTTGCGCTGATCGCCCGCCTTGCTGACGAGCGTGTCGACATTGCTCGAAACGATTTCACGCACACGGATAGCAATGGTGATCATGGATTGGCCCCGCAAAAGCAAAGGGGGGTGACGTAGCACGGCGCGGTTAACGATTGAAGATGCGCCGAAAAATATACCGCGCCGCGCGCCGCGATGCGCAGAGGTTGCTTTTTGGCGCGCTTGCCTCTAACCGCGCGCCTTCGCCCGGGCAGAGCTCCGGGTGATTCCGTGCGGGAGCTGCGGCATTGCACTAAGCCGCGGCGCTTGACCGCTTAACATGAGCCGGGTTGGAAACAGTCCGGCAAGAGTGCGAACAGGAGCAAGGCCTCATGGCCAAGAAGATTGAAGGCTATATCAAGCTGCAGGTGCCCGCGGGCTCTGCCACCCCCTCGCCGCCGATCGGCCCGGCGCTGGGTCAGCGCGGCGTGAACATCATGGAATTCTGCAAGGCGTTCAACGCCGCCACGCAGGAAATGGAAAAGGGTATGCCGATCCCGACGGTCATCACCGTCTACGGCGACCGTTCCTTCACCTTCGTCACCAAGACCGCGCCGGCGACCTACTTCATCAAGAAGGCCGCCAACCTCAAGTCGGGCTCGAAGGAGCCGGGCAAGGTCTCGGCCGGAACCATCAAGACCTCGCAGCTGCGCGAAATCGCCGAAGCCAAGATGGCCGATCTGAACGCAAACGACATCGATCAGGCGATCAAGATCATCGCCGGCTCGGCCCGCTCGATGGGCCTCGAAGTGGTGGAGGGCTAAGCACATGACCAAGATCACCAAGAAGGCGAAGATCCTCGCCAGCCTCGATCGCGAAAAGCTCTACAACTTCGAAGAAGCGCTGAGCGTGCTGCGTCAGTTCAAGGGCAAGTTCGACGAAACCGTCGAAGTCGCCATGAACCTCGGCGTCGATCCGCGTCACGCCGACCAGATGGTGCGCGGCATGGTGTCGCTGCCCTCGGGCACCGGCAAGGACGTGAAGGTCGCGGTGTTCGCCCGCGGCGAGAATGCTGAAAAGGCGCTCGCTGCCGGTGCCGACAAGGTCGGGGCCGAAGACCTCATGGAAGACATGATGGCCGGCAACCTCGATTACGGCCGCGTCATCGCCTCGCCCGACATGATGGGCGTGGTCGGCCGTCTCGGCAAGATCCTCGGCCCCAAGGGCCTGATGCCGAACCCCAAGCTGGGCACCGTGACCCCGAACGTGGCGCAGGCCGTCAAGGACGCCAAGAGCGGCCAGGTCGAGTTCCGCGTCGAAAAGCAGGGCATCATCCACTCGGGGATCGGCAAGCTCAGCTTCTCGGACGACGCGCTGAAGGCGAACTTCAAGGCGCTGACCGACGCGGTGGTGAAGTCGAAGCCCTCGGGCGCCAAGGGCAAGTATGTCCGCAAGGTCTCGCTGACCTCGTCGATGGGCCCGGGCCTCAAGGTCGACCTGTCGGAAGTGGAAGGCGCGTAAGCCGCTTCCCGCCGATCCGGTCAACGGATAGAGAGGGGTCGGAAGCCAGGTGCTTCCGGCCCCTTTTCCTTTGCGACATAAGTCATTCGGACCCCTTGTCTTACCCGCGCGTTGTCCCATCTGACAGGGGAGCGCGCGGCCCCTCTCCTCCCCTTTCTCCCGCGCGCTTGTGATGAGGTTTGTCGATGGTCGCTCCTTCCGATGATGGCTTGCCGGTCAGCCCCAAGTGGCTCGTCGCCGCGATGGCGCTGGGCGTTGAAGGCCTGCTGCTGAGCTACGACCTGCGCCTAGGCCTGGCAGGCAGCGCGGTGCTGGGCGTGGTGGTGGCGGTGTGGCTCTATGTGGCGCTGCGCTACGGATCGCTCAGCGGCACGCCCTCCGAACGCAAGGCCATGGTCGCACGGGTGCGGGCGCAGGAAAGCAACCGGCAGAGCGCAGCCCGCGGCTCAGGCGCGGAGCAGGGCGCGGACCCGTCCCAGCGCCCCTGACCTTTCGGCAAACGCCTTGGCGGCGGTGACACTGGCGTCAAACCCGGCGCGCGCGCTCAGCAATGTCCGGTTGGCAAGCGTCGGTTCGAGCAGGACGAGGCTGGTGCAGGCCGCGCTATGCGTGCCGAACATCGCCTTGTGCGCGCCTTCGCCCTCGGTGAAGTCGAACCAGCGATAGCGCTGTTCGGCAAACAACCGTTCGAGCGCGTCCATCTGGAGCACGGTGCCGACCGACAGCCGCGCCCAGTCCGGATCATAGCCGAGGTGGGCATAGACCAGCGTTGCGCCCGTCACCGGGAGCGAGAGGTAGGCGACAGGCGCGCCGCCTGCGTGGAGCAGATAGGCGCGCATCCGGTCAGCCTCGGCCGCCTCCAGCATGGCGCGGCGCGCGGCAGGGCTATCGGGCAGGCCCGCATCGAGCAGCCGCGCCTGATAGGTGCGCGCCGACAAAGGCAGGGCAGCAGCGACGAAGGCCTCGATTTCAGCGGGGGTGCGGTGTTCGGTGACGGTGTAGCCGCCCGGCGTCTCGTCGGCGAGCTTCCTTGCCTTGCGCCGCAGGGTCGAGCGGGTCTTGCCCGAAAACTGCGCCATGTAGTCGTCGAAGGACTGGCCCATGTCGATGTAGTGGCGACGGTAATCCTGCCGCCCGCCCGCGATAAAGCCGGGATAGCGCGCGGTCACGGCGGCCAGCTGATCGGTGGGGGCCGAGAGCACCCGTACCCCGTCCGGCCCACTGGGCGATGGCGGGGGAAGGGCACCGGCCAGCACGTCTTCGAGCGTGAAGGCCCAGGTCGTCAGCTGGCGCGGCACGCTCAGCAGGCGGCGCGAGCCGATGGTGAAGTCGATGGCCGCGCCCGACACGCTCACAGCGCTCCGTAAAGGGTGTTGGAGACGAACTGCTCGGCCATGCGCCGCCCGGTGCGCAGCGCGCTTGGCGGGAGCGGCTGACTGATCCGGTCAGCGCAAGGCACGGCGGGCGGGGCGTCGGCATAGGTCGCGGTCGTCACGCCGGGCATCGCGGCCAGCGCCTTGACGAGGCCGGTAAAGCGGTGGCGCACCACGCGGTTGGCTGCCAGCTTGCGGCGGTTGATCAGTTCGAAGGAGTGGCTGACGAGCGTGAAGCTCTCGCGCCCTTCATCGCGGGCATGGGCGATCGCGGCGAGCATTTCGCCAAGCGACAGGGCGGTGATCTGCGCGTGGCGCTGCCCGCCGCCCATAGCGCCGATGGAGCCGACGGGGACTTCGATCACGCCCATGTGCGCCAGCGGATCGTGCACCTCGGCACCAAGGCTGATGCGACACGCGCTGGCGCCGACCAGCGCGGGGCAGTGGCTGGTGTCATAGGCGATGTCGAGCGCCGCGAGCGCGCGCAGGGTGTTGTCGTCCGCGCCGTAATTGCCCGCCCGGAAGGCGACCGGGGCAGGCGCACCGGCCGCCATCAGCGTGGTGCGGGCGTAGTCGAGGATCGCGCATTGATCCTCGAAGGTGAAATCGGCGAGGTTGTGCCCCGTCGCGCCGGAGGGCAGCGGATTGGCCGCGCCTGCCAGTCCCAGCCACTCGGTATGGCAATGGAGCTGCACGTCCTGCCCGGCGGCGATGATGGGCGCGACGATATCCTCGATCGCGGCCACGCCCCAGACGAGGGCTGGCATGGGATCGACGAAGAACACCGCCTTCTGCCCGTGGCGGCCAAGCAGATCGAGCTTGTGGGCGATCCCGGCCGGGCCTTGCGGGGTGTTGCAGGCAATCGAGCGGGCGAAGTTGTCAGCCCGGTCAGCCGTGCCCGGCCCGGTGTAGAGACCCGAGGAATACTCGGTGTCGATGGTGATGAAGACCCGTGTCATCGCGGGTCGCAGCTTAGGGCAAGAGGGTTAAGACCGGGTGATGATGTCTCCCGCCGGTCAAATCCCCCCGGCGGTGGTTTCGTAGCCGAGCGCCGCAAGGCCGTCGGTCACGCTGTCGCAGCAGGCCTTGAGCGCTTCGGCACTGACCGAACGAACCACGAAATTCGCGCCCACCCGTCCTTCGCGGAAGAAGGGGTAGGAACCGATCTGGCAGCCCTCGTGCGCGGCCTCGCAGGTGCGCAGCAAGTCGGCGACTTCACTTTCGGCGACCCAGCAGCCGATGGTCTCGGACAGCAGCGGCAGCCCGCCTTCCAGCTCGCCGGTCAGGGCGTCGAGCATCCCGGCGGTAATGTGCGGCACGCCCGCCATCACGAAGATATTGCCGCGCCGGATGCCGGGTGCGCCCGACATCCGGTTGGGGATGAGGTCGGAACCTTCGGGCACCCGCGCCATCCTGAGGCGCCCTTCGTTCAGCCCGCCGCGGGTGGCGTAATAGCGTTCGAGCAGCGCCCGCGCATCCGGATGGATGACCACCGGCACGCCCAGCGCGGCGGCGATGGCGTCGACCGTGATGTCATCATGCGTCGGCCCGATCCCGCCGGTGGTGAAGAGGTAGTCATAGGCAGCGCGCAGGGCGTTGACCGCCTCGACGATCCGGCTCTCCACATCCGGCACCACCCGCACTTCGGCAAGGCGGATGCCCTGCACCTGCAACCAGCTCGCGACCTGCGCGATGTTCTTGTCCTGCGTGCGGCCGGAGAGGATTTCGTCGCCGATGACGACAAGTCCGGCGGTCCAGATCTTTTCGGGAGAGGTCATGGGGCAATGGTTAGGCGAAGCTGAGCCAGAGCAAAAGAGTTTCGTCATTGCGAGCCGGGAAGCAGCGCGGCAATCCACGGGCCAAGGCTGCGGCTGCCCAAACAGCAGGCCATGGATTGCTTCGTCGCCTAAGGCACCTCGCAATGACGAGGTTTGAACCTACTCCGCCGCCTCCAGCTGTTCGTCCACCCCGCGCGCATTGGCGCCCGCGCGGGTGAAGGTGAGGATGCCGTCGGTCAGCGGGTCTTCCTTCATCCGCTTCCTGTCGACGACATATTCCTGGTTCAATCGCCACGGGTAGCTCACCGAATTGCGCGGCATGATGTGCTTGCCGCGCTGGATGTAGCCGCTCGAGAAATCGAACACATCGTCCTCGGTGATCGCGGCCTCGCCTTCGGGGGTCAGCACCGGGGTGGCGATGGTCGCGCCGGTCTGGCGCATGTGTTCGAGCACCCGGCACACATAGTCCGAATTGATGTCCGCGCGCAGGGTCCAGCTGGCGTTCAAGTAGCCGAACACCACCGCAAGGTTGGGCAGGTTAGAGAACATACAGCCCTTGTAATAGAACCGCTCGTTGAACTTGACGGTCTCGCCATCGACCCTGACGTCGATCTTGCCGGCCACGGCCAGCTTGAGGCCGGTGGCGGTCACCACGATGTCGGCGGGCAGGAACTTGCCATTCGTCAGGCGCACCCCGCCCTTTTCGAACTTGGCGATATGGCCGGTGACGACATCGGCCTTGCCAGCCTTCATCGCCTTGAACAGATCCTCGTCCGGCACCAGACACAGCCGCTGCTCCCACGGGTTGTAGGGCGGGGTGAAGGCGGACTTGTCGTAGCCCGGCCCGAGCGAGGCTTCGATCTTCTTGTAGAGCGCTTCTTTCACCTTCTCCGGCTTGTCGCGCGCCAGCTTGAAGCTGAAGTCCTGCATCTTGATGTTCTTGAACCGGGTGATCCGGTAGGCGAGCTTTTCCGGCAGCACGGCGCGCAGGAAATTGGCGATCGCATCCTTGGCCGGGCGCGTGAACATCCAGGTTGGCGTGCGCTGGAGCATGGTGACGTGCGCCGCCTCGCGCGCCATCGACGGCACGATCGTCACCGCCGTTGCGCCCGAGCCGATCACGACGACATTCTTGTCCGTGTAATCGAGGTTCTCGGGCCAGAACTGCGGGTGAACGATCTGGCCTTCGAACTCGCCGAAGTCGAAGCCGGGGTCATAGGGCTCGTCGTAATCGTAATAGCCCGCGCCGAGATACAGGAAATTGGCGGTGAGGTGGGTGCGCGAACCATCGGCCTTTTCCATCTCGACGTGCCAGCGGGCGTCATCGTGATGGAAGTCGGCGCTGATGACCTTGTGGCCGAAGCGGATGTGCTGGCGGATGCCGCGTTCATCCACGATCCGGTCGAGATATTCGAGGATCGCCGGCGCATCGGCGATCGACTTCTCGTGCCGCCACGGCTCGAAATCGAAGCCCAGCGTGTGCATATCGCTGTCCGAACGGATGCCGGGATAGCGGAACAGATCCCACGTTCCCCCGAGATTGTCGCGGCGCTCGACGATGCAATAGGAATGATGCGGCGCCTTCATTTCCATGTGGGCGGCCATCCCGATGCCGGAAATCCCGGCACCGACGATCAGCACGTCGAAGTCTGGCGGTGTGGCTAGCATGGCGGGCCTCTCTCTCCCTTGTTGACATTGATGTAACCACAGCCTCGCGGGAAAAGCGAGTCTTGAATAGCAAACTGCAACTGACTTTGCCCAGGCGCGCCAGAGCCGGATCGCGGCGAGCCATGCTCTTGGGCAAGAAACATAGTTACGCATCAATGCCGCAATCGCGAATGTATGCTGCGCCGCAATAGACTATGTGGCATTTTTGCTACTGTCCGCCATTTGTTACCTGTAACTCTTGTTAGGGCGCGCGACCCTGATAGGTTTCGCTCCGCTAACCCAAGACCGGCAACAGACCGGCTGGTATGTGGAGAGAGGGAAACCATGACGCGCAAGTTCGCAAAGCTTGCCTGCGGCCTGATGGCCTGCAGTGCACTCACTACCCCCGCCTTTGCTCAGGATACGGATGACACGCCCGAGGTTCGGGACGACAACGTCATCATCGTGACCGCCACCCGCCGTGCGCAGGACGTGCAGGACATTCCGCTGGCGGTGACGGCAATCTCTCCGCAGCAGCTTGAAGCGCAGCGCGTGGTCAACATCCAGCAAGTCGCCGCGCTGGCTCCGTCCTTCACCAGTTCGCAGGCGCAGCTCGCCTCTGGCTCGGTGGTGCTGCGCGTGCGCGGCGTCGGGACGACCTCGAACAATATCGGCTTCGAAAGCGCGGTCGGCATCTTCATCGACGGCGCCTACCAGTCGCGCCCCGGCGTGGCGCTGTCCGAATTCGTCGACGTCGAACGCGTCGAAGTGCTGCGCGGCCCGCAGGGCACGCTGTTCGGCCGCAATACGTCGGCAGGCGCGCTCAACATCACCAACGCCCGCCCCGATGTCACCGAATTCAGCGGCTTCGTGAATGCGGAATACGGCAATTTCGACGAGAAGAGCCTCCAGGGTGCGGTCAACGTGCCGCTGGTGCAGGATACCCTCGCGCTGCGCCTTACCGGTGCCTACCGTGAGCGTGACGGCTTCCTTGATGTCGTCAACCGCACCGGCGCCAAGATCGGCGAGACCAACACGGTCGATCAATGGCTGGTGCGCGGCCAGCTGGGCTGGGACACCGAAAGCGGCCTGCGCGGCCGTCTCATCGCCGACTACTCCAAGAGCAAGTCGAGCTGCTGCGGCGCGATCGAGCTGTGGCAGTCGCCGCTGGTGACCGGCGGGGCCTATGCGGCGGTCGGTCTGGGCGCGAATGGTGGCAATGGCCAGCCGCTCGTCGCCACCAACCCCAACGATCAGCGCGGCTTCGAACGGGCGATGGACAACCGGACGGTCTCGGCCAACTCGGTGCCCGTGGCTGACATCGACAACTACGGTTTCACCGGTGAAGTCGAATTCCCGCTGTCCGACAATGCCGACCTCATCTTCATCGGCTCGTACCGCAAGTACAAGAGCTTCGAGAAGTATGACACCGACTTCACCGGGCTCGACATTTTCAATGTCGACGCGCTCAACCTCGAAATCGACACCTGGACGGCGGAACTGCGCCTGCAGGGCGAGGCGATGGAAGGCGCGCTCAACTACATGGTGGGCGGGTTCTACTCGGATGAAAGCCTGAGCCAGACCTCGCGCTTCTCGCTGGGCGCGGATTACGGGGAGAACGCCGGCGCATTGCTGTTCGTGCCGACCGGGGGCGCGCTCGGTGCCAACCCGCTGACGCTGTTCACCGGCGTCGATCCGGCTGGCTCGCGCACTGCCAACAACTTCACGCAGGATGCCAAGAGCTACGCGGTCTTCACGCACAACTCGCTCGAAATCGCCGACGGCCTCGAACTGACGGTCGGCGCGCGCTATTCGTGGGAAGACAAGTCGGGCGGCTTCAGGCAGCTGTCCAACACCAACACGATCTGCCCGGCTACGCTCAACGCGATCGGGGCCGGCACCGGCCCGGCGGTCGTGCCGGCCGCCCTGCGGCCGACCTTCGTCGCGCTGGGCTGCTTCGGCTTCCTTGCCCCGGCGGATCTGCCGCAGGCTGCCGCTCTGCCGCTGGTGCGCACCTTCCAGTCCAACTTCAAGGACGAGGAGCTGATCTACACCGTCAAGCTCGGCTATGAATTCAGCCCGTTTGTCAGCAGCTATGCCAGCTTCACCCACGGCTACAAGGCGGGCGGGATCAACCTTGATACCACCGCTGCGGTCGGCGGTGCCGATCCGACCTTCCTTTCGGAAGAGGTCGATGCCTACGAACTGGGCGTCAAGGCGCAGACTCCGGGCGGCGGGCTGACGCTCAACGTCGCGGCGTTCTATGAGGAGTTCAGCAACTTCCAGGTGCTCGAATTCACCGGCACCGCCTTCGCCACCTTCAACGTTCCGATTGCCGAAACGAAGGGTGTCGAAATCGAAAGCCTCATCCGTCCGGCTGACGGGCTGACGCTGAACCTGGCGGCGACCTTCCTCGAAGCGAGCTACCCGGACAATTGCGCCGGCACGCAGACCTCGGTGCAGGTGGTGGCGTTGTGCGGCAACGATCTGACCAACGCGCCGCAGGTGGTCGCGCTGGCCGGGGCCATGTGGGAAAAGCCGCTCAACGACACGACCGAGTTCTTCATCTCGGGCCAGGTGCGCATGGAAGGCGATCAGCGCACCTCGACCCAGGCGAAGATCCTGCCGACTGTCGCTGCGGGTGCCACCCAGGCACAGGTGCAGGCTGCGGTCGACGCTTCGGCGCCGATCATCGCCGACATCCAGGACGGCAAGGCCTTCGTCAACCTGCGCGCCGGGCTTCGCTTTGCAGAAGGCAAGTATTCGATCGAAGGCTGGGTCAACAACCTCACCGACGAAGTGGTGCGCGGGGTGACCTTCAACACCACGCTGCGCGGTTCGGGTGCGGCCAACTCGCGTTCGGCCTTCACGCTGCCGCCGCGCCAGTACGGCGTGACGCTGCGCGCCAAGTTCTGAGGCGGGCGTAACGGTTAGCTCCGGAAAACGGAGCGGGAGAGGGGGCGGCTCGGGCGACCGGGCCGCCCTTTCTTTTTTGTATGCGTGCCCGTTTTTTTGTATGCGTGCCCGCCTCCGCGGGCACGTCCTCGGTGAGTCTTTGTCGGCCTACCGCTTCGCTACTTGAGGCCGGATCTCCTTCGCTTCGCTACGGAGCACCTGCGGCTCGCGCGCGTGCGCTCGCGACGCCTTCGGCGTCGAACCAGCGCTTACAGTGAGGTGGGGACTGGCACGAAAAAGGCGGCCCGTTTCTGGGCCGCCTTTTCCTAAGTCTATTTTAGCGCTGTTCCGGTCGCGCAGCGACCGCAAGGCCACGCGGCCGCCCCGCAGGTGCCCCGCCGCGTCAGCGGCGGGAACAGCACCGAGGACGGGCCCGCGGAGGCGGGCCCGCCAACAAAATCACATCCCCCGCGCGATCACCATCTTCATCACTTCGTTCGATCCGCCGAAGATCCGGGTGATGCGGCTGTCGCGGTACATCCGCGCGATCGGGTAGTCGTTGATGAACCCGGCCCCGCCGTGGAACTGCAGGCACTTGTCGACGACCTCGCCCTGAAGCTCGGTCACCCAATACTTGGCCATGCAGGCGGTGGCCACGTCGAGCTCGCCCTTCAGGTGCCGCGCGATGCAATCATTGACGAAGACGCGCGCGGCGGTGCTGCGGGCCTTCAGGTCAGCCATCACGAACTGCGTGTTCTGGAAATCCCAGATCGTCTGGCCGAAGGCCTTGCGGTTCTTGACGTAGTCCATCGTGGTCTCGAGCGCCTTCTCGATCCCGTTGATCGCGCCCACGGCGATGATCAGGCGCTCCTGCGGCAGCTCGCCCATCAGCTGGTAGAAGCCGCGCCCCTCGACCCCGCCGAGCACGTTTTCGGCCGGCACGAAGACATTGTCGAAGAACAGCTCCGAGGTGTCGGCTGCGTCCATCCCGATCTTGTCGAGCTTGCGCCCGCGCTGGAACCCTTCCGCGCCCTCGGTTTCGAGCAGCATCAGCGAGATGCCCTTGGCGCGCTCGTTCGGGTCGGTCTTGGCGACGACGATGATGAAGTCGGCGATCTGGCCGCTCGAGATATAGGTCTTCGACCCGCTGATGCGGTAGCCGTTGCCGTCCTTTACCGCCGTGGTGGTGATCGACTGCAAGTCGGAGCCCACGCCCGGTTCGGTCATGGCGATCGCGCTGACGAGATCGCCGCTGACGAGGCGGGGCAGATACTTCTGCTTCTGCTCCTCGGTCCCGTGGCGCACCAGATAGGGCAGGATCACGGTGTTGTGGAGCGAGGCGGCAAAGCCGTCGACCCCGTGCTTGGCCTGCTGGTCGATGACGACGAGGTCATGCCGGAAGTCACCACCGTGGCCGCCATATTCGCTCGGCACGGAGACGCCGAGCAGGCCGGCCTGGCCCGCCTCGCGCCAGAATTCGCGCTCGACCTGGCCATCCTCGCGCCACTTCTCGACGCGCTTCTGCGGGGCGTGCTGCTGGTAGAACTTGCCGACCGCGTCGGCGAAAATGGCGATTTCCTCGTCTTCCATGAAGGCGGGCTGAGGCACGTTGAGGACGGACATTGCTCTCTCCTGACTATCTCGGCGCGCCCTCGGGGAGCGACGCTGGAACTTCAATGCATTGGTAGCGGATTGGTGCGCGCATCCCCTCCTGGAGACTGCGCTTCAGCTCGGCCCCGACCCGCAGGCACTCGGCCTGACTGTCGTAAAACTCCTCCCGCACGATCGGGACGCCCGCTTCCCACGGACCATCCCAGTTCACCGCGTCGTCGGGCGCGATGTAGACCACGAACAGCAGGACCCACTTTGACATGTCGGGTTCTCGATGCCCGTTTCGCTTACTTGCCGGTCCAGTTGGGCTTGCGCTTTTCGGCGAAGGCGGCGGCGCCCTCGCGGGCGTCATGGCTGACGAAGACGGGGCCGATCAGCTGGCCCTGCTTGGCGTAGCGTTCATCCATCGCCCAGCCGCGCGATTCCTTGACGATCTGCTTCGAGACGCGGACCGCCAGCGGGCCGTTCGCGGCGATGCGCGCCGCGAGTGCCTTGGCGGCGTCGAGCGCGGAGCCTTCGGTCACTTCGTTGATCAGGCCAAGCTGGAAGGCGCGGGGCGCGTCGATGAAGTCGCCGGTCAGCGCCAGCTCCATCGCGACGCGCTGGGGGATCTGGTCGGGGAGCATCATCACGCCGCCCGCTGCCGCCACAAGGCCGCGCTTCACTTCGGGGATGCCGAACCTCGCGCCCGCGTTGGCGACCACGAGGTCGCAGGCGATCATCAACTCAAGCCCGCCGGCCAGCGCATAGCCCTCGACCGCAGCGATCAGCGGCTTCTTGGGCGGGGCTTCGACCACGCCGCCGAACCCGCGACCTTCCACGGTCGGACGCTCGCCGCGCAGGAATCCCTTGAGATCCATCCCCGAGCAGAAGGTGCCGCCCGCGCCCGTGAGGATGCCGACGCGCAGATCGTCCTCGGCGTCGAGCCGGTCCATCGCCGCCGCGATTCCCTCCGCCGCAGCGCGGGTCATGGCGTTCTTGGCGTCGGGACGGTTGATGGTGACGATGAGGACGCCGTCCTCGACTTCGGTCAGCACTTCAGGGGCAGCGGTCTCGCTCACGGGCTCTCTCTCCTATCGAAAATGGCATTACGTTTCGAAACGCAATTCTTGTGCGAGTGGTGCAGCCGGTTTACGTGACCGTCAACCGCATTTTCGCTACTCCGGGAGAGGAACACCATGGCCGAGGCTTACATCATCGACGCAGTGCGCACCCCGCGCGGGATCGGCAAGCAGGGCAAGGGCGCGCTCGCCGCGTGCCACCCGCAGCACCTCGCCGCGACGGTGCTCAAGGCGATCAAGGACCGCAACAATCTCGACACCGCGACGGTCGACGATGTGATCTGGTCGGTCTCGACGCAGGACGGGATGCAGGCGGGCGACATGGGCCGCATGGCCGCGCTCGATGCGGGCTATGACATCACCTCGTCCGGCACCACGCTCGACCGCTTCTGCGGCGGCGGCATCACCAGCGTCGCGCTCGCCGCCGCGCAGGTGATGAGCGGGATGGAGGATTGCGTCGTCGCCGGCGGCACCGAGATGATGAGCCTCACCGCCGCGATGAGCCAGGAGAAGATGCGCGCCGGGATCAAGCCGCCGATGATGGGGAGCTACAACGAGCGGCTCCAGAAGGTGCACCCGCAGTCGCACCAGGGCATCTGCGGCGATGCGATTGCGAGCAAGGAAGGCTTCACCCGCGAGGAATTGGACGAGGTCGGCTACCGCTCGCAGCAGCGCGCCGCCGAGGCGATTGCCGAGAACCGCTTTGCCAAGTCGGTCGTCCCTGTTGTGGCCGACGACGGCACGGTGCTGCTCGACCGCGAGGAATATCCGCGCCCGCAGACCACCCGCGAAGACCTCGCCAAGCTGGAACCGGCCTTCCCCAAGATCGCCGACGTGCCTTTGGACGCCGAGGGCACGACCTTCCGCAAGCTGATCAACGCCAAGTATCCCGATCTCGAGATCAAGCATTTCCACCATGCGGGGAACTCCTCGGGCGTGGTCGATGGCGCCGCGGCGGTGCTGATCACCTCGAAGGACTATGCCCAGAAGCATGGTCTGAAGCCCCGCGCTCGCATCGTCGCCACCGCCAACATGGGCGATGATCCGACGCTGATGCTCAACGCGCCCGTCCCGGCGGCGAAGAAGGTTCTGGCCAAGGCCGGCCTCACCAAGGACGACATCGACCTCTACGAAATCAACGAGGCCTTCGCGGTGGTCGCCGCCAAGTTCGTGCGCGATCTCGAACTCGATTGGGACAAGGTCAACGTCAACGGCGGCTCGATCGCGCTGGGCCACCCCATCGGCGCGACCGGCTCGATCCTGATCGGCACCGTGGTCGACGAGCTGGAGCGCCGCGGCGGGCGCTATGGCCTCGTCACCATGTGCGCGGCGGGCGGCATGGCCCCGGCGATCATCGTCGAGCGGGTCGAAGACTTTGTCGACTAAGGTTGCTGACAACACCCCGGTCATCATCGGGGTCGGCCAATATTCGGAGAGGGTGGGCGAGCCCGGCTACGAAGCCCTCTCCTATATGGACCTCGCCGGACGGGCGCTGGCCGGGGCGATTGCGGATAGCGGCGCTTCTGGGTCGGTGGCAGCCGCAATCGACACCCTCGCCGCGATCCGCGCCTTCGAGATGTCGCGGCCGGACAGGAAGCCGCCTTTCGGGGCTGCGAACAATGTGCCGCGCGCGATTGCCAAGCGGGTGGGCGCGGATCCGAAGCGCGCGATCCTGACCACCACCGGCGGCCAGACCAACCAGCAACTGGTGGGTGAGTTTGCCTCGGCCATCGCGGCGGGCGACAGCCGCTGTGCGGTGATCGTCGGCTCGGAGGCGATCTCGACCGTGCTCGCTTTGTCGGCGAAGGGCGAAATCCCGGACTGGTCGGAAGAGATCGAGGGCGATTTCGAGGATCAGGGTTTCGGGGTCGAGGAACTGATGGAGCCCGCCCTCTTCATGCACGGCGCGAGCGGGGCGATCCCGCTCTATGCGCTGGCCGAGAACGCGCGGCGGCACCGGCTGGGGATGGGCCTGGAGGAATACCGCCTCGAAATCGGCAAGCTGTTCGCGCCCTTCACGCGGGTGGCGGCGGCCAATCCGCACTCGGCCGCGCCGGTCGAGCGCAGCGCGGAGGAACTCGCCACCGTCACCGATCGCAACCGCATCGTCGCCGAACCCTATCCACGCATGACCGTCGCGCGCGATCAGGTGAACCAGGCGGCGGCGGTGATCGTCGCAAGCGCAGGCCTTGCGCGCGAGTTGGGCGTGCCGGAGGACAGGTGGGTGCACATCCACGCCGTCACGGCCGCGACCGAGCTGAAGCTCTCGCAGCGGCCTGACCTTGCGGGCAACCCGGCGAGCCTCGCCAGCGTCGATAAGGCGCTGGAGCGGGCGGGCAAGGGGATCGAAGACGTCCGCTATATCGATTTCTACTCCTGCTTCGCGATCCCCGTGTTCAACCAATGCGACCATTTCGGCCTCACCGCCGACGACCCGCGCGGGCTGACGCTGACGGGCGGGTTGCCGTTCTTCGGCGGGGCGGGGAACAACTACTCGGCCCACGCCATCGCGGAAGCCGTGCAGAAGGTGCGCGGCGATCGGGGCAGCTTCGCGCTGGTCGGCGCGAACGGCGGCTGGATGAGCAAATACGCCACCGGCATCTACTCCACCGAGCCTGCCGACTGGTCAGGCAATGACCGCTTCGCCGTGCTCCCCAAGGCGACCGACAAGGTGCCGCTCGCCAAGGAGCCGGTGCCTGCGGCGGTGGTCGAGACCTACACCATCAACCGCGGGCCCAAGGGCGCCGAGGCGATCTTCATCGGCCGCAGCGACGCGGGCGAACGGGTGGTGGGCAATGCCGACCTGTCGGATGCTGCCACCGGCGAGGCCTTCGAAAGCGGCGAACCCTTCGGCAAGCGCCTCACCCTGACGCAGGACGAGCGCGGGCGGACGGTGGGGAAGGTCGTTTGATTCAAACCCGTTCGTGCTGAGCCTGTCGAAGCACCGTTCTTTCTTTTGAACCCCGCGCAAGGCTCAAGAAAAGGACGGCCCTTCGACAGGCTCAGGGCGAACGGAGTTTGAGGTTACCGCCGCTCGCCACCCAGAAAATCAAGCGCGTCGAAGCCCTCCGGCGCGGCGACTTCCACCACCGGATCATCGCGGTCATCGAACTCGGTGCGCAGCGCGCGGCTCATGATCGCGTGCATGTGGTAGAGGCAGGTGATGTAGGTCAGCTCGAGCACTTCCTCGTCGCTGAACGCCGCTTTTACTTCCGCGAAGAGCGCGTCCGGCACGCGCCCGCCGTGGCATACCAGCCGGTCGGCATAGGCGAGGACGAGGCGCTCCTTCGCGTCGAACACATCGGACGTCTGCCACACGGGCAGTGCCGCAATCTTGGCCTCGCTCACCCCCAGCCCCCGCAAGCTCTTGCAGTGCTGCGAGAAGACGAATTGCGAGCCGGTCGCCCACCCCGCCCAGGTCTGGCCCAGCTCGCGCAACACCGGATCGAGCTTGCGCTCCGGCGAGCGGTAATAGGCAAAGCCCTGCGCGGCGTGGCGCAGGGTATCGGGGGAGTTCGCGAAGACGCTCCACCAGTCGCCGCGCGTGCCGGTGGCGGTGCCGGGTTCGGTGACGGGGTCACGCTCCCCGAACAGCTGTCGGTAGAGCGGCAGGGCGACTTTCTCGTCCGCCTCGCCCAAGGGCACTTCGCGCAGGCGCGGCATCAGGCGTCCTCCGCCAGCGTGGCAGGTTCGTGGCGGATGTCGTCCGGCCCGAAACTGCGGGTGGTCGCGGCGAATTCCAGCATGATGCCGTTGGGGTCGGTGAAATAGACCGAGCGCACGAACACGCCGTCATGCATCTCGCGGGCATAGCCCGAGGGGCTGTCATCGTGGTTGAACACCATGTGGGTGTGCGGCACGCCTGCTTCCTGAAGTCGCTCCAACGCCGCCTCCAACTCCGCCTCCTCCATGTCGAAGGCCAAGTGGTTCATCGAGCCCACGGCGGTCTTGGCGTCGAAGGGAAACTTCTTCACCGAAGCGATCCCCGGTGCGGCGGGCGGCGCGTCCTTCCACCAGAAGAAGGCGACCGCATTGCCCCCGCCCGCATCGAAAAAGAAATGCTGGCCGCCATCGGGCAGCTCGACCGTCTTGAACAGCGGCATATGCAGCACCTCGGTGTAGAACCGGGTGGTCTCGGCCATGTCGCGGCACACTAGCGCGATGTGGTTGATGCCCTTCGTTCTGATCATCGCCTCTCTCCCTTTATGGCGCGAGACTGCCCGCTTCGCGGGGCGCTGGCAATTGCTTGCGCGAATCGTCGCTTTCGGGTAGATGGTTTCAATTGAAACTATCTTCGGAGCACAGGGGATTCCCGCCATGAACATCCAGAGCCAAGACCTGTTCGACAATCCCGCCGGTCTCGACGGGTTCGAATTCGTCGAGTTCTGCGCGCCGGAGAAGGGCGTGCTCGAACCGGTGTTCGAGGCCATGGGCTTCACCCGCGTGGCGCAGCACCGGTCGAAGGACGTCCACCTGTGGCGGCAGGGCGGCATCAACCTGATCGCCAATTACGAGCCGCGCTCGGCCGCGTGGTATTTCGCGCGCGAGCACGGCCCTTCGGCCTGCGGGATGGCGTTCCGCGTGCGCGATGCGGCCAAGGCCTATGACCACCTGATCGCCAAGGGCGCCGAGCCGGTCGCCGTCCAGACCGGCGTGATGGAACTGCGCATCCCCGCGATCCGCGGCATCGGCGGGGCGATCCTCTATCTGGTCGACCGCTACGAGGGCGCGCAAGGCGGCAACGGCCTCACCATCTACGACATCGACTTCGAGTATCTCCCCGGCGTCGAGCGTCGCCCCGAAGGCGCGGGCTTCCACACCATCGATCACCTCACCCACAACGTCTATGGCGGGCGGATGAAGTATTGGGCCGACTATTACGAGACCCTGTTCAACTTCCGCGAGATCCGCTTCTTCGACATCAAGGGCGAATATACCGGCCTCACCTCCAAGGCCCTGACCGCGCCCGACGGCAAGATCCGCATCCCGCTCAACGAGGAAGGCGAAGGCGGCAAGGGCCAGATCGAGGAGTTCCTGCGCGCCTTCAACGGCGAGGGCATCCAGCACATCGCGCTGATCTGCGATGATCTCGTCACCTGCTGGGACCGTCTCCAGAAGCTCGGCGTGCCCTTCATGACCGCGCCGCCCGCGACCTATTACGAAATGCTCGAAGGCCGCCTGCCCGGCCACGGCGAGGATGTCGAGGCGCTCAAGATGCGCGGCATCCTGCTCGACGGCACCACGGAAGGCGGCTCCCCCCGCCTCCTCTTGCAAATCTTCGCGCAGGCGCAGGTCGGGCCGGTGTTCTTCGAATTCATCCAGCGCAAGGGCGACGAAGGCTTCGGCGAGGGCAACTTCAAGGCCCTGTTCGAAAGCATGGAACGCGACCAGATCATCCGCGGGGTGTTGAACGTCGAGGAACCGGCGGAGTAGGTTTCACTTCGTCATTGCTAGGAGCCGAAGGCGACGCGGCAATCCATGGACTGCCGTCGCGTCCGGACACAAGGTTAGTCCATGGATTGCTTCGCTACGCTCGCAATGACGAAAGGAGAGGAATGAGAGCATGACCACCCACCCCGTAAACCTCGCCGGGATCCACCACGCCGCCTATCGCTGCAAGGACGCGAAGGAGACGGTGGAGTGGTACGCCCGCGTGCTCGGCATGACCTACACCACCGCCTTTGCCGAGGATCACGTGCCCTCGACCGGCGAATATGATCCCTATATGCACATCTTCCTCGATGCGGGGAACGGCAACATCCTCGCCTTCTTCGAGCTGCCCAATCAGCCCGAAATGGGGAAAGACCCCAACACCCCCGCATGGGTGCAGCACCTCGCGCTGAAGGTGCCTTCGGAAGAGGCGCTGCTGGCGGCCAAGGCGCATATCGAGGCGCAAGGGATCGACGTGCTCGGCCCGACGCATCACGGCATCTTCAAGTCGATCTACTTCTTCGATCCCAACGGGCACCGGGTGGAGCTCGCCGCCGACATCGGCACCCCCGAGCAATACGCCGAACTCGCCCGTGTCGCCCCGGTGATGCTGGAGGAATGGTCTGAGACCAAGCAGGCGCCGCGTCACGCCGATTGGCTCCACGAAATCGCGCGTGCGGAGCACGCGGCGAAGGGCTGACCTTTCACATTTGATCCAGCGCAAAGCCCCCGCGCCCCAAGTCCCCCACCTTGAGCGCACTCAAGAGGGGGGATTCGGCCCATGCGCATTCTGTTCGTTCATCCCAACTACCGTTCCGGCGGGGCCGAGATTGCCGGGACATGGCCGCCCGCCTGGGTGGCCTATCTGTCCGGGCCGCTGCGCCGGGCAGGTTTCGACGACATCACCTTCATTGATACGATGACCGAGAATGTGCCGGACGATGAGCTCGCCCGGCGGATGGAGGAATTGCAGCCCGATTTTGTCGGCGTCACCGCGATCACCCCGTCGATCTACGCAGCCGAGCGCGTGCTCGAAATCGCGGCGCTCCATGTGCCCAAGGCGGTCAGGGTGCTGGGCGGGGTGCACGCCACTTTCATGTATCAGCAGGTGCTCGCCGAAGCGCCGCATATTGATGTGATCGTGCGCGGGGAGGGCGAGAATATCGCGGTCGAATTGTGCACCGCGATTGCCGAGGGCCGCTGGCCGCAGGACCGCGCCAGCATCCGCGGCCTTGCCTTCCGAGACGGCGACAAGGTGATCGCCACCGAGGCCGCCGAAACGATCAAGGACATGGCGACGATCAAGCCTGATTGGGATGTGCTCGACTGGAAGCAGTACACCTACATCCCCCTGGGCACCCGCGTTGCCATCCCCAACCTTGCGCGCGGTTGCCCCTTTACCTGTTCCTTCTGTTCGCAGTGGAAGTTCTGGCGCGATTACCGCGTGCGCGATCCCAAGGACGTGGTCGATGAAATTCAGGAGCTGCACGAAAAGCACGGCGTCGGCTTCTTCATCCTGGCGGACGAAGAACCGAGCATCAACCGCAAGAAATTCATCGAGTTCTGCCAGGAGCTGATCGACCGCGGCCTGCCCGACAAGGTGAAGTGGGGGATCAACACCCGCGTTACCGACATCTACCGCGACCGCGAGCTGCTGCCCTTCTACCGCAAGGCGGGGCTCGTCCATGTCAGCCTCGGCACCGAGGCCGCCGCGCAGATGAAGCTCGACCGGTTCAACAAGGAAACCAAGGTCGAGGAGAACAAGGAGGCGATCCGGCTGCTGCGCGAGGCGGACATTTTCGTCGAGGCGCAGTTCATCGTCGGGCTCGACAACGAAACCCCCGAAACGCTGGAGGACACCTTCCAGATGGCGTGGGACTGGCAGCCCGATCTGGCCAACTGGGCGATGTACACGCCCTGGCCCTACACCCCGCTGTTCGAGACGCTGAAGGACAAGGTCGAGGTTCACGATTTCTCGAAGTACAACTTCGTCACACCGATCATGAAACCCGCCGCGATGGAGCGCGGGGAACTGCTCGACGGAGTGATGAAGAACTACCGGCGCTTCTACATGAGGAAGGCGCTGTTCCACTATCCGTGGCGCGGCACGGGGTTCCGGCGGCGCTATCTGCTGGGGTGCCTGTGGGCCTTCCTGCGCGCGGGCTTCAAGCGCACCTTCTACGATCTCGGTAAAGCGGGATATTGGGGGCCGCAGACCAAGAAGCAGCTCGACTGGCATTTCGATGAAAGCCGGCAGGGCACGATTGCGGCGGCGACCGACTGGGAAACCAATGCCGACAAGGCGGCGCAGGCGCAGGCCCGCCGCGATGCGGTGCGCGAGCAGATGAAGGCTCGCGGGCAGGAACGCAGTGAGAGCCGCAAGCGGGATCGGATCGATGTCGATTGAGGGGCGCATTCTCGGACGGCGCCGGGGCGGGGCGCTGATCGGGCCGAACGCGGTGCTCAAGGCGGTCGAAGTGATGGAGGAGCGGCTGGGCCATGCCGAAACCTCGGCGATTCTGGCCGATGCGCAGATCGTCAACCTCCCATCGGGACGGCACATGATCCCCGAGGTCGAAGCCTTGCGGCTCCACCGCTGGCTCGCGCTGCACGATCCGATGGGGGCTTTCGTCATCGCCGAGGAAGCAGGCGCCCGGACGGCGGATTACATCATCGCGCATCGGATCCCGCCGGCGGCGGTGTGGCTGCTGCGGCACTGCCCCGCTGTGCTTGCCGCGCCCTTGCTGATGGCGGCGATCGGCAAGCACGCCTGGACGTTCGTGGGGGCAGGCACCTTCACGCCGGACGGGGCCTGGGCCTTTTCGATCGACCGCGGGTCGGCGGGGGATGATCTGCCTCCATCCGACAGCCTGTTCCACTGGTATGCGGCGGTCTTCACCCAGCTCTATCGCAGGCTGGTCGCCCCGGATTGCACCTGCCGCGTGATTGCCCCCGATGCGCCCTGCGACATGGCGCGGCGCTTTGTCATCGCGCGCGGCTAGTCGACGGGCGATGGCGGCGGCGCGGCACAGGACAAGCTGATCTCGGCAGCGGCGAAATCATAGGTGATCGCCGAACAATGCGCGATCTGGTCGCGGCCGATGCGGGTGAGGAGGTCAGGCTTCCCCCGCCCCTTGCGGCGACTGACAAGGATGTGCCCTTTCTCGAAGCGCGGATCGCCTGGCCCGATTTCGCCCACGCGCTTGGGCTCGCCATAGTCCTCCACCCGCACGGCAAAGCGCTCCACAGCGAGCGGGCCGAGCATGATCGGCTCGGCAATCCGCATCATCCGGGTCGGGCGCAGGACGCCGAAGTCCATCGTGACGCTGCCGTCCGAGGCCGGTTCGAACCCGCCTTCCTGATGCGTTGCGATGAAGTTGGCGGTGGGGGCAGTGATGAGGTTCTGCGGCCGTTCGGGGACAAAGATCATCGTCAGCCGCTTCTTGCCGACCACGACTTCGGTGCCGACCCGCAGATTGCTGCGTCCGCCCGCGCGCACCAGCGGGAAGCGCACGCGGGCTTCGCCGTCTGCTGCCGGGCCAAGGATGAAGGTCACCCGCTGTTCGGGCAGGTGGTGGACACCGATCACGCCGTCGGCCTTGCCTGAGGCCGGACGATCCGACCAGGCGATGGTCAGCGGCACCGGCCCTGCGCCCCAGTCGGCGGCAGCCGTGGCCGCCTCGCCATCGACCACCACCGGCCCGAAGCGCCATCCGCGCCGTGTCTCGGGCACCAGCATCAGCCTTGCAGCGACGTCGGGATTGATCACCGGCGGCCCGAACCTCTCGGCGCTGACTTCAAGCCGGAGGGGCTGGCCGTTGACGATGAGAGTGACGATATTGTCGCCTTCAAGCACCCGTTCCTCGGCGGGCGAAGCCGGTAGCGCTGCGCTCTGTGTGTCCTGAGCGGCGATGGCCTGTGCGGCGAGCGGCTGGGCGAGCGCGGCTGCGCCAAGGATCAGGCGGGTTGGCATGAGGCCTGAACGCAGCAGGGGCGGCCCCTGTTCCTAGGGGTTGTCGGAACCATCCTGCCGCCGTTGCTCCTTGCGGCGCGCGCGCTGCTTGTCGCGCAGGTGCTCCGACAGGTCGACCACCTCGGCATGACCGAGCATCCACCACAGCCCGCACACGAACCAGATCAGCATCCCGGCGACAAACAGCGCAACCGCGCTGCCGAAAGTCGCCTGCCCGGCAGGGCTGGTGATGTGATCTTCGAACCAGATGACCAAGGGTGCGAGCGATGCCAGCCACAGCGCAAACTGAACCCATCCCGCAAGCCCGCGCGGCACGATGGTAAAGCTGAGCGGCCCTCGGCTGTACAGCACGAAAGGCTTGTCCTTCCTGCGCATTCTTATCTCCTACGGGCTGCGCTGTTGCCGCGCAGTTCCACGACCTCGAAAGGAGTGGCCGGCAATGCCTGCCGACCGTGGCCAGCGTTAGCCTGTTAGCCTGAAAGAGCAAGCATTGCGGGGCATTACCCTGTGCAATCCTTGCCGGACGCGCCGCCTCAGCGGCGCCGCTTGCGTTCCATTTCGCGCTTTTCCCGCAGCAGCTTTTCGATGTCGACCACCTCGGCGCGCGCCTTCATCCACATGATCCCGCCGATCGTCCAGACCCCCATCGCGACGAGGAAGCCGACCAGGCCCGCCGCGAACATCCTGTCGCTGTGCTGGCTTTCGCTGAACAGCGCAAAGGCTCCCATGATCGGCAGGGACAGGGCGATCCAGCCGAGCATCAAGCGCCAGCCTTGCGCGTTGCGCGGGGTGATATTGAAGCTGCCGAGCGGCCCGCGGGTCAGAATGAACGGCTTTTCCTTGTCACGCATCATCACTTCCTTCGACTGACACAGCAGGCGGCCTTCCGCGGCGTGCGGGCTGGCTGCGCTCCACCTTCACCCCGCGCCGCGCCAGCGCCTCGCGCAGCAGCACCTCGATCTCGGCGTTCACGCTGCGCAGCTCGGCATCGGCAAGCCGCTGCACCGCATCGTGAAGCGCCGGATCGAGGCGCAGGGGAAAGGCCTTCTTGGCGGACATGGCCGGATCAGTAGAGCGACCCGGCGTTGACCACGGGCTGCGTCTCGCGCTCGCCGCACAGCACCACCATCAGGTTCGACACCATCGTTGCGCGGCGTTCGTCGTCGAGTTCGACGACGTTCTTCTCGGACAGCTGGGTGAGCGCCATTTCGACCATCGTCACCGCGCCTTCGACCAGCTTCTTGCGCGCGGCGATCACCGCTTCGGCCTGCTGGCGGCGCAGCATGGCCCCGGCGATTTCGGGAGCATAGGCAAGGTGGGTGAGGCCGCATTCGTCGACCGTGATCCCCGCCACCGACAGCCGCTCGATCAGCGCGATGCGCAGTTCGGCGCTGACTTCATCATGGTTGCCGCGCAGGGTGATCTCGTGATGCTCGATGTCGTCATAGGGATAGCGCGATCCGATCGAACGCACCGCGGCCTCGATCTGGGCGGTGACGAATTCACGGTAGTCATCGACATCGAACAACGCCTGCGCGGTGTCGGTGACGCGCCACACGACCTGAGCAGCCATTTCGATCGGGTTGCCGCGCGCGTCGTTGACCTTGATGGTCTGCGAAATGACGTTGTTGGCGCGCACCGCGATCTTGGTCTTGCCGAGCCACGGCAGCACCCAGCGCAGGCCTTCGTTGCGGTCGGTGCCCTTGTAGGCGCCGAACAGCTGGATCGCGGCGGCCTCGTTCGGGTTGATCATGTAGAAGCCGGTGAGGATGAACAGGCCGATGATGCCGGTGAGCAGCGAGCCGAGCAGCATCAGACCCGCAGGCTCGCCATCGGCGGCCAGCGTGTCGAAGAACATCCACGCCGCCGCTGACACCAGCGCAAGGCTGACCAGCAGCATGACATAGCCGCTTTGGGTGGAGGCCGGGACTTCGCGGCTGCGGTTCAGGGCAGGGGTATCAGCAGGGGACATGACGAATCTCCATGGGCGATATAATTATGATATCGTAATTATACCATGCCGCGCGCCGGTCAAGCGGAATCGGCGCAGGGGTCGCAAGCGCCTTTGCGCGCATCACCGCTTGGCGCTCGCCGCGGTTGGATGTAGCAAGCGGATCAGGGCTTTTGCGGGGAGGGGCGGTTTCAGTGGCAAGCGACGACGACACCGCAGGCACCGCTCGCCCGCTGCTGTTCGTCAGCTATTCGCGCGGCGATCTGGCGCGCGCGCGCCCGGTCATCGAACTGCTCGAAGGCGCAGGCTATGATGCCTGGTGGGATGGGCGGCTGGAGGGGGGCGAGAACTATCTCCAGACCACCGAAACCGCGCTGGAAGGCGCGGCGGCCGTGGTGGTGCTGTGGTCGGCGACGTCGGTGGATTCGCACTGGGTGCGCGACGAGGCGCAGCGCGGGCGCGAGCGCGGGTGTCTGGTGCCGCTGACCATCGACGGAACGATGGCCCCGCTCGGCTTCCGGCAGTTCCAGTTGCTCGACATCTCCGGCTGGGACGGATCGCCCGTCAGCCCCGAGGCGGCGCGGATTCTGGTGGCGGTGAAGGCGCGGGTGGGCGAGGGCGCACCGGCCACGACACCTGTGCGCGCCCCATCCCCTGCGGCACCTGCGCCGCGTGCCGGGATATCCCGGCGCACCGTGATGATCGGCGGCGCGGGCGCGGTCGGCGCGGCGGGGTTGCTGGGCGCGTGGCAGTTCGGCCTGTTCGGCTCGCCTGCCAATGCGACAACCTCGATGGTGGTGCTGCCCTTCGCCAATGAGACCGGCGACCCGGAAAAGAAGTATTTCTCCGATGGTCTCGCGCGCGAATTGCGCACTATCCTCGCGCGCAATCCGCGCCTCAAGGTCGTCGCGCCTACCTCATCCTCGGTGGAGGGCGAGGACGAATTCGCCCTCGGCCGAAAGCTGGGCGTGGCCCATGTCCTGCGCGGCGCGGTGCAACGCGACACCGCCAAGGTGCGGGTTCAGGCCGATCTGGTAACGGTCGAGAACGGCGAAGTGGTCTGGTCCGACCAGTATGACGGCACGCTCGAAGATGTCTTCGCGGTGCAGTCCGAAATCGCGGGGAAGGTGGCGCTGTCGCTGGTCGCGAAGATCGCCTCCGAAACCGAAGCCAAGCAGTCGCTCGCCACGCAAGCCGACATTGGCGGCACGCAAAGCGTCGAGGCCTATGAGGCCTTCCTGCGCGGCATGGCGCTCTATGATCTGGGCGCGGGCGGCGATTCCGACCTGAGCGGTCTTGCCCAGTTCGAGGCCGCGATTGCCGCCGATCCCGATTACGCCGCCGCCCATGCGATGCGCGCGACGATGCTGCTCAACCTCGCGGTGGCAGCCAGCGATGCGGGCGAGACGCGGCGGCTGTTTGCCGAGGCGATCACCGCCGCCAAGCGCGCCATCGCGCTGGAGGAGCGGTTGGCGCAGGGGCACCTTGCCTTGGGCTTTGCGCTCAACAACGGGCAATTGAAGCGCGCGGCGGCCCTGCCGTCCTATCAGGCAGCCGAGCGGCTGGGCGCGGGCGATGGCGATGTGCTGCGACAGGTGGCGACCTTCTATTCCTATGGCGCCGAACACGAGCGCGCCGGGCGGCTGATCGAGACCGCGCTGGAGCTCGACCCGCTCAACGCCCGCGCCTTCCGTTCGGCGGGCTTCGTGGCGCTGATGGCGCATGATTATCCCAAGGTCATCAGCCGGATGGAGCGCGCGCTGGCGCTCAACCCGACGCTTGCCAGCGCCTATTATGCGATGGCGGTGGCGCGCCTGGCGCAGGGCGATGCGGCGGGCGCGCTGGCGCTGGCGGAGAAGGAGCGCACGCCGATCTTCCGCCTGACCGCCACTGCCGCGGCCGCTGCGCGGCTGGGCGATACCGCCGGCTCGGCCAAGGCGATGGCGCAGATCCTTGCCGATTATGGCGATGCCGCGCTCTACCAGCAGGCGCAGGTCAAGGCGCAGCAGGGGGACAAGGCGGCGGCGCTGGCGCTGCTTGACCGGGCGGTTGGCGAGGGCGATCCGGGGCTGCTGTGGGCGCCGCGCGATCCGCTGCTCGATCCGCTGCGCGGCGAGCCTGCATTCGGCGAATTGCTTTCCCGCCTCGGGTCATGATAGCACTCGCATCCGCGCCCAATCGGGGGCGCGTTCGAGGGGGTACAGCTATGAAGATGATCGCGAAGTTCGCTCTGGTCGCCGCCGGTTCGCTGGCGCTCGCTGCCTGTGGCGGCAAGAAGGAAGAAGCACCCGCTGCCGAGCCGACTGCAGCCGAGCCCGAGATGATGGCGCCGGCCGATGCGGCCACTCCGGCCGAAGAAGAGCTCGACCCCACCGGCAACCCGATCGGCATGGGCGCGCCCGCTGCCGACGCGACCGCCGCCGCCGCCGAGTAAGTTCGCCAAGGATACACCAGTCCCGCCCGCGCGATGTTTCACGTGAAACACCGCGCGGGCGTGGCTTAGGGCCGCATAAGATCCGGCAGGATCGACCTAAGCCACGCTTGCACGCGCTTATGGCCGATGCGGGTGAAGCGGCTCGCCACTCCGGTCGTCCCGCATTTGATTCCGGCGCTCACCACCCCGATCACGGTCGGCACCTTGTCGGCCTCGCCATAGGTGATGAGCGGCCCGCCGCTGTCACCGTAGCACGCCTGCTGGCCGCGCGGCCCTGCGCCGCACAGCACGATGTCGCGCCGATCGGCGGAAAAGCCGGTGAGGTTGCCGCAGGCCTGATTGTCGAGCAGTTCGAGCCGCGCCCCGCGCAGCCGGTCGGGCGGTGCGCCGCCTTCCAGCGCGGTGCGGCCCCAGCCGAAAGTATAGACCGCCATCCGCGCCGGGATCGGGCGCGCTTCGGCGGCCTTGCGATCGAGCCGGATCTGCGCAACCGGCCGCACCACCCCCAGCTTCTGGCCGCGGGCCGGATCATACTGGACGAGCGCAATGTCGAAGACGAACTTGTCGCGCTTGTAATCGGGATGCTGGATCACATTCAGGATCGGATAGCTGAAGCCTTCGTCCGCGATCGGGTTGAACACCCCCAGCCGGATGCGGTGACCGCTGGTTCGCACCGGATAGCGCACCCCGTCGACGGTGTCGGTCAGGCAGTGCGCGGCGGTGAGGATCCAGCCCGGTCGGATCACCGCGCCGCCGCACAGCACCCGCTGGTCGCGGGTGAGTGTGCGCTGCCCCATCTTTTCGGGCCGCCACAGCAGCGCCTGCCACGGCGCGCTGCCGACCTTGGCGACAAAGCCGTTGATCACCGCCGTCACCTGCACGCAGATCACATCGATATAGCGCGTGCCGCGAAATTCGACGTCGGTGGTGGTGCAGGCTCTGGCGTTCTGCTCCTCTTCCCGGCGGCGCTGGTCTTCCATGTGGGCCGCGGCCATCGCCGCCATTTCCTCGTCGGAATATTCGGGCGGGGGGCTATCGTCTGCGGCCACCAGAAGCGGTGCGTCGGGCGTAAGACGGCTGGCGCCCCTCAGCCGGTCGCAGCCATCGCGATAGCCCTGTTCGCACAGCGTCCCGAACAGCGTCAGCGCGCGCGGCACGTCTGCCGCAAGGATCGTGCCCTGCGCCAGCCCGTCGCCAAGCTTGAGGCAGGCCTCGCGCGATCCGGCGTCGCATCCGCTCACCAGCCAGCTTTCGACCCGGCGCGGGTCGAAGGCGGTGACCCCGGCCTCGATATGCCCCAGCGCCCGCTCGCCCGCGCGGGCGCAGGTCTCGCCTCGGTCGGCAGCCGGATCGCCGACTTCGCAGGCCATCCCGCGCAGCCATGCGCCGCGCGGCAGGTCTTCGAGAGGGCCGCCCTCCTGTTCATAGACCCGCGCCAGCAGCAGGCAGGCGACTACCGCGCCTTGCAGGCAATCGGCGTTCAGCGCCGCTTCGTCGCGCACCGCCCGCGCGGTGTCGCAGCGCCAGCTGTCGATGGCGCAGGCGCGGTCGAACAACCGGATGGCGACAAGGCGCGGATCAACCCCCGCCTGTGCCGCGCCGCCGTCCCACTCGCCGCGCAGCACCGCCTTGCCCAGTGCGTCGCAGGCCCAGGCATTGCCCGCGCCGCAGCCCAGCCCCTGATAGGTGCGGGTGCGCGGGCCGGGGCCGCCTTCGTCGTCCTGCGCAAAGCCCGCAGCAGAGCTGCACGCCTCCACTGCCCCGGCGCGGCATTCCCGATCGAACAGCGCGCGACCTTCGGCCTTTTCGGCGGGCGTGGCGAAGGGGGCGGTCAGCAGCTCGCCAAGCCGCTGGCAGCTTGCGGCACTGCCGCGCGCGCAATTGGCGCGGCGCATCGCCGCAGCGCCCTCGGGATCGGAGACGCCGAACACGCCGCCCTCGATATCATTGGCCTGCTCGTCGCACCCCGCCGCCCAGCCCAGCTGGCAGGCGCGGACATAGAGATCGGCCGAAACCCGCCACGCCGCGCGATTATCGGCAAAGCGCAGCAATTCGGCGAGGCGATAGCAGCCCTCGGCCTCGGCCCCGTTGCAGGCCTGACGGTAGAGCAGTTCGGCGACCGGGCGGTTTTGTGCACGGCCTGCGCCGGTCTCGAACGCCGCGCCGTAGCGGGTGCATCCGGCAAGATCGCCTGCATCGCACGCCGCCTCGGCGGCATCGGCGGCGGCGGTATCGCGCGCGAGGCGTTCGGGATCGGGGTTGGTGGGGGCGCGTTCGAAGCCGGTCGGCGGATAGACGCGCGGCACGGGCGCATCCTGTGCGGTGGCGGCGGCGGAGGGCAGGGCAATGGCGAGACCCAGAGCGAGCCATCCCCCCATGATTTTGCGCGCCAGTCTGCCCATCATTTCGCTCCCCCAAGCCGCTGGCGATTATGCGCTTTTGCCGGGGAAGGGTCAAACCTTGCCGAGGGCGCACTTGCGCGCTTGTGTCGGGTGCGGTCTCGCGCTTAAGCAAGGCCGTCCCGGTGCGGCATGCGCGGCGCGTCTGGGGCTTGGGGGGAAGGGGTGCAACCATGCCGAATGCTGCTGCTGGCCTGCCCGCCCTGATCCGCGACAGCTGGCAGCCGCATCTGGCGCTCGGAGTGACCGGGCACCGCGCCACCAACCCCGCCTACCGCGCCCACGCCCCGGCGATTGCCGAAGCCCTGAGAGCGCTGTTTGCCGAGATCGACAGGCTCGCCGCCGCCCTGCCCGGTACGCGCGGGGCGGTGCGGCTGCACAGCCTGCTGGTCGACGGCACCGATCAGGTCGCGGCCGAATGCGCGCTGGCGCAGGGCTGGGAGCTGGCGGTGCCGTTGCCGTTTGGCGCAAGCCTCAACTGCGCGATCAATGCCCATCCCGCCTCGCTCGCCGATGCCGAGGCGCTGCTCGCCGGGCGACCGGCGCAAGACCCTGCGGTCGAGGCCAAGGCGGCGGCGATCCGCGCCGTGATTGACCGCGCGCAGCGGTTCGAGCTCGCCGACCGCGACGCCGAGATTGCAGCGCTATGGCGCGCGAGCCTTGCCGATCCGTCCGATCAGGACACAGCGCGCGCCTTTACGGCGCTGGCATCGGACAATGTCGCGCTCGCCGGGCGGGTGATGATCGAGCGGGTCGATCTCGTGATTGCGGTGTGGGACGGCAAGGTCGCCAATCTGCCGGGCGGAACGGGGCATACCGTCGCTGCCGCGCTGGCGATGGGCGCGCCGGTGCTGCTGATCGACCCGGCCCGGCCTGCGGCATGGCGCATCCTGACCCGGCCCGAAGAGCTTGCCCAGCCCTTCGACCCCGAGGCAGCGCCCGATACGGCCCGGCTCGAAGCGATCATCCGCGCCGCCGTGGTGGTCGAGGGGTGGGAGCCGTCGGCGCTGGCGGGCGAGACCTGGAAGCCCCGTTCCAGCCGCGCTTTCGGGCTCTACCGCCGGATCGAACGGGGGTTCGGCGGCGGCGGGTGGCTTGGCTCGGTCAGGGTCGATTATGAAGCCCCCGAGGCGATTGCGAGCGGCACCGGTGCCGAGGTGATCGCCGCGGCGGCGGCGATGCCGGGGGCCGACCCGGCGGTGACGCGGCAACTGGCCGATGCCTTGCTGCCGACCTTCGTCTGGGCCGACGGGATCGCCAACCGTCTGGCCGATGCCTATCGCAGCGGGATGATCGTCAACTTCGTGCTGGCGGCGCTGGCGGTGATGGTCGGGATCCTGTTCCTGCCGGCGGGCATGGCCGATTACAAATGGGTCTTCGCGCTGGTCGAACTGGCGCTGCTCGGCGCGATCCTCGGGGTGACCGCCGCGGGCGCCCGGCGCGGATGGCACCGGCGCTGGTTCGCGATGCGACGCGTGGCGGAATATCTGCGCCACGCGCCCTCGCTGCTGCTGCTGGGGGTCGCCCGGTCAACCGGGCGCTGGCCGCGCGGGGATCACGGCGCGGGGCACGGGCACGGGCACGGGGGAACGCCAGGCGCGGCCTGGCCCGAACATTTCGCCCGTCATGCCCTGCGCGACGTCGGACTTCCGCAAGTGGCGCTGACCCGCGATTATCTGCGCGCCGGACTGTGCGGCGTGGTTCTGCCCTATGTGGGCGGACAGGCCCGCTACCACGAAGACAAGGCCCAGCGGCTGGCGCGGGTCCACCATCGGCTCGACAAGGCGGCCGAGGCCTGTTTCGGTTTCGCCGTGCTGGCGGTGACGGCCTATCTGGTGCTGAAGGGGGCGGGGGTCATGGGCATCGTGCCCAAGCATCTCGCCAGCGACCTGTCGCCGTTCTTCACCTTCTGCGGGGTCGCCTTCCCGACGCTGGGCGCGAACCTTTCGGGCATCCGCTATTTCGGCGAATTCGAGCGTTTCAGCGCGATCTCGCGGGTGGCGGCGGGCAAGCTGCGCGAGATCGAGGCGCGCACCCGGCTGCTTGTGTCGGGGACGCCCAGCGCGCTGACCTATGCCGCGACCGCCGATCTGATCCATGCGCTCGATGAAGCGGTGATCGAGGAAATCGCCAGCTGGCAGGCCGTGGCGGGGGCGAAACACCTCGCGCTTCCCGCCTAACGCGCCAGACGACGCGCCCGCATCAGCCGGTCGAACACGGCCTGCCGCGCCCGCCCGCCGATCGCCACGGCCTGCGTGGCAAAGGCGCGGCGGTCGGGCCAGAGCGGATCGCCGGGCGCGTCCGGCGCAGCGCAGGTGTCGAACAGGCGGAGGCCTTCGCCCTGCGCGATCCCGGCCACCTCCCGCATCAGCAAGCGTCCCGGCGCAAAGGCGCGCAAGCTCTCGTCGAAGGCCATCTTGAAGCCATAGCCATGGCCGTCGGCCACAAACCAGCTCGACATCGCGACGATTTTCTCGCCCGCGCTCAGGCTGACAAGCCGCGCCGCGCCCGCCCGCTGGCTGCGGCGGATGACGTCGCGAAACAGGCTGGCGGTTGCCGCCTGGCACGCCAGCGCGGAGGCCGCGCGCCCCTTCCATCCGGCGCGCTCCAGCGCGAGAAAGGCGGCCAGCCACGGTTCGCAATCCTCGGGATGATCGTGGCGCACCAGTCGCACCGGGCCGTGGGCCTGCGCCAGCTTGCGCGCGAGCGTGTCGAGCCGCTTGTCGAGCTTGCGCCGCGCCGCCGGATCGGGCGCGGGGCTGGCCAGCTGCGCGGGGCGGGTGAAGCTGTGGCAGGTGTGCAAGGCGCGCCGCTGCTCCGCACACAGGCTGACGAGCGCAAGATGCGCCGGATCGTCGAGCGGCAGGGTATCGCAGCACAGGCCCAGCACCAGCCCCGGATGGCGGTCGAGGTGATCGAGCAAGGCCTGCCAGAACGCCCGCTCCGCCCCGGCGCGCACCAACGGGGTGCCGATGAACTGGTTGGCGGCCTTCCAGCTGTGGAAGGTGGGCACAGGCCAGCGCCCGATCTGCGCCTCCTGTGTCAACGGCAGCACCCCGAGCCACACGCCCGAGGCTTCGCGCACCACGGCAAGCCGCAACGACCAGTCGCGCGCGCAGTGGCGGATGGCGGGCGCCATGAACCAGTCGGCGGCAAAGATATTGCCCGGCGCAGCGCAAGCCGAAAGCGCGGCCCAATGGGCACGGTCGGCAGGCGTCAGCCCGGCGGGTCGCAACAGCGCGACCGACAGGCTGCCAACGCTACAGACCGCGCTGGCGGAGCGCCGCACCGGGGCCGGATCGATAGCCAATTCGGATGCGCCGAGCGGTTTCACAGCAGGCCGACCCTGTGCCCGACCCGCCCCGCCGCCGCCCGCACCCACGGGGCCGAGCGGCGCCGCGCCGGATCGAACGGGGGCAGGCCCACCCGCCGCAGCAGCGGGTTGAGCCGCAGCGCATCGGCCACCGCGCGGCTGGTGCGGCACTGCCAGGTCACCGACAGGGAGACGGAGGGTTGATCCCCCGCCCGCACCCAATGCGGCGCGGCGTGGGGAACGAACAGCGCATCACCCGGGCCAAGCAGGTGCTGCTCGCCCGCTGCGGCAAAGTCAGGCGTCCAGTCGAGCATATTCTCGCCCGCCCGGTGATAGGCCTCGCGCTGCGCCAGATCGAGGAAGGGCGGAGCGGGCGGATAGGCCGCGAAGATCTTGTCGCCGGCAATCTGGAACAAGATGTTGTATTCGGCATCGAAGTGGAACGGGGTGTGGGTGCCGGGGCCGGAGATGAAGATGAAGCCCTTCACATCGCGCGGCGCGCCGGTTGCCGGGCCGATCACCGGCGCCAGTTCGCCAAGCAGCTCCATCAGCAGCGCGCGGTAGGCCGGCAATTGCTCGATATAACGTAGCATCGTCCATTGCGGCAAAGTGCCGCCTGCGGCGATTGTCTCGTCCGGGGGAGCAGCGCCTTCCACCTTGCGGAAGCCCTCGCCGTCAACCGCGTTGCCCACCCGCGTCTCGACGTGCGCGGGCGGCATGGCGCGTGCGGCTTCGGCCAGCGCGTCGTAGCCCAGCAGCCGGTGGCCTGTCAGGGTGTGGCGCACACGCCCCGGCGCTCGCGGATAGCGCGCCGCCAGTTGTGGCACCGAAAGCGGGTCAATCAACGACATGGATGCGGCCCTGTCAGAAATCGCTACTCGATTTCAGCGCTTTAGCCGCATCCGGTGAAAGCCCCGTTAACGCTTTGGGGCAAAGGGCGAGCGATCAGTAACCGCTCGCCTGCCCGTCCTTACGCATCTCGGTCGCGCCGGTGTAGACCCCGGTCACCGGATCGCGGGCGATGGCCTGATAGCCGCCGAAGGGGATGCCGGTGGTCTCCACTTCGACATTGTGGCCCATTTCGCGCAGCGCAGCGACCGTCGCGCCGGAGATGCCGGGCTCGACCTGCAACACGCCCAGCGTGTCGAGCGCCACCGTATCGGTCTCACTGCCCGCCAACGCATCGGTCGGCTGGCGGCCGCCATCATGGTGGAGCCGCGCGGCATCGCCCGCCTCTTGCAGGTTCATCCCGTAATCGACGAGGTTGATCAGCACCTGCACATGGCCCTGCGGCTGCATCCCGCCGCCCATCAGCCCGAAGCTCATCCACGGCTTGCCGTCCTTCTTGATGAAGGCCGGGATGATCGTCTGGAACGGGCGCTTGGCGGGCGCATAGGCGTTGGGGTGCGCGGGATCGAGGCTGTAGAGCTCGCCCCGGTCCTGGAACATGAAGCCGAGGCCATCGGGCACCAGCCCGCCGCCCATGCCGCGATAGTTCGACTGGATGAGGCTCACCATCATGCCCGAATTGTCGGCGACGGTGAGGTAGGTGGTGTCGCCTTCGCCCTCCAGCTTGGGGGCGACCAGCGCGCCGGGGGAGAACTTGTCGGTCGCCTTGGCCGGGTCAATCAGGGCAAAGCGCTGCTTGCCATATTCATCGGTCAGCAGCTCGGCAGGCACCTTGGCAAAGGCCGGGTCGGCGTAAAAGCGCGCGGCATCCTCGAAGGCGAGGCGCTTGGCCTCGGTGATATAGTGGATGACCTCCGGCGATCCGCGCTCCCACTGGGCAAGGTCGATATTCTTCAGGATGTTGACCATTTGCAGCGCGGCGAAGCCTTGCGAGTTGGGCGGCAGCTCGCACAGCTCGTAGCCCTTGCGATAATGGACGCAGGCGACATCGACCCAGGCGCTGTCATGGCGTTCGAAATCGGCGAGCGTGAAGGCGCTGCCCTGCCGCTGGAGGTAGTCGGCCATGACCTTGGCAAGCTGGCCCTTGTAGAAGGCATCGCGCCCACCTGTGGCAATGGCTTCCAGCGTGCTGGCCAGATCGGGATTGCGGAACATCTCTCCGGCGCGCGGCGCGCGGCCATCCTTGAAATAGACCTTGCGGGCATTGTCGAATTCGAACGGGTTCTTCTTCAGCTGGCGTTCGTAATTCTTCAGGCCGCGTTCCATGTACATCGCGATCACGGGAGCGACCGGGTGGCCTTCGCGCGCGTAGCGGATGGTGGGGGCGAGCACGTCTGCCATCGGCAGCTTGCCGAAGCGGGCGTGGAGATCGAACCACGCATCGACCGTGCCGGGGATCGTCACCGGAAGCGGGCCAACCGGAGGGATCGAGGTCGCCCCTGCGGGGAGCTTGGCCTTGAGCTGATCGAGCGTCTGCCCGGCGGGCGAGCGGCCCGATCCGTTGATGCCGATCAGCTGGCCGGTCTTGGGATCATAGACAATCGCGAACAGATCCCCGCCGATGCCGTTGCCGGTCGGTTCCATCAGCCCAAGCGCGGCATTGGCGGCAATCGCGGCATCGACCGCCGATCCGCCGGCCTTGAGAATGTCGAGCGCGATTTGCGTTGCGAGCGGGTGAGCGGTGGCGGCCATGCCATGCGGGGCAACCACCGGCGAGCGGCTCCACGGCGCGCCGACGGGCCGCGCGCCGGGTCCGATGCCGCGGGTGGCCTCTGGGGTGGTCGCGGCGGGGTTGGGGGTCTCCTCGGCGGCGAGCGCGGCGGGGAGAAGCAAGGCGGCTCCGGCAAGGAGCAGGGGGGTCAGGATACGCATGGCTGCGCACCCTAACCCCCGCTTCGCGCGGCGCAAGTGTCAGCCCAGCAGCAGCACCTGCATCAGTCGGCCCGGGATCAGGAAGGCGGCGATACCGGGGATCATCAGCGCGGTCAGATAGGTGCGCACCAGGTGCGCCTTGTGCGCGGCGATGTTCCCGGCCCGCGCGGTCGCCATCACCTTCCAGGCGGCGTGAAAGGTCAGCGGCACGAAGAGGTGAATCCAGCTGAAGCTCCCGCTCGACTGGATGAAGATCGCCGAGCTGGCGGTAACCAGCATCAGCACCAGCCACAGCTTGCCGAGCTGCTTGTGGAGCGCGGTGCCTTTCTTCGCGAGCAGCAGCCAGCCGCCCAGCGGGATGGTGGGGAGCACGGCGGCAACGTGGATGATGATCGGCAGCTTGGCATAGGCGCTGACATCCGGTGCCAGCCCCAGCGCGGCGCGGCCCAGCGCCCAGATGATCGCAAAGCTCATCGTGAAGCAGGCGAGGCTGATCGCGGTGCGTGCAGCCGGGCCAATGTCAAAGCCCGGCTTGGCGGCAGCGGCGGCATTCGTGCGGCGGGTGGCAAAGGGCAGGGCGAGGGTGGTCATGGTCAGGCTCCCGATAGCTGGTGGCTGTGTCTGACCCCCGGAGTGCCGCAGCCCCGCTCGCGGGCAATCGTCCCTTCGCGGGCGGGCTCTCCCATGCGTGAAATGTCCGCCTTTCCTGCGGCCTGCCACTTTACGAAGCGCGAACGGGCCGTCAGGAATGGGCGCATGACGGCCCCAACGCCCTCGCCCCGCCACGCGCTGCTGCGCCGGATCATCATTGATCTGGCGGTGATGAGCGTGATCGGGGTGTTCCTCGCGATCATCGGCCCCTTCGGCAGCATTGCAGCACCCTTGCCCGAACGGCTGGTGACCTGGCTCGGCTTCGCCTGGCTCGGCTATGCCTGCTACCGCCCGATGCAGGCGATAGTCTGCTGGGGCGAGCGGGCGCTGGCCCTGCCGCGCTGGGGGATGCTGACGGCGACCTGTCTGGTGGCGACAGTGCCGATGACCTTTGCGGTGCTGGCGGTGAATATGTTGCCGAGCGGCGAATGGCGCTGGCCGGGGCTGGAGGTGCTGGTGGGCACCTATTTCTCGGTGCTGGTGATCGGGAGCGCGGTGACGGTGCTGTTCAATGTGGTGCAGGGCCGCCCTGCCGAAGCACCTCCTGCCGCCGCGCCCATGCCCGTGTCCCAGCCAGCCGCCCCGCCTGCGCCGGTCAGCGAACCCGCAACCATCCCCGCGCCGACCGCCCCGCCCCCACTGGCAGCAAGCGCGCCGCATCCGCTGCTCGACCAGCTGCCGCCCGAGCTGGGGAGCCAGATCATCGCGCTGGAGATGGAAGATCACTACGTCCGCGTGCACACCATGCTGGGATCGGCGCTGGTGCTGATGCGGCTGCGCGATGCGGTGGCGCTGGTGGGCGAGATCGAGGGGATGCAGGTGCACCGCAGCTGGTGGGTCGCGCGCGGCGCGGTCGAGGAAGTGCTGCGCGAGGGGCGCAATGTCCGCCTGCGCTTGCCGCGCGGGATCGAAGCCCCGGTCGCCCGCGCGCAGGTTGCGCCCTTGCGCGACGCGCGCTGGATCTGAGCGGCGCGCAGCGGCAGGCCGCGCCGAGATCCCCCGCGTTCAGCGCGCGCTCATCGGCGGCCCGGCAGCTTGTGCTTCTGACGCAAGGGGAGCCGCCGCATGACATGTGCCCAACCGCCCATCGCCGAGTTTCGCAAGGCGGCCCTGTCCTGCGCAGGCGCGCTGTGCCTTGTCTTGCCCGGCCCCGCGCTGGCGCAGGAAGCCGCGCCCAGCAATCCGCAGATCGACTATGCCGGTTTTCTGGCCCGCGCGGCGGCATTGGAGCCGGTGCGCCGCGACAAGCTGCTAAGCTGGGAAGAATTCGCCGAAAAGGCCCGGCAAGAGGGCGCGTTGCTGCTCGATGCCCGGTCGCCCTGGGCCTTTGCGCAGGGCCATATCAGGGGCGCTGTCAATCTGCCGATCAGCGACTTCACCGATGCCGCGCTCGCCGAGGTGATCGGCGCAAACCCCGACCGGCCGATCTACATCTACTGCAACAACAACTTCACCGATAACCGCGCGCCGATTGTCACCAAGCGGGTGGACATGGCGCTGAACATCCAGACCTTCATCAACCTGCACGGCTATGGCTACACCAACGTCTGGGAACTGGGCGCGATGGTGTCGACCAGCCAGCTGGGGGATGACTGGGTGGAAAGCGCGGGCTGAGACAAAGCAAGAGCCCCCGGCATCGCTGCCGGGGGCTTTCGTGTTTCAGGCGCGCTGCGCGTCAGTGATACTTGGCGTAGCTCACGTCGAAGCGGTCGGCGTTCATCACCTTGTTCCAGGCCGAGATGAAGTCGCACACGAACTTGCCCTCGTTCCCGGCTTCGGCATAGACCTCGGCCTGCGCGCGCAGCATCGAGTTCGAGCCGAACACCAGGTCAGCCCGGGTCGCGCGCCACTTTTCCGCGCCGGTTGCCCGGTCGGTGCCGACATATTCCTCGTCGCCCGAGCCTTCGACCGGCGCCCACTTGGTGCCCATGTCGAGGAGGTTGCGGAAGAAGTCCGGCGTGAGCGTGCCGACGCTGTCGGTCAGCACCCCGTGCTTGCGGTTGCCGCTGTTCGCGCCGAGCACCCGCATCCCTGCGACCAGCACCGCCATTTCGGGGATCGACAGGCCGAGCAGGTGCGCCTTGTCGATCAGCATTTCCTCGGTGCGGACATCGGCCTTGGTCTTGAGGTAGTTGCGGAAGCCATCGGCAAACGGCTCCAGCGGTTCGAAGCTCGCCGCATCGGTGTGTTCGTCACCGGCATCGCCGCGCCCGCCGAGGAACGGCACGGTCACGTCATGCCCCGCATCGCGCGCGGCCTTCTCGACCGCCGCGCTGCCTGCCAGCACGATCGCATCGGCCATCGAAAGGTTGCCGCGATGGGCGTCGATCACGCCCAGCACACGGCTGAGTTCCTCCGGATCGTTCGCCGCCCAGTCCTTCTGCGGGGCAAGCCTGACGCGCGCGCCATTGGCCCCGCCGCGATGGTCGGAGTTGCGATAGGTCGAGGCCGAGGCCCAGGCTGCCTTGACGAGTTCGCTGACGGTCAGCCCGCTCCCAAGGATCGCGGCCTTGAACGCGGCGACATCGGCATCCGAAGGCGTGGTGCCCGCCGGAACCGGATCCTGCCAGATCAGCGTTTCCGCCGGAACTTCCGGCCCGAGGTAGCGGATCTTCGGCCCCATATCGCGGTGGCACAGCTTGAACCACGCGCGGGCGAAGGCATCGTCGAGCGCGGCCTGATCGTTCAGGAACTTCTCGGAAATCTTGCGATATTCCGGATCGTTCTTGAGCGCCATGTCGGCGGTGGTCATCATCGTCGGCACGCGCTTGTTGGGATCGCGCGCGTCGGGGGCCATGTCTTCGGGATCGGGGTTGATCGGCGTCCACTGGTGGGCACCGGCGGGCGACTTCACCAGTTCGAAGTCGTACTTGAACAGGATGCGGAAATAGTCGCCGCCCCACTTGGTCGGGTTGTTCGACCAGCTGCCCTCGATCCCCGAGGTGGTGATGTTGCCCGCCGCGATCTCGGCCTCGTCATTGAGCCAGCCGAAGCCCATCAGGTGCAGGGCTTCGCTCTCCGGCGCGCCGCCGAAGGTGTCGGAGGGGTGCGCGCCGTGGGCTTTGCCGAAGGCGTGGCCGCCGGCGGTGAGCGCCACGGTTTCCTCGTCGTTCATCGCCATGCGGGCGAAGGTCTCGCGCATATCGCGGGCCATGCCTTCGGGGTCATGCGGGTTGCCCTGCGGCCCTTCGGGATTGACGTAGATGAGGCCCATCTGGATCGCGGCCAGCGGGTTATCGAGCGCCTTGCCTTCCTTGGGCTGGATGCGGGTGGCAACGCCTTCGTTGACCCATTGCTCCTCGGTGCCCCAGTAGACCGACTCCGGTTCGAACACGTCGGCGCGGCCGCCGCCAAAGCCGAAGACGGGCCCGCCCATGCTTTCGATCGCGACATTGCCCGCGAGGATGAACAGGTCAGCCCAGCTGATGTTCTTGCCGTATTTCTGCTTGATCGGCCACAGCAGGCGGCGCGCCTTGTCGAGGTTGCCGTTATCGGGCCAGGAGTTGAGCGGCGCAAAGCGCTGCTGCCCGCTCGAGGAACCACCGCGCCCGTCGCCGGTGCGATAGGTGCCCGCCGCGTGCCAGGCCATGCGGATGAAGAACGGGCCGTAGTGGCCGTAATCCGCCGGCCACCACGGCTGGCTGTCGGTCATCAGCGCGGTGAGATCGGCCTTCAATGCCTTGTAATCGAGCGCGTTGAACGCTTCGGCATAGTCGAAATTCTCGCCATAGGGGTTCGCGCTGCGCCCGCCTTCGGTGAGGATGTCGAGCTGGATGGCCTCGGGCCACCAGTCACGGTTGGTGCGGCCCAGCAGGCTGCGCATTTCGGTGCTGCCGTGGAACGGGCAACCGCCGCTGATATCTCCGGTTTTGGCGTCCATGATGGTTCTCTCCTCTCAACGATGAACGGTCAGACTCGCCCTTGGGGCAAAGTCTATGGGGAGAGGATGACGCTTTCGGGATGGTGCGTCCAATCGATTAATGCGCGTTTTTTGATTGATTGGGGCGATTAGTGGGGCGGAGGGCAAAGAAAAAGGGCAGGCTGTTTCGGGCCCACCCCTAACCCCTCCCGCAGGCGGGAGGGGGACTGCGTAGCGCTGGTTCTCCCCTCCCGCCTGCGGGAGGGGCCGGGGGTGGGCCCGCGGCTAGTTAAGCCGCCTGCGCTACCTCTTCGACCGGCTCGTTGCGGATCAGGAAGTCGAACGCTCCCAGACCCGCCTTTGCGCCTTCGCCCATGGCGACGACGATCTGCTTGTGCGGCACGGTGGTGCAGTCACCCGCGGCGTAGATGCCGGGGATGGAGGTCGCGCCGTGATCGTCGATCACGATTTCGCCGAACTTGCTCAATTCGAGACCCGTCTCGCGCAGCCATTCGGTATTCGGCACAAGACCGATCTGGACGAACACACCTTCAAGGTCGATGCGCCGCTCGTCGCCATTGGCGCGGTTCTTGACCACGAGGCCGCTCACCTTGCCGCCTTCACCGAGAATTTCGGTGGTCTGGCCGTTGGTGATGATCTCGACGTTCGGCATCGAGCGCAGCTTGCGCTGGAGCACTTCGTCGGCGCGCAGCTTGGTGTCGAACTCGATCAGCGTCACGTGGCCGACAATCCCGGCAAGGTCGATCGCCGCCTCGACGCCCGAATTGCCGCCGCCGATCACCGCGATGCGCTTGCCCTTGAACAGCGGGCCATCGCAGTGCGGGCAATAGGCGACGCCCTTGTTGCGATACTCCGCCTCACCCGGCACGCCGAGGTTGCGCCAGCGCGCGCCGGTCGAGAGGATCAGCGAGCGCGCCTTGAGGCTCGCGCCGTTAGCCATCACGACTTCATGGTAGCCGCCGACGTCCTTCGCCGCGCGCAGCTCCACCGCGCGGGCCAAGTCCATCAGGTCGATCTCGTATTCGCCGACGTGCTTCTTCAGGCTGTCGGTCAGCTTCGGCCCTTCGGTGTAGGGTGTGCCGGGGAGGTTCTCGATCCCGAGCGTGTCCATCAGCTGGCCGCCGAAGCGCTCCGCCGCGATGCCGGTGCGGAAACCCTTGCGCGCGGTATAGACCGCCGCTGCCGCACCCGCCGGGCCGCCGCCGATCACCAGCACCTCGAAAGGCGCCTTGGCGGCGAGCTTCTCGGCCTGCTTGGCGTCAGCATTCTTGTCGAGCTTCGCCAGAATCTCGGCCAGTTCCATCTTGCCGTTGTAGAACGGCTCGCCGTTAAGGAAGGTCGCGGGCACGGCCATGATGTCGCGCGCCTCGACTTCCTGCTGGAAGGTGCCGCCTTCGATCAGGGTGGCGGTGATGCGCGGGTTTTCGAGCGCCATCAGGGTGAGCGCCTGCACCACGTCGGGGCAGTTGTGGCACGACAGCGAGAAGAACATCTCGAAGTGATAATCGCCCTCCAGCGCGCGCACCTGCTCGATCAGGTCGGCATCGACCTTGGGCGGGTGCCCGCCGGCCCACAGCAGCGCGAGCACCAGCGAGGTGAATTCGTGGCCCATCGGGAGCCCTGCGAAACGCACCCACTTCTCCGCATCGCTCGCGCGGCGGATCACGAAGCTGGGCTTGCGGGCGTCGGCGCCGTCGAAGCGCGCGGTGACGAGGTCGTGGAGGCCCGCGATCTGTTCGATCAGCTGGCGGGTCTGGCGCGACTTCTCGCTCTCATCGAGCGAAGCGACCAGTTCGATGCCCTCGCGAAGGTTGGCGAGATAGGTCTTGAGCTGGGCCTGCATGGCGGCGTCGAGCATGGGAATCCTCCGGGCGCGGGCAAAGCGGCCGCGCAGTCAAATTGATGCGATCCGTCGATAGGTAACGCGGAACCGGATGCTGTGCCCGTCAAAGGGGGGGAGGGGCAGGAACATCCGGTTCCGGCTACGACCCGAGGGGATTGGAGAACCTCGGGATTTGACGGCAGGGCGGCCTTGGGGGAGGGGGAGACGGCGCGCCCTGCCGATCGTGTCAGCCTTGTGGCTTAGATCTTGCCGACCAGGTCGAGCGAGGGGGCGAGGGTGTCCGCGCCTTCTTCCCACGCCGCCGGGCAGACCTGACCGGGGTTGGCGCGCACATACTGCGCGGCCTTGATCTTGCGGGTCAGTTCGTTGGCATTGCGGCCCACGCCTTCGCAGGTGATTTCCATGATCTGGATCACGCCGTCGGGATCGACCACGAAGGTCGCGCGGTCAGCAAGGCCCACGCCTTCACGCAGCACGCCGAAGTTGTTCGACAGCACGTGGTTCTGGTCGCCCAGGAACGGGAAGGTCAGCTTGCCGATCTTGTCCGAAGTGTCGCTCCACGCCTTGTGGCTGAAGTGCGTGTCGGTCGAGACGGCGTAGACTTCGACGCCCATCGCCTGAAGCGTGGCGTACTTCTCGCCCATGTCTTCCAGTTCGGTCGGGCACACGAAGGTGAAGTCGGCCGGGTAGAAGAAGAACACCGACCACTTGCCCGCGAGATCCGCGTCGGTGACGGTGAAGAAGTCCTTGCCCTTCTGGAAGGCGGTGGCGGTGAACGGCTTGAGGGTCGAACCGATGATACCCATGGGAGTTTGTCCTTGTTCTGGGTGGTTGAGAGGAAACTTGACGCCGCCTACATAGTGCCTGCTGCGCCGCACAAAAGTTGATTTGTGCGATTGCGAAAATCGGTTTTTTCAATGAGTGCGGCGGGAACCAATCGGATTTGACGTTCATTGATGCTCTTGCCCCGCTCGCGGGCGATGATAGGCGTGGGCCATGCGGGTTCTCCTCACCGGATCGTCGGGCTGGCTGGGCCGCTTTCTTGCGCCGCTGCTGGAACGCGCGGGGCACGAGGTGACCGGGCTCGACATTGCTCCGGGGCTTCACACCGATGTGCTTGGGAGCGTCGCCGACGCGGGTCTGATCGAACGGCTATTCGCCGAAAGCGGCTTCGAGGCCGTTGTCCACGCGGGCGCGCTGCACAAGCCCGATATCGTGCGCTACCCGGCGAGCGCCTTCGTCGACGTCAATGTCACCGGAACGTTGAACCTGCTCGAGGCGGCGGTGCGGCACGGGGCGGGGCGTTTCGTCTTCACCTCCACCACCTCGCTGATGATCACCCGCGCGATCCGCGACGAGGTGGCGGCAGAAGCGGTGTGGCTCGACGAGACCAGCGGGCCCCTGCAACCGCGCAACATCTATGGTGTGACCAAGCGCGCGACCGAGGAACTGTGCCGCCTGTACCACGACCTCCACGGGTTGCCGGTGATCGCCCTCAGGGTCTCGCGCTTCTTCCCCGAGGACGACGACACCCACGCCGTCCCCGCGGGCGAGAACCTCAAGGCCAACGAGTTCCTGAACCGCCGCCTGACGGTGGAGGACTGCGCCGCCGCCCACCTCGCCGCGCTCGACGCCGCGCCGAGGCTGGGCTGGGGGCTCTATGTTGTGAGCGCCCCGCCGCCCTTCACCCGCGCCGATGCCGCGCGGCTGAAGACCGACGCGGCGGGGCTGATCGCGGAACGCTTCCCCGAGGCGCCTGCGCTCTACGCCGCTCGCGGCTGGGTGCTGCCGCAGAGCATCGGGCGGGTCTACGACCCTACCGCGATTGAGCGCGACCTCGGCTTCCGCTGCCGGACCGATTTCGCGGCGGTGCTGGCGGCTCTGCGCGAGGGTAGGCCGCTCCCCTTCACTCACGATCCCGGCTATGTGCCGCCCAAGGAGTTGGGGCGCTAACCCACCTGCCCGCGGTGCAGCAGCTTGTGATCGGCCAGCACCAGCGCCATCATCGCCTCGACCACCGGGGTGCCGCGGATTCCCACGCAGGGGTCGTGGCGGCCCTTGGTGACGACTTCCACTGCTTCACCGGCGGAATTGATCGATTCCACCGGGGTCAGGATCGAGGATGTCGGCTTGAACGCCACGCGGCACACCACCGGCTGCCCGGTCGAGATGCCGCCCGCGGTGCCGCCTGCGTGATTGGCGAGGTAGATCGGCTTGCCATCGGGGCCGGGGCGCATCCGGTCGGCGTTTTCTTCCCCGGTGAGGCGCGCGGCTTCGAACCCGTCGCCGATCTCGACGCCTTTCACCGCATTGATGCTCATCATCGCGGCGGCGAGGTCGCTGTCGAGCTTGGCATAGATCGGCGCGCCCCAGCCTGCGGGGACGCCCTCCGCCACGCATTCGACGATCGCGCCGAGCGAGGAGCCGGCCTTGCGCGCGGCATCGACCTTTTCTTCCCAACGCTTTGCCGCCGCCGCGTCAGGGCAGAAGAAGGGGTTGTTGGCGATCTCGGCATAGTCGATGTTCGCCGGGTCGATCCGGTCGCCGCCCAATTCGCAGACGTAAGCCGTGATGGTGACCTCCGGGATCACCAGCCGCGCCACCGCGCCTGCCGCCACCCGCGCCGCCGTCTCGCGCGCTGAGGAGCGTCCGCCGCCGCGATAGTCGCGGATGCCGTATTTGGCGTCATAGGCGTAGTCGGCATGGCCCGGGCGGTAGCGCTGGGCGATCTCGGAATAGTCCTTGCTCCGCTGATCGGTGTTCTCGATCATCAGCGAAATGGGCGTGCCGGTGGTCTTGCCCTCGAAGGTGCCGCTGAGGATCCGCACCAGATCATCCTCGCGCCGCTGGGTGGTGAAGCGGCTGGTGCCCGGCTTGCGGGCGTCGAGGAAGGGCTGGATGAACTCCTCGGAGATCGCCAGTCCAGGCGGGCACCCGTCGACAACCGCGCCCAATGCGGGCCCGTGGCTCTCTCCCCAAGTGGTAAAGCGCAGCACGCGCCCGAAGGTGTTCCAGCTCATGGCCCGCGCATTTGGCGCAAGTGTGGGCATCTGTCCATAAAGGCTGGACGCTTGGGCAAGCTTAGGTCAGGAACAAAACATGATTGCGAAGCTCTCAGGCAGGCTCGATGCGACCGGCGAGGACTGGGCGATCGTCGATGTCGGCGGGGTGGGGTATCTGGTGCACTGCTCCAGCCGCACCCTCGCCGCGCTGGGCGAGGTGGGGGAGGCCTGCACCGTCCACACCGAATTGCAGGTGAGCGAGAACGACATGCGCCTGTTGGGCTTTGCCGAGCAGGCTGAGCGCGACTGGTTCCGGCTGCTGACGGGCGTGCAGGGCGTGGGTAGCAAGGTGGGCCTCGCGATATTGTCAGCCCTTTCCACCGGAGAACTGCGCGACGCCTGCGGCAAGGGCGACGCGGCGATGGTGGCGCGGGCGCAGGGCGTGGGGCCGAAGCTCGCGGGCCGGATCGTCAACGAGCTGAAGGACAAGGCGGGCGGGATGCCGGGCGGCTCGGGTGGGTTTGCGGTCTCGGCTGCCGCCGCCCCTGCAGGCAGCAAGGGCGCGGATGCGGCGAGTGCACTCGAGAACCTCGGCTTCAAGCCTGCCGTCGCGGCACAGGCCGTGGCCCGCGCGCTGGAAGAACTGGGCGAAGGCGCGAGCGAGGGCGAGCTGATCCGCGTGGCACTGAAGAAGGCGGCTGGGTGATGCGGCAAATCAATCCCATATACATCGTCTCTGGGTGTCTTTTTTTGGTTGCGTTGACTATTTTTGGGTCAGCGCCACATTCGCCTTCGTTGAGTAATTGGCTCCAGAAGTGGCAGGCTTTGATTGGTTCCGTCTTGGCCCTGATTGGTGCTTATTGGACTGTTTCAAAGATTTCTCAGCAAATCGAGCACAGCGAAAAAGTGGAAAGCCGCCGAGTGCGTCGCGCCTACGAAGGGCGGCTAGCCACACTGCCATTGGTGCTTTCAAGCGCTACAAGTTATGCCGACGATGTTGTGCGGGCGTTGTCCGAGGCGCGTCGGATCATGAAAGGGAGCGGGTCGAGAAGGTTGACCGGCCAGTGGTCTCCACCCGTTTTTCCGGGTGACCTTCCTAGCGAGCTAAGATCGTTCATTGAGGTTTCGGATCATGAAGGTGCCAACCGACTTGTGGCCGAGCTTTTGCGTCAAATACAAACGCTAGATTCGAGATTATCGTCTCTCGTAAGTGAGGAGGACGTTTATCGCATCGGAATCCTTAGGAACATTGCAGAATACCAGTTGCAAGCTTCAAAGGTGAAGCAGCTTTGTGGTGCTCTTTTCCCTTTTGCTCGTGATGAGACTGCTGAATTGCCTAAAGTGCTACCGAGGCTGCGGGTTGTAGAAGCACTGCTCTTCATCGATGATGATGCTGAGGAAGATCCTGATTTTCAGAAAATGCGCGACATCTTCTTATCAGTCCAACGCCCCTGGTGGCCGCCTGTTCGTGACTGACCCCCTCCACTCCCCCACCCGCCAACCCGGCGACCCCGACGCCGCGCTCCGCCCGCGCCGCTTGGCCGAGTTCGTCGGGCAGGAAGCCGCCAAGGGCAACCTCGCCGTCTTCATCGCCGCCGCGCGCGCGCGGGGGGAGGCGATGGATCATACCTTGTTCTTCGGCCCCCCGGGCCTCGGCAAGACCACGCTGGCGCAGATCATTGCGGGCGAGCTGGGCGTCGGCTTCCGCGCCACCTCCGGCCCCGTCATCGCCAAGGCGGGCGATCTTGCCGCGCTGCTCACCAATCTCGAACCGCATGACGTGCTGTTCATCGACGAGATCCACCGCCTCTCGCCTGTCGTCGAGGAAGTGCTCTATCCCGCGATGGAGGATCGCGCGCTTGATCTCATTATCGGCGAGGGGCCGAGTGCGCGCAGCGTCCGCATCGACCTGCCACCCTTCACCCTGATCGGGGCGACCACGCGGCAGGGGCTGCTGACCACGCCCTTGCGCGACCGCTTCGGCATCCCGGTCAGGCTCAACTTCTACACCCATGAAGAGCTGGAGCGCGTCGTCACCCGCGCGGCGGGGCTGATGGGCCTCGCCATCGCGCCCGACGGGGCGCACGAGATCGCCCGCCGTTCGCGCGGGACGCCGCGGGTCGCAGGCCGACTGCTCAGGCGCGTGCGCGACTTCGCCGATGTCGCGGGCAGCAGCACCGTCACCCGCGCGGTGGCGGACGAGGCGCTGACCCGGCTGGAGATCGACCGGCTGGGCCTTGACCTCATGGACCGGCGCTACCTCACCATGATCGCGACGACCTACAAGGGCGGCCCGGTGGGAATCGAGACCCTCGCGGCGGGCCTCGCCGAACCGCGCGACACGGTGGAGGAGGTGGTCGAACCCTACCTCATCCAGCTGGGTCTGGTGGCCCGCACCGCGCGCGGGCGGGTGCTCAACGATGCCGGATGGGCGCATCTGGAACTGCAACCGCCCAGAGAATCACCCCCGGCCCAGTCCGGGTTGTTCGAAGACTGAGTCGTTTGCTCCGCCAGCCGGCGCAGCGTTAACCCTGCGGCTAACACACCCCGTTTTTCGGTGCCAGTTCGGGACAGCCCGCCCGAAATCCCATGATTCCGGCCCGATTCCGGGACTCCGGCGGGCTGCAACACGGTTAACCGGATTGCCCCTCGGCGGCATCTGACATCAATAGAAGGCTGGATTTGGGGGAGGTGCGGGCTGTCCGCACCCACCGCACAGACAACAGGGTTAACGACTATGTCGCTCAAACTGGCCATCGCGAAGCTCTCCGCCGCTGCTGCGGGTGTGGCATTGTTGCAAGGCGGCGCCGTGCGCATGGCCGAGCCGATGAACACCACCGCGCCGGACTTCTCGACCAACATCGACCCCAAGCTGGTCAAGGTCGATCCGGTCACGGGCGCACGCTACATCAAGACGCGCGAACGCGTGATCCCCGAGCCTGAGCAGCGCCGTCGCCGCATTGTCGAGCGCACCATCGAGTGTCAGCCGGTTGGCCCGGCGGGCGCAGTGGCTGCGGGCGCGGCCAGCCGTCCGGCCGGTGCGGTCGAAGCCTATTACGACGCCAATGAGTGTCCGCCGATCGCGCAGGTCGCCTATATGCCCGCGCCGCTTCCCCCGCTCCCGCCGATTTCGGGCGGCGGCGGTGCCGGTGGCGGCTGGGGTGGCGGCTTCGGCGGCGGCTTTGGCGGCGGTTTCGGCTTTGGCGGTGGCTTCTTCGGCGGCTTCTTCGGCGGCGGCGGGTCGTCGTCGGGCGATGTGTCGGTCTCGACCACCACCTCGACCTCGGGCGGCAGCAGCAGCAGCGGATCGAGCGGCGTCGTGGTCGATATCGACATCGACAATTCGACCTCGACCACCTCGTCCTCGGGTCAGATCAGCTCGACCACCACCTCCTCGTCGGGCACGGTGACCTCTTCCACCGGACAGGTGTCGAGCAGCACTGGCCAGGTTTCAAGCACCAGCACCTCGGGCAATGTTTCGTCGTCCACGGGCGCGGTGTCCTCGTCGGGCAATGTCTCGTCCTCGACCGGAGCGGTGTCGTCGTCCGGCAACGTGTCCTCGTCGACCGGCGCTGTTTCGAGCAGCACCGGCGGGGTGTCGAGCTCCTCGGGCAACGTGTCGAGCAGCACTGGCGGGGTCTCGTCCTCGACGGGTGCCGTCTCCAGCTCGTCGGGCAACGTCTCCAGTTCCTCGGGCAATGTCTCGAGCTCGTCCGGCAATGTGTCGAGCTCCTCGGGCAATGTCTCCAGCTCCAGCTCGTCGTCTTCGTCTTCTTCGTCGAGCTCGTCCTCGTCGTCCTCGTCATCGTCTTCCTCCTCGGGCGGCGGCAGCAGCGGCAAGCCGGGCGGCAGCTCGGGCGGGTCGGGGTCTTCGTCCTCGGGTTCGTCCTCGTCCTCGTCGAGCAGCTCGTCTTCGTCCTCGGGTGGTGCGACCAGCGGCGGTTCTTCGGGTGACATGACCAGCAGCACCAGCAGCTCGTCGTCTTCGTCGTCGTCCTCGTCATCCTCGTCGTCGAGCAGCGGCTCTTCGGGCAGCAGCGGGTCTTCGGGTTCGAGCTCGTCGAGCGGGAGCAGCAGCAGCAGCAGCTCGTCGTCCTCGTCGAGCAGCAGCAGCTCCTCCTCGTCCTCGGGCGGTCACGATGTGCCTGCGCCGCCGATGATGGTGCTGTTCGGCCTTGCCGCCGCAGCGGTGCTGGGCCGGCGCAAGTTCCTCGGCTGACGCTGAGGAACCCGCACAAGCAAAAAGGGGCGGCCCGTCGATCGGGCCGCCCCTTTTGTTTGTCCGCTACGAACGCGCCCTAGGGCTGCTTGGCAACCGGCTGGCCTGCGGCTTCCCAGGCGAGGATGCCGCCGTCCAGATGCTCCACCGGCGCGCCGGTATGCGCCGCCAGTTCCTCGCCCGCCATCGCAGATCGACGGCCTGAGCGGCAGTACAGCACCACCTCGCGCCCGTCGCTGAGATCGAGCGCGGCGGGATCGAAGCGGTCGAGCGGAATGTGTTCAGCGCCGGGGATCGTGCCCTCGGCCACTTCGGCATCGGTGCGCACGTCGATCAGGCGGATATTGCCTTCGGCCAGCTTGGCGGCCAGTTCCTCGGGCGAGAGCGCGACGAGCGGCGAGGCGGGGGCAGGCGCGGTGGTCGTTTCGCCATCCGCGCCCACGCGCATCATCGCCAGTTCGAACCCGAAAGGCGCAGATGCGCCCTCAGGCTGCTGGCCCTGCGCCTCGCCCGGTTCCTGCCCGCAGGCTGCCAGCAGCAGCGCAGGCGAGAGCAGAAGGGTGAGGCGGCCGAGTGTCATGCGGCTCCTTATGCCGCAAGCTTGCGCAGAACGTAATGGAGAATCCCACCGTGGCGGTAATATTCCATCTCGTTTGCGGTATCGATCCGGCACAGCGCGGTGAAGCTGAACTGGGTGCCGTCCTCGCGGGTGACTTCGACGGTGACGTCCTGACCGGGGGTCAGGTCGGCAAGGCCGCGGATCGAGAAGGTGTCGGTCGCGCTGAGGCCGAGGCTCGAACGGGTGTCGCCTTCCTTGAACTGCAGCGGCAGCACGCCCATGCCGACGAGGTTCGAGCGGTGGATGCGCTCGAAGCTCTCGACGATCACCATCCGCACGCCGAGCAGGATCGTGCCCTTGGCTGCCCAGTCGCGCGAGGAGCCGGTGCCGTATTCCTTGCCGCCGATGACGACGAGAGGCGTGCCGTCGTCCTTGTGTTTCATGGCAGCGTCGTAGATCGCCATGGTCTCGCCGCCATAGGTCGAGAAGCCGCCTTCGACGCCCGGGACCATCTCGTTCTTGATGCGGATATTGGCGAAGGTGCCGCGCATCATCACTTCGTGGTGGCCGCGGCGCGAGCCGTAGGAGTTGAAGTCCTTCTTGGTGACCTGATTGCCCATCAGGAACTTGCCCGCCGGGCTGTCTTCCTTGATCGAGCCGGCCGGCGAGATGTGGTCGGTGGTGACCGAATCGCCGAGGATCGCCAGCGGCTTGGCATCGACGATGTCGGTGACCGGCGCCGGGGTCATGGTCATGCCCTCGAAATAGGGCGGGTTGGCGACATAGGTCGAACCGGCGCGCCACTGGTAGGTGTCGGACGGTTCCACGGTGATCGCCTGCCAGTGTTCGTCACCATCATAGACGTTGGCGTAGCGCGATTCGAACATCGAGCGGTCGATGTTGGCGGCGCGGTGCGCGGCGACTTCGGCGTTGGTCGGCCACAGGTCGGCGAGCATGACGTCGTTGCCGTTCTGATCCTGCCCGATCGGCGTGGTGGTGATGTCTTCGGTGACGGTGCCCTTCAGCGCATAGGCCACCACCAGCGGCGGCGAGGCGAGGAAGTTGGCGCGCACGTCGGGCGAGACGCGGCCTTCGAAGTTGCGGTTGCCCGAGAGCACCGAGGCAGCGACGATATCGTTGCCGTTGATCGCGGCGCTGATCGGCGCGGCGAGCGGCCCCGAGTTGCCGATGCAGGTGGTGCAGCCGTAGCCGACAAGGTCGAAGCCGACCGCATCGAGATGCTCCTGCAGGCCCGACTTCACGAGGTAGTCCGTCACCACCTGCGAGCCCGGCGCGAGGCTGGTCTTGACCCAGGGCTTGGGCTTCAGGCCGCGCTCGTTCGCCTTCTTGGCGACGAGGCCGGCGGCGATCAGCACATCGGGGTTCGAGGTGTTGGTGCACGAGGTGATCGCGGCGATCACCACGTCGCCGTCGCCGATGTCGTGGTCCTTGCCTTCGACTGCCACGCGCGCAGCTGCGGCCTTGCCGTAGACCTTGGTGAGATCGCCGTTGAACAGGTCGTCAACGTCCTGCAGCACGACCTTGTCCTGCGGGCGCTTGGGGCCGGCGAGGCTGGGGACGACGGCGGCCATGTCGAGCGACAGGGTCTTGGTGAAGACCGGCTCGTTCGCCGGATCGAACCACATCCCCTGCGCCTTGGCATAGGCTTCGACCAGCGCGATGTTCTCTTCGCTGCGGCCGGTCAAACGCAGGTAATCGAGGGTCTTGTCGTCGATCCCGAAGAAGCCGCAGGTCGCGCCGTATTCGGGGGCCATGTTGGCGATCGTGGCGCGGTCAGCCAGCGTCAAATTGGCGACACCAGGGCCGTAAAACTCGACAAAGCGGCCCACCACGCCGACTTGGCGCAGCATCTGCACGCAGGTCAGCACGAGGTCGGTCGCGGTGACGCCTTCGGCCATCGCGCCTTCGAGGTAGAAGCCGACGACTTCCGGGATCAGCATCGAGACCGGCTGGCCGAGCATCGCGGCCTCGGCCTCGATCCCGCCCACGCCCCAGCCCAGAACGCCAAGGCCGTTGATCATGGTGGTGTGGCTGTCGGTGCCGACGCAGGTGTCGGGATAGGCGACCATCACGCCGTCCGGGCCTTCGGACGACCACACCGCGCGGGCGAGGTGTTCGAGGTTCACCTGGTGGCAGATCCCGGTGCCCGGCGGCACGGCGGTGAAGTTCTTGAAGCTCTTGGAGCCCCACTTGAGGAAGTCGTAACGCTCGGCATTGCGCTCATACTCGAGCGCCATGTTGGCTTCCATCGCCTTGGGGTGGCCGAATTCGTCGACCATCACCGAGTGGTCGATCACGAGGTTCACGGGCACCAGCGGGTTGATCTTGGCGGTATCGCCGCCGAGCTTCTTGATCGCATCGCGCATCGCGGCGAGGTCAACCACGCAGGGCACGCCGGTGAAGTCCTGCAGCAGCACGCGCGCGGGGCGGTACTGGATTTCCTCGCCGGTGGTGGGGTTGTTCTGCCAGTCCACGACCGCCTGAATGTGCTCACGTGCGACGGTGAAGCCGCCGTCTTCGAAGCGCAGGAGGTTTTCCAGCAGCACCTTCATCGAGATCGGCAGCTTGCTGATGTCGCCCAGCTGTTCGGCGGCCTTCGCCAGCGAGTAGTAGGCATATTGCTTGCCGTTCACGTCAAGCATCTGGCGCGTGCCGAGCGAATCCTGGCCGATTGCGGTCATGGGAGAGGTCCGTCCTTTCGAGGTTGTCCCGCCCCCGATCCACCAAGGGCGTGGGAATATCGTCGCCGCACCTGCTCCGCTTCGCGCGCGAGGTCAAGGGGGGTTCCCCTAGGACAATCGTCTCACACGCTCGCGGCTGCGGCCCGGCGCTGCGGGCGGGTGGCGAGCCAGCAGCCGGTGACGATCAGCGCCGTGCCTGTCAGGGTTGGCCAGGTGACCGGTTCGCGGAAGAACAACCAGCCAAACGCGGCCGCCCAGACGAAGCCCGAATACTCGGTCGGCACCAGCACATTGGCTTCGGCACGGGCATAGGCCCATGCAATCGCGAAGGAGCCGGCCACGGTCAGCGCGCCTGCCACCAGCAGCCATGGCAGCACGGCGGCGACCGGGGTCTCCCATGCAAAAGGTGCGAGCGTCAGCAGCACCAGCCCGCCGACGCCCGAATGGAAGGTCGCGATCTCCAGCGGCCCGGCGACCTGCGCCTGCCGCCGGATGACGATGAAGTTATAGGCATAGAGCAGGGCCGAGACGAACACCGAGGCGACGCCCCACGCGGCCTTTTCGTCAAACGCGCCCGATCCGATCCGCCCGCCGACGATCACCAGCGTGCCGGCAAAGCCTAGCAGGCTGGCGAGGATCGCTGCCGAACTGATCGTCTCGCCCAGCAGCACCCGCGCCAGATAGAGCGCGATCAGCGGGGCGATGAAGCTCAAGGCAATCGCCTCGGCCAGCGGCAGCAGGGTGAGCGAATGGAAGAAGGTCAGCGCCATGAAGGCCGACACCACGCCGCGTTCCAGATGCAGCTTCAGCACAGCCCGGCTCGGCATGGCCGGGCGGCGCGCGAGCCACACGGGCGCGATCAACCCCGCGCCGATAAAGGCGCGCAGCACCGTGGCGGTGTACGCCCCGATCATCAGCGCGGCCTCTTTCATGAAGGCATCCATCAGCGACAGAAAGCCCACGCCCGCCAGCGCGGCGGCAAAGGGCAGCAGGGGAGCGCGGTGTGCGGACATGGGCGCTCCATAGGGGTGTGTGCGCGCAAGGTCACGCCTGTGCACATTAATCGCGGCGAAAGCGAAGGTGGTTGATAGGGGGAGCCCGCAGCCTGTATGACACAGGCCACGGTAGGGCGCAGCGCAAGTCATGCGCGCGCGGGGCGAAAAGGCAGTTTTGTAATGAGGTTTCCGGGCAAATTCGCAGGTAGCATCGCAGTTGCGGCGCTGGTGGCTGGCACCGCGTGGGCACAGGACGCCGCCGCGCCCGCACGTCCCGCCAGCAGCACCCAGCAGGGCGGCCCGGCGCGCGCCAGCGTGGCCGAGACCTTCGGCCAGACCCTGTCCGAACCCGTCGTGCAGCCCATGGCCCCGCTGGTGCAGAACTGGACGGTCGGTCAGGCCGCGCAGCTGGTTGCGGTGATCGAGGGGATCGGCGCCGAAGGGCTCGATCCCAAGGATTATGATCTCGAACCGCTCAAGGTCGCGCTCGCGGCGGGCGCGTCGAAGGAGCTGAACGAGCTTGCCTCGCAAAGCTTCGTCTGGCTGGTCGAGGATCTGCGCGACGGGCGCACGCCGATGGACGCGCGCGAACAGTGGTTTGTGGTCGATCCCGACCGCGACCTCTATCGCACCGGCGATGTCATGGCCGAAGCGCTCAAGACCGGCGACATCGCGGGCGCGCTGATGAAGCTCAACCCGACCCACCCCGATTACGCCAAGCTGAAGGCAGAGCTCGCCGCGACCTCGGACGGTCAGACCGCCAGGCGCAAGCTGATCCGCGCCAACATGGATCGCTGGCGGTGGCTGCAGCGCGACCTCGGCTCGCAATATCTCATCACCAACGTGCCTGAATTTCAGCTGCGGCTGACGGTCAAGAACAAGATCATCAGCACCTATCGCACCATCGTCGGCAAGCCGGGGCGCACCGCGACCCCGCAGCTGGCCGAGGTGGTCGAGGGCGTGGTGTTCAACCCGACCTGGACCGTGCCGCAATCAATCGTGAAGGGCGAAGGCCTTGGCGCGCGGGTGATCGGCAACCCGACCTGGGCCAAGCGCAACGGCTATGTCGGCACCAAGTCCGCCAATGGCACGATCACGGTCGTCCAGCAGCCGGGGCCGGGCAATTCGCTGGGCCTGATGAAGCTCGAAATGCCCAATCCGCACGCGATCTTCTTCCACGACACGCCCTCGCGCCACCTGTTCGGCAACGAATTCCGCGCGCTGAGCCACGGCTGCGTTCGCACCGAACGCGCGCTCGAACTGGCGATGACGATGGCGATTCTCGGCAAGGGCGGCACCAAGGAGGAGGTCGTGGCGATCTCCAAGTCGGGCAAGTACACCAAGGTGATGCTCGAAAAGCAGTGGCCCGCCTATATCACCTATTTCACCATGGCGTCCGACATCAACGGGCAGATGTCGACCTTCGCCGACATCTATGGCCGCGACAAGCCGGTGCTCGCCAGCCTCGACAAGCCGCGGGTGCGCAACCGCACCAATGTGGTCGATGATGAGGTGATCGTGATCGAGGACGACCTGCGCGACAGCTAGGTTCTGACCCTAGGCTGGCTCGCGTCTCTCGCGGGTCAGCCGCCACCACAGGACGACAGCTGCGCCCCATGCGAAGGGCGTGGTGAACAGGAAGTCGGCAGGCTCGCGCCATTCGTCCCAGAAAAACAGGCGGACACAGGCAATCTGAGTGGCGGTGGCCGCTGCCAGGCAGATCGCAAGCGCCGCCCACCGGCCAACCCGCAGGTGGTTGATCAGCGCTCCGCTGACGAGGCCGAAAATGATCGTGCAGGGCGCGACGACGAACAGGCTGAACGCGCCGATGCCGAGTGGCCCCAAGATCAGCGACAAAGGCTCTTGCACAAATGGCTCATCAACAATGTGGGCATTAAGCCCAATGGTCAGAGCGACGCCGCCGATCAGCGCGCCGCCCAATGTCGCCCAAATCAGCGCGACGGCGACCTGATCCGCCGTGCTGCGCCGGACGGCCGACATCAATAGCCGCTGATCGAGGGTCGGGGGGCGAAGTCGAGCGGGCGGCGGTCGATCATCGCGAGTTCGGGGACGGGCTGGATCGAGCCGTCTTCCTCCAGCCCCAGCGAATCGGCAAACAGCAGCCGTCCGCCCGACAGGTGCAGCAGCGCTTCGCGGAACTGCTCGGTGCCCATCGCGAAGCACCCGTTGGAGCGCCCGAGGCGGCCCCAGCGTTCGAGGTGCGACGTTTCGGCATAGTCGGCGTGGTGCATCACGATATAGCGTTGCAGCGCCGCGTCATTGGTTGCATCCAGCCCGCCGAGGCGCACCGAGGTGCCATAGCGGCCCTTGTACCATTCCCACGTGACATAAGCCCCGCGGCTGGTGGCGTTGCTGCCTTCGGTGTTGCTGAACTGCTTGAGCCAGCCGTCGTGCTGCGGGTCGGAACCCTGGCCGTGGCTGACATGATAAGACTGCACTTCGCCCCGCTCGAGGTTGACGAAGTGGAAGCGGGGCTTGGCCGAATGGAGGCCGAAATCGGCGATCCCGACGATGTCGTGTTTCCAGATCGCGTTGCCTGCACGCGCGAGTTCACGCCGGGCGATGTCGAACAGGATACGGTCGCGCGGGGTGCCGGGCATGGCCTGAGCGAAGGCGCGCGGGGGCAAGGCCAGTGCCGCCCCGGCTGCCAAGGTGCCCTTCAGAATGTCGCGACGTATCATTGTGCCCTAACGTAAACGGCGGACCTTGCGTTCCCAATAAGGGTGCGCAACGGTTCATCGCAGATGTGCCTCAACTCGTGGAGGATGGTGCCGAAAACGCGCTGTTTGCATCGGCCATCGCCAGCATCGAGGCAGCGTGGCGCGCGGCGACCAGACGCGGATCATCGCCGTAGCCGCCCCCCAAGGCGCTGGCGAGGGGCAGCCCGTGGCTGCGGCATGAGGTCACCACGAAGCGGTCACGCAGCGCCAATCCCGCATCGCTCAACCCCAGCCGCCCAAGCTTGTCATCGCGGTGCGGATCGACGCCCGCCTGATAGAGCACGAAGTCCGGCGTGAAATCGGCGAGCACCTGCGGCAGGTGGCGGGTGAGGGCTTCCATGTAGCCATCATCGTCCAGCCCGTCCGGCAGGCCGACATCGAGGCTCGAGCGGGCCTTGCGCACCGGAAAGTTCTTCTCGGCATGAAGCGAGAGGGTGAAGATGTCCGCGCGCCCGGCCGTCAGGCTGGCGGTGCCGTCTCCCTGATGCACATCGAGGTCGACGATTAGCACGCGCGCGGCGCGGCGTTCGGCGATCAGGCGGTTGGCGGTCACCGCAAGGTCGTTGAACACGCAATAACCCGCCCCGGTATCGTGCAGCGCGTGGTGGCTTCCGGCGGCGGAGTTGGCGGCATAGCCGTGGCGCATCGCCAGCTGGGCCGCGAGCCACGTCCCGCCATTGGTGTGTCTGACCCGCGATGTGATCGCCGGGGTGACGGGAAAGCCGATGCGGCGTTCCTTTTCGCGCGGGACTTCGGCGCGGAAGACTTCATCGACATAGGTGGGGCAGTGGACGGCTTCGAGCCATTCGCGCGGCATGGGCTGGGGCGCGTGTTCGGTGATGGGGGCGCCGCTGCTGCGCAACTCCTCCATGACGAGGTAATACTTGTCGAAGCGGAAGCTGCCGCGCCCGGGCCTTGGGGCCATATAGTCGGCGTGGTGGACGACGTGGAGCATCGCCCCGTCTCAGAGCCAGCCCGAATGTTCGGCGAGGATCTTGCACCCCAGCCCGATCAGGATCACGCCCCCGATGCGCTCGGCCCATTCGCCCAGATGATCGCCCGCGCGGCGGCCCAGCACCACGCCCGCAGCGCTCAGGGCAAAGGTGACAAGGCCGATAAGGGCCACGGCGGTAAGCGGGGCAACAGCGAGGGTCGGCAGCGTGATCCCTGCCGCCAGCGCATCGACGCTGGTCGCCACCCCTGCCACCAGCAACGCTGTGCCGGTGAGCGCGCGGGCGGCCTCTTCCTCGCCGACATGGCCGCCGAGCATCCGCACGCCGAGGAAGGCGAGCAGACCGAAGGCGATCCAGTGATCGACCGCCGCGACATAGGACAGGGCAAAGGCTCCGATCCCCCAGCCGATCAGCGGCATGACCGCCTGAAACACCCCGAAGGTCGATGCGATGGCGAAGCCCCCGGCAGGCGAAGGCCGGAACCGCGCGCCTTGCGTGAGGGCCACGGCAAAGGCGTCCATCGCGAGGGCGAGAGCGAGGAGGAGGGCGGCGATCATTGCTGCGACGGAGCCGTGCTTTCAGCCAAAGCTGCCAGTTCCGCGAAGATCGCATCCTCGGAGCGGCTCGCGGCATCGCGCCAGCTGGCGGCGGTATCGAGGTTCACCGCCGTGCCATCGGCATCCAGCACCAGCAGCGCGGGCGTGCCGACCATGTCGGGAAGCCCGAACCGGCGGGCGATGTCGAGATTGCGGCCCTCGTCCGTCTGAGGCGAGCCGACGTCGACGAAGACCACCTCGTAACGCGCGGCGGTCAGGGCGGCGAAGCGCGGGGTTTCGAGCCATCCAGCCAGCGCGCGGCTATCGTGGCACCAGTTCGCGCCCAGCACCAGCATCACGCGCTTGCCGCTGGCCGCGGCGCGGGCGAGCGCGGCATCGACATCGGCCAGCGCGTCAGCCCCGGCATCATACAGCCGCGCTTCGGGATGCGCTGCAAAGGCGGGCGCAGGCGCGTTCGCGCAGGCTCCCAGCATCAGCGCGAGGGCCATAGCCAAAAGGGCGCGGATCACTCGGCGGCTTCGGCGGGTGTCGCGTGGGGATCGAAGGCGGTCGCCTCGCCCCGCTCGATCGCGGCGGCCTTTTCCTCGACCAGCTTGACGATGTGTTCGAGCATCGCCTCGTCGTCGATGGCGTGGGCCTTCATGCCCGACAGATAGACCATGTGCTTGCCATTGCCGCCGCCGGTGAGGCCGATATCGGTCTCGCGCGCTTCGCCCGGGCCGTTGACGACGCAGCCGAGCACAGAAAGGCTCATCGGGGTCTTGATGTGTTCGAGCCGTTTCTCGAGCGTTTCCACGGTGCGGATCACGTCGAAACCCTGCCGCGAGCATGAGGGGCAGCTGACCACGCGCACGCCGCGAGTGCGCAGGCCGAGCGCTTTCAGCATCTCGAAGCCGACCTTGATCTCCTGCTCGGGCTCGGCCGAGAGGCTGACGCGGATGGTGTCGCCGATCCCGGCCCACAGCAGCGAGCCGATGCCGATGCTCGACTTGACGGTGCCGCCGATCAGCCCGCCCGCTTCGGTAATCCCGAGGTGCAGCGGGCAATCGACCGTTTCGGCCAGCCCGTGATAGGCTGCGACCGCGAGGAACACGTCGGAGGCCTTCACCGCCACCTTGTATTCGTGGAAATCGTGATCCTGCAGCAGCTTGATGTGATCGAGCGCGCTTTCGATCAGGGCTTCGGGGCAGGGCTCGCCATATTTTTCGAGCAGGTCTTTTTCCAGGGAACCGGCGTTCACCCCGATGCGGATCGCGCAGCCATTGGCCTTGGCGGCGCGCACCACTTCGGCGACGCGGCTGGCCGAGCCGATATTGCCGGGGTTGATGCGCAGGCAGGCCGCGCCGGCATCAGCCGCTTCCAGGGCGCGCTTGTAGTGGAAGTGGATGTCGGCCACGATCGGGATGCGCGCCGCGCGGGTGATCTGCTTGAAATTGGCGGTCGATTCTTCCGTGGGGCAGGACACGCGGATGATGTCCGCGCCCACTTCCTCGCAGCGGCGGATCTGGTCGATCGTCGCCTTGACGTCTTCGGTGGGGGTGTTGGTCATGGTCTGCACGGTGATGGGTGCATCACCGCCAACGGGGACATTCCCCACCATGATCTGGCGCGATTTGCGCCGCTCGATCGTGCGCCACGGACGGATGGAAGACATGGGGCGGCATATAGGCCGCAAAGCCTTGTCAGGCAATGACCAGCGGGCGTGCGGGCCTGCCTGAGGCACTTAATACCACTCCTGCAAACTGTCGCAGATTGGTGCAGCGGCCACTTTCCTCGTTCGCGCGGCTCGGCCGGAAAGGTATTTGTTACACATCGGGGACTAACCCCTGACCTGCCACAAACGGACGGCGCACCACCAGGACGGGACATTGCCATGATCAACCCACGCGAATTGTGGACGACAGGCCTCGAGATTGCGCGCTCGCGGGCGCTGCACATCGCCTTGATGGTGGTGATCCCCTATGCCTGCGTGCTGGTGGGTCTGGATGTCGCGGCGCATTACGGCGATGCCACCGGCGCGGCGCTGCCGGTGCAGTTCTTCATGTCGCAGGACGGCTCCTTCGCGGAATTTCTCGAATATTCGCTGACCACCGCGGCGGCGGCGTTGCTGTTTCTGGTGTGGCTGCGCAGCCGGGCGACCGTGTACCTGACAAGCGCGATCCTGTTCGTGTGGCTGACGCTCGACAACTGGGGCGAGATGCACGAGCAGCTCGGCTTCTTCCTTTCGGCGGATATGCCTGCCTTCAGCTGGCTGCCCGTTCATGCCAATCATCTGGCCGAAACGCTGGTGTTCGGCATCGTCGGCATGGTGTGGCTGGCAGGCATGGCGCTGGCACTGCGGCAGGCGGACAAGCGCGCCGCGATCCACGGCGTGCTGATCGCGGCCTGCATTGCCGGGGCGGCGGTGTTCGGGGTGGCGGTGGACATGGTGACGTCGTGGGGCGAGCATACCCCCGGCGTGCTCAACCTGCTCGCCTTCATCGAAGACGAGGGCGAGTTCGTGATGATCATCGCCATGTTCGCGGTCAGCGTCGGCATTTTCGATGTCGAGCGCCGACGGCTGGCGCATACCGATCAAGGCCAGGGCGCGTTCAATCCCGCCAGCGCTTGACTTGGCTCTCCCGCGCGGCAGTCTGCCGGGCTGAAGGGGAGAGACCATGCTGACCGATACCGCCAATGAACTGCGCTCGCCTGCGCCCAGCCTGCTGATGCGGGGAATCAAGTGGCTGGTGAGCCGCCAGACGCCGGTGTTCCCGCTCGACGAGGCGGGCTTTCATGCGGCGATGGCGGGCAGAATGCTGCCGCTCGACGCGCCGATGCCGGAGGGGTTCCGCAAGAAGTTCGCCGTCGAGGAGCGCGCATTGCTCGGCCACAAGGTGGTGACGCTGCATCCGAAAACGGGGCCGGGCCAGTGGCACATGATCTATTTTCACGGCGGCGGCTTTGTCCGGCCGATGTTCAAGGTGCACTGGCCGCTGGTCGCCGAAATGGTGAAGCGCTGCGGAATCAGTGTCACCGTGCCGCTCTATCCGGTGGTGCCCGAGGCGAGCTATGCCGCGCAGGATGCGCTGGCGGATGCGGTCTGGGCCGATCTGGCCGCGCGGCACGATCCAGCGCGGATCATCCTCAATGGCGATTCGGCGGGCGGGCACATGGCGCTGGCGCTGGCGCTGCGGCTGGTGGCGGCAGCCAAGGAGACGGGAGGCCCGCTGCCGGGCAAGCTGGCCTTGTTTGCCCCATGGCTTGATCTCGGCCTTGCCGACCCGGCGATCCGCGCGGTCGAACCGCATGATGTGATGCTCAAGATCGGTACGCTGCGTGCCTGCGGGGCTCTGGTGGCCGAAGGCCGCGCGCTGGATGATCCCGCCGTCAGTCCGCTCTATGCCCCCGCCGAAGCGCTCAGCGCACTGCCCCCGACCCGGATATGGACGGGGCGGCACGACATCTTCATCGTCGATTCGCGCAGTTTCCTCGGCCGCCTGCGTGCAGCTGGCGTGGATGCCAGGCTCTACGAATACGAAGCCGCGCCGCACGTCTTCATGGCGATCCTGCCGACTCGCGAGGCGAAGGATGCGCTGGGGCTGCTGGCGGAGTTCATCGCGAGCTAGCTAGCTAGCTCGGGTAGCGCACCCCGGTCAGTTCCTCGCTCATCGCCCACAGGCGGTCGGCATAGCTGGTGTTGAGCGCGTAGGAGCGCACGCCGCCGGTGGCGCTCTCGTCGTCCACCGCGGCGACGTGGCAGTCCTCGCAATAGACCCCGCCCTTGCCTTCGAGCTCCGGCGCGGTCGCCGCCCAGCAGCTGGTCGCCGCGCCCTGGGGGATGGTCTTCCACTGGAAGCCGGTATCGCGCGAGGTGACCCGCGCCATCAGCGCCTCGACCATTTCGGGGGTCATGTGGCGGCCGAGATTGGTCTGGATCCCGCCCGGATGCACCGCATAGGCGTGGATGCCGAGCACGGCATAGCGCGCCTCGAGCCCGACCGAGAACAGCACATTGGCGGTCTTGGAATGGCCATAGGCGATCCACGGATCATAGGCGCGGCGTTCGAAGAAGGGGTCGTCGAAGTCGACGGGGGCAAAGTGGTGCCCGCGGCTCGAGAGGTTGACGATGCGCTTGAGGTGCCCCTTCTCGATCAGCGGGAAGAGCTCGCCGGTCAGCGCGAAGTGGCCGAAATGGTTGGTGCCGATCTGCATCTCGAACCCGTCATGGGTGTGCAGGAGCGGGGTCGCCATCACGCCGGCATTGTTGATGAGAATGTCGATCTTGTGGAACCGCTGGCGCGCGCGGGAGGTGGCGGCGCGGATGTTTTCGAGGCTGGTCAGGTCAAGCGTGATCGTATCGAGTTGCGCCTTGGGATGCTGGCTGCGGATCGCGGCGACGCTCTCGTCGAGCTTGCCCTGATCGCGCCCGGCCATGATGACCTGCGCCCCGCGGCTGGCCATGGCGCGGGCGGTTTCCTGCCCGAGGCCCGAATTCGCCCCTGTGACGAACACCGTCCGCCCCGACAGGTCGATGCCCGCCAGCACATCATCCGTGGTGCTGGCCCAGCCAAATCCGCTCATGTCCCTCTCCCGCTGCTATAGTTTCAATTCGTAGAGATACTCCGGATCATAGTGGTCGCCCACCTTGAAGGTGATGTCGGCCAGCTTGCCGAAGCCATAGCGCTGGTAGAACCGCTGCGCGCCGAAGTTTTCGGCATAGACGCTGAGCAGGATCGCATCATGCCCGTGCTCGCGCGCATGGGCGAGCGCCCAGTCCATCAACTTGGCGCCAATCCCGTGGCCGGTGTGGGTCGGCAAGGCATAGAGCTGGCCGAGCTCCAGCGGCTTGGCGGCATCGGAATAGGCGGTGAAGCTGCTGGGGAAGCGCAGCTTGCAAAAGGCGACCAGCTTGCCATCTTGCTCCACCAGCCGGTGGGTGCAGGTGCCGCCCGCAATCTCGCCCGCGACCGCCTCGGGCGCGTGGACTTCGGCGAGGAAGCCTTCGAGGTTTTCCTTGCTGTAAAGGTGCCCGAAGGCGGCGATGAAGGTCTCGGCACCCAGCGCGGCCAGCGCGGGGGCATCGTCGAGGGTGGCGGGGCGGTAGATCATGCCTCGCCCTAGCGGTTGGCACGCGCGCTGTTAAGCTGGCGAAAGCCGCAGGGGCGCGTTACACCTTCCGGCCATGAAGAACCTCATTGCCGCTGTCGCGCTCGCCCTCATGTCCCACGCTGCCATGGCAGAGGACGCGCCCAAATGGTCGCTCGCCATTCACGGCGGCGCGGGCACGCTCGATCCCAAGGCGATGACACCCGAAAAGCGCGCGGCCTACGAGGCGGATTTGCAAGCCGCGCTCGATGCCGGGTCGAAGATCCTCGCCGATGGCGGCGATGCGATGGACGCGATCAAGGCGGCGATCATCATCATGGAGGATTCACCGCTGTTCAACGCCGGCAAGGGCGCCGTGTTCACCTGGGACGGGACGAACGAGCTCGACGCCTCGATCATGGACGGGCGCGATCGCTCGGCGGGTGCGGTTGCGGGGGTGAAGACGGTGAAGAACCCGATCCTGCTGGCCGACACGGTGCGCACCCAGAGCGAGCACGTGATGCTGATGGGCGCCGGGGCGGAGGCCTTTGCGCTGGAAAAAGGCTTTGCTGTGACCCCGCCTGAATATTTCGCCACCCCCGCGCGGCGCGAGGCGCTGGAGCGGATGAAGGCGAAGAAGCTTTCGGCGCTGGATGTCGATCACAAATTCGGCACGGTGGGCGCGGTGGCGCTCGACATGAAGGGCAATCTGGCGGCGGGCACATCAACCGGCGGGATGACCGGCAAGCGCTGGGGCCGCGTGGGCGATGCGCCGGTGATCGGCGCGGGCACCTATGCGGATAATCGCGCCTGCGCCGTCTCGGCGACCGGGTGGGGGGAGTATTTCCTGCGGGTTGGCGTGGCGCACGAGATTTGCGCGCGGTTGCGTGCTGCGCGGGCCATGAACTGGCTTTCGTTTGACAACAAGGGTGCCCCCATCGCACCGGAAGCTGAGGATATCGCCCAGACCGTGCAGGACGTTGCTGACGCGGTGATGTATGATGTAGCCGAGCTCGGCGGAGATGGCGGGGTGATCCTCGTCACGCCCGAGGGCCATGCGATCTTCAGCTTCAACACCACCGGCATGTATCGCGGCCGCGCGACCAGTGCCGGGGTCAACGAAGTGGCGATCTTCGGCGGCGAGGAGAAGGCGTCGGCGACGCCGGATCATTGATCTTAGCCCCGTTCGTGCTGAGCTTGTCGAAGCACCGTCCTTCGCGTTGACCACGGCGCAAGAGAAAGACGGCCCTTCGACAAGCTCAGGGCGAACGGTGCTTGTCAGTATAGCTTGCCCACCACCGGCAGCCCGCGTTCCGGCTCGGCGAATTCCTTGATGATGCGGCCGATGCGGGCGAGGGTTGCCTGTCCGGAATCAAGCATCTCGTCCACGCTCTGGCGCGCGCGGAAATAGCAGGCGAAGGTTATCGGCCCTTCGCCCTTCGGCCCCTCGGCGAAACCGATGTCGATGTAGTTGTAATCGGTGCCCACCAGCCCGCTGGTGCCGGTCTTGTCGCCCGCGACCCAGCCCTCGGGCAGCCCCGCCCGCACGCGCTTGAGGCCGGTCTGGGTCTCGACCATCCAGCCTTTCAACTCGGCGCGCTCCTTCTCGGGCAGCACGTCGCCATAGACGATCTTCGCCACGGTGCGCGCCATGGCGGCGGGCGTGGTGGTGTCGCGGAATTCCGCCGCCGTGACGAGGTTCATCTCCGGCTCGTAGCGGTCGACCCGGCTGACCTCGTCGCCGAGGCTGCGCCAGAAGGCGGTCAGCCCCGCCGGGCCACCGAGTTCGCGCAGCAGGATATTGGCCGCCGGATTGTCCGAGGTGGTCTGCGTCGCCCGCGCCAGCTCGCGCAAGGTCGCGCCCGTCGCCATCCTCTCGCGCGTGAAGGGCGCGTGGTTGATCATATCCGCCTCGGTCCACATCACGTGCCTGTCCGCATCGATCAGCCCGGCGGCATGGCGTTGCAACAGCAGTGCGGCAAGGCTGAGCTTGAACGAGGAGGCATGGCCGAAGCGCCGGTCGCGGTTCAGCCCCACCGACAGGCCGGTGGCGGTGTTGAACAACTCCACCCCCAGCGTGCCGCCGCCCGCCGCCTCGATGATGCGCAGTTCCGCCGCCAGTCGCCCCAGCGGGCTCTGGTCGGGCGGGATGCAGGCGCCCGCGCCCAAAGCCAGCGCGCCGCCGATGAAGTGTCTGCGATCAATCGTCATGAGTGCTTGTCCGCCTTGCGTTTGCCGAAGCGCATTTCGCCTTCGAGCCGGCCCCGCAATTGCGCATAGTAGGCCTCGAGGAAAGCCCGTTCGTCGCCCGCGCCCGGATCCCAGCCGATCTTGCGGCAGATCGTGGCGTGGACCGCCTTGAGCGCATCCGGCTGCGATTCGCGCAGCATCCGCTCAAGCGTCTGGAGTTCCTTTTCGCCATAGACCGATAGCTCCGCCTCGCCGAACTCATAGCGCACGCCGGTCACGTTGCTCGCGCCTTCGGCGGCAGCGGCGCCCGTGGTGCTGAGCACGGCGGCCAGCTTGGTGCGGGGCGCCTCGACCACCCAGGTGCCGGCGATCACATCACCTGCCCGCAGCGAATCGCGGTTGAAGAAGGGAAACAGCAGGAACAGCGCGAACCAGCCCGCCGCCACCCAGCCGAGCTTGCCGTTGTCCTGCCCCATCGTGGCCATCACCAGCAGCACGGCGAGCGCCACCAGCGGGTAGAATATCTCGATGTCCCGCAACAGGTTGCGAGCGATCACCGCTTCGGGGGTCAGCCGCGCCGTGCCGCGCGCGGCGATGCGGATGCCGACGATGCGCTTGCCCAAGGTCGCCCCGCGCGGGCCCAGTTCCTGCACCAGGAAATAGCCGTACCAGCTGGCGAATCCGACCAGCGCATAGAGGATCACCAGAAATTCGAGCGCGCCGCCCGCATCGCCCTGCAGATCGAAGCCAGCGCTTTCCAGCAGCCCGCCGACGATCATCTGCATCAGGATCTGGAACAAGGTCAGGCTGACCATGATGATCATCACATCGATGATCAGCGCGCCCGCCCGCGCGGCGCGGGAAGCGATGGTGATCGGCAGGCTCAGGCCTTCCGGCGTGATATGGGTGCGGGTGCGCCGGTCGGGGGTGCGCGCGCTCATGCCGCGTCTCCCAGCGCCGCGTCGGCGGGTGGGGCGGGGCGGTAAAGGAAGAAGTAGGTGATCCAGAACAGCAGCATCGTGCCGCCGATCACGAAGCGGCTCGATGCACCCTCGACCAGCTGTCGGGGGAAGGCTTCGAGCAGCGCGGCGACCACCATCATGATCACCACGCCGACCATCACCACCGCCGAGCGTCGCCCGGCAGCCGCCGCCGAGGCCAGCACCGGCAGCTTGCCCGGAAAGGCCATCGACCGCCCGATATGCAGCCCCGCCGCGCCTGACAGCATGATGCCGAACAGCTCCGTGGTGCCATGCACGCTCAGCCATGCGGCCAGATCGACCAGCAGCCCCTGCCCGTCAAACAGCCACAGCATCGCGCCCAGCATCGCCAGATTGTGCACCAGCAGCAGCAGCGAGGGGATGCCGAAGGCGAACCCCAGCGCAAAGGCGAGGATGCACACCGCCGAATTGTTGCTGAACAGCTGCGCGGCAAAGGCGGACAGGCCCGCCGCGTTGTCTTCTGTGGCGAGGCTCTGCAGCAATTGTTCGCGGCTTGCGCCGGGCAGGCGGGTCTCGCCCGGGCTGGCGGGGAACAGGCGATAGTACCACGCCTGATCCTGCGCCACGAGCAGCCAGCCGACAACCGCGCCGGCCACCATCACGAACAGCGCGATGCAGATGTCGAGCCACAAGGCTCTGACCGCGCGGCTCCATCCGCCGAGCAGGAATCCGCGCAACCAGCGGATGAAGCCCGAGCGCGGGCCATAGACCTGGAACCAGGCGCGCTGCACCAGCCCTTCGAGATAGGCCAGCGTTGCTGCATCGAGCGACGTCTCGCGCGCGACCGAAAGCGAGGAGGCCGCGGTGCGATACAGCGCGGGCAGCGCGATCAGATCGGCGTCGGCGATCTTCCTGAGGCCGCCCTTTTCCATCCGCGTGACAAGCTCGTCGAGCCGCCGCCACTCGCCTTCGCGCTCCAGCCGGAAACGGTCGGAGCGCAGCGTGGCGCTGGCAATATCGGGCGGCGCTTCCACCGCGCCGCGCCCGAACCACGAGGAGATGATCGGTGCCTTCATCAGCCGATCGCCTCGCTGCTGCGGATCGCCAGATAGCGGTCGATCAGGCGCGGGCCGATCCGCTCCCACGGGGCCTCGAGCACGTCGATCCCCAGCCTGCGCAGCCGGGTCAGCACCAGCTTTCTCTGCTGCGCGAGGCTGTCGGCGGTGACCGAGCGGGCGAGGGTGGCGATGTCGCCGGGCGGGGCGGCGATCAGATCCTCCACCTCGCTGTCGGCCATGGTGACGAACAGCACCAGATGCTTGTTCACCAGCCGCCCGAGGCTTTCGACCATCAGTTCGGCGGCGGTCGGATCGGTGAAATCGGAGAACACCACCACCAGCGAGCGGCGCTTGAGCTTGGCGGTGAGGGTGGCGAGCGCGAGGGTGAAGTTGGGTTCGACCGGTTCGTAATCCAGCCCTGCGGCCGCGCTCTGCAAGCGGTGGAAGGCGCGGGCGTCGGCGATGAAGGGGGTCATCAGCTGCGGCCTTCGAGCAAAGCCGAACAGCGCGACCTTGTCCCCGCCCTTCAGCGCGACATAGCCGCAGGTCAGCGCGGCGCTGACCGCGCGGTCGATGCGGGGGAGGCCGTCGACCGGCTCGCACATCGCTTGCCCGCAATCGAAGGCGAAGACGATCTGGTTGTTGCGCTCGCTCTCGTTCTCGCGGGCGTAGAGCCGGGTGTGGCGCGCGCTCGCCTTCCAGTCGATGCGGCGGCGGTCCATGCCGGGCTCGTATTCCGAGAGCGCCTCGAACTGCGTGCCTTCGCCCCGGATGCGGCGGTTGATGAGGCCGATCTGGGCGTTTCTTAGGAAGGTCTGCAAGTCGGGCGAGCGGACGGGCGACAGATCGGGCCAGATGCGCACCGGCTTGTCGAGGCTGTAATCGACCTGCCGCGCGCCAAGGCCGAGCGGCCCCTCCCAGCGCATCCACGCGCGCTCCACCTGCGCCGTGCCACGGCGGGTGGGGGTGAGAGTGGTCTGGCCGCGCCAGCCTTCGCCATTGGGGACGCGACTGAGCGCGAAGGCGATGCGGCCTTCATCCGCCAGACGCGCGTCGCAGGCGAGCGCGGCTTCGGCGCGTCTTGGCTGGCGGCCCGCAAAGCGCGCGGTGATGGCGAGCACGCTCGGCTGGCCGACCTCGATGTCCTCGCCGGTGCGAATCTCCCAGCCTTCGAGCTTGCCGGTCAGCACACCGTCCAGCGCGATCAGCAGCAGCAAGGCTCCGCCGAGGATCGGCGCGATCACCCAAGCGCCGGGAGCCGTGGCGGCGATCACCACCGCGACCGGGGCGAGGCCCGCCGCGATCCACGCCGCGCGCTCTGTCGGGGCGACGATCAGCAGCGGCCGTAGGGGCAGCAGCAGGATGTTGAGGACAAGGCGGAAGGCGCGAATCACGGCTTAGCGCGGCGCCTCGGTCGCTTCGACCAGTTCGGCGACCAGTGCCTCCATGTCGCGGCCCTCGATCTCGGCAGCAGGTGAGAGCGTCAGGCGGTGGCGCAGCACCGGCACGGCGAGCGCCTTGACGTCATCGGGGATCACGTAACTGCGCCCCTCCAGCGCCGCGCGGGCGCGGGCCGCGCCTGCCAGCAGCACGGCGGCGCGGGGGGATGCGCCCACCGTCAACTCGCTGTGGTCGCGGGTGGCGCGGATCAGGCGCACGACATAGCGGGTGATCTCGTCCGCCACCGTGACCTGCGACAAAGCCCCGCAGGCCGCGGCGATCCCGGCGGCGTTGGTAACCGCGCTCACGCCCAGATCGGCGGGCCGCTGCGGGCCTGAACGCTGGCCATAGGTGGTCACGATCCGCGCTTCTTCCTCCTCGGCGGGGTAAGGCACCAGCAGCTTGAACAGGAAGCGGTCAAGCTGCGCTTCGGGCAGGGGATAGACGCCCTGGTTCTCGATCGGGTTCTGGGTTGCGACGACCATGAAGCTTTCGGGCAGCGCGTAGGTTTCCCCGTCCAGCGTCACGCGGCGTTCCTGCATCGCCTCCAGCAGCGCGGCCTGGGTCTTGGGCGGGGTGCGGTTGATTTCGTCGGCCAGCAGCAGATCGCAGAAGATCGGCCCGCGCGTGAGGGTGAACTGGCTGGTCTGGAAGTTGAACAGGTTTGAGCCGAGGATGTCGCCCGGCAGCAGATCAGGGGTGAACTGGATGCGCCCGAAATCGAGGCCCAGCGCGGTCGCGAAGGCATTGGCGAGGAAGGTCTTGGCGGTGCCCGGCGGGCCTTCGAGCAGCACGTGGCCTTCGCTCAGCATCGCGACCAGCAGCATATCGACCAGCCCCTCCTGCCCGACAATCGCCTTGGCGATTTCGGCGCGGATGGCGGCCGTCAGGCTGCGGACATCGTCGAGGGTCATGGTCATCGGGTGGATTGTCCCTGTTGCAAGGTGGTGGCGAGGTCATCGAGGCTTTGCGCTGCGGCGAGGATTTCGGCGGGTTTGCTGGCCGCCTCCAGTCGCGCGGCGCGCTGGGTGAAGGGTTCGGCATCGGGCAGGCGGCGGGCAAGCGCGGCGTCGATCGCGGCGGGATCGGCGCGGGTCAGGCCGAGCCGCTCGGCGATGCGGCGGGCCGACAGCGCGGCATAGGGCGCGCCCAGCAGGGCAAAGCGCCGCGCGCGCAGGATCAGCCCTGCGCCATTGGTGATCAGCTGGCGCTTGCCGAAGGCGATGTCAGGCCCCGCGCTGCTCGCTGCCGGGCCAAACCGCATGAAGGCGCGCCAGCCGACGATCAGCAGCGCCACGATCAGGCTGAGGGTTGCTGCAAGGAAGGGCGGACGGAAGGCGAGGGTGAGCAGGTTCTCCTGCCCGCCAAAGCCGTTGAGCGTAAGGTCGAACACCACGTCGCCGGTCGAGGCTTCGTCGGACAATTGCTCGACCAGCGCCACGGTTGCTGCGGCGCGGTCGGCATCGGCGAGGCCGTAATTATTGGCCATGTCAGGCTCGACAAGGAAAGCCACCGGATAGGCGGGATTGCTGGGGAAATCCCGCGCGCCCTTGGTCATGAAGGCCAGAAGATCGCCCGCCTCGTCCGAAATCAGCGGGGCGAATTCGTGCGCGGGCACGGCATGGAGCGTGGTGCCCGTCGGCAGCTTGCCCGATCGCTTCATCCCGCTCCAGCGCGTGCTCTCGCCCTTGAACTTGTGCTCGAACGCAAAGGGCCGTCCCAGTTCCTGCGTCCAGCGAGACGGCTGCGGCGGGCCGAGCATCACCCAGCCGGGCTTGAACTTCGCACGCACCTTTTCGGGCAATTGCTGCGGCGGTTCCAGCGCCCACCATTTCGACAGGATCACCAGCGTCGGCCCGGTAAAGGCGCGCTGTTTGAGCAGCTTGGTGATTTCCTCGGGCTTGGCTGTCGGCGGCGGGGTGAGGATCAGCAGGCCCGTCGTTTCCAGCCCGCCCCGTCTGCGCGAGCGTTCGACATCATGGCCCTGCGCCTCGACCAGCCGGACGAGGCCCGCATAGCCGTTCAATCCCTTGCTGACCGCATGGGCCTGCCCGCCCCCGCCGGAATTGCCGTCGATCTCCTCGCCCGCTCCCAGCAGATAGAGCAGCGCGAGGAACAGGGCAAAACCGCCCGCGACCAGCGCGAACACACCGAATTTCGAGAAAGCGCCGCTGGGGCGCGCAGCTGCGACGGCGGTCATGCGGCCTGCCCTCCGATCCGGGCGAGCGCGAATTCGGCATAGGCGGCGCGCGCGGCTTCCCAGTCCGCGCGGGCCAGCGGGCTGAGCGCGAAGAGCGAGCGTTCGACCCGCTCGGTAATGACCCGGAAGGCGGCGCGTGCGGCATCGGGCAGGGCGGGCAGCGCCGCCAGTTCGCGCGCGGTGCTCGATGGCTCGACCCAATCGGGGCGCACGGCGGCGATGTGGCTGACAGAGCGCTGGAGGAGCAGGTGGGTCGCCTCGTCGAAGCGGCCCTCTGCTGCCAGCCGGTCGGCATCTTCCAGCAAGGCCTGAGAGGCGGCGGCATCGGGGCGCCATTCCTCGGCCTGGGTCGCGTCAGACGATTTGGCCGCGCCGCCGCGACCGGTGCGCGCCGCGACCAGCCGTGCCAGCAACACCGCTGCGGCCAGCGCGACCACGCCCAGCACCACCCATTGCAGCCACCACCACGACCCGCCCAGCGATCCGCCGACAGGGCCGAGCAGATCGGCCAGCCATTCCAAGAAGTCAGCGAGCGCGCGTTCGAACCAGCTGAGTTCGCGCGGAGGGATCTCGGGGATTTTGACCGGGTCGAACTGGATCGTCCCGTCGCCGCGCAGCTCCTGCCAGCCTGCGGGCGACGATCCGCCTGAATTGGCGAGCGTTTCTGACGAAGGTTTTGCGGCCGCTGCGGTCATCCCTGACAGGTGGTGGCATGGTGCCTGCCTGCGCGCAACGGGAAACAGCGCTGCTCCCGGCTTATCCCCGCCCTTGCCGCGCGCTACCCTCTGGCGCGGCCCAGCGGATAGCTGCCGAGGATGCGCAATTCCTTGGAATGGAACGCACATTCTTCCAGTGCGCGATCAACCGCTGCATCGCCCGGCGCGCCGATGATGTCGGCATAGAAGGTCGTCGCGGCAAAGCTGGTGCCCTGCTGGTAGCTTTCCAGCTTGGTCATGTTGACCCCGTTGGTGGCAAACCCGCCAAGCGCCTTGTAGAGCGCGGCGGGGATGTTCTTCACCTCGAAGATGAAGGTCGTCATCACCGGCTGGTCTGCCAAGGCGTGCGCCGCGAGCGCCTCCTTCGCCAGAATGACGAAGCGGGTCATGTTGTCGGGGCTGTCCTCGACATTGTGTTCGATGATGGTGAGGCCATAAAGCTCCGCCGCCAGTGCCGGGGCGATGGCGGCAACGGTCAGATCGCCGCGCTCGGCCACATAGGCGGCTGCCCCTGCCGTGTCGGCATGGCTCAGCGGGACGATCCCGCGCGCGCGCAGATAGTGCCGCGACTGGCCGAGCGCCTGCGGGTGGCTGTAAGCGGCCTCGAAGGTGCGCCCCGGTGCAGCCTCGCCCAGCGCCATCAGCGCGTGGTGGATCGGCATGAAGTATTCGCCGACGATATGGAGCCCGCTTTCGGGCAGCAAAAAGTGGATATCGGCGACGCGGCCGTGCTGCGAATTCTCGATCGGGATGATCGCGCAGCCGGCACGCCCGTCCTTCACTGCATCCAGTGCGTCTTCGAAGCTGAAGCACGGCAGCGGGGCGAGATCGGGGCGGGCTTCGGTCGCAGCGCGGTGCGAATTGGCGCCGGGCGATCCCTGATAGGCAATCGCACGAGCCGGATCGGCGGCAGCCGCCGCGCGCATCCGGTCAACGATTTCAAGAGCAGGGGTAGGGAAAGATCGCATGATGCCCGCCGCCTAGAGCCTGCTTGCAATTGGTGCAAGAATTCGTGCCATGATCGGTCTTGCGCGGGCGGAAAGCCGCCATTATGGAGCGCGCGGGATGACACAGGACAACTCTTCGCAGGAAACGCCCGCAGGCCAGAACGGTGGCGGCGATCTGTTCAACACTGCCGCCGGCTGGGTGCTGTTCGCGGCCGGTCTCGGGCTGGGTCTGTCGATCCTGTCGGGCAAGTATTACCACGGTGACAAGCCGCAGCGGCCCGAAAAGCTCGGCTATGTGATCGAGGGCGCGGTCGAGGAAAGCTCCGGCCCGGCAGAAATGTCGATGGCCGAAGCGCTCAACAAGATGCCCGCTGCCGAGCTGATCGCTGCGGGCGAGAAGGCGTTTTCCAAGTGCCAGAGCTGCCACACGGTTGATGCGGGCGGTGCCAACGGCATTGGCCCCAACCTTGCTGGCACGATGGGCGGATCGGTCGCCGCGCATCCGGGCTTTGCCTACAGTGCCGAACTCAAGGCGCACGGCGGCAAGTGGGATTGGGACACCATGAACGAGTGGCTCAAGAACCCCAAGGCCTATGTCCCGGGCACCAAGATGAGCTTTGCCGGTCTGTCCAAGATTGAAGATCGCGCCGCGATTGCGATGTATCTCAATTCCAAGGGCGCCAATTTGCCGGTTCCGGCCTTCGTCGCCGATGCAGCAGCTGGCGATGCAGCCGCGACTGCCGAAGCCCCCGTTGCCGGCGAATCGCCCGCTCCGGCGGAAACTCCGGCACCCTGACGCCGGTGAGGTGAGGGGTTTCAGACCCCTCCCTTGAACCCCTGTGCAATCACGTACCACTCCGACGAGCCCTTGCGGCTCGCCGGGGGTTTGGCGTGCTTGACGGTCGCGAAGTGCTTTTTCAGCAGCGCCAGCAGGTCGGTGTCGGTGCCACCTGCCAGCACCTTGGCGACAAAGCCGCCGCCCGGCGCAAGGTTCTCGACCGCAAACCACGCTGCCGCTTCGACGAGGCCCATCGTGCGCAGGTGATCGGTCTGCTTGTGACCGACGGTGTTGGCGGCCATGTCCGACATGACAAGATCGGGCGGACCACCAAGAGCTTTGGCCAGCGCCTCGGGGGCTTCATCGGCCATGAAATCCATCTGGAAGATCGTAACCCCTTCGAGCGGTTCGACCGGCAACAGGTCGATCCCCACCACTTCGGCCTTGGGCTTCTTGGCGCGCACCACCTGGCTCCACCCGCCCGGCGCGATACCCAGATCAACCACCCGGCTCGCGCCTTTCAGCAGGCCGAATTTCTCATCGAGTTCGATCAGCTTGTAGGCCGCCCGGCTGCGATAGCCGTCGGCCTTGGCTTGGCGGACGTAAGGATCGTTCAATTGCCGTTCGAGCCAGCGCACCTGACTGGCGGTGCGGCCCTTGGCGGTCTTGACGCGCTTGCCGGTATCCTTGACGCCGCGGGTCATGCCGGCGCGCGCCCGGACGTCTTGGCGCCGCGCTGCTTTTGCAAAGCCTTGAGCGTCCGCTCGGACTGGCGTTCGGCGGCCATGATGCTCCTCAAGATCCCTTCACGAATCCCGCGATCCGCCACACCCAACCGCCGCGCGGGCCACAGGTCGAGGATCGCTTCGAGGATCGCGCAGCCTGCCACCACCAGCTCGGCCCGATCCTGACCAATGCAAGGCAGGGTCGCACGTTCGTATGGTGTCATCGTGGAGAGCCTTGCGCTGATCCCGCGCATTTCCCCGGCGGGCACGATCAGGCCATCGACGGCCTTGCGGTCATAACTCGGCAGCTCGAGATAGAGGCTGGCGAGTGTCGTCACTGTCCCGCTGGTGCCCAAGAGGCGAATGTCGGGATGCTGTGCGGCATTGGCCACGCGCGCGGCGAAGGGCGCAAAGCTCTCCGCCACCATTTCCCGCATCCGCACGAATCGGGCAATGCGCGCGGCTTCGCTGTCTTCGGCGCGGCCGACCGTGTCGGTCAGCGAGACCACGCCCCACGGCACGCTCTGCCAATCGAGGATGCGGGGCACGCGATTGGCCGCGTCAGGCTCGACCAGCACCAGCTCGGTCGATCCGCCGCCGATGTCGAAGATCACCGCCGGGCCTTCGCCTGCTTCGAGCAGGATATGGCAGCCCAGCACCGCGAGGCGCGCTTCTTCCTCGGCGCTGATGATGTCGAGCGCGATGCCGGTTTCGCGCCGGACACGCTCGATGAAGGCGGGGCCGTTGCTGGCGCGGCGGCAGGCTTCGGTGGCGACGCTCCGCGCGAGGCGGACATTGCGGCGCTGGAGCTTGTCGGCGCAGATCGTGAGCGCGGCGAGCGTGCGGTCCATCGCCGCATCGGACAAGCGCCCGCTGGTCGCCAGCCCCTCGCCCAGCTTCACCACCCGGCTGAAGGCGTCGATCACCGTGAAGTCCCGCCCCGAGGGCCGCGCAATCAGGAGCCTGCAATTGTTGGTGCCCAGATCAAGCGCAGCATAGGCCTCGCCGTGACTGGCAGGCTTCATGGCGCCGATATCGGCAAGATCGGGTTTGGGCCGTGCAGGCTGCGTGGTTACCCCGCGGCGCAGGTCACCCCCTGCACCCTTGGCTCTGCCATCGCGGCCGCTGGAGCGGCTCTCGGTCTGGGGGGGGCGCTTGTAGCGGAAATCGGCTACCTTGCCGGACTTGCCGCCCCGTTTTTTCCCAGCACTGCTATTCCTGTCCGGCGGGAGTGTGTCCGCCATTATCACATACTTTCGCATCACCACGCGCATCCCTCCACGCACGCGGCACTTGATACGAAGTTACCCCAAGCTGCCGCCGAGGGCAAGCAGGCGCCCGCAACCTCAACGCTTGACCTTGGGCGAGCACGAAACTAGGGAGCGCGCTCGCCGATTCAGCAGCCTTCTGCCCGGCGCATGGCCGATGCCCCGTCCTCTAATGGTAAGAGAGCGGACTCTGACTCCGTCAATCAAGGTTCGAATCCTTGCGGGGCATCCAGCCTTCCTTTCCCGACATTCCCCCCGCCTGATGCCCGCGTGCCATTGCTATTGCGGGGCTGGGGCGCGCTGACTAGGGGTCAAGCATGACCGACAAAGACCTGACCAATCGCAAGTTCTACCGCGCCGGCGAGGAAACCCGCTTCGCCGAGGGCGGCCCGGAACGCACCCCGCAGACCGCGCATCCCGCCTACAAGCTCGCTTTCCGCGACACCGATTTCCTGCTGCGCGACGAACTCCGGCCCGTGCGCTTCCAGCTGGAACTGCTGAAGCCCGAAATGCTGCTCGATGAAGCCCGCGTCGGATCGACGCTGGTGATGTATGGTTCGGCCCGCATCCCCTCGCCCGCCCAGGCCGAGGCGCGGATCGAGGCGGCCAAGAACGGCTCCGAATACGACCAGAAGGTCGCCCAGCGGCTTGCCGACAAGGCGAAGTATTACGACGAGGCCTATCGCCTTGCGCGCCTCGTCAGCGAGAAGGGCATCATCGAGAACGGCGAGCGCCAGTTCGTAGTTACCACCGGCGGCGGGCCGTCGATCATGGAGGCAGGCAATCGCGGCGCGTCGGACGCTGGGAGCGAATCGATCGGCCTCAACATCGTGCTGCCCCACGAGCAAGCGCCCAACCCCTATGTGACGCCCTACCTCTCCTTCCAGTTCCACTACTTCGCGCTGCGCAAGATGCACTTCCTGCTGCGCGCCCGCGCCGTGGCGGTGTTCCCCGGCGGCTTCGGGACGTTCGACGAATTCTTCGAGCTCGTCACCTTGATCCAGACCGGCAAGATGAAGCCGATGCCGATCATCCTGTTCGGCAAGGATTTCTGGACGCGGGTGGTCGATTTCGAGGCGCTGGCCGAGGAAGGCGTGATCTCCAAGAGCGACCTTGACCTGTTCACCTGGGTCGAGACGGCGGAAGAGGCCTGGGCGGCAATCGCCGACTTCTACGAGATCAAGGATCATTCGGCGGAGGATTGATCCGCTGTGCGCTCGGCCAGATCATCGCGCGCTGCCTCGGGGCGGGGCGTGCCGACGGCATGGACCCAGCCCAGCCGCTCCAGCGCGGCAATCACCCACCAGCCGGGATCGGTCTGACCCTGCTCCAGCCCGATGCGCGCGCTTTCGGGGAAGGCGTGGTGGTTGTTGTGCCAGCACTCGCCATAGGTGAGGAGGCCGAGGCCGGGGGCGGTGAGGTTGGCGGCCTGGATGCCTGCACCCTTCACCCACCAGCGGCCGGGGCGCTGAAAGAACTGCGGGTTGTGGCAGAAATAGGTGATGCTCCAGTGCCCTGCGGTGCTGACGAAAGCCCGCGCGCACACGCCCCACAGCACGAAGGGCCACCCGCCCCACGCATAAAGCAGAACGGCAGGCGGCACCTGCTGCCAGCGCCATGTCGCATCGAGGAACCTGTAAAACGGATCAGCGGCGATGGCCGGTTCGATGGTGAGGCGCGGCGGATGGTCGAAGTCGAACCGGTAGAACAGGTTCCACGCCAGATCCTGCCAGAACCCGGCGCGGTGGGCGAAGAAATCGTGGCACGCCGGCTCGCGCTGCGCCCAGTCGCGGGTGTCGTGGATGCGGATGATGCCCGAGGGGCCGGAGACACCGACCAGCGTGCCGAGCCAGATCAGCGTGCGGGCGACCCACGGCTTGGCCTTGAACGTCCGGTGAATCATCATCCGGTGCATCCCCACCGAATGGCCGACCAGCAGTGTTGCATAGGTCAGCACGAGGAACAGCCCTACCGCCTGCCACGTCGCCACCATCAGCGCGGCGAGCGTGCCGGCAATCATCGCCCCGTTCCACAGCGCCTTGGGCCCATCGATCCGGACGCGGCCGGCGCGAGGGTCAGCCTCGCTGCCGTCGACCCGGATCACCGGCTCCATCATCCCTGCCGCACCGCCTGATGGCCAAGCGGGCCGTGGCCTGCTCCGTATCCGGGTGCCTGCTCGATCGCGCGGATCACGAATTGCCGCCCAAGCCTGACCGCGTGTTCCAATGGCTGTCCATGGCCGAGCAGGGTCGCGATCGCTGACGACAGCGTGCAGCCGGTGCCGTGCGTGTGCACGGTGTCGATCCGCGCGTGATCGAAGGCGACCGCGCGTTCACCGGGATCGAACAGCACGTCGACGATCCGCTCGCCTCCGCCGTGCCCGCCCTTGGCCAGCACCGCCGCGCCGGTTTCTTGCGAGAGCGCCTCGGCCGCTTCGTACATCGCCTCCGTGTCGCTGACGGTATGCCCAACCAGCGCCTCAAGCTCGGGCAGATTGGGGGTCAGCAGCGCCGCGCGCGGGAAGAGTTCGGTGCGCAAGGCGGCGACAGCGGCAGGTTCGATCAGCGCCGCACCCGAGGTCGCGATCATCACCGGATCGAGCACGATGGGCGCGGTGACACCCTCCAGCGCCTCGGCCACGGCAGCGATTACCGCCGCATCGTGCAGCATCCCGATCTTGATCGCATCGACCCCGATATCGTCGATGCACGAGGCGATCTGGCGCGCCACCATCTCCGGCGCAATCGGCGCGATGCCCTGCACGCCCACCGTATTCTGCGCCGTGATCGCCGTCACCGCCGTCATGGCATAGCCGCCGAGCATGGTGATGGTCTTGATATCGGCCTGGATCCCCGCGCCGCCCGAGGAATCCGAACCGGCGATGCTGAGGATGCGCGGGGGCTTGTTCATGCCCGCAGCCCTAGCAGCCTGGTGGCTGTTTCGGGATGGTTTTTTGCGCCCGCTCAGGCGTCGGCGTTGTGGCGCAGCAGGTTGTGGTAGACCCCGGTGAGTGCGACGATGGCGGGATCGTCGATGCCGTTCTGGCTGGCGAGCGACTGGATCGCCTGATCCATCCGGAACAGGTTGGTGCGCACTGTCGCATCGCGCACCATCGACTGGATCCAGAAGAAGCTCGCCACTCTCCGGCCCCTCGTCACCGGCTCGACCCGGTGGAGCGAGGAGGAGGGGTAGAGCACCCCGTGCCCCGCCGGCAGCTTGACCTGCTGGGGGCCGAAATCGGTCTCGATCACCAACTCGCCCCCGTCATAGGCATCCGGGTCTTCGAGGAAGATCGTCATCGACAGGTCGGCGCGCACCCGCCAATCGGTGCCCGCGCGCACGCGCAGGGCGTTGTCGACATGGTTCCCGAACGCCTGCCCGCCCGCATAGGAATTGAACATCGGCGGGTAGAGCCGGTGCGGCAGGGCTGCGGAAATGAACAGCGGGTTCGCCTGCAAGGCCGCCATGACCATCTGCCCGCCGGTCTTTGCGGCCTCGCTGTCTTCAGGCAGCTGGAGGTTATTCTTCACCATCCTTGCCTGGGTGCCGGACGTCACCGTCCCGTCGGTCCATTCGGCCGCGTCGATCAGGGCGCGCAGGGCTGCGGTCTGGGTGGCAGTGAGGATCTGGGGTATCGCAATCAGCACGTTCGCGGCCTTTTCTGCCAGAGGTGAGGACGAAAGGAATTTCGACGATGCCGCGCACCTTGACCGCCTGCCCGTCGCGGCGGACGGGTTGCCAGCGCCAGCCCCTTACCGCCTTCAAGGCTGCATCGTCGAGCCGGGGCGAGCCGCTGGAGCGGGCGATGGAGATCGCCTCCACCCGCCCGTCGGTGCCGACGATCACCAGCAGTTCGACCGTCCCCTGCTCGCGCTTGCGGCGGCTTTCGTGCGGATAGCGCGGCGGCGCGCCCGCGATCAGGGTGGAATCGAGCGCGTTGGAGCTGATCGTCGCCGGGCCGGATGCGGCGGGCGCGCGGGCCGGGGCGGCGGCAGCGGCGGCGGGTGCGGCGGCAGGGGCAGGCGCAGCACTCGGTTGGGGCTGTGCCTGCTCGGGCAGGGCAGGGGCGTTCGGCAGGCTGAGCGGGAGTGCGACCGGCGGCACGCCCGGCACCGGGGGAGGCAAGCTCCGGGACTGCGGATCGGGCGGGGGCGGGGCCGGAGGCGGTGGCGGCGGGGGTGCTGCTGCGGCAAGATCGACCATCAGCAGCCGTTCCTCCGGCGCCGCGCTCACCGCATGGCCGAGACTAAGCGCAATCGGCAGCACCGCGGCATGGGCCGCGACGGTCAGCATAATCGCGCGCAGGCTCGGCGGTCTGGTCGCGCCAAACCCGCCGAGCCCGCGTGCAGAGGCGATTGCCTGCGCCATTTGCGCCTAGAAGCTCACCCGCAGGGTCGCCATCACCGTGCGCCCCTCGCCGGGCACCGCGATCACATAGGTGTCATTGGCGCGGATGCGTTGGAGATAGCGCTCGTTCGCGAGGTTGTTGGCGTTGACCTGCACCGCGAGGGTGTCGCTGAAGCGGTATTCCGCCATCGCATTGAGCAGCCAGTAATCGCCGCCCGTCCATGCCTGATTGGCCAGAGTCGAGTTGCGGGTGGCGAATTCGCCCACGTAATTGAACCCGCCGCCCAGACGCAGGCCGATGCCGGTGTCATAGGTGCTCCACAGCGTCGCGCTGTGTTCGGGCGTGCCTGCAATTTCCTCGCCCACGGTCAGCTCCGCGCCGGTGCCCGCGCGCTGGATTTCGGAATCGAGGAAGGTGTAGGCGGCGAACACCTGCCAGGCATCGGTGATGTTGCCGGTGGCGGAGAGTTCCACCCCCTGCACCCGCTGCCGCCCGGTCAGCGTGACATCGCCATCGACCGTGATCGGCTGGTTGACCCGTTGGTTGCGGAACGCCGCCGCAGTCAGCGCCAGCGCGCCATCAAACAGATCGACCTTGGCGCCCACCTCGTAATTCTCGTTCTTCAGCGCGGGCAGAGCGGCATTGGCGGTGGTCACCGTCCCGGTCGCAGTCGCGCCGAGGGTCTGCGGCTGGCGCGCGTCGGAATAGCTGACGTAGAGACTGGCGTTCTCGGCCGGCTTCCACACCACGCCCGCCTGCCAGCTGAACAGGTCTTCGCTGAAACTGCGGGTCGCAAGCGCGGCATATTGCGTGCCGCCGAGATTCGCCTCGAAGCGTTCGTAACGCCCGCCGAGATTGATCTGCAACGCCTCGCCGATCTTGAAGGTGTCGGTGCCATAGACCGCGATCCGGTCGGCGCTGTTGTCGATCAGGCCATAGGTGCGGCTTTGCGTGAAAGCCCCGGCGAAGTCCGGCTCGGGCGCGAACAGGTTGCGCGCGGTGCCCGCGAGGCCGGTGGTGGAGATGGTGTCGCGGGTCAGGCTTTCGCGGCTGACTTCGGCCCCGATGACGAGGGCATTGCCGATCCCGCCATCGCGCACCGGATGGTCGATCACCACGGCGGCACGCGCGGCGGCGACTTCGTTGCGGCTGATCCGGCCAAGTCCCTGCGGCCCGCCGATCACATAGGTGGCCCCGGCGGTGTTCCCGGCATTGATGGCATCGACGGCGGCTTGCAGGCTTGCCTGACTGGTCGGGCGCGGGGTCGACCACACCGCCTCGCGCCGCACCTCGCCCCAGCGCACGCCTCCGGTGAGGCTCACCACATCGCTGATCCTGTGATCGAGCGTGACCGTGGCGATCAGCAGCTCCTGATCCTCGAAATCGATATTGCGCCAGCCATAGTAGTTGCTGAGCGGGAAATTGGCCGGTGCGCCGCTCGCCAGCAGGGGCACGCCGTAATCGATCAGGTTGTCGTCCTCCTGATACTGGAGGCTGGCGGTGATGGTCGTATCCTGATCGAGCCCGAAGGCGAGCGAGGGGGCGATGCCAAAGCGCTTCTGGCCCACAAAGTCGCGCCCGGCCACGCCCTGATCATGCGCCATCAGATTGATCCGCGCGGCAATGCCCTTGTCCGCATCGAGCAGCACGTTGGCGTCTGCCGTGGCGCGCCGCCAGTCGCGGTTGCCCAGCCCCACATCGGCGTTGACGAAGGTGTCGGCGACCGCGCGCTTGGTGACGAGGTTGATCTGCCCCGCCGCGCCGCCCGCGCCCGAAAGCGCGGTGTTGGCGCCCTTGTAGACCTCGATCTGTTCGATGTTGAACACGTCCGAACGGCTGTATTGCAGGCGGTCGGCGAACCCGTCGATGGCGATGTCGTTGCTGGCATCGAAGCCGCGCAGATTGATGAAATCGCCCGATCCTGCGCCGCCTTCGCCCACGCCCAGCGTGATGCCGGGGACATTGCGCAGCGCTTCGGTGAAGCTGACGGCCTGATTATCCTTGAGGAAGCTCTTGTCGAGCACGGTGACGGTGCGCGGCGTATCGCGCAGCGGCTGTGTGATGAGCGGGTTTGAGGCGACCTCTGGCTTGTAGCTGTCCTCGATCACGGTGTCGGTCACGGTGACGCTGCCGAGCCTGCGGGCGGGCTGCTCCTGCTCCTGCTCCGGCTCGGCGGTCTGCGCCTGCGCGGGCATCGCAAAGGCGGCAGCACCGACGCAGCCGAGAGCAAGCAGGCGGGAGGCGGGACGGGTGGGGGTCATGGGACTTCCTGTCTGGACAATGAATGGTGTGGAGGCTCGCTATTGCGAATCACTCTCATTGTCAAAACATAAAAAGGCGAATATGCGCAGTCCGGCAGATGGCAGGGGATTCGGGTACTTCGGTTGCGCAGGGGCGCAGACGGGATGGCTCGCTCTCTGTTCGCAGGGCCGTATGGACACGGCTATATTTAAGTGCGAATCATTTGCAGAAAATCACACAGCGCGGCACAGGTCGTGCTGCAAGAGTATTCAGGAGCAAGCGCCGCAGTGGCCAGTCGTCGGATCATTGAGGAACAGGTCGTCGCACCGCCGCGGCCCATGCCCGCCCGCAAGCGCGGCAAGGCGCGGCAGTTCTGGTCGAAGCAGTTGCACGCCTGGCACTGGATCAGCGCAGCGGTGTCGCTCGCCGGGATGCTGGTCTTCTCGGTCACGGGCCTCACGCTCAACCACGCCGCCAGCATCGGGGCTGAGCCCGAGGTGCGCACATTCACCGCCGCGCTTTCCCCCACCGCACAGGCCGCGCTGGCGCAGGGCTCGGACACCGGCCTTGCCCCGCTGCCCCGCACGGTTGCAGGCGAACTCGCAGCGAAAACCGGCATCACCGCCGCCGGGCGCGATGCGGAATGGTCGGCGGATGAAGTCTACATCGCCGTTCCTGGACCGGGCAGGGATGCATGGGCGAGCATCGACCGCGCCACTGGCAGCATCGAGGCCGAGCTGACCGATCGCGGCGCGATTTCCTTCCTCAACGATCTCCACAAGGGCCGCAACACCGGCACCGCGTGGTTCTGGTTCATCGATCTGCTCGCTGTCGCCTCGATCGTCTTCACCATCACCGGGCTGCTGCTGCTGCAACTCCATGCGCGCAAGCGGCCCTCGACCTGGCCGCTGGTCGGCTTCGGCACCGCGCTGCCGGTGATCGTGATTGTGTTCTTCCTCCACCTCTGACGCCCACCCTTGCAAGGAGACGCCCGCTTGAAACTCACCCACCTGCTCGCCGCCGGGGTCGCTGTCGCCCCCGCCGCCCTCGCGGCGCAGAGCGTCACTGTCACCATTCCGCAGATCAAGGTGTCGGAATATCACAAGCCCTATGTGGCGATCTGGCTGGAGCCTGCGGGCGGCGGTCCGATCCGCACGCTGGCGGTGTGGTACGACATCAAGAAAGGCGGGAACGAGCCGGGCACCAAGTGGCTCGCCGACCTGCGCACCTGGTGGCGCAAGGGCGGCCGCAATCTCAAGCTGCCCGCCAGCGGCGTGAGCGGCGCGACCCGTGCGCCGGGTGCCTATCGCATCCCGCTGCCCGCCAATCTCGCGGCAGGCGCCTACACCCTCCACGTCGAGGCCGCGCGCGAGGAGGGCGGCCGTGAGCTGGTGTCGGTGCCGCTCACCATCCCCGTCCCCAAGGGCAAGGCCAGCGGCAAGACCGAACTGGGCGCTGTCACCATTGTCGCCCGTTGATGCTCTCAAGACCTGAGGAAACTCCCATGATCCGCAAGACCTTTTTGATCGGTGCCGCTGCCTTTGGCGTGATCGCCGCTCCCCTCGCTGCGCATAATGCCTGGCTGCTGCCTTCCACCACGGTGCTGTCCGATACCGGCCAGTATGTGACCGTCGACATGGGCGCATCGACTGCGCCGTTCGAGGCGGATCACGCCGCGCTTCCCGCCGAGAACGTGAAGGTGTGGGCGCCTGACGGCACGATGGGGACGCTCGAGAATGCGGCCCGCCTGCGCTATCGTTCGACCTTCGACGTCAAGATCGACAAGCCTGGCACCTGGCGGATCGGGATGGAGACGGGCACCATCACCGGCAGCTTCAAGGTCGATGGCGAGGCGTGGACGCTCGGCCGCCGCCGCGGGCCGCCTCCTGCGCCCGGTGCCGCCCCCGCCGCTCCGGTGCGCGCTATTGCCAGCATTGCCGAACTTCCCGCCAATGCGACCGACCTCGACCTTACGGAAGTTTCTGGTCGCAATGAATTTTTCGTGACGGCAGGGGCACCGACCGAAACGCTGTTCACGCCCACGGGCAAGGGTCTGGAATTCGTGCCCGAGACGCTCCCCACCGATCTCGTCGCTGACGAGCCGGGACGGTTCCGCTTTCTTGTCGATGGCCAGCCGGTCGCCGGGCTTGAGGTTGAAGTGGTGCCGGGCGGGCGGCGCTATCGCAGCGAAAGCGGAGCGCAAAAGCTCGTCACCGATGCTGAAGGCCGGGTCACGATCAGCTGGCCGGGGGCCGGGTTCTACTGGCTCAACACGACGATCACCGACGAGCGACCGACAAACGACATGGCGACAAAGCGCCGCATGACCTACACCGCGACACTGGAGGTGCTCGCACCGTGACGCTGGATGAGGCGGCCCCGCGGATCGCGGTGCCGCCACAACTCGATCCCTCGGCGCTGATGGGTCACGATCCCTCAGCGCCCATCGTCGTGCTTGCGGGCGAGACGATGGGCACGACCTGGCAGGTGCAGGCGGCAATCCCGGCGCGGCTGGGGCGTGACACGGCAGGGCTGGCCGATGCAATCGGCAGGCGGCTGGACGAAATCTGCGGGCAGATGAGCCATTGGGATGCAGGCTCGCAACTCAGCCGCTTCAACAGGTCGCCGGCAGGCAGCGCGCACCCGCTGTCGCCTGACTTTGCCCGCGTGATCGCCGCTGCCCTTGCGATTGCGGCGGCGAGCGGCGGCGCCTTCGATCCGGCGCTGGGCCGGCTCACTGACCTGTGGGGTCTCGGCCCCCGACCGGCCGCGGGTGTGCCCGATGCCGCAGCGCTGGCGCGGGTGCAGACCGAGCGCAACTGGCGGCAACTCGGCTTTGACCCGGCAACGGCGACCCTGACGCAGCCCGGTGGGGTATGGCTCGACCTTTCCGGGATCGCCAAGGGCTATGCGGTCGATGCGCTTGCCGATCTGCTGGCAGGCCGCGGGATCGGCCATGCGCTGATCGAGATTGGCGGCGAGCTGGCAGGCTGCGGGATGCGGCCCGATGGCGATCCCTGGTGGGTCGAGCTCGAAAGCCCGCCCGCCTGCACCCTGCCGCCGCTGCGGGTGGCGCTGCATCAGCTCTCGGTGGCAACCTCGGGCGATTATCTGCGCGGTGGCCACACGCTCGACCCGGCGACCGGCCTCCCGATCACTCATGCGACCACGGCGATCAGCGTGCTGCATCCGTCATGCATGGTGGCTGATGCCTGGGCGACCGCGCTCAGCGTCGCGAGGCCCGATCACGCCTGCCAGCTGGCCCGGGCCCATCACCTCGCCGCCCGCATCGTGTCGCGCAGCGGCGAGGAATGGCTCAGCCCCGCGCTGCAATTGATGCTTGCCTGACCGGCGACGTCAGCCCTTGAACCGGCGCTGCGTGCTCGGCGGGAACTTGGCGTGCAGCGCTTTGGCACGCGCGGGCCGATCCATCAGCTCGCCGCCGCAATTGGGGCAGCGGTCGTCGAGATCCTCGGCGCATTCGGCGCAAAAGGTGCATTCGAACGAGCAGATGAACGCGCCGGGCGCTTCGGCGGGAAGCAGCACGCCGCAGGTTTCGCAATCGGGGCGCATTTCGAGCATCGTGCCGTCTCCTAAACCGCCGCGCGCACCGCTTCGCAGATGGTGTCGACCACCTGTTCCACCTGCGCCTGATCGTCGCCCTCGGCCATGACCCGGATCAGGGGTTCGGTGCCTGAGGCGCGGATCACAAGGCGCCCCTTGCCGGCCAGCGATGCCTCGGCCTCGGCAATGGCGGCCTTGACGCCCGCGTTCTCCAGCGGCTTGCCGCCGTCGTAGCGCACGTTCTTGAGCAATTGCGGCACGGGGTCGAAGACGTGGAGCAGCTCGCTTGCGGGCTTGCCGCTGCGCACCAGGCTGGCGAGCACCCGCAGCGCCGCCACGGTGCCATCGCCGGTGGTGGCGTAATCGAGCAGGATCATGTGCCCCGACTGTTCGCCGCCGACATTGTACCCGCCCGCCTTCATCGCTTCGAGCACATAGCGGTCGCCCACCTTGGCGCGCACCAGATCGAGGCCGCGGCCATTGAGGTAGCGTTCGAGCCCGAGATTGCTCATCACCGTCGCCACGATCCCGCCGCCGCGCAGGGAGCCGCGATCCTGCATCCGGCCCGCGATCAGCGCCATGATCTGGTCGCCATCAACCGCGCGGCCTTTTTCATCGACCACGATCAGCCGGTCGGCATCGCCGTCCAGGGCTATGCCGATATCGGCCTTCTCCTCGACCACCTTGGCCTGCAGCGCGGCAATCGCGGTCGATCCGACCCCGTCGTTGATGTTGGTGCCATTGGGGGAGACACCCAGCGCCACCACCTCCGCACCCAGTTCCCAGATTGCGGAAGGCGTGACCTGATAGGCGGCGCCATTCGCGCAATCGACCACCACCTTGAGACCATCGAAGCGCAGCTCGGCGGCAACCGACTGCTTGACCGCGTGGATATAGCGCCCGCGCGCATCCTCGATCCGGCGCGCGCGGCCGATCATTTCGGCAGGGACAAGCGGGATGTCGGTTTCCATCAGCCGCTCGATTTCGGTTTCGGCTTCATCCGAGAGCTTGAAGCCATCGGGGCCGAACAGCTTGATCCCGTTGTCGGCAAAGGGATTGTGGCTGGCCGAGATCATCACGCCAAGGTCGGCGCGCATTTCCCGCGTCAGGAGCGCAATCGCGGGGGTGGGCAGGGGGCCGGTCATGATGACGTCGATCCCGACCGAGGTGAAACCGGCCACCAGCGCGCTCTCCATCATGTAGCCCGACAGGCGCGTGTCCTTGCCGATCACCACCCGGTGCCGGTGGCCGCCGCGCACGAAATGGCGACCTGCGGCCTGCCCGACCTTCATCGCCATCGCCGCTGTCATCGCACCTGCATTGGTGCGGCCCCTGATCCCGTCTGTTCCGAACAGCTTGCGTGCCATGAATTCCCCTGTCGTGCCGGTCGCATGAGATTGTCTCGCGCTTCTGGCGCGGTTATCGCGCAAAGGGAAGGGCGAGACGCCCGCATAAGGACAGGCCATTGCTGGAAAGTGAAAACGTCGCTGCGAGCGGGCAGGGAAAGTTCGGGCTGGTGTCGATCCGGCTGCCGGTCGCGCTCACCTTTGCCGGGCTGGTGGGCGGGCTGGTGGCGGGCATCCTCGGCGCCTTGGCCGATGCGCCCGCGCTGGTCGGCGAGATCGCGGGGCTGGTGGGCGGGCTGTGGCTGCGCGCCTTGCAGATGACGATCATCCCGCTGGTCGCGGCGCTGCTGGTGCTGGGGCTCGTGCAGATGATCATGGCCGCTCGGGTCGGCACTGTGGCGCGGCGGATGATTGCGCTGATGGTGTTCGTGCAGCTGGCAGGCGGCGCGTTCACCTCGGTCGCCATGCCGATGCTCCTGCGCGCCTTCCCGGTGCCCGCCGGGGCCGAGGCCTTCCTCGCCCAGACCCCTTCGGAGGTGGGCGAAGTGCCGCGCGTGCTCGACTTCATGGCATCACTGGTCAGTCCCAACATCATCGCCGCTGCCGCCGAGACCGCGATGCTGCCACTGACGCTGTTCTTCGTGATGTTCGCCGTGGCGATCACCCGGCTGCCGGACGATCAGGGTGACCGGCTGATGGGGTTCTTCCATGCGCTGGGCAATGCGATGCTGCTGATCATCGGCTGGGTGCTCTCCGCCGCGCCAGTGGGCGTCTTCGCGCTGGCCTATGGCGTGGGCGTGCAAAGCGGGGGCGGCGCCTTTGCGGCGCTCGGGCATTACGTGCTGACGGTGACGCTGATGGGCACCTTCATCTTCCTGCTCGCCTATGCTGTCGCGGCCGGGCTGGGCGGCAAGGGGCTGGGCGGGTTCTTCCGTGCGATGTTGCCCGCGCAGGCGGTGGCGCTGTCGACCCAGTCATCGCTCGCCAGCCTCCCAGCGATGCTCGATTCGGCTGGACGGCTGGGCCTGCGCGCCTCGACCGCCGAATTCGTGCTGCCGCTGGCGGTGGTGATCTTCCGCGCCACCAGCGCCGCGATGAACCTTGCCGTGGTCTATTACGTCGCCGCGCTCGCCGGGGTCGAGGTTTCGCCCACGGTTGCCATCGCCGGCATCCTGATTGCCAGCGTCATCAGCCTCAGCGCCGTCAGCCTGCCCGGATCGATCAGTTTCGTCGTCTCGATCGGGCCGATTGCGCTCGCCATGGGCGTGCCGGTGGAGCCGCTCGCGCTGCTGGTCGCGGTCGAGATGCTGCCCGACCTGATGCGCACACTGGGCAACGTCACGATGAACGTCGCTGTCACAAGCGCGGTTGACCGCTCGGCCGATGAGGCTATCGCCCCAACCTGATCTGCGTCTTGAACGTGCAACCCTTCGTGCGCATTTGCGTTACCGACAGATAGAGCATCCACCCCAGCCCTTTTGGAGGACGACCCATGGCTTTCGCACTTTCCCCGCTTCCCTATGCCGACACCGCGCTTGAACCGGCGATTTCGGCCGAGACGCTGTCGTTCCACTACGGCAAGCATCACCAGACCTATGTCGACAAGATGAACGCCGCGATCGCCGGCACCGAGCACGAATCGAAGTCGCTCGAAGAGATCGTCGCGGCCTCGCGCGGGACCAATCAGGGCCTGTTCAACAACGCCGCCCAGACCTGGAACCATATGTTCTACTGGCACTCGATGGCCGCCGAGACGACCGAAGCCTCGGCGGAACTCGCCGCCAAGATCGACGAGGCGTTCGGCTCGGTCGATGCCCTCAAGCAGCAGCTCAAGGATCGCGGCGTGGGCCACTTCGCCTCCGGCTGGGTGTGGCTGGCCGAGAAGGACGGCAAGCTTTCGATCGAGGAAACCCACGATGCCGATACGCTCGCCGACAAGGGCATGAACCCGCTGCTGGTGCTCGACGTGTGGGAGCACGCCTACTACCTCGATCACCAGAACAAGCGTCCGGCCTATCTGGATGCCGTGGTCGAAACCAAGCTCAACTGGGCCTTCGCGAGCGAGAACCTCGCGCGCGGCACGGTGTGGACTTACGCCTGATTTCTTCGGGATGTGAATGAAGAAGGCCCGGGGGAGCGATCCCTCGGGCCTTTTTTCGTCCTCGTTCCGGGCTTGACCCGGGACCCCGCTGCCTTTGCGCGGGAAAGAGAAAGCTGGGCCCCGGATCAAGTCCGGAGCGGGCATGGTAACTCAGTCCCGCGAACTCACACCGTTGCCCGAAGCCACGGTGTCCAGCTCTTCGAGGATCGCGGCGTGCGCCACGTCGTCGTCGCTTGATCGGCGCGGGATGCTGCCGTTGGCGAGCATTTCGGTCAGCGCGGCGCGGGCGCGGCCCACCCGGCTCTTGATCGTGCCGACAGCGCAGCCGCAGATCGCGGCGGCTTCCTCGTAGGAAAACCCGCCTGCGCCCACCAGCAGCAGCGCCTCGCGCCGTTCGGCGGGCAGGGTCAGCAGCGCGCGGTGCAGATCGCTCAGGTGGATCGGTTCTTCCTGACCGGCAGGCGCGGTGAGGATGCGTTCGGCCACGCCCTCGTCATACTCGCCGCGGAAGCGGTTGCGGCGCATATCGGTGAGATAGGCGTTGCGCAGGATCACGAAGGTCCAGGCGCGCATCGAGGTGCCGGGCTCGAACCGGTCTTGCGCGGCCCAGGCCTTCAGCAGCGTTTCCTGCACCAGATCATCGGCCAGATCGGGCCGCCCGCACAGCCCGCGCGCAAAGGCGCGCAGGTGCGGCACCACCTCGGTCAGCTCACGCTTGAAATCGGATTTTTCGGCGGCCGAGCGCCTGTCGCCAGTGGGGCGGTCGTCGCTCATTGGCTCGTGTCCGAGCCATCCGCAGATGGCGCGGCCCCGCGCTTGCCACGCGCGGGATCGATGCTGTCGAGCCGGTCGAGCAGATCCTTGAAACTGTCGGGCAGGGCTTCCTCGACCACCTGATCATAGAGCTGCTTCAGCCCATCGGCCCATTCGGGCGGGCGACGCGGGGCGCTGTCGTCGCCTCCGCCATTGCTGCCACCCTGTGTGTGATTCGCGGCCATGATGCTGTGGTCTTGTCCCTGATCCCGTTGTCCCCGCCCCGCAGAAAGGGGCTGTCATCGCCTGCTGAGGCCGGACAACTTGCCATCGGCCGAGACCCTCAGGAGCCGAGTTTGGACGATTCGGGAACGATGCGCTACCAGTTTGGTTCCGGCACCGGCTCTCGCGTCCCGCTTTGTGCCACGGCCCGACAGGATTTTCGCATCATCGACCCGCTTGTCATCTCCCCTGATCTTGACCCGGCGGCCCCTCCGCCGCCGACTTCGTCGGGCCGGGCGCGGCGCTGGCTGGTGATGTATCCGCGCGCGGTGCCGCTGGTGATCTTCTTCGCGCTGGTGGCAATCACCGCGCTCAGCGTCTTCGCGATCGAAAGCAACGCCCGCGCCCGCGAACGCGCAGTGATGCGCGAATATGCGCAAGGCGTGGCCGCGGCATTGGATCGCAGCGGGAGCGGGTTTTCCTCCTACCTTCGCGCCGGCGCCGCGCTGTTTGCCAGTCTCGACGAGGTCAGTCCGGCGACCTTCGACAACTTTGTGCGGGCGCTGAAGCTCAACACCGAATATTCCGGGGCGGAGGGGATCGGCTGGATCCCGGTGATCGAGGCGCGCGATCTGGACAGCTTCCTGCGGAGCACCCGCGCGCGCCAGCCCGACTTCCCCGATATCTTCCCCGCCCCCAGCAGCGGCACCAGCCGGATCGCACCCGTGACGATGTTCGCGCCTGCGACCCCGCTTAACCGCCGCGCGCTGGGCTATGATATGTATTCCGACGCCGCCCGCGCTGCCGCCATGGCCGAGGCCGAGGTGACGCTGCGCCCGGCCGCGTCGGGCCGGATCGTGCTGCGGCAGGAAACCAGCGGCACTGCGCCTGCCTTTGCGATCTATATGCCGGTCTTCCGCCTTGCCGGATCGCAGGACGAGCGGCGGCTGCTGGGCTTTGTCTACACTCCGTTCCGCGCGCGCGAATTCCTCGATGCCGCCATCGACCGCGAAGGGCAGGGGCGCTTCGGCGTGCGGCTCTACGATGGCGAGGTGTCGACCGGGCACCTGCTGGTCGCACACTCGATCGCAGGCGATGCGAAGCAGACGGTCGAGCAGGAAGTCACCATCGCCGACCGCAAGCTGATGCTGGTGATCGAAACCGCCGACGCGCAGGTGCTCTCGCCCTTGTCGATGGTGACGCTGATGTTCGGCCTTGCCCTTGCCAGCCTGCTGATGCTGCTCGCCCGCCTGCTGACCCAGCAGGCCTTCGAGGATCAGGCGCGGCTGGCGTTCTTTGAAGAACAGCACTCGATCCGCAATTCGCTGACCCGCGAGCTCAATCACCGGGTCAAGAACACGCTGGCGAATGTGCTGTCGATCCTGTCGCTGACCCGCCGCCGGGCGAGCGGGCTGGATGATTTCGCCGACAGCCTCGAGGGCCGCATCCGCGCGCTTTCGGCAACGCATGACCTTCTGACCGTTACCGATTGGGGCACGACCCCGATCCGCGCGGTGATCGAGGCGGAGTTGCAGCATTTCCGCGAGGCGCTGGGCGATGCGATCCTGCTCGAAGGGGATGATCTGGAACTGGCGCCCAATGATGCGCTGTCCTTTGGCCTGGCGGTGCATGAACTCGCCACCAATGCCGCCAAATATGGCGCGCTGAGCGTGCCGGGCGGCAAGGTCACTATCCGCTGGCGGCGCGGCGATGATGCGCAGGCCGAAACCAGTTGGGCCGAGGTCGAATGGCAGGAAACCGGAGGGCCGCCGGTCGCCCAGCAGCGCCGCCGCGGGTTCGGCACCGAACTGATCGAGAAGGTCGTGGCTCACGAGTTGCGTCAGCCGGTGACACTCGATTTCGCGATCACCGGCGTGCGCTGCGTGCTGCGGGTGCCCGTCCGGCGACCGGCAGACTTCCGGATTCGCGAGAAGGACGCGGATCGGCGGGTGGTGAAGCCGTGATTTTGCGATCGCGCTGACGCGCGATGCAGACCTGCCTTCCCTTTGGCCGCCCCGCCTCCCCACCGCTGTAGGCGGCCGGCGACGCCGGAAGCCACCAATGATACCATCAGGCTATGGTGGCCGGGTGGGGAGGCGGGGCGGGAGGTCTGCGCCACCGAAGGTGGCCGAAAATCAAAGCGGCCTGGTCGATCCGAAGAACAGCGCCTGGCTGATCGCTGCACGCACCGTCGCTTCCTGGAACGGTTTGGTGACCAGATAGGTCGGCTCGGGCCGGTCGCCGGTCAGCAGGCGTTCGGGATAGGCGGTGATGAAGATCACCGGCATCGCGCCGACGCTGAGAATATCGTCCACCGCATCAAGGCCGGAGGAACCATCGGCCAGCTGAATGTCGGCCAGCACCAGACCCGGCATCGCCTCGGCCACGGCGGTGCGGGCCTGGGTGCGGGTTGCGGCGGTGCCGCTGACGGTGTGGCCGAGACTGGAGACAAGGTCTTCGAGCTGCATCGCGATCAGCGGTTCATCCTCGATGATGAGGACGCTGGTGGTCTGCTCGCGTTCGATCTCGGCGATCGCTTCGGCCACCAGCGCTGCAATCTCTTCGGGCGTGCGTTCGAGGATCGCCGCCGCCTCGGCGGTGGTGAAATCCTCAAGCGTGGTGAGCAGAAGCGCCTGTCGTGCGGGCGGGGTGATGGCGCCCAGCCGGGCCTGCGCGCCAGCTTCGTGTTCGCTTGCGACCGCGCCTGTGGCGACCGGGCCGGAGGCGCTCGCCCAGACCTTGCTGAAGGCGCGGTAGAGCGGCACCCGCCCGCCAGCGAGGCTCGCCATCAGATCGGCATCGGCCAGCACCGCTTCGAGCATTTCGCGCACGAAAGCATCGCCGCTCGCCTGTGATCCGGTCAGCGCACGCGCGTAGCGGCGCAGGAACGGCAGATGAGCCGCGATCTGGCTGGCGAGTGACATGGGACACCTTTCGCTGGTCTGCAGAGACTACCGATTCGGGGCATAGCGGTTCCCCGCCGCCCCGTCGCCTCAATCTCGCAAATTGCTGGAATCGCGCAAGTTTGCTGCGGTTTCCGTAAGGGCGAAAAAAATTTTCGGATGCCCGGGAACCGCGTTCGGGTCTGATCATTATCCCGTTGTCACCGCCGAGACCCCCCTCCCGTCCAAGCGGCTGGTGATACGATCCCGAAAGGCCTCCGTTGCTTACGCAACGGAGGCCTTTTTTCGTTGGTCGTGCTGGCGCACGACGCAGACCTCCCGCCCCGCCTCCCCACCCGGCCACCATACCGTAATGGTATTCTTGGTGGCCGGGTGGGGAGGCGGGGTGGGAGGTCTGCGGTTCGCGTCAGCGAACCCGCAAACAAAGACTCCGAGGCGGGGCGGCCAAATAGTGGGGAGGTCTGCGGTTCGCGTCAGCGAACCCGCTCAACCAAGCTTTCGCTCGTAGATCACATATTCGCGGTTGATTGTGCTCTGGATCGTGTCGGCAATCGCGACCATTCCCTGATTGTCGTCGAGGATCCAGCCGATCTCCCCGCGGGTCGAGGCGAATTTCTCGTTCGCCTGAACGCGGATCGCCTCGATCATCATGAAGGCCAGCTGGCTGGCGAGGCGGCTGGAGTGGAACTCCTTGAGCACGCCCATCAGCGGCACGCGCATCCCGGCACCCTTGGGGTGGCGCAGCCAGCGCAGCATGGTGATCCAGCCGAAGGGAAACAGCTTGCCCCTGATCTTCGCCAGCGCGGCGTTGATGTCGGGCCATGTGAGCATGAACGCCACCGGGCGCCCGTCCAGCTCGGCGATCATGTTGAGCTCTTCGAAAATCAGCGGGCGCAGCTTCTTGCCCGCATAGGCGACTTCGGCCGGGGTGAAGGGGACAAAGCCCCAGTTGTCCGACCAGGCATCGTTGAGGATGCCGAGGATGGTCGCGACCTCGCTGTCCCAATCCTTCTTGCGCACCTGCCGTATCGTGATGCGCGCATTCTTGTGTCCCGATTGCACGATCCGCTGCACCAGCGGGGGGAAGGGCCGGGTGATGTCGAGATCATAGGTATAGAGCGTCTTGGCGCGGCCATAGCCTGCCGCCTCGATCCAGCCGGCATAATGCGCCGGGTGGTGGCCCATCAGTAGCATCGGCGCGTGGTCTTGCCCGCGCACCAGCAGGCCCGGCTCTTCCCAGATCGATAGCGAGATCGGGCCGAGCACGCGGGTCATGCCCTGCCCTGCCAGCCAGCCTTCTGCCGCCGTCAGCAGCGCGCGCGCGACGGCCTCGTCCTCGGCATCGAAATAGCCGAAGAAGCCGGTGCCGGGGCCAAATCCCTGGTCTGCCGGCATGGCGAGCGCGAGCTCGTCGATATGCGCCGAAATTCGCCCGACCGGCTTGCCGCCCTGCCTGGCAATGAACAGCTGCACCCGCGCGTGGCCGAAAAAGGGGTTCTTGGCCGGATCGACCAGCTCAATCTGTTCGGCGCGGATCTGGGGAACGAAATGCTCCAGCCGGTCGGAGAAGGCGCGGCCCAGATCGACGAAGGCCTCCCGGCCGCGCTTGTCGGTGACCGGTTCGATAACTATCTGAGCCATGCGGGTTGCCTCATCCGTCACGCCGCTTCCTTCGTATTTGCGGTTGATCAAGGTGTCTGTGTCGCGCGCAGGGCAATCGCGCAAGGCTATCGATCACTGTCACCAACAACCCGCGTTTGGCGAGCGACCCATTTTCGGGTAGGGCGAGCCACAGGAATTCGCTGAAATGACCTTGCACCAGACCCTTTCCGCCCAGCCCGGCACGGCTGTTCCCAAGGCGACCCGCGCCCAGTTCATGGCCGAGGACGACAAGGCGATGCTGCGCGCCGCGCGCGACCTCACCAAGGGGCTGGGGGAAGCGAGGCCCGCGATCTACTGGCCCGATATGCTGGTATCGGCGGGCGTCGGCTATGCCGGGATTGCTGTTGCGATCGCCTCGCCCAGCATGGCCGTGAAAATCGCCGCCGGGCTGGTCGCGGCACTGGCGCTTTACCGGGCGCTGATGTTCATTCACGAGCTGACCCACATCCACCGCGACGCGCTGCCCGGTTTCCGCACCGCGTGGAACATCCTCGTCGGCATCCCGATGCTGACGCCCTCCTTCATGTATGAAGGCGTCCACGTGATCCACCACAAGCGCACGCAATACGGCACGGTGGAGGATCCCGAATACCTCCCGCTGGCGCTGATGAAGCCGTGGAGCCTGCCGCTGTTCGTGCTGGTGGCGATGCTGCTGCCGGTGGCGCTGATCATTCGCTTCGGGGTGCTTTATCCGCTCGGCCTGCTGGTGCCGCCGCTGCGCACCTTCGTGTGGGAGCGGTTCTCGTCGCTCTCGATCAACCCCGAGTTCCGCCGCAAAGCCCCCGAGGGCGAGTTCGCCGGCCGGGTGCGCTGGCAGGAAGCGGGCGCGAGCCTGTGGGCCATTGCGCTGATCGCGAGCGTCTTCGTGTTCGGCTGGGAGCCGCTCGCCACAGCGCTGGCGATCCTCTCGCTCGCCGCGGTGCTCAACCAGCTGCGCACGCTGGTCGCGCATCTGTGGGAGAACGAGGGCGAGGCGATGACGGTGACCGCGCAGTTCCTCGATTCGGTCAACGTCCCCCCGCCGGGCCTTGCTGCCGAGATTTGGGCGCCCGTTGGCCTGCGCTATCACGCGCTGCACCATCTTATGCCGTCTATGCCCTATCATGACCTTCCCGAAGCCCACCGCCGTCTGGCGCGCGAGCTGGGAACGGGCTCGACCTATGAAGGCGCGAACCACCCGGGGATGCTGGTGCTGGTCGGGCGGATCGCCAGGAGCACGATGGGCAAGCGGGGCTGATTTCTGGTCGCGCTGATGCGCGATGCAGACCTGCCTTCCCTTTGGCCGCCCCGCCTCCCCACCGCTGTAGGCGGCCGGCGACGCCGGAAGCCACCAATGATACCATCAGGCTATGGTGGCCGGGTGGGGAGGCGGGGCGGGAGGTCTGCGCCACCGAAGGTGGCTCTAATCCAAGAAGCAGATCATCGCGCAGCGGCGGTCGGCGGGTAGGCCGTCGTCGATCTCGTTGGCGAGTTCGCCCGCAAGGCGCGGATGGGCGTCGAGCGCGGTGACTTCCTCGAAGCCGAGCCGCGCATAGAACGGCGCGTTCCACGCCAGATCGCGGAAGGTGGTGAGGGTGAGCGCCTTGAAGCCGGTGTTCCGCGCATCGATCATCGCCGCACGCACCAGCCCCGCCCCGATCCCGCGGCGCTGGGAGGCGGGGGCGACGTCCATCTCCCAGATGTGGAGTTCGCGGGAAAAGGGCTGGGCCACAAGGAAGCCCGCCATCGCCTCGCCGACGTGCGCGACAAGGCTGTGCCCCCGGCGAATCAGGCGGGCGTAGTCCTCCGCAGAGCGGGTGCGGGATGGGTCGATCGAAGGCTCGCCCGAAAAGGCTGCTTCTGCCGCAGCGCGCTCGATGGCGGGCATCGCCGCGGCATCCTCCGCCCGCGCGAGGCGGAGTGACCAGTCGCGGCTCACTCTTCGGTCCGGATCAGCACCGTTTCGCCGACCAGCAGGAACAGGAAGAACGGTGCCCAGGCGGCCAGGAAGGGCGGATAACCGCCGAAGCTCCCCATGGCGAGCGCCGCATTGTCGACCACGAAATAGGCAAAGCCCAGCGCCATCCCGATGATCGCACGCACGAACAGCTGGCCCGAGCGTGCCAGCCCGAAGGCGGCGATCGAGCCTAAAAGCGGCATCAGCAGCGCCGAGAGCGGCCCCGACAAACGGTGCCACCACTTGGCGCGCATCTCGTCGGTGTTGCGCCCGGCGGCATCATAGGCGGCAATGCTCTCGCCCAGTTCCCAGAAGCTCTGCCCGTCAACATCGACCGATTGGAGCATGATCCGCTCCGGCGTCAGCGCTTCGCCCACTACCCGTGCCGGCAGCGCTTGCGTCACCGCGCCCGCCACGTCGAAGGCGACCGGGTTTTCGAGCCGCCAGCCGGGTGCAGCATAGGTCGCGCGGGCGGAGCGCACCTGTTCGCGGATGATCCCGCCCGGCCCGCGCGCATACCAGGTCACGCCGGTCAGCACGATGTCCTTGCCCGATCCGGTAAGGGTTGAAGCGGCAAGGATATTGTCGCCATCGGTGAGGTAGATGTTCGATCTCACGCCGCTTGATGCGCCGCTTTCCACTTCGGGGATCGGGCCATATTCGGCCGCCTGCCACGCCTTGATCGTGGCATTGGCGCGGGTCACGATCCGCTCGTTGAAGCCAAAGCTCACGCCTGCGATCACCGCCGCTGTCAGCAGCAGCGGGGCGAGCACCTGATGGGCCGAAAGCCCGGCCGCTTTCATCGCCACGACTTCGGAATTCTGGTTCAGCGTCACCAGCGTGATCAGCGTTGCCAGCAGCACCGAATAGGGCAGGAAGCGGCTGACGAGTTGCGGCACGCGCAGGCTGGCATAGCGCAGGATCTCGGCCTGCCCGTTGCCCGGTGCGGCGAGAATGTCGCCCGTTTCCGACAACAGGTCGAGCGCCAGCAGCACCACGACCAGCATAATCAGCACCGCAAGGATGCGCACCACAAACAGCTTCGCCAGATAAAGCGTCAGCGTGCGCGAAGGGAAAAAGTCGAGCTGCATTGCCGTGCGCCTACTCTGCCGGAGCTGCCTCGGCCAGAGGCCCGGCCATGCGCGGGCGGCGGCGGGTGAAGAGTTTGCCGATGCGCTTGGACAGCTTGGCGAAGGCCATCTCCAGCGCGCCGATCGCCTGCCCGCCAGGGACATAGGCGACGCGGTAATACATCCAGACGATCAGCCCGGCGAACAGCACGAAGGGCACCCAGAAGGCGAGAATCGGATCGAGCCGGCCGAGTGAGGCGACGTCCTCGCCGTACTGGTTCACCTTGTGATAGGCGACCACCATCACGATCGAGATGAACACGCCCAGCGCGCTGGTCGATCGCTTGGGCGGAATCGCGAGCGCCACTGCGAGCAGCGGCATCAGGAACATCATCACGATCTCGACCAGCCGGAAGTTGAAGCTGGCAAGGCTGGCGTCGCGCTGCTGGGGCGCGGCATCGCTGTTCCAGCCGATCCGCAGCAATTCGGGCAGGATATATTCGCGCGTCGCATCGCCGCGGGCGCGGAATTTCTCGATCGCGGGCAGATCGATCGGCAGATCGTGGCGGCTGAAGCTGAGCACGCGCGGGGTCTGGCCCTTCATGCCCGTATCCTGAATGATCGTGCCTTCGGTCAGGCGCAGGATGATCGTGTCGGGATTGTCGCGCGTGGCAAGGAATGCCCCCTCGCGTGCGCTGATCGAGAGCACCTGACCCTTGCTGTTCGACACGCGGGCGAAAATGCCCATCAGCTTGCGGCCTTCGTCCTCGCTGGCTTCGATCCGCAAGGCCATGCGATCTGCCAGCGTGGTGAATTCGCCGACCTTGATCGAGGCACCCAGCGCGCCCGACCGTAGATCATACTCCATCTGCTCGTAGTAGTAGCGGCTCAGCGGCTGGACGTAGAACACCAGCGCGACATTGACCGCGACCAGCACCAGCGTGATGAGATAGGGCATCCGCAGCAGCCGGTTATACGACAGCCCGACCGCGCGCATCGTGTCCAATTCGGATGAAGTTGCCAGTTTGCGGAACGCCAGCAGCACGCCCAGCAACAGCCCGAGCGGGATCGCGAGGCTGGCATATTCAGGGATCAGCGCGCCGAGCATCTTGAAGACGATGCCCACCGGCCCGCCCTCCACCGCGACGAAATCGAACAGGCGCAGCATCTTGTCTAGCATCAGCAGCGATGCCGCCAGCGCGAACACGCCCAGCATGGGCACGATCGTCAGCCGCAGGATATAGCGGTCGATGCTGGGAATGGTGTTGAACACGTCCGCCGTTCCGTCGTTTGTGCTGCTGCCCTAGCCGCTTCGTGGCGGCGCGTCATGCCCCCAAATCTGGGGGAGGCGGGATGACCGGGGGATTTACCAGAACCGGCTGCCGGGAACGCCCTTGAATGGCCCGGCCTCGCGCGTGGTGATCCACCCGCCATAGAAGCCGCCGGGTTGGGGCGTGACCTGTTCGCCATCGACGGTCACCTCATCGAAGGGGGCGGCATAGAAGGCGATGTGCCCGGCGATCCCGGCAAAGGCGGGGGTAGGGGCGGGGTAGCTCCACCCGGCCTGCGCAATCCGTTCGCCCGCGATCACGACGTCCCAATAGGAAGCCTGTCCCTTCCATTCGCAGATCGAACGCGCCGGATTGGGCACAAGATGCCCCATCGCGATGTCGGTTTGCGGGACGTAATAGGTCGGCGGGTGCGAGGTTTCGAGCGTGCGCCATGCCGCGCGGCTATCGACGAGGGTCACGCCCTTGTGGACGATAACGATATGGCGCCCGGTCGGTTCGGCGATGGCGGGGCGGGGGTAGTCCCAGACGCTTTCCTGGCCCGGCGCGGGCGGATCGGGCTGCGGGTGGTGCGGCTGGCGCGTCACGCCTGCGCGCTCACGCCTTTTCGAGCGTGCATTGCAGCGGGTGCTGGTTCTGGCGGGCGAAGTCCATCACCTGATTGACCTTGGTTTCGGCCACTTCGTAGGTGAAGATCCCGCACACGCCCACGCCGCGCTGGTGGACATGGAGCATCACGCGGGTCGCCTGCTCCAGATCCATGCCGAAGAAGCGCTTCAACACGAGCACCACGAATTCCATCGGGGTGTAGTCGTCATTGAGCATCAGCACCTTGTACTGGCTTGGCTTCTTGGGCTTGGCGCGGGTCTTGGTGGCAATGCCGACCTGACCCTGTCCGTCGCCGTCCTTGCCGCCATCGTCATCCTCACCCGCACGCACGGGCACGGGCTGCGGCAAAGGCAGCTCGGCCAGTTCGGCGAGATCGGGAAAGGCGCAGGTTGGCATGAGCCTCCATTATGGGATTCGCTGGGGAAGGTGCAAGCGGTTGCGTGGGAATTGTTTCAGGCTGCGTTCCCACCCCCAACCCCGATACCTGTCCCGGACTTGGCCAAGAAAAAGGCCGGCCAGACTTGCGTCTGGCCGGCCGGCGCCTTGCGGCGCGCTCTCGTGGACCGGGTTGGGAGAGAGAGGAGAGAGGCCCGGCCGGAGAATTCGTAGTGCTTACGCCGCCTTCTTGGCCTTCTCGACCGCGACGCTGACGCGGTTCGAGATCGGGGCGAAGGCATCGTTGTAGAGCTTCACCCAGGCTTCGGTGCGCTTCGAGCCATAGGCGACGACCGCGTCGAAGTTGCGACGGGCGATTTCGCCCTGCAGCTGGAACAGCTCGGTCGGCGACTTGACGGCAGCAACCTTCTTGGCGTCTTCGGTGACGGTTTCGAACACGGTCTTGCCGGTTTCGATGTTGTCCTTGAGCAGTTCCTGCGCACCGGCCGCGAAGATCTTGCCGCTTTCCACGACAGCTTCAACGTTCGCCTTGGCGAACTCGGTCGCTTCGGCGGTCAGTTCGGTGCCCTTGGCGTAGGCGGTGGTGGCGGCGGTCTTCGCACGGGCCTGAACGTCGGCAAGGACGGTCTTGGCGGTGGCGGTGATGTCGGCGTTCTTGGCAGTGGCCATGATGGTATCCTTGATCTTGATGACGGGGTTGGTCTTCGGCGCGGCGGGCTTGCTCGTCTTGGCGGCAGCCTTCTTCGCCAGCACCGGCTTCTTGACCGGAGCGGTCTTGGTCGCCGTCTTCTTCTTGACGGTCTTGGCAGCGGCCTTCTTGACCACCGGCGCCTTCTTGGCGACCGGAGCCTGCTTGGGCGCTGCGGGGGTCTTCACAGCCGGAGCGGCAGCCTTGGGGGCTGCGGGCGCTTCGACGGTCTTGGCCGAAGCCTCGGCGTAAGCCTTCTCGGCAGCCGCGTCGATCTTAGCGACGGGAGCCTTCACTTCAGCATTGTTCTCAACTTCGGACATGGCGACCTCGCTTCATGTTGCACTGCACAAAATAGGCATTGCGAATGCGAAGTCAAGCTTTTTTGTGCAGCGCACAAAAATGTAGAAAGTCTTGCAGATTCAGAGACTTGCTGTCCGCGTCGGTTGCGCCCGCTGAACGAAACCCCTCAGCGCGTCTTCACATAGCGCCCCGGCGCGTCCTCGATCACGGTGTCGTCCGGGCCGCCGGGGACTCGCTTGCCGGTCGCCGGCACGCGGGCGTCGGATTGCTTGTGCAGCCATGCGAGCCAGTGCGGCCACCAGCTGCCCGGATGCTCGGTCGCGCCCGCCACGAAGTCCTTCAATGACGGCGCAGCGCTGTCGCCGACCCAGTACTGGTACTTGCCCGCAGCAGGCGGGTTGACCACGCCTGCGATGTGACCCGATCCGGCGAGCAGGAAATCCATCGGCCCGGTGAAGTGCCGTGTGATCCGCCACACGCTTTCGGCCGGCGCGATATGATCCTCGCGCCCTGCCTGCACGAAGCTGGGCGTGGCAACCCGGCGCAAGTCGATCGGCGTTCCGTCGGCTTCCAGCGCGTCGGGCACCACCAGCTTGTTGTCGCGGTAGAGGTCGCGCAGATAGGCATTGTGCCATTTGGAGGGGAGGTTGGTGACATCCCCGTTCCAGTGCAGCAGGTCGAAGGCCGGGTAATCCTCACCCAGCAGGTAATTGTTGACCACGTAGTTCCAGATCAGGTCGCGCCCGCGCAGCGCGTTGAACGCTGCCGCAAGATAGCGCCCGTCGAGATAGCCCTGCGGCGACAATTGCCCGATCATTTCGAGCTGGCCTTCGTCGATGAAGTTCTTGAGATCGCCCGCCCGCTCGAAATCGACCTGCGCGGTGAAGAAGGTCGCCGACTTGACCTTGTCCGCTTCGCCCCGGCGATGGAGCACCGCCAGCGTCGCTGCCAATGTCGTGCCCGCCACGCAATAGCCGATGGTGTGGACGGCGGGCACCTCCAGACGCGCGCGGACATGGTCGATCGCCTCGATCTGGGCGCGGATGTAATCGTCCCACACGATGTCGCCCATGGTCTCGTCAGCGCTCTTCCAGCTGACCACGAAGACCGAAATGCCCTGATCGACCGCCCACTTGATGAAGCTCTTCTTCGGCGTCAGGTCGAGAATGTAGAAGCGATTGATCCACGGCGGGAAGATCACCAGCGGCACGTCCAGCACGGTCTCGGTCGAAGGCGAATACTGGATCAGCTGGTAGAGCGGGGTTTCGTGCACCACCTTGCCGGGGCTAGCCGCAAGGTTCTCGCCCAGCCGGAAGGCGTTGGGGTCGGTGTGGGTCAGCTGCCCGCGCTTGAGGTCATTGATGAGGTGCTGCATCCCGCGCACCAGATTGCCGCCCTTGGTCTCCATCGTGCGCTTCAAGACCACCGGATTGAGCGCAAGGAAGTTGTCCGGGCTCATCGCTTCGGCGAGCGCGGTCACTGCGAATTCGAGCTGCTGGCGCTTTGCCTTGTCGAGCCCGTCCATGCCCTTGACCGCCTGCCGGAAGTAATCGGCGAGCATCAGGTAGGTCTGGTGAAGCAGCAGGAAGGCCGGATGCTCGCGCCAGGCGGGATCGGCGAAGCGGCGGTCGGAACGGGGGAGGGCGGCAGCGTCAGGGGCCGCATCGGCTTTCCCCCCGACGGCTCCGGCGGCAAAGCTCTGCATCACGCCCGACCACAGCTGCATCTGATCCTGCACCAGCTTGCCCGACGCTTCGAGCATCCCCTTCGGCATCTGACCCAGCATGGCCTGCGACATGACCAGCCACTGCGCCGGGTCGAGCATATTCGCCCCTGCACCGGCCAGATTGCCCTTTGCCGCCTTCTCGGCTGCGGCCTGCGCCTGATGGGTCGCGAAATCGAGCCACAATTGCTGGAGCTGTGCGGCGGTGGCGGCCCATTCGGTCAGCTCCGCAGGGTCAAGGCCCGCCTGGCCAGCACCTGCCATCAGCGCTTCGGGAGCCTTGCCACCCATCATCTCCCGCAAGGCCTCGCCCTGCATATCGAAGAAGCCTTTTAGGCTCTCGCCCGCTGCTGCCATCAGGTCGTTATCCTGTGCCATCGCCTGCCTTTATCCCTCATTCGCCGGACTGTGCTGAACGTGTCGCTTGCCGGTCTTGCTCGTAACTCGCCGAAAACGCCCTTCCCTGCTAGAGCAATATTCGCCAAGGGGAGGATGCAGCGGCAGCCATCGACCCCGCGCAAGACAAGGTAATGACGAGCATGAATGACCAGTTCTATCGCATGAAGCGGATGCCCCCGTATGTGATCGCGGAGGTCAATGCCATGCGTCATGCCGCCCGTCTTGCGGGGCAGGACATCATCGACCTCGGCATGGGTAACCCCGACCAGCCTCCGCCGCAGCATGTTATCGACAAGCTGTGCGAGGTGGCGGCCAAGCCCGATGCGCACGGCTATTCGCAGTCCAAGGGCATCCCGGGCCTGCGCCGCGCGCAGGCGGGCTATTACGCGCGCCGCTTCGGCGTCGAGCTCGATCCCGAGACCGAGGTGGTGGTGACGATGGGATCGAAGGAGGGCCTCTCGAGCCTCGCCACCGCGATCATCGCGCCGGGCGACGTGGTGCTGGCGCCCAACCCCTCCTACCCGATCCACACCTTCGGCTTCATTATCGCCGGCGCCACGATCCGCTCGGTGCCGACCACGCCGGACGAACATTACTGGGAATCGCTCGAGCGGGCGATGAACTACACCGTCCCGCGCCCGTCGGTGCTGGTGGTGAGCTATCCTTCCAACCCCACGGCCGAGACCGTCGAGCTGCCCTTCTACGAGCGGCTGGTGGCCTGGGCGAAGGAGAATCAGGTCTGGATCGTCAGCGATCTCGCTTATTCCGAGCTCTATTTCGACGGCAAGCCGACGCGCTCGATCATGGAAGTGCCGGGTGCCAAGGATGTCGCGATCGAATTCACCTCGATGTCGAAGACCTATTCGATGGCCGGCTGGCGGATGGGCTTTGCGGTCGGCAACCGCCAGCTGATCGCGGCGCTGACGCGGGTGAAGTCCTATCTCGATTACGGCGCCTTTACCCCGATTCAGGCCGCCGCCTGTGCGGCATTGAACGGCCCGCAGGACATCATCGAAACCAATCGCGAACTTTACCACAAGCGCCGCGACGTAATGGTGGAGGCCTTTGGCCGCGCCGGTTGGGAGATCCCGCCGCCGCCTGCCTCGATGTTCGCCTGGGCTCCGTTGCCGCCCGCGCTGAAATCGATGGGAAGCCTCGAATTCTCGAAGCAGCTCCTCACGCAGGCGCAGGTCGCGGTTGCGCCGGGGGTCGGCTATGGCGAGAATGGTGAAGGCTATGTGCGGATCGCCATGGTCGAGAACGAACAGCGCCTCCGCCAGGCCGCGCGCAACATCAAGCGCTACCTGCAATCAGTCGGCGTCAACGCGTCCGCCGCCTGAGACGTTTCCCAACTCTCAACCCTTTCTGATCCAAAACGGAAGAATTCCTGTCCGATTTGCGTTAGTTTGTGTGTAATTTTGGGGTCAATGCCAAAGGAGAGCGAGATGGGGGCCGGTGCCGCACGTCGGCTGACCGACAGACAGCGCGCCGTGATGGAACGCATCGACAGGCGCGTCCCGATCAAGGTGATTGCGCAGGAACTGGGCGTATCCGAAACCCGGATCAACCAGCACATCCGCGCACTCAAGGACTTTTACGCAGCCTTCAGCCTCGGCGACCTCGTCGAGAATTACCGCGCTACACTTTCGCCTGAAGCCGCTGAAGCGTCTGCGGAAAATGACTTAAGCACCGCCACGGATACAGATTTGCTGAAGCCCTTCAGTGAAGCTGCATACACAAATTCTCAGATTAACCCGGTTGCTGATCTGGCTGATTTCACCGGACGGGATGACCCAGGTCAGCTCGTCCTTGGTGACGCGATGCCCCTGATCGAACAGGCGCCGTGGCTGAAGCCGGGTGAGCCAAGGGTTGTCCCCGGAATGCTCGATGGTGAGCATGCCGTCCTGCTTCGTCTCGGGGCTGTCGTGGGGATCGCATCAGGCATTCTTGCCGCCGTGATCCTCGGCGTGACAGCCGCCCGTACACTCAGCGAAGCCACGGAGGGCAAGGCCACCTATGCCGCAGAGGGACCGATGGTAGCCGGTTGAGCACCGGCACCGCTGGAGAATTGACCAATGGACGCTCGAATTATTGCTGATGCCCATAATCTGAAGAAGCTGATCCGCGAAGCCGAAGCGCTGGCCGACGAATCGATCATCGCCATGGCCCGTCTCAAGCAGGCCATGCTGGCAGCGCGCCAGAACCCTGAAATCGAAGTCCACACCGGCCAGCGCGCGCTGATGCGGCTGACCGAGGCGGAGAGCCTGGCGCTGTCGATGTCGACCAACCTGCTGCGGGTGCACGACGAACTGAGCAAGGTCGCTCAGGTTCACGCCTCGGGCGATCCCGGCATCCCGACCAAGGTGCCCGATACCGCGCTTGCCGCCGAGCCTGTGCGCAAGGAGCGGGTTGCGGCGTGATCGGATGATCGACCTGCTCGAGTTCTTCAACAGTTACCGGGTCCTGATCCAGCACCTTTTCGCCTTTGCTCTGGCAGGCGCGATCTGGCGCTGGGGTGCAGGCCCGGAACGCTGGACCATCGGGGTGTTCCTCGCCACGATGGTGCTGCCGATCTACGTCATCTGGTGGGTTGGCGGGCAATCATACGCCGATGGGTCCTATGACCTGTGGTACTTCGTGATCGATGTTGTGGCGGTGGGGCTCTATCTGCTCCTCGCGCTGCACGCCAATCGCAACTATCCGCTGTGGATCGCCGGGCTCCAGCTGGTATCGGTGGTCGCCCATCTCTCCGGCACGCTGGTCGATACCATCAACCCTTTCGCGCTGGCGGTGCTGGTGATCGGGCCGTCTTACGGCGCGCTGATCGTGCTGACGATCGGGTTCTGGCGGCACCGGTTCCGCGAGCGGCGCTACGGGCAGTATCGTGAATGGCGCCTCTCCCCGCCCAGTCTCGCCTGGCTGAGACCCTAGCCAGCAGCGTGGCTGTCGCGATGCCTGCTGCAGCCCGCGTAACCGGAGCCTGGCCCTTATGCCGATCCTCACACTGTCCCGCTCCGAACACCGTCACCGGGTGCTCTGCCCCGAGGAGCGGGCAGGGGCGATGATTGCCTATCTGCGCGGATTGGTGCTTGCCCCGCCGGTCAGGCACGAGCGTGGCCATGCGATCTTCCTTGATGCCAACAGCGCGTGGATCGGCGATGCGCCTTGCGGAATCGGCACCATGAGCGCGTTGAGCTTGCGGATGCGGACATTGTTGGGAGAGGCGCTGCAACTGGATGCAGCCGGTCTGATCCTCGCGCACAGCCACCCCTCCGGCCACTGCCGCCCGAGCGGCTGCGACATTGCCGCCACCCGCCGCCTCGCCGATGTCGCCCGAGCGCTCGATATCGTGCTGGTCGATCATCTGATCTTCACCACCGACGCGGTCTATTCGATGCGTGCAGGAGGGCTGCTGTGAACGCGATACCGGCCCATGGCCAGTTTCCCGCCGAAGACAATGTGCTGCCGCGCTTTCGCGAAGCGGGGGACGTGACGCTCGACCTGTTCCACCGCGACGGGCGGGTCGATGATTGCTGGCTGGCATTGCCCCCGCGCGAGTTCGCGCTGTTGTGGCGGCTGGCCGAGACACCGGGCGAGCCCCTCTCCCGCCAGCAGTGGCAGGCTGACGTGTGGCCCGCCCACCCCGATCCCGAAGGCAGCAGCCTCGCCCTTCATGTCGCGCGGGTGCGTGCGAGGCTTGAACCCTTTGGTCTGGCCGGACTGATCGCCACCGATTCGGACGGCGGTTGCTTCCTCGATGCCCCGCCTGCTGCCGGGCTGTGCGTGCTGGCGCGGCGCAGCGCCGGCTGAGGCGTTTTCTCGCGCCCGGCGGCTCTGGACAGGGCAGGGCGGATCGGCCAATCTCGCAGCCAATTCACGAACCCGAGGGATGCAAGAGCCATGTCCGCCACTGCCACCACCATCGCCAACGACCGCGTCTCGATCGAGCTGGGCGAGGACGGTGTCGCCGAAGTCCGCTTTGTCCGTGCCGACAAGATGAACGCGCTCGATCACGATATGTTTCAACGCATCATCGAGGCCGGTCACGCGCTTCAGCGGATGAAAGGCCTGCGCGCCGTGGTGCTCTCGGGCGAGGGCCGGGCGTTTTGCGCCGGGCTCGACCTGTCCAATTTCGCCCGCAAGCCCGCCGAGGACGAGCCGCCTCTTACCGAGCGCACCTATGGCAATGCCAACCGCCCGCAGCAGGTGGCGATGCAGTGGCGCAAGCTTCCAGTGCCCGTCATCGCCGCGATCCACGGGGTGTGCTTTGGTGGCGGCTTGCAGATTGCCAGCGGGGCTGACATCCGCATCGTCCACCCTGAGACCCGCATGGCGATCATGGAGATGAAGTGGGGTCTTGTCCCCGACATGGGCGGCTATGCCCTGTGGCGCGGGCTGGTGCGTGACGATGTGCTGCGCGAGCTGATCTACACCAACCGCGAATTCAACGGGGCCGAGGCGCAGGCGCTGGGTCTGGCGACCTATGTCGATGACAACCCGCGCGACCGTGCGCTCGCCATCGCGCGCCAGATCGCCTTGAAAAATCCCCATGCGATCCGCGCCGCCAAGCGTCTGCAGGCCGGGATGTTCGAGCGCGAGACCGATGCAATCCTGCTTGAAGAGAGCATCGAGCAGCACGCGATCATGCGCAGCCGCAATCAGGTGGAAGCCGTGATGGCCGAAATGGAGCGCCGCAAGCCCAACTTCGAAGACGTCTGAGCGCACCTCGCGTCTTGCGCCAAAAGCAATGCCGGATGCGCAACTGAGCGGTGACAAGCCCGCCACCAACCGCTAACGGCGCGCGCACATGACCCGCCTTCGCGCCCTGATCCATGACCATGCCCGGCTGACGCTGGTGCTGCTGGCCGTCGTGCTGGCGGTCAAGGCAGCGCTGCCCGCGGGCTTCATGATCGCAAGCGACGGCGAGCGGTTCATAACCGTCACGGTCTGCTCCGATGCGACCGGCGTTCCCAAGCAGATGCAGATCGCGCTGCCGGGCAAGGATGCCGCCAAGGCCGATCATGCCGAAGCGGCTGACAAGGGCGCGCCTTGTGCCTTTACCGGGCTGGGCCATGCGATGCTGAGCGGTGCCGACCCGCTGCTGCTGGCGGCCGCACTCGTCTTCATCCTTCTGACCGGCCTTGCGCCGCTCACCGCGCCGCCGCTGCGCGGCATCCCCTACCTGCGCCCGCCGCTGCGCGGGCCGCCCCAGCTGTCCCACTAATCGCTGCGATCCGCTGGCGGGCCTGACGGGCTCGTGCAGGCGGATCGAACACGTCAATCGATCCGGTGCGTCCGGATCGGCGGCGGCGTGGCTCAAGCCTCGCGCGCTGCGGGATTTCTGGATTTTTATCATGCAAACCATCGCTTTCCGGCGCGCTCTGCTGTGCGCCACCACCTGTGCTGCCGCCGCCACTCTCGTCCCTGCCACCGCCCATGCTCAGGGCATCGGCCAGCGTCAGGACGAGATCATCGTCACCGCCGCCCGTCAGGGCACACCCACCGCCCCCACCCCCGAAGCCGCCCGCGCCGAGCTGGAGCGCGTTCCCGGCGCCACCGGCCTGGTCGAGGATGAAGGCTTTGCCGACATCTTCGCCCAGTCGATCGGCGATGCGCTCGAACTCACCCCCGGCGTGTTCGCCGACACCAGCGCCCCGCGCGAAAGCCGCATTTCGGTGCGCGGATCGGGGCTCAACTCCAGCTTCGAACGCCGCGGCCTCACCGTGCTACGTGACGGGGTGCCGATCAGCCGCGCATCGGGCGCGACCGAGTTTCAGGAGGTCGACCCGCTGACTGTGCGTTATATGGAGGTGTTCAAGGGCGCCAACGGGCTGCGCTATGGCGCGGCATCGCTGGGCGGGGCGGTCAATATCGTCAGCCCCACCGGCCGCACCGCGCGCGCGCCGATCAGCCTTCGGGCCGAGGGCGGCAGCTTCGACACCTTCCGCGCCAATGCCGCGCTGTCGGGCACCAGCGGCGATGTTGACTATTGGGGCGGGATCACCGGCCTCACCAGCGACGGTTACCGCGAACACAGCGATGTGCGCAGCCTGTATGGCCATGCCAACCTCGGCTGGCGGGTGTCGGACACTATCGAGACGCGCTTCTACGTCACCGGCCTGTCCGACAATTTCGAACTGGCAGGCAGCCTTCGCCTTGCCGATGCGCTCGCCAACCCGCGCGCGGCGGGCCGACCTGTGACGGCGGGGCCAGTGGTGCTCGATCCCGGCCCGGTGGCGGACGACTGGGACCGCAATCTCGACGTGTATCGCGTCTCCAACCTCACCGTGATCGAACTTGGCAGCACCGATCTGGAGCTGGGCGCGTGGTATGCGCGGCGCAATCTCGACCATGCGATCACCCGCTTTGCCGGGATTATCGTGCAGGGCGAGGACGAGGTCGGCGTCTCGGCCCGCCTTGCCGGCACCCTGCCGATCCTTGCCGATCAGAGCCGCTGGCAGCTGGGCGCGATCTACGCTGCGGCCAGCAATGACGCCAAGACCTTCGCCAACAATGCAGGCGCGCGCGGCGCGCTGCGGACGCGGGCGGATCAGGATTCGCAGACGCTGAGCATCTACGGCCAGGCCGATCTCGGTCTGACCGAGCAGGTCACGCTGATCGCGGGCGGGCAATATGCGCGCGCGGTGCGCGATGTCACCGCGATCCTCGCGTCGGTGACGGGCCGGGGGGAGTATGACCAGTTCAACCCCCGCATCGGCCTGCTGATCGATGCGACCCCCGACGTGCAATTCTTCGGCAATATCAGCCGCAGCTTCGAAGCCCCCAGCCTTGCCGACCTCACCAGCGGCGGGGCCTTCCCCTTCGCCCCGCTCGATCCCCAGCGCGCGACCGTGTTCGAAGTGGGCACGCGCGGGCAGGCGGGCATCCTTTCGTGGGACATTGCGCTCTACCGGGCCGAGCTCGAAAACGAGTTCCTCGACCTCGCGGTGCCGGGCGCGCGCGGGCTGGTGACGGTGACGGCCAATGCCGACCAGACGGTGCATCAGGGGCTCGAATTCGGCGTCGATGTGCGGCCGTTCAAGGAAACGCTGGAAGCGAGGGGTCAGGCTCTGCGGCTGAGCGCGGCCTATACGCTCAACGACTTCAGCTTCGATGGCGATGCGACCTATGGCAACAACAGCCTCGCCGGTGTGCCGCGCCATGTGCTGATTGCCGAGGCGCGGTTCGACAAGGTGGACAACTTCTACCTCTCCACCACCCTGCGCTACATCCCCGACGGCCCGTGGGCGGACTATGCCAATACCGAGCGCGCACCGGGATACGAGACCGTCCAGATCACCGCCGGGGTAACGCTGGCGGACGGCATCGAACTGTTCGGATCGGTCGAAAACCTGTTCGACGAGGTGTTCATCGCCAACGTCACCACCAACGCCAACCAGCGCCTGACGAACGAGGCGCTCTACACCCCCGGGCAAGGGCGCGCCGTGTTCGGCGGCCTGCGCGCGGCGTTCTGAGGAGGGTGCGGCGATGAGCATCACAAACAAGACCGCCCGCTGGTCGTTCTCCAAGCACCATTGGCTGGGGCTGGTCGGCGGGATAAGCCTGCTGGTGTGGGGCCTGTCGGGCCTCACCCATATCGCGATGGTGCTGTTCGGCCCGCAGCAGGCGCAGTTCATGCCGCCGCCTGCTGCGGTGGCACTGGAAGGCGCACGGCCCATCGCCGCAACCTTGGCCGACAAGGGCATCACACAGGCGGTGGCGGTGAAAACCGTCCCCGCCCCCGGCGGCGGGGTGGTGTGGCAGGTGACGGGCGATCCGCTGGCGGAGCGGCGCTATTTCCGCCCCGCCGATGGCGCGGAGATCGCAGGCGGGGACAAGGCGCAGGCCGAATTCCTCGCCCGCCATTACCTCGGCACTGACAGGGCGATCGCCTCGGCCACCCTGCAAACGCAGTTCGATGCCGATTACCCCTGGGTCAACCGCCTGCTTCCCGTCTGGAAGCTGGAGTTTGCCGGGGACGATGGCCTCACCGCCTATGTCCACACCGAAACCTCCAGCCTTGCGGGCGTGAACAACACCACCAAGACCGCGCTGCAATCGGTGTTCCGTGCGCTGCACACCTGGGAGTGGGTGCCGCCGGGGATGGAGTGGCTGCGGGTGGCAGTGATCGGGGTGATGGTCGCAAGCCTACTCGCGCTGGCGCTGACCGGGATCGCGATGCTGGTGACGGTGCGCCGCAAGAAGCGCCAGCCGGGCGCGCGGGGGTGGCACCGGGTCGCGGGCTATGTGCTGGCGCTGCCGCTGATCATGTTCTCGGTGTCCGGCATCTGGCACCTTGTCCAGTCGGCGCTGGTGCCGCCGCAGAGCAATCTGGCGATGGGCCGCCCCTTGCAGCTGGCGGGCGGGCAATGGCCGGTCGAGGCCGATTGGCCGCTGATCGCCAAGGGGCGCGACATCGCCTCGGTCGCGCTGGTCGAGGGCGCGGCGGGCCAGCCGCTCTATCGCATCGGCCTCGCCCCGCCCAAGGGCAGCATGGGCGGGGGCGAGCATGATCATGGCCCGGCCAAACCGGAGACCGCTCCGGCGCACGGCATGGCAGGGCACGACCATGCGGCGATGATGGCGGCGCAGGCGAAGACCCCTTCGACCGATGCCGAAATCCGCGAGGCGCGCTTTGCCGGGATCAAGCCCGATGGCCCGGCGATCTATCTCGATGCCGCCACCGGCGCGCCTGTGCCGACCGGCGACAAGGACTTGGCCCGCGCCATCGCGGGGCGCTTCACCGGCGCTCCTGACAGCGCGATCACGGGGATGGAACTGGTGACCCGGTTTGGCCCGGATTACGACTTCCGCAACAAGCGCCTGCCGGTGTGGCGGGTCGATTACGGTGCGCCGGTCAAGGCCAGCCTGTTCGTCGATACCGGCGCAGGCGTGCTGGTCGACAAGGTCGCGGACTGGGAAAAGCCCGAACGCCTCGCCTTCAGCTTCATCCACAAGTGGAACTTCCTGTTCCCGATCGGACGGCTGGGGCTGAATGTGGTGGTCGGCCTGTTCGTGATCGCGCTGATCGGCTTTTCCGCCGTGCTAGGCCTGAAGATGGACCTTGCCCGCCGCCGCCGGATGCGCAAGGCTGGCCGGTAACCCATCGCGCCCCGCTCGCTGCGGCGGGGCGCCCCCCTTACCCGAACACCGCCACGCATTGCTGCCCGTCGAGCACCTGCTTGCCGTCCGCGTCCCACAGCCGCAGCCGCTCGGAGGAATAGCCGGCATCGGCGTGCTGGCTGGCGTTCTCGGCCAGATACCAGCCTCCCGGCGAGCGGCTCTGCGTGTCGAGCACGTTGAACGACCAGTTGACCGAACTGATCGGCCCGCGCCGCTGCATCGCCTTCATCGCGCCCGGCGGCATGACGTCGCCCATCAGCACCAGCGTGGCGACCGGGTCGAGATCATGCGCCTCGGTCAGCCGCGCCCAGCGCCGGATCGTGCCGGGCCTGCTGCCCCCCGCGGACGGCGCACGGCGCAGCTCGAAATTGCGCGCGACGAAGCTGGGGGCAAATTCATGGGTGACGATGTCCTGCGCTTCGGGCGCTGCGGGCCAGTCCTCGGGCCGCGCGGCAGGGAGGACGGCATTGGCCTCGCGCCCTTCGGCAAACAGCCACACCGCCGAGAGCGCAACCTGCCCCTCGCACAGGATTTCGCTGCGCACCTGCGTGACATTGCGCCCGCGCCGCAGGATTTCGGCCCTGAGGTCGATCTCCTCGCCCACCGGCGCGACAAAGGCGATCTGGCCGGCGCGCAAGGGCGGCAGGTCAGAGAAGGCGCGGGTCGCCATCGTATAGGCCACCAGCGCCGAAGCCCCGCCATAGAGCGTGCGCCCCTGCATCCAGTCGGCGGCATGGGCGAGGCGGGCCGGGCCGGGCTGGCCGGTGACGGGTTCGAGCAGGCTGGCGATAGTCATGGCACGCGCTTTGCCGCGCGCGCAGCCCCGCGTCCAGACTGACGTTAGGGAAGGGTTGTCCCCCTGCCATGCGGCCGCGCGCGCCTGCACCATCCGGGCCAGCACGCAATCACAGATTGCCTTTGCTGCGCCGAATCGCTAGTGCGCCGCTTCCGTCCGGAGCGTAAGCCCCGGAAGGCTCGGCCCGATGGCGGAGTGGTGACGCAGCGGACTGCAAATCCGTATACGCCGGTTCGATTCCGGCTCGGGCCTCCACCTTTTGCGATTGCGTGACCTTGCCGCAAGGCTTAGGTCGCGCAGGTCGGAATGCCGCTTTAGCTCAGTCGGTAGAGCACATCATTCGTAATGATGGGGTCACGTGTTCGAGTCACGTAAGCGGCACCACCCACATGGCCTATGCGCGCGGGGCTTGGTGTGGCATCGTGGGGCCGTAATGCGCCATTGACCATTTTGCGCTAGCTTCATCCCGGGCATCAGGAGGACTGGTTACTTGCAGGTTGCGCAAACAGGGGCAGGCACGCTTCCGCTATCAGTGGTGATCCCGGTCTACAACGAAGAGGCCGGGCTCGACGCTCTGGTCGAGCGGGTGACGGCGGCTGCGCAGGCGATTTTTGGCAATCGCTATGAGCTGATCCTCGTCAACGATGGCTCGAAGGACAGCAGCTGGGCCGGGATCTGTGCCCATGCCGAGCGTGATCCGCGGATCGTCGCGATCAACCTGTCGCGCAATCATGGCCACCAGCTGGCACTGACCGCTGGGCTCAACCATGTCCGGGGCGAGCTGATCTTCGTGCTCGATGCCGATTTGCAAGACCCGCCCGAATTGCTCGGCCCGATGCTGGAGCAGGTGCGCGCGGGCTATGACGTGGTCTATGGCCAGCGCATCAAGCGCCACGGCGAGACCGCCTTCAAGCGCGGCACCGCCTCGCTGTTCTACCGGATGCTGGCGAGCCTGGTCGACACCCACATCCCGCGCGACACCGGCGATTTCCGCCTGATGACGCGGCGCGTGGTCGACCAGCTCAACGCCATGCCCGAGCGCTATCGCTTCATCCGCGGGCTGGTCAGCTATATCGGTTTCAACCAGACCGCCTTCCCCTATGAACGCGATCCGCGCTTTGCGGGCGAGACCAATTATCCGCTGCGCAAGATGATGGCGCTGGCGGTGGATGCGATCACCAGCTTCTCGGTCGCGCCGCTGCGGTTTGCCTCGCATCTGGGGATGCTGTTCGGGCTGGCGGGTCTGACCTCGCTGGTCGGGATCGTGTGGGTGTGGATGCGCGGCGGCACGGTTGAGGGGTGGGCGAGCCTGGCTGCGCTGATCCTCATCATGGGCAGCGTGCAATTGCTGGTGCTGGGGGTGTTCGGCGAATATCTCGGCCGGATGTACATGGAAGCCAAGCAGCGCCCGCTGGCGATCGTCGCCGAGATCCGCCGCCACCCGGTCGCCGCCAATGCCGAGCCCGAGATTGCGGTGCCCGATATTGCGGTCGTCGCTGCAACCGACCCCGAACCGCGTGAGGACATCCGTGTCGCAGGCTGAATTCGACGCCTATGTCGATGAATACGAAGCCCAGCACGCCGCCTCTGTCCGGCTGAGCGGGGAAGACCCCGATTTCTTTGCCGAATACAAGGCGAAGGAAGCCGCTCGCGTGATGGCGGCGGCGGGCCTTGCGCCGCAGCGGATCATGGATTTCGGCGCGGGGCGGGGCAATTGCATCGCGCATCTGCAACGCGCGTTCCCGGCTGCGGCGCTCACCGCGCTCGACGTGTCGGCCCGCTCGCTGACCCATTGCGCGGCGCGTGCGATCCGCCCGATCGAGACGGTGTGCTATGACGGGCAGACGCTGCCGTTTGGCGATGCACAGTTCGATCTGATCTTCACCGCCTGCGTGTTCCACCACATCCCCGAGGCCGATCATATCCGCCTGCTGCGCGAGATCCGCCGCGCCTTGAGCCCGCAGGGACGCTTTGTCCTGTTCGAGCACAACCCCTGGAACCCGGCAACGCGCCATGCGGTGGCAACCTGTCCGTTCGATGCCAATGCGGTGCTGATCAGCGCGCCCGAAATGCGCCGCCGGTTCCGCGCAGCCGGGTTCGAGGATGTGGCTCTGCGCTGGACGCTGTTCTTCCCCGGCTTCCTCGCGGCGCTGCGACCGCTCGAGCGCGCGATGGGCTGGCTGCCGGCGGGCGCGCAATACATGCTTGTCGCCCGCTGAGCCGATGCTGGCGCGGCTGTTCCGTTTCCTGCTGACCGGGCTTGCCAATTCCGCGGTCGGCTGGGCGGTGATCTTTGGCGGGCTGTGGGCAGGCATGAGCGGGCTGGCGGCCAACGCGGCGGGCTATGCCGTGGGGCTGGTCTTGTCCTTCACCCTCAACCGCCGCTATGTGTTCGGGGTGACGGGGGTGGTGTCGGTGCGCGAAGTGGCGCGGTTCATGACAGCCTTCGCCATCGCCTACGGGGCCAATGTCGCTGTGCTGCTGACCGCCGAAGCGATAATCGGTGCCGATCATCCGTTGGCGCAGTTGCCTGCGCTTGCCACCTATGTGCTGCTCTTTTTCGTCCTCTCCCAACGCTACGTCTTCAGGCCGACACTCTCCGAATGACCCTTTCGCACACGCCTTTGGCGCCAGGCTGGCTTGATCGCTGGCCGGTCGTCCTGTTGATCTGCCTTGCGGCGATCGGCCCCCTGCTGGTGGTCGATCTGCCGCCGCTGGTCGATCTCTACGGCCATCTGGGGCGCTATGCGGTGCAGACCGATCTGGCGGGGCGGCCGGGACTGCAGCCTTATTTCACGTACGAATGGAAGCTGATCGGCAACCTCGGCGGGGATATTCTGGTCGAGCTGCTCTATCCCTTGCTCGGGCTTGAATTGTCGGTGCGGGTGATGGTGATCGTCACGCAGCTGCTGGGCGCGCTTGGCTTGCTGGCCGTGAGCCGCGAGGTGCATGGCCGGATCACCCCCTTCGCGGCCGCGGCGATCCCGTTTCTCTATGGCTATCCCTTCAATTACGGCTTCATCAATTACGCCCTGAGCATGGCGCTGGCGCTGCTGGCCTATGTCGTCTGGCTGCGATTGCACCGGGCCGAGCGTGGGCTGATGGCCGGCGTATGGCTGGCGGCGGCGGGCGCGGCGATCTGGGTGAGCCATACCTATGGCTGGGCGTTCCTCGGGTTGCTGTGCGGATCGACCATGCTGGCTGAGGTGTTCGCCGCGCGCACCCCTCCGGTGGCGGCGGTGCGGCGGATTCTGGCGGCGTGCTGGCCGCTGCTGCTGCCGATCGTGCCGATGGTGATCTGGCGCGCGGAGTCCGCCGGGGCAGCGATGTCGGGCTGGGCCTATAGCTACAAGCTCAGCTGGCTGATGTCGCCGTTACGCACCTATTGGCGCGATTTCGACCTGTGGTGCAGCGCGGTGATCGCGGCTGTGCTGGTTTGGGCGATCTTCAGCCGCAATGTGCGGTTCGATCACGGGACGGGAATTGCCGCGCTGCTGTGCTTCCTGTTCTTCTTCGCGCTGCCATTCCGGGTGTTCGGATCGGCCTTTGCCGATATGCGGCTGCTGCCCTATGCGATGGCGCTGATGCTCGTGGCCATTCGCCCGGTGCGGCTTGAGGCGAAGATGCTGATCGCTGCGAGCATCGTGGCGTTGGGCTTTTTCGGGGTGCGTCAGGTGACCACCGGGCAGGCCTATATGGCGCAGGATCGCACCGTGCAGGCCGCACTCCCGGCGGTCGAGAAGCTGCCGATGGGGGCGCGGGTCGCCTTCTTCTCGGTCAAGCGCTGCCGCACGCTGTGGGCGGTCGCGCCGCTCGATCACCTCGCCGGAGCGGCGATGGCGCGGCGCGATGCCTTCGTGAACGACCAGTGGCAGGCGCCGGGGGTGAACCCTCTGAAGGTGAGCTTCCCCGCCGCCGAGCCGTTCGTGCGCGATCCGTCGCATCTGGTCGAGCGGGACGATTGCACGGGGTCGAACCGCCCCCGGCTGTCGGGCGCGCTGGCGAGCCTGCCGCGCGGGGTGTTCACGCATATCTGGATCGTCGGCCAGCAGGACAATATCGTGCCGCCCCCGCCCGGCTATGTCGCGGTGCCCGATGCAGGCAGCGGGTTGCTGTTTGCCGCCAATCCCCCCGCCCCGGCCCAACAGCAAGACTGAGGGCATGACGGCTCCCGTCCCTCGATCGCGCCGCATTGCCCTCGCCGGGGCGAGCGGCACGATCGGGGCGGCGACGGCGCGGCAGCTTGCAGCAGAGGGGCACGCCGTCACCGTGGTGCCGCGGGCTGCCTTGGCGGACAGGGCGGGCTTGGCAGACCTGTTTGCCGAGACACAGCCAGAGGTGGTGATTTCGTGCATCGCCTCACGCTCCGGCGCGCCCAAGGATGCCGAAGCAGTCGATTACGCGGCGAATATGCGCCTTCTGGCAGCAGCCGAGAGTTCAGGGGCAGGGCACTTTATCCTGCTGTCGGCGATCTGCGTGCAGAAGCCGCGGCTCGCTTTCCAGCACGCCAAACTCAAGTTCGAGGCGGCGCTGACGGCGAGCGGGATCGCCCACACGATTGTGCGGCCCACGGCTTTTTTCAAATCGCTCTCGGGGCAAGTCGCGCGGGTCAAGGCGGGCAAGCCGTTCCTGATCTTCGGCGATGGCAACCTGACCCGCTGCAAGCCGATCAGCGATGATGATCTGGCGCGGTTCATCGCCGGGTGCATCGACAACCCCGAGGTGCTGGGCAAGGTGCTTCCCATCGGCGGCCCCGGCCCGGCGCTATCCCTGCGCGATGCAGGAGCGTTGCTGTTTGCGGCAGCGGGCAAGGAGCCGACCTTCAAATCCGTGTCGCCGGCGATCTTCACCGCCGCAGCGCGTGTCATCGGGCTGGGGGCGGGGGTTTCCGCGTGGTGCGCCGAGAAGGCCGAATATGCCCGGATCGCGCATTATTATGCGACCGAATCAATGCTGCTGCTTGATCCGGCCACAGGCGAATACTCCGCCGACCTCACCCCCGAATTCGGCAGCGAGACGCTCGAGGGCCATTACCGGCTGTTGCTCGCGGAGAGTTAGCGCGGGGCGATGTGGCAGCTGGCGGGGGCGAGCGTTGCGCCGATATGCGGGACGGCCACCGGCTCGGCGCCATAGTTGAAGGTGAAGACGTGGGAGCCTGTGCGGCGCACCCGGACACCTTCGGGCAGGTCAAAGAGGTCGACACCCGCTTCGCCCGCCATGCGCTCGACGAGCAGGCGCAGCAGCGCGCGGTCGGGCCAGATTGCGCAATAGCGGATCGGGCCGTGGCGATAGACCACCCCGCGCCCCGCGCCGTCGGTGATCTCAGGAGAAAGCCCCGATGTCACATCCTCGCGCCAGCGGGTGACGGCAAAGCCCTCTGCGGGCTCGGCAATGCCGTCACGCAAGGATTCGACCCGGGTCACGGCGAGCGGGATTGCCGCCTTCAGCGCGCCGGGTGCGAGATCTTCGGGGATCGAGAAGCTTGCCGTCTTGCTGCCTGATCGCGGCCCTATCAGAACCGGGCTGATGAGCCCGGCCAGCGTCTCGGCAAAGCCATCGGGGATGATTGGCAAGGTCGGCACCAGCACCATCCGGTAGCCCGACAAATCAGCCGACGGCGCGACAATATCGACGTCCAGACCCCGCTCGCGCAGCGCCGAATAGCATTCGAACACCAGCTCCAGATAGCGGAAGCTCTGCCCTTGCGGTTGAATGCCGACGGCCCAGGCCGCTTCGTAAGAGAACACGAGCGCGGCCGGTGCCCTTGCCGTGACCTGCGGGCCGATCCCGGCCAATCGCGCGGCCGCCTTGCGAACCTCGGGCGCGGCCTCGGCCTCGGTACTGTCGGGACGCAGCAGCCCGGCGTGCATCTGCTCCTGCGCGAAGGGCGCCTGCCGCCAGCGGAAATAAGAGGTGAGCTCGGCCCCGTGGGCGCAGGCCTCCAGCGTCCACAGGGCCACCATCCCCGGCAAGGGCGCGGGGTTGAAGCGGGCCCAGTTCACCGGTCCCGGCTGCTGCTCCATCACCCCCCAGCGCCCGCCCGAACACCCTCGGTAGAGATCATGGTGGAAGGCAGCGATATCGGGGTGGCCTTGCCTGAGGTAGGCGGCCTTTTCGTCGCGCGAAAACCAGAACTGTTCGAGGAAGCCCAGCGGATAGGAATCCCACGTCGCGACATCGATATCGCGGCCGACATCGTGGTGATCGAACTCGGTGAAGAAGCCCATGAAGTTGTGCGTGATATCCCGCCCGGGTGAATGGGCGCGGATGATGTTCACCTGTTCGCGGTTGAAGTGGGCGACCTGATCGGAGGCGAAGCGGCGATAATCCAGCCAGTGCGCGGGGTTGGCTTCGGTGACGGTCAGGTTGGGCGGATCGACTTCGGCGAAGGAGCGATACTCCATGCTCCAGAACACATTGCCCCAGGCAGCGTTGAGCGCTTCAGGCGTGCCGTAACGCGCGGCCAGCCAGCCCCGGAACGCGCTGGCGGCGGCATCGGAGAAACTCAGCACCGTGTCGTGGCAGCCATATTCATTGTCGGTCTGCCACATCACCACCGCCGGGTGCTGCCCGTAGCGCTGCGCCAGCGCCGTCACGATGCGGCGGCACTCGGCGCGGTAGCCTTCGTGGCTGAAACAGTAATGCCGCCTTGAGCCGAAGCCGCGCGGGCGGCCGTCCGCGTCGATGGCGACCATGTCGGGCATCCGGTCAACCAGCCATTTGGGCGGCGTGGCGGTGGGGGTGCCAAGGATCACTGCGAGGCCCGCGCCGTGCAGGGTTGCGATCGCCCGGTCGAGCCAGCCCCAGTCGAAATGGCCCGGCTCAGGCTCGATCCGGCTCCACGCGAATTCGCCGATCCGCACCAGCGACAGGCCCATTGCCGCCATGCGCGCGGCATCATCAGCCCAGCGGTCTTCGGGCCAGTGTTCGGGGTAATAACAGCAGCCCAGCTTCATTCGCGCGATCCCTGTTGTGTGCGGCGGTGGTGATGAATGTCGCGTCGAGGCTTGCCGGGCAAGCGCCAATGCGCTGTAACCCGCGTCATAAGAGAGGGGAGCCACAGCAATGACCAATCCCATGCCCGCGGGGGGCGACGGCGCGAGCATGGTGCAATTGGCGGTGTGCCTCGGGCTGACGGCGGCGATTGCGCTGGCGACCTGGCTGACGCTCCGGCGCGAGGCGCATGACGGATCGAAGAAGGACGTCTATCTCGCCGGGGGCAAGCTGAGCTGGCTGTTCGTGGCGGGCGCGATCACGCTGACCAACCTGTCGACCGATCAGCTGGTGGGCATGAACGGCAATCAGATGCTGCTGCTGGCCTGGTGGGAGATCAGCGGGTTTGTCGGCCTGCTGATCCTCGCCTTCGTGTTCGTGCCGATCTATTACCGCGCGCGGGTGACGACCGTGACCGAGCTGCTCGAACAGCGCTACGGCGGGGGCGGGATCCGCACGCTGGTGTCGGCGCTGTTCCTGTTCGGGATGGTGCTGATCTATCTGCCTGCCGGGCTCTATTCGGGCGCGCTGTTCCTCCAGACATCGGGGATCGATCTGCCGCTGCTGGTGCTGGCGGGCTTCCTCGGGGTGATCGCGGCGGCCTATACCATGACCGGCGGCCTGCGTGCGGTGGCGGTGATGGAGACTTACTCCGGCATTGGCGTGCTGGCGATTGCGGTGCTGATCGTGGTGCTGGCGCTGAACGCGGTCGATTGGGACATCGCGCGCGGGGTTCCGCCCGAGCGGCTGACGATGGTGGGGGCGGCGGATAGCCCGATCCCGTTCCACACGCTGTTCACCGGCATGATCTTCATCCAGATCTTCTACTGGTCGACCAACCAGCCGATCACCCAGAAGGCGATGGCCGCGCCCAATGTGCGCGAGGCGCAGAAGGGCGTGCTGGCGGCGGCGGTGGTGCGCATCCTCATCATCCCTGCGATCGTGGTGATCCCCGGCGTGGTCGCCTTCCAGCTGTTCGGCGATGTCGATGATGCGGCTTACGGCAAGCTGGTGGGCGCGGTGTTGCCGCCGTGGCTGTCGGGCGTGTTCGCCGCCGCCATCGCTGCCGCGGTGATCGCGCACACGGCGGCGGTGATGAATGCGGCCGTCGGCCTCTATGCGGTCGACTTTCACGAGAAGTTCGTGGGGCGCGTGGAGAGCCATTGGCGGCTGTCCGGCATCGTCACCGTGCTGCTCACCGCGACGTCGATTGCGCTGGTGCCCGTGTTCCAGAACGCGCAGAGCATCATCAATCTGCTCCAGCAATTGAACGGCCTCAGCTCGATGCCGATCCTGTCGGCCTTCATCGTCGGGCTGCTGTTTACGGGCGTGGAGAGCCGGGCGGCGATTGTCGGGGTGGTGTGGGGCTTCGTGCTCTATGCGCTGTTCAGCTTCGTTGCCGAGCCGATGGCGCTGGTCGGGCTGCACTATATCGATGTGATGGTGGTGACGCTGGCGACCAGCGTGATCGCGGCGCTCGCCTTCAACCGCTTTGTCCTGGGCGGGCGGGCGCGGTTTGCGCCGCGCGAGGTCTTTGCCCAATTGGCGCTGCGATCCGACGCCGAGGAAGTGTTCAAGTGATGTCCGCGCAAGCGGAAGATATTGCGCTTTGCCAATACCTTGGTGCATGATGGCCGGGTGTAGGGGGCTCGCACAAGGATCATGGATCGCCGCAGCAGACTGATTGCCCGCGCTCGGCAGGGCTACCGGCTGGCCTATGGGGTTGAGCCAACGCGCTTTGTGGCAGCGCCGGGGCGGGTCAATCTGATTGGCGAACACGTCGACTACAACGAGGGGTACGTCCTGCCTTGCGCGATCGACCGTGAGGCTATCGTCGCTTTCGGCCCACCGGCGCAGGAAGCCAAACAGCCGGTGTTTGAAGCGGTGGCGCTCGATCTGGGCGACATGGCGAGCGCCCGCGACAGTTTCGATCTGCACGCGCCGGTCAGGCCGGGGGAGAACAACTGGCAGAACCACGTGCGCGGGGTGGTGCAGGCGCTGGGACGCTATGGCCACAGGGTCAAGCCGATGCGCATTGCGATTGCGGGCGATGTGCCGATCGGAGCGGGGCTATCATCCTCGGCGGCCTTCGGCGTGGCGGTGGCGTTGGCGGTCTCTGAGTTTTCCGGGCTTGGCCTGGTGCCTGAAATGCTCGCCAAGGTCGCACAGCTGGCCGAGAACGATTTCGTCGGATGTGCCTGCGGGATCATGGATCAGATGGTGGCAGCGGTGAGCACCGAGGGGCACGCGCTGCTGCTCGATTGCCGAACGCTCCAGCACATGGCAATCCCGATCCACCCGAGCCTTGCGATCACCGTGATCGACACCGGTCTCAGACGCAGCCTGACCGAGAGTGCGTTCAATCAGCGCCGGGCGGAGTGCGAGGCGGCGGCAGCGGCGCTGGGTGTCACAGCGCTGCGCGATCTCGACAGCACCCGCCTGCTGCTGGCCGAACCCGATCTCGATCCGCTGCTGTTCCGCCGCGCGCGTCATGTGGTGACCGAAATGGAACGGGTCGAGCCTGTGGGCGTGGCGATGGCGCTTGGCGACACAGCGCAGTTGGCCACCCTGATGCGCGAGGCCCATGCTTCGCTGTCGGAGGATTTCGAGGTCTCGTTACCCCCGATCGATCGGCTCGCTGCAATCCTTGCCGAGGCGCTGGGCGAGGCCGGGGGCGTGCGCCTGACCGGGGCGGGCTTTGGCGGGTGCCTTGTCGCAGTCTGCGCGAAGGAGGCGACCGGGGCGATCGACACCGCAGTGGGCCGCTACAACCGCGATGCCGACTGGCCCGCCCGGGTCGAGGTCTTCCGCGCGGTCGGCGGGGCCGGGCCGGTCGCGGCAGGTTGATGAGGCCTGCCCCTGAATCCGCGCCGCCCGCCATCAGAGACGATTTACAGATATAAAAATATCTTTATATGATCCCGGTCATCATGGTGATCGAGGACATCTTCAAGGCGCTGGGCGATCCGACCCGGCTGCGCATCGCCCGCCTGCTCGGCGCGATGGAGCTGGCCGTGGGCGAATTGGCACAGGTGCTCGGGCAAAGCCAGCCGCGCGTCTCGCGCCATGTCGGCATCCTGTGCGATGCCGGCCTTGCCGAACGCCGCCGCGAGGGCAGCTGGGTGTTCCTGCGCCAGAGCGAATCGCGCGGCCCCCTGATCGAAGCGGTGCAGCACCTGCTCGCGCTGGCCGAGACGGAGGAGCCGGGCTTTGCCGCCTTGTGCGAGGCCGACCGCAGAAAACTCGCGGCGATCCGCGATGCCCGCGAGGCGGCGGCGGAAAGCTATTTTGCCCGCCACGCCGGAGAATGGGACGAGCTTCGCGCGCTCCACAGTGCGGATGCCGAGGTCGAGACCGGCCTTGCCGCCGCCCTTGCCGCAGCGCCGCTTGGGCACCTGCTCGACATCGGCACCGGCACGGGCCGGATCGCCGAGCTTTTCGCCGATCAGGCCGAACGGGTGGTGGCGCTCGACAAGAACCTCGAAATGCTGAGGGTCGCCCGCGCCAAGCTCCAGCATCTGCCCGCCGCGCGGGTCGAACTGGTGCAGGGCGATTTCGGCGATCTGCCGTTCCCCGATGCCAGCTTCGATACCGTAATCCTGCATCAGGTGCTGCACTTCGCCCCCGATCCTGCCCCGGCGCTGGCCGAAGCCGCACGGGTGCTGCGTGGCGGGGGGCGGATCGCGATTGTCGACTTCGCCAGCCACGATCACGAAGAATTGCGCATCCGCCACCAGCACGTCCGCCTCGGCTTTTCCGACCGTCAGATGGCCGAACTGCTGAAAGGCGCCGGCTTTATCGCAAGCCCTCCCACCGCGCTCGAAGGTGGTGCGCTGGTCGTCAAGATCTGGACGGCCGAGCGCCGCGCCGCTGCCTCTCCCAAGTCCCCCGCTCTGGAATCCGCGCAATGACCCCGACCCTCGATCAGCTTCACGAATACCGCACCGCCACCGACACGCCGCTGTTCTCCGGCCTGCCGGGCGATGTCGCGGTGAGCTTCGAATTCTTCCCGCCCAAGAGCGAGAAGATGGAAGAGCAGCTGTGGGACGCGGTGACGCAGTTAAAGCCTCTGGGGCCGAGCTTCGTCTCGGTGACCTATGGTGCGGGCGGATCGACCCGCGAACGCACCCACGCAACGGTCGCGCGGATCATCGGCGAGGCCAAGCTCCCGGCGGCTGCACACCTCACCTGCGTCGCGGCGAGCAAGGCGGAGATCCGCGAAGTCGCCGAGCAATATTGGGAAGCAGGCGTGCGCCACATCGTCGCGCTGCGCGGCGATGCGGGCGAACCGGGCGCGCCTTTCACCCCGCACCCCGAAGGCTATGCCAGCGCCGCCGAACTGGTGAGTGGCCTCAAGGCCATCGCCCCGTTCGAAATCAGCGTCGCCGCCTATCCTGAAACGCACCCCGATGCGGCGAGCGCCCAGGACGACATCGACAATCTGAAGCGCAAGCTTGACGCCGGGGCGACGCGGGCGATCAGCCAGTTCTTCTTCTCGGCCGAAACCTTCTTCCGCTTCCGTGACAAGTGCGCCGCTGCCGGGATCGATGCGCCGATCCTGCCGGGCATCCTGCCCGTCACCAATGTGGCGCAGGCGAGGAAGTTCGCCAGCGCCTGCGGGGCCGAGTTCCCGGCGTGGATGGACGGGCTGTTCGAAGGCCTCGACGAAAAGCCCGCCGCGCGCCAGCTGGTCGCCGCTACAGTCGCGGCTGAACTGTGCCGCCGCCTCTATGCGGGCGGGGTGCGCGACTTCCACTTCTACACCCTGAACCGCCCCGAACTGGCTTATGCGATCTGCCATATGCTCGGGAAGCGCCCCGTTTCGGAGAACGCCGCATGAGCAAGCGTGACCAGCTCCTCGCCGCCGCGCGTGACCGTGTGCTGATCTTCGACGGCGCCTTCGGGACACAGATCCAGCTCAGGAAGCTGACCGAAGAGGATTATGCGGGCGATCTGGGCCTGCCCGCCGACCAGAAGGGCAATAACGACATCCTCGCCCTGACCCGCCCCGATGTGCTGAGCGACATCACCCGCGCCTACTTTGAGGCGGGGTCGGATATTGTCTCGACCAACACTTTCTCGGCCAACCGCATTTCGCAGGCTGATTACGCGGCGGAAGGCTTGGTGCGCGAAATCAACGTCGCAAGCGGCCAGCTCGCCCGCAAGCTGGCGGAAGAGTTCGAGGCCAAGGATGGCCGCCCGCGCTTTGTCGCAGGCGCGATCGGGCCGACCAACAAGACCCTGTCGCTCAGCCCCGATGTCGAAGACCCAGGGTTCCGCGAGATCGACTTCGACTATCTGGTCGACGTCTATCTCGAACAGGCCCGTGCGCTGGTCGAAGGCGGGGTGGACTTCATCCTGATCGAGACCGTGTTCGATACGCTCAACGCCAAGGCCGGGATCATGGCGGTGAAGAAGCTGGAGCGCGAGCTGGGCCGCGAAGTGCCGGTGATGATCTCGATGACATTGACTGACCTGTCGGGCCGCAACCTCTCGGGCCATACGGTCGAGGCGTTCTGGTATGCCGTGCGCCATGCCAAGCCGCTCACCATCGGCCTCAATTGCAGCTTCGGGGCGGAGCAATTGCGCCCGCACGTCAAGGTCTTGTCGCAGATCGCCGATACGCTGCTGATGATCTATCCCAATGCCGGGCTGCCCAATGAATTGGGCGAATATGACGAGATGCCCGATACCACCGCGGGGCTGGTGAAGGATTGGGCGGATCACGGCCAGGTCAACATCCTTGGCGGGTGCTGCGGCTCCTCCCCTGCGCACATCGCCGCGATTGCCAAGGCGGTCGCCAAGTCCGAGCCGCGAGCCGTGCCGACGCCCGAACCGGCGATGAAGCTGGCAGGGCTTGAGGCGTTCTTCGCGGCCTGATTACATTCGAGAGAACATAAGTGACCCAACCCTCATCCTCCCGCTTTATCAACATCGGCGAGCGCACCAACGTCACCGGTAGCGCGGCGTTCAAGAAGCTGATCATGGCGGGCGATTATGCCGCCGCGGTGGAAGTCGCGCGCCAGCAGGTCGAGAACGGCGCGCAGGTGATCGACGTTAACATGGACGAAGGGCTGCTCGACGCGGTCCACGCGATGACGACCTTTTTGAAGCTGATCGCCGCCGAGCCCGACATCGCCCGCGTGCCGGTGATGATCGACTCATCAAAGTTCGAGGTGATCGAGGCCGGGCTCAAGTGCGTCAGCGGCAAGCCGATCGTCAATTCGATCAGCATGAAGGAGGGCGAGGAAGCCTTCCTCCACCACGCGCGCATCTGCATGGATTACGGCGCGGCGGTGGTGGTCATGGCCTTCGACACGGTCGGTCAGGCCGACACCAAGGCGCGCAAGGTCGAAATCTGCAAGCGCGCCTATGATCTGCTGGTCAAGGAGGGCTTCCCGCCCGAGGACATCATCTTTGATCCCAACATCTTTGCGGTGGCGACCGGGATCGAGGAGCACAACAATTACGGCGTCGACTTCATCGAAGCCGTGCGCGAGCTCCGCGAGCTGTGCCCCCACGCGCATTACTCGGGCGGCCTGTCCAACCTCTCTTTCTCGTTCCGCGGCAATGAGCCGGTGCGCCGCGCGATGCATTCGGTGTTCCTCTACCACGCCATCCCCGCGGGCCTCGACATGGCGATCGTCAACGCGGGGCAACTGGACGTTTACGACCAGATCGACCCCACCTTGCGCGAAGCCTGCGAGGACGTGATCCTCAACCGCGACCCCGACGCGACCGAGCGCCTGATCACGCTCGCCGAAAGCTTCAAGGGCAAGAACGTCGCGGACGAAAAGGCCGCCGAGGAATGGCGCGGCTGGGCGGTCGAAAAGCGGCTCGAACACGCGCTGGTCAAGGGCATCGACGCGCATATCGTCGACGATACCGAACAGATGCGCGCCGCCATCGCGGCCAAGGGCGGGCGCCCGATCGAAGTGATCGAAGGCCCGCTGATGGACGGCATGAACGTCGTCGGTGACCTCTTCGGCTCGGGCAAGATGTTCCTGCCGCAGGTGGTGAAATCCGCGCGGGTGATGAAGAAGGCGGTTGCCCACCTCATCCCCTTCATCGAGGCCGAGAAGGACTTGCTCCCCGAGGAGGAACGCAAGGCCAAGGGCAAGATCATCATGGCGACGGTGAAGGGCGATGTGCACGACATCGGCAAGAACATCGTTGGCGTGGTGCTCCAGTGCAACGGATATGACGTGATCGATTTGGGCGTGATGGTGCCCTGGCCGACGATCCTCGCTGCCGCGAACGACAACAAGGCCGACATGATCGGGCTTTCGGGCCTCATCACCCCCTCATTGGACGAGATGGTAACGGTCGCCGAGGAAATGCAGCGTGCGGGCATGACGATGCCGCTGCTGATCGGCGGGGCGACCACTAGCAAGGTGCACACCGCCCTGAAGATCGACCCGGCCTATGATGGCCCGGTGATCCACGTGCTCGACGCGAGCCGCGCGGTGGGGGTGGCCTCGAAGCTCCTCTCCGACACCCAGCGCGATGATTACGTGACCGAAGTCGCGGGCGAATATGTCGCTGTGCGCGATGCGCGGGCCGGCAAGGGGCAGAGCGAGCTGCTCCCGCTGGCCGATGCGCGCGCCAATGGCTTTGTGATCGACCTTTCGGAAAAGCCCGATGCCCCCGCGCAGCCGGGCCTCCACGTGTTCGACGACTGGAGCCTCGCAACCTTACGCGACTTCATCGACTGGACGCCCTTCTTCCGCGCCTGGGAACTCCACGGCAATTACCCCGCGATCCTCACCGACGAAGTGGTGGGCGAAACCGCGACGCAATTGTTCGCCGATGCCAATGCGATGCTCGACCAGATCATCGCCGAGAAATGGCTGACCGCGCGCGGCGTTGCGGGGCTGTGGCCTTGCGGGCGCGACGGGGATGATGTGGTGCTCGACAATGGCGTGCGTCTCCCCATGCTGCGCCAGCAGGTGAAGAAGTCGCGCGACCGTGCGAACATGTGCCTTGCCGACTTCATCGACCCTTCGGGCGACTGGATCGGCGGTTTTGCGGTCGGTATCCACGGGATCGAGCCGCACTCGGCGCGCTTCCTTGCCGACAAGGACGATTTCTCCGACATCCTGCTGAAGGCGCTGGCCGACCGGTTTGCCGAAGCCTTTGCCGAAGCGCTGCACCAGCACGTTCGCACCACGCTGTGGGGCTATGCCGCTGGCGAGCAGCTCGACAATGCGGCGCTGATCCGCGAGCAATATCGCGGCATCCGCCCCGCGCCGGGCTATCCCGCCTGCCCCGATCACTCGCTGAAGCCGATCCTGTTCGACCTGCTCGATGCACCTGCGAATGTGGGCCTGACGCTGACTGAGAGCTTCGCCATGTGGCCGACAGCGGCGGTCAGTGGCTTCTATTTCGGGCATCCCCAAGCCGAATATTT